>NZ_CP117709.1:1200000-2400000 GCF_028622875.1 Streptomyces sp. MMBL 11-1 | reverse complement strand
GGCCTCATGAACGGGGACGCCGCACGGAACCGGGGGAGCGGCCCCGTGACCGGGCGGACGGGGGACGGCACGGCGGGGGCCGCGGCGACCGTCCGTGTGGTCCTCGCCGACGACCAGACGGTCGTACGGGCCGGATTCCGCGCCCTGCTCGACCTCACCGACGACCTGGTCGTCGTCGCGGAGGCCGCCGACGGGGCCCGGGCCGTCGAGGCGGTCCGCACGACCCGCCCGGACGTCGTGCTGATGGACATCCGAATGCCCGGCGTCGACGGCCTGGAGGCCACCCGCCGGATCGCCGCGGACCGCTCCCTGGACCGGGTCCGCGTGGTCATGCTCACCACGTACCAGGTCGACGCGTACGTCTTCGAGGCCCTCCGGTACGGCGCCGCGGGCTTTCTGCTGAAGGACATCGAGCCGGACGACCTGCGCGCCGCGATCCGCACGGTCGCGGCGGGCCGGAGCCTGCTCGCCCCCGCCGTCACCCGCCGGGTGATCGAGGAGTTCGCCCGGCTGAAGGCCCCCGAGGCGGCGGGCGCCGAACGGCTAGCGGTGCTGACCGGTCGGGAGCGCGAGGTGATGGCGCTCGTCGCCGCCGGACTGTCCAACGAGGAGATCGGCAAGGCGCTGATCATGAGCCCGCTGACCGCGAAGACCCATGTCAGCCGGACCATGACGAAGCTCGGCGCCCGCGACCGGGCCCAGCTGGTGGTCCTCGCCTATGAGACGGGCCTGGTCAGGGCGGGAGAACACTAGGTCCTCCCGGGGGAGCAGGAGGCGACTCCCGCCGGAGGATTCGGGACCGGCTCCCCGCTCCTAGCGTCGGCCGCATGATCGAAGCAACGGAACTCACCAAACGCTACGGCGGACGAACCGCCGTCGACCGGCTGTCGTTCACGGTCCGGCCGGGCCGGGTGACCGGCTTCCTCGGCCCGAACGGCGCCGGGAAATCGACCACCATGCGCCTGATCCTGGGCCTCGACTCCCCGAGCGCGGGACGCGTCACCGTGGGCGGTCGGGCCTACGCGGACCTTCCCGTACCGCTGCGGGCGGTCGGCTCGCTGCTCGACGCCAAGGACGTCCACGGAGGCCGCTCCGCCTACCACCACCTGGCCGGCCTCGCCGCGAGCAACGGCATCCCGCGCCGCCGGGTCGAGGAGGTGCTGGAGCTGGTCGGCCTCCCCGTGGAGACGGCCCGCGGGCGCACCAAGGGCTTCTCGCTCGGCATGGGCCAGCGGCTGGGCATCGCGGCCGCCCTGATCGGGGACCCGGAGGTGCTGATCCTCGACGAGCCGGTCAACGGCCTCGACACCGAGGGCATCCGCTGGATCCGCGCACTCATGAAGTCCCTGGCGGCGGAGGGCCGCACGGTCTTCCTCTCCAGCCACTTCATGAGCGAGATGGAACTGACGGCCGACCACCTCATCGTGATCGGACAGGGCCGGCTCATCGCGGACACGGCCATGCGCGACTTCATCGAGACCAACTCCCGCGCGCACACCCTGGTCAGGTCCCCCGAACCGGAACGGCTGCGCACCCTGCTGGAAGCGGCCGGAGCACACGTACGGCTGGACGCCCGGGGCGGCTGGCGGGTCGACGGCCCCGACGCTCCGGCCATCGGCGACCTGGCCCGCGACCACGGGGTCGCCGTCCACGAACTCACCCCCGCCCACTCCTCCTTGGAGGAGGTCTACACGGCGCTGTCGCGGTCCTCGGTGGAATACCGGGCCGAGGACAGGAGCCCGTCGGCGTTCCGTGAGGAGACAGTCCGATGACCACGACCACGACCACGACCATGCTCCCCCTTCCCGCCACCCGCACGCGACGGACCGGCTTCCGGGAGGCGCTCGCCCACGAATGGATCAAGTTCCGCAGCGTGCGCTCCACGGTGTGGACGACCGCGGCCACCGCCGTACTGCCCGTCATCGGTGCGGTGTTCATCGCCGCCACCGGCAGCCTGCAACCCGACGACACCGTCCTCGGCGGCAGCCTCACGCTCACCGTCGTCGCCCAGATGCTGGCCGCGGTCGTCGGGGCGCTCGTCGCCTCGGGGGAGTACAGCAGCGGCACCATCCGTTGGACGTTCGCCGCCTGCCCCCGCCGGGGCAGGGTCCTCGCCGCCAAGGCGACACTGGTGGCGGGCGTGATGTACCTCCTCGCCCTGGCCTCCTGCACGGCCGCCTACCTCGTCGGGGACGCCATGCTGCCGGAGGGCCGGTACGCCCAGGGCGAGCCGCTGCCCGCCCTGTTCGGTATCGCCGCGTCCTTCGCGGTGGCCGCCGTGCTCGGCCTCGCCGTCGGCACCCTCGTACGCCACTCCGCCGGTGCGGTCACCACGGTGGTCGGCCTGCTGCTCCTGCCGTCCCTGTTCGGCCCCCTCTTCGGCGACGCCGAACGCTGGGTCGCCGGACTCTCCCCGACGGCCGCCCTGGAGAAGCTCACCCAGACCTCGGACGCAGCCGCCGACACGGTGGGCAGCCTGGGCCCCTGGCCCTCGCTGCTCCTGGTCGCCGCCTGCACGACGGCGCTCACGCTCGGGGCCCTGCTGCTGCTCCGGCGACGGGACGCGTGAGGGGAGGGGCGGTTGTGCCCGGCGGGACGGACGCGGCGGGCGGCCTGCGTGGAGGCGCGAAGGGCCGCTTATGCCGACGTGACGCGGTGCTCGCTAACGTGCCCCTGACCGACGAAAAGGCCCTCCGGTGCGGAGGGCCTCACGGTCGTGCGGTCGGTGCGCCCCCGGCAGGACTCGAACCTGCGGCCAAGCGCTTAGAAGGCGCCTGCTCTATCCACTGAGCTACGGGGGCCGGGAGTCCTGATCGGTGGTTCCGTGGCCGTGCCGGGACAAGGATAGGGCTCCGATCCCCTGGACCCGGTTGCTTCACCTGCGTGGCACGATGTGGAGGTTCGGTGAAGCGAACCGATAATCGCAGGTAGGTGCGATTCCTGCATCGGTTTTCGCTCCCCTCGCGCCGGGTGTTGTGCACTCGTTATGCCCCCGCCCCACTCGTCCCCTCTGTCCTGACTCTGTCCAGAGGGTGGAACCGCCGCGCAGAGAGGGCTATACGCTTCAAAAAGGCGCCAAAATTGGGCATTCTTCGCATGTGGTGACCATGGACGTACGGCCTCAGCTCATCGACGCACTTTCCGCCCTGCGCGACCGTGTCGCCGCCGTGCGTCTTCCACTGCCTCTGCCGGGGGCCGAACGCGCCCGGCAGACCAGGGTCGAACTCCTCGCCCAGCTCGACGACTACCTCCTGCCGCGCCTCAAGGACCCCGAGGCGCCGCTGCTCGCCGTGATCGGCGGATCCACCGGGGCCGGGAAGTCGACCCTCGTCAACTCACTGGTGGGATGCCGGGTCAGCGAGGCCGGGGTGCTGCGGCCCACCACACGGACCCCGGTGCTGGTCTGTCACCCGGACGACCACCACTGGTTCGCCGGGGCGCGGGTGCTGCCCCAGCTGACCCGGATCTGGCTGCCGCCGGGGCAGGCGCCCGACCCGGACGGGCTCGACGACCTCGCCGCCCGGGGAGAGGACGGGGAGACCGCGCTGCGGGTGGAGACCGCCGTGAGCCTGCCCCGGGGGCTCGCGCTCCTGGACGCCCCGGACATCGACTCGCTCGTCGTGCGGAACCGGGTCCTCGCCGCCGAACTCATCTGCGCCGCCGACATCTGGGTGATGGTCACCACCGCCTCGCGCTACGCCGACGCCGTGCCCTGGCACCTGCTGCGTACCGCGAAGGAGTACGACGCGGCGCTCGTCACCGTCCTCGACCGGGTGCCCCACCAGGTGATCGCCGAGGTGTCCCGGCAGTACGCGGCACTGCTGACCCGGGCCGGACTCGGCGACGTGCCCCGGTTCACCATCCCGGAGCTGCCCGAGTCCGCGGGCGGCGGCAGCGGACTGCTTCCCACCACCGCGGTCGCCCCGCTGCGCGCCTGGCTCGCACACCGGGCCCAGGACCCCGCCGCCCGGCAGCAGGCGGTAGGACGCACCGCCTCCGGCGTCATCCAGTCGCTCAACGTGCGGATGCCCTCACTGGCCTCCGCCGTCGCCGCCCAGTACGCCGCCTCCGTACGCCTGACCGGGGTGGTCCACGACGCGTACGGGAAGGAGGCCGCCCGGATCCGGCGCCGCCTCCAGAGCGGGGCGGTGCTCTCCGGGGACGCGCGGACCCGGTGGCGCGGCTACCCGCTCTACAGCTCGCCCGAGGAACTGCTCGAAGCCCTCGTCGACAGCCTGGTGGCCCTGCTCCAGTGCTCGGTATCCGCCGCCGACGAACAGATCCGCGCCCAGTGGCGCCGAGAGCCCGCCGGGGGCCTGTTCCGCTACGAGGACGCCGGGCGGGAGGCCGGGGGCTGGGGGCCGGCGGAAGACATCGAAGGGCGGATCTCCGTCGCCGTACGCCGGTGGCGGCGGGTCCTGGAGGAACTGGCCGAGGAGGAGGCGCGCCAGCTGGAGCGGAACGTGGCGCCCGCCCCCGAGACCGTCGCCGCGCTGCTCGCGGCCGCCCTGCTCGGCGGGCGACGTGCCCGGGCCGCGGGGGAGCAGCTCGCCGAACGCATCGGCGCCCAGGGCGCGCTGCGCCTCCGCGACAAGGGCGGTGAGCTGCTGACGACCTACCTCGACCGGGTACTCGGCGGCGAACGCGACCGCCGCCTCGCCCCGCTCGACGCGCTCGATATCGCTCCCGAGCCCCAGGCCGAACTGATCGCCGCGCTTTCCGTACTGCAGAAGGAGAGGTGGCAGCGATGACCGCCGTCACGGACCAGGACAACAGCGACAACGGCCACGGCAGCGGTATCCACGGTGAAAGCAGCGGGGCACCGGACGGGGACACGTCAGGACGGGGCAGGGGCAGGGACGGGCGCTGGGACGACGGGCTCATCGCCCGGCGTGCGGCGGCGGCCGAGGCCCGCGAGCCCGGGGAAGCCACGCCCCGGGCGCCCGCCGAGGACGACGCGGAGCCCCAGGTCGAGGCGTACGTCCCCTCCGGCGGGCCGCTGCCACCCCGGCTCGACGCCCTGCGCGAACTCGTCGGGCTCTCCCGCGCCCGGCTCGACCGGGACACCCTCGCCGAGGCCGGACGCGTGCTGGACGAGGCCGCCGCCCGGCAGCGGCTCTCCTCGCGGCACACGGTCATCGCCGTCGCGGGAGCCACCGGGAGCGGGAAGTCCACCCTCTTCAACGCGCTCGCCGGGGCACCGATCTCGGACACCGGGCTGCGCCGGCCCACCACCTCCCAGCCCATCGCGTGCAGCTGGACCGACGGGGCCGCCGGGCTGCTGGACCGTCTCGCTGTCCCCGGCCGGCTCCGGCGCAGGCCCCACCCCGGGCCCGCCGCCTTCGACGAGGCGCTCCAGGGACTCGTCCTGGTCGATCTGCCCGACCACGACTCGGCGGCCACCGAACACCGCGACCAGGTGGACCGGGTCCTGGCCCTGGTCGACGCGGTGATCTGGGTCGTCGACCCGGAGAAGTACGCCGACGCCGCCCTCCACGAGCGCTATCTGCGCCCGCTCGCCGGACACGCGGAGGTCACCTTCGTCGTCCTCAACCAGACCGACCGGCTGCCCGGCGAGGCGGCCGATCTCGTGCTCGACGATCTGCGCCGCCTCCTCGACGAGGACGGCATCGCGCTCGGCGAGCACGGCGAACCCGGCGCCACCGTCATGTCCCTGTCCGCGCTCACCGGCGACGGGGTGCCCGAACTCCGCGAGATGATCGGCCGCTTCGTCCAGGACCGCACGGCCGCCACCCGCCGACTCTGGGCCGATGTCGACGCGACGGCGGCGCGGCTGCGCCCGGTGTACGTGGCCGAGGGGCGGCCCGGACTCGGCGAGCGGGCCCGCGAGGAGTTCACCGACCGGCTGGCCGAGGCCGTCGGCGCGGCGGCCGCCGGGCAGGCAGCCGAGCGGGAGTGGCGCAGGAACGCCGGGCGGGCCTGCGGGACGCCGTGGCTGCGGCTCTGGCGCTGGTACGAGAACCGGGGCCTGCCCGGCAGCCTGGACCGGATGGGCCAGGCGCTCACCCCGCCGGAGGAGGAGCTGACGGCCCGACAGCGGGTCGAGCAGGCGGTGCGGATCGTCGCGGACGGCGCCGCCGACGGGCTGCCGGGCCCCTGGGCGCAGGCGGTGCGCGAGGCCGCGTTCAACGGGGCGAAGGGGCTGCCCGAGGCGCTGGACGAACTGGCGGTCAAGGCCGGGGCCCCCGGCGCGTCCAAGCGGGGCGGTGGAACGGAGGCGGGGCGGGGCGCCGTCGCCGGAGCCTCGCTCGGCGGCCCGACCGGGGCCCCGCTCGGCGGCCGCCCGGCCAAGCCGCCCCGGCCGAAGTGGTGGCCGGCCGCGGTGCTCGCTCAGGTGTCGATGACGCTCCTGCAGATCTTCGGCGGCCTGTGGCTGGTCGGCCAGATCATCGGCGTCCTGGAGCCGGGACTCGTCACACCCGCGCTGATCATGCTGGCCGGAGTCGTCGGCGGCCCGCTGGTGGAGTGGTCCTGCGCCGCGGCCATCCGGGGACCGGCCAGACGGTACGGGCAGGACGCCGAGCGGCGGCTGCGCGAGGCGGCGGCCGGGTGCGGCCGGGCCAGGGTCCTGGATCCGGTCGCGGCCGAGCTGGTGCGCTACCGGGAAGTGCGCGAGCGGTACGTGACGGTGACGGAGTTTTCCACAACCGGCCGGTAGTCCACAGGCCCCGACGCGATTCCTGTCCGGCGTCCACCATGGAGTCCGCACCTCACCGCGGTACGGAGAGAAGCCCGCGGTACGGAGAGAAGTCCGCGGTGCGGACAGAAGCCCGCGGTACGGAGATGTACGAGCGGTACCAGCGGTGCGGTGCGGTTCGAGCGGTGCGATCCGGTACGACGGGAAAGCGGGGCGGGAAATGAACGAGACCTTGGTGACACTGGTGGGCAACGCCGCGACGGCGGTGGAGTTCCGGGAGACGGCCACGGGCGGAATGGCGCGATTCCGTTTCGCCGTGACTCCGCGGCGCTGGGACCGTGAGAAACAGCTCTGGGCCGACGGCCGCACCAGCTTCTACACCGTCTGGTCCTGGCGGACGCTCGCGGCGAATCTGGCCGGTTCCGTTTCGGTCGGAGAACCCCTGGTCGTGCACGGCCGGTTGAAGGTCCGTGAGGAGGAACAGGCCGGTCAGCGCCGGACGTTCGTCGATGTCGAGGCCGTCGCCGTCGGCCACGACCTGAGCCGGGGAACGGCCGCCTTCCGCCGGGCGGCCAGAGCGGAAGCCGTATTGACGGAGCGTCCGGAGCGCGTCACGGAAGGCGATGTGCGGGAGTCGCCGCAACCACGGGAACACGCCGCCGCGGCGGCGGCGGTGTCCTGAAAAGGCTGATCGGCGACAACGGCGCCAGCCATCGTGCGATAACGATTCCGATTCGGAATGGTTGTGCAAGGGCAGTACGGGGGACTGCCCTTCGCCCGTTCTTTAGGATTCCCAGTGCTCACGGGTCACTTGGGTCTGCTGGCGAGGCATTCCCCACACGCGCACCAAGCGCGAGGGTCTCGCCCGGAGGGGAATTCTGTGTTTTCTGCGTCTTCAGCGTCCGCTGCGTCGTCCGGCACGACAGGGGCGCCCCCCGGCCGCGGGATCCTCCGCCCGGTCGCCGCGCTGCTGCTCTCCGGTCTCGTCGCGGCTGCCGCGCTCGTCGGCGCCGGACCGGCGGCGGCCGACGACCCGGGCCGGCACCACGGCGGCGCGGCCGCGGTGCTCGACGGGCTGAAGACCTTCGACAGCGCCGTGCTCCGCATCCCGGGGAAGAACGACGCGCCCGACCGGACCCAGGAACTGCCCGCCGGGCTCTTCGAGATGACCGTGGACGGCGGCGGCAAGCTCAAGACCTACTGCATCGACCTCCACAACCCCACCCAGGACCAGGCGAAGTACCTGGAGACCCCCTGGGCCGAGACCTCGCTGGGCGGCAACCGGAACGCGGGGAAGATCCGCTGGATCCTCCAGCACTCCTACCCCCAGGTCGACGACCTGGCCGCGCTCGCCGACGCGGCCGGCACCGGCCCGCTGACCGAGCGGACCGCCGCCGCCGGCACCCAGGTCGCCATCTGGCGCTACTCGGACAACGCCGACGTCACCGCGTCGGACAAGCAGGCGGAGAAGCTCGCCGACTGGCTGCACCGCAACGCGCGCGAGGCGAAGGAGCCCCGGGCCTCGCTGACCCTGGAGCCCGCCGCCGTCTCCGGCCGGGCCGGTGAGCGCCTCGGCCCCGTGACGGTCCGCACCGCCGCGGACCAGGTCTCGGTGTCGCCCCCGGTGGACGCGGCGGCCAGCGGCATCACGGTCACGGACGAGAAGGGCGTTCCCGTCACCGCCGCGGCCGACGGGGACCGGCTCTACTTCGCCGTGCCGAAGGACACCGCCGACGGCACCGCCTCCCTGGCCGTCCAGGCCACCACCTCCGTGCCGGTCGGCCGGGCCTTCGCCGGGACCGGCCGCACCCAGACCCAGATCCTGGCCGGTTCCAGCGAGTCCACGGTCTCCGCGCGAGCCACCGCCACCTGGGCCGAGAAGGGCGCCGCCCCCGCCGTGACCGCGCGGAAGAACTGCGCCGCGGGCGGCGTGGACGTCACGGCCGTCAACCGGGGCGACGAACCGTTCACCTTCGAGCTGGCCGGAACCGAGCACACCATCGCCGCCGGGGCCACCCGCACGGTGACGGTCCCCGTCGCCGAGGACCAGGCGTACGACTTCACCATCACGGGGCCGGCAGGCTTCGCCAGGACCTTCACCGGGATGCTGGACTGCGCCACCAGCGGCAGCGTCCTGGACCGCGAGGGCGAGAGCGAGGGCGAGGCCGGCAACGACATCGGCACGCGCAGCGCCCAGCAGTCCGTCCCGGCCACGACCGGCTCCGCCGTCTCGGGGCCGGCGGGCGACCTCGCCGAGACCGGCGGCTCCAGCGCCACCCCGATGCTCGCCGCCGTCGCCATCGGACTGCTCGTCGTGGGCGGAGGCGTGGTCTTCCTCCTCCGCCGGAACGGTCCGCACACCGACGGTGGGTGAGCGGCCGTGCGTGGGGAGTGACGCTGCTCGTGTGTCGATCCCCGGACGGGTTTCCGTCCGGGGAGGGCCGTCAGGCAAGATGGGGTGTATCTGCCCACACCTCTATTGCTGCCGGACGGTTTCTCTTGGCTGAGTACATCTACACCATGCGCAAGACGCGCAAAGCGCACGGCGACAAGGTGATTCTCGATGACGTCAATCTGAACTTCCTGCCCGGCGCGAAGATCGGTGTCGTGGGGCCCAACGGCGCCGGTAAGTCCACGGTGCTGAAGATCATGGCGGGCCTGGAGCAGCCCTCCAACGGTGACGCCTTCATCTCGCCCGGTTTCAGCGTCGGCATCCTCATGCAGGAGCCGAAGCTGGACGAGAGCAAGACCGTCCTGGAGAACGTCCAGGACGGCGCCGCCGAGACCATGGGCAAGCTCAAGCGCTTCAACGAGGTCGCCGAGCTGATGGCGACCGACTACTCCGACGCGCTCATGGACGAGATGGGCAAGCTCCAGGAAGACCTGGACCACGCCAACGCCTGGGACCTGGACGCGCAGCTGGAGCAGGCCATGGACGCCCTGGGCTGCCCGCCCGGCGACTGGCCCGTCACCAACCTCTCCGGTGGCGAGAAGCGCCGCGTGGCGCTCTGCAAGCTGCTCATCGAGGCCCCGGACCTGCTCCTCCTCGACGAGCCCACCAACCACCTGGACGCCGAGTCGGTGAACTGGCTGGAGCAGCACCTCTCGAAATACTCGGGTGCCGTCGTCGCCGTCACCCACGACCGGTACTTCCTGAACAACGTCGCCGAGTGGATCCTGGAGCTCGACCGCGGCCGCGCGATCCCCTACGAGGGCAACTACTCCACGTACCTCGACAAGAAGGCCGCCCGCCTCAAGGTCGAGGGCCGCAAGGACGAGAAGCGCCAGAAGCGCCTCAAGGAGGAGCTGGAGTGGGTGCGGTCGAACGCCAAGGGGCGCCAGACCAAGTCCAAGGCCCGTCTCGCCCGGTACGAGGAGATGGCGGCCGAGGCCGACAAGATGCGGAAGCTGGACTTCGAGGAGATCCAGATCCCGCCGGGCCCGCGGCTCGGTTCCATCGTCGTCGAGGTCGAGCACCTCTCGAAGGCCTTCGGCGACAAGGTACTCATCGACGACCTGTCGTTCACGCTGCCCCGTAACGGCATCGTCGGCGTCATCGGTCCGAACGGCGCGGGCAAGACCACGCTGTTCAAGATGATCCAGGGCCTGGAGACCCCCGACAGCGGCACGGTCAAGATCGGCGACACGGTCAAGATCTCCTACGTCGACCAGTCCCGCGCCAACATCGACCCGAAGAAGACCCTCTGGGCCGTCGTCTCGGACGAGCTGGACTACATCAACGTCGGCCAGGTCGAGATGCCCTCGCGCGCCTACGTCTCCGCGTTCGGTTTCAAGGGCCCGGACCAGCAGAAGCCGGCCGGCGTCCTCTCCGGTGGTGAGCGCAACCGCCTCAACCTGGCGCTGACGCTCAAGGAGGGCGGCAACCTGCTGCTCCTCGACGAGCCCACCAACGACCTCGACGTGGAGACCCTCTCCTCGCTCGAGAACGCGCTGCTGGAGTTCCCCGGCGCGGCCGTGGTCATCTCCCACGACCGCTGGTTCCTGGACCGCGTCGCCACGCACATCCTCGCCTACGAGGGTGACTCCAAGTGGTACTGGTTCGAGGGCAACTTCGAGTCCTACGAGAAGAACAAGATCGAGCGGCTCGGCGCGGACGCGGCCCGCCCGCACCGTGCCACGTACAAGAAGCTCACGCGAGGCTGATCGTCTTGGCTCGTCACCTCTACAGCTGCGCCCTGCGCTGGTCGGACATGGATGCCTTCGGCCACGTCAACAACGTGGTCTTCCTCCGCTACCTGGAGGAGGCGCGCATCGACTTCATGTTCCGGCTGGCGCCCGGGGACGGCTCGCCGTCGTTCTCGGGCGGGTCCGTCGTGGCCCGTCACGAGATCGACTACGTACGGCCGCTGGTCCACCGGCACGAGCCGGTGACCGTCGAGTCGTGGGTCACGAAGATAGGCGCCGCGTCCCTGACGATCGCCTATGAGATCAAGGACCCCGACCAGGTGTACGTACGCGCCTCGACCGTCGTCGTGCCGTACGACCTGGCGGCCGGGCGGCCCCGGCGGATCTCCGCCGAGGAGAAGCTCTTCCTCCAGCAGTACCTCACGGAGGAGCCCGCCGCGGCATGACCGTGCCCGTGCAGTCGCTGCGTTTCGCCGACGCGAGGGAGGCGGCGGATCTCGCCGCCTTCCTCGGCCGGCTGCTCCACTACGACCGGGCCGCCGCGGTCCGGTTGCAGGCGGGCGGCGGCGACGCGCTGGCCGTGTTCGGCCGCCCGCCCTCCTTCGAGGTCCTCGCCATCCGCGCCGCCCGCCTGGCCCGCCCCGAGACGCTCGACGTCACGGTGTCGGCCGGGGAGCTGCTGGAGACCCTCGACGTTCCCCGCCCCGGCGACCCCGAGGGCGGGCCGGGGCCGGGCGCCGGTGCGCTGCCCGCCCCCGTCACCGGGCCGCCCTGGACCGGTGTCCTGCCGCCCCGGGGGCCGTGGCGGGAGCAGCCGGGACTGCCGGGGCCGGACGCCCTGCGCGCCGCGCTGGAGGCCGCCGTCACCGAGTTCCGCACCCGGGACGAGGCGCTGCCCGAGGAGCGGCGCACCCGTGCCGAGCGGGACGGTATCGGCCGCGAGATCTGGTCCCGGCCGGTCGGCGCCACGGAACTTCCGCTCCGGGCCGTCCACGCGGCCCAGTCCCTCGGTTTCCTCCGGGCCGCCCCGGACTTCCCCGTCACGCTGCTCTCCGCGGGCGGCTGGCTCCGGCTGCGGACGCCCTTCGGCTCGATCGCGCTGCGCCGCGACCCGGCCGGCGGCCTGGGCGGGCTCGGCCTCTCGGTCGGATAGGTCGGGCAGGACGCAGGGCGCGTAGGGCGCGCAGGGCCGACCCGGCGGACCGGTGGCGCAGCTACTTCTCCTCCGGCTCCCGCGCGAGTGCGCCGGGCTTCTCCGGCTCCCGCGCGAGCGTGTCCGGCTTCTCCGGTGACCCGTGCGCGTCCGGCCAGACGCCGATGTGGTCCTGCTCCAGCTCCAGCAGCACCCGGTGTTCCATGCCCAGCGCCTGCGTGTAGTCCGCGGGCAGCTGGAGCCGTCCCGCCCGGTCGAGCATCGCGTACTCCCGGGCCACCTGCGACTCCTGGCCCGTCGCCGCGTCCACCTCCGTGCGGCGCAGCACCTCGGAGGACGTACGGCCGTCGCGGATGGCGACCGTACGCCGCACCTCGTTCGCGACCGCCTGGTCATGGGTGACGATCACGATCGAGGTGCCCAACTCCTCATTGGCGCGCCGGAACGCGGCGAAGACCTGCTCGCCGGTGGCCGAATCCAGCTCCCCGGTCGGCTCGTCCGCGAGCAGCACGGACGGGGAGTTGGCCAGCGCCACCGCGATGGCCACCCGCTGCTGCTGCCCGCCGGACAGCTGCTGGGGGCGCCGGTCGCGGCAGTCCGCGATGTCGAGCATGCTGAGCAACGACTCGGCGCGGGCCGCCCGGTCACGCTTGCCGCCGCCACCGCGCAACTGCATGGGCAGGGTGATGTTCTGGATCGCGGTGAGATACGGGAGCAGATTGCGGGCGGTCTGCTGCCAGACGAACCCCACCACGTCCCGGCGGTAGCGCAGCCGTTCCTTCGGGCCCATCGACAGCAGATCGCAGCCCGCGACCTTCGCCGACCCCGCCGTCGGCACGTCCAGGCCCGCCAGAATGTTCATCAGCGTCGACTTGCCGCTGCCCGACGCCCCCACCAGAGCCATCAACTCGCCCTCGGTGACCAGCAGATCGAGGCCCTGGAGAGCCTGCACCTCGACCCCGTCCGTGGTGAAGATCCGCACCACGCGGTCGCAGGCGATCAGCGCGTCATGCCCGTAGGAAGGGCGGTCCCGCCGGGCCGTGGCCCGCTGCTCCAGCTCCGCCAGCGTCGTTTCGGCCGCGCGGGCCGTGCCTGCCGTCTCGGTGGACGAGGTCATCGGGAGTCTCCTGCCCTGAGTTCGGTGATCGATCCGCGGCGGCTCGCCCACCACGCCTGGACGCCCGCGACGGCGGCGGCGAGCGCCACCACCCCGGCGGCCGGCAGCCCCAGCGACCAGAGGTCGGTGCGCAGCATGACGGGGCTCGGGTCGGACCCGGCGACGCCCGCGAGCGCCAGCGGGCCCAGATCGACGCCGGGGGAGAGCAGGGCGATGGTCGCCCAGCCGGTGAACAGGCCGCCGCCCGCCGCCAGCAGCGCCTGCGGTGTCGCCTCGAAGGCCAGCAGCCGCCTGCCCTGCCCGGTGGTGAGCCCCATCGTGCGCAGCCGCGCCAGCAGCGTCCTGCGCTCCGGCGCGGTCTGGAGCAGCGACAGCAGGACGGCCAGCAGCGCGTAGCCGGCGCCCGCCGCGACGGCCGCGAGGTAGATCCGCTCGGCCCCCGCCTGCATCGGGGTGTTCACATACCGCGCGCGCTCCTCGGAACGCAGCTGGACGACGAACTTCTTGCCGCTCTCGCCGACCGCCGCGCGCAGCTTCCCGGGGTCCGGTGCGCCCGTGAGGAGCAGCGTGGTGGGCGCCTTCTGCTCCAGGGAGGCGGCGTTCACGATCAGGAAGTCCGTGGGAGAGACCGCGGCGGCGCGCGCGGTGGTCCCCACGACCTGGACCTTGAAGTCCCCGGACAGGGTCACGATCGCGCGCGGCTCCTTGCCCAACCGGGCCGCCACCGCCGGGGAGGCGATGGCCGGCAGGACCCGCTCGGGGTCGGGCTTCGCGCCGTCGGGCGGCGGCGCGGAGGGGCCGGTGGCCTTCAGCCGCGCGGCCGGGAAGGCCGGCAGCCCGTGGGAGCGGGCCAGCCGGGCGTACGAGCCGGGTTCGACGCCCACCAGGGCCGCGGCCCTCAGATCGCCCGCGCTGCCGCTCCCCGTGCCCGTAGCCGCGTCATCCGAACCGACGCCGCCGCCCTTCGCCCCACCGTCGCCGCCACCGGCCACGGCCTCCGGCATGGCCACGCCGTACTCGACCCGCATCGGCGCGGCACTCCGTACGCCGTCCAGACCGCGGACCGTGCGGACCAGCTCGTCGGGCAGCGTCGCCCGCTCGCCCACGCCGCTGACCCGGGCGTCCGCGCCGACGGACGCCAGCGCCGCGTCGTCCCGCGCGTCCCCGATGCCGGCGATCACCGAGCCGCCGAACGCCGCCGTGGCCAGCGCCAGCAGCAGGGCCAGCAGCGGCAGCGCCCCACCGGCCGAGGAACGCCCGGCGCGGGCCAGCGAGAGGAAGCCGATCGCCCCGCGCAGCCGGGCCATCGGGCGCATGGCGAGCCGCAGGGGCAGCGGGTAGAGCCGAACCAGCACCAGCGCGGCGATCAGCGCGACCAACACCGGCGCGGCGCTGACCAGCAGGTCGGCGCCGCCCTCGGCCGACGTGCCGCGACGGCGCAGCGCCGTCACCGCGCCGACCGCCAGCACGAGCAGGGTCAGTTCGACGACGGTCCGCCGACGCGAGGGCCGGGCGCTCACCATGTCCTCGCGGGCCGTGCCCAGCGTGGGCCGGATGTGCTGGAGCGTCGTCCGCAGGGGCAGGGCGACGCACACCAGGAGGCCGACCCCGGCCGCTGCCAAGGCTCCCGGCCACCATCGGCCCTCGCCCACGGCCAGCACCGCGAGCAGCAGCCCGAGCGCGCTCGCGGGCAGCACGGTCACGGCGGTCTCCGCGAGCAGCCGGCCGCCGATGCCGCGCAGCGAGCCGCCGCGTGAGCGCATCAGCGACAGTTCGCCGCGGCGGCGGGCGGCGATCAGGGCCCCCGTCATCAGCAGGACGACCGCGGCCACGGAGCCGATACCGAGGGCGGCGACCGCGATCACGGGACTGATCGCGTCGCGCATCCGCGCGTTGGCGTCCACGATGTGACCCAGGCCGGTGGAGAACACCGCGGTGTCCTCGGCGATCTCCCGCACCTTCAGCAGCCCGGGGCCGCTCTCCAGCGAGGCGATGACGGACGTCAGCCGGGCGCCGTCGGTGCCGGTCAGCCGGGCGGGGTCGGGCGGCATCCGCCAGAAGAGGGAGGGCTCGGCGGCCGTGCTCAGGAGCGCGGGACCGGCGTCCTCGGCCAGCAGCACGGTGCCGGTCCAGTAGTGCTGCGGGAAGGGGCTCTGGGGGTCCAGGACCAGGGACGGGGTGCGCAGCAGCGGATCGGCCGACCAGTAGCGGCCGTGCGGGTCACGCGGAGCCACGATGCCCGTGATCGTCACCGTGATGGGCTCCTGGGCCGCGGTGAGCAGCGTGATGGTCGCGCCGACCTTCACCTTCAGCTCGGCCGCCGTGTCCTTGGTGACCGCGCCCTGCACCGCACGGGAGTCCGAGGTCACCTCCCGCGGCGTCGTCGGCCAGGCGCCCGAGGCCAGGGTGGCGTGCTTCTTCAGCCCTGTCTGCGCCACATACGTGAGCTGCGGTGGAAGCGCTTCGGGCCTCGGCAGCCAGGGCTCGTTCGCGACGGCCGGCTTCGTGGTGCGCACGCCGTACGCGACCGACGCCGTGTCGGCCCGCAGCGGCGCGGGCAGGGCCTTCAGGAGCTCGGCCCCGACCCGCTCCAGCTCCGGGCTCCGCACCTCGGCGTCCCGCTGCGCCCGCGGCAGTTCCAGTCCGGGCTGCGGGCGGGTGACCTCCAGGGTGCTGCGGCCCGCGTCCGCGGTCAGGATGTCGTGGCGCAGCCCCTTGGTCTCGTACGCGTCCACCGCCCGCGGGAACGCCGCGGCGAGGAACGCCGTCACCAGCACCAGCACCGTGAGCGCCGCCGCGGCGCCGGGAGCGGTACGCAGCCGGGTACGGATCCACGGGGCGGTGGCCGCCCGGTCGTTGTGACGCATGTCAGTGGTCCCCCTGGTGGCGCAGCGTGACCGCCGGGTCTCCGCGGCGGAGCGCCATCGTCGCGACGATCACGAGAGGCAGGGCGGCGACCCCGGCCAGCAGCGCCGCGACCTGCCCGGCGGGCAGCTCGACCAGCACCGGTGGAACGGGCCGGTCCGCCTGCCCGGTCAGCACGATGAGCGGGACGACGGCCCGGGTCAGCACCGTGCCGATGCCGAGCCCGATGAGCAGGGCGAGCGCGATCAGCACGCCCTGCTCGGCGGCGATCATGCGGGCCAGCTGGCGGCGCGGCGCGCCGAGCGCCCGCAACACGCCCAGCTCGGCGGAGCGTTCGCGCCGGGAGCCCGAGGCGCTGACCGCGAAGCCGACCGCCGCCAGCGCGGCGGCGACCACCGCCACGGCCGGCAGCGCCGACTGCGGCCCCGCCCCCAGCGGGTCGTCCACCAGCCGCTGGGCGGCCTCCGCCCGGACCAGTACCTGGGCCGGATCGGTGTCCGGCAGGGCGCGCAGGGCGGCGGCCGTCTTCGCGGCGTCGCCCGGGTCGGCGCTCAGCCACCATTCGTTCGCCTCGATCGTGGCGGTGGGCCGGTGGGCCAGGACCTCGGTGACGGCCTTCAGGTCCAGCAGCAGCGCGCCGCCGCTCGCCACCGGGTCCGGGGCGCCGGACGCCTCGGCGGCCCCGGTGGTCGGCAGCCGCCGCACCGCCTCCGCCAGGGTCACCCGGACGGTGTTCCCGGCCAGGGTGACGTCGATCTCGTCGCCCAGCTTCGAGCTTGTGCTCTTCAGATAGGCGTCCGTCGCGATCGCCTTGAGCGCCGCGGCCTTCGGCCGGGCGGCGGTGATCCGCAAGGTGCTGGAGGCCTGCTCCCAGGTGTTCTGGCTGCCCACCCCGGTGTCGTACGTGAAGTCCGGCACGCCCGACGTCCCGTTGCGCACCGGCGGTTTGCCCGGCCGGTCCTCACCGAACTCGGTGAGCGTCATGGACGCGTCCCAGCGCACCGCTTCCGTAGCCGCCACCTGGCGTTCGGAGCCGGAACCGGAGCCGGAGCCGGTGACCACCCGTACGTCGCTCACCGAGATCCTCCGCTTCTGCGCGTGGTCGGACGGCGGCACGGCGTCCACCTCCAGGCCCGTCACGGCCAGACCGCCCGCCGCCGACACCGGTACGGACACGGGGACCGGGCGGCCGTCCACGGGCACCGGACCGGCCAGGGCCCGGTAGGGGAGCCCGTAGCGGTCCTCCAGGAGCACGGTGACCACCGGCGGTGCCTCGTCCGTGGGCGCGGCGGACCCGGAGCGCTTCGGCGACACCGTGGTGATCCGCAGATCCAGCTTCAGCCGGGTGCTGTCCTTCGGGAGTACGAGCCCGGGGCGCGGCGCCCGCTCCGGAGCGATGGCCGCGAACAGCTCGCGGGGGCTCCCGTCGGCGAGGTCGGAACGCAACAGCATCCGCTCGTCCGCGTGGGCCGTGTCCAGGGCGAGGACCTCCGCGGTCCGCCCGCCGGAGGCCTCGACCGTCGCCCGGTACGCGGGCGCCGCCTGCCGCACCCCCTCCAGGGCGCTGTAGGCGCCGGCCGTCGCCGGACCGCTCCCGTGCCCGCCCACGAGCCGGACCGAGGCGCCGGAGCCGAAGTCGGCCTGGTCGGACTGCGAGCGGTTCCAGGAAGCGCTCTGTCCGATCGCCAGCATGCCCATCGCGACCGACAGGACCAGCAGCAGCACCGGCCCCGCGCCGCGCAACGGGCGCCGGCTGAACTGCCAGCCCGCCAGGGCCGCGGGAAGCCCCCGGCCCTTGGCCGCACGCCGTTCGGCGAGCTTCGCCGCGGGCGGCAGGAGACGCAGCGTGAGCACCGTCCCGGCGAGCAGCGCCAGGGCCGGAGCGGTGACCAGCAGGGGGTCGATCCCGAGGTTGCCCGCCTGGTCGCCGCTGAGCGCCCCGCTGCCGGCCTGCCGGTCCAACTGCCAGTACGCCACCGCCGCTATGAGGAGCAGCCCGAGGTCCGCGCCCGCCCGCACCGGGCCGGGCAGCGACGCGGCCCGGGTCCTGCGCCCACCCGCCCCGGCCGCCAGCGACGGAGCCACCACGGCCAGGGCGCAGGCCAGCGCGACGGCAGCGGAGACCAGCCACACGGTGCCGGTCGAGGCTTCCTGGACCTTCAGCCCGATCCGGGCCAGGGCGCCGCGCTCGGCCAGCAGTCCGGTCAGCGGCCCCGCGAGCAGGGGGGCGATCACGGCGGCGGGCACGGCGAGCATCAGCGCCTCGATCGCGGCGAACGAGGTGATCCGGCCCCGCGAACCGCCCCGGGCCCGCAGCAGTTCGCGCTCCCCGTCGCGCTCGCTGTTCAGCAGCCGGGCCACGAGCAGCAGGGCGTACGCGGCGAGCAGCACCAGCTGCACCGCGACGATCATCAGCGTGGAACGGGAGACCAGCAGCGCCCGGTCGAGCTGGTCGAGCACGGTGGGCAGCGACGTCCGCACGGTGAGCCCGGACGCGAACACCGGTGCTGCCGCGAGGGCCTTCGGGGCGGCGGCCGACGTCTCGCGCAGCCCTTCCATGGAGCCGGTGGTCAGCTCGGCGAAGTCGGCGGACGCCAGCCAGGACGTCTCGCCCTCACTGAGCACGCCGGCGGCGAGAACCGAGGGGTCGGTGAGCAGGGGGCCGTACGTCGTGAAGGCGAGCTTGCGCACCCCGCGCCCGCCGAGCGGGTCCAGCTGCCAGTACGGGTCGGACCGGTCGGCGGCCTCATAGACGCCGGTGACCAGGACCCGCTGCTGCTTCTTGTCGTGCAGCCGGTCGGTGACGGTGAGCCGCGCGCCCGGCTTCAGCTTCAGCGCCTCGGCGGCGACGACGGGCAGCGCGACCTGGACGGGGCCGGCGCCGTCGGGGGCTTCGGGCGCCTTGCCCCCGGTGATCCGCACCCGGCTCGGGTCGAGGGCGGCGAAGTGGGTGAGGTCCGGCTCGCCGCGCCGGGCGGCCGGGTCCTGGAGGCTCCGCGGCAGCGCGTACGACCCCGAACTCTCCAGCTTCCCCACGGTCACGGGCAGGCCGTCGAACGCGTCGCGGGAAGCCGTGCGGACGGCTTCGTCGGCTTCCGCGCGCTGGTCGTGGTCGACGGACGCGGAGACGACGAGGGCGGCGGAGGCGGCCGATCCGTGGGTGAGCGTGTGGCGCAGGGCCGCGTCGCCCACGGAACCTACGAGCGCGGTGAGCGCCGCCAGGACGGAGGTGGTCAGCAGGACGGCCAGGACGGCCGCGGACAGCAGGAGGCGATGAGCCCTCACCCGCAGAAGGACGAAACCCGTCACCTGATCCCCCAGCCCCGGAAACACCGCGTGCGCACGCCCCCCGACGTACGGGTGATGCTTTCAGAGGCGACAGGTTCTGGTAACCGCTCGCAGGTGCACCTTGATGCGATCGTGATCGTTATGCGGAGGCGCGGTGTCGAATTCCGGAGGCGCCCGGTTACAGAACGTGCCGATGGGGCCCGTGGGCGCTGGTGGCGGTGATCAGCCGATGGTTACCGGGTGACCAGCCGACGGTTGCCCGGTTACCAGTCGACGGCTGCCCGGTTGCCCGGTTGTCAGTCGGCGGTTACCAGCCGGCTGGTACCGGCCGACGGTGATCAGTCGGCGGTGTTGACCATCGAGGCGGCGGCGTACGTCAGGTAGTCCCACAGCTGCCGCTCGTGCTCGGGCGCGAGCCCCAGTTCGTCCAGCGCGACCCGCATATGGGCGAGCCAGGCGTCATGGGCCGCCCGGTCCACCCGGAACGGCGCGTGCCGCATCCGCAGCCGCGGGTGGCCCCGGTGGTCGCTGTAGGTGCGCGGGCCGCCCCAGTACTGCATCAGGAACAGCGCGAACCGCTCCTCGGCCGGCCCCAGGTCCTCCTCCGGATACATCGGCCGCAGCAGCTCGTCGCCCGCCACGCCCTCGTAGAAGCGGTGCACCAGGCGCCGGAAGGTCGCCTCGCCGCCGACCTGCTCGTAGAAGGTCTGCTCCTGAAGCGTGTCGCGCGGAATCTCAGTCACCCGTCCATGGTCGCAGACGCACCGACCGGGAACGGGGGTCCTAGGACCAAGGACCGGGAGCCCGGCCGAATACCGCCGGACGGGGTGTCCGCATACCGTCGGACGGGGAGCCCGCCGCCGGATACCGCCCGACGGGGACCACCGGCCGCATACCGCCCCGCCGTATCCGCTCCGCCTCCCGCCCCTCCGGCCCGTCGCCGTTCGCACGCGCGGCTCCGGCGCAGGACAGTGGAGACATGGGTGCACACCGGCAAGGCCCCTCCCCGACCGACGCCGAGACCGACGCGGCGCGGGAAGCCCTCGTGCGGGAGATCGCCGCGCGGGGCGCGTTCACCGATCCCGCGTGGCGCACCGCCTTCGCCGAGGTGCCCCGCCATCTGTTCGTGCCGTTCTACTACGTGCACGGAATCCGGGGCTTCGAGCGCCTCTGGGGCGAGGACCCCGACCCCGAACGGCGTTCCCGCTGGCTCCGCGGCGTGTACGCGGACGAGGCGCTGGCCACCCGGCTCAAGGACGGCGAACTCGTCTCGTCCTCCAGCCAGCCGTCCCTGATGGCCCTGATGCTCGACGCCCTCGACGTACGGGACGGACACACGGTCCTGGAGATCGGCACCGGCCCCGGCTACAACGCGGCGCTGCTCGCCCACCGGCTCGGCGACTCCGCGGTGACCAGCGTCGACCTGGACCCGGAGATCACGGAGTCGGCCCGGAGCCATCTCGCTGCGGCCGGGTACCACCCGACGGTGGTCACCGGCGACGGGGCCCGGGGCTGCCCGCGACGCGCCCCCTACGACCGGATCATCGCGACCTGCACCCTGCCGTCCGTGCCGGAGGCCTGGCCGGAACAGTGCCGTCCGGGGGCGCGCATCCTCGCGCCGCTCGCTACCGGCCTCGTTCTGCTCCAGGTCCGCACGACGGCGCACGGCCCGCGCGCCGAAGGGCACTTCCTGCACACCCCGGCGTACTTCGTGCCCCTGCGCGGGGCGCTCCCGGGCCCCGGCGAGCTGCCGCACCTCGGCGGGCTGCCGCGCCGGGTCGCCGGGGACGATCTCTTCCGGTTCCTCCTGACGCTGACCGCGGGCACCCTCGATCCCCATGAGGCCCTCTCCCTCTGGGAGCGCGAGGAGCGCCCGCAGCGGGAGAGGTACGGCATCACGGTCGGCCAGGGCGGCCAGTGGGCCTGGCTCGACGACCCGCAGGGCCCGTACACCTGGCCGCTCGCCGCCGGATGAGGCGCCGCGCCCGCCTCAGTCCCGGCGCACCGTGATCGTCGTCCACGCCCCGACGTGCACCTGGTCGCCGTCCTGGAGCGGTACGGGGACGTAGGGCTGGATCGGGTCCTCGGCGCCGTTCAGCGTGGTGCCGTTGGTGGAGTTCTGGTCCACGACCGCCCAACCGCCGTCGGGCTGCTGCACCAGTACCGCGTGCTGGTGCGAGACGCCCGGGTCCTCCGGGGGCACCGACAGATCGAGGTCGGGGGACTCGCCGGTGCTGTGGCGGCGACGCCCGATGGTGATCTGGCTCCCGGTGAGCGGAAGGCGCTGCTCCGGGGAGTACGCGGGCAGGTTCAGCCCGGTCGCCTCGGGGCCGCTGCGCTGCATCATCGCGAGGAAGTACGCACGGTCGGGAGCGATCACGGCGGTCCATGAGGCGGACTCCTGGGGCCGGCCCTGGCCCGGCGCCCCGCCGTGCTGCCGGCCCTGGTCGTATCCCTGGTCCTGGTTCTGGTCCTGCCCCTGGTGGGGGCCCGGCTGCTGGAACGCCTGCGGCGGCTGTGGGGCCTGTTGCGCCCGGGAGGGCGGCGGCAGCATCCAGTCGTCCCCGCCGCCGGTGTGCCCCGGCGGCTGCGGCGGCCCGGGCGGCGCCGACTGCTGCTGCTGTTGCGGCGGCGCGAACGGC
Organism: Streptomyces sp. MMBL 11-1; assembly: GCF_028622875.1. Lineage (NCBI taxonomy): Bacteria > Bacillati > Actinomycetota > Actinomycetes > Kitasatosporales > Streptomycetaceae > Streptomyces > Streptomyces sp. MMBL 11-1. The sequence continues at coordinate 2,378,131 of NZ_CP117709.1, read as the reverse complement.
GAGGCCTGCTGGGGCTCGAACGGAGAGGGGGCTGATGGCTGCGGTTCGAACGGCGAGGGCGTCGAGGGAGCCGGCTGCCGGGGTTCGAACGGCGAGGGTCCGGACTGCTGCGGCGGCGACGGGGGCGCCTGCTGGAACGCCTGCGGGGGAGGCCCGCCCTGGATGCCGCTCCCTTGCTGACCGCCGTTCCCCTGCGGGCCGTTCTGCTCGGGGGCGAGCGGTTCGGCGGGGCGGTTCATCTGCGAGGGACGTGAGCCCTGGTAGTCGAACGGGTCGCGCGGCTGAGGTGCGCCGGGCGGACCGCCCTGGCCACCGGGAGCACCGGGGCCGCCGGGAGCACCGGGCCCAGGCTGTCCGCCCGGGCCGCCGGGGCCAGGCTGTCCGCCGGGGCCGCCGGGGCTCTGCGCCTGGAATCCGGGCGGCAGGTTGAGGCCGGGCGGAGGTCCGCCGGGCGTGCCGTGCTGCGGGGCCAGCGGGGTGTAGGAGGTCGCCGTGTTGGTGAGGAAGTTCCAGCGGCACTCCTCGCAGTACGGCGCCATCGCCTCACGCGGCGTGCGGCACTGCGGGCACAGCTCCGCCTGCATGGTGGGCTGGCCACCGCCGGAATCCTGCTGCGGGTAGCCGTAACCGGGCGCGGGCGGCGGCGGAGGAGGCGGGGGCACCGCGCCCGAGGGCGCACCACCGTTGGCCATGCGGTGTCCGCAGACCTCGCACCAGTCCTCGGAACCCGACTGGTGTCCGTTCGGGCAGGTCGGCATGTCGGCGCTTCCCCCTCTCCTCTTCCGGCCCCAAGGCCGTCATGCTTGTCGATCGCGGGCGTCCTCGCCCGACGCGTACGCAGGGTTGCTCTGTGCTCACGGCCCGGTGATCGTTCGATGACCGTGCCGTGTTACTTCTTGACGCGAACGGTCTTGGTGGAGCGCGTTTCGAGGGTCATCTCGTCCGCTTCCGCAACCTTCGCCTTCAGTCGCACAGTACCTGTCGCGGCATCGACGACGTCGACCACCTTCGAAAGCAGCTTCGCTGTGTCCTGGTTACCGGACGCCGACGCCAGCTGCACCGCGCGGCCCAGTTTCGCCGTCGCGCCGTCGAGGTCACCCGACTTGCGTGCGTCCAGGCCCTGCTGGATGACCTGTGCCAGCTCCGCCTGGCCCGTGTAGTGCGCGACCTGCGGATTGATCGAGGTCGACGCCACCATGTCGTCCGTCCACACCGCCCGTACGAGCCCCTGCGAGAGCGTCTGCGGAGCACCCGCGCCCGAGGGGTCGGGCAGGATCAGCGAGACCCGGGCGGCCAGCATCTCCTGGCCGATCCCGGCCTCCGGCACCAGGACGCACACGTGGTAGTCGCGGGACTCGTCGCCCCAGGAGCCGGTCGGGTAGTCACCGGCGCGCGGGCCCGCCTCGGTCCGCCGCCCGGTCAGATCCGCGACCGTGGGCGCGACCTGCTTCACGAACCGGATCTCCACCCCCACCGGCGTCCAGAGCCGCAGCGCCACGTCCGCGACCTCCTTGCCCATGACGTTCTCCATCATCCGCGTGAAGTCCGCCGCCAGGCCCGCCGGATCGGCCACGATGTCGGCCGTGCCGAGGAGGGCGCCGGCGATGCCGGTGACCTCCTTCACCTCCCAGTCGGTGCCCACCCCGCGGGCGTCGCAGGTGAACCGGCCGGCGCAGGAGTCCAGGGCCGCCCGCAGGTCCTCGGGCGCCTCGTGCTCGTTGCGGCCGTCGGTCAGCAGGATGCCGTGCCGGATGTCCACCTCGGCCGCGCCCAGCAGCCGGTCGGCCAGCCGCAGCCAGGTGCCGATCGCGGTGCCCCCGCCCGCGCTCAGCTTCCGCAGGGCTTCCTTGGCCTGGCCCTTCGTCTGCCGGTCGGCGACCGCGAGCCGCCCGTTGCCCGGGTAGACGTCCTTGGCCACATGTGTCCCGGCGACCACCGCGAACCGGGTGCCCTCGCGCAGGGCGTCGATGGCCGCCGCCGTCGCGTCGCGCGCGTTGCGCATCTTCGTCGGCGGGTAGTCCATCGAGCCCGAGCAGTCGACCATCAGCACCACGGCCGCGTCGGGACCCTGCCCCGGCCCGTACGCGGGCGCGGGCGCCGAACCCGCCAGCGGTACGCCGCCGGTGGTGCCGCCGCCGGTCGAGGTCACGGTGACGATCGCGTTGACCTCACGGCCGCCCTCGGGCAGGAACGCGTTCTGGTACACCTCGACGGAGAACTGGGGCACGTTCGACTTGGAGAAGTTGGCCATCTGGTCGGCTCCTTGAGGCTCCACGGGGAATCACGTGATGGAAGGACGCGGGCGGCTGACACAAGGCCGGGGCAGGGGCGGAGAACCGGCTCAAACGCTTTCGCAGGCCGATCCTGCCCCGTCCGGCCGTACGGCGAACGGCAGTAGCGCCACTGTTACGTTGTCGTGGCCCCCGCCGTCGAGGGCGTGCCCGACGAGTACCTGCGCCGCGCGCAGCGGCTGTTGCTGGGCGTCGGCCGGGACGGCGGCGGCCATCTCCCCGGCGGATTCCGCGTAGTTCCACAGGCCGTCCGTGCACACGACCACCAGGCCCGGCCGGTCCGGCTTGAACGCGGCGGTGTGGGGCTCCAGTTCGTACGCGTCGGCGCCGAGCCAGCCGGTGATGGCGTGCGCGCGCTCGTCGGCGTACGCCTCCGCCTCGTTCATCAGGCCGGCCGCGACCATCTGCGCGGCCCAGGAATCGTCCTCGGTGAGCCGGGCGGTCGGCTGGGTCCGGTCCTCCGGCACCCAGTAGACCCGGCTGTCGCCGACCCAGCCGACGACCAGCAGGCCGCCCGCCGTGATCGCGCCGACCAGGGTGCAGGCCGGGGCGTTCTGGTGGCTGTGCGCGTCGTGCTCCCTCGCCCCGGCGGGTTCCCGCGCCAGGGCGTTGACCGCCTCGGACGCGGCGACGATCGCCTCGTGCATCGCCTGCTGCGGGTGCGTGCCGCGCGGCAGGGACTCCAGCAGCGCCTCGTTGGCGGCGCTCGCGGCGGCCGCCGACGCCTCGTCGGGCCGGCTCGCCGAGGAGACGCCGTCGCAGACGATCGCGACGACGGCGGGCGAGCCGTCCGGCAGGGCGGTCGAGGACACCGCGAAGGAGTCCTCGTTGCGGTGGTGGCGCAGGCCCCGGTCGCTGACGGCGGCCACCGCGTCGAGCTCCTGCTCCATGTGGTCGCGCTCACGGGGCTGGGCGTGCCCGCAGTTCTCGCAGTAGCCGTCGGGGTCCACCCGGCCGGAGCGGCAGGCCACACAGACCTTCGCCCCGGGAGCGGCGGGCGCGGCGGTGTGTTCCGCCGTACGGGGGTCGGGCGCGGCCGGCGCGAAGTCCCCGGAGGCCTCCGTTCCGCCCGGGGCCGCCCGGTCGTCGTGCCGTACCCGGGCCGCCGCGGGCTCCGGCCCGCCCGCCCGCACCGGCCCGGGCGGCGGGGAGTCCGGCCCGGACACCGTGTCCGGCGCGTCCGGCTCCGTGAGCGGCCTGCCGGCCGAGTCCGTCCCCGGCACGTCCGCCGGGCGGACCACGGGCGCGGGCATGTCGGAGCTGTCGGTCTCCTCGGCGGCGGGCCACCGGGTGCCTTCCGCCGGGGCGCCAGGAGGCACGGTGATGGCCATCGTGGGCCGGTCGGCGGGGCGCGCCGGTACGGCCGAGAAGTCGTAGCCGCACGCCCCGCAGAACAGGTCGCCCGCAGCCGGCGGCTCCTCGCAGCCCGGGCACTTCGACAGGGCGGGCTGCTGGTGGCTCTGTGACATCTTCACACCCACGTTCGGGGGCGGAAACGGTTGGCCCGCTCCACCAGTTCGATCCTCTCGTCGCCCCGCTGCGCGAGCCGGGCGAGCATCCGGTACGAGCGTTCCAGCCCGAACCGCAGTCCCCGCTCGTTCAGTTCGGCGCCGAGCAGCTTGCGTGCACCCGGCGGACCGGCAACCGGCCCGACCGGTCCCGGAACACCGGGACTACCGGAGAGTACCCAGTCCAGCGCCTTGCCCAGCACCTCGGTCGACAACTGCTCGTGACGCACCGGGTCCAGGCCGAAGGCGGCCAGCGCCGCCACCTGGATACCGGCGGCCGTCAGGTCGGCCAGCAGCGGCTCCCCGTGCGAGCGCTCGCGCAGCCGCGCCCGGACGGCGGCGACCCGCGCCGCCGTGTAGTGGATCGAGGCCTCCGGCACCGACTCCAGGGTGCGCACCGCCCCGGCCCGCTCACCGGCGGCGATCTGTACCCGGGCCAGGCCGAACGCGGCGCTGACGAACCCCGGATCCGTCGCCCACACCAGGCCGTAGTACTCGGCGGCGTTGTCCAGCTGGCCCAGCACCTCCGCGCAGATCCCGAGCGCCAGCTTGGGCGCCATCTCCCCGGGGAAGGCGTCGTAGACCGCGTCGAAGGAGAGTGCCGCCGTCTCGTGGTCACCGGTCACCAGCGAGGTCACGCCGCGATACCAGACGACCCGCCAGTCGTCCGGGTGTTCACCCTCCAGAGTGGTCAGCGCACGGGCGGCCGACTCCAGCTCCCGCATCTCCAGCCGGGCCCGCAGCTCCCGCAGCCGGGTCTCCAGCGAGGGGGCCGGCACCGTGTGCAGGGCCGTGATCAGCTCGGCCGGGGCGGAGGCCATGAGACCGGCGAGGAAACCGGCGTTCGGATCCCTCGCGTCGACCCGGGGGACCGGCAGCGCCAGTGCCGTGGCCCGCGTGTCGAACAGGGCGAGCAGAACGCCCCCGGAGGTCGTCCCGAAGGGGCCGTACGGTCCGGTCGCCACGTACGGCCCGACGGACGGGTCCGGGGCCGGCTCGGCGGCCCGGGGCGCCGGGAGCGGAGCCTGCGCCGGGGGAGCGTACGCGAGCGGGGCGCCGCCCTGCGCCGAGCCCCGGACATGGGTCGGCGGCACCGCCAGCGCAGAGGCCCCCGCCGGAGACGACGAGGGTGCCCCAGCGGGTCCGGGCGGCTGGGCGCCCACCGGCAGCGCCCCGGCCACCGCGGACGTCACGGCCCCCGGCGCCGCCGCCGGCGTGCCGCCGTGGGCCTGCCACGTACCGCCCTGCGCGGGAACGCCGGACGGCGAACGGCCGCTGCCCTTGCGGCGGCCCCGGAGCCCGCCGCGCCCCGAGCCGGTTTCCCGGCCGCCCAGCCGCGAGACGTCGTCCGTCTGCCGGGCGAACAACTCGGTGTCGGTCACGCGTAGTTCCGCGCCGAACAGCGTCGACAGAGCGGGACGCGGCCGGCCCGTCCGGAGTGCCACGACCTCCCGCAGCACCCCCGTCAACTGCTCGGCCATCTCCGCGGCGGAGGCGAACCGGCGGGCCGGGTCCGGGTCCGTGGCCCGCACCAGCAGCCGGTAGAACGACTCGTAGGTCCGGAGCACCTCGACGGTGTCCGGGTCCGGCAGCGAGTCCACGAAGACGTTCGTGTACCCCTGGAAGTCGAAGGTGAGGACCGCCAGCGTCCGGGCCACCGTGTACAGGTCGGAGGCGACGGACGGACCCAGCTCCGCGACCTCGGGGGCCTGGTAGCCGACCGTCCCGTAGATGGCCGACTCGTCGTCGTCCATGCGGCGCACCGCGCCCATGTCGATCAGCTTGAGCTGGTCCTCGGTCTGGATCGCGTTGTCGACCTTGAAGTCGCAGTAGAGGAGGTTGCGGCTGTGCAGGTGGCCGAGCGCCTCCAGCGCCTCGATCCCGTACGCGCAGGCCTGCTCGACCGGCAGCGGGTCGCGCTCCCCGGTGGGGGTGCGGCGCTCGTTGGCGATCTCCTTGAGCGACTTGCCGCCGACGTACTCCATCACGATGTAGCCGTCGAGCGAGCCGGTCCGCTGGTCGAGGTGCTCGACGAAGTTGTAGATCCGCACGATGTTGGAGTGCTCGATCTCGGCGAGGAAGCGGCGCTCGGAGATCGCGGCGGCCATCGCGTCCTGGTCGCCGGTGTCCAGCAGGCCCTTGAGGACCACCCAGCGATCCGACACGGCCCGGTCCACCGCCAGATACACCCACCCGAGCCCGCCGTGCGCCAGACAGCCCACGACCTCGTACTGGCCGTGCACGATGTCGCCGCCGCCCAGCTTCGGCACGAAGGAGTACGGGTGGCCGCACTTGGTGCAGAACCCCTCGGTGCGGCCCTGCCGTTCACCGCGCGAACGGCCCACCGGCGCACCGCAGTCCGAGCGGGAGCAGAACCGCTTGCGCTCGGGAACCTCCGGGTTCCTCATCACCGCCGTGCGCGGATCGGGCCGCGGCACGACCGGGACCTCCACCAGACCGACGCCGAGCCGCCCCCGGGCCGAGGCCGCCGACGTCGAGCCCGAGGAACGCACCGAGACCGAACGGGATGTGGCCGCCCCGGACAACGAGCGCGACAGCCGGCCGGAGACCGAGCGGCGCGAGGTCGACGAACGCGACGAGGAGCGCGCGGAGGCACGGGAGCCGGAGCGCCCCGACGAGCTGTCCCGGCTGCTCGCCCGGCCGCCCCCGGCGATCCCGGTCGGCGGCGAGGAGACCATGCCCGTCGGCGAGACGACCGGAGCCAGACCGCAGGTGTCGCAGTACAGCTCACCGCCGCCCATGTCCTCGTAGTTCCCCTCGCACCCGGGGCGCTGGCACTGCGTACTCATCGTGTCTCCCCCTTGTCGCCGAGGCCGGTGCCGGTGCCCGTGCCCCACCGGTCCTGCGGTCCGTCGGGCCGGTGAGGCGTCAGCGTGTCCGCGACCGCTTGCTGGTACCGCAGGACGGCCTGCTCGGCCACCCGCAGGTCGCACGGCGCGCTCCACAGCATGCGGCGCGCCGCGTCGTACCGCTCGATCAGCACCGGGTCCTCCGCCAGACCGTGCCGGGCCACCTTCGCCTTGTACGCGTCGAGCCGGCCGCGCAGCTCCGCACGGATCGCCAGCGGGGCCGTCACCGAGGTCAGCGACTCCCGGGCGCGCAGCAGTTCGTCCTCGGCCTCCCGCTCCAGCGACTCCAGGAGCGGAGACAGCCGGTGCCACTGGGCGTACCTGCGGTGGTCCGCCGCCGCCGCCAGCCGCTCCTGGAGGGCGGTCGGAGGCCCACTGACCGCGGGCACCTCGGAGGCGGCGATCTTGGCCAGCACCTCGCCGCGCGCCGCCCGCGCCTCCGTCAGGGTGCGGTCGGCCCGCGAGAGCACGTCCCGCAGCCGCACCAGCCGCGCCTCGGCGTCCTGCCGGACCGCCAGCACCGCCTCGATCTCCCGCCGTACGTCCTCCAGGGCGCGGGCCGCCCGGTCGTAGCGCGAGGTGTCGGGCCGGCCGCCGCCCGGCGCGGCGCTGCCGGGCCCCGGCAGCCAGAACGCCAGCGGATCGGAGATCACCTGCACCCGCAGCGTGGCCAGCTCCTCGGTGATCTCCGCCAGGTCGTCCCCGGCCGGATGCTCACCGGGCCGGACCCCCACGGAGTGCGCCAGCGAACGCGTCCGGTGCAGCTCGGCGGCGAGCAGGTCGATCCGGGCGGGCAGCGCCGACCACACGGAGTCGGAGGAGACGACCATGTCCAGGGAACCGGCGTACAGCTCGTTCATCCGGGCGACCAGTTCCTGGAGGGAGAACCGCTCGGAGAGCCTGGCCGGGCCCGTGACCGAAGGCGGCGGCACGGCACCCGGGTTGGCGACGGTGACGGACTCGCCGCGCAGCAGTTCCGTCAGCGCGGCGAGGTCCTCCCGGTTCGGGTGGCGCCGCCGCGCACGGATCTCCCGGGCCTCTGACAGGGCCCCGGCGTACGCGTCGAAATAGCCCCACAGCAGGGTGATCGACTGCTCGGTCACGGCCCAGCGCTCCCGGGTGACGCCGGTCAGCTCGGCGCCCTCCAGGAGCCGGCGGCCGGCATGGTCCTGGAGCGCGAGGAGCGAGGTCTCGATGGCCTCGTGCTCCGCCCCGAGCCGCGCCAGCGCACGGTCCGCCTCCTCCCGGTCCATGACCGGGACGGGGGGCCTCCCCGCGAAGCCGGGGAAGGATCCCGCGACGCCCATCGATCACCTCTCCGCTCTTCCCGCCGGGCCGGTGGCCCGGCGGGATCCGTCTGTCTCGGTCTGCTCCGGTCCGCTCGCCCCGCCCCCCGTCCGTGCGCGTGGGGGCGCTCCGGGTCAGTCGCCGCGGTACTTGGGGGCGGGCGGGCCCGCTATGCCGGGCAGTCCGGCCGCCAGCCACTTGCGGTACGACTTCATCCAGGGGCTGTTCCCGCCGCCCGCCCGGTAGTCGACGAGGACCTTGTTCACCCGGGCCACCAGGTCGTCGGCGCCCTTCTTCGTCGCGACGCCGTAGAACTCCGTGGTGAACGGGGCCTTCCCCTTGAGCTCCACCGCAGGGTCCTGCGCCGCCTGACCGGCGGCCAGGGCGTTGTCCGTGACGATCGCGTCGACCTCGCCGAGCTGGAGCCGCACCAGACAGTCCAGCTGGTTGGGCACGGTCAGCAGGTCCCGGTCGCGCTCGGTGCCGTCGAAGTCGTCCCGGTAGAGCGCCCCGAAGGACTTCCTCTCCAGCGCCTCGTACGCCGTGGAGCCCTCGGCCGAGCAGACCCGCTTGCCCTTCAGCGACGCGTCGTAGCCGGTGATCGTCGACCCCTTCGGGGCGAGCACCTGCTGTCCGGCCTGGAAGTAGGCGGTCGAGAAGGAGACCTGCTCCAGCCGCTTGCAGTTGATCGTCATCGTCCGCACGACGACGTCGACCCGGTCGTTCTGCAGGGCGGCGATGCGCTGGTTCGTGGGGATCGCGCGGAAGATCACCGCGTCCGGGTCGCCCAGAACGTCCCTGGCGATGGCCCGCACCAGATCGATGTCGAATCCTTCCAGCTCCCGGGCCGCCGGATTGCGGTAGCCCCAGCGGAAGCTGTTCTGGTCGACGCCCGCGATGAGCTTGCCGCGCTCCTTGATCTTCTCGATGCTGGGCCCGTCGGCGCTCGACGCGGGCAGGCTCGCCTCCGGCTCGGTGCACTCCTCGGCCCGCGCCAGGTCGGCCGTCACCGCCCCGCCGTCCGAGAGGGGCGCTCCGGCCGCCCCGTCGCCGTGGTGGGCAAGCGGCAGCAGGGTGACCGCCGCGGTGACCGCGCACGCCGCCGCCATCCCCGCCACGCCGCCCCAGCCGCGCAGGCCGCCGCGTGCCGGCCGCTCCTTCGACCTGCTCATCGCTGCCCCTCTCACCGGTACTCCGCGAGCCTGCGGTTGACCCCGACGATCACGGCGGCGGCCCCCAGGACCGCCAGCGCCGCAGCGCCGACCGGCAGGCCCCGCAGGGCGCCCCGCCCGTCCTTCGCCGCCGAGGTGAACTCGCCCTGCTCATGGGCGAGCGCCTTCTCCAGCGCGGCGTCCACCCGCTCGAACGACTTCCCGGTGGACTCCTCGGTCCCGATGATCTGCTTCAGGGCGCCGTCGTAGTCGCCGTGGTCGTCCGTGGCACGGGCCTCGCGGTGGCGGGCCTGCCACTCGGCCACGCCCTTGGTCGCGTCGAGGACCGGCGTGCTCCCGCGCTCGTCGTCCGCGAGCCGGTCGGCCGTATCCAACCGGGCTTTCAACGTCTTCATCCCCGTGCCGTAGTCCGCCTCGTACTGGTCGGCGGAGCCGTCGGGGGTCAGCACCGCGCCGCGCGCCACCAGGGTGAGGTTCTCGTTGGCGCGCGCCTTCAGAGAGTTGATCCGCGCGTCGTTGAGCACGTCCAGTGACGCCTGGCCGTGCACCATCGCCGACCGCAGCTCCGCACGGGCCACCGTGTGCCCCACGGCCAGCCAGAGCATCACCACCGAGACGGCGGCCGTCGCCACCAGCAGCCCGTGGTTCAGTACCCGGTTCGTCCGGCGGTAGGTGCGCCGCTGCATCCACACCAGCGCGCCGAGCACCAGGATCCCTGCGCCGAGCGACAGGAGGGGCCACTGCCGGGCGTCCGCGGAGTCCGTCTCCAGGCGGCCGGTCTCCGCCGCGTACAGCCGCTCGGCGGCCGGCAGCATCTCGCCGGTCATCTTCTGGTTCGCGTACCGGAGATAGGCGCCGCCCAGCGGCAGGCCCTGGCGGTTGTTGGCGCGGGCGCGCTCGATCAGCCCCGTGTAGACCGGGAGCAGCTTGTTGAGGGTGGCGGTCTCACGGCTGGACGCGCTGTCGGAGCCGGTGTTCCCCGACGCCTTCACCAGCAGCCGGGCCGCCTCCTCGATGTCCTTCCGGTACCGCTCGTGCACGGCCTCGGGCTCCTGCGCGCCCGCGAGGAACCCACTGGCCGCCGTCGTGTCCGCGTCCGCCAGGAAGCGGTAGATGTCCGCCGCGTCGGCGCTGAGCGGCTGACTGCGGCCGACCACGTCGTCGGCGGAAGAGGACCGCGACGAGATCTCCAGGGTGGTCACCGCGCCGAACGCCACGACCAGCAGGGCCAGGACGGCACCGATGATCTGGAGCCGGCCGGGCTCGGTCGTCGCGACGGCGCGCAGGCGCTCCGCCCGCGCGGCCCACGTGGTGCGGTCCGGTGCGTCCACGCCGGCGTGCGCGGACACCGGGTCCGGCGGGCGCAGCGTCTGCGTGCCGCCGCTCGGCGGGTGTGTCACTCGACCTCCCCCTCGGTCACTGACGGCGGGCCCCGTCCCCGGCCCGGGGACGCGCGCCCGGCCAGAAGTATGGCCGCGGGGACGGGCGTCCACACCAGGAACGCCTGTTTCCCGCATCAGCCGCCGCGTCGGCCCCCACCTCGGTCCCCACCTCGGCCCCCGCATTCGATCAGGGCGGACGCGGCCGATCAAGGCAAGTGGCGCAACGTGCCCTGAAACATCCCCATAAGCGAACGGACTCCCCATCAGGTACACGTTCCAGGAGTCCGATCGGTTCCCTCCGGCCCCCCGCATGACCGGCGTTCACCCGTACGAGGAACGTCCCCCCACGCGAACCGCGTGAGGGGACGTCCCGTGACGTACGACGTGCTCCGGTCCTCAGACGTACTGCGCGCGCAGTCTGCGGCGGACCTCCGGCGTCGCGCCCGTACGGTCCAGGCCCAGCAGCGCCGCACCCAGCACCGGCGGCTCGGACACGACGCGCACCTCGGCCTTCGGGGCGCGTGCCGCGAGGAGTCCGGCGATCCGGTCGTCGAGCTGCGGATGGCGTGCGGCCAGCACACTGCCGCCCAGCAGCACCGGAACCTCCTCCTCCAGCAGACCGAGCCGCCTCAGCGCGACGGTGGCCATCGCCACCACCTCCTCGGCCAGCCGCTCCACCAGCGCGAGGGCCACCGGGTCCCCGCCCGCGGCCGACGCGAACAGCACCGGCGTCAGCTCGTGCCGCCGCGCCGACGGGATCGCGCCCCGGTGCAGCGCCTCGATGAGCGCGTACATCGAGTCGAGCCCGAAGTGGCCGGGCAGCACCCGGGCCAGCTCGGAGGGTTCGCCGCGACCGTCCTCGGCGCGCGCGGCGAACCACAGCGCCTCCTCCGCGAGCCCGGAACCGCCGCCCCAGTCACCGGACAGCCGCCCGATCGCGGGGAAGCGGGCGGTCCGCCCGTCCGGGGTCATGCCCACGCAGTTGATCCCGGCCCCGCACACCACCGCGACGCCCCGGGGCTCGTCCACCCCGGCGCGCAGGATCGCGAAGGTGTCGTTGCGCACCTCCACCGAGCCGCCCCACCCCCGGGCCTCCAGGGCCCCGGCCAGCTCGGCCTCCTCCACCGGCAGATCGGCGTTGGCCAGGCACGCGGAGACATGGGCGGACGAGCCGGGCGGGAGGCCGCCGTCCGGCAGCTCCGCGGTCGCCCGCTCCAGCACGGCGGCCAGCACGTCGACCGCGGCCTCCACCCCGACCACGGGCGGCTGGAAACCACCGCCGCGCGCCGTGGACAGGACCGTGCCGTCCTCGCCGATCAGCGCCACGTCGGTCTTGCTGTTGCCCGCGTCGATGGCGACGACCGACACGTTCACGCCCACGGAAGGTGCTCCCGGTTGTGCGCGATCAGCCGGTCGGTGAGCCCCTCGGCGTACGCGTACTGGCCGATCAGCGGGTGGGCGAGGAGCGCCTTGAAGACCCGGTCCCGGCCGCCCCGCAGCGCGGCCTCCAGGGCGAGGTCCTCGTACGCCGTCACGTTGGCGATGAGACCGGCGTACAGCGGGTCCAGCGCCGGCACGGCCAGCGGTGTCGCGCCGTCGTGCCCGACCCGGGCCTGCACCTCGATCACCGCGTCGTCCGGGAGGAACGGCAGCGTCCCGTTGTTGTACGTGTTGACCACCTGGACCGGGGAGCCGCCGCTGCCCAGCAGGGAGGCCGCCAGGTCCACGGCCGCCTCCGAGTAGAACGCGCCGCCGCGCTTGGCGAGCAGCTCCGGCTTCTCGTCCAGCGTCGGGTCGCCGTACATCGCGAGCAGTTCCTTCTCCATCGCCGCGACCTCGGCGGCCCGGGACGGCTTGGTGCCGAGCTCCCGGACCACCTCGTCGTGGGAGTAGAAGTAACGCAGGTAGTAGGAGGGGACGACGCCGAGCCGGTCGACGACCTGCCGGTCCATGTGGAGGTCGTCGGCGATGGCGTCGCCGTGCTCGGCGAGCAGCTTCGGCAGGACGTTCTCGCCGTCCGGACCGCCCAGGCGCACGCCCAGCTCCCAGGTCAGGTGGTTGAGCCCGACGTGGTCCAGGTGCACCTCGGAGGGGTTCACGTCCAGCAGCCGGGCGAACTTCCGCTGGAAGCCGATCGCCACGTTGCACAGGCCGACGGCCTTGTGCCCGGCCTGGAGCAGGGCGCGGGTGACGATGCCGACCGGGTTGGTGAAGTCGATGATCCAGGCGTCCGGGTTGGCGCGGCGGACCCGCTCGGCGATGTCCAGGACGACCGGCACGGTGCGCAGCGCCTTGGCGAGGCCGCCGGCGCCGGTGGTCTCCTGGCCGACGCAGCCGCACTCCAGCGGCCAGGTCTCGTCCTGGTTGCGCGCGGCCTGTCCGCCGACGCGCAGCTGGAGCAGGACCGCGTCGGCGTCGGCGACGCCCGCGTCGATGTCGGTGGTGGTCGTGATCCTCCCGGCGTGGTCCTGCTTGGCGAAGATCCGCCGGGCGAGACCTCCCACCAGCTCCAGGCGGTCGGCCGCCGGATCGACGAGCACCAGCTCCTCGATCGGCAGCGTGTCCCGCAGCCGGGCGAATCCGTCGATCAGTTCGGGGGTGTAGGTGGACCCGCCACCCACTACTGCGAGCTTCATGTCAGCCCTTTACTCCGGTCAGTGTGACGCCCTCGACGAATGCCTTCTGGGCAAAGAAGAAGACGGCGATCACGGGGGCCATGACCAGAACGGTCGCGGCCATGGTCAGGTTCCAGTCGGTGTGGTGTGCACCCTTGAAGGATTCGAGGCCGTAACTGAGCGTCCAGGCGGCCGGGTTCTCGGAGGCGTAGATCTGCGGTCCGAAGTAGTCGTTCCAGGCGGCGAAGAACTGGAAGAGGGCGATGGCCGCGATGCCGGGCCTGGCCATCGGCAGGACGACCTTCATCAGCGTGCGGAACTCACCGCAGCCGTCGACCTTGGCGGCGTCCAGGTACTCGTTCGGGATGGTCAGCAGGAACTGCCGCAGCAGGAAGATGGAGAACGCGTCGCCGAAGGCCATCGGGATGATCAGCGGCCACAGGGTGCCGGACAGGTCCATCTGCTTCGCCCAGAACAGGTACATCGGGATGATGACGACCTGCGGCGGCAGCATCATCATCGAGATGACGAGCATCAGCGACAGCTTGCGGCCCCGGAAGCGGAACTTCGCCAGCGCGTACGCCACCGGGACGGACGAGACGACGGTGAGGACGGTGCCGACGCCCGCGTACAGCAGGGTGTTGCGCCACCAGGTCAGAAAGCCCGGGGTGTTGAAGACCCGTTCGTAGTTGCCCCACTCCCAGGAGTTCGGGGTGAGGTCGCGGGTCAGCGCCTGCTGGTCGCTCATCAGCGAGGTGAGCGCCACGAAGACGAACGGCAGCACGAAGAAGAGCGCGGCGGCGATCCCGAGCGAGTGCACGGCGATCCAGTGCAGCAGCGCCTTGCGGCGGGCGGTGCGCGCGGCGGGCGTCCGCGGGGAGTTCTCCGGGGCGGCGGCGGTCTTGTCGACGGTGTCGAGGAGGTGGGTCATGGCTCAGTCACCGGCCTGGATCAGGTTGTTGCGGCCCCGCATCAGCAGCGCGGTGAAGGCCATGGCCAGGGCGAACAGGACGAGCGCGACGACACAGGCGGCGCCGTAGTCGAAGCGCTGGAAGCCCAGGTTGTAGACGAGCTGCGGGAGCGTCAGTGTCGACTTGTCGGGATAGCCGGGTTCGAAGGACTGGCCGGAGCCGCCGATGACCCCGGAGGCGACCTTCCCGGCGACGAGTGGCTGCGTGTAGTACTGCATCGCCTGGATGACGCCCGTCACCACGGCGAACAGCACGATCGGCGAGATGTTCGGCAGGGTCACGAAGCGGAACTTCTGCCAGGCGGACGCGCCGTCCAGCTCGGCCGCCTCGTACTGCTCGGTCGGCACGTCCAGCAGCGAGGCCATGAAGATGACCATCAGGTCCCCGATGCCCCACACCGCGAGCATGGTGAGCGCCGGCTTGGACCAGGAGGCGTCGTTGAACCAGCCCGGCGTCGGCAGCCCCAGGTCCCCGAGGATCGCGTTGACGGGCCCGGTGCCGGGGTTGAGCAGGAAGACGAAGGCGAGCGTGGCGGCGACCGGCGGCGCCAGATAGGGCAGGTAGAACAGGGTCCGGAAGAGCCCGGTGCCCGTCTTGATCTTCGTGATCAGCATGCCGATGCCGAGGCCGAAGACGACCCGGCAGGTGACCACGACGAGGACCAGCCACAGGGTGTTGCGCAGCGACGGCCAGAACATCGGGTAGTCGCTGAAGACGTAGGTCCAGTTGGTCAGCCCGTTGAAGGCCGGCGCCCCGAAACCGTCGTACCGGGTGAAGGAGAAGTAGACGGTCGAGATCATCGGGTAGACGAAGAAGACCGAGAACCCGATCAGCCACGGCGACATGAAAGCCGCTGTGCGCAGCGCCGACCTGCGGCGCTTCGAGCGGAGTGTGTGCGTCGTCATGAGGGCTACTTGGCCTTGGCGATGTCGGTGTCGATCTGCCGCGCCGTCTTCTCCAGACCGGCCTTGAGGTCCTTCACCGCGCCCTTCTCGTACTGGTAGCCGAAGTCCTGGATCGTCTGCTGGTACGTCGAGCCGTTGACGGCCCCGTCGGGGGTGTTGGACTTCGGGTGCTGGGCGATGTCCAGGAAGGTCTTGAAGCGCGGGTCGAACTTCAGGTCGGGGGACTTCAGCGCCTCGAAGGTGGAGGGCACGTTGCGGATGCCGTTGGCGAAGGCGACGACCGCCTTCGTGTCGCTGGTCATGAACTTGACCAGCTCCCAGGCGGCGTTCTGCTTCTTGCTGGCCGGGGCGATGCCCACGATGGTGCCGGAGAGGAAGCCCTTGCCGTAGCTGTCGGCCTCGTCGTCGGCGACGGGCATCGGCGCGACGCCGATCTCGAAGCCGGGCTTGGTGTCCTCGGCCATGCCGAGCCGCCACTCACCGTCCAGCTGCATGGCCACCTGCCCGGTGTGGAACGGGTGCTTGGCGCCCCACTCGTCACCGAAGGTGCCCCGGTACTTCTCCAGCTTGTCGTAGCCGCCGAGGTCCTCGACGAGCTTCTTCTGGTACGTGAACATCTCCGCGAACGCCGGGTCCTTGGCGATGTTGGACTTGCCGTTCTCGTCGAAGTACGAGTGCTCCCACGAGGACATGTAGTGGTCGGCGACGGTCTCGTAACCGTGGAAGGTCGGCATGAAGCCGAGCTGCTCGTAGCTGTCGCCCTTCTCGACCGTCAGCTTCTTCGCGACGCTCGCCAGCTCCGACATGGTCTTCGGCGGCGCGGTGATGCCGGCCTTCTCGAAGGCGTCCTTGTTGTAGTAGAGGCCATAGGCGTCGGTGAGCAGCGGCAGGGCGCAGCGCTTGCCCTCGAACTGGGTGTAGTCGAGGAGCACCTTCGGGAAGGTCTTCTCCAGGTCGAGCTTCGACTTCTCGATGAACGGCTTCAGGTCCGCGAACGCGCCGGACGAGCAGAACTTGCCGACGTTGGCGGTGGTGAAGGAGGAGACCACGTCGGGCCCGTTCGAACCGCCCGCGCGCAGTGCCTGGTTGAGCTTGTCGTCGTTGATGTTGCCCGAGACCTTCACCGTGATGTTCGGGTGGGCCTTCTCGAACCGGTCGATGTTGTCCTGGACCGCCTTCACCTCGGCGGGCGCGCTCCAGCCGTGCCAGAAGTTGATCGTGGTCTTCGCGTTCGGGTCGTCGGAGGCGCCGGACTCGGACTGGCCCGTACACGCGGTGGCGAGCACCGATATCGCGGCCACGGCGACAGCGGTGGTGGTGAGACGGCTTGTGCGCATGACAGAACTCCCAGGGACGGGGCAGAGGCGGACGACGGGGGGCGGGGGACGGGCGTGGTTCAGCGCGAGGTGTCGAACACTTCGTCTCGGGTGTCGGCGAGCGCCCTCTCCAGGGCGCCCCGCAGTACGGGGGTGCGGTCGATCTCGCCGACCACCAGCCGGGGCCGGGAGGCGGCGAGCTCGGCCAGCTCGGACTGGATCAGGGAGCGCAGGATCTCGCCGCCCGCCGCGACCGCTCGGCCGGAGAGCACGATCAGCCCGGGGTCCAGCACGGCGGTGACGGAGGCGAGGCCGGTGGCGAGCCGCTGGGCGTACTGGCACAGCAGCTCGGTGAGCGCCTCGTCCCGCTCGTACGCGTCGGCCGCCCGCGCCAGCAGGTCGGCCGCGACCTTCGCGTACGGCTGCTGCGGGGTGTCGATGCCCAGGGCCTTCGCGAGCCGGGGGACCGCCTGGGCGCCCGCCAGCTCCTGGAAGCCGCCGCTGTTGGCCTTGACGACCTGGCGCACGAGCGGGGTGCCCGGCACCGGCAGGAAGCCGACCTCGCCCGCGCCGCCGGTGAAGCCGCGGTGCAGCCGGCCGTTGATGACGAGGGCGGCGCCGAGGCCCTCCTCGTTCCACAGCAGGACGAAGTCCTCGTGGCCGCGGGCCGCGCCGAGGCGCTGCTCGGCGACGGCGACCAGGTTGACGTCGTTCTCGTACTCCACCGGCATCGGCAGGAACGCGGCCAGCTCGTCCAGCAGGGTGGGGGAGTGCCAGCCGGGCAGGTGCGAGGCGTACCGCAGCCGTCCGGTGCCCGGGTCGAAGGCGCCCGGCGTGCCGATGACGACCCGGTGGACATCGGCGCGGGTGAGCCCGGCCTCCTTCACCGCCCCGTCCAGCGCGTCGGCGACCTGGCGCACCACGCTGTCGGCGCGCCGGCCCGGGGTCGCCAGCTCGAACTCCCCGACGGTCCGGCCGGTCACGTCCGCGACGGCGGCGACGATGCGCCGGCCGTTCACGTCGAGCCCGGCCACATGGGCGGCCCGCGCGTTCACCGTGTAGAGCTGCGCGTTGGGCCCGGGGCGCCCCTCGCTGGTCCCGGTGGCGACGACCAGACCGGCCGCCTCCAGCCGGGCCAGCAGCTGGGACGCGGTGGGCTTGGAGAGGCCGGTCAGCTTCCCGATCCGGGTCCGGGAGAGCGGCCCGTGCTCCAGCAGCAGATCGAGGGCGGCCCGGTCGTTCATGGCCCGCAGCACCCGTGGTGTGCCCGGGGTGCCGGGTGCGCCGGGAGTGGGTCCCGCCATCGTGGATGCACCGCCCTCTGTCCTCAGGACCTCCGGAGCGGATCCGGAGACTCTGTTAGGAAAGTTTCCTATTTGGTTGAGAGGACGGTAGAGGGCAGGTCACCGGGGCGTCAATGGGTGACCCCAGTCCGGCAATCAAAGTGTTATCCGACAGGGCGACGCCCCCGGCCGCCGTCCTGGGGTCCAGGGGCGGCCGGGGGCGCTGCGGAAGGGCTACTTGCTCAGGTTCGCCGGCGGTATCGGCGTCGCCGCCAGCGACTGCGGGGAGACGGCCGAGGCGTAGGCGGAAGGGGCGGCCATCCCGGCCGTCGGGTCGGGGCCCTCGCCCTCCGTCTGGAGCGGGATCGTGCCGACCATCCGGATGCCCGCCGCGTCCAGCGCCTCCTTGATCCGCCAGCGCAGCTCACGCTCCACGCCGAGCGCCTTGCCCGGCATCGTCTTCGCGGTCACCCGGATCGTCATGGAGTCCAGCAGCACCTCGTCCAGGCCGAGCACCTCGACCGGGCCCCACAGCCGCTCCGACCAGGGCTCTTCCTTCGTCATCGTGGCGGCGGCGGTGGCGATCGCCTCCCGGACGTGCTCCAGGTTCTCCGTCGGACGCACCGTGACGTCGATCCCGGCGGTGGACCAGCCCTGGCTGAGGTTGCCTATCCGCTTCACCTCACCGTTGCGGACGTACCAGATCGCGCCGTTCTCGCCGCGCAGCTTGGTGACGCGCAGTCCCACCTCGATGACCTCGCCGGAGGCCACCCCCGCGTCGATGCTGTCCCCGACCCCGTACTGGTCCTCCAGGATCATGAAGACGCCGGAGAGGAAGTCCGTGACCAGGTTGCGGGCGCCGAACCCCAGGGCCACACCCGCGACACCGGCGGAGGCGAGGAGCGGCGCCAGGTTGATCTTGAAGGCGCCCAGCACCATCAGGGCGGCCGTCCCCATGATCACGAACGAGGCCACCGACCGCAGCACCGAGCCGATCGCCTCCGAGCGCTGGCGTCTGCGCTCGGCGTTCACCAGCAGCCCGCCCAGTGCCGTGCCCTCCACCGCCTGGGCACTGCGGTTCATCCGCTCGATCAGATTGGTCAGGGCGCGCCGGATCAGATAACGCAGCGTGACCGCGACCGCCACGATCAGCAGGATGCGCAACCCGGTGCTCAGCCAGGTGGACCAGTTCTCCTCGACCCACCCCGCGGCGTTCCCGGCCTGCTCGGCGGCTTCGCCCAGCGAGCCCCCCGGCTCGGGAGACGGGGCCGCGGCCAAAAGGACGGACAGGGACACGACAGGGACCTCCAGGAGGGCGACGGCTGGTCGACAACACTAACGAAGCCGGGGGAGTGGATCGTTGCCGTCGCGGGAGGAGAGACAGGTCTCACCGGGAACCCCTCCGCTGTGGCCGATCGCACAGCGCGGACGGCCGCCCAGGTGAAACACCCGTTCGGCGCCGCCGGACGGCTCGTGGAGCCCGGGTGAGAAAAATCCTCCCGGCCCGTTACCCGTACGTGGTGGCGCTTCGACCAGGCATGAGGAGAGACTGAGATCGGATCGTCCCGGCGCGAGCCACGCGCCGCCGGCGTACAAGGAGGCATCCACCGTGCCGCACGTCCTGGTTCTCAACGCGTCGTACGAGCCGCTCGGCGTCGTACCGCTCCGCCGCGCGCTCGTCCTCGTCCTGGAGAACAAGGCCATCTGCCTTGAAGAGTCCGGCTCCTTTCTGCACAGTGCCACCCGTGCCGTGCCCGCACCCAGTGTGGTCCGGCTCAAGCGCTTCGTCCGGGTCCCCTACCGGGGGCCCGTCCCGCTGACGCGGCGGGCGCTGTTCGCCCGGGACGGCGGGCGCTGCATGTACTGCGGGGCCGCCGCGACCAGCGTCGACCACGTCATCCCGCGCAGTCGCGGCGGACAGCACGCCTGGGACAACGTGGTGGCGGCCTGCCGCCGCTGCAACCACGTCAAGGCCGACCGCCATCTGCCCGAGCTGGGCTGGCGGCTGCGCCACCAGCCCGCCCCGCCGACCGGCCTGGCCTGGCGGATCATCGGGACCGGACACCGCGACCCGCGCTGGCTGCCGTATCTGCAACCGTTCGGCGCGGACGACGTGATGGCCCGGATCGACGGCGTGTCCGCCTGAGACCGGGCCTTCGCCGTCCTCCGCGTCAGTCGTCGGCGACCGCGTACGCCTCCACCGACCAGAGCGAGTAGCCGTACTCCGTCGCCCGGCGCTCGCCCTGGATCCGGATGAACCGGGTGTCCTTCGCGTCCATCCGGACCGACTCGCGCCCGCCCCGGCCCTCCGTCACGGTCGCGGCGGTGCGCCAGACGCGGCCGTCGGCGGAGACCTGGACGCGGTAGCGGGAGGCGTACGCGTCCTGCCAGTTCAGCACCACCTGTCCCAGGCGCACCGGCGCCGGCAGCTCGGCCCCCCACCAGGCCCCGTCCTCCACCGGCGAGGACCACCGGGTCTCCGGATCGCCGTCGGAGGCGGCCGACGCGGGGAAGTCCGGGGTCTCGTCCCCGGACGACGAGGCCTTCGCCGTACGCGCCAGATCCGGGCCCGCCGTACGCGGGAAGGCCCGCACGGTCAGCGTGGACTCCTGGCCGCCGAAGGTCAGCGGAACCTCGTACTCGCCCGCCGGGGTGTCCGCCGGGACGGTGATGTCCACGGGCACCTCCGTACGTGACCCGCGCGGCACGGTCGTCTGCTTCGGGACCCGCACCTCGATGCCCTCGGGGGCCTTCGCGGTGAGCTTGCCCTTCACCTCGACCGGGCGCCGCCCGGCCAGCCGCGCCGCGACCCGCTGGGGCTCGCCGCCGATCTCCGCGTCCGTCTCGCCGTGCTTCAGGTCGAGCGTGGCGGCGGGCTCGTCGCCGAACCACGGCACCAGGGCGCGCACCTGCGGGGACCCCGCCACGACGGCGGGGGCGGGGGGCAGGGTGGGACTCAGGTAGGAGGGCGGGGAGGTCCGGGCGGCCTCCGGCACGGTGACCCGTACGGCGTCCGCGCGCAGCCCCTTCGCGGCGGTCTGGGTCCACCCGCTCGGCGAGAGCTTCCCGAGGGCCCGCCACCCCTCACCCGGCACGTGGGCCTCCACGACCGCGTCGGTGAGCGCGGCCCCGGGCTCGGCGAGCGCCGTGACGGCCTCCACCGGGCGCGGCCCGGCCAGCCGGACCGTATAGCTGTGCGCGTCCTTCGCGACCCGGCCCGACGCGCGGTCGGTGCCGTTCCACCCGGCGGACACCTTCGCCACCTTGTCCAGGAACGGGTCCAGCACGCCCTCGCCGACCGTGGCCCGGCTCGCCCCGATCTCCTCGCGCAGCGGCTCCAGGGCCAGTTGGACGCGCCAGGCGGCGGCACCGTCGCCGGCGGCCTGGGCCTGGAGCAGGTCCACCGCCAGCTCACCGGCCCGGCCGTAGCGGGCCAGCTGCTCCGTCCAGGGGCGCACCTCGTCGGTCAGCCGGCCCTCCGCGGGGGTCTTCAGCCGCTCGGGGGCCCCGCGCATCACGGAGAAGGCGGCCCGCAGCTCCGCCGCCGCCCGGTCGCGGCGGGAGGCGTCGGCGCGGGAGCTCCAGAACGCGTCGAACAGGGGCTTGAGGTAGGCCGACTCCTGGGCGCCGAGCACCGAGCCCGCGCTGTTCCCGGCCAGCGCCAGCAGCGCCTCCCGGGCGCCCGCGTCCCCGCCCGCCAGATCCTCGATGGCCGCCCGCCACGACTCGTCCGGGCGGTACCCCCTCGGGTTCCAGGCGAAGTCGGCGGCGGTGAACAGCGGGATCCGCGAGGCGGACGCCTGCTCCATCGCGTTGGCCAGCAGCGCCGCCGACCCGCTCGCCACCGCCGGGTCCCGGCCGGTGTACGGGCCGAGGAAGATGCGGTCCTGGGCGTAGTCGTTGACCGGGTAGTTGTCCATCGTCACC
The DNA here is from genome assembly GCF_028622875.1 of Streptomyces sp. MMBL 11-1. Lineage (NCBI taxonomy): Bacteria > Bacillati > Actinomycetota > Actinomycetes > Kitasatosporales > Streptomycetaceae > Streptomyces > Streptomyces sp. MMBL 11-1. Next base: position 2,356,604 of record NZ_CP117709.1, on the reverse strand, counting down.
AGCGGATGGCGGAACGCGGTGCGGGCCCCGGCCAGTTCACCGCCGGTGATCTTCTTCGGCACCACCCCGACACCGGTCCAGGCCACCTGCACCCGGTCGTCCAGCTCGGCCGCCAGCGCGGTGCGGTAGTCGGTGGCCCCGTCCTGGTAGAACTCCGTCGGCAGCACCGACAGCGGGGCGGCGTCCGGGTGCCGTTCCTCCAGATGCCGGGCGAGGGCGTTCGCGACCCGGGCCTGGGCGTGGGCCGCCGCCTTCGGGCCGCTGCCGAAGGTCTCCCCGTCCAGGTCGCAGTGCCACTCGCTGTAGCTGACGTCCTGGAACTGGAGCTGGAAGACCCGGATGCCCAGCGCCCACATGGCGTCGGTCTTCTTCGTCAGCGCCCGGAGGTCCTGGTCCGAGGCCATGCACATCGCCTGACCGGGAGAGACCGCCCAGCCGAGCGTGACGTGCTCGGCGCGCGCCCGCTCGGCCAGCGCCCGGAAGTCGTCCCGCCTGTCGGCCGGGTACGGCTCGCGCCAGCGCGCCAGCCGGTAGGGGTCGTCGCCCGCCGCGTAGAGGTAGCGGTTCTGCTTGGTGCGGCCCATGAAGGAGATCTGGGCGAGCCGCTCCTCGCGGGTCCACGGCTCTCCGTAGAACCCCTCGGCCATGCCGCGTACGGCGGTTCCCGGCCAGTCCCGTACCGTCACGCCGGCCACCGAGCCGTCGACGATCAGCTGGCGCAGGGTCTGGACGGCGTGGAAGAGGCCGTCCGCGCCGAGCCCGTCCACCGCGACGGTGGCGCGTCCGGAGACCTGGCCGACCGCGATCCGGTAACCGCCCGAGGGCAGATCGGCCCGGTCGGGAGCGCGCAGCGCCCGCAGTGCCTCGCCGGCTCCGCTGCCGCCGATCCGGACCACGGGCCCGCCGCCCGGCAGGCTCTCGTGCAGGGTCCGGACGCCCGCCCCGCGCAGCAGTGAGCGCGTCTGCCCGACGGCGTACGGGTCGGCGTCCGGCGCGGCGACGAGGGTGGCCTCGGTGCCCAGCTCCACGGCGGGCCCGGTGGCCTTCATGCTCTGCGGGCGGGGCCACACGGACGGGGTCCGCGCGCTGTCGGCGCGGTCGGCGGCTCCGGCGACGGGCCTGCCCGGATCGGCGGGAGCGGCTGTCGCGGCCGGAGCGACGGAGACGGACCCGAGGAGTCCGCCGATCACGGCGGCCGCCACGGCCGTCGCCTGCCTTCTGCGCCCGATCCGCACGTCGCGCTCTCCTTCGTAACGACCAACCGCCGGCGATGGACCGCCGTGCCGAACGCCTCGGACCGCGGGCGGTGGCCCCGACGGGGTCCGAGCCCACCACCCGGGCGCGAGGGTGTCAATGCGCATGGCCGTTCCGCCGCATTTGCCGGGAATAGCGATGCCTTCGAGCCCTGTGGGGCTCGTGTGGCGGCCGGGAGTGGCTGAAAACGGCCTATTCCTGCCGTCCGGGGGAACGAGATGTGACCCAGAGCACGTTGGGCTCGTTGTCATAACGCCTGCATCACGTCCACGTCTGCCACGGCGAGGCTTGGGTAGGTCTGCTGTGTCCTGTTCTCCATGGCCAGGAGGCCACCATGCCCGCTGCCGCGCAGCTTCTGCTCTCCGCCCTCTCCAAACAGGTACCCACGCAGTCCGCATCCGCACCCCTGACCAGCGAACTTCCCCTCGCCGAGGTCGCCCACCTGATCAGCGGGCCGCCGCTCGCCGATGTCTCCCTCCTGCTCGGTGAATCCTCGTTCGCCGATTCCGCGCCGCTGACCAGCGAGCCGCCGCTCGCCGATGCCACCCCCCTCACGAGCGAGCCGCCGCTCGCCGCCGTCGCCCCTCTGACCAGCGAGCCGACCGCCCCCGGCACCGCAGGGGGCATGGAGTTCCCAGGAGTCTGAATGGGCTTGTCCCGGCTCGCCGCACTGCACGGTGTCGCCACCTCCTACTCCCCGTCGCCGGATGTCACGGTGTCCGTCCCCGACGACACGGTCATCGCCGTGCTCGCCGCGCTGGGCGTCGACGCCGGCACTCCGGCGGACGTACGGAAGTGCCTCGTCGCCGCGGAGTCCCGCTCACGCCTGCTGCCGCCGACCGTGGTGGTCTGGGCCGGCGAGCCCCTGCCGCCCGCCCTGTCCGGGCTGCCGCCCGGCTCGACCGTCACGGTCGAGCCGGAACCGGCCGAGGCCCCGGGAGACCCCTCGGGCCGCCCGTCCGCGCCGCTGAGCATGCGGACCCGCGCGGCGGCTCCCGCCGCGTCCACGACGCCTCCGGGCGCCTCCGCGACACCGGTGACGGCGGGGACGCCCCCGGGAGCCGCCGCGCCCGTGCCGCCCCGGGGGAGTGCCGCCACCGCGTCCGCGCCGCACCCGCAGCGCGCCGACGGGAAGCCCAACGCTCCGGCCGCCGTCCCCACCTGGTGGACTCCGCCGCCCCCCGGCGTCCACCGCCTCCACGTCCGTACGCCGGACCACCTCCGTGCCACGGCCACCCTCGTCGTCGCCCCGGCCCGCGTCCCGCAGCCGCCCGAGCGGTCCCACGGCTTCCTGGTCCAGCTCTACTCCCTGCTCTCCGCCCGATCCTGGGGCATGGGCGACCTCGGCGACCTGGCGGACCTCGCCGCCTGGTCCGGGCGGACCGTCGGCTCCGGGTTCGTCCAGGTCAACCCGTTGCACGCGGCCGTCCCCGGACGCCCCACCGACCCGTCCCCGTACCGCCCCTCCTCGCGCCGCTTCCCCGACCCGGTGCACCTGCGCGTCGAGTCGATCCCCGAATACGGCCTCGTCCGCGACCGGGCCGCCCTGGACGACCTCCGGCAGGACGCCGCGGCCCTCAGCGAGGCCGTGCTGAACAAGGGCGCGCTGATCGACCGGGACGCCGTCTGGGAGCTGAAGCGGCAGGCCCTGGAGCTGGTCGTCGCGGTGCCGCTCACCCCCGGCCGCCGCGCCGCCTACTGCGACTTCCTGGCCGAGCAGGGGCAGGCGCTGGAGGACCACGCCCTGTGGTGCGCGCTCGCCGAGGTGCACGGCCCCGACTGGCACGCCTGGCCCGAGGCCCTGCGCGACCCCCGCTCCCCGGGGACCGCCCGCGCCCGCACCGAGCTGCTGGACCGGGTCGACTTCCACTGCCGCCTCGCCTGGCTGACCGCCACCCAGCTCGCCGAAGCCCAGCGGGCCGCCGAGGACGCCGGGATGGGCGTCGGGATCGTCCACGACCTCGCCGTCGGCGTACACCCGGCCGGCGCCGACACCTGGGCCCGGCAAGAGGCCTTCGCCCACGGCATGTCCGTCGGCGCGCCCCCCGACGCCTTCAACGCGCGCGGCCAGGACTGGGGCCTGCCGCCCTGGCGCCCCGACGTCCTCGCCGCCACCGGTCACGCCGCCTACCGGGGCCTGCTGCGCGGGCTGCTGGCCCACGCCGGGGCCCTGCGCATCGACCATGTGATGGGCCTGTTCCGGCTCTGGTGGGTGCCCGAGGGGCGCCCTCCCACCGACGGCACGTACGTCGCGTACGACGCCGAGGCGATGCTCGCCGTCCTCGTGCTGGAGGCCCACCGGGCCGGGGCCGTCGTCGTCGGCGAGGACCTCGGCACCGTCGAGCCCGGCGTCCGCGAGGCGCTCGCCCGGCGCGGCGTGCTCGGCACCTCGGTGCTCTGGTTCGAGCGCGACTGGGACGGCGACGGACGCCCGCTCGCCCCGGAGAAATGGCGCCGGGGCTGCCTGGCCACCGCCACCACCCACGACCTGCCGTCCACCGCCGCCCGGCTGACCGGCGACCATGTGACGCTGCGCCACCGCCTCGGCCTGCTCACCCGCTCCCTGGAGGAGGAGCTGACCGAGGACGCCACCGACACCGCCGAGTGGCTCGCCCTCCTGGCCCGGCTGCGGATGCTCCCCGAGGGCGACGGCGACGAGGAGGCCGCCGTCCGCGCCGTCCACCGCTTCCTGCGGCGCACCCCCGCCCGGATGACCGGCGTCTGGCTCCCCGACACCGTGGGCGACCGCCGCCCGCAGAACCTCCCCGGCACCTGGGACCAGTACCCCAACTGGCGCCTCCCGGTCGCCGACGCCGAGGGCCGTCCGGTCACCCTGGAGGAGATCACCGTCTCACCCCGGCTGCACGCGCTGATGGACGTCCTGCGGACCTGAAGGCCCCGTACGGCACCCCCGGGCGAGCGCCGCCCCCAGGCGTTCGCTACGTTGGCACCGTGGAAAAGATGAACGCTATGCGCGCCGGCGTCGTTGCGGCCGGGACGACGCTGATGATGCTGCTCATGTCGAGCCCGGCGCTCGCGCTCACGCCCGACGACGGTGACGACCCCGCTCCGCGCCTGAGCGCGATCGAGACCATCGGTCTCTACGTCGTCGCGCCCATCGCCCTGTTCGTGGTGATCACGGGCCTGGTCATGGTCCTGGACAAGTCCAAGAAGCAGGTCTGACCCGCACACGTACGCCATGCGCGAAGGGTGCGCCGCCGGTGGGAACCACCGCGCGGCGCATCTGCGCGTCCGGCCCCGGACATCGACGGGCGTACGGCCCGGGGCAGGAGCACGGCCCGCGCCGGGCCGGTAGGTTGCGCCCATGACCGAGTGGGACGTCAAGAAGCTCCGCATCCTGCGCACCCTGCGCGACCGGGGCACGGTGACGGCAGCCGCCGAAGCGCTCCTGATGACCCCCTCGGCGGTCTCCCAGCAGCTCACCAACCTGGCCAAGCAGCTCGGCGTGGACCTCCTGGAGGCCCAGGGCCGCCGGGTCCGCCTCACCGACGCCGCCCACCTCGTCCTGCGCCACGCGGAGGCCGTCTTCGCCCAGTTGGAGCGGGCGGAGGCCGAACTGACCGGCTATCTGCAGGGCGAGGCGGGTGAGGTCAGGGTCGCCGCGTTCTCCACCGCCGTGCCCGCCCTCGTCGTCCCCGCCGTCCGGCTGCTGCGCGCCGGGGACCGCCCGGGGCCCGACGTACGCGTACGGGAGGCCGAGGCCGCCCAGGCCTACGAGCTGCTCACCGCGGGCGAGGTGGACCTGGCCCTGTCGCTGGCCGCCCACGCCCCCACCGCCCGGGACCCCCGCTTCAGCCTCTTCCCGCTGCTCGCCGACCCGCTGGACGTGGCGCTCCCCGCCGACCACCCGCTGGCCGGCGCCCCCGCCCTGCGCCTCGCCGACCTGGCCGCCGACCGCTGGATCTTCGGCGGCTCCGGACCCTGGTCCGAGATCACCACCGCCGCCTGCGAGGCGGCGGGCTTCGTCCCCGAGCAGGCCCACAGCGCCGCCGGGTGGACCGCGATCCTCGCCCTGGTCGAGGCGGGCATGGGCGTCGCGCTGGTCCCCCGGATGGCCGCCCGGGAGCGTCGCGAGGGCGTGGTGATGCGGGTGCTGGAGGCGGACCGGCCGCGCCGCCACGTGGTGGCGGCGGTCCGGCACGGCGCTTCGAGCGGACCGGCGGTGGCCCGGGTCCTCGCGGCACTCACCGACGTGGCCAGATCATTCAGCTGAGCTGAAAGATATCTGCGAAAACTTTCGATGGACCTGACGGGTCCGGTGGCGCGAAGGTAGGAGCCATGACCTTCGACGCGAGCGAGACCACATTCCAGGACCCCGACACCGACCCCCACGCCAACGACGCCGCGCCCTACGGCGGCGGCGACCCCTACGCCGACTACCGCGAAGCCGGGGACCTCCCCTTCACCGAGCTGGTCGACCTCGCCGACCGCCGCCTGGGCGCGGGCGTGATCGCCGCCAACGACGAGTTCTTCGCCGAGCGCGAGAACCTCCTGATCCGCGAGCGCGCCGTCTTCGACCCCGAGCACTTCGGGCACAAGGGCAAGATCATGGACGGCTGGGAGACCCGCCGCCGCAGGGGAGCGGACGCCGGGACCCCCTTCCCCGCCCCCGAGGACCACGACTGGGCCATCGTCCGCCTCGGCGCCGCCGGAATCGTCCGCGGCCTGATCGTCGACACCGCCCACTTCCGCGGCAACTACCCGCAGCGCGTATCGGTGCAGGCCACCTCCGTCGAAGGCGCCCCGAGCCCCGAGCAGCTGCTCGCCGACGACGTGAAGTGGGAGGAGATCCTCCCGCCCACCCCCGTGCGCGGCCACGCCGCCAACGCCTTCGAGATCACCGGCGGCCGCCGCTACACCCACCTGCGCCTCTGCCAGCACCCCGACGGCGGCATCGCCCGCCTCCGCGTGCACGGCGAGGTCGTCCCGGACCCGGCCTGGCTCGCCGCGCTCGGCACCGTCGACCTGATCTCGGTTCTCAACGGCGGTACGTACGAGGACGCCTCCGACCGCTTCTACTCCTCGCCCACCCAGATCATCCTGCCGGGCACCTCCCGCAAGATGGACGACGGCTGGGAGAACCGCCGCCGCCGGGTCCGCGGCACCAACGACTGGGTCCGCTTCCGCCTCCCCGCCCAGGGCGCGGTCCGCGCGATAGAGATCGACACCGCCTACCTCAAGGGCAACTCCGCCGGCTGGATCGCCCTCCAGGGCCGCAACGGCGACACCGGCGAATGGTTCGAGATCCTCCCGCGCACCCGCCTCCAGCCCGACACCCTCCACCGCTTCGTGCTGCGCGCCCAGGCCGTCGTCACCCACGTCCGCCTCGACGCCTTCCCCGACGGCGGGGTGGCCCGGATGCGGCTGCACGGCACGCTCACGGAGTCGGGCGCGGCCGAGCTCACCCGCCGTTACGAGGAGTCCGGCGCGTGAGCGCGTAACCCCGCGGCACCCCTTGAGCTCCCGCCCGGCGGACGGCTGCGCTCCCGCGCCCGCCCGCCGGGCGGTTTCCAACCGGTCCGGGCGGCTCAGGCGGCGTACGCCGTGAAGCGCAGCGTCTTCGCCAGCACCTGCCAGGTCCCCCACGCGAACACCCGGTTCACCCCGTTGCAGAAGGCCTCGCCCGTGCAGTCGGTGGGCCGGTCCTGCCAGGCCCGGACCGTCAGGGAGTGGAAGCCGAGGGTCCGCGAGAAGGCGAAGCGGATGTGCATGTCCCGGCCCAGCTGGTGCCCCGGCAGCGTGTTGATCTGGAAGAAGGCGTCCCCGATGTACTCCACCTCGACAGGATTGCCGCCCAGCAGCTCGCACCGTGCCCCCGCCCGGATCCGCCCCGCGCAGCCGCCGCTCACCGGGAACAGCCAGAAGTGGTCGGTCAGCTGCTTCCGGACGTCGTCCGCGCCGGTGAACGGATGCAGCCCCAGGCTGTAGCCGTACGTGTAAAGGCCGTAGCAGCCCGCCGGGCCCGCCCGGCAGTCCGGCCGGGCGGCCACCGGGGCGGCGGGGCCCGCCAGCAGTCCCGCGCAGAGCGCCAGCGCGACCGGTACGGAGGCGAAGCCGGGCATCCGGACCCTCCCGTGGCCTGCGGCCGAAGTTTCCTGCGACGACCCTTCGGACCGTAGGCCACGGGAGCCCCCGCCGCGCGCGGACGGCCCCCGAACGCGTGAGGACCGGCCGCTCGCCCTGGCGCCGCGACCGGAGTGACGGGCCGCCGGAACCGAAGGGGCGCCCCCTCCGCCGCGGCGAAGAGGGCGCCCCTCGTGGTCCTGTGCGAAAGGTCAGGCCGTGGCCGCCGCCGCGTCCGCCGCCTGCGCCTTCAGCGCGCGCTCCACACCGGACCGCGACTCCGACATCAGCCGGCGCAGGGCCGCGCTCGGCTCCGCCGAGGCCAGCCAGGCGTCCGTGGCGTCCAGCGTCTTCTGGGAGACCTGGAGCGCCGGGTAGAGGCCCACCGCGATCTGCTGGGCCATCTCGTGGCTGCGCGAGTCCCAGACGTCCTTCACCGCGGCGAAGAACTTCTCCGTGTACGGGGCCAGCAGCTCGCGCTGGTCCGTCTGGACGAAGCCGCTGATGACCGCTTCCTGGAGCGAGTTGGGCAGCTTGTCGGACTCCACGACCGAGGCCCACGCCTCGGCCTTGGCCTCCTCCGACGGCATGGCCGCCCGCGCGGAGGCCGCGTGGCGCTCGCCCGCCGCTGTCCTGTCGCGCTCGTACTCGGCGGCGATCTCCTCCTCGTCCAGCAGCCCGGTGGCCGCCAGCCGCTGCACGAACGCCCACCGCAGCTCGGTGTCGACGGCCAGGCCCTCGATGGTCTCCGTGCCGTCCAGCAGCGACTGGAGCAGGTCCAGCTGCTGCGGGTTGCGGGCCGTCGCCGCGAAGGCACGGGCCCAGGCGAGCTGGTGGTCGCTGCCCGGCTCCGCCGCGCGCAGGTGCGCCAGCGTCGCGTCGGTCCACTGGTTGAGCGCGCCCTCACGGGTCTCCGGCGCCGCGTACAGGTCGAGTGCCAGCTTCACCTGGCGGTGCAGCGACTGCACGACGCCGATGTCCGACTCCTTGCCGATGCCGGAGAGCACCAGCGCGAGGTAGTCGCGGGTCGCCAGCTCGCCGTCGCGCGTCATGTCCCAGGCCGAGGCCCAGCTCAAGGCGCGCGGCAGCGACTCGGTGAAGTCGCCCAGGTGCTCGGTGACGACCCGCAGCGACTCGGCGTCGAGGCGCACCTTCGCGTACGAGAGGTCGTCGTCGTTGAGCAGGACGACCGCCGGGCGGGCCTTGCCCACCAGGGCGGGCACGTCGGTGCGCTCGCCGTCGACGTCCAGCTCGATCCGGTCGGTGCGCACGAGCTTGCCGTCCGCGTCGAGGTCGTAACAGCCGATGGCGATGCGGTGCGGGCGCAGCGTCGGCTCGCCCTTCGCACCGGCGGGCAGCGCGGGCGCCTCCTGGAGCACGGTGAACGAGGTGACGTGACCGTCGGCGTCGGTCTCGATCTCCGGGCGCAGGATGTTGATGCCCGCCGTCTCCAGCCACGCCTTCGACCAGGTCTTCAGGTCGCGGCCGGAGGTCTTCTCCAGGGCGCCCAGCAGGTCGGAGAGGCGGGTGTTGCCGAAGGCGTGCGCCTTGAAGTACGCCTGCACGCCCTGGAAGAACGCGTCCTTGCCGACGTACGCCACGAGCTGCTTGAGCACCGAGGCGCCCTTGGCGTACGTGATCCCGTCGAAGTTGACGAGGACGTCGTCCAGGTCCTGGATGTCCGCCATGATCGGGTGCGTGGAGGGCAGCTGGTCCTGCCGGTACGCCCAGGTCTTCATGGAGTTGGCGAACGTGGTCCAGGAGTGCGGCCACTTCGATCCCGCGGCGTCCGCCTGGCAGGCGATCGAGGTGTAGGTGGCGAACGACTCGTTCAGCCAGAGGTCGTTCCACCACTCCATCGTCACGAGGTCGCCGAACCACATGTGGGCCAGCTCGTGCAGGATGGTCTCGGCCCGCACCTCGTACGCCGCGTCCGTCACCTTGGAGCGGAAGACGTACTGGTCGCGGATGGTGACCGCGCCCGCGTTCTCCATCGCGCCCGCGTTGAACTCCGGGACGAAGAGCTGGTCGTACTTGGCGAACGGGTACGCGTAGTCGAACTTCTCCTGGAACCACTCGAAGCCCTGCCGGGTGACGGCGAAGATGTCGTCCGCGTCCAGGTACTCCGCGAGCGAGGGGCGGCAGTAGATGCCGAGCGGGACGGACTGGCCGTCCTTCTCGTAGCTGCTGTGCACCGCGTGGTACGGGCCCACGATGAGCGCCGTGATGTACGTGGAGATGCGCGGCGTCGGCTCGAAGGTCCAGACGTCGCCCGCGGGCTCCGGCGTCGGGGAGTTCGAGATGACCGTCCAGCCGGACGGGGCCTTCACGGTGAACGCGAAGGTCGCCTTCAGGTCGGGCTGCTCGAACGAGGCGAAGACGCGGCGCGCGTCCGGGACCTCGAACTGTGTGTACAGATAAGCCTGTTCGTCGACCGGGTCCACGAACCGGTGCAGGCCCTCACCGGTGTTGGTGTACGCGCAGTCGGCGACGACCTTCAGCTCGTTGGCGCCCTCACGCAGATGCGGCAGGGCGATCCGCGCGTCGCGGAACACGGCGGCCACGTCCAGGTCCTTGCCGTTCAGCACCACATCGTGGACGGCCGGGGCGACCAGGTCGATGAACGACTGGGCCCCCGCCTCCGCGCAGTCGAAGCGCACGGTGGTCACGGACCGGTAGGTGCCGCCCTCCTGCGCTCCGGAGAGGTCGAGATCGATCTCGTACGCGTCCACGGTCAGCAGGCGCGCCCGCTCCTGTGCCTCTTCGCGGGTCAGATTCGTGCCAGGCACGCGGTCATCTCCTTCGATGGTGACGTTTCGGATCATCCTTCCATGTCCGGCCCGGCCCGACGATGGGTAGCACCCATGTTCCTACCCCGGTAGCATCGGTGGTATGAAGATCAGTGTGAGTCTGCCGCAGGAGGATGTCGCCTTCGTCGACGAGTACGCGAGGAAGACCGACGCGGATTCCCGGTCCGCCGTCATACACGCCGCCATCGAGCTGTTGCGTACCGCGGGTCTGGAAGCCGAGTACACAGAGGCGTTCCAGGAGTGGGACGCGAGCGAGGACGCCGCTCTCTGGGACCGCACCGTGGCCGATGGGCTCACCGATGCGTAGGGGCGACATCCACCTCGTGGACCTGGAGCCCGCGCGGGGGAGCGAAGCCAACAAGGTGCGCCCTGCAGTGATCGTTTCCAACAACGCCGCCAACCGGTCGGTCGAGCTGACCGGCAGGGGCGTCGTCGCCGTGGTGCCCCTGACCTCGAACACCTCAAGAGTCCTCAGCTTTCAGGTGCTTCTCGCAGCGAAAGAGAGCCAACTTCCGCAGAACTCCAAGGTCCAGTGCGAACAGATCCGGGCCGTCTTCCCCGATCGGGTACTGAAGCGAATCGGTGAGGTCCCCCGCCAGCGCATGGCCGAGATCGACGCGGCCCTCCGCCGCCATCTCGCGCTCTGACCCCACGCAGGCGAAGGGGCGGCCACCGGTCACCGGTGGCCGCCCCTTCCCGTACGCGTGACGCCGCGCCTCAGCCCTTCAGCTCGGCCGCCACCAGCTCCGCGATCTGCACGGCGTTCAGCGCCGCGCCCTTGCGGAGGTTGTCGCTGGAGACGAACAGCGCGAGACCGTGCTCGACCGTCTCGTCGACCCGGATGCGGCCCACGAAGGAGGCGTCCTTGCCGGCCGCCTGGAGCGGGGTCGGGATCTCCGAGAGCTCGACGCCCTCGGCGTCCTTCAGCAGCTCGTAGGCGCGCTCGACGCCGATCGGGCGGGCGAAGCGGGCGTTGATCTGGAGCGAGTGGCCGGAGAAGACCGGGACCCGGACGCAGGTGCCGGACACCTTCAGCTCCGGGATCTCCAGGATCTTGCGGGACTCGTTGCGGAGCTTCTGCTCCTCGTCCGTCTCGAACGAACCGTCGTCGACGATGGAGCCCGCCAGCGGCAGCACGTTGAAGGCGATCGGACGCTTGTAGACGGTCGGCTCGGGGAAGTCCACGGCCTCCCCGTCGTGGGCCAGCTTCTCGGCGTCGGCGACGACCTTGACCGCCTGGCCGTGCAGCTCGGCGACCCCGGCGACCCCGGAACCGGACACGGCCTGGTAGGAGGCGACGGTCAGCGCTTCGAGACCGGCCTCGTCGTGCAGCGGGCGCAGCACGGGCATCGCGGCCATCGTCGTGCAGTTCGGGTTGGCGATGATCCCCTTCGGGCGGACCTTCGCCGCGTGCGGGTTGACCTCGGAGACGACGAGGGGGACCTCGGGGTCCTTGCGCCAGGCGGAGGAGTTGTCGATCACCACGGCGCCCTGGGAGGCGACCTTCTCGGCCAGCGCCTTCGAGGTCGCGCCGCCGGCGGAGAACAGCACGATGTCCAGGCCCGTGTAGTCGGCCGCGGAGGCGTCCTCGACGGTGACGCCGGAGCCCTTGAAGTCGATCGTGGAGCCCGCGGACCGGGCGGAGGCGAACAGCCGCAGCTCGTCGACCGGGAAGTCCCGGTCGGCCAGGATCCTGAGCATGACTGTGCCGACCTGACCGGTGGCGCCGACGATTCCGACCTTCACGAGGACTCCTCTGTTCTGCACGTCCGGAGTCTGTCCGGCCGTGCGTCTGTGCGGCCCGTTTGCCGCTCCATGATGCGTATGTCCTGGCCCGCCTTGTCCAATCCATTGTCCGACCTGCGGACTCCCCGCGCGAGGACCGCGGATCGCGCGACGTCCGTGTGTACGGGGGAAACATCCGCGGCGACGCCCGGGGGTGTGACGAGGAACACGCGGGCGGGGCGGGTGCTCGTGAGAGCGCCCGCCCCGCCGTCGTACCGATGGGATCCGTCACGGACCCGTGGGATTCGCTACGGCGTGACCTTCTCGATCACGACGCTGCCGGTGCCCGCGGCGGTGCCGCGGTTGTTGACCAGCTGGACCTCGCCGAAGAACTGACGGCCCTCGGGAGCCGCTCCGGCGACGACGACCTCGGCGCCGACCTGGGCCGACGCACCGTTGGCCAGGTTCACGGCCTTGGCGGAGTCGACCTTGATCGTGCCGAGCGCGGCCGAGTAGAAGACGTCGCGGTAGTCGTACGTGGTGGTCCCGGCCGGGACCGAGTAGCCGTCGACGACGACCGTGTACGTGCCCGCGGCGGGCTTCACCAGGCTGACCGCCTCTTCGGAGCCGGCGCTGGTCGCGCTGCCGACCTGCGTGGCGCCCCGGAAGACGTACAGGTCGAGGTCGGCGTTGGCGTCCGACGTGCCGCCGATGGCGAAGTCGAGCTTCTCGACACCCGCGCCGATGGTGACCGTGGTCTCACGGGTCTCGCCCGTCGAGATCGACGGCTTGGCCACCTTGGCCGAGCCCAGCGAGCCGCCCTGGAGCTTGCCCTGGAGAGCGGCGGCGCCGTTGGTGACCTTCCAGTCCACCGCGGCGGGAGCGCCGATCTTCGCCTCGGCGATGGTCCGCACCGCCGGGTCGAAGGTCACGCCGAGCAGCGAGACATCCAGCTTGTACGGGTTGTCCAGCAGCGGCGACGTACGACGCGACTCGACCTCGATCTCCCACACGCCGGGCTGCGGGTCCTTGTAGGAACGCGCGTCCGGGCGGCAGGTGTTGGCCGGGTTCTCGTAGTTCGGGTAGCAGTTGATCGTGGAGGTCGGGTCGACCGGCGTCCCGTACGGGTGCAGGGCGACGAACCGGGTCTGGCTGCCCGAGCGCAGGGCGCTGAGGGCGACCTCAAGGGTCTTCGCGCCCTCCGGCACGTTGACGAAGTACGACGTCGTGCCGTTGCGCTGGACCGAGCCGGACGCCTTGTAGGCGTAACCGGGCTGCTGCAGCTCGTGGGCGATGACGACCGTGGTCATGATCTGGTGGTCGACGCCGGAGGTCTTCTTGTCGTCGACCCGCAGGATGGCGCTGTGGACTCCGGCGGTCTTCGCCTTCGCCCTGACCTTGAGCTTGACCGGCGTGTCGAGCGGCAGCGTGACGTACCGGGGGCTGCTGAGCTCGAAGGTGCCGTCGTTGTTCTTCCAGGACAGCTTGTGCTGGACGTCGCGGTCCGGGCCCGTGGTGCGGGTGACGACGACGTCGTAGACCTTGGACTCGCCGACCTTCAGGCCGCCCTCGCGGTCGTAGAGGCCGGTGCCGAAGCCCGGGTCCTTGAGCGCGAAGTCGATCGCGGTGTCGACCGGGGCCTTCACCGAGAACTCGTGCGCGGGCTTGCCCTGCTTGGCGATCTGCTTCCACGCCTTGACGATGTTGATCAGACCGGAGCCCTGGACGTGCGCGGGCACGTCCTTGATGTGGCTCGCGGTGCTGGTCAGCGCCGAGCGCAGGTCGGCCGGGGGAAGCTCGATGTTCTTCTGCTTCGCGGCCGACAGCAGCAGCGCTGCCGCGCCCGCCGCCTGCGGCGAGGCCATCGAGGTGCCCTGGAGCATGGAGTAGCCGGCGGGCAGGTCGTAACCCGCCTCCTTGACCGGACCGCCCGGCGACCAGGTCTGGGTGGTGTTGATGGACGCGCCCGGCGCCGAGATGATCGGCGTGAAGCCGCCGTCCTCACGCGGACCGCGCGAGGAGAAGGGCAGCATGTCGTACTTCTTGGTGACGTTGGAGCCGTAGTTGGCCGCCCACGTCTCCTTGGAGATCGACGCGCCGACCGAGATCACGTGGTCGGCGAGCGACGGGTCGCCGATGGTGTTGAGCCCGGGTCCGCTGTTGCCGGCCGAGATGACCAGCTGGACGCCGTAGATGTCGACGAGCCGCTTGTACAGCTCGGCGCGCGCGTTGTTGCCGTCGTTCAGCGGCGGCAGGCCGCCGATCGACATGTTGACGATGTCGACACCGCGGTTGACGACGAGGTCGATCATGCCCTCGGTCAGCGCGATGTTGGTGCAGCCGCCGGACCAGGTGCAGGCACGCGAGGAGACGATCTTGGCACCGGGAGCGGCACCGTTCATCTCGCCGCCGAACAGCCCGTTGGCCGCGGTGATGCCCGCGACGTGCGTGCCGTGCGAGCCCTCGATGACACCGATGTTGACGTAGTCGGCCTTGGCGCCCGCGGCGTTGTAGACGACGTTCTTGCGGTTCTCGACGACGAACGGGATGCGCTCGACGACCGGGGTGCGCGGGTCGTCCTCACCGAAGTAGGAGACCTGGAACTTCTCCTTGTACGGCTTGAGGACCTTGTCGTCGGAGAAGTCCGCGTTCTCGTTCAGGTCGACCCGCGTGGTGCCGGTGACCGGGTCGTACAGCACGCCCCAGACGTCGGTGGTGTCACCGTCGCGGTTCAGGTCGCCCTGCATGTCGCCGCCGGTGGTGGCCGACTCGGCGAACGTGGCGAACTTGTAGTTGCCCGTCGGCGCCGCATAGGTCTTCCCGCCGGACGTGAACGTCGGGCCCGAGACCGACTGGGACATCCGCAGCCAGGTGCCGTCGCCGTCGCTCACCGGGTCGGTCGCGGTCACCCAGTCGACGATCTTGCGCTCGCCGGTGGTGGTCTTCTTCAGGGCCGGGTGACCGAGGTCCACGCCGGAGTCCAGGACGCCGATGGTGATCCCGCGGCCGTCGGCCTTCGGGTTCTTCTCGACGAACTTCACCGCACCCGTCTCGTGGGACGGGTTGTACGGGTTCTTCGCCGGGGTCTTCTTGCCCGGCGCCGGGTAACTACCCGTGGCCTTCGGCTGCTTGGCCTTGGCCGCCCGGTCGCCCGCGGGCGTCGGGTCGTCCAGCTTGATCTCCTGCTTGAGATCGATGCCGAGGACGGAGGAGAGCTTGGAGGCCGCCGTGATGGTGGCCTCGGCGCTCTTCGTCGGAACCGTCGCCCGGACGTAGCCGAGCTTGTCGTAGGTCTGGCCGAGCACGGAGCCCTCGACGGCGTCCAGCTGCTTGCTGACCTGCTCGGTCGCCCCCGGGGTGGTGGCGACCATCATGGTGACGTTCTTCTCGCCCTTGGCCTCGGCCTTCGCCAGGACGTCGGCGTCGGCCTTGCCGAGCTTGTCGCCCCGGTCGCTCGTGGCGGCGGGCTTGACGGGCGCCGGAGCCGGGTCGTCGGTGGCGAAGGCCGGTGCGGCGCCGGAGGCGGCCAGTGCGGCCGCCAGTCCGGCCGCGGCCGCGATACGGGCGGCGCGTCTTGCCCCGGGTATGGAACTGGGGGATTCCTTGGTCATCTGTGTCCCTGTTATGGAAAGAGAGAGTCCGGAATGCGGTACCGGATGACCGCTTACCCTGTCGTAAATGACAGGGGTTTGTGGAGAGTTGACGGAGACGAGTTGGGGACATGGCATAGATCCGCCACGGGGCGCGATGTGCCACGAGGGATGAACGGGGTCAAACAGTGCGCTCGTGGCGTCTGGTGACGTCCGGGCGACGTCCGGGCGACGTCCAGCGGTCCAGACCTGCGGTGCGTGGTCCGGACCAGTGAGTGCCGCCGGGCCGTCCTCCGCCATCCGCCACCCGTCGGGCCGTCCTCCGCCCTCCGCCACCCGTCGGGCCGTCCTCCGCCATCCGCCGGGCCGCTCGCCGTGGGCCCGCTCGCCGTAGGCCCGCGTGCGCGATCCGCCCCGCCCCGCCCGCTCAGCGCGGCAGCACCATCACGTACGCGGCCGGCTCCCGGTCGGCCGCCGCCATCAGCGCCGTCCGCACCACCGTCGCCTGCTGGTCCGGCGCCTCGCGCAGCTTCCCCGGTGCGAGGCGGACGACCGTGACCCCGAGCCGCTCCAGACGCTCCCGCTTCGCGGTGTACGCGGACCACTGCGGGTCCTCCTCCGCCCGGCCCCTCCGCCCCGGCACGCCGTACCGGGGCGCCCGGACGTCCAGCTCCACCGCCACGGCGTGATCCGGCCAGTAGGCGTCGAACCCGCCGAGGCAGGGCCCGCCCGGCAGGCGCAGTTCCACGTTCCACAGCGGCTCCGGCAGCCCGTGCTCGCGCACCATCGCGTACAGCCGGGCCTCCGCCGCCGCCCGCCCCTCCGCCAGCAGCGCGTCGACCGCGCCCACCACGGCGGGCCGCCCCAGCAGCTTCGCCTCGCTCAGCTCCCGTACCACGGCGGCCGGTTCGCAGTGCCCGTCGCGCACCGCCTCGGTCAGCAACCGCCGGACGGCGGCCGCGTCGGCCGTGCCCGCGACCGCGTCCGCCAGGGCCCGTTCCACCGGTGCGACGGGCACCTCGCCCACCCGCACCGGGCTCGGCATCGAGGCGGTCCGCAGCACCTCCACGAACCGGGTGGACCGCAACCGCCGGGTGCGCGGCACCAGCACGTCGATCCGGTGCAGCGCCTCCACGTCCCCGGCCGCGGCGAAGCCGTACAGCGCGAGCGCGGCCACCCCGGTGACCATCGCCTCGCCGAACCCCGCGTCCGGAGGGCCCGCCGGAGCGCGCCGCGCGGAGGCCGGCGGACGCCCCGCGTAGAGCAGCGCTCCGAGCAGCCGCTCCCGGCCGGTGGGCGGGCCCGGGTGCAGCAGACAGACCCCCGGCAGCAGGTGCTGCCAGGGGCCGCCGGGCAGGCACTGCGCGGACGTCTGCGCCGCGGACACGCCCCGCGCCCGCAACTGGGCGGCGGACAGGACACGGAGTGTCACGTCCCCGGAGTGGAGGGGGAGGCGGGGGAGACGGGGTGAGAGCGGGGTGTTCTGGGTCATGTCCCGGGGTTTCCCGCCCGTGGAGGGCGCCCTAACCCCTGTTACACGCCCGTCGACAATCCCGGACAACGCCGTCCTCAAGCACGGACGTTCGACAACCGAAAAGGGCCGTCGCGCCGGGAATCGGGGGAGGGGCGCCTCGGGCAGGTGTACGAGCGCTGCTTTCACGCCGCACGCACGCCTCACCCGAGCGCCCCCTCATGCGTACCCGCTCAGGCCCCGGCGGCCCGGTCGCACTCCTGGCCGCGCAGCGCCCGCGCGAGATCGTCCCGGGCCTCCAGCACCAGTCGCCGCAGCGCCGGGGCGGCGTCCTCGTGCTCGCCCAGCCACGTGTCGGTCGCCGCGAGGGTCGCGGGACTGTCCTGGAGTCCGGGGAACATGCCCCGCACCACGTGCATGCCGATCTGGATGGACCGCTCCGCCCAGATCCGCTCGATCACCTCGAAGTAGCGGCTCGCGTACGGGGAGAGCAGCTCCCGCTGGGAGGGCTGCCCGAATCCGGTGATCGTCGCCTCGACCAGCGCGTTGGACAGCTTGTCCGACTCCACGACCGCCGCCCACGCCTGCGCCTTGACCGCCTCCGAGGGACGGGAGGCCAGGCAGCGTACGTGGTGGCGCTTGCCGGAGGCCGTGTCGTCGCGGGCGAGTTCGGCGTCGATCGCAGCCTCGTTCGCCACCCCGTGCGAGGCCAGCGGGGAGAGGAAGGACCAGCGCAGCTCCTGGTCGACGTCGAGACCGTCGATCCGGGCCGTGCCCTCCAGCAGCCCGCCCAGCAGCTGGAAGTCCGCCTCGGACGAGGCGACCGCCGCGAAGAAGCGGGCCCAGGTCAGCTGGTGCTGGCTGCCCGGCTCGGCGGCCCGCAGCTCGCGCAGCGCGCCGTCGGCCAGCGCCCGGCCACCCTCCTCGCGCCAGCCGGGGGCGGCGTAGTTGACCAGCGCCGACTGCGCCCAGGAGTGCAGCATCTGGAGGACGCCGATGTCGCTCTCGCGCCCGGCGTGCGCCAGCACCAGCGCGACGAAGTCGCGGGCCGGCATCAGCGCGTCCCGGGTCAGGTTCCACAGGGCCGACCAGCACAGGGCGCGGGCCAGCGGGTCCGTGATCTCGCCCAGGTGGTCGCGCAGCGTCGCCAGCGAGCCCTCGTCGAAGCGGACCTTGCAGTACGTGAGGTCGTCGTCGTTGACCAGGATCAGATCGGGCCGCTCGGCGCCGGCCAGGGCCTCCACCACACTCCGTTCACCGGCCACGTCCACCTCGGCGCGCGCGTAACGCGTCAGCTCGCCCTCCGGCGTACGCCGGTACAGGCCGACCGCGACGCGGTGCGGGCGCAGCTCCGGGTGCGAGGCGGCGGCCTCCTGGACGACGGCCAGCTCGGCCAGCCTCCCGTCCGCGTCGTACGCCGGCACGGGGGTGAGCACGTTGACGCCCGCCGTCTGGAGCCAGGAGCGCGACCAGGCCGTCATGTCGCGGCCGGACGTCTCGGCCAGCACCGACAGCAGGTCGCCCAGGCGCGTGTTGCCGTAGGCGTGGCTCTTGAAGTAGCGCCGGGCGCCTTCGAGGAACGCGTCGCGCCCCACGTACGCCACCAGCTGCTTGAGCACGGAGGCGCCCTTGGCGTACGTGATCCCGTCGAAGTTCAGCTTGGCGTCCTCCAGGTCACGGATGTCCGCCGTGATGGGGTGCGTGGAGGGCAGCTGGTCGGCGCGGTAGGCCCACGCCTTGCGGTTGTTGGCGAAGGTGATCCAGCCGTTGGTGAAGCGGGTCGCCTCGACCATCGAGAAGGAGCCCATGAAGTCCGCGAAGGACTCCTTCAGCCACAGGTCGTCCCACCACTCCATGGTGACCAGGTCGCCGAACCACATGTGCGCCATCTCGTGCAGGATGACGTTGGCACGCCGCTCGTAGGCCGCCGAGGTGACCTTGCCGCGGTAGATGTACTCCTCGCGGAAGGTGACCATGCCCGGGTTCTCCATGGCTCCGAGGTTGTACTCGGGCACGAACGCCTGGTCGTACTTGCCGAAGGGGTACGGGTAGTCGAAGTGGTCGTGGAAGAAGTCGAGGCCCTGCTTGGTGACCAGGAAGACGTCGTCCGCGTCGAAGTGCTTGGCGAGCCCCTTGCGGCACATCGCGCCGAGCGGGATCTCCAGCGTGGTGCCGTCGTCGAACGTACGGCTGTAGTGGTCACTCACGTAGTGGTACGGGCCGGCGACGACGGCCGTGATGTACGTGGAGATCGGCTTCGTCTCGGCGAAGGTCCACACCCCGTCCTTCTGCGACTCCTCGGCCCCGTTGGACCAGACCCGCCAGTCGGCGGGGGCGGTCACCCGGAAGCGGTAGGGGGCCTTGAGGTCGGGCTGCTCGAAGTTGGCGAAGACGCGGCGGGCGTCGGCGGGCTCGTACTGCGTGTAGAGGTAGACCTCGCCGTCCTCCGGGTCGACGAAGCGGTGCATGCCCTCGCCGGTCCTGCTGTACGCGCAGCGGGCGTCGACCACGAGCGTGTTCTCGCCCTCGACGAGCCCGTCCAGCGCCACCCGCGTCCCGTCGAACACGACGGCCGGGTCGAGTGCCGTCCCGTTCAGCGTGACCGCGTCCACACCCGGGGCCACCAGGTCGGCGAAGGTCGAGGCGCCCGCGCGGGCTGAGCGGAACCGGATCGTGGTCAGCGAACGGAAGGTCCGGGGGCCGGACCCCCCGTCGCCCCCGTCGGCCCCCTCGGGCTCGCCGACGGCGGACCGCAGGTCGAGCTCGACCTCGTATCCGTCGACGGTCAGCAGCTCGGCCCTCTTCTGGGCCTCGTCGCGGGACAGGTTTTCACCGGGCACGGGCACTCCTTCGTGACGCGCGTCATGTGTCGTGTTCGAACCCATTGATCCTTGCACGCGTCTGCGCGCGGCTTCATCCAGGGAATGGGAGCCTCTCCGGGGGCGTTCTCGCCCGCAGGTGGAACACGCACTTCTGAGGAGAGACATGCCCGAGAACACTCCGGCCAACGGCAAGACCCCGGTCGACTTCTGGTTCGACCCGCTCTGCCCCTGGGCGTGGATGACCTCGCGCTGGATGCTGGAAGTGGAGAAGGTTCGTGACGTCGAGGTCCGCTGGCACGTGATGAGCCTGGCCGTCCTGAACGAGAACAAGCTGGACGAGCTGCCCGAGGAGTACCGCGAGATGCTGGAGAAGCAGGCGTGGGGCCCGGCCCGGGTCGTCATCGCCGCCCAGCAGGAGCACGGCGACGCGGTCCTCGGCCCCCTCTACACCGCGCTCGGCACCCGCTTCCACAACAACGGCGAGGGCCCCACCCGCGAGGCCATGGCCGCCGCGCTGGAGGACGTCGGCCTGCCCGCCGGCCTGGCGGACCACGCCGACTCCGACCGGTACGACACCGAGCTGCGCGCCTCCCACAAGGAAGGCATCGACAAGGTCGGCCAGGACGTCGGCACCCCGGTCATCGCCGTTCCCGGCGCGGACGGCGAGCAGATCGCCTTCTTCGGCCCGGTCGTCACCCCCGCCCCCAAGGGCGAGGAGGCGGCGAAGCTCTGGGACGGCACGCTGCTGGTCGCCTCCATCCCGGGCTTCTACGAGATCAAGCGGACCCGGACGCAGGGCCCGATCTTCGACTGACGCCGGTCGACGCGGTATCCGCGCGCGTCCGCACAGGACCGTGGCCGCGGGGGACCGCGGCGGCAGGGGACCGTGGCGGCGCGGGTCCGCGCGAGCCGGTGGCCGCGCGTATCCGGCTGGAGATCGTGCCGGTCTGACGAGGACAGCCGACAACGGGCCGGTCGGACAATCCGGCCCGTTGTCAGTGGTGCGCCGTACGGTGAAGGGCATGCGGATCTCACCGGAAATGATCACGATCGACTGTGCCGACCCCCAGACCCTGGCCGCCTGGTGGGCCGAGGCGCTGGGGGTCCAGGAGACGCAGGATTACGACGCGTTCGTCGTCCTCGCGGCGACCCCGCTGGTCCTCGGCTTCCAGCGGGTGCCCGAGCCCAAGGCCGCCAAGAACCGGGTGCACGTCGACTTCGCGTCGCCCGACCGCTCGGCCGACGTGGAGCGCCTGGCGAAGCTGGGCGCGACCGTCGTCGGCGAGCAGTCGATGGAGGGGATGTCCTGGACGGTGCTCAGGGACCCGGAGGGCAACGAGTTCTGCCTCTCCGACGCCGGGAGCCACTGACCCCAAGAGCCCCTGACTTCCGGGAGCCCCTGGGCTCCAGGGGCCGAGGGCCCCGGGAGTCACTGCCCCCGGGGGCCTTCGACCGGTGAAGCAGGGCCCAGGGTCCCGCTACTTGAGACCGAGGATCTGCTCCAGCGGGTCGATGACGAAGTAGACCAGGAAGAGCGCGGCGGTGCCCCACAGCAGCCAGTGGACTTCGCGTGCCTTGCCCAGGCAGGCCTTGATCACCACGTAGGAGACGAAGCCGGCGCCGATGCCGTTGGTGATGGAGTAGGTGAACGGCATGACGACGATGGTGAGGAAGGCCGGGATGGCGACGTCGTAGCGGTCCCAGTCGATGTGCTTGACCTGGGTCATCATCAGGAACCCGACCACGACGAGGGCGGGCGCCGCCGCCTGGAGAGGCACGATCGTCAGGACGGGCGTGAGGAAGAGGGCGAGCGCGAACAGGCCGCCGGTGACCATGTTGGCGAAGCCGGTGCGGGCCCCTTCGCCGACACCCGCCGCCGACTCGATGTAGGTGGTGGCCGACGACGAGGACGCGGCGCCACCGGCGACGGCTGCCGCACCGTCGATGAGCAGGACGCGGCCGAGTCCGGGCACCTGACCCCGCTCGTCGAGGAGCCCGGCCTCCGCCGTGACGCCCACGACCGTGCCCATCGTGTCGAAGAAGTCGGACAGGATGAGGGTGAAGACGAGCAGGACGACCGTCAACACGCTGACCTGGCCGAACGATCCGAACAGGTCGAACTGGCCCAGCAGCCCGAAGTCGGGTGCGGCGACCGGGTTTTCGGGCATCGAGGGCGAGGTCAGGCCCCAGGACTTGATACGGGCGACCTCGTTGATGACGATGGCGACGACGGTCATGAGGACGATGCTGATGAGGATCGCGCCCTTGACCTTCCGGGCGACCAGCACGATCGTCAGGAGCACGCCGAGGCAGAAGACGAGCATCGGCCAGCCGGTGAGCGTGCCGGTGCCGAGCTGGACGGGCACGGTGGAGTTGGCGGCGTCGGGGATGCGGGTGACGAACCCGGCGTCCACGAAGCCGATGAAGGCGATGAACAGACCGATGCCGACGCTGATGGCCTGTTTGAGGGGCTGCGGAATGGCGTGCATGATCGCCTCGCGCAGCCCGGTCACCACCAGAACGCAGATCAGCAGCCCTTCCAGCACGATGAGGCCCATCGCGTCGTCCCAGCTCATCAGGGGAGCGATCTGGTAGGCGACGACGGCGTTGATGCCCAGACCCGCCGCCAGGGCCAGCGGCAGATTGCCGCCCACACCCATGATCAGCGTCATCACCGCGGCGACCAGGGCGGTGGCGGTGACCAACTGCACGTTGTCCAGCTGCTTTCCGAACTTGTCCTCCGCCCCGCCGAGAATGATCGGGTTGAGCACAAGGATGTACGCCATCGTGAAGAACGTGGCGAATCCGCCGCGTATCTCCTGGAGGTAGGTCGAACCGCGTTCGCTGATGCGGAAGAACCGGTCGACGGCGCCCCCCGACCCGTTGGGCTTCGCGTCGGTAGGCGGGCTGGTCGTACTGGGGTGCATGACGGAGTCTCCTGAGCCTGCGAATGATGGGGAAGGGGGGTTTCGCCGGTGCTGCCCGAAGTGAGTGGCAGGCGCTGTGCGAACACACATGCGGCACCGTGCGAGCGGATCATACGCGCCAACAGCGGAATGGCAACTACCCGCGTAGAGCGTCTACTTGGCCCCCTTTTCGCCCTGTGGCTTCCTACGGAATCAGGGGTGACCTTTCCGCCAAACCGGCAGGCAGCCGACAGTGGGTATGGAAGTGCCGGTGACAGCTCCCCTACGCTCCGTATGTGCACCCACCACTCCCCTTCAACGCGCGGGCAGCGCGCGCCTTGCGCGAGAAACTCGGGATGGCACCCGGTCATGTCGCCTACGGCATGCGCGCGTCCTTCGGCACGTCACACGTCGGTCCCGAGCATGTGATCGCATGGGAGCGCGGAACCCATGTGCCGGATGCGACGGAGTTCACGGCTCTGGCGGGCGCTTTGTGGTGTCAGCCCGCCGAACTCATGGGCCATCCCCGCACCTTGCTCGAACACCGCATCGCGCGCGGCGTCTCGGCCGAGGAGGTCGCGCGCGCCACCGGCCTCACCCTCGACGCATACCTGTCCATGGAGGAAGCCGGTCTGTGGGCCGGCGACAAACGGCAGTCCGCCAAGCTCGGTGAGGTCCTCAGCCTGCCCCCGCGCGATTTCATCGCCATCACCCGGCTGGAGGAGGAGCTCGCCCGTCTCCTCGCCGAGGCGGTCTCCACGCGCTGGCAGGCGCACATCCGCGACATCGCACGGCTCGTCTCCATGGAGCGCCGCGATCTGAAGAGCCCCCTGGCCGCCATGCACCAGGAGTACCAGGGCCTCATGGCGGCCACCTTGAGCCGGGCCGGCGGCGCCACGGCATCCGGCGAGGACGGGCGCCGCTACATCGAGAACATCGTCGACCACTTCTGGACCCGGCTGCCGGGGTCCTCCCAGCCGTAGGGCCCGCCGTCAGCCCGTAGCCGGTAGCCCGCCGGGCCCGCCGCCGCTACCGCGCGTCCGGCCGGAGTTGAGGTTGACCAAGCTGCTCGGGAGCGATTCAGCCTGGACGGCGGTGGCCGAGTGCGGCGTCGAATCCGTGGTCACGTCAGGAGCTGTCGCGGTCAATGGCGTTGTCGTCGTCTGTGCCGAGCCGCTGGATCTCGCCGTGGATGTGCAGGGTGACGAGGTCGCCGAGCGGGTCGCTCACCGAGAAGGAGCGCGGGCCGGGATGGTGGTCGAAGTACGCGCACGAGGTGCCGCGCGAGTGGTCAGGTCGCGGAGGAGGTAGTCGTCCTGGGCGAGGACATCGGGCGGGTGCTCGGGGCCGCCTTCCATGGTGGCGAGCGCCAGGAGCGCCTCGGCGAACGGTACGCCGGTGACGGCGGCGCATTGCAGCACGGGCAGGACCTTTCGGTTCTCTTCTCGGAGGCCACGGGCGGTACGAAGCTCCGCCCGTGGCCTCCGGGAGGTGCTGGTGCCGGCCGGTTGCTCTCCTGCTGACATCCGGGACCCGGGCCCTACGGTGGCGACCCCAGCCGCCGTACCGGAGCGTCCACCTCGGACGAAAGTGAACGTGACGCAGGTGGGTGGCGCAGGGGTGTCTTCACGGGACAGTAAGGGTCCCGCCCCCGGGCTCCAGTTCTACGGCCCGGAGCACTGGGCCTTGTTCATCGACGGAGTGAAGGCCGGTACCTTCGGCGGCTGACGGGAACAGCGCGGAGACGGGGGCAGCGCCCCGGCGGGCAGCCACCTCCCGCGATCCGGTATCGATGCAGGGGCCGGATCTCAGCCATGCCCATAACCTCGCGGTCTGTGTTCGGGGTGCTGGGCAGTCGCTTGCGGATCTTGCATGATGACCGGCATGAACACGGAAGCCTGCGACCCGGCCGAAGCGGCGGCCCTCCGCGAGATCTTCGCGTCCCGGCCCGATGCGGTGCCACCGGCCGGCCCCGATGCGGTGCGGTCCTTCGAGACCGAGCACGGCATCGTGCTCCCGGAGCCGTACCGCACCTTTGTGGCGGAAATCTGCGACGGGCTGCGCGCGGGTCCGCCCTACTACGGTCTCCTGCCCTTCGCGAAGACGCCCTCGGACTGGGGCTCGGACCGCCCCGAACGCCGGCTTGCCGAGCCTTTTCCGCTCACGGAGGCATGGTTGTGGGAAGCGGACGGGGATGAGACGGCGCTGTCGGAGCGAGAGTTCGACGACCGGGTGGAGCCCGTGTTCGGCCACGGCTCACTGGTGCTGGGCACCGACGGCTGCGGCATGTACTGGCACCTGATCGTCACTGGCCCGCAGCGCGGTCATGTCTGGCTGATCGACGAGAACGGCGCGATACCTTTCGGCACCCGGTCGGACGCCTCCCTGATGCCGGGCGTGCCCGGCTTCGCGGGGTGGGTGACCACCTGGGCCCAGGGCCGCTCCTGGTTCACGCCCTAGCGGTACGCATACCCCTCGCGTGAGCGTCCGCAGGGTGACTTTTTGCCCACATGCAGCCAGCCTGCTAGAGCGACCGCAGAACCACGGCGGCCTGCAATTCCCGGACCCCGGTGGTGCGCCGGTGCCGCTCGGCGAGCTCGGCAACGATGCGGCGGATGGCGGGCCGGTCTCGGACTTCTCCCGGGCTGGAGCGGTACGCGGTGAGCAGCGCATGGGCGGTCTGCGCGGGGCGCTGCCATGCCCACCAGGCCCGCGCCATGTCGGTGCCCAACCGCGCCTTCCGCTCAGCTGTCGGGAACTGTTCGGGTCGCAGGTCCTTCCCGGCCTCCAGTGCGGCCCCCGCGTCGCCGAGCGCCCAGTGGACGCCGACGGCGTACAGGTCAACGGCTGCGGGGGTGATGGGAAACAGACGGCCGGACGGGGGGTGCGGTGGCAGCCGGCGGGCGGCACGGCGGGCTTCCTCGGTCATTGCCAGCGCATCTGTCCGGTGCCCTCCACGAGCGGCGGTGTACGCCAGAGTGCAGAGCATCTGCGCGTACGCGGACGCCGAAGCGTCGGTACGCAGGCCCGTGGCCTCCACTCCGGTGGCCGCCGCCCTCATGAGGCGCTGGGCCTCCTCGGAGCGGTCCTGGTGGCGCAGCACGATCGCCAGTTCTCGGGCTGCGGCTGCGGACGCGAGCGGTGAGCCGGATACCTCGGCCCAGGTGCCGGCGCGGTCCGCGGTGAGCCGGGCCTGCTCGTACGAGCCGAGCTTGCTCAGCACCGAGGCGGTCAGACTGTAGACGGACGAGAGCCGGGCCTGATCGAGTGCCCGGCGCGACGACGCGGCGGCGTGGCCGTCACCGATGAGGCCGGGCAGCGCGGTGAGGAGACGGCCGTGCGCCCCCTTGTCGTACAACTCGCGGGCGGTGGCCAGCCGGGTGTCGAGCGAACCGCCGCCGGTCGGGCCGGGAGTGTCGGCCAAGGCCTCGTCCAACCCCAGCAGCAGGGCGGCCGGTCCGGCAGCCGCCGTGGCGGTGATCAGCGTGCGGCGGCGCATCGGGTCCTCCTCGGCGTACGGACTGGCCGTCACTCTAGTGGCCGCCGACGCGGTCAGGGCGGGTGGCGCCAGGGAATGCACCAAGACGTGTCGGGGGACCCCGACTTCCAGTGCTGCGCGGTGCACCAGGGCCAGATCGGCCACCCTGTTGCGACGCTCCAACCGGGACACCGTGGCGGCTGAGCAGCCGATCCGGTCCCCGAGGGCGGCGAGAGTCCAGGCACGGTGTTCGCGGCCGAGACGGATGAGCGCGCCGGGGCGCCGCTGCGCCGCCAACTCGCGCACCATGGGGCTGTTCCAAAGGTCAACAGGCACAGGTCCCCTCCCACGCCGCACGACCGGGGCCCTCACCGTACGGTCGTCACACGGGCCCGTCGAGCCCGCTTGCACAACGTGCAAAGCCCTGGCACAACAGGACCGTTGACCTCCACCGGGCGAGTCGGCGCGGTGTCCTGGGTGCAGCGCCCCCGACCGCGGGGCCTCGTCCTCGGAGGCATCATGGCAACGGCTGTCGCAACCCCTCTGGCCATCGACCCGACGACCGGCCCGATCCGCTCTGCGCGGGACGTCGTGCCGGCCGACCTGTGGGACAAGCAGGTCGGACTCCTCATGCGCGATTACCCCTACGACTCGATCATGGCGGCCCGGGTCCTCGGACAGGGCTACGCCTACCTCCTGACCGCGATGAACCACCAGGGCCAGGCGCTGGGACTCGCCCCCAGCAAGATCGTCGACATCGGTGTCCACACGATCATCCTGGACACCGTGGCCTACGCCACGCTGTGCGAACGCTTCAACGGCGGACACTTCCTGCACCACGTTCCGGACGTCGCCTTCAAGAACGACGGCTCCGTGCTGCGGACGGCGGACCTGATCGCGACTGACGGCTGGGAGGTCGACCAGCCGCTGTGGGCGGACGCCGCCGACTGCGGCCCGTGCCACCCCGGCAACGACTCGCACTGACTCACACCGGGCTGCACGCCAAGCCGGGCCCCGCGCCTCCTCTGGCCGGGGCCCGGCTCACGCGTGGGTGAGATTCGCCGGAGCTGACACGGCGGCGGGCGGAGCCCGCCAGGATGATGCGGGTGACCACCACCACAGACCTCTGGCACCACTACGGCCGCAACCACGCCGAGCACAACCGCGCCGTCCCTGACACCTTCCACTGGATCTGGAGTCAAGACGGCGGCCCCGGCCCCGAGCTGCTGGGCGACCTGACGGACAAGGTCGTCGGAGACCTCGGCGCAGGCGCTGCCAAGCAGGCCGCCCACCTCGCGACCCATCATTCCCCCGCCCGAGTTGATGCCGTCGATGCCTCACCCGCGCAGTACGCCATGGCCACCGATCTGTTCGGCCACCTCGCGCCGCGCCTGCGCATCATCGGGTCCGATGTCGTGGAGCACGCGCAGGCGGCGCCCGACTCGTACGACGTGCTGTACAGCGTCTTCGGCGCAGTCGACTTCACCGACCCGCACGAACTTCTGCCGTCCGTGGCCGCCGCACTGCGTCCCGGCGGCCGGCTGGTGTTCTCCACGCTCGCCCACTACCTCGGCGGCGCACCTGCGTCAGCGGACGTTTCGCCCGCTGACGTCCCGGCAAGGACCCCTGGCGGTGAGCCGACCACGATGCGCCGCTGGGTACTTCAGGAGCAGGTCTGGACGAAGGTGCTGGACGAGGCCGGGTTCACCCGAATCTGCATCGACAGACTGCCCTCGACCACCGACGCGCCGCGCAGCGCGGACACACTGCTCGTGACCGCCATCCGGCAGGCTTGACAGAGACCCGGATCGGCAGCACGCGACCGTAGTCGGCAGCCGTGGCGATGGTGCCGGGTGGGCGTCCTGGTCCCGGCCGGGCGGTTTTCGGTGCTCCGGCCGGGCAGGCGGCCTTTGTGCGGAGGTGCCGAACGACTGCTGGTCCTCGTCCTCTGCCCCCAGCAACCAGGTGTTGGTCTCCCACTCCGCGATGCGTAGCGAGCCGGGCACCTGCACGCGCTGACCGGTTGCCGAGGGCCGGGGACTCGAGGCCACCCGCTCCGCCCTTACGCGCCCCGCGGCGCCGCCGCCTCCAGCTCCGCCACCGTGCCCGACATCACCGTACGGATATGGTGCGTCAGGTGGTCCGCAGGCCAGTCCCACCAGGCCACCGCCAACAGGCGCGCGACGTCCGCCTCCTCGTACCGGGTGCGGATCAGGCGGGCCGGGTTGCCGCCGACGATGCCGTAGTCCGGGACGTCCGAGACCACCACGGAACGCGAGCTGATGATCGCGCCGTGCCCGACGCGGACACCCGGCATGATCACGGCCTCGTAGCCGATCCAGACGTCGTTGCCGATCACGGTGTCGCCCCGGTTGGGCAGGCCCGTCAGCAGGTCGAAGTGGTCGGACCAGGAGCCGCCCAAGGTCGGGAACGGGAACGTGGACGGCCCGTCCATGCGGTGGTTGGAGCCGTTCATGATGAACCGCACCCCGGTGCCGAACGCGCAGAACTTTCCGATCACCAGGCGCTCCGGCCCGTAGTGGTAGAGCACGTTGCGGGTCTCGAACTCCGTGGCGTGCTCGGGGTCGTCGTAGTACGAGTAGTCCCCGGCCTCGATCAGCGGTGAGGTGACCAGGGGCTTCAGCTGCACCACGCGCGGCTGGCCGGGCATCGGGTGCAGGACGGTGGGGTCGGCAGGGACGGGCGCGGGGGCCGAAGTCATGGGGTCGCTTCCGGGGAGGGAGAGGGGGAGAGGGAAGGGCAGGGGGATAGGGGGAAGGTAGGGGCGGGCGTAGATCATCGTGGCATCCGGGCCCAGCGGGGCGCGGGTATTTTCCCGGCCGGCCGAGGTGGGACGATATGGCGGTGCTGGAACTGCTGGAGGCGATCGAGGCGGTGGACTGGGGAAGCCTGCCGGGCCCCGCCGGCCTGTACGAGCCCGCCCGCGCCGCGACCGGCCTGCGCGCCCTCGCCACGGCGGCGGGCCTCGTCCGGGCCGCCGACGCCGGCTCGCTCCTGGCGGGCGGCGGACTCGGGCACGATCACAGCGGGGCGGTGTTTCCCGCCGCCGTCGCCGCTGCTCCTCTCCTCCTCGCCGTCGTCCGCCACGGGCACCCGGCGGCCGGGGCGACCGCCCTGGGGCTGCTCGACGACGCCCTGGCGTTCGCCGTCCGGGACCAGTACACCCGGGTGGCGACCCCGTACGCCGAGGCCGCCCCGATCTGCTGCGCCCTCGCGGACCACCTCAGAGGCGGCTCCAGCCTCCTTGCCGCACGCGGGCGCGAGGGCAAGCGGCTGCTCGCCGACGCTGCCGGGCACTGGCGGTTCGATGCCCAGGAGGTCATCGCCGAGGGAGACGGCATCGCGGTTTTCGGGACTCTCGCGGGTCGCTTCCCGGACGGGTGCCAGGCGGCGGAGCTCCACCGCGCCGATCGTGTCGTCGCGCTCGAACGTGTAATCCTTCTCCACCCGCCGGAGGCGGGCGTCAGCCCTGACGCGAGCCTGCGCGTCGACGGCGTTCGCTCCGACGAACTTGTCCCGCCCGCCGTCCTGTTCCCGGCCCGGTGCGGCCCTGGGGCCCTGGCCCGGCGAGCGCTCTGAGGCTCTGGCGCGGTGCGCGCCGCGCGCCGCCGGGCCCGTGGTCCGACGACCCCGTAACCCCCTACACCGCCGGCGTCCCCGCCCCGCACCCCAGCCGGAACGGCTCCCCCTGCGACCAGTCCGCCGCCACGCCCCGCATCACCAGCGCGCTGTCCAGCACCGCGCTGCCCGGCGGGAAGCGGTCCGGGTCCTCGAAGAACGAGGAGCGTACGGAAAGGGGCCGGCCCGCCGTCACCTTCCAGGCGTCCGTGGACAGTTCAAGGACGTCCAGGTGGACCCCGCCGGCGCTGGGGGAGAGGCCCCGGCTGCCGAGGCGGAAGAACTCCGACGCCTCCGCCAGGTCCGTGAACAGCCCGCTGCCGCGCAGCTCCTCGGCGGGCTCCACGGTCGCGTCCACCTCCACCTCGCCGTCCCGGGTCGCGAGGGCCACCCGTACGGAGCCGGTGTCCTCCCGGACCGTGAAGTCCGCGCGGCCGTGCTCGCCCGGGTAGATCCGCCCGCCCGCGAAGGCGTTGAGGCGGGAGGCGGTGTCACGGCGCGGGATGTAGACGCCACGCTCGACGCCGTCCGGCCCGTCCCACTCGACGGCGATGCGGTGCGCCGCGTTCTCGCTGGTCAGCCCGGTCGCGGCGGGGGCCCAGGCGGGGCGTACGCCGCCGAGCCGCAGCAGGCAGATCCCGGCCACCGCCTGACCGCGCACCAGTTGGGGCCGCAGCGGCGCGGGGAGCAGGGCCGCCGCGACGTGCCGGTCGACCCGGTAGTTCACCAGGAGGCGGCGTTCGATGATGCTGGAGAGCCGGGTCCGGATCACGAGGCGTCGCCTTCCGGAGCTGAGCGCCACTTGGTGGTGCGGAGCACGATCTGCTCGGGACACACGGCGCTGAGGAAGCGCCCCACGCACAGGGCGAGCCGTTCCTCGGCGAGGGAGTAGAGGATGCGGTTGGCGTCCCGGCGCTCCGTGACGAGCCCGGCCCCCTTGAGTACGCCCAGGTGGCGCGAGATGGACGGGGCGCTGATCGGGAACCGGCTCGCGATCTCCCCGGCGGCCAGCTCACCGCCCCGCAGGTCCTCCAGGATCTGGCGGCGGGTGGGATCGGCGAGCGCGCGGAAGGCGCTCGCCTCCTCTTCGGCTTCGGCAGGTGAATCCATGAACATATATTTAGCACATGAGCTAATGAGCTAATGAGGTAAGGGGTTAATGGGTCAAGGGGCTGACGGTGGTCATGGGAGAGCCCCCGCGAGTCACGTCCTCGCGGGGGCTCTCCGTTCATCCGCCTGCCGGGTGAAGGTGGAGAAGACGATCACGAGGCAGGACGTCTGTGGTGGCGGGGCGGCGGGCCGGCGCCCGGTCAGGGGGCGAGCAGCAGCACGTCCGCGCGCTCCTTGGCGGCGGCGTAACGCTTCGCCACGTCCTGCCAGTTGACGACGCGCCACATCGCCTCGATGAAGTCCACCTTCTGGTTCTTGTACTGCAGGTAGAAGGCGTGCTCCCAGGCGTCGAACACGAGGACCGGGACCGAGCCCTGGCCGACGTTGCCCTGGTGGTCGTAGACCTGCTCGACGATCAGCTTGCCGCTCACGGGCTCGTACGCGAGCACGCCCCAGCCGGAACCCTGGGTGGTGGCCGCGGCCTTCGTCAGCTGGGACTTGAAGCCCGCGAAGGAGCCGAAGGACTCGGTGATCGCATCGGCGAGGTCGCCCACGCCGTCCGCCGCGAGGGGTTCGCCGCCACCGTCGCCGGTCATGTTGTGCCAGTAGATCGAGTGCAGGATGTGGCCGGAGAGATGAAACGCGAGGTTCTTCTGGAGGCCGTTGATCGCGCCCCAGGCCTCTTTGTCGCGGGCCTCTTCCAGCTGCTCCAGGGTGTCGTTCGCACCCTTGACGTACGCGGCGTGGTGCTTGTCGTGGTGCAGCTCGATGATCTGCGGATTGATGACCGGTTCGAGCGCCGCGTAGTCGTACGGGAGTTCCGGGAGCGTGTACGTGGCCATGATGCGAGCCCTCCGACTGCTGGGAATGCCGTCCAGTTGTTATTGCAACCTATGTGCAACAGCAGGCTAACAGCAGGAGTGCTCCGAAATGATCAGCCCTTCGGCCTAGGTCCTGTCGTCACACTGCCGTCTGCCGCGCGACGCCCGGCACGCACGCTCGCGGCGTTGCCGAAATGCCCTGGTAGCTCCGCTGCAAGACCATTCCGGCGCCTTGTGATCGCCCGCACCGGCGGCCGCGCGGCCGCCCTGCGGGCGACGACGGCAGTGTGACGACAGGGCCTAGGACCAACGGCACCACCCTTTCCTCTCCCTTCCATTCCTCCCCTTTGCGCGACAAAGGTGATTTGCTCCTTGTTCCGTGCTGCGTACGCCGTCGCGCGTTTGGTCCCGTCGTTCCGGGGGACCCGGCCAGGCAGCCGGGCGGCCCGGGGCCGGGACCACGGTCGCGCCGCCCGCTGCCCGCCCGCCCCGCTGATCAGGAGGACTTGATGGCACCCGCCGAAACGCCGAACGGCCCGAACGACGGTCGCGATCCGCGCCTGGCCCCGCCCCTCGCGGAGGCGGCGGGCTGGGGGCCGCTCGACGTCCGCGCCGTCGACACCGTGCGCGTGCTGGCCGCCGACGCCGTGCAGAAGGCGGGCCACGGTCACCCGGGCACCGCGATGAGCCTGGCCCCGCTGGCGTACCTGCTGTTCCAGCAGGTGATGCGGCACGACCCGGCCGACGACCAGTGGCTCGGCCGGGACCGCTTCGTGCTGTCCTGCGGGCACTCCAGCCTCACCCTCTACATCCAGCTGTACCTGAGCGGCTACGGCATGGAGCTCGCGGACCTGAAGGCGCTGCGCACCTGGGGCTCCACCACCCCCGGCCACCCGGAGTACCGGCACACCAGGGGCGTCGAGATCACCACCGGGCCGCTGGGGCAGGGGCTGGCCTCCGCCGTCGGCATGGCCATGGCGGCCCGCCGGGAGCGCGGTCTCCTCGACCCCGACGCGCCGGCCGGCACGAGCCCCTTCGACCACCACGTGTACGTCGTCGCCTCCGACGGCGACCTGATGGAGGGCGTGACGTCCGAGGCCAGCTCCCTGGCGGGACACCAGGAGCTGGGGAACCTGATCGTCTTCTACGACTCCAACCACATCTCCATCGAGGACGACACCGACATCTCCTTCAGCGAGGACGTCACCGCCCGCTACGCCGCCTACGGCTGGGACGTCCACACGGTCGACTTCACCCGGACCGGCGACTACGTCGAGGACGTCGACGCCCTGCTCGCCGCCGTCGAAGCCGCCAAGAGCGAGCGTGGCCGGCCCTCCCTGATCCTGCTGCGCACGATCATCGGCTGGCCCGCGCCCACCAAGCAGAACACCGGCAAGGCGCACGGCTCCGCGCTCGGCGACGACGAGGTCGCCGCCACCAAGAAGCTGCTCGGCTTCGACCCGGACGCCGACTTCGCCGTCGAGGACGACGTGCTGAAGCACGCCCGCGCGGTCGTCGAGCGCGGCGCCGAGGCCCATCGCGCCTGGGAGCCCGGCTATCAGGAGTGGCGCTCCGCCCACCCCGAGCGCGCCGCACTCCTCGACCGGCTGCGGGAGCGGAAGCTCCCCGAGGGCTGGGCCGACAGGCTCCCCGTCTTCGACGCCGACCCCAAGGGCATCGCCACCCGCAAGGCGTCCGGCGACGTGCTCACCGCGCTGGCGCCCGTGCTGCCCGAGCTGTGGGGCGGTTCGGCCGACCTCGCGGGGAGCAACAACACCACCATGGAGGGCGAGCCGTCCTTCGTCCCGGAGTCCAAGCAGACCGGCGAGTTCCCCGGCGACCCCTACGGCCGTACGCTCCACTTCGGCATCCGCGAGCACGCCATGGGCGCGATCCTCAACGGCGTCGCGCTCCAGAGCCTCACCCGCCCCTACGGCGGTACGTTCCTGATCTTCAGCGACTACATGCGCCCGGCCGTCCGGCTCGCCGCCCTGATGAAGCTCCCGGTCACCTACGTCTGGACCCATGACTCCATCGGCCTGGGCGAGGACGGCCCCACCCACCAGCCCGTCGAGCAGCTCGCCGCCCTCCGCGCGATCCCCGGCCTCGACGTCGTACGGCCCGCCGACGCGAACGAGACGGCCGTGTGCTGGCGCACCGTCCTGGAGCACCACGACCGGCCCGCCGGCCTCGCCCTGACCCGGCAGCCGCTGCCCGTCCTGGAGCGGGGGGACGGCGCCCACGCCCCCGCCGAGGGGGCCGCCCGGGGCGGCTACGTACTCGCCGACAGCCGGGGCGGGACGCCCGACGTCATCCTCGTCGCGACCGGGTCGGAGGTCCACATCGCTCTGAAGGCACGGGAGTTGCTGGCCGCCGAAGGGCACGACGCGCGGGTGGTCTCCCTGCCCTGCCGCGAGTGGTTCGCCGAGCAGCCGTACGCCTACCAGGACGCGGTCCTGCCGCCCGAGGTCCGGGCCCGGGTCAGCGTCGAGGCGGCCGTCGCCCAGGGCTGGCGTGACGTGGTGGGGGACGCGGGCCGCATGGTGAGCCTGGAGCACTTCGGCGCGTCCGCCGCCTACGAGCGTCTGTACGAGGAGTTCGGCATCACGCCCCGCGCCGTCGCCGACGCCGCACGGGAGAGCATCCGCGCGGCGGCCGGACCCGTCCGGCCCGGCGGGGAGCGCCCCGGCGCCGCCCCGGTCGAAGGCGGCACAGGGGACGTCGGCTAGGCGACCTCCCCCCCCATAACCACCACCCTCGACCATCACCGCTGTTCACCCCCACAGAGGAGTCCCATGCCCCCCGCACGCACCCCCCGCTACACCGTTCCCGGCCTCGGCGTCGACGAGGGCCGACAGGTCATCGACCTCCTGACGACGCGCCTGCACGCGCTCAACGACCTCGCGCTCACGCTCAAGCACATCCACTGGAACGTCGTCGGGCCGCACTTCATCGCCGTCCACGAGATGCTCGACCCGCAGACCGCCGCCGTACGGGACATGGCCGACGCCGCCGCCGAGCGCATCTCCGCCCTCGGAGGCGAGCCGAACGGCACGCCGGGCGCCCTGGTCAGGGAGCGCACCTGGGACGATTACAGCGTCGGCCGCGCCGACGCCATCGCCCACCTCGGTGCCCTGGACCTCGTCTACACGGGGGTCATCGAGGACCACCGTGAGGCGGTCGAGAAGGCCGGCGAGATCGACCCCGTCACCGAGGACCTGCTCATCGAGCACCTGCGCGGCCTGGAGCAGTTCCAGTGGTTCGTCCGGGCCCACCTGGAGTCCAGCTCCGGCACGCTGTCGAACGCCGGCGCCGACACCGAGGAAGCGGCGGCCGAGGCCGCGTCCCCGAAGCGGGCCTCCGCCAAGCGCACCCCCGCCAAGAAGACGGCGCTGCCCGCCCCGGCGAAGAAGACCGCCAAGAAGGCGGCCAAGAAGACCACGGCGAGCAGGCGCACCACGCGCTGAGGAGAGGCCGAGGCCCTGGACCAGGTGGTCCAGGGCCTCGGCCGCGGAAGGCGCGGCGCAGGCCGCTCACCCACGCGTCGGGGTTCTCCCAGGGGTCCGGCGGCCCACACGCGGACCGCCGGGCAACCCGCCCCCGCACGGCGGGAGTCACCCCCGCAGGTCGTCCCTCGCCTGCGCCGCGAGGTCCGGGAAGTCCGTCACCACCGCGTCCACGCCCTGCCCGTAGTGGAAGGCGTACTCGGCGAACGCGTCGCCGAAGGCGGTGGGCGCACTGCCCCGGCGGTACGCGGCCGGGAGGTACTGGTTCTCCGCCCGGAAGGTGTACGCGCCGACCTTCAGGCCCGCCGCGTGGGCGTCCGCCAGCAGCGTGCTCGGCGGAACGAGCGAGGACTTGTCCGGGCCGATCCACTCCGCGTACGAGGCGATCTCGCGCAGCCCGGCCGGGGTCATCATGTCCCGGTAGGAAACCCCGTGCCCGTACGGGCCGCCGCTCGTGCCCAGCGCCTGCCACAGCGGGAGCCCGAGGCGGGCCGCGGCCACCCGGCGCAGGCTCGCGGGCTCGAAGGACTGGACGACGCAGTCCCGGCCGGTCAGCCGGTTCCGGCGGATCACCCGGATCAGCTCCTCCTCCAGCGGCAGCCCGATCGAGCGGAAGTACGTCGGGTGCTTCGTCTCGGGGAACACCGCGATCCGCCGGCCCGACTCCCGGGACAGCCGCCGGGCCAGGTCGACCACTTCCTGGAAGGTCATCACCGAGCCGCGCCCGTCGAAGACCGTGTTGCGGTCCCGGACCAGCGGAAGCCGTTCCACCGTGCGCAGCGTCCTCAGCTCGCGCAGCGTGAAGTCCTCGGTGAACCAGCCGGTCACCGCCTTGCCGTCGACGGTCTTCGTGGTGCGGCGGTCCGCGAACCCGGGCCGGTCGGCGACGTCCGTCGTCCCGCCGATCTCGTTCTCGTGCCGCACGACCAGAACATGGTCCTTCGTCGGCACGAGGTCCGGCTCGATCCAGTCGGCCCCGGCCCGTACGGCATAGGTGTACGCGTCGGCGGTGTGCTCGGGCCGCCAGCCCGCCGCGCCGCGATGCCCGATGACCAGGGGGCCCGACGGGCGGTGGGGGTGCCGGCCCGCCGGGGCGGCGACGGCCGGGGCGGTGGCCGCGGCGGTGACGGCGGCGGTCGCCAGGAGGATCGAACGACGCCTGGGCGCAACGGACATGACGGCTCCTCGGGTGGGTGGAGCCACCACGGAAGCGAGGGCGGATGACGGCCCGGCGTACGGTGCCCGGCCCTGCGATGTCCTGTTGGTCACGGGTGCACGCAGCGCCGGAACCACACACCGGAACGCCGGACGCCGAAACGCCGGGCTCCGCCCCGATCGTACGAGGAGGAGTCCGGCGTTCGTAGAGGCCGTGCGGGAACCGGTGCAGCGCGCCGTGCGGGAACCGGTGCAACGAGCCGCGCGGGAACCGATGCCGCGAGCCGTGCGGGAGCCGGTGCTACTTCCGCTGCGCCGGGATCTCGGCCGAGCCGTCACCGTTCCCGCCGCTGACACCGCTCCCGCTGTCGTCGTTCCCGCCGCTGACACCGCTCCCGCTGACACCGCTCCCGTCGGCGTCGCCCCGCCGCCGCTGACGTACGAGGCCGATGCCGATCAGCACCACGGTCAGCGCACCCGTGGCCAGCAGCTGGTCCCGGGTGTCCGGCTGGCGCAGCATCAGCAGGAAGATGCCCGCCATGGCCACCAGGGCGACGATCGTGCCGACGGGGAAGAACCACATCCGCACGACCAGCTTCTCGGGCGCCTCCCGCTCGGTACGGCCGCGCAGGATCAGCTGGGAGGCCGCGATGAAGATCCACACCACCAGGATCACCGCGCCGATCATGTTCAGCAGCCACGGGAAGACGTCGTCCGGACGCCAGTAACTGAGCAGCACGCACGCGAACCCGAAGACCGAGGAGAACAGCACGGCGTTGCGCGGCACCCCGGAGGTGATCCTCCCGAGCACGGCCGGGCCCTGCCCCCGGGCGACCAGCGAACGGGCCATGCGGGACGCGCCGTAGATGTTGGCGTTCATCGCGGAGAGCAGGGCGATGAGGATGACCACGTTCATGATCTGCGCGGCCGACCCGATGCCGAGGTGGTCGAGCATCGCGTAGAACGGGCCGACCTCGGCGACCTTCGGGTCGTCCCAGGGGACCAGCGTGACGATGACCGCCATCGAGCCGATGTAGAACACCGCGATGCGCCACATCGCCGTACGGACCGCCTTCGCGACGCCCCGCACGGGGTTCTCCGACTCGGCCGCCGCGATGGTGACGGTCTCCAGACCGCCGTACGCGAAGACGGAGGCGAGGAGTCCGATGATGAACCCGTCCATGCCCTGGGGGAGGAAACCGCCGTCCCCGGTGAGGTTGGAGAGGCCGGGAGCGTCCGTGTC
The DNA here is from genome assembly GCF_028622875.1 of Streptomyces sp. MMBL 11-1. NCBI lineage: Bacteria > Bacillati > Actinomycetota > Actinomycetes > Kitasatosporales > Streptomycetaceae > Streptomyces > Streptomyces sp. MMBL 11-1. The sequence goes on along the minus strand of NZ_CP117709.1, from coordinate 2,318,990 downwards.
GGGCAGCACGCCGAGGATCGCCAGCAGGCCGAGCACCAGGAACAGCGTGATCGCGATGACCTTGAGCGCGGCGAACCAGAACTCGAACTCGCCGAAGTTCTTCACGGCGGCCAGGTTCGTCCCGAGGAAGATCACCATGAACAGGGCGACCCACGCCCACTCCGGCGTCCCGGGCAGCCAGCCGCTGACGATCTGCGCGGCCCCGATGCCCTCCAGGCCCACGGCGACGCAGAGCAGGAACCAGAAGGACCAGCCGGCGGTGAACCCGGCCCACGGCCCGATCGCCCGCTCGGCGTGCACGGAGAAGGAACCGGACGCCGGATTGGCGGCCGACATCTCGCCGAGCATGCGCATCACCATCATGACGAGCAGCCCGGAGATGGCGTACGCGACGATGATCGAGGGCCCCGCCGCGGCGATCCCGGCGCCCGAGCCGACGAAGAGCCCGGCGCCGATCACCCCGCCGAGGGCGATCATCGACAGGTGGCGCTGTTTGAGGCCGTGGGTGAGCGCGGAGTCCGCCGATGGGCCGGCGGGGGCCGCGGAGTCAGCGGTGGGGGGCGACGCGGAGGTCCGAGGCATGGACAGGCTCTGTTCGATAGCTGAGACAAGGGGGATGAACCCACAGTCTGAACATCCGTACCGCTCACACGGAACAGGTGTCCGCTATACGGTCACCAGGCTCACACAAGGTGCACATTCGCCTACCGGTCGGTAACGGCCGGGCCGCTGCGCTGCTCCCGCCGCTCCCGCCACTGCCGTCCCACCGCCACCAGCAGCACCAGTGCCGTCGCTCCGGCCGACCACAGCACCTGCGGGCGTGCCGCCGCGTCGGTCAGCATCAGCACCAGCACCCCGAACAGCCCGGCCAGCGTCACCCAGGTCAGATACGGGAACCACCACATCCGCAGCGACAGCGCCTCGGGAGCCTCCTGCTCCAGCCTGGCGCGCAGCCGCAGCTGGGAGGCGGCGATCAGCGCCCATACGAACAGCAGTACCGCGCCGACCGAGTTGAGCATGTAGAGGAACACGGTGTCCGGCCACAGCAGGTTGAGCAGGACGGAGACGAAGCCGAAGGCCACCGAGGCCAGCACCGCCCGCCGGGGCACCCCGCCCGCCCCGCCCGCCGTTTCCGCCGCGTCACCGTCCGCCGCGTCACCGTCCGCCGTGTCGCCGTCTGCCGTGTCGCCGTCTGCCGCGCCCGCCGTGTCGCCGCCCGCCGTGACCCGGGAGCCGCCGCCCGAGACCTTCAGCAGTCCGCGCGGGGCCTCCCCGCGCTCCGCCAGCGAGAAGATCATGCGGGAGGAGCCGTACAGATTGGCGTTGAGCGCGGAGAGCAGCGCCACGAACACCACGATGTTCATGATCTGCCCGGCCGACGGCACCCCGATCGCGTCCAGCACCTTCACGTACGGGCTCAGCCCCGCCTGCTGCGCGGTCCACGGCAGCACGGTCACGATCACCAGCATCGAGCCGACGTAGAAGAAGAGGATGCGCACCACCGCGCTGCGCACCGCACGCCCCACCGCGCGCGCCGGGTCGTCCGTCTCGGCGGCGGCGATGGTGACGACCTCAAGGCCGCCGAAGGCGAAGACCACGGTCAGCACCCCGGAGACGACCCCGCCCCACCCGTTCGGCAGGAAGCCGCCCTGGCCGGTCAGGTTGGCCATCCCGACCGGATCGGTGTCCGGGAGCCATCCGAGGACGGCCAGCACCCCGAGCACCAGGAAGACCACGATCGCGCCGACCTTCAAGGAGGCGAACCAGAACTCGAACTCGCCGAAGTTCTTCACCGCCGTCAGGTTCGCCGCGGTGAAGACCACCATGAACAGCAGCACCCACGCCCACGGTTCGACGCCCGGCACCCAGCCGTGGGCGATCTGCGCGGCCGCCGTCGCCTCCACGGCGAGGACCACCACCAGCAGGAACCAGTACAGCCAGCCGACGCTGAACCCGGCCCACCGCCCGAGCGCCCGCTCGGCGTGCACGGAGAACGAACCGGAGGCGGGCATCGCGGCTGACATCTCGCCCAGCATCCGCATCACCAGCATCGCGAGCGCCCCCGCGATCAGATACGAGACGACGATGGCGGGCCCCGCCACCGCGATCCCGGCGCCAGAGCCCACGAACAGCCCCGCCCCGATCACCCCGCCGAGTCCCAGCATCGTCAGATGGCGCTGCTTGAGCCCGTGCGACAGCGGCTCGGCCGGAACGGCGGAGGGCGGGGGAGCGGGAGCCGGGGTGGGGGGAGGAGCCTCGTGCATGGGGGAGGGGTCACTCTCGGAGCAGCGGGTCGGGTCGTCGTAGCGGGTCGTTCGGGGAGCGACCGGAGCGACCTGGATCGTTTATGGGGAAGCTACAGTCTCGCCGATCGCCGCCCTCCCCGCCAAAATGCGCCGGCACCGCCCCCACCTCCGTGACGCGTGTCACGCGCGAGAGTGGTTGCGGCACGGACTTTGTGCGAATCCCACCAAGCCATCAACCGCCGCTTTGTGGGCGGCTGATGGTGATCGAGCGTTAACCCGTGGGCTAACGTCGGCTGGAGCCCGACCCCACCCTGCCCGGCGGGGGCCGTCCCGGCCCACCTGCCCTCACCCGCGGAGTCCCGATGAGCACTGCTGCCGCCCCCGTCCGCTCCGGAGCGGTCCTCGCCGACCTGCTGCCCGCAGCCCGGCACCGCTACGCCGTGGACGCGGCCCTCGTCCTGGGCGGCGCCGCCCTGACCGGCATCGCGGCCCAGATCGCCCTCCCGGTCCCCGGCTCCCCGGTCCCGGTCACCGGCCAGACCTTCGCCGCGCTCCTCATCGGCACCGCGCTGGGCGCCCGTCGCGGCTTCCTCTCCCTCGCGCTGTACGCGCTCGTCGGCATGGCCGGTGTGCCGTGGTTCGCCGAGGCCTCCTCCGGCTGGTCGATACCGTCCCTGGGCTACGTCTTCGGCATGCTCCTGGCCGCCACCGTCGTCGGCGCCCTCGCCCGGCGCGGCGGCGACCGCTCCGTGCTGCGCACCGCGGGCACGATGGTCCTCGGCTCCGCGATCATCTACGCCATCGGCGTGCCCTACCTGGCGCTGTCCACCGGGATGTCGCTGAGCGCCGCCGTCGCCGCCGGACTCGTCCCCTTCCTGATCGGTGACGCCCTCAAGGCGGCGCTGGCCATGGGCGCGCTGCCCGCCGCCTGGAAGGTCCTCGGCCGCCGGGGCTGACTCACCCTTCCCCGCCCTCGTAGGGGCCGCCGAAGAGGCCCGCCGGATCGTACTGGGAGACCAGACCGGCGAGCCTCTTCGCCGTTTCCGGCTCATGGAAACCGGCGGTACGGTCCCCGCCGCCGAAGGAGAAGTTCAGGGACCGCCCCTGAACGAGCGGCCCCAGCACCCCGGCCACCTCCCCGTACAGCGACCGCACCGCCGCCACGTCCGTACCGTCCAGCGGCGACAGCAGCCGCAGGAGGAAGCCCGCGTCCCGGTAGGGCACCGCGCCGGCCGTGTCCGGCCGCCCGGCCAGAGCCCCACCGAGATGGTTGAGCTGCACCACCGTCATCATCGGGGCCTTCGGCCCGGTCAGCTCCAGCACCCGGGCCGCCCGCCCCGCGTCCAGCTCACGCAGCACCAGCCCCTCCCCGTAGTACGCGTGGGGGAACGGCGGGTCGCTGTGGATGGTGGGGCTCTCGGCGTACGGCATCTCCCGCAACGAGTCCGCGAGCACCGGACCGCTCGCCCGCAGCGGGGCCACCAGCCGCTCGCCCTCGGCCGCGTCCCCCGTGAAGGCGACCCGCACCGAGACGACGTACCGCCCGCGCGACTCCTCGGGCAGCTGCGGCAGGTCCGGGTGGACGAGTGCCGCCAGCGACGACGTCAGGGAATCCGGCACGGTCCGGGTCCACTCCCGATAGCGGCCCACCACCTCGGCCGCCCGCTCCCCGGCGAACGCGATCGAGCCCCCGTACAGCCGCTCCACCGGCACCAGGCCGATCTCCAGAGAGGTCACCACCGCCAGCCGGTGCCCGCCGCCGCGCAGCCCCCAGAACAGCTCCGGCTCGCGCTCCGGCGTGACCCGGCGCGGAACCCCGTCGGCGGTCACCACCTCCAGCGCCCGCACATGGTCGGCGGCGTACCCGAACTCACGCGCCAGGATGCCCAGTCCGCCGCCCAGCGTGTACGAGACCGCGCCCACCGAGGGCGACGAGCCGTTGAGCGGGGCCAGCCCGTGCGGGATCGCCGCGGCGGCCACCGCGCCCCAGGTCGCGCCCGCGCCGATCCGGGCGGTGCGGCGGACCGGGTCCACGGCGACGGAGTCCAGGCCGCGGGTGGAGACGAGGACACCCCCCTCGACCGCACCGGGCAGCCCGTGCCCGGTGGCGTGCGCGGCGACGGGGAGCCCGCGCGCGGCGGCGTACGCCACGGCCTCCCGCACGTCGTCGGGGGTGGCGGCCTCGACCAGCCGGGCGGGCCGGATCGGGAAGCCGGTCTGGAAGGTGGCGGGTGCGGATCCTGTGGGCCGGGACGACATGGGGGTAGCTCTCCTTCGCTCGCGTTTCGGCGGTGCGAACAAAAGCCTCCCCGGAATACCTGACACCCTCTGTCAGGTAGCGGTCGGACCGATGCGGATCACCCGGCGGCGGTCTTGCGGCCGCGCGTCTCCCGGAACAGCGAGATGCCCACCACGAGGGCGGCGACCAGCAACGACAGCACGACCTGCTCACGGGCGGCGTCGTCGGTCAGCATGTAGACCAGGACGAAGGAGATCATCGCGATCGTCGCCCAGGTGAGGTACGGGAAGAGCCACATCCGTACGACCAGCTTGCCGGGGTTCTCACGCAGGATGATCCCGCGCATCCGCAGCTGGGTGAAGCAGATGACCAGCCACACGAAGAGCGCGACCGCGCCGGAGGAGTTGAGCAGGAACTGGAACACCGTGTCGGGCCACTGGTAGTTGAAGAACACCGCCACGAAGCCGAAGACGACCGAGGACAGGATCGCCGCCCGCGGCACACCGCGCTTGTCGACCTCGGCGAAGGCCTTCGGCGCGTCGCCCCGCTCGCCGAGCGAGAACGCCATCCGGGAGGCGGTGTAGAGGCCGGAGTTGAGGCAGGACAGCACGGCGGTCAGCACGATGAAGTCCATGACCTGCCCGGCGTGCGGAATCCCGATCACGTCGAGGGCGGCGACGTAGCTGCCCTTCTCGACGATCGACGGGTCGTTCCACGGCAGCAGCGTCAGCACCACGAAGATCGAGCCGAGGTAGAAGACGGTGATACGCCAGATCACGCTGTTGGTGGCCTTCGAGACGGCCCGCTGCGGGTCCGACGACTCGCCGGCGGCCAGCGTCACGATCTCACTGCCCATGAACGAGAAGACGACCATCAGCACACCGGTCAGGATCGCGCCCGGACCCTCGGGGAAGAACCCGCCGCTGTCCGTCAGATGCGCCAGACCCGATCCCGCGTGGTCCGACCCGGGCAGGAACCCGAAGACCGCGAGGAGGCCGATGACCACGAACGCGCCGATCGCCACGACCTTGATCCCGGCGAACCAGAACTCGAACTCGCCGTAACTGCCCACCGAGACCAGGTTGGTGGCGGTCAGCACGACCATCACGATCAGCGCCCAGGCCCACTGGGGCACCCCCGGGATCCAGCTCTCCAGGATCTTCGCGCCCGCCGTCGCCTCGACGGCGAGCACCACGACCCAGAAGAACCAGTAGAGCCAGCCGATGGAGAAACCGGCCCAACGGCCGAGCGCCCGGTCGGCGTAGGCGGAGAAGGAGCCGGAGCTCGGCCGGGCGGCGGCCATCTCGCCGAGCATCCGCATCACGAGGACGACCATCAGACCGACCATCGCGTACGACAGCAGAATCGCCGGGCCCGCGGCCGCGATGCCCGCGCTGGAACCCACGAAGAGCCCGGCGCCGATCACGCCGCCGATCGCGATCATCGAGAGATGGCGGTTCTTCAGACCTGCCTGAAGCCCGCCCGACGAGTCCGGCCGGTCCGGCGCACCGGGCTCCTGGCCCGGCTTCGCCGGCTTCGCCGGCGTCGTCTGCGACGTCATGGGGGAAATCCTTACGTGTGGTGCGTGGGGGGATGCCCTGCTCCGCCGTGGGGTGGCGCGAAGACAAGGCCACGTATTCAAGCCCGGACGGAGACGGAAGCGGAACCCCCTCTTTCGGATTGTTCGCCTGATCGTTGCCCGACCGGCGATGACCGCGGCGAACGCGGCGGGAGGCCCCGACCCCGCTGACGGCCGCCCCGCGAAGTTCGTGCCACACTTCGCACCATGCGCGTGTACCTCGGATCCGACCATGCCGGCTACGAACTCAAGAACCACCTCGTCGAGTGGCTCGGTGCCCACGGCCACGAGGCCGTCGACTGCGGCCCCCACATCTACGACGCCCAGGACGACTACCCGCCGTTCTGCCTGCGCGCCGCCGAGAAGACGGCCGCCGACCCGGACAGTCTCGGCATCGTGATCGGGGGCTCCGGCAACGGCGAGCAGATCGCCGCCAACAAGGTCAAGGGCGTCCGCGCCGCACTGGCCTGGAGCGAGCAGACCGCCGCCCTCGGCCGCGAGCACAACGACGCCAACGTCGTCGCGATCGGCGGCCGGATGCACACGGTCGAGGAGTCCACGAAGTTCGTCGAGATCTTCCTCTCCACGCCGTACTCGGGCGAGGAGCGCCACACGCGCCGCATCGAGATGCTCACCGCGTACGAGAACACCGGCGAGCTCCCCCCGGTCCCGGCCCACCACCCGCAGCAGGGCTGACCCGCCCCCGTCCCTCCCGTGCCGCCCGGTCCCGGACCCGGCGGCACGGCCATGCCCCGACCCTTCCCAGGAGCCCCGCCGTGCCCGAGGGACACACCATCCGCCGCCTCGCCGACGACCACGCCGAACGGTTCGCGGGCGCGCCGGTACGGGTGAGCAGCCCGCAGGGCAGGTTCTCCGACAGCGCGGCCCTGCTCGACGGGCGGACCCTCACCGCCGCCGACGCCCACGGCAAGCACCTCTTCCTCGGCTTCGGCGACACCGGCTGGGTCCACATCCACCTCGGCCTCTTCGGCAAGCTCGGCTTCGGCACCGCCCCGCCCCCGCCGCCCACCGACACCGTCCGCCTCCGCCTGGTCAACGCCGCCCACCACGCGGACCTGCGCGGCCCCACCACCTGCGCCCTGATCACCGAGCCCGAGAAGCGCGCGATACACCAGCGCCTGGGCCCGGACCCGCTGCGCGGCGACGAGGACGGGGAGCGCGCCTGGCAGCGGGTCTCCCGCAGCCGGACCACCGTCGCCGCCCTGCTGATGGACCAGAAGGTCATCGCGGGCGTCGGCAACGTGTACCGCGCCGAGGTCCTCTTCCGGCACGGCATCGACCCGTACCGCACGGGCAGGGACCTCACCCGCGCCGAGTGGGACACGATCTGGGCGGACCTGGTGGAGCTGATGCGCGAAGGCGTGCGGAACAACCGGATCGACACCGTCCGCCCCGAACACCTCCCCGAGGCCATGGGCCGCCCGCCCCGCAAGGACGACCACGGCGGCGAGGTCTACGTCTACCGCCGCGCGAACCTCCCCTGCCACATCTGCCGTACGGAGATCCGCACGGCGGACCTGGTCTCCCGCAACCTCTTCTGGTGCCCCCGGTGCCAGCCCCCGGGACCCTCCGGCGACTGACGCCCCCGGGACCCTCCGGCGACTGACGCCCCGGCCGGCCACGGGACCCTCCGGAGACCGGGCCCCGGCCGCCCCCGGTGCCCGTCCGCGGTCGGGCGCCGAGCGGTCTTCGCACCACCCCCGGCCCCGCGCATCCCTGTCATATGCCAGAAGAAACCGGTTCCCGCCGCGCCGAGGACCCCATTTCGAGCGCATTGTCACCGGGGTCCCCCTGCACCGGAGGCGTTCGGGTGGATAAGGTCCCGACAGTGGCCCGTAGCGGAGGAGCAGACGACTTCGGGGCCCGGTGGCGGAGAAAGCTGCACCGGGCCCGCATCGGCCTGCGCAAATCCGGGGTCGACTACTTCCGCGGCGACGGCTCCGACTGGATCGCCCTCGTCGGGCTGCTGCTGACGATCCCGGCCATCACCCTCGCCACCGTCGTGAGCCCGCTCTGGATCGACCCGGCCGCCCTCGCCCTGCCCATCGTGGCGGGCGGCCTCCTGCTGCGCCCCGCCAGCCTGCTGGGCCTCTACGCGACGGCCGCCGGCGCGCTGATCGTCGAGGCACTCACCCTCGGCCCGTACCTGGAGGGCCCCGCCCGGGTCACCCCGGGCACCGTGCTCGTGGTCGCCGCCTGCGGATTCTTCGGGCTGGTCCTGGCCCAGTTCCGGGCCCGGGTCGGCGTGCCCTGGCGGCGCGGCGGCACGATGCTCTTCGACCTGCGCGAACGCATCCGGGTCCAGAGCGCGCTGCCCCGGCTGCCCCAGGGCTGGCACCGCGAGATGGCCCTGCGCCCGGCCGGCGGCCAGTCGTTCTCCGGGGACTTCGTCGTCGCGGCCCGCACCCACGGGGGCCGCACCCTGGAGGCCGTCCTCACCGACGTGTCCGGCAAGGGCATGGACGCGGGCTCCCGGGCCCTGCTGCTGTCCGGCGCCTTCGGCGGGCTGCTCGGCTCGCTGCCCCCGCACGCCTTCCTGCCCGCCGCCAACGGCTATCTGCTGCGCCAGGACTGGGACGAGGGCTTCGCCACCTCGATCCACCTGGTGCTGGACCTGGAATCGGGCGACTACGAGATCTTCTCCGCAGGCCATCCGCCCGCCCTCCAGCTGCACGCGGGCACCGGCCAGTGGGAGGAGAAGTCCGGGGAGGGCCCTCTGCTCGGCGTCTACGACGGGGCCGAGTTCGACGCGGTGAAGGGATCGCTCGCGCCCGGCGACGTACTGATGCTGTTCACCGATGGTCTGGTGGAGGCCTCCGACCGGGACATGGCCGACGGCATCGACCGGCTGACGGGCGAGGCCGACCGCTATGTCTCCACCGGTTTCGAGGGCGCGGCCTGGCATCTGATCGAGGCCTGCGCCAAGGACGTCAACGACGACCGGGCCCTGCTGCTGCTCTCCCGTCGGGCCTGAGCGGCCCGGACGTCTTCACGGCCAGGAGGCGCCGGCCACCCGGGGGCCGGGTACCGGGGGAGCCTCCTGGCCGTTCGGTGCCGCTCAGACGGACACCGGTAGCTGTTCCTGATCCTGGTCGCCGTCCTTCTCACGGCCGCCCGGCAGGACGCGGGTCAGCCAGTGGGAGCGTCCGGCGGCCAGTGGCGCGAGTACGGCGAGCAGGAGGACGTAACCGGCGATGAACGGCGAGAGCCGCTCGTCCAGTCCGGCCGCCGCCGCCATCGTGGCCAGGATGAGCGCGAACTCACCGCGGGCGACCAGGGTGGTGGCGATGTTGGACGTGGCCTGGGCGCCGAAGGAGTACACCTTCGCCGCCGCGAGCCCGGCCGCGATGTTCATGGCGAGCGTCAGCACCACGGCGGCCAGCACCGGCCACAGCACGCTCGGGAGGTCGCCCGGGTCGATGGAGAGGCCGAAGGCGAAGAAGAAGATCGCGCCGAACGCGTCGCGCAGCGGGTGGACCAGCTTGAGGATGCGGTCGGCGGACGAGGTGGAGCCGAGCATCAGACCGACCATGAACGCGCCGATCGCGTCGGCGACGCCGAACATCTCGGAGACACCGGCGACGAAGACGGCGACGCCCAGGAAGGAGATGACGAGCAGTTCGTCGTCCTTGGTGTTCATGAGCTTGCCGATGAGCTTCGTGCCGAACCGGGCCGCCAGGGCGAGCAGCAGGAGGAAGCCGAAGGCCTTGCCGCCGTCGATCAGCGCGGCCGAGAGACTGTCCGCACCGGACAGGATCGGCTGGAGCGCGGCGAGGTACAGGGCGAGGAAGATGTCCTCGACGACGATGATGCCGAGGATCGGCCGGGTCTCCGGATTCCCGATGCGCCCGAGGTCCACCAGGATCTTGGTGACGATCGCGGACGAGGAGATGCCGAGGACACCGGCGAGGACCAGCGCCTCAGCCGTGCCCCAGCCCAGCGCGAAGCCGAAGGCGAGACCGGCGCCGACGTTCAGGGCGAGATAGGTCCCACCCGCGATGGCCATCTTCCGGCCGCCCGTCCTGAGGTCGTCCATGTGGAACTCGAGCCCCAGATAGAAGAGCAGGAGGACGAGTCCCAGCGCGGAGAGCATCTCCAGGTCGTGCGGGTTCTTCAGGAGCGTGTAGCCGGGGGTGTGCGGGCCCAGGAGGATCCCGGCCAGGATGAACAGGGGGATCGTCGGCAGCCCGATGCGGCCGCCGAGGCGGGCGAGGACGGCAGCGGCCAGGAAGGCGCCGCCCATGGCGAGGAGGGTGTCTGCGTGTCCGATGAGCCTGATCCTTCGGGGTCGGGGTCAAGAGCTGGTCAAGGGAGCATTAAGAATCCATCAGTAATTAGTTTACCGAACGATTGACGTTGCAACTATGCCTCCGGGGACTTGTCAGGTTTTGTCTGTTTGTTCTCCGCCGTGGACGCCGTGAACGCGCCGGGTCAACAGCCGGACGGCTCGGGCGGGTTCGGCGCGGGGTCCGCGCGACACCGCCGGCGGCCCGCGGCCCCGGGTGCGGTCCCGGGCGCGGCCGTAGGGTCGGGCCCATGACCGGACACGATCTGAGCGTCCCGGAGGTGGAGGCCATCGCCCGGGAGGCCCATGCGCGGCAGACCGACAAGGCGGGCCGCCCGTACGTGGAACACCTGGCGGCGGTGGCGAGGGGGGTACGGGTGCGCGGCGGCGACGACGGGCAGATCGCGGCGGCCTGGCTGCACGACGCGATCGAGGACGCCGCGCTCCCGGCCGGGTGGCTGGCCGCCGCCGCCCTGCCGCAGGAGGTGAAGGACATGGTCCTGGCCGTGACCAGACGGCCGGGCGAGGAGCTGTCCTCGTACGCGGCGCGGATCCTGGCCACCCCGGGCGCGCTGCTCATCAAGGAGGCGGACCTCGCCCACAACGCGGATCCCGCTCGCCTCGCGGTTCTGGACGCGGCGACCCGTACCCGGCTGACGGCGAAGTATGCGCAGGTACGCGAGCTGCTGGGGCTGGTCGACGGCGAATCACCCTCGGACCGAAAGAATCCGGCCAACCCGGAGACGCGCTGATCCACCCGCCGGCCGGGCCGACGGGTGGATCAGGGGAAGGGGCGAGAAGGGTGGTGGGAGGACTCCGACCGGTCCGTGAACGACCGGCCCGCCCGCCGGAGGCTCAGCGGCCGGCGGGGTTCTTCCGGTCGGCGGGGGCTGTCCGGAACGCCCATGCCATGTCCGGCTCGGTGGCCCACTTCAGGGCGCGTCCGACCGGCGGGGAGCACATGAGCGTCACGGCCACCGCCGCCGTGAGTGAGACGACGACCAGCCCGACCGGGTCCGAGAGCCAGGTGTAGCGGTCGAACAGGCCCGCGTACTCGGCCCCCTTGACCAGGAAGCCGTGCAGCAGATAGCCACAGATCGTTCCCGCGCCGAGCGCCGTGAACCACCGCGCCCTGCCGGGCACCCAGGCCAGGAAGCCGACCGTCAGCGCCAGGGCGCAGCCGAACATCGCGAGCGTCATCACCGCGCCGGACCACCACGGCGCGTCCATCTCCTGTGCGCTGTTGGCGCGGTAGAGCCAGCCGAGCTGCATGTGCGGGGCGATCCAGTACGCGAACACCAGCGCGCCGGCGACCAGCGGCAGGGACAGCAGCCGCACCTCGCGCCGCCTGACCAGCTGGAAGTGCTCGGGCTTCATCAGCAGGCCGAGCACGAAGAACGGCAGGAACTGCAGCACCCGCTGGAGGTCGAGGTCATCGCCGATCTCGGGGGAGACGGAGGCGAGCACGGCGATGGCGAGCGCCACCAGCAGCGGATGGCGCAGCGTGCGCCAGATCGGCGTGGTCACCCGCCAGATGAACAGGGCGATCAGGAACCAGGTCAGGTAGAACGGGTCGATCAGGCTGATCGCCATGTCGGGCGCATCGCCCGCGTACCGCTTGAAGAGTGAATAGGCCGTCTCGAACAGCACGTACGGCACCGCGACCGAGGTGATCAGCCGCTTCACCTTGGACGGCGTCATGTCGAACGAGCGGGAGAAATAGCCGGAGATGAGGATGAAGGCCGGCATGTGGAACGCGTACACGATCATGTACAGCGCCCGGGTGGCGCGGCTGCCGTCCATCACGGGTTCCCAGGCGTGCGCCACCGCGACGAGAACGATGGCCAGATACTTCACATTGTCGAAGTAGGGATCGCGCTTCTTCGCCGCCGAGGGCACCGGAGCGGGGGCCGCCTCGGCGCTGGGCCCGGGGGCGGGACGGGGCGCGGCGGCGGTGAGTGTCTGCGCGCGTCCGGACTCCGGCTCCCGGGTCGCCGGGGGGAGCGGGGCCCTCTGAAATACGCTCGGAGCTTGGAACATCTAAGGCACCTTAGACCGGTCGATTGCCTCGCGTAAAACTGCCGATAGATATCGCGTGTTCCCCTTCATTCGAATGTGAAACCGTCGAACACTGCCCGCTATGACGCCCTTGATCCCGCTTAAATGGGGCATATCGACAGGGAGTTGACCGGAGTGAATTACGTCGCATCCACACGGTCAATTGACTGTGAATGAAGTGTGGGGATGCGGAAACGATCGACACGGCAGATATTCGGCCGCAGGGATTTCACAGCCGACACACAGGAAGTGCGAGGACGCGCGTTTTCCGTGTGCCTCCCGCCCGCTCCCCGCCGGCTGCCCGGGCGTGGCGCGGGGCGGGCGCCGTCCCGCACCTGGGGCCGCGGCGGCGCCGATCCGTGAAGGATGGCGGGATCCCGCCAGTCCGCTCCGTCACCCGGCAGCAACCACCGGGGAGTTGGTGGCACGATGGGGGCGACGGGGCGCGCGGTGGTGCACGCTTCCGGGCCGGCAAGGCGGACCGACCGAGGGTGTGATCAGACGTGGCTATTTCACTGTCTATGGTGCTGCTGTTCGCGGTCATCCTGGTGGTAATGATCCGTGGTGGCTCCATCAAGGCCGGTCCCGCGATCGTCGCCGTGCTCTTCGGCTTCTTCCTGGCATCGACCGGCATGGCGCCGTCGATCAACAGGTTCATGAACTCGATAGCCGACACCATCAACCAGATCAGCTTCTGAAGCACCGCGACGCACGAGGGCCGGGCCGGAGGATCATCCTCCGGCCCGGCCCTCGACTGCGTGGAGCGGGCGACGGGAATCGAACCCGCGTAGCTAGTTTGGAAGACTAGGGCTCTACCATTGAGCTACGCCCGCAAGCGTCGCACCGCAGGTCCGTGGACCGCGGCACGAAGAGCATCGTAGCGGGTCGTCGGCGGTGCCCGCACACCCGTTGCGCCGGCCATTCCTGAAGCGGCGGAACCACGGCTCCTGTGCATGTACCCTACGTGTCGCACCGACGGGGTGTGGCGCAGCTTGGTAGCGCGTCCGCTTTGGGAGCGGAAGGTCGTCGGTTCGAATCCGGCCACCCCGACCACCAGCAAGATCGCATTGTGGGAGTCATCCCCCTTGCCGTTACTATGCAAACTGCGTGCCCGTGTGTCTGATGTACCGGGCTCGGTCCGCGAAGCCGCCACTCGGCGGCCCAGCAGAACCCCAAGAAGTCAGCCACCAAGGAGACCGAACCGTGAAGAGCGCCGTGGAGACCCTGAACCCGACTCGGGTTCGGCTCAGCATTGAGGTGCCCTTCGAGGAGCTCAAGGACAGCCTCGACGCGGCGTACAAGAAGATCAACCAGCAGGTCACGGTGAAGGGCTTCCGCAAGGGCAAGATCCCCGCCCGGGTCATCGACCAGCGGTTCGGCCGCGGTGCGGTGCTGGAGGAGGCCGTCAACGACGCCCTCCCGAAGTTCTACACCGAGGCGGTCAACGAGGGTGAGCTGAACGTCCTCGGCCAGCCCGAGGTCGACATCACCGAGCTGAAGGACGGCGAACTGCTCTCCTTCACCGCCGAGGTTGACGTACGCCCCGAGATCGAGATCCCGGACTACTCCGGCATCGAGGTCACCGTCGACGCCCTTGAGGTCACCGACGAAGAGGTCGAGAAGGCCGTGGAGCAGCTCCGCGAGCGCTTCGCCGCCACCAACCCGGTCGAGCGCGCCGCCGCCGACGGTGACGTCGTCACGATCGACCTGCAGGCCAAGGTCGACGGCGAGGTCCTGGAGGACGGCGTGGCCGACGGTGTCTCGTACACCATCGGTTCCGGCGAGCTCCTCGACGGCATCGACGAGGCCGTGACCGGCCTGGAGGCCGGTGGCGAGGCCACCTTCACCTCCGAGCTGAAGGGCGGCTCCGCCGAGGGCAAGGCCGCGGAGGTCACCGTCAAGGTCACCGCCGTCGCCGCCCGTGAGCTCCCCGAGCTGGACGACGACTTCGCCCAGATGGCCAGCGAGTTCGACACGCTGGAGGAGCTGAAGGCCGACAGCCGCAAGCGCCTGGAGACCACCAAGCAGTACGACCAGGCCACCCAGGCCCAGGAGCGCGTCCTGGAGGAGCTGCTGAAGCTCGCCGAGGTCCCGATCCCGGAGAAGCTGCTCGCGGACGAAGTCCAGACCCGCAAGCACAACCTGGAGCACCACCAGCTCGGCCAGATGGGTCTCGACCTGGAGAAGTACCTGGAGATCCAGGGCAAGACCCTGGAGGAGTTCGAGAACGAGACCTCCGAGCAGGCCATCAAGGGCATCAAGACCCAGTTCATCCTGGACGAGCTCGTCAACAAGGAGAAGCTGAACGTCAACCAGGAGGAGCTCACCGAGCACCTCATGCGGCGCGCGCAGTCCTCCGGCATGAGCCCCGACCAGTTCGCCCAGGCCGTCGTCGAGGGTGGCCAGGTGCCGATGCTCGTCGGCGAGGTCGCCCGCGGCAAGGCGCTCGCTGTCGTCGTCGAGGCCGCCAAGGTCGTCGACACCAACGGTGAGGTCGTCGACCTGGAGGACGAGGAAGAGGCCGCCGAGACCACGGAGGCGGCCGCCGAGGCCGTCACCGAGGACAAGGCGGAGGACAAGGCCGAGGAGAAGAACGAGGCCTGAGCCTCGCCCCGATCCCAGGACGGCCTCCGGGCCGGCCGGCCCGACGGGCCCCGGACGCTCCACGCGTCCGGGGCCCGTCGCCGTATCGCGCCGTATCGCTGTGCGAGCCCCGGAACCCTTGTGCCCACTGCGGACCTTGCGCTCCCAGCGAACAGTTGCGGAAGCGGGATGGCGTTGTCCCACCTGCGCGTTAGGGTCCATGAAGAGGAAGGGTGGGGCAGTGACTTCACCCGCCCGGTACGAAGACGCTGAGACGGCCGGAGCCGTCAGAGACGAGCAGGTGGATACGTGACGAATCTGATGCCCTACGCCGCCGGAGAGCCGTCCCTCGGTGGAGGCCTCGGTGACCAGGTCTACAGCCGACTGCTCGGCGAGCGCATCATCTTCCTCGGTCAGCAGGTCGACGATGACATCGCCAACAAGATCACCGCACAGCTTCTCCTCCTTGCCGCGGAGCCCGACAAGGACATCTACCTCTACATCAACAGCCCCGGCGGTTCGGTGACGGCCGGCATGGCGGTCTACGACACCATGCAGTACATCCCGAACGACGTCGTCACCATCGGCATGGGCATGGCCGCCTCCATGGGCCAGTTCCTGCTCACCGGCGGCGCCGCGGGCAAGCGCTTCGCGCTCCCGAACACCGACATCCTCATGCACCAGGGTTCGGCCGGCATCGGCGGCACGGCCTCGGACATCAAGATCCAGGCCAAGTACCTGCTCCGCACCAAGACGCGGATGGCGGAGATCACCGCCCACCACTCCGGCCAGACCGTCGAGACGATCATCCGCGACGGCGACCGCGACCGCTGGTACACGGCGGAGGAGGCCAAGGACTACGGCCTCATCGACGAGATCATCACGGTCGCGTCGGGCATCCCGGGCGGCGGCGGCACCGGTGCCTGATCCGGTTCCCACCGGACCGGACGCACTGCCTCCCGCACGCCTCTCGTACGCCGAGACCTCCAGCCCACAGAACGCCACCAGGATGGTGAACACCCACATGAACAACTTCTCCGGCGCCTCCGCGAGCGGCCTCTACACCGGCCCGCAGGTGGACAACCGCTATGTCGTCCCGCGCTTCGTGGAGCGCACCTCGCAGGGTGTGCGTGAGTACGACCCGTACGCGAAGCTCTTCGAGGAGCGCGTGATCTTCCTGGGCGTCCAGATCGACGACGCCTCGGCCAACGACGTCATGGCGCAGCTGCTGTGCCTGGAGTCGATGGACCCCGACCGCGACATCTCGATCTACATCAACAGCCCCGGCGGCTCGTTCACCGCGCTCACCGCGATCTACGACACGATGCAGTTCGTGAAGCCGGACATCCAGACGGTCTGCATGGGCCAGGCGGCCTCCGCCGCCGCCGTCCTGCTGGCCGCGGGCACCCCGGGCAAGCGCATGGCGCTCCCGCACGCCCGTGTGCTCATCCACCAGCCGTCCTCGCAGACGGGCCGCGAGCAGCTCTCCGACCTGGAGATCGCGGCCAACGAGATCCTCCGCATGCGCACGCAGCTGGAGGAGATGCTGGCCCGGCACTCGACGACCCCGCTGGAGAAGATCAGCGAGGACATCGAGCGCGACAAGATCCTCACGGCCGAGGACGCCTTGGCGTACGGTCTGGTCGACCAGATCGTTTCCACCCGCAAGACCACCGCGGGCGCATCGGTCTGACGTCGGTCTTTCCCCTTGGCACCTCCCGTTCGCACGGCTCGGGCCGTGCGAACCGTGCCAAGGGGGGCCCGAACGGGGGCCCAGGCAAGGTACCGTCGGATAGAGGCACCAGGAGCCGCTGAACCAGGCGTCTCCCAGGCGAAGGGGATTCACCTCGTGGCACGCATCGGTGACGGCGGAGACCTGCTCAAGTGCTCGTTCTGCGGAAAGAGCCAGAAGCAGGTGAAGAAGCTCATCGCGGGACCCGGTGTGTACATCTGCGACGAGTGCATCGATCTCTGCAACGAGATCATCGAGGAGGAGCTCGCGGAGACGAGTGAGGTGCGCTGGGAGGAGCTTCCCAAGCCTCGCGAGATCTACGAGTTCCTGGAGGGGTACGTCGTCGGGCAGGAGCCCGCGAAGAAGGCCCTCTCGGTCGCGGTGTACAACCACTACAAGCGGGTCCAGGCCGGGGAGAACGGCGGCGGCGCCCATCGTGAGGACGCGATCGAGCTCGCCAAGTCGAACATCCTCCTGCTGGGCCCCACGGGTTCCGGCAAGACGCTGCTCGCGCAGACGCTGGCCCGCATGCTCAACGTCCCGTTCGCCATCGCGGACGCGACGGCGCTGACGGAGGCCGGCTATGTGGGCGAGGACGTCGAGAACATCCTGCTCAAGCTGATCCAGGCGGCCGACTACGACGTCAAGAAGGCCGAGACCGGGATCATCTACATCGACGAGATCGACAAGGTCGCCCGCAAGAGCGAGAACCCGTCGATCACCCGCGATGTCTCCGGCGAGGGCGTGCAGCAGGCCCTCCTGAAGATCCTGGAGGGCACCACCGCCTCCGTACCGCCGCAGGGCGGACGCAAGCACCCGCACCAGGAGTTCATCCAGATCGACACGACGAACGTCCTGTTCATCGTGGGCGGCGCGTTCTCGGGCCTGGAGAAGATCATCGAGTCCCGGGCCGGCGCCAAGGGCATCGGCTTCGGCGCCACGATCCGCTCCAAGCTGGAGATCCAGGCGAGCGACCAGTTCCAGGAGGTCATGCCGGAGGACCTGGTGAAGTTCGGGATGATCCCCGAGTTCATCGGCCGTCTCCCCGTGCTGACCTCGGTCCACAACCTGGACCGCGAGGCGCTGCTCCAGATCCTCATCGAGCCGCGCAACGCCCTGGTCAAGCAGTACGAGCGACTGTTCGAACTCGACGGTGTGGAGCTGGAGTTCGAGCGCGAAGCGCTGGAGGCCATCGCGGACCAGGCGATCTTGCGCCAGACCGGCGCCCGCGGCCTGCGGGCGATCATGGAGGAAGTCCTCCAGTCCGTGATGTACGAGGTCCCGTCCCGCAAGGACGTCGCCCGCGTCGTCATCACCCCGGACGTCGTCCGCAACAACGTCAACCCGACGCTGGTCCCGCGCGAGCCGCGCACGATCGGCAAGAACGACGGCGGCCGGCACGAGAAGTCCGCGTAACCGCAGACGACCTGGCCACGCCGAAGGGGCGCCCACCGGATGAACCGGCGGGCGCCCCTTCGGCGTTGAGCGGTCAGATCTTGGTGCGGGAGGTGTTGTAGAGCTTGGCGGTGAGCGCGGCTGTCTCGTCCTGTGTCATCGGCTTGTTGGTCATGGCACCGCCGACGTCGAGGCCGATCACCACGCCCATCGTGCTGTAGTCGGCCCAGATGCAGACCGGCATGGTCATCTCCTTGGGCCCCTTCTGCGCCGTGCCGTCCGCCTTGTCATTGATGACCTTGACGTCCTGGCACTTCATCAGCGCGCCCTCGAAGCCGTCCGGAGAGGCGGACTTCGGGCTGCCCACCAGCGACCCCTCGCTGTTCTCGCTCGCCGCCACCTCCTTCTCGGCGTTCTTGAAGGAGCCGTCGATGGCCTTCTCCGGGTCCTCGATCTCGCCCCAGGCGCCCTGCAGCATGAGCATCTTCGCGAGGAGCGGGTTGGTCTTGAGATCACCGCTCACGTACTGGGCCGCGACCGTGTGAGGGTTCTTGATCCCCATCGCCTCGGCCTCGGCCTTCTTCGTGCCGGTCATCGCCGACTCGGGCTTCTTCTTGGACGGGTCCTGCTTGTAGTCGTCCACCGAAGCGGCAGGCGTCAGCTTGTACCCCTTCGTGGAGTCCGCCACGTCACCGCTGCCGCCGCCGGAGGTCAGGAAGTACACCCCGCCCGCGATGACCGCGAGGGCCACCACGGCCACGCCGACGATCAGGCCGGTCTTCTTCTTCGGCTGCTGCGGCTGTCCGTCGTACCCCGGCTGCCCGCCGTACGGAGGCGCCGGCGGCTGCTGGCCGTAGGGGCCCGGCTGCTGGGCCTGCGGGTAGCCGTAGCCCTGCTGCGGCTGCTGCGGCTGCCCGTACGGGTTCGGCTGCTGCGGGGGGACTCCCTGGGGGGCCTGCTGCGGGTAGCCGTAGCCGGGCTGGCCCTGCGGGGGGCCCTGGGGCGGCGGGGCGCCGTACGGGCCCGGCTGCTGTCCGTACGGTCCGGGCTGGCCCTGCGGCGGCTGCCCGCCGTACGGGCCCGGCTGGTTGTAGCTCATTGCGGTGTCCCCTCCAGAATTCTCGGCCCGACCGACACGTGGAGGGCGGCGTCGCGGGGCTGGGCACGCGCATCTGCGGCGTTGTCGTCAATCACCAACGCTCCGCGTTGACTCAATCCTCCGCCTTGCAGCTGCACGCACCCAGCCCCGCTCCTTCTCCCGCCCTCCACGTGCCGGCCGGACCTTATGCGTTGCGAACATCCTGACGGAAGCCGTCCTGACATGGGGGATCGGGTCGGACACCGTTACTGAACCAATCCGTTTCAGTGCAGACCTGTGACGGCCCTAAACTGTCCCCCGTGACCGAGAACTCATCGCAGCAGCCAGCCAGCAACCCCGAACTGCCGACCACGTACACGCCGGCCGACGTAGAGGGGAAGCTGTACGAGCGCTGGGTGGAGCGCGGTTACTTCGAGGCGGACGCCAAGAGCCAGAAGCCCCCGTACACCATCGTCATCCCCCCGCCCAACGTCACCGGCGCCCTGCACCTGGGACACGCTTTCCAGGTCACGCTGATGGACGCCCTCACCCGCCGCAAGCGGATGCAGGGCTTCGAGACGCTGTGGCTGCCCGGCATGGACCACGCGGGCATCGCCACGCAGAACAAGGTCGAGCAGCAGCTCGGCGAGGAGGGCAAGTCCCGCCACGACATCGGGCGCGACGCCTTCGTCGAGCGGGTCTGGCAGTGGAAGGAAGAGTACGGCGGCCGGATCCTCGGCCAGCTGCGCCGCCTGGGCGCGGGCCTCGACTGGTCGCGCGAACGGTTCACCATGGACGAGGGCCTCTCCCGCGCCGTCCAGAAGATCTTCAAGGACCTCTACGACGACGGTCTCATCTACCGCGCCGAGCGCATCATCAACTGGTGCCCGCGCTGCCTCACCGCCATCTCGGACATCGAGGTGGACTACCAGGAGGACGACGGCGAGCTCGTCTCCCTGAAGTACGGCGAGGGCGACGAGACCCTGGTCGTCGCCACCACCCGGGTCGAGACGATGCTCGGCGACACCGCCGTCGCCGTCCACCCCGACGACGAGCGCTACGCCCACCTCATCGGCAAGCGCGTCAAGCTGCCGCTCACCGACCGCACCATCCCGGTCGTCGCCGACACCCACGTCGACCCGGAGTTCGGCACCGGCGCCGTCAAGGTGACCCCGGCGCACGACCCGAACGACTTCGCGATCGGCCAGCGCCACGACCTGGAGTCCCTCACGGTCATGGACGAGCGCGGTGTCATCACCGTGCCCGGTCCCTTCCAGGGGCTCGACCGCTTCGAGGCCCGCTCGGCCATCGTCGCCGCGCTGCGCGAACAGGGGCGTGTCGTCGCGGAGAAGCGCCCGTACGTCCACTCCGTCGGGCACTGCTCCCGCTGCAAGACCACCGTCGAGCCGAGGCTCTCCCTCCAGTGGTGGGTCAAGGTCGAGACGCTCGCCAAGGCCGCCGGTGACGCGGTCCGCGACGAGCGGGTCACCCTGCACCCCAAGGACATGGAGAAGCGGTACTTCGACTGGGTCGACAACCTCCACGACTGGACGATCTCGCGCCAGCTCTGGTGGGGCCACCGCATCCCCGTCTGGTACGGGCCGAACGGCGAGGTCGTCTGTGTCGGCCCCGACGACGAGGCGCCCACCGGCGAGGGCTGGACCCAGGACGAGGACGTCCTGGACACCTGGTTCTCCTCGGGCCTGTGGCCCTTCTCCACGCTCGGCTGGCCGGAACAGACGCCGGACCTGCAGAAGTTCTACTCCACGGACGTCCTGCTCACCGGCCACGACATCATCTTCTTCTGGGTCGTCCGGATGATGATGTTCGGCCTGTACGCGATGGACGGCGAGGTGCCCTTCAAGACGGTCGCCCTCACCGGCCTGGTCCGCGACGAGTTCGGCAAGAAGATGTCGAAGTCCAACCCGAACGCGGTCGACCCGATCGAGTGGATGGACGCCTACGGCTCCGACGCCGTCCGGTTCACCCTGGCCAACGGCGCCAACCCGGGCGCCGACGTCCCGATCGGCGAGGACTGGGTCAAGGCCTCCCGCAACTTCGCCAACAAGATCTGGAACGCCACCCGTTTCGCCCTGATGAACGGTGCGACGATCGAGGGACCGCTCCCGGACCCCTCCGCGATGACGGCCACCGACCGCTGGATCCTGTCGCGCCTCAACCAGACCGTCGCCGACGTCGACCGGTACTACGACGACTTCCAGTTCGCCAAGGTCTCCGACGCGCTGTACCACTTCGCGTGGGACGAGGTCTTCGACTGGTACGTCGAGCTGTCCAAGACGACGTTCTTCGCGGGCGGCGAGCAGGCCAAGGTCTCCGGCCGGGTCCTCGGCGAGGTCCTCGACGTCACCCTGCGCCTGCTCCACCCGATCGTCCCGTTCGTCACGGAGACGCTGTGGACCACGCTGACCGGCGGCGAGTCCGTGGTCGTCGCCGACTGGCCCGCCGACTCCGGCTTCCGCGACGAGGCGGCCGAGAAGGAGATCGAGCTGGTCCAGCAGGTCGTCACCGAGGTCCGCCGCTTCAAGGGCGACCAGGGGCTCAAGCCCGGGCAGAAGGTCCCCGCCGAGCTGACCCTCGTCGGTACCTCGCTCGTCCCGCACGAGGCGGCCATCCGCCAGCTGCTGCGTCTGGAAGCGGCCGGAACGGGCTTCAGCGCCACCGCCTCCCTCCCGGTCGCCGGGGCCACTGTCGCCCTGGACCTGTCCGGCACCATCGACGTGCCGGCCGAGCGCAAGCGCCTCACGAAGGACCTGGAGGCCGCGCGGAAGGAGAAGGCCCAGGCGGAGGGCAAGCTCGGCAACGAGGCCTTCCTCGCCAAGGCCCCGGACAACGTGGTCGACAAGATCCGTGGCCGGCTCTCCAAGGCCGAGGCCGACATCGAGCGGATCGGCGCCCAGCTGGCGGCCCTCCCGCAGAGCTGATGTCCTGAGGCCGAAGCCCCCGCACCCCCGACCGACCGGGGGAGCGGGGGCTTCGCCGTACGCCCTCCGTGGCCCGCCCGGCCCCACTCCGCCGGGCGCTGCGCGCGTTGTCGGCGCCCATCCGTAGACTGGGCGCGTGAGTGAGCCCCGCCCTTCAGACCGGCACGACGCGCCCGATCCCGACGACACCTTCGAGGAGATCGTCGACGAGGCGACCCAGCGCGACCCCGACCTGGCGGTGATCGAGGCCGGGAGCCGCACACTGCGCGCCCACTCGGGTCAGCCCCAGGGCGAAGCGGTCCCGGCCCGCCCGGCCGACCCCGAGACCGACCGGGCGCTGCGCGCGGTGGAGCAGGAGCTCGCCGGACGCTGGGGCGAGACCAAGCTGGAGCCGTCCGTCACGCGCATCGCCGCGCTGATGGACGTCCTCGGCGAGCCGCAGCGCGCCTACCCCTCCATCCACATCACCGGTACCAACGGCAAGACCAGCACGGCCCGCATGATCGAGGCCCTGCTCAACGCCTTCGAGCTGCGCACCGGCCGCTACACCTCCCCGCACGTCCAGTCGATCACCGAGCGGATCAGCCTGGACGGCTCCCCGATCACGCCCGAGCGCTTCATCGAGACGTACGAGGACGTCAAGCCGTACGTCGAGATGGTCGACGCCCAGCAGCCCTACCGGCTCTCCTTCTTCGAGGTCCTCACCGGCATGGCGTACGCGGCCTTCGCCGACGCGCCCGTCGACGTGGCGGTCGTCGAGGTCGGCATGGGCGGCACCTGGGACGCCACCAACGTCATCGACTCCACGGTCGCCGTCGTCACCCCGATCTCGCTCGACCACACAGACCGGCTCGGCACCACTCCGGCCGAGATCGCCGGCGAGAAGGCCGGGGTCATCAAGCAGGGCGCCACGGTCATCCTGGCGCAGCAGCCGGTGGACGCCGCGCAGGTGATGCTCAAGAAGGCCGTCGAGGTCGACGCCACCGTGGCCCGCGAGGGCATGGAGTTCGGTGTCACCTCCCGCGAGATCGCGGTGGGCGGACAGCTCCTGACGCTGCGTGGCCTCGGTGGCGAGTACACGGACATCTTCCTCCCGCTCTACGGGGCCCACCAGGCGCACAACGCGGCCGTCGCGCTCTCCGCCGTCGAGGCGTTCTTCGGCATCGGCGCCGAGCAGGCCCGCTCCCTCGACATCGACGCGATCCGCAAGGCGTTCGCCTCGGTGCTCTCGCCCGGCCGCCTGGAGGTCGTGCGCTCCAGCCCGACCGTTGTGCTGGACGCCGCGCACAACCCGGCGGGGGCCAAGGCGGCGGCGGACGGCATCTCCGAGGCGTTCAGCTTCTCCCGGCTGATCGGCGTGGTCGGCACGAGTGGCGACAAGGACACCCGCGGGCTCCTGGAGGCCTTCGAGCCGATCTTCGCCGAGATCGTCGTCACGCAGAACTCCACCGCCCGCGCGATGGACGTGGACGAGCTGGCCGCGATCGCCGTCGAGGTCTTCGGCGACGACCGGGTCCAGGTCGAGCCGCGGCTCGACGACGCGCTGGAGGCGGCGATCACGCTGGCCGAGGAGGAAGACGAGTACGCGGGCGCCGGAGTGCTGGTGACCGGATCCGTGATCACGGTCGGCGAAGCCCGGCTGCTGCTGGGAAGGGGCTGAACAGAAGGATGCGGACGCTCTGCGCCTCGACGCTGATCGGCGAGTTCTTCGTGATCGGCTTCGCCGGTCTCGTCGCGATGAAGCTGGACGACGCCTCCATGGCCCTGGTCTGGACGGTGTGCGGCATCGGCATGGCCCTGTCCGTGCTGCTGTGCGGAATGATCACCCGGCCCGGCGGCGTCCAGCTGGGCTGGGCGCTCCAGGCCGCACTGGTCCTGAGCGGGTTCGTGGTCCCGATGATGTTCGTCCTGGGCCTGGCCTTCGGCGGCCTGTGGTGGGCCTCGGTCCATTACGGCCGCAAGGTCGACGAGGCCAAGGCCCACTGGGCGGCCCAGCAGGAAGCCGGAGAGGCCACGGCCTGAGCCCCTCGGCCGGGCCTCCTGTCCGGAGGTCCGGATCGTGCCGGGCCCGCCCGGCACGCTTGCCCCCGGGCCCCGGAAATCCGGGGCCCGAAGGTGACCCTGGGTGAACCCGGGCGCGGACCCGCCTCCGGACCCCTGTAATCTCGCCCTCACCGCACCCGTATGCCTGGCCTTGCAAGGAGCCGTACATGACTCAGCGCACTCTCGTCCTGCTCAAGCCCGACGCGGTCCGCCGTGGCCTGATCGGCGAGATCGTCGGCCGCATCGAGCGCAAGGCCGACTGGCGGATCACCGCGCTGGAGCTGCGCACGCTGGACCACGAGACGCTGGAGCAGCACTACGGCGAGCACCAGGGCCGCCCGTTCTACGAGCCGCTCATGGAGTTCATGAAGTCCGGCCCCGTCGTCGCCCTGGTGGCCGAGGGCGAGCGGGTCATCGAGGGCGTCCGCGCCCTGGCCGGCCCCACCGACCCGATCGCCGCCGCGCCCGGGTCCATCCGCGGTGACTTCGGCACGATCACCCGGGAGAACCTCATCCACGCCTCGGACTCCGAGGAGTCCGCGGAGCGGGAACTGAAGCTTTTCTTCCCGGGACTCTCCTGACCCGATCGGCCAAACAGCGCTGTACGCGAGGGGCGACCGAAGTAATTCGGTCGCCCCTCCGCATAGGGTTTGGTATCGCGGGAACGCATCCCTCCGACGTAACGTCACCATGGGTAGAACGGGCACCCGTTCCGCTCACACTGGCGAAGGACCCTCGCGCTGTGTCCGTGTATACGGCACTACGATGGAAGCTTCCACGCCCGCAGCGCCAACCTCGCCTACCAGAACAAGCCATCTTCGCTACCTGGGAAGGCCCGACGCATCCTCATGGGGAACAAGGGGAACTCAATGTCGTTCATCGGCCGTGACATGGCTATCGACCTCGGGACTGCCAACACGCTGGTGTACGTCAGGGGGCGCGGCATCGTTCTGAACGAGCCGTCCGTCGTGGCCATCAACACCAACACCGGCGGAATTCTGGCGGTCGGCTCCGAGGCCAAGAAGATGATCGGGCGCACGCCGGGCAACATCGTTGCCGTGCGGCCCCTGAAGGACGGCGTGATCGCCGACTTCGAGATCACGGAGCGGATGCTCCGCTACTTCATCCTCAAGATCCACAAGCGTCGCTACCTGGCCCGCCCCCGCGTCGTCGTCTGTGTGCCCTCCGGTATCACCGGGGTCGAGCGCCGCGCCGTCATCGAGGCGTCCACGCAGGCCGGCGCGCGCCAGGTGCACATCATCGAGGAGCCCATGGCCGCGGCCATCGGTTCGGGCCTGCCGGTCCACGAGGCCACCGGGAACATGGTCGTGGACATCGGCGGCGGCACCACCGAGGTCGCCGTGATCTCGCTCGGCGGCATCGTCACCGCCCAGTCGATCCGCACCGCGGGTGACGAGCTGGACAACGCGATCATCCAGCACATCAAGAAGGAGTACTCACTCCTCCTCGGTGAGCGGTCCGCCGAACAGATCAAGATCACCATCGGTTCGGCTTTCGACCTGGAGAAGGACGAGCACACCGAGATCCGCGGCCGCGACCTGGTCTCCGGGCTGCCCAAGACGGTCGTCATCTCGGCCGCCGAGGTCCGCAAGGCCATCGAGGAACCGGTCAACGCGATCGTCGACGCCGTGAAGACGACGCTCGACAAGTGCCCGCCCGAGCTGTCCGGCGACATCATGGACCGCGGCATCGTCCTCACCGGCGGCGGCGCGCTGCTGCGCGGTCTGGACGAGCGGCTGCGCCACGAGACGGGCATGCCGATCCACATCGCCGAGGACCCGCTGGACTCGGTGGCGCTCGGCTCCGGCAAGTGCGTCGAGGAGTTCGAGGCGCTCCAGCAGGTGCTGGACGCCCAGCCCCGCCGCTAGAGCACTACGGGAGGTGCCCTCCGGGGACATCACCCGATCCGGCGAGCGGACGCTGACGCTCCGCCCGCCGGATCGTTGATATAGATCGTTGCTGTACCTGTTCCGACGCGGAGACACATCGACGCGGCGGAAGCCACGTACAGCCACGTACACACAGGCACGAACATTCCGACGAGGAAGGCACGGCCGCCGCACGTGAGGGACACACGAGAGAGCCGGCTGCTCCTGGTGCTGCTGATCGCCATCGCATTCGCCCTGATCACGGTCGATATCCGAGGCGGCGAGGAGTCACCGGTCGACGGCGCGCGGCAGGCCGCGGCCACCGTCTTCGGACCGGTCGAGAACGGCGTGGCGGCAGCGGTCGACCCGGTGGGCAACGCCATAGGCGCGGTACGGGACTCCGGCAACCGGCACGACCGGATCTCCACCCTGGAGTTGGAGAACGCCGAGCTGAAGGCCAAGCTCGGCAGCGACGACCGCACCGACAGCCGGGTCCGCCAGCTCGACGCGATGCTGAAGAACGCGGGCACCGGACGGTACGGCATCAAGGGCGCCGAGGTCATCGCCATAGGAGCGGCCCAGGGCTTCTCCTGGACGGTCACCATCGACGCCGGGGCCGACGACGGCATCCGCCGCGACATGACCGTCCTCAACGGGGAGGGGCTGGTCGGCCGGGTCACCACCGTCGGCCCCAGCACCGCGACGGTCCTGCTCGCCAACGACCCCGACTTCACCGTCGGCACCCGGATGGAGAAGACCGACGAGCTCGGCTTCGCCACCGGCCAGGGCTCGCGCCCGCTGTCGGTGCAGTTCCTCAACGGCAAGGCCAAGGTGAAGGCCGGCGACCGGCTGGTCACCTTCGGCTCCAGCAAGGACAAGCCCTTCGTGCCCGGCGTTCCGGTCGGCGAGGTCGTCCGCGTCGACCCCTCCGGCGGCGCGCTGACCCGGACCGTCTACGTGAAGCCGTACGTCGGGTTCACCAAGCTCGACATCGTCGGCGTCGTCGTCCAGGCGCCCCGCGAGGACCCGCGCGACATGGTCCTGCCCAAGCAGCCCGTCAAGAAGAAGCCGAAGCCGACCCCCACGGTCACCGTCACGGTGCAGCCCAACGGGGACCTGGTGGACGGATCCGGCAAGGTCGTCGGCAACATCAACGAGGAGCCGGGCGGCGACGCCGCCGGTGACGCGGCAGGCGACCAGCAGGGCAACGCCCAACCCGACAACGCGGCCAACGACCAGGAGTAGAGCTGATCCCCATGCGCATCAACCGGACTCTGCTCTCCACCGTCCTGGTCGTCATCGCCCTCGTCGTCCAGGTCTCCGTCCTCGCCCGCCTCCAGCTCCCCGGGGCCG
Source organism: Streptomyces sp. MMBL 11-1 (assembly GCF_028622875.1). NCBI lineage: Bacteria > Bacillati > Actinomycetota > Actinomycetes > Kitasatosporales > Streptomycetaceae > Streptomyces > Streptomyces sp. MMBL 11-1. The sequence goes on along the minus strand of NZ_CP117709.1, from coordinate 2,291,547 downwards.
TCCCCGACCTGCTGCTCCTCACCGTCCTCGGGCTCGCCTTCGTGTACGGGCCGGTCAGCGGCTCCCTCATCGGCTTCGGCGCGGGCCTCCTCGCGGACCTCGCCCCGCCCGCCGACCACGCCGCCGGGCGCTACGCCCTGGTGCTCTGCGTCATCGGCTACCTCGCGGGCATGATCCGCCCGGAGAACGGGCAGCTGAAGTCGGCCTTCGCCCCGATGGCCGTGGTCGTCGCCGCCGCGATCGGCTCGACCCTGCTGTACGCGGGCGTCGGCGCGCTCGTCGGCGACACCGCCGCCCGCCATGTGGGCCTGGGCAGCCTGCTGTTCACGGCCGCGGTCTACGACCTGCTGCTGGCGCCCTTCGTGGTGCCGCTCATCATGGCGCTGGCCAGACGCACCGAGAACGATCCGATCGCCGAGGCCTCCTCCGGCGGAAACGACGTCGCCGCCGGCTGGCTCGCCTCGGGCACCGGTCTGAGGATCGGCACCCAGCGCGGCGGGCTGCGCGTCAAGGCCGCCCGCAACCGCGCCGCCCGCGCGGGCAGGATCAAGGGGGTCAAGCGACTGTGAAGCCGTACGCGACCGAGGAGGCCGGGGGCGCTCCGTGAGGCTGTACTTCCCGGGGGGCGACCCCCGCACCCCCAGCAGGACCACCCCAGGGGGCACCGCGTGAGCAACATTCCCGAGACCGGGCGGACCCAGCGGGTCCAGATCCGGCTCATCGTCATCCAGGTCCTCGTCTTCTCGCTGCTGCTCACCCTCGGCGGGCGCCTGTGGTACCTCCAGATCCGCAACGGCGACGAGTACACCGCCGAAGCCGCGGGCAACGGGGTGCAGCAGGTCGTCCAGCCCGCCGTGCGCGGCTCGATCCTCGACGCCCGCGGCGTACCGCTCGCCGACAACGAGACCCGTCTCGTCGTCTCCGCGAGCCGCACCGAGCTGCTGAAGATGAAGGACGACGGCGTCGGCGTCCTCACCCGCCTCGCCGACGTCCTGGACATGAAGGCGCAGGACGTCCGGGACAAGGTCCGCCTCTGCGACTCCAAGACCCCCCAGCCCTGCTGGAACGGATCGCCCTACCAGCCGATCCCGGTCACCGACGAGGCCACCACCCAGCAGGCCCTCCAGATCCGCGAGCGCGCCGAGGACTTCCCCGGCATCACCGCCGAACCCACCGCCGTACGCCGCTACGCCGCTCCCGGCAAGGCGAGGACCGCGCAGGTCCTCGGCTATCTCTCGCCCGTCACCGACGAGGAGATCCAGAAGGCGCAGGACGGCCCGTCGCCCTACCTCCGCTCCGACCAGGTCGGCCGCTCCGGCCTGGAGCGCACGTACGACAAGGAGCTGCGCGGCAAGGCGGGCGTCACCCGCTACGAGGTCGACAACCTCGGCCGCGTCATGGGCGAGGCGGAGAGCGACCCGGCGGTGGCCGGCTCCAGCCTCGTCACCAGCCTCGACGCCCGGGTCCAGGCGGTGGCCGAGTACGAGCTCGCCCAGGCGATGAAGACCGTCCGCCAGGAGACCGACAAGATCACCGGCCGGAAGTACGAGGCCGACTCCGGCGCCGTCGTCGTGATGGAGTCCAAGACGGGCCGCATCGTGTCCATGGCCTCCCAGCCCGACTACGACCCCAACGACTGGGTCGGCGGCATCTCCGGCAAGCAGTACGCCAAGCTCACCAGCAAGAAGTCCAACTACCCGCTGCTCAACCGGGGCATCCAGGGCCAGGCCCCCGCGGGCTCGATCTTCAAGGTGGTGTCGGCGAGCGCCGCCGTGCGCGCCGGTCACGACTTCGACGACCTCTACCAGTGCAGCAGCTCCTACAGCCTGGGCAACCAGACCTTCGCCAACTTCGAGTCCCAGGGGCACGGTCCCATCACCCTCGGCGACGCGCTCAAGTACTCCTGCAACACCGTCTTCTACCGTCTCGGCCACGAGGAGTGGGCGAAGGACGGCGGCATAAAGCCGAAGAAGGACGCCAAGGACTGGTTCTACCGCACCGCGCGTGACTTCGGCCTCGGCTCCGAGACCGGCATCGACCTGCCCAACGAGGTCAAGGGCCGCATCCCGGACCGCCAGTGGAAGCAGGACTTCTGGGAGGCCAACAAGGACGCCTGGTGCAAGGAGGGCAAGAAGGGCGGCACCTACGTCCAGCAGATCGCGTACGAGAGCTGCCTCGAAGGCAACCAGCTCAAGGCCTACGACAGCATCAACTACTCGATCGGCCAGGGTGACGTGCTCGTCACGCCCATCCAGATGGCCACCGCCTACGCCGCCATCAGCAACGGCGGCACCCTCCACGAGCCCACCGTCGGCAAGGCCGTGATCAGCCCGGACGGCAAGAGCGTCCGGGAGATCAAGCCCAAGGTCAGCGGCAAGCTGCCGGTCAGCGCCCAGACCATCAAGGACCTCGACAAGGGGCTGCGCTCGGTGGTCGAGCCCGGCGGCACCGCCGCCTGGCGGTTCGGCGGCTGGCCGCAGGACAAGATCCCGATGCGTGCCAAGACCGGTACCGCCCAGGTGTACGGCAAGCAGACCACCGGATGGTTCGCGACCTACACCGACGACTACACGATCGTCATGACGATCTCCCAGGGCGGCACCGGCTCCGGCTCCTCCGGGCCCGCCGTCCGCAAGATCTACGACGCGCTCTACGGCCTCGACGCCGAGGGCAACCAGGACAAAGAGAAGGCCCTGCTGCCGAAGCCCCAGAAGGCGCTGCCGAAGATCCAGCCCGACGGCTCGATCTACGCCCCCAAGGTCAAGCCCTACGACCCCACTCCGGCCGAACCCCAGCAGCAGCCGGGCGGACAGGAACCCCAGTTGCCCCTGCCGCCCGGAGGGCAGCCCGGACTCACCGGATCGCCGGCGTCGAACGGGAGGCAGCCCTGATGGCAGGTGGATTCTCCGTCTCCCGCTACGGCCCCGACGAGGGCTCCTGGGCCAAGCTGACCGCCCGCGACTCCCTCGCGCGGCGGCTGGACTGGCCGCTGCTCGGGGCCGCGCTCGCGCTGTCGTTCCTCGGCGCGCTGCTCGTGTGGTCCGCGACCCGCAACCGGGACCACCTCACCCAGGGCGACCCGTACTTCTTCCTCCTGAGGCACGCCCTCAACACCGGCATCGGCCTCGCCCTGATGATCGGCACGATCTGGCTCGGCCACCGCACGCTGCGCGGGGCCGTCCCCATCCTCTACGGCATCTCGGTGCTGCTGGTCCTGGCGGTCCTCACCCCGCTCGGCACCACGGTCAACGGCGCCCACGCGTGGATCAAGCTTCCCGCGGGCTTCTCGATCCAGCCCTCCGAGTTCACCAAGATCACCATCATCCTCGTGATGGCGATGCTGCTGGCGGCCCGCGTCGACGCGGGCGACCAGGCCCACCCGGACCACCGGACCGTCGCGAAGGCGCTGGGCCTCGCGGCCATCCCCATGGCCATCGTCATGCTCATGCCGGACCTCGGCTCGGTGATGGTCATGGCCGTCATCGTCCTCGGTGTCCTGCTGGCCTCCGGCGCCTCCAACCGCTGGGTCTTCGGCCTCCTCGGCGCGGGCGTGGCCGGAGCCGTCGCCATCTGGCAGCTCGGCCTGCTCGACGACTACCAGATCGCCCGCTTCGCCGCCTTCGCCAACCCCGCGCTCGACCCGGCGGGCGTCGGCTACAACACCAACCAGGCCCGCATCGCGATCGGCTCCGGCGGACTCACCGGCACCGGCCTCTTCGAAGGCACCCAGACCACCGGTCAGTTCGTGCCCGAGCAGCAGACCGACTTCGTCTTCACCGTCGCCGGCGAGGAGCTGGGCTTCCTCGGCGCGGGACTGATCATCGTGCTCCTGGGCGTCGTCCTGTGGCGCGCCTGTCGGATCGCCCGCGAGACCACCGAGCTGTACGGCACGGTCGTCGCCGCCGGGATCATCGCCTGGTTCGCCTTCCAGTCCTTCGAGAACATCGGCATGACGCTCGGCATCATGCCGGTCGCCGGGCTGCCGCTGCCCTTCGTCTCCTACGGAGGGTCCTCGATGTTCGCCGTCTGGGTGGCGATCGGGCTGCTCCAGTCCATCCGGGTGCAACGGCCGATGTCCGCCTGAACCCGGCACACGCGGGTAGGTGTCCGTACATGGCGGACACCAAGCGCGAGATCGAGCGGAAGTACGAAGCCACCGACGACACCCGGCTGCCCGACCTGACCCGGGCGGCCGGGGTCGACCGGGCCGTCCCGCACGGCCGGACCGAGCTGGACGCCGTCTACTGGGACACCCACGACCTCCGCCTCGCCGCCGACTCCCTCACCCTGCGCCGCAGGACCGGCGGGGCCGACGAGGGCTGGCACGCGAAGTTCCCCGTCGCCGTCGGCGTACGGGACGAGATCCACGAGCCGCTCTCCGACGCGGTGCCGCCCCCGCTGGCGGCACTGCTCCGCTCCCGGGTCCGCCACGCGGAGCTCGTCCCCGTCGTCCGGCTGCTCTCCTCCCGTGACGTCCACCACCTGCTGGCCGCCGACGGGACCCTCCTCGCCGAGGTCAGCGTCGACGCGGTGCTCGCGGAGCGCCTCGCGGGGGAGGGGAGCGGCGCCACCGCCGCCTGGACCGAGATCGAGGTCGAGCTGGCCGACGACGGAGACCCCGCGATCCTGGACGCCGTCGAGAAGAGGTTGCGCAAGGCGGGGATCCGTTCTGCGGAATCCTCGTCGAAGCTCGCCAGGGCGCTGGCGGAGACGAACCTGAACCCCGACGACACGGGAACCCCGAAGCCGACGACGTACACCGCGGGCGACCACGTCCTCGCCTACGTACGGAAGCAGATCGCCACGATCGTCCGCCTCGACCCCGCCGTCCGCCGCGACCTGCCCGACTCCGTGCACAAGATGCGCGTCGCCACCCGCCGACTGCGCAGCACCTTCAAGACCCACCGGAGGATCCTCGACCGCGAGGTCACCGACCCCATCGGCGCGGAGCTCAAGTGGCTCGCCGCCGAACTGGGCCTCGACCGCGACCAGGAGGTCCTGGAGGAGCGCCTCGGCTCACGCGTCGAGGCCCTGCCCGCCGCCCTGACGCTCGGCCCGGTCCGAGGCCGCCTCCGCGTCTGGTCGGCCGCCCGCCGCACCGGATCGCGCCGCAGGATCATCGACGTACTGGACGGGAAGCGGTATCTGGACCTCCTGGACGCCCTCGACGCGCTGAGCGCCGACCCGCCCCTGCGCCCGGCCGCCGGCCGCGCACCCGGCAAGGTCCTGCCCAAGGCGGTCCTCAAGGACGACAAGAAGCTCGCGCGCCGGATGAGCCACGCTCTGGAGCAACCCCCGGGTCCCGGGCGGGACACGGCGATGCACGAGGCCCGCAAGGCCGCCAAACGCGCCCGGTACGCGGGCGAGGCGGCCCGCCCCTCACTCGGCAAGCCCGCCAAGCGCTTCGCCAAGCGTGTGAAGGCCGTGCAGTCCGTCCTCGGCGACCATCAGGACAGCGTCGTCGCCCGCGAGGCCCTGCGCATGCTCGCGATCCAGTCGCACGCGGCGGGGGAGACCGCGTTCACCTGGGGACTGCTGTACGGGCAGGAGGAGGCCGCGGCCGAGGCCCGCGAGCGCGAACTGCCCGGGGTCTGGGCCCGCGCCGGCGCCCCCGGACTGCGCGCGGATCTGAAGCGGTGAGGACCGGGGTACGCTGGATGGTCACCCCTGCCGGCTCACGAAGGTTCGCGAGATGTCTGCCGCATCGGTCTTCCCACAGCTCGAAGCTCTGCTCCCGCATGTGCAGAAGCCCATCCAGTACGTCGGCGGTGAGCTGAACTCCACCGTCAAGGAGTGGGACAGCTGCGACGTCCGCTGGACCCTCATGTACCCCGACGCCTACGAGGTCGGACTCCCCAACCAGGGCGTCATGATCCTCTACGAGGTGCTCAACGAGCGCGAGGGCGTCCTCGCCGAGCGCACGTACAGCGTCTGGCCCGACCTCGAAGCGCTGATGCGCGAGCACGGCGTGCCGCAGTTCACCGTGGACAGCCACCGCCCCGTCGGCGCGTTCGACGTCTTCGGGCTGAGCTTCTCCACCGAGCTGGGCTACACCAACATGCTCACCGCCCTGGACCTCGCGGGCATCCCGCTGGAGTCCAAGGACCGTGACATCGACCACCCGATCGTCCTCGCGGGCGGCCACGCCGCGTTCAACCCCGAGCCGATCGCGGACTTCATCGACTGCGCGGTCGTCGGCGACGGCGAGCAGGCCGTCCTGGAGATCACCGAGATCATCCGCGCCTGGAAGGCCGAGGGCCGCCCCGGCGGCCGTGACGAGGTGCTCTTCCGGCTGTCGAAGACCGGCGGGGTCTACGTCCCGCGCTTCTACGACGTCGAGTACCTCCCCGACGGCCGGATCGGCCGCGTCGTGCCCAACCGGTCCGGCGTGCCGTGGCGGGTCTCCAAGCACACGGTGATGGACCTCGACGAGTGGCCCTACCCCAAGCAGCCGCTCGTCCCGCTCGCGGAGACCGTGCACGAACGGATGTCCGTGGAGATCTTCCGCGGCTGCACCCGCGGCTGCCGTTTCTGCCAGGCCGGCATGATCACGCGCCCCGTGCGGGAGCGAAGCATCACCGGCATCGGCGAGATGGTCGAGAAGGGTCTCAAGGCGACCGGCTTCGAGGAGGTCGGTCTGCTCTCGCTCTCCTCCGCCGACCACAGCGAGATCGGCGACATCGCCAAGGGCCTCGCCGACCGCTACACCGAGGACAAGGTCGGCCTCTCGCTGCCCTCGACCCGGGTCGACGCGTTCAACGTCGACCTGGCCAACGAGCTGACCCGCAACGGCCGCCGCTCCGGCCTCACCTTCGCCCCCGAGGGCGGCTCCGAGCGCATGCGCAAGGTCATCAACAAGATGGTCTCGGAGGAGGACCTGATCCGGACGGTCGCCACCGCGTACGGCAACGGCTGGCGTCAGGTGAAGCTGTACTTCATGTGCGGCCTGCCCACCGAGACCGACGAGGACGTCCTCCAGATCGGCGACATGGCGGTCAACGTCATCGCCAAGGGCCGGGAGGTCTCCGGCCAGAACGACATCCGCGCCACGGTCTCCATCGGCGGTTTCGTCCCCAAGCCGCACACCCCCTTCCAGTGGGCCCCGCAGCTCAGCGCCGAGGACACCGACGCCCGGCTGAAGAAGCTCCGCGACAAGATCCGCGGCGACAAGAAGTACGGCCGCTCCATCGGCTTCCGCTACCACGACGGCAAGCCCGGTATCGTCGAGGGCCTCCTGTCGCGCGGCGACCGCCGCGTCGGCTCCGTCATCCGCGAGGTCTACGAGTCCGGCGGCCGTTTCGACGGCTGGCGCGAGCACTTCAGCTACGACCTCTGGATGAACTGCGCCGAGAAGACGCTGCCCGCGTTCGGGGTCGACGTCGACTGGTACACCACCCGCGAGCGCACCTACGAGGAGGTCCTGCCCTGGGACCACCTCGACTCCGGCCTGGACAAGGACTGGCTCTGGGAGGACTGGCAGGACGCGCTCGACGAGACCGAGGTCGAGGACTGCCGCTGGACCCCCTGCTTCGACTGCGGCGTCTGCCCGCAGCTCGACCTGGACATCCAGATCGGCCCGACCGGCAAGAAGCTCCTGCCGCTCAGCGTCGTCAACAAATAGCCCTCGCGTGTTCCGTGTGACAACACGGTGACGTCAGGCCCGGCCGGCAACCCCGGACCGGGCCTGACGCGTCCTTGACGGCATGGACTACGGCAAGCACCAGGCCCCCCAGGGGTACGAGCCCGGCGAAGGCGTGCTGACCACGCTGATCAGGATCCCGGTGCGGATCGTGGTCGTGGTGCTCGTCCTGCCCGTCCGCATGGTCTGGGACGCGCTCACCGCCCTCTGGCACGCCGCCGACCGTGTTCTGCTGCGCCCGCTGGGCCGGGCGCTGGCACGGCTCCTCGACACCCTCGTCACGACCCCGCTGACCTGGCTGTACACCTGGGTCCTCACCCCGCTGGGCAAGGCCGCCTCCTGGCTGGTCGTCGCCCTTCTCCTCTGGCCCTGGATCGGTCTGTGGCGGTACGTGGTCGTCCCCGTCGCCCGCTACGGGATCGCCGCGGCGGCGGTATGGCTGTACAGGGCCGTCCTCACCCCGCTGGGCCACGGCCTGCGATGGATCGGCACCGCCCTGCTGGCCCCGGCGGCACGCGGTCTTGCAACCGGCCTGACCTGGCTGTTCATCACCCTGCTCGTCCTGCCTCTCGCGGCTGCGTGGCGGTACGTGATCGTCCCCGTCGCCCACTACGGACTGATCGTCCCGGTGGTGTGGCTGTACGAGGCGGTCCTCACCCCCCTCGGCCTCGGCGCGGCCTGGGTCCTGGGCAGGCTGTGGCAGGGCACCGCCTGGGCGCTGGGCCGGCTCTGGCGGGGGACCGCGGCCACCGGGCGCGGGCTGGGCGTCGCCCTCGTCTGGCTGGTCATGACCCTCCTGGTCGCCCCCGCCTCCTGGACGTACCGCCGGATCCTCGCCCCGGTCGGCCGGGAGGCCGCCGCCGCGTTCGAGGTCGCCTGGCGGATCGCCGGATACCTCTCCCGGGCCGTCGGCCGGGCCCTCGCCACGATCGCCCGGTACCTGATCGGCGCACCCGTCTCCTGGGCGTACCGCACTGTGTGCACCCCCGTCGGCCACTTCCTGCGCGACTCCGTGTGGGCCCCGGCCCGCCGCGCCGCCGCCGAGGCGGGCCGGACCGCCCGCGCGGCCCTCGCGTCCGCCCGGGAAACCGTGCGCCGGGCACGCCGCGACGCGTGGCGCGCGTTGGGCGGCTCCACGGGCGGCGCTTGGTCCGGGGAACCGGTGGGGATCCCTGCGCGTACTCTGGGTAGTACAACGACTGTCCCCAGCGCGGCGCAGGCGTCCGAGACCCCACCGCTCGGCGAGAAGTTCGTCAAGCGGGGGTGAGCCGGAGCGGCACCCGGGGGGCACCCGAAGCTCGTGGGCGGCGCGCCACCGCGCCCGCCCCGCACCGAGGAGAAGAACCACTGGGCAAGCGACAGCCCGAAGGCCCGCCGCCCGCACCGGCAGTGCAGCGCATCCGCCTGCGCTACACCAAGCGCGGCCGCCTCCGGTTCACCAGCCACCGAGACTTCCAGCGGGCCTTCGAGCGGGCACTGCGCCGCTCCGAGGTGCCGATGGCGTACTCGGCGGGCTTCACCCCCCACCCCAAGGTCTCCTACGCCAATGCCGCACCCACCGGCACGGGCAGTGAGGCGGAGTTCCTGGAGATCGCCCTCACCGAGGCGCGGGACCCCGAGGTCCTGCGCGGACTGCTCGACGCGTCGATGCCGGACGGCCTCGACATCATCGACGCGGTGGAGGCCCGGACCTCGGGCCTGGCCGAGCGGCTCACCGCGTCCGTCTGGGAGATGCGCCTGGACGGCGTCGACCCCGAGGACGCCCGTACCGCCGTGGCCGCCTTCAACGACGCCGGGACCGTGGAGGTCCAGCGCAAGGCGAAGAACGGCATCCGGACGTTCGACGCCCGTGGAGCCGTCGCCGACCTGCGGGTCGTCGACGCTCCGGCCGATAGGCCGGGCGAGCGGCCCTGTGCGATACTGCGCCTGGTTGTTCGGCACGTGACACCCGCCGTGCGACCCGACGACGTCCTGTCCGGTCTCCGAGCTGTGGCCGACCTGGCGCCGCCCGTTCCCGCTGCGGTGACGAGGCTGGCGCAGGGGCTCTTCGACGAGGAGTCCGGCACGGTGACCGACCCGCTCGCGCCCGACCGCGAGGCCGCCCCGACCGCGCGTTCCGCGGTCGCCGGGGCAGCCGTCGCGACGGCGCCGGAAGGTTCAGGTTCCGCGTAGGACGGTCGTTGTAGCGCAGCCCTCCGACCCGGGAGCCACCTGGGTCGGGCCGCGCACTGACCCACAAGACTTTCGCCAGGCCGTACGCACACCGCATACGGAACCGGCGAGCCAGACATCAGCTCCCGTGCGGCGCCCGCGCCCCGGACGGCGGTATCGCACCACTGCGGACCGTGCCGGACCGGAATCAGACGCGGCGCCCGGGAGCACGACGGGAGAACCGCCCGCATGCCTCAGCCGAACGAACCCGGCACGACCGGGAACAACGAAGAGAACACCCCCGGGGACAAGCTGCCGCCGCGCCGCAGGCGCCGCGCCGCTTCCCGCCCGGCGGGCCCGCCCGGTGCGACCGCGGCCCCCGCCGAGGACGTCACGCCGGCCATACCGGCCGCCGATGCCGCCGCCCCCGCCGCGGACGACACGCCCGGGGAAACGGTCGCCGAGACCGCCCCGCCCGCCCGTACGCGCCGTCGCGCCGTGCGGAAGGCCACCGCGCCCGCCGGAGCCCCGGAGCCGGTGGAGAACACCGGGCCCGCCCCGGCCGCCGATGCCCCCGCGCCGGCTGCCGAGACCCCCGCTCCGGCCGCCGCCGAGGAGGAGCCCGCCGCTCCCGCGCCGCGCACCCGCCGCCGCGCGGTCCGCAAGGCGACCGCCCCGGCGGGCGCGCCGGAGGCCGTGGAGGCCCCCGCCCCGGTAGTGGAGACCCCGGCGGAGCCCGTCACCGACCTCGGCCCCGAGTCCGTCGACCCCGAGTCCGTCGACCCCGAGGAAGAGACCGAGGTCGCCGTGGAGATCCCCGACGAGGCCCCGGCGCCCCGCCGCCGTCGCGCCTCCCGCAAGGCCACCGCCCCCGCGGGCACCCCGGCAGCGGCCGAGGCCGCCGTCGTGGTCGAGCCGGCTGTCGCCGCCGAGCCCGCCGCCGTGGTCGAGGCCGCCGAGCCCGCCGCTGCCGTCGCCGAGCCGGAGCCCGTACAGGCTCCTCGCGGCCGTGTCCGCCGCCGCGCTTCGGCCCCGGCCGGTACGCCGGGGGCCGCCGCGCCCGTCGCCGAGCCGGTGACCGAGCCGGCCCCCGTCGCCGAGACCCCGGCAGCCGGGGCGGAGGCCGTGGAGGAGACCCCGGCCCCGCGTACCCGCCGCCGCGCGTCCCGTAAGGCGTCCGCGCCCGCCGGTACGCCGCAGCCGGCCGCCGAGCCCGTCGAGACCCCCGCGGAGCCCGTCGAGGCGGGCGAGAGCCTGCCCGCCGCCGTCGCCGAGGAACTCGCCGCCGAGGCGGAGGAGGTCCAGGAGGCCGCCCCGCGCGGACGCCAGCGCCGCCGGGCCACCGCCGCCGCCGGTCGTCCCGAGTTCACCACCAAGCCCGAGGAGCCGACGCGCAAGGGCCGTCGCGCGACGCGCCCCGCCGTCGCCGTCTTCCAGGCCCCGGTCTTCGCCGAGCCGATGTTCCAGACCCCCGAGACCGCGGCCGCCGCCGCTGCCGCGGCCGGTTCCCCCTCGGCGTACGACGAGGCCGACGAGGTCGAGGAGCAGCGGACCGCCGGGGCCGAGCAGAGCGCCCCGCCCGCCGAGGCCGCGCCGCAGGGCGGCTCTCGCCGCCGTCGCCGCCGCCGCGGCGAGGCCGACGTGACCGAGCAGGCCGCCGAGCCCGCCGCTCCGGTGGAGGCGCCCGCCGAGCAGCCCGCCGATGAGGCCCCCGAGGCCGAGGCGGACGAGCACGAGGGCGAGGACACCGACGAGTACGGCGACCGCCCCTCGCGCCGCCGCCGTCGTGGCGGCCGCCGCCGCCGCCGTGGCGAGGTCAACGACACGGACGACGAGCAGCAGCCCGCCGAGGAGGACGCGCCCGCGCCGTCCCGCGCCGAGGAGCCCCGCTCCGAGGACGAGCGGGTCCGCGGCCGGAGCCAGGCCCAGGACGACGCCGAAGAGAACGACGAGGACGACGACGCGTCGGCCTCCGGTTCGAGCAGCAGCCGCCGTCGCCGCCGTCGCCGTCGCCGCAGCGGTGACGCCGTCGCCGAGGCCGACCACGGCACCGCCGACGACCCGGAGCGTACGGTCGTCAAGGTCCGCGAGCCCCGCAAGAAGGAGGAGCGCGAGCCGGGCACCGGCTTCGACGAGGTCCAGTCCATCAAGGGCTCGACCCGTATGGAGGCCAAGAAGCAGCGCCGCCGCGAGGGCCGCGAGCAGGGCCGCCGCCGCGTCCCGATCATCACCGAGGCGGAGTTCCTCGCCCGCCGCGAGGCCGTCGAGCGCGTGATGGTGGTCCGCCAGAGCGGCGAGCGCACCCAGATCGGCGTCCTCGAGGACAACGTGCTCGTCGAGCACTACGTCAACAAGGAGCAGGCCACCAGCTACGTCGGCAACGTCTACCTGGGCAAGGTCCAGAACGTGCTGCCGTCCATGGAGGCCGCCTTCGTCGACATCGGCAAGGGCCGCAACGCCGTCCTCTACGCCGGTGAGGTCAACTTCGAGGCGCTCGGCATGGGCCACGGGCCGCGCCGCATCGAGACCGCGCTCAAGTCCGGCCAGTCGGTCCTCGTCCAGGTGACCAAGGACCCGATCGGCCACAAGGGCGCGCGTCTGACGAGCCAGGTCTCGCTGCCCGGCCGCTACCTCGTCTACGTGCCCGAGGGCTCGATGACCGGGATCAGCCGCAAGCTGCCCGACACCGAGCGCTCCCGCCTCAAGACCATCCTCAAGAAGATCGTCCCCGAGGACGCCGGCGTCATCGTGCGCACCGCCGCCGAGGGCGCGAGCGAGGACGAGCTGCGCCGTGACGTCGAGCGGCTCCAGGGACAGTGGGAGGACATCCAGCGGAAGGCGAAGGGCACCAGCGGCTCTAACGCGCCGACGCTGCTCTACGGCGAGCCGGACATGACCGTCCGGGTCGTCCGCGACATCTTCAACGAGGACTTCTCCAAGGTCATCGTCAGCGGTGACGATGCGTGGGAGACCATCCACGGTTACGTCTCGCACGTCGCGCCCGACCTGACGGAGCGGCTGTCGCGCTGGACCTCCGAGGTCGACGTCTTCGCGACGTACCGCATCGACGAGCAGCTGATGAAGGCGCTGGACCGCAAGGTCTACCTGCCCAGCGGCGGTTCGCTGGTGATCGACAAGACCGAGGCGATGATCGTCGTCGACGTCAACACCGGCAAGTTCACCGGCCAGGGCGGCAACCTGGAGGAGACCGTCACCAGGAACAACCTGGAGGCGGCCGAGGAGATCGTGCGCCAGCTGCGGCTGCGCGACCTCGGCGGGATCGTCGTCGTCGACTTCATCGACATGGTGCTGGAGTCCAACCGGGACCTGGTGCTGCGCCGGCTCCTGGAGTGCCTGGGCCGCGACCGCACCAAGCACCAGGTCGCCGAGGTCACCTCGCTGGGCCTGGTCCAGATGACCCGCAAGCGGGTGGGCCAGGGTCTGCTGGAGTCCTTCTCCGAGACCTGCGTCCACTGCAACGGCCGCGGCGTCATCGTCCACATGGAGCAGCCGACGTCCGTCGGCGGCGGTGGCGGCGGCAAGAAGTCCAAGAAGCGCGGTCGCGGCGGCGCGGGCCAGGACCACGAGCACGGTCAGGACCACGGCCACGGCCACGGTCACGACGAGCACGCAGCCGAGACCGCCGAGACCGAGTCGGAGGCCGAGCTGGCCGCCGAGGTCGCCGCCCCGGTCTCCCTGGCGGACCTGGAACCGGCCGCCGACGAGGAGTTCTACGGCAGCCCCGCCGAGGCCGAGGCCGCCGCCACGCGCGGTCGTGGCCGTCGCCGGGCCTCCCGCAAGGCGTCCGCCCCGGCCGGCGCCCCGAGGGCCGAGGCGCCCGCCCCGCCCGTCGAGGCCCCCGTCGCCGAGACCCGGCCCGAGCCGGTCGAGGCGGCGCCCGCCGAGGCTCCGGCCGCGAAGGTCGCGGAGGCAGCGGAGGCCGCTGAGGCCCCCGAGGCCGCCGAGGCTCCGGTCGAGGCCGCGCCCCAGGGGCGCCCGCGCCGTCGGGCCACCCGTAAGGCGACCGCCCCGGCGGGTTCGCCGAAGCAGGCCGAGGCCGCGGAGCCGGTCCGGCCGGCCGAGCCCACGACGGACCCGGTCGCGGTCGAGGACCCGGTCGTCGAGGCGCCCGCCGCCGAGACCCCGGAGACCCCGGCGCCCGAGACCCCGGCGCCCGAGACCCCGGCGCCCGAGACCTCGGAGGCTCCGGAGGTTCCGGAGGAGAAGGCCCCCGAGGCCGAGGCCCCCGTGGCCGCCCCGCCGCGCGCCCGGCGCCGGGTGACCCGTAAGGTCACCGCACCCGCGGGCTCGCCCACCGGGTCGGACGACGCGGAGGTCGTCGTGGTTGCTTCGGCGCCCGGGCCGAAGGCCGCGGAATCCGAGGTCCGGGGCGCCGAGGGAGCGGACGGAGCGGCGGAATCCGGAATGACGGATTCCGAGTCCGGACCCGTGGAACCGGCCCCGGCGAAGAAGACGGCCCGCAAGGCCGCGGCCAAGAAGGCCCCGGCGAAGAAGGCGGTCGCCAAGAAGACCGCCGCGAAGAAGACCGCCGCCAAGAAGACGACAGCCAAGACGACGGCCAAGACGGCCGCCAAGAAGACGACGAAGAAGACCGTCGCCGCTGAGCAGTCGTCGCCGTCCGTAACGGCGTCCGCGCCCTCCGCGGAGGGTGAGTCGTCGGCCGGCTGATGAATTCGTAACCGGTTGTTCATCTTCAGGTGTCCCGCTCCGAGCTCATCGGGGCGGGACACCTGCTTTGTTTCACAATTGATGCAGGGGCCGGTTAACGGGCCCGAAATGGGCCGAGAAATCCCTGATAATGTGACGGCGGTTGCCATGCGTGTGAGCGTTCTTCACGAAAACTACGGTTGGTGACAAGGCCCGGCGAAGATACCGACCGGGTCGGATTCCTCGGCAGGGCGTCGGCATCGCGCCGGTGGGGTTACGCGCGGCCTCGGCAAGACGTCCCGCACCTCGGAGCTCTGCCTGGTAACGAGCTCTTGCGGTGTTCAAGGAGGACGTTCATGACGAGCATCAACGAGCAGCCGATTCCCGCTGCCCGCCCAGTCATCGGGGAAGACGAGATCGAAGCCGCGGTACGCGTGCTGCGCAGTGGTCGCGTCGTGCAGGGTCCGGAGGTCGCGGCCTTCGAAGAGGGCTTCTCCCGTCTGGTCGACGACCGGCACTGCGTCGCCGTGAACTCGGGGACCTCGGCGCTGCACCTGCTGCTGCTGGCCCTGGGCATCGGCCCCGGCGACGAGGTGATCGTTCCCTCGTTCTCCTTCGCCGCCTCCGCGAACGCTGTCCGCCTCGTCGGCGCCGACGTGGTGTTCGCCGACATCGAGCCGGACAGCTTCGGCCTCGACCCGGCGGCGGTCGAAGCCGCGATCACGCCGCGCACCGCCGCGATCATGCCGGTGCACCTCTACGGCCACCCCGCCGCGATGGACAAGCTCATGCCCATCGCCGACAAGCACAAGCTCGCCGTCGTCGAGGACGCCTGCCAGGCCCACGCCGCGGCGCTGCACGGCACCCCCGTCGGCGCGTTCGGCGCGGGCGGCACCTTCAGCTTCTACCCGACCAAGAACATGCACTCCCTCGAGGGCGGCATGGTCACCACGGCCGACGCCGAGCTGGCCCGCACCCTGCGCCTGCTGCGCAACCAGGGCATGGAGCAGCGGTACGCCAACGAGATCGTCGGCGCCAACATGCGGATGACCGACGTGTCCGCCGCCGTCGGCCGCGTACAGCTCGGCAAGGTGGAGGCGTGGACCGAGCAGCGCCGAGCCAACGCCGCGTACCTCGACGCCCACATCACCGCGCCGGCCGTCACCACGCCGCCGGTGGCCGAGGGCGCCCGGCACGTCTACCACCAGTACACCGTGCGGATCAGCGGCGACCGGGACGCCGCGATGGCGAAGCTCACCGAGGCGGGCATCGGCAACGCGGTCTACTACCCGACGCCGATCCACCGGCTCAAGCCCTACTGGGAGCCGGACCAGAAGGCCGGCCGCACCTGGGACCTGCCCGAGACCGAGCGGGCCGCCGCCGAGGTCGTCTCGCTGCCGGTCCACCCCTCGCTCACCGAGGGCGACCTGGAGCGGATCGTCGCCGCCGTGAACTCCCTGGGAGAGAACCTGTGAGCGCCGTACTGAAGGCCGGTCTCGTCGGCCTCGGCTCCATGGGCCGCCACCACGCCCGCGTCCTCGCGAGCCTGGAGGGCGTCGAGCTGGTCGGCGTCGTCGACCCGATGGGCGACAAGAACGGCTGGGCCCAGGGCGCCCCCGTCCTCGCCACCGTCGAGGAGCTCATCGCCCTCGGCATCGACTACGCCGTCGTGGCCTGCCCCACCGCGCTGCACGAGGAGGTCGGCCTCCAGCTCGCCGACGCCGGTGTCAGCGCCCTGATCGAGAAGCCGCTCGCCGACACCGTCGAGGGCGCCCGCCGCCTCGTCGACGCGTTCGAGTCGCGCGGCCTGGTGGCCGGCGTCGGCCACATCGAACGCTGCAACCCGGCCCTGCTCTCGCTCCGCGCCCGCCTGGAGGCCGGCGAGCTGGGCGACGTCTACCAGGTCGTCACCCGCCGCCAGGGCCCCTTCCCGCACCGGATCGCCGACGTCGGCGTGGTCAAGGACCTGGCCACCCACGACATCGACCTGACGGGCTGGGTCACCGGCCAGGCCTACACCTCGATCGCCGCCCACACCGTCTCCAAGTCCGGCCGCCCGCACGAGGACATGGTCTCCGCCGTGGGCCAGCTGTCCGACGGCACGATGGTCAACCACCTGGTCAACTGGCTGAGCCCGCTCAAGGAACGCTTCACCTCGGTCACCGGCGAGCGCGGCTGCTTCATCGCCGACACCCTCACCGCCGACCTCACCTTCCACTCCAACGCCGCGGTCACCACCGAATGGGAGGCGCTGCGTGCCTTCCGCGGGGTCTCCGAGGGCGACATGATCCGTTACGCCATCCCCAAGCGCGAGCCGCTGCTCGTCGAGCACGAGCTGTTCCGCGATGCCGTGAAGGGTGAGCCCGCAGATATCTGCACGCTGCGGCAGGGGCTTCGTACGGTCGAGGTGGCCGCGGCGGTGCTGGAATCCGCCACCAGCGGCACCACGGTGCAGATCCCGACGGACCAGGAGGAGGGGCCCAGAAGGTGACCACACCCGATGTCACGGTGATCGTCGCCGTCTACAACACGATGCCCTACCTCACCGAGTGCCTCGACTCGCTGGTGGGCCAGAGCATCGGGCACGAGCGGCTCCAGGTGGTGGCGGTCGACGACGGCTCGACCGACGACAGCGGCAAGGAACTCGACCGCTACGCGCAGCGGTACCCGGACGTCTTCACCGTCGTCCACCAGCCCAACTCGGGTGGCCCGGCCGCTCCGAGCAACCGCGCCCTCGACCTGGCGACCGGTCGCTTCGTGTACTTCATCGGCTCGGACGACCACCTCGGCGAGGAGGCGCTGGAGCGGATGGTCGCCTGCGCCGACGCCAACGAGTCCGACGTGGTCGTCGGCAAGATGGTCGGCACGAACGGGCGCTACGTCCACCAGAAGCTGTACACCGGCAACCGTGACGTCACTCTCGACGACTCCGAGCTGCCCTTCACTCTGGCCAACACCAAGCTCTTCCGCCGGGAACTGGTCGAGACGCACGGACTCCGCTTCCCCGAGGACATGCCGGTCGGCAGCGATCAGCCGTTCACCATCGAGGCATGCGTCCGGGCCCGGAAGATCTCGGTGATCTCCGACTACACCTGCTACTACGCGGTCAAGCGCGGTGACGCGAGCAACATCACCTACCGGGCGAACCACCTGGCCCGGCTCCGCTGCGTCCAGCGGATCATGGAGCACACGGCCGCCCTGATCCCCGCGGGCCCGCGGCGGGACGCCGTGTTCAAGCGGCATTTCGACTGGGAGCTGACCAAGCTCCTGCAAAAGGACTTTCCCACGCTCGACGCCGACACCCGTCGACAGGTGTGCGAAGGCGTCGGCGCCCTGGTGGACGCCTACTTCACCGACGGCCTGCGCGACGGCACCGGGGTCAAGCGCCGGGTGCGCTTCGGCCTCGCCCGGAGCGGCGCCGTCGACGAGCTCACCCGCGCCATCGCGGAGGAGACCGAGCACGGGGCGCCGCCCTTCCTGCTGGAGGGCGGCCGTGCCTTCGCCACCTACCCCGGGTTCCGCGACGCGGCCGTCGGCCTCGACGAGCGGTACTACGAGGTGCTCGGCGAGTCGGTGGCCGGCCGCCTCTCCGCCGGCACCCGCCTGGAGTCGGCCGACTGGGAACAGGAGGGCACGGACTTCGCCTGCGTCCTGCGGCTGCGTGCCGGCATCACCGGCGACACCTCCTCGGCTGTCGTCGCCCTCGCCCAGGGCGCCATGCCCCAGAGCGCGGACAAGTCCGGCGCGCGCAAGCTGCCCCCGGACGCGCCGCGCCCGGAGCGCCGCGGCACGCTCACCGCCGAAGCGGCGAAGGACGGCGGTACCCTGCTGACCGCCCGTATCCCGCTGGCGCTCACCCGCACCAAGAGGGGCGCCCGCCTCTACGTGGACGTGGCGGGCACCCCGTACGAGATCCCGGTCCGCACCGAAGGGCAGCCGATGCCGCTGGCACGCCGCTGGGGGACCAACGACCCCCACCGTGTGGCGGCGAACACCAACACCAAGGGCCGGCTCGTGATCACGACGGCCCCTCTGCGGGAACCGAAGTCCGGCGTGGGCGCACGGCTGCGCCGCACGCTGTCCAGGTCGAAGAGGAAGTAACCCGATGAATATCTGTGTAGTCGCGCTCGGCAAGATCGGACTTCCGCTCGCCGTGCAGTTCGCCGCCAAGGGCCACAAGGTCATCGGCGCGGATGTCAACGAGAAGGTCGTCGAACTCGTCAACGCGGCCACCGAGCCGTTCCCCGGCGAGCACGACCTCGACCGCCTGCTCAAGGAGACCGTCGGCGCCGGCCTGCTCTCCGCCACGACGGACACCACGGCCGCGGTCGCCGCGTCCGACGCCGTGGTCGTCGTCGTCCCGCTCTTCGTGGACGCCGAGGGCACCCCCGACTTCGGCTGGATGGACGCCGCCACCAAGGCCATCGCGGCGGGCCTGAAGCCCGGCACCCTGGTCAGCTACGAGACCACGCTGCCGGTCGGCACCACCCGTACCCGCTGGGCGCCGATGCTGGCCGAGGGCTCGGGCCTGACCCCCGGCGAGGACTTCCACCTGGTCTTCTCCCCGGAGCGGGTGCTCACCGGCCGGGTCTTCGCCGACCTGCGCCGCTACCCCAAGCTCGTCGGCGGCATCGACGAGGCGTCCGCCGAGCGCGGCGTCGCCTTCTACGAGGCCGTCCTCGACTTCGACGAGCGCGAGGACCTGCCCCGCCCCAACGGCGTCTGGGACCTCGGCACGGCGGAGGCCTCCGAGCTGGCGAAGCTCGCCGAGACCACCTACCGCGACGTCAACATCGGCCTGGCCAACCAGTTCGCCCGGTTCGCCGACCAGAACGACATCGACGTCAAGAAGGTCATCGAGGCCTGCAACAGCCAGCCCTACAGCCACATCCACCAGCCCGGCATCGCCGTCGGCGGCCACTGCATCCCGATCTACCCGCGGATGTACCTGTGGAACGACCCGGAGGCGACCGTGGTGCGCTCGGCCCGCGAGGCCAACGCCGCGATGCCCGCGTACGCCGTCGACCTGCTGGCCGCCGCCTACGGCGACCTGGACGGCGCCGGGGTCCTGGTGCTGGGCGCGGCCTACCGCGGCGGCGTCAAGGAGACCGCGTTCTCCGGCGTCTTCGGCGTCGTCGAGGCCCTGAAGGCGCGGGGCGCGGTGCCCTTCGTCTCGGACCCGATGTACACCCCCGAGGAGCTGACCGCCCTCGGCCTCGTCCCGCACGACGCCAACCAGGCCGTCACCGCCGCGATCCTCCAGGCCGACCACGCCGAGTACCGCGAGCTGTCCGCCGCCGACCTCCCGGACGTCCGCGTCCTGGTCGACGGCCGACGCACCACGGACCCGGCGAACTGGGCCGGCGTGCGCCGCGTCGTCATCGGCGGCTGACGGTGACCTGGCTGATCACCGGCGGGGCCGGCTACATCGGATCCCACGTCGTCGCGCAGATGGCGGGCGAGGAGCGCCTCGTCGTCCTCGACGACCTCAGCACCGGGCGCGCAGACCGCCTTCCCGAAGGCGTTCCGCTCGTCGTGGGCTCGGTCCTGGACCGGGAACTGCTCGACCGGGTGCTGGCCGACCACGCGGTGACCGGCATCGTGCACATCGCGGGCAAGAAGCAGGTGGCGGAGTCCGTCGTACGACCGCTGTACTACTACCGCGAGAACGTCGACGGCCTGCGCACCCTGCTGGAAGCGGCGGCCGCGGCCGGTGTCCGCAGCTTCCTGTTCTCCTCGTCGGCGGCGGTCTACGGCATGCCCGACGTCGACCTGGTCACCGAGGACACCCCCTGCCTGCCGCTCAGCCCGTACGGCGAGACCAAACTGGCGGGCGAGTGGCTGGTGGCCGCGGCCGGCCGGGCGCACTCCATGGCCACGGCCTCCCTGCGCTACTTCAACGTGGCCGGGGCCGCTTCGGCGGAACTGGCCGACGAGGGTGTCTTCAACCTGGTCCCGATGGTCTTCGAACGCCTGGAGGCCGACGAGGCCCCCCGGATCTTCGGCGACGACTACCCGACCCCGGACGGCACCTGCGTCCGTGACTACGTCCATGTGGAGGACATCGCCTCCGCACACGTCGCCGCGGCCCGCCGACTGGCCGGCGACCCGTCCGCCGAACTGGTCCTGAACATCGGCCGGGGCGAGGGAGCCTCCGTCGCCGAGATGGTCGGCATCATCCTCGACGTCACCGGCCGCACCGGCCCGCCCCCGATCGCAGAGGCCCGCCGCCCCGGGGACCCGGCCCGGGTGGTCGCCTCCGTGGACCGTATCGCCGGGGAGCTGGACTGGTCGGCCCGGCACGGTATACGCACCATGGTCGAGTCGGCCTGGGCGGGGTGGCGCCTGCGGCACCCCGGCGCCCTCGTCTGACCGGCAACGCGCGCGCATACTGCGGAGGGCCCGCACCCGATGAGGTGCGGGCCCTCCGCAGTATCGATTCCGCTGAGCGGTGGTCAGCCCAGGAACAGGTCGTCGAAGCGCTTCTGGACGACGGACCAGTCCCAGGTCCCGACCGCGTGCTCGGAAGCCTGGTTGCCGGCTTCGCGCCAGGATTCCTCGGTCGCTGTGACGTCGAGGATGCGCTTGGCGGCCTCTTCCGGCGAGTCCACGACCCAGCCCTCCGGGTAGAGAGTGCGGGCGCTGTGGGGCTTGCCGGCGTAAAAGGGCCAGTCGCGGACGACCGGCACCGCCGCACTGGCCGCCCCCTCCATCAGACCCACGTGGCACCCCTCGCGCACCGACGAGCTGAGAATGACCCCGATGTCGGCGAGCGCGGCCGGAACGTCGTCGGTGGGACCCGTACGTACGACGGCACCGGACGCTGCCAGCGGCTTCAGTTCCCGCTTGAGCAGCGTCAGGTAGTCAGCGGTGGCCTTGCTCGTCTTCGGGTTCATGTCGTTGCCGACCAGGAGAAGCCGGTAACGGTCGTCGTGCTCGCGTACACGCTTCAGTACGTCCACGGCCCATCGCGGGTCCTTGGCGACCTGGCTGATCCCGATGAGACCGAGGTTGAAGCGCGCATCGGCGGACTTCGGGCGGCGGAACCCTTCGAGCTCCATCGCGTTGTCCAGGACGTGCATCCGGGGTGCGGAAGCCTCGCGCAGTTGCGGCACCAGCGATGTCACCAGATGCTGCACGTGCGGGGCGACGAAGACGAGATCGTCCACCCTGGAGAAGTCGGTCATGTGCGGCCAGAGGGTGAACGCCTCGTAGCTGTGCAGCCGCACGACGATCCTGGTGTCACCGGGATCGATCGTGGTCAGCATGGCCGCCGGCCCCACCGACCAGTCGACGAACATCGTGTCCGCCCAGTCGAGGTGGGGCCGCATCAGCCGCTCCACATCTCTCTGGTATTCCGACGTGCCACCGGACAGCCTGTCCTCCAGCATCTGGGGCGCGGCCCAGGCGATCCTCTTGAGCGGCTTCTGGGCGGCGAGGTCCAGGAACCGCAGTTCGACCCCGGGGTGGTCTCCGTACCGGGCGAGGATGTGCTGGAGGAAGTTGGCATTGGTGCTGGTGGCCACCAGCAGCCGCAGCGGTCGGTCCGACGGGGGGCTCTTGGGGGGAGTCTTCCTGCCGCGGGGCCGTGCGACCGCACGGTGGGCCGGGGAATTCCGCAACGGGGCGACGAAGCCCTCCGCGTCGTGCGCCAGCGGAGAGCTCAGCTGGTCGATGTGCAGGACACGGTGGAACTCGAGAGAAAGCGCCCGGTACAGAGACACCGACGCGGATTCGTGCAGGCCCTTGGCGAACTGGTCGTCGGCGTGCGCGAGGTGTCCGTTGACGGCCTTGACGAGATCACGCGGGCTGATTCCCTTGGAGACCTCGGTCATCGCGCTCTCGTGGAGCAGTTGCGCCTTGAGCGCGGGATCGGGGATCTTGGCGGCCGCGGAACTGAGAGCTATGGCCGCCCCGCTGATCCGCCCCGCCTCCTCCATACCCTCGGCCACGTAGCGCGAGGCCGAGGCCCGAACAGCCCCCGGCATACCAGGGGCGGTAACGGCCGAACGCCAGAGCCGGGCTCCCACGGTCGAGCGCATGACGGGGCGTGAGGTCGCGGTTCGCATCACGGCGGCGGGAAGCCCGCTGATGGAGCGTCGTACGTCTTGGGCGACGGCGGCGACCGGAGGCAGCGCCGTGGGGCGGATTGCCCCGCCCGCGATGCGGTCGACGGCCCTGAGCGCCGGAGCGAGACCGAAGTGCGCCTCGGCCGTGGTGTTGTACTGGGCGAGCCGCCAGACGGTGTAGACCGCCCCCGGGTCGAGAGCCACGATCACGTGGGCCGTGCGGGCCTGCTGACGTAGCCAGCGGTCCCGCTGCGACTGCATCCACACGCGCATGCCCGTCGGGGAATTCTTGGCCTTGCGACGCATGGCGGAGCTGCGCTTGTTGAGATTGCGCGGCAGCTGGTGGACCCCGTCCAGTTCGGCGCGGGTGAGATCTTCGGCGACCGAGGCCATCTTGAAGGTGCCGGCGAGGTACAGCTTGGCGCCCCGGTCCCGGAACTTCACCAGGGAGTCGGTGAGGACCCCCAGCTGGGGTCTTTTGGTGGCGATGAACAGGACGTCGGTCACGACGCGGGTCCTCCGGTGACGATCGACTTCTGGGGGAGGGGGGCGGGCGCGCCCTCGACGCTGACGCGCTCGGGCTCGTCCGCGGCCAGCCGGTCGACCAGCTCGCGCACCGCCACGGTCATGAGCGATTCCCGCGTGTACTGGTCGGCGTGGGCCATCGCCTCGGCATGCGCCTCGTCGCTCGTGTCGATCGCCAGGTGCGCGGCGCGGACGAACGCCTCGGCCATGGCCTCGACATCGAGGCCCACGGCCCCCGTCCACAGCGGGTGGCCCCGCAGTACGTTCGACGCGTCGTGCTCCACCACATGGGCGGAGACGATCGGCAGCCCCGTGGCCATGTACTCGTATACCTTGCCGGAGGTGACGAAGCGGCCTCCGATGAGGATGAGGACCATGGCGTCCCAGCGGGCGTAGATCTCGGCCACCTCGGCCTTGGAAGCGGGTCCGCCGAAATGGACCCCGTCCGCCTCCGCCTCCTTCAGGATCTCGGCATGCCGGGTTGCCCCGCGGCCGGCGCCGTTGCCGATGTGGCCGCGGACCTCGAAGCGGGCGTTCGCGAGCAGCGGTTCCTGCTCGCGCGCCGCACGCCAGGCGTCCAGCACCGTTTCGAGGTGCGTGGCCGTGAAGTTCACCGTGCCGAGATAGCCGAAGGTGAGACCCGCGGCGAGGTCGGGCTTGTGGGCGTGGCCCGGGGAGCTGTCTGCGTCGTAGCCGTTGCGCACGACCCGCACGCGGTCGGCGAAGTCCGGGTAGCGGGCGCGGTAGTGCTCCGCGATCGGGTCGTTGACCACCCAGAGGGAGACCGCGTTCTCCAGGATCTTCTGTTCCCAGCGGCCCAGCTCGGAGTCCTTGGAGAAGGCCTCCGTGCCGTCGATGACGTCGATGGACCAACCGTCGCGGAAGTCGACGGCGTACGGAACGCGCGCCTCTTCCCACAGCTTCCAGGCAGCGGCCAGATTCACGTACGGGACACAGCTGGCGAGCAGGAGATCCGCCGGGTGATCGCGGTGGATGCCCAGTGCCGCCTGCTCCAGGGCCTCGCGCCAGTCGCCGAAGCTGGCTTCCGGGAAGGTCTTGGCCTGGCGCTTGCGCAGCTCGGTGACCCACTTGGCCGGGTTGAGTGCCCGCTCCTCGTCGAAGAGACGGATGTCCGTCTCGAGGTCCTCGCGCGAGAGCGGCAGCTCGACCACCTTCACACGCGGGTCGACCTGCTCCAGAAGAGTGAGGTCGATGCCGGAGTCCAGTTCCCACGATTCCTGGGCGATGGTGACGACGGTAACGTCCCAGCCGGTGTTGACGAACTGGTTCGCGGTTTCGCGCATGCGGTAGGCACAGCTTTTTGCAGCCGGCGGGAAACCGATGGCGAAATAGATCACATGAGGTCGCGTGCCTTTCGCGGGCAACCCGGACCTGGGAGACACTGACATAAATGGTGACGCTAGCACGGTGACATATGCGTATTAGCACCAAACGTGGCGCTGCGCATGTCACGCGGACCGGCTGCCCCCTTTCCATTCTTCCATGATCCGGACGACGTTTTCCGCAGCGTGCCCGTCGCCGTAGGGCGTACCGGGGTCGCTCGTGGGTACAGGGCGCGAGACGGTGGCGGCCCACCGGGCCGGATCCATCTCGTGAGGGTCGGGAACCAAGACGTTCCAGCCGGTGTGAACGGTTTCCACCCACTCGGTCTCGGGGCGGATGGTCGTGGTGATCCGCTCCAGGAGGAAGGCCTCTTTCTGAAGGCCTCCGGAGTCGGTGACCACGCCCGACGAGGCGAGCACGGCGGCGACGAGGCCCGCGTACGGCAGCGGTCGGCCGACCCGCACGGCTCCCTTGGCCAGCTCGATGCCGTGTGCCTCGGCGCGCGCGACGAGGCGGGGGTGGGCGAGCAGGGCGACGGGCACGGGCAGGCCCGCGAGGGCGTCGATGATCGCGGACAGCCGAGCGGGGTCGTCCGTGTTGTCCGGGCGGTGCAGCGTGGCCAGCAGGAACGGCTGCGAGGGGTCGATGCCCTCGGGCAGGGCCGGAGCCGCGTGCTCACCCGCGCGCACGGCGTCCCGGATACGGAGACAGATGTCGACCATGACGTCGCCGGCCAGCTCCGTGCGCTCGGAGAGTCCTTCCGACGCGAGGTGTCGTACGGCCTCCTCGGTCGGCGCGAGCAGCAGATCGGCGCAGTGGTCGGTCAGCACCCGGTTGTGCTCTTCGGGCATCCGGCGGTTGAAGGACCGCAGGCCCGCTTCGAGGTGAGCCACCGGCAGGTGCTGCTTGACCGCGGAAAGGGCACCGGCGATGGTCGAGTTGGTGTCGCCGTAGACCAGGACCCAATCGGGCTTCTCCGCTTCCAGAACCGGATCGAGCGCCGAGAGCACTGATCCGGTCTGTACGCCGTGGCTTCCGGAGCCGACGCCGAGGTGCACGTCGGGGTCCGGGATGCCGAGACCGTCGAAGAAGACGTCCGAAAGGTCCGCGTCGTAGTGCTGTCCGGTGTGGACGATGACGTGCTGGTGATCTGTCCCGGCGAATGCCGCCGCGATAGGAGCCAGTTTCACCAACTGGGGACGAGCACCGACGATGCTGATGACTTTCATTGCACGCTCTTCTTCTGAGTCGCTTGACGTTGGGATGAGGAATGGGTGTACGCGCCCGGAGGATACGCACCGGGTTCCGGGGTCACGGCGTCTGCCGCTCGGGCCCGGGCGGACCCGCCCGGGCCTCGACGGCGAAGCAGGCGTTCGAGCGGATGTTCCACGCAATGGTAAGCAATGGCGGCCACCGCCAGGCTCAGCAGCAGCGTGGCCGCCCAGAAACCGGCAGTCTCGGTCCGGCCCACCGGCTTGCCGTACACGCCGACCAACGCTCTCAGCACGATCTCGTGGAAGAGGTACCAGGCGAAGGACCACTGCCCGAGCCTGACCATGGCGGGCCCGGCGAGGGTCGTCCGGCGCCCCTCCACATCGGCCGCCGCCGCGGCCGCGACCAGCAGCGCGAAGATCGGCGCGGACAGCAGCTGGGACGCACTGTACGGGCTGTACCAGAGGCTGTCAGGCACGGCGTGGGACCACGGGATCAGCGCCAGGTGCCAGGCCAGGACCGCCGCGACGGCGGCAGGCAGGCCGCCCGCCGGACGCCAGCCCCGCTTCACCGCCAACCCGGCGGCGACCCCGAGGACGAACTGGAGGGTCCGGGTCGGCGGGAAGTAGTCGAGCGCCCACACGCGCACCAGCGAATCCGTGATCAGGGCGCCGCTCAGCCAGGCGGCCAGCGAGGCCGCGCACACGGCGACGGCGACGACGATCCGCCCCCGGGCGTTCCGCATCAGGGGCATCGCCAGCAGGAGCGGGAAGAGCAGATAGAACCAGGCCTCGTCGCTGAGCGACCAGGCAGCGGGGTTTCCGCCCGAGAGATAGGCGTGATCCGGAACCCAGGCGTTCACGAGGCCCAGTGTCGCGGCGGTACCGCGCAGCGAGAAGTCGGTGCCCAGCGCATGCCAGACGGCCACGGAGGCCAGGACCGAGGCGGCCAGCAGAGGCCAGATCCTGGCGAACCGGCGCCAGAGAAAGACGACCGCGGGCACGACCTTGCCGTCGTACGTCCACGCCAGCACGAAGCCCGAGAGGACGAAGAAGAAGGTGACCCCGCTTCTTCCGTACCAGGTGACGTCACTGATCCACGGAAGCTGCCCGGCCTGCCGGGACAGGTGGTAGAGCACGACGGCCAGCGCGGCCCAGAACCGCAGCCCGGTGAGGGAGTCGAGCCGTGAGTGTCCGGCAGCGGCCTGCGGAGCGGTGGCTCCAGCCACGGGCCTCACGCTCTGCCGCACGGACGTATGGACCAATCGGTCGGAATCGTCCCGTCCGGGGTGCGGGAACGGTGCTGATCGGTCACGGCGTCAGGCCGTCCGCTCAAAGAGGAGCGCGTTCTTCTCCTCGTACAGCGCTCCGCTCTGCGGGCACTCCCACACCCCCGGCTCGCCCTCGCGCTCGACCAGCCGGACACCGCTGCGGCCGACCCAGCCGATCTGCCGGGCCGGCACGCCGACGACCAGCGCGAAGTCCGGGACGTCCTTGGTGACCACGGCGCCGGCCGCGACCATCGCCCACCGGCCGACCCTCACCGGTGCGACGCAGACCGAGCGGGCGCCGAGCGAAGCGCCTTCGGCGACCTTCACGCCGACCGCCTCCCAGTCGCCGCCGCGCTTCTGCTTGCCGTCCGGGTCGACCGAGCGCGGGTTGTGGTCGTTGGTGAGGACGACGGCGGGGCCGACGAAGACGCCGTCGCCGAGCTCGGCGGGCTCGTACACGAGCGCGTAGTTCTGGATCTTCACGTTGTCACCGATACGCACACCGGTGCCCACGTACGCACCGCGGCCGATGACACAGCCTTCGCCCAGCCTGGCTCCCTCGCGGATCTGCGCCAGCTCCCAGACACTGGAGCCGGCTCCGATCTCGGCGGTCTCGTCGACCTGGGCGGTGGGCTGGACCCTGTAATTCACGGCATGCCCTACTTTCTTGTCGTGGGTTCGAACTGGTCACTCGTAAGATCAGCGGGCCCCAGGGGCTCTGGGTATGGCTGTCATGGTGTCGCCGTGAGATGGCTGGAAAGGCCTGGCCGCCCAGCGCCCCGCGACGACTCGACCGCCCATGGGGAGATGCGACTCGATCGCTGTGCGGGGCAACGTCGGCGAGGTCGTCTGCCGGGCAGTGACCACGCGACGGGCCGGCGGAGGTGGCCGCGCCCCGGATATGGGCTGAAGTGGACATCGGTAAGGAACATGCCCTGACCGAGGTCCGGTTTCGCGGGCACCCGCACGCGGAAGTGATCCTCAGTCTGCCCGGCATGGGCAAGCAGATGGGGGCGACGTTCATCGTGGCCACCGGCGGCGGCATGGATGCCTTCGGCAGCTCCGACCGGCTCGTCGGACACGGCGGCCTGGCACCGGCCCCGCTCGACTCCGGCTTCGTCAGCGACAACCTCCGCGGTCCCCGGCGCTTCCACAGCGGCCTGCTCAACGCGATGCACATGTCCGATCTCGCCCTGTGGGCCATGATGCGTGACGGAGCGTACTGCCAAGCTGCACCACCGGTCACGGCGGTGGCTTGACAACAGCATGGGGAAGCCTTTCGGAGAGCTGATGCGCCCGGAAAGCATAAGGGTGCCCTGCCCACCACCCCGCGTGAGGGGCGGTGGGCAGGGCACAGTCCGGCACGCGGGGAGCGTGTCAGACGACGCTGCCGGTCCAGTGCTTGACCGGTGCCTTGAGGTCGGTGCCGGTGCTGGTGAACGTGAACAGGGAGTCGATGCGTCGGCCGTCGACGGAGGTCCCGGCGTGGTAGAGGACGCCGACGTCGGCCTTGCCGTCCTTGTTGAAGTCGCCGGAGACGGGCTGGCTCGCGGCCCAGGAGAAGGATCCCGTGCTGGTCCACACTTCGCGGGGCGAGGCGAAGGCCGTGCCGGTGCTCGCGAAGGTGAAGAGCGCGGACTGGTGCACGCCCGCCTCCGTGGTCCCGCGGTTGTAGAGGACGGCGACGTCGTCCCGGCCGTCTCCGCTGTAGTCGCCCGAGGTCAGTTTGGTGGCGTTCCAGTTGAAGGAGCCGCTGCTGGTCCAGGTCTTGCGCGGGTTGGCGAAGTCGGTCCCGCTGCTGGTGAAGGTATAGAGCGAGGAGACGAACTGCCCGTCGGCCGACTTGCCGCCGTTGTAGAGAACGGCGATGTCGTCCTTGCCGTCCTTGTCGTAGTCGCCGGAGGTCACCTGGCCGGCCGACCAGGTGAAGCCGCCGGGGGTGGTCCAGGTCTTGCGCGGGTTGGCGAATTCGGTGCCGGTGCTGGTGAAGGTGTAGAGGGAGGACACCTGGCCGGTTTCGGAGGATCCGGTGTCGTAGAAGACGGCGACGTCGTCCTTGCCGTCCCCGTTGTAGTCGCCCGAGGTGACCTTGCTCTTGCTCCAGGTGAAGCCGCCGGGGGTGGTCCAGGTCTTCCTGGGCGAGCTGAAGCCGGTGCCGGTGCTGGTGAAGGTGTACAGCGAGGTGACGGCGCCGGTGTCGGAAGAGCCGGAGTCGTAGAGGACCGCGAGGTCGTCCTTGCCGTCGCCGGTGAAGTCGCCGGAGGTCAACTGGCTCTTGCTCCAGGTGAAGCCGCCCGGAGTGCTCCAGACCCTCTTGGGCTCGCCGAAGCCGGTGCCATTGCTGTAGAAGGCGAAGAGCGAGGACCGGTTCGCACCCTCCGTGGAGGTGCCATTGTCGTAGAACGCGGCGATGTCCTCGCGACCGTCGCCGTTGAAGTCACCGGAGGCGACCTGGGATCCCTGAGGAAGTCCGCGAACCTGGGTGACCCAGTCGGTGAGGTCGTCGGTGCGGGTCTCCACCGCACCGGGACGGGTCTCATCCGAGCCGAAACAGCCGGCCTGCCAGGAGGCGCTGTGGACGGCGGCGAGCAGGACCTTGCCGTCCAGCTCGCGCAGAGCGGGACCGCCGGCGTCGCCCTTGCAGATCGCGCCGCCGTCACGGGTGACGGCCACCGTCGTCGCACCGGTCGCACTCACGGCGAACGTGCCGGCGTGCAGGCGGTCGGGGACCCAGGACGTCGCGGTACGGCCGTAGCCCAGAGCCCGCAGACTTTCGCCCGCCGCCGGGGCGGTGTCCGCGAGAAGCACCGGCGCGATGTCCGTGACCGGCTGGGCCAGCTTGGCCATCACCAGGTCACGGTCGGTGCGCGAGACCAGTTCGGTCACCTCGACGACCTTGCCGCCCGTACCGGTCAGGTCCGTGCGCCCGATCGTCGCCGTGGTCTTCTGCGCCGGGGCGCCGGCGGGAAGCGGGAAGGCCGGCTGCCCGGCCGCCGCGAAGCAGCTGCTCGCGGTCAGGATCCACTGGGCGTCGACCAGCGAACCGGTGCAGGCACGCTTCGCGTCGCCCTCGCCGATGTCGAGCTTCGCGGTGAAGGCGTACGAGCCGTTCGCGACGGCGTCACCTACTACGGCCTGGGCGGGAGAAACGAGAGTGAGAGCGCCGACCGCGGCGATACCCGCGAACAACGCCATGCCCCGCATAGTGCGGGAGGACTTCAGAGACACAAGCATTCCTTGCTGGAGTGACACCGATGAAAACCGGCACGAGACCGGCAACAGCTGCACGTGAGCCGAATGTTCTGACGGACGGCGGGTGTGGGTCAGCCGGTCACGCGGATCTCGACGAGCGTGCTGCGGGCGCCGCCCACCACGCCCTCGCCGACACTCTGGAAGCCGCCTGCTCCGACGTTCACCGTGGTGGTTTCGCCCCCAGCAGTGAGATCGGCGCTGATGGGCCGTTCAGAAGTCGCGAGTTCGAGCACGAAGACGCGGGGGAGCTCAAGTGTGAGGTAACCGGTCTTGGCCGTGGTGCGGAAACAGTACTGCCCGGCACGGCCGCTGGCCGAGTCCTCGACCGTCATCACCCGGATCTGGTTCTGACTGAGGTCGCAGTCGGCCAGCAGAATACGACCGTCACCCTTCTTCAACTTGATCCCCTTGGTCGCCAGAATATTGTCCGCGCCGGGGTATGAATAATCCTCGACCAGGGATGGGGGCGTCTCGTTCTCGTCCTGGGTGACGGAGGGAGTGGAAGCGAGTGCGAGCGGGAGGCCGACCGCCATCACCAGTGCACTCACCATTCCGGATACAAGCAAACCACGCGTTCGGAAAGCCATGGAAATCCCTTCTGGCGCGAAGTCGACACCCGAGGACCCCTGACGCCAGTTGTGCAGATGAAGTAAAGATGCATGCGTAACGTAACCGGTCCGGGCCTGAACAACAAATGGCCTTTTTGTGCGCAATATCCGTTTGGTTGTTAATCGGTCGTCCCGCAAAGTGGTACTTTTGCGCCAACCTTCTACGCAATCAGCTGCCTTCTTCCGTGCCCGCGGTCGTGCCGAGCCCATGCAACCTTCACTTTCGGCCGATGTGGGATGAGGCCGTTTCGCGCACCGAGGCAAGCGGAAGGCTGGGACATTTTCCGCTCACCTTCCTCGCCATCCCGGAAGGGAGGGAGGGAGGGAGGGGTGAACGTGCGGCAGATGGGGTCACCTATCATCACGGAGCCGATATACGGCAATCAGTGGGAACAATCGCTGAGAATGCGAACGGAATTTTCGTGAACAAGAGAACAAGCCGATCCGGCCCTTGGCGAATAGCGAGACACGCCATACGGCTGTGGGTGCTGGGCTTGCTGCCCCTGGCCCTGACTCTCGGCCTGCTGGGAGCGCCGCCCGCGACCGCCGACCAACTCGCGTCAGGCGCGGAGATGTCCGCGTTGGCCGAGGCCGCCCCGACGGACCGCGGCCGTGTGCTCAACTACTGGAGGGATGGCGGGCCCGGCGTCAAGGCCGCTGCCGAAGCGGCTCTGGTCGGTAGTGATGCTGATCTGCGGGCGTTTCTCGTGGCAGCGGAGGAACTCTTCGTACAGGACAACCGCGTGCGTGCCGCCCAGCTGGCCTCGATGGCGGGACCGGAGTTGCAGGCCGCCGCCCGCAAGGCGCTGGCCGGAACCCCGGAGGAGCTCGGCGACTTCCTGGACTACGGCTGGGAAGACCCCCTGGAGCAGGATCAACGCATCCGAGTGGCTCAGGTGGTCGATGCGGGTGGGCCTGTTGTGCAGGAGGCCGGTCGGGCGGCGTTGGCCGGTTCGGCGGAGGATGTTGCGGCGTTCCTGAAGGAGGGGCAGTACTTCCAGCGTGAGCAGGACGAGCGGGTTCAGCTCGCCCAGGTCCTCAGCGTGGGTGGGACGAACGTCCGGTCGGCCGGGCGGCTGGCATTGTCCGGGAACGCGGCGGATATCCGGGAGTTCCTGGAGGTCGGGCAGTTCGTCGCGCGGGCGAAGGACCAGGAGCACGACACGGTCGCCCAGCTCGCCGCGCAGGCGAAGGAGGCGGGGCGGCAGGCCGCGAAGGAGACCGAAGCAGCCCAAACTCAGTCCAAGAAGGCTGTCGAGGCCGCGGAGCTGGCCAAGGAAGCGGCCCTGACAGCAGCGGCCGAGGCCGAAGCCGCGAAGGACGACACGCAGAAGGCGGCGCGGGCAGCAGGGCGTGCGGCGAAAGCGGCTTCCCAGGCGGCCGCGGCGGCGCAGGTGGCGATCGACGCCTCGCGGGCGGCGAACAACTCGGCCCGGGTAGCGGCGAACGCGGCGTCCCAGGCGGCCGCGGCCGCGGCCGGTGCCGCCCAGGCGGCGTCCCGGGCCCGTAGTGCCGCGGCCGATGCCGCGGTGGATCAGAAGAACGCCGGTGCGGCACGTCTGGCCGCGCAGAACGCGCGCGACGCGGCGAAGGGCGCCGATCTCGCGGCGGACGCCTCCGATCAGGCGGCCATCGCTGCTGACGCGGCCGGTGACGCGGCGAGTTCGGCCGCGTCCGCCGGGTCGAACGCGACGCTGGCGGCGGACGCGGCGATCGAGGCCGGCCATCATGCGGGGCAGTCGTCGGCGGCGGCCACCGAGGCGCGGGCCGCTGCTGCGCAGGCGAAGCGGCATGCGGCGGAGGCGAACCGGGCCGCGGCAGCTGCTGAGTCGCTGGCGCGCAAGGCGGCCAAAGCGGCGCGCGAGGCACGGGACGCGGCCCGATCGGCTGCGGTCCATGCGAACAACGCGGCGAAGGCGGCCGACGAGGCTGCCGACCACGCCGGTGAGGCCGCGCAGGCGGCCACACGATCGACCGCACACGCGAACGCGGCGACCGAGGCGGCGAACGCGGCGAGTGCGGCCGTTGCCAAGGCACAGCAGATCTACACGATCGCCCGCGAGGTAGAGGCCGGGGAACTTCTCGGCCGCACCAACGCCGGCATCGAAGTGGCCCGCGACGACCAGCAGGAGCACGCGGACCGGCTCGCTCGGCGCGCCGACCTCGATCAAGGGGTGAAGGACCGGGAAGCCGAGCGGCTCCGGCTGCTGGCTCTGGCCGACCTGCCCGGGGCGGACCTTGCCGCGGTCGCCGCACAGGTCCGTCACCTGGCCGTGCTCGTGATGAAGAACGGCACGTCGTGGGGAAGGGCCGCGGCCGAGGCCGCTCTGGCAGGTCCTGACGAAGTGGTGATCGACTACCTGCGTAACGGGTGGGACACCGTCCAGGCGCAGGACGACCGCTCCTACGTCGAGCGCCTCGCCGAAGAGAGCGAGACCAAGGAAGTACGTGACGCGGCCGAAGAGGCGCTCAATGGCGATGCCACCGCGATCACCGCATTCGTCACCGATGGTCAGTACCAGGTCGGTGCCCAGAGCATGCGGGTGGCGATCGCGCAGGTCATCTCCGACGCCGGACCGGTCCTCGCCGAAGCCGGGCAGAAGGCACTGGGCACCAACGACCCGAAGAAGTACAGCCACTTCCTCCTGACCACCCAACCCACCGCACGTACCCAGGACGAACGCGTCCGCGCCGCGCAGCTGGTCGATTCCGGTAGCCCGGAGGTGAGGTCCGCGGCCCGGGCCGCCCTGGAGGGTTCCCCGCAGACACTGCACGCCTTCATCGTCTCCGGGCAGTTCAAGGCCCAGCGCAAGGACCACCTCAACGCCACCCACATCGCGCAGGTCCAGAAACTGATTGCGGACGCGGCCAAGGTCGCGGCCACTGCCCAGCAGAATGCCGCCACCGCCCAGAAGGTCGCAGCCCTCGCCCGCAAGGCAGCCGCCGAAGCGGACCTGTGGGCCAAGAAGGCCGGAGAATCCGCGACCAACGCCCAGAACTATGCTGACCAGGCGGCCCAGCACGCCAAGAACGCCGAAGCCTCCGCCGCGAGTGCCGCCGCCTCAGCCAGAACCGCCCGCGACGCCGCCGACAACGCCGACCTCGCCGCCTCCGACGCCGCCAGATCAGCCACCGACGCCACCCTCTCCTCCGAGACCGCCCAGGTCGAAGCGGCCGGCGCCTGGGATGCCGCGGACCAGGCCCGCACCGCGGCGATCGCCGCGGGCAAGGACGCCGAAGCGGCGCTGAAGGCGTCCACCGAAGCGTTCACCGTCGCGGTGAGGAAGCACAAGGAGGAAGCCGAAGCCCGCCGCAAGGCCGCCGTCGAGGCCAAGGAGAAGGCCAAGAACGACGAAGGTGCCCGCGCCCGCGAGATGTACCGCTGCGGCCAGGGATACATCCCCTGCGACCCCCAGGGCTTCGCCCGCTGGTGCCAGCACAACGAGATTTACTGCGGCATTCTCTCCCAGGGCGACGAGTTCGGCTCAGCCATGGACGAGCTCCTTCAATTCGGCAAGGAGATCGCCGGACTCAGCAACCTCGAAAAATGCATGGAGAACAAGGACTTCGAGAACTGCTGGGAACTCGGCACCGACGTCCTCATCGGCGCCAAACTAAAAGCCCTCGACAAAGCCTTCGACGCGCTCAAGATGCTCAGGCTCGGTTGTACGAAGTGCTTCCTGGCCGGCACCGGTGTGCTCATGGGCGACGGTTCCGTGAAGGACATCGAGGATGTTCGGCTCGGCGATACAGTGCTCGCCACCGATCCTGAAATCGGTGAGACCGGCCCCCGAAAAGTAACCCGTCTGATCAGGACGGACGACGATAAGCGCTTCAACACCCTCTCCATTGCCACCGCGAACGGTGTTGAGCAGCTCACCGCCACATACGAGCACCCGTTCTGGTCACCATCCGAGCGCGGCTGGGTCGCAGCACGCGACCTCGTGCCGGAGATGACCCTGCTCACCGACGTCGGCGAAACGGTGATCGTCACCGGCAACGCGGGCTTCACCCAACGGGCACGCACGTACAACCTGACTGTCGACGACCTCCACACGTACTATGTGCTCGCAGGAGCCACGCCGGTACTCGTTCACAACAGCAACGGTGTGTGTGGCGTATGGGTGGGGGAGTTCGACAACCTGCCGAAGGGGAGGCAGGGGCACGTTCGGGAAATGGCTGATGAACAGGCGATGCGCACGGCCTTCGACCGCTGGACTGCCGGCGCGGAAAAGCTTCCGGCGCGCGGTCCGAAAATTCCTGATGTATATCGACTGGAGGACGGCACCGTGATCCAGTGGAGAACGGCTTCCGCTTCCGGTGGAGCAACCATAGACATCCAGCCGGGTAGCGGCGGAAAGGCGCTGAAGGTGCACATGCCATGATCGACGAACGTGTTTACGCCGACGTGCTCATCGAAGGGCTGGATGATTGGGTTCCCATCGATCAGCTCCTCTGGGCTGCGAGGGAAGAGGTGAAGGATTCCTCGTGGAGGGGGTTCTTCGCCGAACTGCTGCGCTTCCTGCTCGAAAACGATCTCATCCGGATCGGCGAACTCGCCGCGGAGGGATTCGCGCCGTGGAGCGCCGGGGTCGACGAGGTCGTCCGGATGGTGCTCGAAGACCTTGAACACCATTCCTGGGAGCCCAGGCTCGGCAGCCGCGCCTGGATCGCCACTACGGACGCGGGCAACGCTGTCGCACGGTCCCTGATCGACACCTAGGGCGTTGTGCCTTGACCCATCCTGAAGCCCCACCAGCCCCGGCGGTGGGGCTTCAGGCGTACCCGTCGGCCCCAGGTGAAGGCTCCGAGCGCACCCGGGGCGCCCGGCCGGGCCGTGGCGAGGGTGTCAGTCTGCCGACCGGGGGTAATGGGTGGCCCTGCGGGCGCAAGGGTGAAAATGGCTCATCCTCGGAGGTGCGGACCCGGTTTGACCCCCACACCCCCGCCCCGTAACCTTGACCCTCGGTGTGTTTCCTTAACGCGCCTACCCCTGAGCACATCCCTCCCGGTCACGGTCGGTGTTCGCGCCGTCCGCCAGGAGAGGCCGCTCATCCTTCCGGATCGTCCCGGGCCCCGGCCCGTGCGAGCGGCTGGCATCAGGGGATCCGTTCCGAGCGAGAGAGAGATCCGCGTGTACGCCATCGTGCGCAGCGGTGGTCGCCAGCACAAGGTTGCTGTCGGCGACATCGTTGAAGTTGACAAGATTCCCACCGCCAAGGTTGGCGACACGGTCGAGCTCTCGACCCTGCTCGTTGTCGACGGTGACGCGGTCACCAGCGACCCGTGGGTGCTGGACGGCATCAAGGTCACGGCCGAGATCGTCGACCACCACAAGGGCGCGAAGATCGACATCCTTCGCTACAAGAACAAGACCGGCTACCGCCGTCGCCAGGGTCACCGCCAGCAGTACACGGCGATCAAGGTCACCGGTATCCCCGCGGCTGCGAAGTAAGGGACTGAGAACACATGGCACACAAGAAGGGCGCATCGTCCACTCGGAACGGGCGCGACTCCAATGCTCAGCGGCTCGGCGTGAAGCGCTTCGGCGGTCAGGCCGTCAACGCCGGTGAGATCCTGGTCCGCCAGCGCGGCACCCACTTCCACCCGGGCACGGGCGTCGGCCGTGGCGGCGACGACACGCTGTTCGCGCTGGCCGCCGGTGCGGTGGAGTTCGGTACGCACCGTGGCCGCAAGGTCGTGAACATCGTTCCGCTCGCCGTCTGATTTCCTCTCAGCGCGCGCAGAACGACACACAGCACCTTCCGAGGGCGGATCTCAGCTTTCCCGGCGAACGGGGAAGCGGGTCCGCCCTCGGCGTGTTACGACAGAGACATTCCGCATTTTTCTGCTGTACCTGGAGGCACCAACCATGACCACCTTCGTGGACCGCGTCGAGCTGCATGCCGCCGCGGGTAACGGAGGCCACGGCTGCGCCTCCGTCCACCGTGAGAAGTTCAAGCCGCTGGGTGGCCCCGACGGGGGCAACGGCGGACGCGGCGGCGATGTGATCCTCGTCGTCGAGCAGTCCGTGACCACGCTGCTGGACTACCACCACAGCCCCCACCGCAAGGCCACCAACGGCCAGCCCGGCGCCGGTGACAACCGTTCCGGCAAGGACGGCCAGGACCTGGTCCTGCCCGTCCCCGACGGCACCGTCGTACTCGACAAGGCCGGGAACGTGCTCGCCGACCTCGTCGGCCAGGGCACCACCTTCGTGGCCGGTCAGGGTGGCCGCGGCGGCCTCGGCAACGCGGCGCTGGCCTCGGCCCGCCGCAAGGCCCCGGGCTTCGCGCTGCTCGGCGAGCCGGGGGAGAGCCGGGACATCGTCCTGGAGCTCAAGACCGTCGCCGACGTGGCCCTCGTGGGCTACCCGAGCGCGGGCAAGTCCTCGCTGATCTCGGTGCTCTCCGCGGCCAAGCCGAAGATCGCGGACTACCCGTTCACCACCCTCGTGCCGAACCTGGGCGTCGTCACCGCCGGCTCGACCGTCTACACCATCGCGGACGTCCCCGGGCTCATCCCCGGCGCCAGCCAGGGCAAGGGCCTCGGCCTGGAGTTCCTGCGGCACGTCGAGCGCTGCTCGGTGCTCGTGCACGTCCTGGACACCGCGACCCTGGAGTCCGACCGGGACCCCGTCTCCGACCTCGACATGATCGAGGAGGAGCTGCGGCTGTACGGGGGCCTGGAGAACCGGCCCCGCATCGTCGCCCTCAACAAGGTCGACATCCCGGACGGCCAGGACCTCGCCGACATGATCCGCCCCGACCTGGAGGCTCGCGGCTACCGCGTCTTTGAGGTCTCCGCGATCGCGCACAAGGGGCTCAAGGAGCTCTCCTTCGCGCTCGCCGGGATCATCGCCGAGGCGCGCGCCACCAAGCCGAAGGAGGAGGCGACCCGCATCGTCATCCGTCCCAGGGCCGTCGACGACGCCGGCTTCACGGTCACCCTGGAGGACGACGGCATCTACCGCGTGCGCGGCGAGAAGCCCGAGCGCTGGGTACGTCAGACCGACTTCAACAACGACGAGGCCGTCGGCTACCTCGCCGACCGGCTCAACCGCCTCGGCGTCGAGGACTCCTTGATGAAGGCGGGCGCCCGGGCCGGCGACGGCGTCGCGATCGGTCCCGAGGAGAACGCGGTCGTCTTCGACTGGGAGCCGACCGTGAGCGCCGGCGCCGAGATGCTCGGCCGCCGCGGCGAGGACCACCGCCTGGAGGAGCCGCGCCCCGCCGCGCAGCGCCGCCGGGACCGTGACGCCGAGCGCGACGACGCGGAGAAGGAATACGACGAGTTCGACCCCTTCTGAGGAGTGTCCGGCCGGGGGCTCCCTCCGGTCATGGCCGACGGCCCGTCTCCCCGGAGGCGGGCCGTCCGGTAGCCTCAGGGCCGGGCACCGGCGGTTTGCGCCGGTCACGCCGGGTGCACGTGTCGCGGATGTGCGGATTGAGCAACACATCTGTGGGGTCGGTCACCCCGGGCGACCGACCCGGAGCGCCCAACCTCCCTGGCCAGAGGGTGAACTGCGGGTATCCGCAGGACGATCGGCGGACGACGTCCACCTTGCGAGACGGTCACGGAGAGTGCGACCATCACACTGTTCCCCCGTCATAGCAAGGTAGGTCGTCTGTGTCTGTGCCGCATGAAGCCAAGCCCCGGACCACAGCGGTCGTGCTCGCCGGTGGGACCGGCCAGCGCGTGGGCCTGTCGATCCCCAAGCAGTTGCTGAAGATCGCCGGCAAGGCCGTCATCGAGCACACGCTGACCATCTTCGAGAACGCCGAGAGCATCGACGACGTCATCGTGCTGATGGCGCCCGGTTTCGTGCCCGACGTCGAGAAGATCGTCGCGAAGGCCGGACTGACCAAGGTCACCCGGATCATCGAGGGCGGCAGCACCCGCAACGAGACCACCGAGCGCGCCATCGCGGCCCTCGGCGAGGGCCTCGCCGAGGGCGAGGACCGCAACGTCCTCTTCCATGACGCGGTGCGCCCCCTGCTGTCACAGCGTGTGATCACGGACTGTGTCGACGCGCTGGACCGCTACCAGGCCGTCGACGTCGCCATCCCCTCCGCGGACACGATCATCGTGACCCGCACGCACGGTGAGGACGGCGAGTTCATCACCGAGGTGCCCGACCGCTCCCGGCTGCGCCGCGGCCAGACACCGCAGGCCTTCAAGCTCTCCACGATCCGCAGGGCGTACGAGGTCGCGGCGGGCGACCCCAACTTCCAGGCCACCGACGACTGTTCGGTGGTCCTCAAGTACCTCCCCGACGTGCCGATCTACGTGGTCGCGGGCGACGAGTACAACATGAAGGTGACCCAGCCGGTCGACGTCTTCATCACCGACAAGCTCTTCCAGCTGGCCTCCACCGCCGCCCCCCGCCAGGCCGACGAGGCCGCCTACCGGGAGCTCCTCACCGGCAAGACCCTCGTCGTCTTCGGCGGTTCGTACGGCATCGGCGCCGACATCGCCTCCCTGGCCGAGGCCTACGGCGCGAAGGTCTACGCCCTGGGCCGCTCCACCACCGGTACGCACGTGGAGAACCCGGAGCACGTGGACGACGCGCTCTCCAAGGCGTACGGCGAGACCGGGCGTATCGACTACGTCATCAACACCGCGGGCGTGCTGCGGATCGGCAAGCTGGCCGAGACCGACAACACGACGATCCAGGAAGCGCTCAACGTCAACTACCTGGCGCCCGTCCAGATCGCCCGCGCCTCGTACAAGTACCTCGCCGAGACCCGGGGCCAGCTGCTGCTCTACACCTCCAGCAGCTACACCCGGGGCCGTGCCGAGTACAGCCTCTACTCCTCCACCAAGGCCGCGATGGTCAACCTCACCCAGGCGCTCGCCGACGAGTGGGCGGGCGAGGGCATCCGCGTCAACTGTGTGAACCCGGAGCGCACCGCGACCCCGATGCGCACCAAGGCGTTCGGCCAGGAGCCCGAGGGCTCGCTGCTCTCCTCGGAGGCCGTGGCACGCACTTCGCTGGACGTCCTGCTCTCCGCCCTGACCGGTCACGTCATCGACGTACGGCAGCAGGACCCGACGGCGGGAGCCGCCGAGTCCTCCGGCTTCGAGCAGGCCCTGGCCTCCGTGCTGGACCGTCAAGCAGATGTGTAATAATTCTTGACAAATGTGCTTTTCCGGGCCTCTGTTGTCGCTTTGCGCGATGGCAGAGGCCCGAATGCGTGAAGCCGCACCTTCACATTTCCGCCCATACGTGAATCAACCGGCACCCCTTGGAGCAGGTTCTTCGTGATCTCGACAGCCATTCGCCTGGCCCGTGTGGGCAGCAGGTCGGAACTGGCGGCAGCGTTGTTGATGGGGCTGGGCTATCCCTGCGTCATGCTCGCCGCGCTCATTCCCCACATCTGGTTCTTCGCGGCGGCCACCGTCGTCACGTATGCCGCCGACTGGTATCTGCATCAGAAGGGGAGCTATCTGGTCAACCGCCTGGGCAAGGTGCGCGCCGGGCTGTCGATCCGCTTCCTGCTGCGGCAGCTGATGGTCATCCTGCTGCTGGCCCGTCTGGATCTCGCCGAGGAGCCGCTGTTCTACTCGGCGGTCGCCTGCTTCCTGCTCTTCTACGGGCTCCAGGCACCGCACGGCGCGCTGACGACCCTGATCCGGCTCCGCCGCACCATGCCGGTCGTCACCCGCAACGTGGACCTGCACGCGGTCCGTATCCCCGACGCCCCGCCCGGGGCGCTGCTGCGGCGCTCCGGCGAGAAGATGCTGCACCTCGACATCCCGGCCGTGGCGGGCATCCTGATCGCCGCCGGGACCGGTGAGGACGTCATCGGCTACGCGGGCATCGGCCTGACGCTGCTGCTGGCCCTGCTCTACCTCGGGGCGCTCGTCCCGTACATCCGCCGCGGCCGGCTGGCGCCCCCGGTCCCCGCCGTGCTCAAGGCCGTCGACAGCTGGCTGCGCGACTACCAGCCGACCGTGGTGCTCTACTTCTCCGGCTCCAACGAGTCCGCCTACCAGGGCAACATGTGGCTGGAGACCATGGCGCGGGTCGAGG
The DNA here is from genome assembly GCF_028622875.1 of Streptomyces sp. MMBL 11-1. Classification (NCBI taxonomy): domain Bacteria; kingdom Bacillati; phylum Actinomycetota; class Actinomycetes; order Kitasatosporales; family Streptomycetaceae; genus Streptomyces; species Streptomyces sp. MMBL 11-1. The sequence goes on along the minus strand of NZ_CP117709.1, from coordinate 2,250,773 downwards.
GCCGGCCGCTGATCATCATGCGGGAGCGCGGCCTGGTCCCGCAGCTGGCCGAGACCTCCGTCCCGGTCATCTGCATCCCCGCGGGCACCCACCTGATGAACCTGGACCTCTCCACCGTCCGGGTCTGCCTGTACCCCGCCAACGTCGGCAAGAACATCCACATCCTGCGGGTCCCGACGATGAAGCACGTCTTCATCGGCCACGGCGACAGCGACAAGCTCGCCAGTGTCAACCCGTACTCCAAGGTCTACGACGAGGTCTGGACCGCGGGCCGGGCCGGCCGCGACCGTTACGCGCTGGCCGACGTGGGCGTCCTCGACCAGGACATCGTCGAGGTCGGCCGTCCGCAGCTGGAGCCCATCAAGAGCTGGACGGGCGTCGTCAAGAACCCCATCCCGACCGTGCTGTACGCGCCCACCTGGGAGGGCTGGGACGACAACCCGGGCAACACCTCCCTGCTGCTGGCGGGCGAGAACATCGTGCGACGGCTGCTGAACGCCGCCGACCCGGTCCGGATCATCTACAAGCCGCACCCCTTCACCGGCATCCGCAGCGGCAAGGCCAAGGCCGTCGATGTCCGTATCCAGGCGATGCTGGAGAAGGCGGCCGCCGAGCGCGCCGCCGACCCCCGCTGGGCGAAGGAGGCCTCATCGGCCGCCGCCGGGCAGAGCGCGGCCAAGGCCGAGCTGACCCGGATCGAGGCGCGGCTCGCGCAGCTCGCGGCCACCGGGCGCGCGGGCGGCGACGACGCGGAGGAGTCGCGGCTCTCGCTCGCCGACCCCGCCCGCGAGGCGGAGGCCGCCCGGCTGCGGGCCGAGTGGAACGACGCCTACTGGCGCTCCTTCGGCTGGTGGGAGCACCGTACGGTGACCGGCGCGCAGCCCAAGCTGTACGACTGCTTCAACGAGTCCGACGCCATGGTTTCGGACATTTCCAGTGTGGTCTCCGACTTCATCGCGAGCGGCAAGCCGTACGCGGTCACCGACTCGGCCGCGCTCGGAGCCGAGGAGTTCAAGCGGCAGAACACCGCGGTGCGCGCCGCGGTCATCCTGTCCAACAGCGCCGAGGAGCTCGACGCGCTGCTGGCCGCGGTGGCCGACCCGGCGGCGGACACGCTGGCGAACGCCCGGCGTGAGCTGAAGACCTACCTCCTGGGGCCGGACGAGCCGACCTCCATGGAGCAGTTCAACGCCGCGGTACGGGCGCTGGCCGCCAAGGCCGAGGCCCGCAACCAGGGCGTCGCCCAGCGCCTCGGCGAACAGTCCGTGGCGGTGCCGGACGAGGAGGCCGTCACCAGCGGCGTCGGAACCGGCGATCCGCAGGCGGTGGCCGAGGCCGACGCCACGGCTGACCCGGACGCGCCGGAGGCCGACGCACCGGAGGCGGAGACCGCCCTCGCCGAGGGGTCCTCGTCCGTGCGCTGAGCGACGTACGGCCACGGACGCATGGCCACCAGGTACGCCCACGTGGGTGAGGCTCGGCCACGTGGGCTACACACTGCCGATCGCCGCACATCCGATCGAAATGGCTGAAAAGCAGGCAACTTCGATCGCGACCCGTACGTCTCTCCTGGGGGAGGGGTGTACGGGTTGTTCGGCATGCGGATGCGCAAAGGGTGCAGAGTCGGGCAATCTGCCTTCTTTCGTGATCGAATCGACAGGTGCACATGGCCGACATCCCCAGGAAGAACGACGAGCCCGATGTCAGTGTGATCATCGGAGCTTATGACGCGATGCCCTACCTGGTCCGGTGCCTGGAGTCCGTCGAGGCACAGACCATCGGCGCGGACCGCATGGAGATCGTCGCGATCGACGACGGCTCCACCGACGGCACCGGCGCCTGCCTGGAGGAGTTCGCCGCCCGGACCGCGATTCCCATGAGGGTCGTCCGGCAGGCGAATTCCGGCGGGCCCAGCGGGCCGCGCAATCGAGGCCTCGGCCTCGCCCGCGGCCGGTACGTCTTCTTTCTCGACGCGGACGACTATTTCGGCGAGGAAGCCCTGGAGCGCATGGTCGCCATGGGGGACCGGGCGGGCACGGACGTGGTGCTCGGGAAGATCGTCGGCGTCAATCGCGGGGCCGCGAAATCGATGTGGAAAGAGACCGTCGAACGCGCCGACCTGTATTCCTCCAACGTCAAATTCACGTTGAGCGCGCAGAAACTGTTCCGGCGCGACCTCCTCGTGCGCCTCGGCATGAGCTTCGACGAGAAGCTGAAGACGGGCGAGGACGCCCTGTTCACGATGGAGGCGTACATCCGCGGCAACGGGATCTCCGTCGTCGCCGACTACACCTGCTACTACCTGGTGGGCCGCGAGGACCGCAACCAGATGACCAAGAAGGGCGGCTACCGGCGCCGCTTCGACTCGGCCCGCGCCCTCATGGGGCTCATCGCCCAGTACGTGCCCCCGGGGCCCCGGCGCGACGCCCTGATGGTGCGGCCCTTCGTCATCACGCTGCTGCCCCAGTTCGGCCCCGGACTGGTGAAGCAGAAGCCCGAGGTCCGCGAGCGGAAGATGGCGCTCGCCGCCCCCCTGATGAAGGCGTACTGGACGCCGGGGCTCGGCCGCAACCTCAAGGTGAACGAACGGCTGCGGCTGATGTGCCTCGCCGAGGGCCGGCTCGACCTGCTCCTGGACATCGCGGCCTTCCTGCGCGACAGGAAGGAGCCCGCACTCGTCCGCCGCGGGAACCCGCCCCGCCTCCACCTCGCCTACCCGCACTTCGGTGAGAGCTCCGTACTCCCCGACCGGGCCTACGAGGTGACCGTCACGGAATGGGTCGGCGGACGGCGGATCGAGGCGCCGCGCGACAGGCCCCGCCTCTCCGTCGCCCGGCGCGCGGTGCGCAAGGCCCGCCGGGTGCTGCTCAGCGCCGTGCGCGCCCCCCGGGGCCACCGCGTCTGACCCGGTGCGCGGGGGAGTGCGGGCCCCTACTCCCCGCCCCGGTCACGACCGGGGCGGGTTCGTCCTGTGAGAGGTGTCACGTCATACTGTGGAGCAACCATGAGACGGTTGGAGACGTCTCATTAACGCCCCGTCCTCCTGGGGTTCATCATCTGCACGTCCCCCCGGAAAGGCCCTCCACCCGTGGCGTCCCTCGAAGCGATCCCCGACGAGCTCAGCCGGCTCATGAAGTACTTCCCGGAGACTCCGGTCGAGGAGCGCCCCGAATTCCACCGAGCGGCCAAGGACTTCCTGGACCGTGCCGCGCCCAAGGTCGTACGGCAGTTCTCCCCGATGGCCCGGGTCAAGTGGCACCTGGCGGCCAGCGGCCGCGGTGACGAGCTGGTGGACCTGCTGCATTACGAGCGCGAGAACCCGGGAGCCTTCTCCGTCCGCGGCCTGCGGCGTGCCCGCATCGAGCTGCCCGGCGTCGAGAGCTCCTCGCTCCCCTCCTCGGTGCGCAACTTCAACCGCAGCGAACTGCCCGTACGCGGCAAGCTCCTCGACCTCGGCTGGGAGGACGGCAAGCTCCTCGTCAAGGGCTACGCCTACATCCCCAACGTCCCCTCGGCCACCGGCAAGCGCTCGCTGCGCGTCGCCGTGCTCCGCCGCCAGGGCAGCCGCTCCGCCCTCCCGCTGCGCATGCGCACCGTCCTGGAGCCCCGCGCCACCGCGGAGGCCAAGGGCGCCCTGCACAACTACGACTGGTCCGGCTTCGAGATCGGCATCGACCCGTCCCGGCTCCGCGTACGCGGCCAGTGGCAGCCCGGCACCTGGCGCCTGGGCATCGGCATCCCGCGCCCCGGCGGCATGTCCGTGGGCAGCATCCTCAAGAACAACGCGGGCGCGGCCGGCCACAGCTGCACCCGGATCCTGGACGACGGTGTCCGCCTCGTCGCCGGCTTCGACCGCAACCGGCTCAAGCTCTCCGTGGATGTCGTCCCCGCCGAGATCGTCGCCCAGGAAGCCGACGGCGAGACCCTCACCGTCACCCTGCGCTCCCGCGTCACCACCCCCGCGGGCAAATACCCCACCGCCCTGCGCATCGACCACGAGCCGAGCGGTTTCGCCACCGACCTCCCGCTCCAGCAGGGCGAGACCGGCACCGACGGCTGGCTCCGCCACACCGCACGCCTGGACTTCGCGGACCTCCCCGTCGACGGCGTACGCCCCGGCAAGGCCGTCAAGTACCGCGCGCTGATCGTCTTCGCCGACGGCACCACCCGCCGGGCCACGGGCGGCGCGAAGCCCGTCACCGGAGTCCACCCGCTGCCCGAAGGACGCGAGTTCGCGATCCTCACCGACGGCGCCGGGAACTTCACCCCGCAGGTCCGCACGGTCCAGCCCCTCGTCGACAGCGTCGAGTGGAGCGCCGAGGGAGAACTGGTGCTGTCCGGGGCCTACACCGGCCCCGCCGAGCAGATGAAGATGGTCCTGCGCCACACCGGCCGCAACGAGGACCGCCCGCTGCCCGTCGAGTTCGCCGACGGCCGCTTCACCGCCCGCCTGCGCCCGGACACCATGCCCACCTACGAGGGCACCGTGCCGTTGCGCGCCGGCCGCTGGATGCCCCGCCTGCGCCTGCGCACCGAGTGGGACCACACCCGCGACCTCCCCGTCACGATCCGCCCCGACCTCGTGAACACGCTGCCGCTGGCCCACCGGGGCGAGCACCGCACGTACACCGTCGAGCGGCTCGACTTCGACCGGATCTTCGTGGAGTCCGGCCCCGTCCTCGACCCGGAGCTGCGCGGTGCCTACCGCCAGCGGCTGATGCGCGACGTCTACACCCCCGAGCAGCGCAAGCTGCCGCTGCGCGAGGCCGTGCTCTACAACAGCTTCGGCGGCAAGCAGTTCTCCGACTCGCCCCGCGCGGTCTACGAGGAGCTCAAGCGCCGGGGCACCGAGGTCGAGCACATCGCGATGGTCCACGACCAGCAGGTCGTCCTGCCGCCCGGCGTCCGCGGCGTCGAATGGGGCAGCAAGGAGTGGTACGAGGCGCTGGCCCGCAGCCGGTACGTGGTCACCAACGGCGGCATCCGCGAGTGGTTCGTCCGCCGTGAGGGCCAGGTCGTCGTCCAGACCTGGCACGGCACCCCGCTCAAGCGCATCGGCGCCGACCTGCTCGGCACCCCGAAGGCGAACCTGGCCTACATCGCGAGCCTCCCGCAGCGCTCGCGCCAGTACAGCCTGTTCATCACGCCGAACGCCTTCACCACCCCGATCATGACCAACTCCTTCCGCCTCCAGTGCGAGGTCCTGGAAGCCGGCTACCCGCGCAACGACGTCTTCCACGCCCCCGACCGCGTCAAGCGCGCCGCGGCCGTACGGGAGAAGCTCGGCATCCCCGCGGGCAAGAAGGTCGTCCTGTACGCGCCCACCTGGCGCGACGACCAGCGCTACGGCGGCCGCCGCTTCAAGCTCGACAACCAGATCGACGTCGAGGCCGCGAAGCGCGAGCTCGGCGAGGACCACGTGCTGCTCTACCGCAAGCACCACAAGGTCCTCGACTCCATCCCCGGCGCCGGACAGGGCTTCGTCTACGACGTCACGTACTACCCGGACATCGCCGACCTCTACCTGATCGCCGACGTGCTGATCACGGACTACTCCTCGGTGCTGTTCGACTTCGCGCACTCCGGGCGGCCGATGCTCTTCTTCACGTACGACCTGGAGCACTACCGCGACACCCTGCGCGGCTTCTACTTCGACTTCACCTCCCGCGCCCCCGGGCCGCTGATCAAGACCTCCGAGGACCTGGTCGCCGCGATCCGGAACATCGACGCGGTGAGCGAGGAGTACAAGGAGAAGTACGCCCAGTTCCGGGTCGACTTCTGCGAGCCCTCCGACGGCCGCGCCGCCGCCCGGGTCGTGGACCGGATGCTCGCCGTCAAGGACGAGCAGCGGAGCTGAGCCCACCGCGGCCGCCCCCGCCGCCCGCCCGCACCCCGCTCCCAGGCCGTCCTTCGATGTCCACCGGGCGGAACGGGCAGGCGGCACAGGCGGCCTCTCGCGTACTGTGCTGTGCCGGGGCGGCACGCAGGCCCCGCATCGGACACCGGGGCGATCCAGGGCAGCGAGGAAGCACGTGGCAGAGCAGAGGCCGTCGGGCCGCGCGTCGGCGGTGACCGGCGCCCGCAGGGTCGTCGTCAAGGTCGGCTCCTCCTCGCTCACCACGGCGTCCGGCGGCCTCGACGCCGACCGGGTCGACGCCCTCGTCGACGTCCTGGCCAAGGTCAGGGACGGCGGCGAACGCGAGGTCGTCCTCGTCTCCAGCGGAGCCATCGCCGCCGGACTCGCCCCGCTCGGCCTCGTCCGCAGGCCCAAGGACCTGGCCCGGCAGCAGGCCGCCGCCAGCGTCGGCCAGGGCCTCCTCGTGGCCCGCTACACCGCCTCCTTCGCGCGTTACGGCGTCCGCGTCGGCCAGGTGCTCCTCACCGCCGACGACACCAGCCGCCGCGGCCACTACCGCAACGCCTACAGCACCCTGGACAAGCTCCTGGAGATGGGCGCCGTTCCCGTCGTCAACGAGAACGACACCGTCGCCACCGACGAGATCCGCTTCGGCGACAACGACCGGCTCGCCGCCCTCGTCGCCCACCTCGTCCACGCCGACCTGCTCGTCCTGCTCTCCGACGTGGACGGCCTCTACGACGGGCCGCCCGGCACCCCCGGCGCCTCCCGGATCGCCGAGGTCACCGGCCCCGCGGACCTGGCCGGCGTCACCATCGGCAGCGCAGGGAAGGCAGGCGTGGGCACCGGCGGCATGGTCACCAAGGTCGAGGCCGCCCGCATCGCCGCCGCCGCCGGCATCCCCGTCGTCCTCACCTCCGCCAGCCGGGTCGCCGACGCGCTGGCGGGCCGCGACACCGGCACGTACTTCCACCGCACCGGACGCCGCTCCGCCGACCGGCTCCTGTGGCTCGCCCACGCCTCCACCCCGCAGGGCGCGCTCACCCTCGACGACGGTGCCGTACGGGCCGTCGTGGAGCGGCGCACCTCGCTGCTGCCCGCCGGGATCTCCGCCGTCGAGGGCGAGTTCAGCGCCGGCGACCCGGTCGAACTGCGCGATCCGCACGGCACCCCGGTCGCCCGCGGGCTCGTCAACTTCGACGCGAAGGAGATCCCCCAGCTGCTCGGCCGCTCCACCCGGGATCTCGCCCGCGAACTGGGGCCCGCCTACGAACGCGAGGTCGTACACAGGGACGATCTGGTCCTCCTCGCGCCGCGCCTCACCCCCTGAAACGGCTGAAAGTCCCGCCTTCCAGCGGGGACCTTCCGTAAAAGCACCCCACGCCCGGCTGTGGACTGGTCCACTTTGTAGTGGGGAACAGGGGTACCGCACAGCAACACATCACAGGAGGCCGCCGGTGAGACGAGCGCGCCCGGGGGCGCCGCCCCGAGGCACGGCCAACCGCGCCCTGACGAGCGTCGGAGCGGGGGCGGATTTCGACCAGAATCCGACCCCGGCGGACGCCGTCGAACAGGAGCCGGTCACGACGGCGAAGGAGGAATCCCCGCAGTCCAAACTCTGGCACATCACGCTCAGCGTGTCGGGCGCCGAGACTCCGCTGGGGGAGGTCAGACGCGGCCTGGAACAGCTCGCGCACGACCACCCCTTCCTGTTGACCAGCCGCTACGCGAGCGATCACGCGGAGATCCGCTACTGGGAAGAGGCCCGCGACCTGCACGACGCGGCCGCGGTCGCGCTGCGGCTGTGGGGCGAGCACCGCTCCAGCGCCCAGCTTCCGCCCTGGGAGATCGTCGGCCTGGAAGTCATCGACCGGGAGACCTACCACCTGCGGATCGCCGAGGGCTACGGGCCGCCGCCCGCCGCCCCCGTGGGCGTACACCCCTACTGACCCAGGGGCTCCGGACCGACTCGACGCCGACCCGCGGGGACCCGGGAGGGTTCCCGGGGGATATCCGCGGTGATCCGAAGTGATCCGAAGTGATCCGGGGCGGTCCGGGGCGGTCCGCCCCTCGGGTCGTCCGTCTCGCATCACGGGATACGTGACGGATGCCCGCAGAGTGCGCATTACTCTGCGGGCATGACCACGCTCTCGCCCTACGACAACCTCTCCCCGGTCGCGCAGACCGCCTACCGGGCCCGCGCCGCCGCCGCCGACATCGCGCCGCTTCCGCGCGCGGCCAAGGACGACGCGCTGCTGGCCATCGCCGACGCCCTCGAAGTGCGCACGAGCGAGATCGTCGAGGCCAACGCGAAGGACGTCGAGCGCGCCCGCGAGGCCGGGACGAGCGAAGGCATCATCGACCGCCTCACCCTCACCCCGGAACGCGTCCGTGCCATCGCCGCCGACGTACGGGACGTCGCGGCCCTCCCCGACCCCGTGGGCGAAGTGGTGCGCGGCTCGACCCTGCCCAACGGCATCGACCTCCGGCAGGTGCGGGTCCCGCTCGGCGTGGTCGGCATCATCTACGAGGCCCGGCCCAACGTCACCGTCGACGCCGCCGCTCTCTGCCTGAAGTCCGGCAACGCGGTCCTGCTGCGCGGCTCCTCCTCCGCCTACGCCTCCAACACCGCCCTCGTCCGCGTCCTGCGGGACGCGGTCGGCGGCTCCGGACTGCCGGCCGACGCGGTGCAGCTCGTCCCGGGCGAGAGCCGTGACTCCGTGACGGAACTGATGCGGGCCCGCGGCCTTGTCGACGTCCTCATCCCGCGCGGCGGCGCCTCGCTGATCCGGACGGTCGTCGAGGAGTCCACCGTGCCCGTCATCGAGACGGGCACCGGCAACTGCCACGTCTACGTCGACGCGCAGACGGACCTGGCCATGGCGGTCGACATCCTGATCAACTCCAAGGCCCAGCGCCCCAGCGTCTGCAACGCGGCCGAGACCCTCCTCGTCCACAAGGACGTGGCGGACGCCTTCCTGCCGCTCGCCCTGGACGCGCTGGCCGAGGCCGGGGTGACCGTCCACGGCGACGAGCACGTCCTCGCCCGCGCCGAGGGATCCAAGGCCACCGTGGTCGCGGCGACGGCGGAGGACTGGGAGACCGAGTACCTGTCGTACGACATCGCGGCGGCGGTCGTCGACTCCCTGGACGCGGCGGTCGCCCACATCCGGCTCTGGTCCTCCGGCCACACCGAGGCGATCGTCACCACCTCGCAGGCGGCCGCCCGCCGGTTCACCCAGTTGGTCGATTCGGCCGCGGTCGCCGTGAACGCCTCCACCCGCTTCACGGACGGCGGGCAGTTCGGCTTCGGCGCCGAGATCGGCATCTCCACGCAGAAGCTGCACGCCCGCGGCCCGATGGGCCTGCCCGAGCTGACCTCGACGAAGTACATCGTCACCGGGGACGGGCACACCCGCTGAGGCGTGCGTCGCCCTCGGCCCCTCCCCGGCCGGCCGCGCGCTACTCCGTGCCGATCCGGGGAGTTCGGGGGGATCCCTGCCCAAATGGTCCCGGCCGGGCTACGCTGAATCCGTGCCGGACGACGTGGGGGGCAAGCCGTTTCCTGACGGCGGGGAGCCCGACGACGACCGCGGGGGCGCGGACGAGGACCTCGCCTCCGTGGTGTTCGACGAGGATTTCGTCCGGTCGGCGCCCGTCCACGAGCCCACCGCCGTGGAGCGCCTGCTCGCCGCCGCCGAGGCCCGCGCCGAGGCCGACGCCGCCCGCGCCCGCCGGAGCCGTCGCCCGGACGACGACGTGTGCGACCCCTACGGCGGCCCCCGGGGCTACCACGACCCCCATGACCTCGATGACGACCCGGTCCACGGCATCGGCGCGGGCCACGGCGGCGGGGACGACGACTACGCCGTGGGGCCCTACGGCCGCCACGGCGGCTCCCTGCGCCCCTACCGCAACTCCGCCCGCTGGCACCGCCCCGTCGCCTGGCTGCTCGCCCTGGTGATGGGCATCGGCATGGTCGCCCTCGCCTTCACCGCGGTCTACCGGGGCGCCTCGAACAACCGCCAGGACCAGGTGCCGCCGCCCGTCACCAGCGGCGTGGACAAGCCCGGGGCCGCCCCATCGGCCTCCGCGGGCTACTCCCGCCCCACGGTCCCCGCCGAGCCCCGGGTGCCCTGAACCGCCGCCCCCTCCGTCACCCGTTCGCCGACGGCCCCTCCGGACGCTCCGGCGGTTCCCGGCTGTCTCGGCGTTTACGCGGGCCGCAATCGACCTACCCTCAAGATGTGACCCCTCGTTCCCAGGGGGGCTTCTCGCTGCGGACGCCGCTCGGCCGAAACAGACCGTTGCGCACCGAACCGACCGGTGTGGAGATCGGGAGAGAAGTCATGACAGGCCGCTCAGAACCACCGGACGGTGCGCCCGAGAACCCCGCGGGCGGCGAGGACGAATACCGCTCGCTCGTCTTCGACGAATCGTTCGTCCAGGCTGCGCGGATGCAGGAGTTCTCGGCGCGGGAACGGATGGGCGAGCATGCCCGCGCCGTGCGGGCGCTGCCCGACGCCCAGGTCTCCGTCCGGAGCGGCGGCGGCTCCCGGGCCGCCATAACCCTGGTCGTCCTCATCGCCCTGGCCTTCGCCGTGGCCGTGTACATCGGGTTCCGGAGCCCGTACCCCCAACCGGCCGCCCGACGCGCCGAACCCCTGCGGACCACCGTCGTCCCCCTGGCCCCCCGCGGCGCCGTACCGGGCGGGTCACCCGAGCGGCTGTACCGGGCCGAGCCGGTCTCCGGATTCCGCGTGGGCGCGGCAGGCATCACCTACCCCGCCGTCGAGCGCACGCAGAACTTCTCCGACAGCCAGATCACCGCCGCTCTCGCCACCGCCAAGGACTACCTGGTGGAGTCCTCCCTGAACCCCGACGTCCTCAGCGGCTCCGTCCGCCGGCCCGTCGAGCACCTCCTCGATCCGGACCAGCGCCCCCAGTTCGAACAGAGCCTGAGCCGGCCGGCGGACGACGGGACCCACGCCGCCACCGGATGGCTGGTGCGCTTCGACCCGGAGCGGGTGGAACTCGCGGACCCGCGGATCCGGGTCCAGGGCACCCTCCGCTACGAGGAGGAGGCCCCCGGCGTCCTCGGCGTCGTCTCGGACCACACGTTCACCTACGCCCTGCGCCCGGCGGACGGGCCCCACCGGGACGACGACGCCTCCCTGTTCACCGTCCGGCGTGAGCTGCACTTCCGCTTCGACCGGGAGGACCTGCGACTCCACCGCCTGGAGGTGCGCACCGCACATGTCCAGGCCGGGCCGCAGTCCTGCTCGGCCGACGCGACCGGGATGTTCCGCCCGCTGCTCGCCGGGGAACGGGCGGACGCCCGCGGGCCCGCCGCCACCGACCCGTACGCCACGGGCCGGCCCGCGGCGGCGCTGTGCGGGACCCTGCAGGCCGTCAGCTCCCCGACGGCCCCGACGACGTCCCCGGGCTCCCCTCCTCAGGGTCCTGCGGCCGACCGGACGTCCCGTCCCCGTCCGTAGCGGAACCGTCGGACGGGGACTGCGCCCCGCCCTTCGCGCCCCCGGTCCCGGTGAACCGGTCGCGCAGCTTGCCGCCCAGGTCTCCCGCGCCGCCGGCGATGTCGCCGACGAGCTTCATCAGCGGGTCCTTGCTGGTGCGGACCGTGTCCGCGTAGTGCGAGGCGGACTCCCGGAAGGAGTCGGTCACCGAGGTGTCCTTGTCCGCGTCGCGCCGCGGGTAGTGGCCGTCCATGATCCGCTGGAAGTCGCGGGTCTCCGACCACTTCTTCAGCTCGGCGGCCCGCACGGTGGTGAACGGGTGCGTGCGGGGCAGCACGTTGAGGATCTTCAGGACGGAGTCCCGGAGGTCGCCGCCCTTCTCGTACTCGTCGGCCTGGGCGAGGAAGGCGTCCACGTTCATCTCGTGGAGGTGGTTGCCGCCCGCGATCTTCATCAGACCCCGCATCGAGGCCGTGATGTCCTGGCCGACCAGCAGTCCGGCCCGGTCCGCGGACAGCTCCGACTTGCGGAACCACTCGCGCAGCGCCGTCACTATCGCCATGATCGCCACATTGCCCAGCGGGATCCAGGCGACCTTCACGGCGAGGTTGGTCAGGAAGAGCAGTATCGTCCGGTACACCGAGTGACCGGAGAGCGCGTGGCCCACCTCGTGGCCCACCACCGCCCGCATCTCCTCCTCGTCGAGCAGCTCGACCAGACCGGTGGTGACCACGATGATCGGCTCGTCCAGCCCGATGCACATGGCGTTGGGCTGCGGGTCCTGCTTCACGTACATCGGCGGGACCTTCTCCAGGTCCAGGATGTAACACGCGTCCCGCAGCATGTCGTTGAGGTGGGTGAACTGCGCGTCGCTCACCCGGACGGAGTCGGAGAGGAAGAGCAGCCGCAGGCTGCGCTCCGGGAGCAGCCCGCTGAGCGCCTTGAACACGGTGTCGAACCCGGTCAGCTTGCGCAGGGCCACCAGGGCCGAGCGGTCGGCGGGGTGCTCGTAGGCCCGGGAGGAGATCCCGGGGAATCGCCGGCGCTGCCTGCTCGGCACGTTCTCGTGACTGCTTTCGGTCATGGATGGCCCCCTGTTCGTACGAGACGTTGCTCGTCCCCCGGACAAAAGCCAGCGTATGCGCTGGCGCTACGGTGTGCGGGGGGCTGTGGATAACTTTGAGGAGCGCCCGAAATGCCGCACACCGCCGTACTGCTCGCCGCCGCGTCCGAGGAGCAGGGACCGGGTGACACCCTGCGGATCGTGCTGCTCGTCTCGATCCTCGGAGCGGTGCTGCTCGCGTGGTTCCTGCTGCGTGGATACCGCAACGACGACAACAACGACTGAGTCGCCGTGAGCGTGCCCGGGTGGCCCGCATACGATGGGACCGACGTCTTCCTTCCGATTCACGATCGATAGGTCCTGCCGAAGATGAGCCTCACGAGCACCGCGCACCAGCTGGTCACTCTCGCCTCCGAGGGCGGCGAGGGCGGCAACCACGAAAGCCTCAACCCCTACTTGATCGGTGCCGGGGCGTTCCTCGCGCTGATGTTCCTGCTGTGGGTCACCACCCGCTTCAACCGCGACCGCTGAGTCAGGGGCGTACAGCTGTGCCAGTAGGCTCTGCACGCATGGGAGAGCAGGAAGTGCCTACCGGCCCCGGCAAACGCCGCATCGGCGTGATGGGCGGGACATTCGACCCGATCCACCATGGACACCTGGTGGCGGCCAGTGAAGTGGCCGCCCAGTTCCGTCTCGACGAGGTCGTCTTCGTCCCGACCGGGCAGCCGTGGCAGAAAAGCCACAAGAAGGTCTCCCCGGCCGAGGACCGCTATCTGATGACGGTCATCGCCACCGCGTCCAACCCGCAGTTCTCCGTCAGCCGCAGTGACATCGACCGTGGCGGACCGACGTACACCATCGATACGCTGCGGGATCTGCGCGAGGTCCACGGCGACGCGGACCTCTTCTTCATCACCGGCGCCGACGCGTTGTCCCAGATCCTCACCTGGCGCGACGCGGAGGAGCTGTTCTCGCTCTCCCACTTCATCGGTGTGACCCGCCCGGGTCACGTGCTCACGGACGACGGGCTGCCCGAGGGCGGCGTCTCCCTCGTGGAGGTGCCCGCGCTGGCGATCTCGTCCACGGACTGCCGTGAGAGGGTCGCGCAGGGGGAGCCGGTCTGGTACCTGGTGCCGGACGGCGTGGTCCGCTACATCGACAAGCGCCAGCTGTACCGCGGCGAATGAGCCACGGAGAGGGGCACCGGTGAACGACCGACAGAACCCGTACGACCCGTACTACCAGGAGCCGCGGATCGTCGGCTACGACGCGTACGGGCAGCCGGTCTACCAGCAGCAGGGGCAGCAGCAGTACGACCAGCAGGGCCAGGGTTACGACCCCTACGCCGCCCAGCCGGGTCAGGGGCAGCACCAGACCCAGGACACCAGCTACGGCTACGACGCGTACGGCACCCCCCAGCAGCAGCCCCGCGGTTACGACCCCTACGCCGGGCAACACCCGGGGCAGGCGCCCGCGCAGCCCCGGACGCAACAGGGCCAGGGCGCCGACCAGGGGTACGGCTACGACTCCTACACCGACTACGGCTACGCCACCGGGCAGCAGCCCGCCGCCGTCGACACCGACCAGCACTGGAGCGTGCCGCAGCAGGGCGTGGCCCCCGCACCGGAACAGGCCCCGCAGGCTCCCGCACAGCAGCCGCAGCAGCCGCAGCAGTCACCGGACGCGGCGGAGGCGGAGCCCGCGCTTCCGGGGCAGCGCAAGCCCGCCCCCGACTACCGCACCGAGCAGTTCTCGTTCATCGAGGAGCCCGACGAGGACTCCGAAGACGTCATCGACTGGCTGAAGTTCACCGAGAGCCGCAGTGAGCGGCGCGAGGAGGCCCGGCGCAAGGGCCGCAACCGCATGGTCGCCCTGATAGTCGTCGCCGTTCTCGTCGTCGTCGGCGGGGCCGGTTATCTCTGGTCCGCCGACATGATCCCGGGCCTGTCCGGATCGGACGAGAAGAAGACCGTGGCCGCCGGCGCCCAGCAGCGCGACATGATGGTGGTGCACCTGCACGACACGAAGAAGGGCGACACCTCGACGGCGCTGCTCGTCGACAACGCCACCACCAAGCAGGGCACCACCGTCCTGCTGCCCAACTCCCTCGCCGTCGCCTCCGACGACGGAACCACCACCACACTCGGCAAGTCCGTCGAGGACGACGGCAGGACCGGCACCCGGGAGTCGATCGACACCCTCCTCGGCACACGGATCACCGGCACCTGGCGGCTGGACACCCCGTACCTGGAGAACCTCGTCGAGCTGGTCGGCAACATCGAGGTCGACACCGACACCGATGTGCCCGGCGCGAAGAAGGGCGAGTCGCCCCTGGTGAACAAGGGCGAGGGCCAGACGCTCAGCGGCTCGATGGCCGTCGCGTACGCCACGTACCGTGCGCCGGGGGAGCCCGAGGCCAAGCAGCTGACGCGGTTCGGCGAGGTCATGCGGGCCACGCTGCGCAAGATCTCCGAGGACCCCAAGGCCGCGACCGTCACCATCGAGACGCTCCTCCAGGTGCTGGACCCGTCACTGCCCGAGAAGGACCTCGGGGCCTCGCTCGCCAAGCTGGCCTCGCGTGCCAAGGTCGGCGACTACAAGACGGTCCTGCTGCCGGTCCAGGAGGACGGCACGCTCACCGAGGCGGACACCCGCGATGTCGTCAAGGACGTCCTCGGCGGCACGGTGAAGGCCCCGGAGGCGGGCGCTCCGCTCCGGGTCGCCGTCCGCAACGCCACCGGGAACCAGAAGGCCGCCGAAGCCGCCCGGGTCCAGCTGGTCAACGGCGGTTACGCCTTCGTGGACAGCGGCAAGGCAGAGGCCGAGTCGTCGTCCGTCGTGCTCTACCGGTCCGCCGAGGACAAGGAGAAGGCCGCCGAGGTGGCCAAGACCCTGGGCCTCTCCGCGGGTGACGTGAAGAAGGGCGAGCCGGCCGCCAACGCCGACGTGTCCGCGGTCCTCGGTCAGGACTACGAGGTTCCGTAGCCCGCGCGGGGTCGGTGACCGACGCTCCGGCGTCGGCCGCCGGCCCCGACGCGGCTGGTGACCTTCGTGAAAACCCGGCGGTATCCGCCGTTGGGGTCCGGCCGGCTTCCGTGTCCGAAGCCCGCCCGTGAAACGCAGTACGGCTCTGTCGGCGGTCCGTGAGACCCTAGAGGTTGCATCCGACCGCCGACGAAAGCCTGCATGTGACCGCCACGGACCGCTCCATCGAGCTCATCAACGCCGCCGCTCAGGCGGCCGCCGACCGGCTCGCGCACGACATCATCGCCTACGACGTCAGCGATGTGCTGTCGATCACCGACGCCTTCCTGCTGGCCTCGGCCCCCAACGACCGCCAGGTCAAGTCGATCGTCGACGAGATCGAGGAGCGGCTCCAGAAGGAGCTCGGCGTCAAGCCGGTGCGCCGTGAGGGCGACCGCGACGCCCGCTGGATCCTCCTCGACTACGTCGACATCGTCATCCACGTCCAGCACAGCGAGGAGCGTGTCTTCTACGCGCTGGAGCGCCTGTGGAAGGACTGCCCGGAGATCGCCCTCCCCGAGGACGCGATCAAGACCCGCGGCAAGGCCGAGGAGCACGCACAGCTCAACGGCGGCACGGAAGGTGACCAGAGCTGAACGGCAGCAGCAGCGGCACGGGCCGCAGGATCGTCCTCTGGCGGCACGGCCAGACGGCGTGGAACCTGGAGCGCCGTTTCCAGGGCTCCACGGACATCGAGCTCACCGAGGCCGGCGTCGGGCAGGCCCGCCGCGCCGCCCGGCTGCTCGCCTCGCTGAAGCCGGACGCCATCGTGGCCTCCGACCTGCGACGGGCGGCGGCCACGGCCGCCGAGCTCTCCGCCGTCAGCCGCCTCACCGTCGCCCACGACGCCGCACTCCGTGAGACGTACGCCGGTGCCTGGCAGGGGCTGACCCACCAGGAGATCATCGAGCGCTTCGGCGATCAGTACGCGGCATGGAAGCGCGGAGAGCCCGTGCGCCGGGGCGGCGGCGAGCTGGAGACCGAGGTCGCCGACCGGGCGGCCCCGGTCGTGCTCGAGCACGCCGAGAAGCTTCCGGAGAACGGCACGCTCGTCGTGGTCAGCCACGGCGGCACGATCAGGACGACGATCGGCCGGCTGCTGGGCCTGGAGGCGCACCACTGGGAAGGGCTCGGCGGGCTGTCCAACTGCTGCTGGTCCGTCCTCGGCGAGGGTGCACGCGGCTGGCGTCTGCTGGAACACAACGCCGGCACGCTCCCTGAGCCGGTCCTCGGAGACGACGACTAGACGCCGCGGCGACGACGACTGGACGCCGCCGGGAGGCAGTTGAGAGGTCGTGCGCGGGCAGTCCTCGGGAGGCCGGGGCCGGATTTCACTTTCTGGCCGGTCGCACGCTAAAGTTCTTCTTGTTCGCAGCGCGGAAACGCAGGGAAACAGCAGCGAACAGCGGGGCTATAGCTCAGTTGGTAGAGCGCCTGCATGGCATGCAGGAGGTCAGGAGTTCAATTCTCCTTAGCTCCACAATCAGGATCCCGTCCCCACCAGGGGGCGGGATCTTCTGTATGGAGGGCACCGAGCGGGCTGACCCCCTTGCGGGGCCATGGCAGAATCGGAGCGCCGGAGGGGGCGCCGTACCGATCGGGAGGGAGCGCGATGTCTGCGAGTCGCGAACACATCCCCGACCAGCCCCTCGTCACCGCCCCGTCCCCCGACCCCGTACCGTTCGAAGATCGATCCCGTCTCGGCTGTCCGTCCTGCGGTTCGTCCCATGTGGCCCAGGTTCTGGGTGACAACGGAGGGGTCTCCTACGTGTGCACGGCCTGCGGCCACAGCTGGAGCTGACTGATGGGTGCACACAGGCGTAAGTGCGACTGGTGCGGCAGCGGTACGCCCATCGTCAGGGACATGGACCCGCTCAATGCGGAGTACCAGTACTGGTGCGAGGAATGCGCGCGGGCGCTGATCATAAAAGGCGACCCCATCGAGACCTACCGGGAGCTGGAGGGGGAGCCGATCTACGGGAGGCTCCTGGAGGAGCACTGCACCCTCAAGCGCTTCTACTCCTTCGCGACCGCCTGACCTGCGGCGGGTGATCCACCGTTCGGGATGATTCGGGCGTATCGGTGCGGACCGGCAATGATTTGGTGAAGCACCGGGGGGACCGTGTAATGTTCTCGATGTCGCCAGGGAAACCGGGCGGCACACAGCGAGGGGCTATAGCTCAGTTGGTAGAGCGCCTGCATGGCATGCAGGAGGTCAGGAGTTCAATTCTCCTTAGCTCCACAAGATCGACAGTGAAGAAGCGGGTCACCCGGATCGGGTGGCCCGCTTCTCTGTTCTGTTCGGTTCTGTCCGGAGAGCTTCTCGCCGCTCGGAAGCGACTCGGCCGCACCTTCGGCGGTCGGCGGGGGTGTCACGCGTCGGCCACGGAGAGCGGCAGACGTTCGGTGGCGTTTCCGGCTCGCGTGCGCGGTGTCCCGCCCGCTGGTTACTCCCCGCTCCCTTCCGGGCCCGTGCGGTACCCTGACGCCATGCGTGCCGTACGCCTTCTGCTTAGCGAGCCGCGCTGAAGAGTCCCGACCGGTGAGAACGCCTGGTCGGAGTCAGCGCGGCGTCCCCTCCTGTGCGAGGGGATTTTTCGTTTCCCGGCAGATGACGATCGATGGAGCTTTGAGGATCATGAGCGAGACGAATTCCGCAGCCGAGACGGCCGCGCCGCACCGCTACACGGCGGCGATGGCCGCCGACATCGAGGCACGCTGGCAGGACTTCTGGGACGCCGAGGGGACGTACGAGGCGCCGAACCCCACCGGTGACCTGGCGGGCGACCCGGAGCTGGCCGCCAAGCCGAAGAAGTTCATCATGGACATGTTCCCGTACCCCTCGGGTGCGGGCCTGCACGTCGGACACCCGCTGGGCTACATCGCCACCGATGTCTACGCCCGCCACCAGCGGATGACCGGCCACAACGTGCTGCACACCCTGGGCTTCGACGCCTTCGGTCTGCCCGCCGAGCAGTACGCCGTCCAGACGGGCACCCACCCCCGGGTCTCCACCGAGGCCAACATGGAGAACATGAAGCTCCAGCTGCGCCGGCTGGGGCTGGGCCACGACAACCGCCGCTCCTTCGCGACGATCGAGTCCGAGTACTACAAGTGGACGCAGTGGATCTTCCTGCAGATCTTCAACTCCTGGTACGACACCGAGGCCGACCGGGCCCGCCCGATCGCCGAGCTGGTCGAGCAGTTCGAGAGCGCCGCGCGGGCGACCCCCGACGGCCGTGAGTGGAGCGCGTTGAGCGCCACCGAGCGCGCCGACCTGCTGAGCGAGTACCGCCTGGCGTACGCCTCCGACGCCCCGGTGAACTGGTCGCCCGGTCTGGGCACCGTCCTGGCCAACGAGGAGGTCACGGCCGACGGCCGCTCCGAGCGCGGCAACTTCCCCGTCTTCAAGGCCAAGCTGCGCCAGTGGAACATGCGCATCACCGCCTACGCCGACCGGCTGCTGAACGACCTGGACGGGCTGGACTGGCCCGAAGCCATCAAGCTGCAGCAGCGCAACTGGATCGGACGCTCCGAGGGCGCCCGGGTCGAGTTCCCGGTGGACAGCGCCGGCGGCATCACCGTCTTCACCACCCGCCAGGACACCCTGTTCGGCGCGACGTACATGGTGCTGGCGCCCGAACACGACATGGTCGAGCGGATCATCCCGGCCGCCTGGCCCGAGGGCACCCACCCGGTGTGGACCGGCGGGCACGCGAGCCCGGCCGAGGCCGTCACCGCGTACCGCAAGCAGGCCGCCGCCAAGTCCGACGTCGAGCGGCAGGCCGAGGCCAAGGACAAGACCGGCGTCTTCACCGGTGCGTACGCGACCAACCCGGTCAGCGGCGAGAAGGTCCCCGTCTTCATCGCCGACTACGTCCTGATGGGCTACGGCACCGGCGCGATCATGGCCGTACCGGCGCACGACGCGCGCGACTTCGCCTTCGCGCGCGCCTTCGAGCTGCCGATGCGCTGTGTCGTCCAGCCCTCCGACGACCGCGGAACCGACCCCTCCACGTGGGACGACGCCTTCGCCTCGTACGACGCGAAGCTGGTCAACTCCGCCAACGACGAGATCTCGCTGGACGGCCTGGGCGTCGTCGAGGCCAAGGCGAGGATCACCGACTGGCTGAAGGAGCACGGCGTCGGCGAGGGCACCGTCAACTTCCGGCTGCGCGACTGGCTGTTCAGCCGGCAGCGCTACTGGGGCGAGCCGTTCCCGATCGTGTACGACGAGGACGGCATCGCCCACCCGCTGCCCGAGTCGATGCTGCCGCTGGAGCTGCCCGAGGTCGAGGACTACTCCCCGCGCACCTTCGACCCGGAGGACGCGAGCGCCCAGCCCGAGACCCCGCTGTCGCGCAACGCCGACTGGGTCAACGTCACGCTGGACCTGGGCGACGGCGCCGGCCCCCGTAAGTACCGCCGCGAGACCAACACCATGCCCAACTGGGCCGGTTCCTGCTGGTACGAGCTGCGCTACCTGGACCCGAACAACGACCGCCAGCTGGTCGACCCGGCCATCGAGCAGTATTGGATGGGCCCGCGCGAAGGTCAGCCCACCGGCGGTGTCGACCTGTACGTCGGCGGCGCCGAGCACGCCGTACTGCACCTGCTGTACGCGCGCTTCTGGTCCAAGGTGCTGCACGACCTGGGGCACATCTCCTCCGCCGAGCCGTTCCACAAGCTGTACAACCAGGGCATGATCCAGGCCTTCGTCTACCGCGACAGCCGGGGCATCGCGGTTCCCGCCGCCGAGGTGGAGGAGCGCGACGGCGCGTACTACTACGAGGGCGAGAAGGTCAGCCGCGTCCTGGGCAAGATGGGCAAGTCCCTGAAGAACGCGGTCACGCCGGACGAGATCTGCGCCGAGTACGGTGCGGACACCCTGCGCCTGTACGAGATGGCGATGGGCCCCCTGGACGTGTCGCGCCCCTGGGACACCCGGGCCGTGGTCGGTCAGTACCGGCTGCTGCAGCGCCTGTGGCGCAATGTGGTCGACGAGGTGACCGGTGAGATCACCGTCGTCGACACGGAGCCCGGCGAGGAGACGCTGCGCGCCCTGCACAAGGCCATCGACGGGGTCGGCCAGGACATGGCGGGGATGCGGTTCAACACCGCCATCGCCAAGGTCACCGAGCTGAACAACCACCTGACGAAGGCCGGCGGCCCGCTGCCGCGCTCCGTCGCCGAACGGCTGGTCCTGCTGATCGCCCCCCTGGCTCCGCACATCGCGGAGGAGCTGTGGCGGCGGCTGGGCCACACCGAGTCGGTCGTGCACCAGGACTTCCCGGTGGCCGACCCGGCGTACGTCGTGGACGAGACCGTCACCTGCGTCGTCCAGATCAAGGGCAAGGTCCGGGCCCGCCTGGAGATCTCGCCCGCCATCACGGACGCGGAGCTGGAGGCCCTGGCCCTGGCCGACGAGGCGGTCGTCGCGGCGCTGGGAGGGGCCGGGATCCGCAAGGTGATCGTGCGTGCGCCGAAGCTGGTGAACATCGTCCCCGCGTGACCACGGCCGCGTGACGACGGCCGGGCGGTGGCGGCCGGGTGACGGGCCCCGGGCGTCGTGAGGGCCATCCCCTACGGGCAGGTTGGGGGTTCCGAAGGAACCCTCGGCCTGCCCGTTCCGTTTACGGTGGAGGGGGCGTCCGGTACCGGCGGCCGCATCGAGACATCGAGGGGCATTCATGGAAGCCGCGATCACGATCCTGACGTTGTTCTTGGTCGCGTTCGTCGCGCTGGGTGTCTACGCGACGGTGAAGGCCGTCGGCGCGGCCAAGCGCGGTGTGGACCGCACGATCACGCAGGCCCGGCGCACGGTGGAGGACACCACGCTCCGGGCCAAGAGCTTCGGGCAGACGGGTGTCGCCGGCGAGCTGGCGCAGCTCCGGCTCGCCCTGCGCACCTCGATGCGGGCCACGCAGGACGCGCTGCACGCCGGTGTCGCCGAGGACGCGTCCCTGGCGGAGTCGGTGGCGCTGTTCCGGAGGCTGAGCGAGCACGGTCTCGAACTGGACGACGAGCTGAAGCGGCTGGAGCGTGAGCCGGACCGGGCGACGGTCGCGGGCCTGCTGCCCAAGCTCAAGGAACGCACGCAGCGGATCACGCACTCGGCGGAGTCGCTGCGCTGGGCGGCGCGGGACCGGGCGCGGCAGTTCGCCGACGACGACCTGGACGCGCTGAACGCGCAGATCGACATCGAGGCCGGCGCGCTGCGGCACTGGACCGTCGAGGAGCCGTCGGGGGCATCCGGCGCCGGGGCCCCCGCCTCGACACGGGACCACGGCCCCGGGACGGACTGGCCCGAGCCGGCCGCCTCGGCGGACCCCTCGGTGGACCCCTCGGCCGGGAAGAGCAGCACGGCAGACCAGGCGTGGTCCGGACCGGCACGCGAGGAGAGCCCGCAGGCGATCACCGCACCGGATCCCCGGCTGCGCACGACCTACCCCTGGCAGAAGTCCACCCGGCCGGAAACGACGAACTGACGCACACCGGTCCGCGTGACTCCGTCCGCCTGACTCCGTTGGCGCGACCCGTCCGCGCGATCCTGTGTGCGCGACTCCGCCGGAACGGGTGCGACGCGACCGGATACGCTCCGAAGCGGCCATGAATGATCAGAGGGCCGGGGCCGGGCTGCCGCACTCCCAGCACGCCAGGTAACCTCCGGCTCATGTCCCGCCATGTCGCTATCGTCACCGATTCCACGGCCTACCTGCCGCGCCCGACGATGGAACGGCACGGCATCACCGCAGTGCCGCTGACCGTCGTGCTGGGCGACCGGGCGCTGGAGGAGGGCACGGAGATTTCGGCCCGCTCGCTCGCCCTGGCTCTGCAGAAACGCCACTCCGTGACCACCTCCCGTCCCAGCCCCGAGGTCTTCGCCGCGGCCTACCGGACGGCGGCCGAGGGCGGTGCGGACGCGGTGGTGTCGCTGCACCTGTCGTCGGAGTTCTCCGGCACGTACGACGCCGCGCTGCTGGCGGCGAAGGACGCCCCCGTTCCGGTACGCGTCGTGGACACCGGCATGGTCGCCATGGCCCTGGGGTTCTGCGCTCTGGCGGCGGCGGAGACCGCCGAGGCGGGCGGCGGCCTGGACGAAGCGGTGTCGGCCGCGGAGAAGCGCGCCGCCGGCACCTCGGCGTATTTCTATGTCGACACTCTCGACTATCTGCGCCGGGGCGGACGCATCGGCACGGCGCGGGCCTTGCTGGGATCGGCGTTGGCGGTGAAGCCGATCCTGGAGCTCGACGGGGGACGGATCGAGATGCTGGAGAAGGTGCGGACGGCGTCCAGGGCCATTGCCCGCCTGGAAGAGATCGCCGCTGAGCGGGCGGGTACGGCCCCGGTGGACATCGCCGTCCACCACCTCGCCGCACCGGAGCGCGCGGAGCGCCTGGCCGAGCGGCTGCGCGAACGCGTCTCCGGCCTGGTCGACCTCCACGTCAGCGAGGTCGGCGCGGTCATCGGGGCGCACACGGGGCCGGGGCTGCTCGGTGCGGTGATCTCGCTGCGGTGATCCGGCTCCGGCTCCGGCTCCGGCTCGGGCTCCGGCTCCGGCTCGGGCTCGGGCTCCGGCTCCGGCTCGGGCTCCGGCTCCGGCTCCGGCTCGGGCTCCGGCTCGGGCTCCGGTGAAGGCGCGGGTCGCGTCGAGTCGAGCGGCTGAAGGTGCGGAGCTTCACCCCGAGGGGTGGCCGAGTTGTCCACAACTGCCGGACTGTCCACAGGAATCGGCGCTGCTCAGCGAGGTCGGGCGGATGTGCCTAACGTCGTGAGGCATGGCCCTTCGATCTCCTCGGGCGTCGACTCCCGACGCTCCACCCACCCCTGCCCCGTCGCCCGATTCCCCGTCCATCTCCCTCTCAGCCTCCACCCCCAGAGGCTCTGCCTCTTCCACTTCCCCTTCTACCTCCACTTCCGTTTCCGTTTCGGCGTTCCCGCCTCCGCCCGGCCCGTTGCCCGTCCGGGCGCGGCACGGATCGGGCACTCGCCCGAGTGGCCGGGCAGGTGCGGGCCCCGGCGCCCGTTTAGGAGCACGCCCCCGAGGACGGCGGTCCGCGCGAGGCCGTTCCGCCCTTGCGGTGGCGGCCGCGCGGCGCCGGGCGGATGCGCTGATGGCGGGTGCCACCGGGCTGGGGAGCGTTGCCGAGCCCGTACCGGTGAGCGAGCCGGGGTCCGTACGCGCACGTGAGCCGGAGCCTGCACCCGCACGTGAGCCGGAGCCCGTACCGGTACGCGAGGCGGCACCCGCACCCGAACCCGCGCCCGTATCCGATATCGCGGGGGAGGTGCCCAGCGGCACGCCGAGGGTGCGTCGTCTCCTGTCTGCCGTCCGGGAGCGGCTGCCGTTGTGGGTGCGGCTCCGGTGCGGGATGGCACCGCGCACCCCGGTGGTGCTCGGCCTGGTACTGCTCGCCGCCGTGGGTGTCGCCGCTTTCCACTTCTGGTCCGTACGCCCCCAGGCCGTGCGTGCGCCGGAACCGGTTGCGGACGAAGCGGCGGCGCCCGCGTGGCCACCGGATCCGTTACGGTCCGGGGGCCCCGGACCGGTCCCGCGCCCGGCGGCGGGGGAGGCGCCGGACACGGTCGGGGAGGGGAGCGGGAGGGGGCAGATCGTCGTCGATGTGAGCGGCAAGGTGCGTCGGCCGGGGGTCCGTCGGCTTCCGGCGGGATCTCGGGTGGCGGACGCGCTCGATGCGGCGGGCGGTGTGCGCGCGGGCACGGATGTGACGGGGCTCAATCGGGCGCGGGTCCTGATGGACGGTGAACAGGTCGTCGTGGGTCTACCGCCCGGCACGCCGGTCTCCGGGGCGGGCGGTAGCGGGCCCCCCGGGGCCGACGCGTCGGGTGCCGGACCGGGCGGGCCCTCGGCGCCGCTGAGCCTGAACACGGCGACCGCGGAGCAGCTTGAGACGCTGCCCGGGGTCGGGCCCGTGCTGGCCCGGCACATGATCGACTACCGCGCGGAGAACAACGGATTCCGGTCCGTCGGCGAGCTCCGCCAGGTCCGCGGGATCGGCGACCGCCGTTTCGCCGAACTCCAGCCGCTCGTACGCCCATGAGCAGCCGCGGTGCCCGGCTCGACTCCCGGGCCACGGGCACGGACATCCTCGGAAGCGGCCACCGGCCCGACGGCGGGAGCGGCGGCGACGCGGGCGGTTCAACATGTGCGCCGCGCACTCCGGGGCCCCCGCGTGCCCCAGGTCCTCCGCGTCCTCCGGGTGATGCGGGTGCGCTGGGTGGAGCCGGCTCGCGCGGGGAGGGGCCCGCGGACCTGCGGCTCGTTCCGCCCGCGCTGGCGGTCTGGGCGGCTGCGGCGTCGACGCTGGGGCTGCCGGGGAGGTGGGTGGCCGCCGTGGCCGCCGCCTGTCTGGTCCCGGCGGTCGTTCTGCTGGTGGCGGCGGCGCGCACCTCTCGGGAGGGGCGGCCCGCCGCGTGGTCCCGGGTCGTCGCCGCCGGGGGAGCCGTCCTGCTGTGCGCGGCGGCGGGCGCGGCCGTGGCCGGACTTCACGGGGCCGATGTGCGGCGCGGCCCTGTCCCCGGGCTGGCAGGGGAGTACGCGCGGATCGACGCCGACATCCGGGTGACCTCGGATCCCCGGACGACCCGTCCGGCGGTGCGGGGCAACCACAGCGCCCCGGCCCTGCTCCTGATCGACGCCGAGGTCATGGAGGTTCGGACACCGGACGGCCCGGGCACCCGGGTCCGGACACCGGTGCTGCTCATGGTCGCGCCGGGCGACCACCGGGCGGACTGGCAGAAGCTGCTGCCGTCCACCCGACTCCGGCTCGGCGGGCGGCTCTCGCCCCCCGCCCACGAGGGCGAACGCCTGGCGGCGGTCCTGCGGGTGGACGCCGAGCGGGCTCCCCGGATCACCGGGCCGCCGACGTGGATCCAGCGCGCGGCCGGGGAACTGCGCGCCGGCCTGCGGCAGGCGACGGACGAGCTGGACGCGGACGCGCGTGCGCTGTTGCCGGGGCTGGTGGTCGGTGACACCTCCAGGGTCCCGTCCGAGCTCCACGACGCCTTCAAGGCGACCGATCTGACGCACCTCTTGAGCGTGTCCGGGGCCAATCTCTCGATTCTGCTCTTTCTCCTCGTCGGGCCGCCGGGGTCGGCGCTGAGCGCCGAACGGCGTGGTCTGGCACCCCTGTTGGGACTGTCCCTGCGGGGGACCGCGTTGATCGGTGGTGGGCTGACCCTCGCCTTCATCGTCGTCTGCCGTCCCGAACCGAGCGTGCTCCGCGCGGCGGCCTGCGGTCTCATCACGCTCCTCGCGATCGGAACGGGCCGTCGGAGGTCGCTCATTCCCGCCCTGGCGGCGGCTGTGGTCCTCCTGGTCCTCTACGATCCCTGGCTGGCCCGGAGCTACGGCTTTCTGCTGTCGGTGCTGGCCACCGGTGCGCTGCTGACCCTCGCGCCACGGTGGAGTGCCGTCCTGCGGGCGCGGCGGGTGCCGGGCAGGCTCGCCGAGGTGCTGGCCGCCGCGGCTGCCGCGCAGGCCGTGTGCGCACCCGTGGTGGTGGTCCTGGCGTCGCGGGTCAGCCTGGTGGCGGTGCCCTGCAATCTGCTGGCGGAGTTCGCGGTGGCACCGGCGACGGTGCTCGGGTTCGCGGCCCTCGCCGTCGCCCCGGTCGCCCCGCCGGTGGCCGAGCTGCTGGCCAGGGTCGCCGCCTGGCCGGTCGAGTGGATCGCCGCGGTCGCCCGCACGGGGGCGGGTCTCCCCGGGGCGGAGGCGCAGTGGCCCGGAGGGTGGCCCGGCGCGGCACTGCTGGCCGGTCTCACGGTGGCGGTCGTGCTTCTCGCCCCGAGGCTGGCCGGTCGCCCCTGGATCTGCGCGGCCGTCGGGCTGCTTCTCGTGCTGGCGGTGCTGAGGCCGGTTCCGCTGACCCGGATCATGACCGGATGGCCGCCGCCCGACTGGGCGTTCGCGCTCTGCGACGTGGGGCAGGGGGACGCGATGGTGCTCAGGGCGGGGGACGGCACGGGCGTGGTCGTCGACGCCGGACCCGACCCCCGTGCGGTCGACCGGTGCCTGCGCGACCTCGCGGTGACCCGGGTCCCGCTCGTGGTGCTCACCCACTTCCACGCCGACCACGTTCGCGGGCTGCCGGGTGTGCTCCGGGGCAGGGCGGTGGGTGCGATCCAGACGACGAACCTCGAAGAGCCGCCGGACCAGGCCGCGTTCGTACGGCGGACAGCGGCTGCGGCGCGGGTCCGGACGGTGCGGGCCGTGGCCGGTGAGCACCGCCGGTCGGGCCCGGTCGACTGGAGGGTCCTCTGGCCGCGTCAGGATCCCGGGGCGGCGGGGGCGGCGGCGGTGCGGGAGCCGAACGACTCCAGCGTCACCCTGCGCGTACGGGCGGCCGGCGGGCTGACGCTGCTGCTCCTCGGCGACCTCGAACCCCTGGCCCAGCGGGAGTTGTCGCGCGTCCCGGGAGCGTTGGGCCCGGTGGACGTCCTCAAGGTGGCCCACCACGGCTCGGCCTTCCAGGACGCCGGGCTGCTCCACGGCGTACGACCGGGACTGGCGCTCATCTCCTGCGGCGCGGACAACCCGTACGGTCACCCCTCCGCCCGCACGGTGGGCGCCCTCAGGGCGGCCGGGGCCCGGGTCCTGCGCACCGACACCGACGGCGCGATCGCGGTGACGCGCGCCGGGAAGGAGCTGCGGGCGGTGGGCCGGTCATGACTTCGCGCGGGTCAGACCAGCCAGGTGCCGGAGAGCATCAGGTCGCGGTCGGCGAGTTCGTTGACCTCGCGCCAGGCGCGCACGGTGTGGGGGGTGATGCGCAGGAACACCCAGGGGGAGCTGCGCGGGTCCCACCGGAGCTTCGCGACGAAAGCGTCCCTCGTCGCGGCGGGAAGGTCCCTTCCCTCCAGGATCCTCGCCTCCCCCTCGATCAGCACCACATCGCGGGTGGGGCCGAGGGTGACGCGGATCGGGCCGCCGGGCGTCACGTTGACGGCGGTCGGATTGGTCCGCCGGGTGGCCATGACCAGGGTGCCGGTGTCCTCCTCCCAGAGGAACGACAGCGGCACCAGAGTGGGGACCCCGTCCGGGGAGGCCGTGGCCACCCACGCGTCTTCGTCCTGGCGCAGGTGGCCAAGGACATCCTGCTTGCGCTGTTCCCGGGTGCGCGGGGGAGCGTGTTCGGTCATGCCCGACACGCTAGACGACGGCCACCGTGCCCGGCCTCGGGCAACAGTCCTCGGCCAGGAGACCTAGGCCCTGTCGGGGGACCGGTGGTCCTCGGGGGCGGGAGCGGGCGCAGACTGGACCCATGACCTCGCAGACACCCATGGCGTCCGGTGCCTCCGTCCCGGGACCCGGCAACGGCGATGAGGGCATCACCGCCGCCGCGGTTGACGCCTATCTCGCCCGGATCGGCGCCGACCGTCCGGTGCGGGCCGACATCGAAGCGCTGCGCGGCCTGCAGCACCGGCACCTCCTCGCTGTTCCCTTCGAGAACCTCTCGATCCACCTGGGTGAGGACATCGTGCTGGAGGAACGGGCGCTGATGGACAAGGTGACCGGCGGTCGCGGCGGCTTCTGCTATGAACTGAACGGCGCGTTCGGGGCGTTGCTGCGTGCCCTCGGCTTCCGTGTGACCCTGCTCCAGGCGCGGGTCTTCGGCGACGGCGGCCGGCTCGGCATCCCGTACGACCACATGGCGCTGCGGGTGGAGACCGAGGACGGTACGGGGCCCTGGCTGGCGGACGTCGGGTTCGGTGACCACGCGCTGTGGCCGCTGGCGCTCGACGACCGGACGGAACAGGAGGACCCCCGGGGCGTGTTCCGGCTCCGCCGGGCGCCGCAGGGGGACCTGGATCTGCTGCGCGGCGGCTCACGGCAGTTCCGGCTCGATCCGAGGCCACGGACGCTGTCGGAGTTCCGGGGCGGGGCCTGGTACCACCGCACCTCGCCGGACTCGTATTTCACCCGGTCGCTCGTGTGCTCCCGGTACACGGAGACCGGGCGGGTGACGCTGAGCGGACGGACCCTGGTCACCACGGTCGGCGGGGATCGGCACCGTACGGATCTGGTCACGGACGAGGAGGTGCTCGCCGCCTACCGGGACCACTTCGGGATGCGGCTCACCCGGGTTCCCGGGCTCCGGGAGGCGGGCGCCGTGCCCGGTGCGTGACGCCGGACGGGACCCGCGAACGTCGCGTCCGACTGATCCACACCAGCGGAACCAGCGATTCGGACCTTCGGTAACACCTGTGCACAGCTCGTCACAGTTCGTCGCACCTCGCCCTACGTGCGCACACCTCATTACACCTTCGAGCAGCTCAGTACAAGACCCTCCGAGCTCCTCCGTTTGCCTCGAACGCCGCAATAGTGATCGAATGCATGCTCGTCGGCGGGCCGCTGATCCGACAAGGACGTCCACCTGTCAGGGGCCCGAAGCAGGAAGCGCCCCTGGGGGTACGTAGAGATGTTCGGCCGTTGGCTGGGAAACAGAGGCCAGGCGGGTGGGCGCGGTGGGGGCCTCGCCGGATTCCAGGTGCCCCGTACCGCGGGCGTGCTCAACTGCCGGGTGCTGGACCCGGTCAACGAACCGGTTCAGCACGCCGAGTTCGTCGTGACCGACAGCGCGGGCCGCAAGGTGACAGGCGGCGAGACGGACCCCTTCGGCAGTGTTCTCAGCACGGTTCCGGCGGGCGACTACCGGCTGGCGATCACGGCCGAGGGCTTCACCCCGTTCCACGGGGCGGTGACGGTCGCCGAGGGGGCGCACGCCACCCTGGGCGACGTGACCCTTCAGGTGGCCCAGCCCCCGCAGCTGCCCGACCCCGGCGACTGGGACATCGAGCCGAACCACTCGCAGATCGGTTTCACCGCCCGGCACATCGGGCTGGCCCGCATCCACGGCAGGTTCAACACCTTCGCCGGGGCGGTCCGGATCGCCGACCGCATGGAGGACTCCGCCATGCACGTGATCATCGACGCGGCCTCGATCGACACCAACGTGCAGATGCGCGACGACCACCTGCGCTCCGGCGACTTCCTCGACGTCGGCCGCTACCCGACGCTGGAGTTCTACAGTGAGCGCTTCGTCCACCGGGGCGGCAGCCGGTGGGGCGTCACTGGTGCGCTGACCCTGCACGGCGTCAGCCGTACGGTGACGCTGGACACCCAGTACCTCGGCATCGGCAGCGGCCTCGAGGGCGAGACGCGCGCCGCCTGCCGGGCCACCACCGAACTGCACCGCGAGGACTTCACCCTCACCTGGCAGACCATGGTGGCGCGCGGGATCGCCGTGGTGGGCCCGAGCATCGTCATCGACCTGGACATCCAGATCGTCCCCAAGAGCTGAGCCGCCCGGAGGTTCCCCGGGCCGTGCCGGCCCGACCGTCCTCCAGGCGGTGGCGGCCGGACGTCACGGCTTCTCCAGCCAGCCCTCGTACTCCTCCGCGAACGCGTCCAGCGCGGCCGGGTCCAGGCGTCCGGCCGCGTCCTCCACGACCACCAGCCACTGGGCGTCCTCGGCGTCGTCCTCACCGGCCAGCGCGTCCCGTACGAGCTGAGGCTCCTCGGCGACGCCGAAGCGGTCCGCCAGCTCCCCGGCCACCTCCTCCGCGGCGTCGCGGTCGGGCAGCACCAGTACATGTCTCACATCGCTCACCCGGTCATTCTCCGGTACGGGCATCCGTGCCCCGCGCCCCGGGGCGGCCGGGCCGTCGGGGCCGTCCGGGCTGTCAGTGGGGCGTGGGATGCTGGACCGCGATGGCCACCAGGAAGAATTCCACCGACGATCCGCTCGCGCCCCTCACCCTCGCCGTGGGCCAGGAGGACCTCCTCCTGGACCGTGCGGTGCAGCAGGTGGTGGCGGCCGCCCGCGCCGCCGACGCCGACACGGACGTACGTGATCTGGCGTCCGACCAGTTGCAGCCCGGCACGCTCGCCGAGCTCACCAGCCCCTCGCTCTTCGCCGAGCGCAAGGTCGTGATCGTGCGCAACGCGCAGGACCTCTCGGCCGACACGGTCAAGGACGTCAAGGCGTATCTCGGCGCGCCGGTCGAGGAGATCACGCTCGTCCTGCTGCACGCGGGCGGCGCCAAGGGCAAGGGGCTGCTGGACGCGGCGCGCAAGGCCGGGGCGCGGGAGGTCGCCTGCCCGAAGACCACCAAGCCCGCCGAGCGGCTCTCCTTCGTACGGTCGGAGTTCCGGGCGCTCGGGCGGGCCGCGACGCCGGAGGCCTGCCAGGCGCTGGTCGATTCCATCGGCAGCGATCTGCGGGAGCTGGCGAGCGCGGTGTCCCAGCTGGTCGCGGACGTCGAGGGCACGATCGACGAGGCGGTCGTCGGGCGCTATTACACCGGGCGGGCGGAGGCCTCTTCGTTCACCGTTGCCGACCGGGCGGTCGAGGGGCGGGCGGCGGAGGCGCTGGAGGCGCTGCGCTGGTCGCTGTCGACCGGGGTCCCGCCCGTCCTGATCACCAGCGCGCTGGCGCAGGGGGTGCGGGCGATCGGGAAGCTGTCCTCGGCCCGGGGCGGCCGGCCGGCCGATCTGGCCCGGGAGCTGGGCATGCCGCCGTGGAAGATCGACCGGGTGCGGCAGCAGATGCGGGGGTGGACGCCGGACGGGGTGGCGGTGGCCCTGCGGGCCGTGGCAGCGGCGGACGCGGGCGTGAAGGGCGGGGGGGACGATCCCGAGTACGCCCTGGAGAAGGCCGTCGTCGTGGTCGCCCGGGCCGCGCGGGCGGGCCGGTAGGCCCTCGCGGGGCGGGGTCGTCGTCGCCGCGGCGCGCGGGGCGCGGGGCGCAGAACTGGCGGGGCGGGGCGGGCGGCGCGCCGCGGCGGGCGGGCCTCGGGAGCGCGTCGGCTCCGTCCTTGAGCGCCGGGCGGGCCGGACGTGCGCCGGGCGGCCGGATGTGCCCCAGGAGGGCCGGACGTGCGCCGGGCGGGCTGAACGTGCCCGGGCGGTCGGATGTGCCCGGGCGGGCTGAACGTGCCCGGGCGGCCGGATGTGCGCTGGGCGGGCTGAACGTGCCCCGGACGCGCCGAGTGGCGCCCCCGCCCGCGCGCGGGATGCCCCTCGCAGGTTTCGCCGGCCTCGGACCGGCTGGACATCCGGATGCGCGGAAGCCCCGGCTCACGATCTGGGGAGATCGTGGGCCGGGGCTTCCGGGTCACACTCGGGGTGCGCCGCACCCGCGTGGCGAACGCAGGTTCGGTGTGCGGCGCGGGGTGCCGGTCAGGGGCGGGAGAGAGGGCCCGTCTGGTCCGTTCCGGCGGTCACATCAGTGAGCTCCGGGAAGAAGCTCAGGCCTGCAGGGAGGCAACCTTGGACGCCAGCGCCGACTTCTTGTTGGCGGCGGCGTTCTTGTGGATGACACCCTTCGAGACAGCCTTGTCGAGCTGACGGGAAGCGTCGCGGACGGCCGTGGTGGCCTTCTCGACGTCACCGGCAGCGGCGGCCTCGCGGGCCTTGCGGATCGCGGTCTTGAGCGACGACTTGACGGCCTTGTTGCGCAGGCGCGCCTTCTCGTTGGTCTTGTTCCGCTTGATCTGGGACTTGATGTTCGCCACGAATAGAGCCTTTTCAGGTTCGTTGGATCTTCCAGGTGAGCCGCGCCGCTCGTGAGAGCCACGAGGCACAGCTGCCCACGGTAGCAGTCACCCTCCGACCGGCCCAAACCGGTCGCTGTCCCGCAGGCGTGGGACGATGGAGCCTACGTATCGATCCGACCGACCCGACATCGACCCGAGACACGGCGTTCGGCGTCTCAAGAATCAGGACCCTGCGTGCCCGCGACTCCTTCCAACGTGCCCGAGCCGAGCCGTACCGACCCGGCGCTGATCCGCAATTTCTGCATCATCGCGCACATCGACCACGGCAAGTCGACCCTTGCCGACCGGATGCTTCAGCTGACCGGAGTGGTCGACCAACGGCAGATGCGTGCTCAGTACCTCGACCGGATGGACATCGAGCGCGAGCGCGGCATCACCATCAAGTCCCAGGCCGTCCGGTTGCCCTGGGCCCCCAACACGGGTGAGGACACGGGCACCACCCACGTCCTCAACATGATCGACACCCCGGGCCACGTGGACTTCACCTACGAGGTCTCCCGTTCGCTCGCGGCCTGCGAGGGCACGATCCTGCTGGTCGACGCCGCGCAGGGCATCGAGGCCCAGACGCTGGCCAACCTCTATCTCGCGATGGAGAACGACCTCACCATCGTCCCGGTGCTCAACAAGATCGACCTCCCGGCCGCCCAGCCGGAGAAGTTCTCCGAGGAGCTGGCCAACCTCATCGGCTGCCAGCCCGAGGACGTGCTCAAGGTCTCCGCGAAGACCGGCGTCGGCGTGGACGCGCTGCTCGACCGGGTCGTGCGGGACGTGCCGGCCCCGGTCGGCGTCGCGGACGCCCCCGCCCGCGCGATGATCTTCGACTCGGTCTACGACTCGTACCGCGGTGTCGTCACCTACGTCCGTGTCGTCGACGGCCAGCTCAACAAGCGCGAGCGCATCCGCATGATGTCCACCGGCGCCACCCACGAGCTGCTGGAGATCGGAGTGTCCTCCCCGGAGATGACCCCGGCCGACGGCATCGGCGTGGGCGAGGTCGGCTACATCATCACCGGGGTGAAGGACGTCCGGCAGTCCAAGGTCGGTGACACGATCACCTCCCTGCAGAACGGGGCGACCGAGGCGCTGGGCGGTTACAAGGACCCGAAGCCGATGGTGTTCTCGGGGCTGTACCCGCTGGACGGCTCGGACTACCCGGACCTGCGCGAGGCGCTGGACAAGCTCCAGCTCAACGACGCCGCCCTGGTCTACGAGCCGGAGACCTCCGCCGCGCTCGGCTTCGGATTCCGCGTCGGCTTCCTCGGCCTGCTCCACCTGGACGTGGTCCGCGAGCGGCTGGAGCGCGAGTTCGGCCTCGACCTGATCGCCACCGCCCCCAACGTGGTCTACCGCGTCGAGATGGAGGACGGCACCGAGCACATCGTCACCAACCCGAGCGAGTTCCCCGAGGGCAAGATCGACAAGGTGCACGAGCCGGTCGTCCGCGCCACGGTGCTGGCCCCGAGCGAGTTCATCGGCGCGATCATGGAGCTGTGCCAGGGCCGGCGCGGCACCCTCCTCGGCATGGACTACCTCTCCGAGGACCGCGTCGAGATCCGCTACACCCTGCCGCTCGCGGAGATCGTCTTCGACTTCTTCGACCAGCTGAAGTCCAAGACCCGGGGGTACGCCTCCCTCGACTACGAGCCCACCGGCGAGCAGTCGGCGCAGCTCGTCAAGGTCGACATCCTGCTGCACGGCGACAAGGTGGACGCGTTCTCCGCGGTCACCCACAAGGACAAGGCGTACGCGTACGGCGTGCGGCTCGTCGCCAAGCTGCAGAAGCTCATCCCCCGGCAGAACTTCGAGGTGCCGATCCAGGCGGCCATCGGCGCCCGGGTCATCGCCCGTGAGACCGTCCGCGCCATCCGTAAGGACGTCCTCGCCAAGTGCTACGGCGGTGACATCTCCCGTAAGCGGAAGCTGCTGGAGAAGCAGAAGGAGGGCAAGAAGCGGATGAAGATGGTCGGCAACGTGGAGGTTCCGCAGGACGCCTTCATCTCCGTCCTGTCGACCGACGAGTCCGCGGGTGAGAGCAAGGGCAAGAAGTAGTCCGCTCTCCAGGGCCCCCATGCCGCGGTACCGGCGTGGGGGCCCTTTCGTTATGAAAGCGGCGGCCTGTTGCCTCTTACGCGGCGGACACGCGCGCTCTACTCTGATCACGACTCGACGGTTACTGGTGAGTTAAACAAGCCGAACGAGCAGGTTGCGCAGCAGGACGAGAGCAGTAGGCAGAGTAGGACGACAGCAGTCAGTCGCCGTATCAGAGAAGCCGGTCGTAGCAATGCCGCAGGCCCGGAGGACGTCGTGAGCGACACACAGACCTTGATCGATAACCGGCCGCCCTCCGTGGCGGTGCTCTTCATGGACCGCGTGGCGGCGACCCCGGACCGGGAGGCGTACCGCTATCCGGTGCCGTCGGCCTCGGGCACGGGTCCCGACGACTGGAAGTCGCTGAGCTGGGGCCAGGCCTCGGAGCGGGTCTACGCGGTCGCCGCCGGGCTGATCGCGCTCGGCGTGCGGCCGGAGGAGCGGGTCGCGCTCGCCTCGGCCACCCGGGTGGAATGGGTCCTCATCGACCTCGGGGTGATGTGCGCGGGTGCCGCGACCACGACGATCTACCCCTCCACGAACGCCGCGGAGTCCGCGTTCATCCTGGCCGACTCCGAGAGCCGGATCCTCATCGCGGAGAACGCCGAGCAGCTGGCAAAGGCCCGGGAGATCCGCGCCGACCTGCCGGACCTCGCCCATGTCGTGGTCATCGACCCGGCCGGCGTCGAGCCCGCCGAGGGCGACCCCGAGGGCTGGATCATGACCCTCGCCGAGCTGGAGGCCCAGGGCGCCGAGCTCCTCGCCAAGACCCCGGACGCGGTCACCGAGCGGGTCGCCGCGATCACCGCCGACCAGCTCGCCACCCTCATCTACACCTCGGGCACGACCGGCCGCCCCAAGGGCGTGCGGCTGCCGCACGACAACTGGTCGTACATGGCCAAGGCCACCGTGGCGACCGGGATGATCACGCCCGAGGACGTGCAGTACCTCTGGCTGCCGCTCGCCCACGTCTTCGGCAAGGTCCTCACCTCCGGGCAGATCGAGGTCGGCCACGTCACCGCGATCGACGGCCGCATCGACAAGATCATCGAGAACCTGCCGGTCGTCCGGCCGACCTACATGGCCGCCGTGCCCCGGATCTTCGAGAAGGTCTACAACGGGGTCGCCTCCAAGGCCCGCGCGGGCGGTGGCGCCAAGTACAAGATCTTCCAGTGGGCGGCCGGGGTCGCCCGCGAGTACGCCAAGGTCTCCCAGGACAACTTCCGCCGCACCGGCAAGGCCTCCGTCCCCTTCGCGCTCGGCGCCAAGCACAAGGTCGCCGACGCGCTCGTCTTCTCCAAGATCCGTGAGGCCTTCGGCGGCCGGCTGCGCGCCTGCATCTCCGGCTCCGCCGCCCTCGCCCCGGACATCGGCTACTTCTTCGCGGGCGCGGGCGTCCACGTCCTGGAGGGCTACGGCCTCACCGAGACCAGCGCCGCCTCCTTCGTCAACCCGGGCGAGGCCTACCGCACCGGCACCGTCGGCAAGCCGCTCCCCGGCACCGAGGTGCGCATCGCCGACGACGGCGAGATCCTGCTGCGCAGCCCCGGCGTCATGCAGGGCTACCACAAACTGCCAGACAAGACCGAAGAGGTCCTGGAGTCGGACGGCTGGATCCACACCGGGGACATCGGCGAGCTGTCGGCCGACGGCTACCTGAGCATCACCGACCGCAAGAAGGACCTGATCAAGACGTCCGGCGGCAAGTACGTCGCCCCGGCGGAGGTCGAGGGTCAGTTCAAGGCGGTCTGCCCGTTCGTCTCCAACATCCTGGTGCACGGCGCGGACCGTAACTTCTGCACCGCGCTCATCGCGCTCGACGGACCCACCCTCCTCGGCTGGGCCGCCGAGAACGGCATGGAGGGCAAGTCGTACGCGGAGGTCGTCGCCGCCCCGCAGACCGTCGAGCTGATCGACGGGTACGTCAAGCGCCTCAACGAGGGCCTCCAGCGCTGGCAGAGCATCAAGAAGTTCCGCCTCCTGCCGCGCGACCTGGACGTCGAGCACGGCGAGCTGACCCCCAGCCTCAAGCTGAAGCGGCCGGTCGTCGAGCGGGAGTACCGGGGGCTCATCGACGAGATGTACGCGGGCTCGCGCGAGGCGTAGGAGCTTCTCCCGGGAAGCGCGGGCGGGGCGGGTGCCGGACATGATGTGTCCGGCACCCGCCCCGCCCGTTGTCCACGTCCCGTTGCGTTTCCCGCATCCTTGCGTTCGCACATGCTCGATTTTCTGCCCACTTCGGTAACTCGGTGCTTATGGACGCGGCCGGTCTGTCACTCTGTCGGTGTCGTCGGACCGGAGGAGCCGCACCGTGGCGCCCATTCCCTTGCAGCGGGACACCGTGCAGCGTCCCGGCACCACCCGCGCCGGGTACGCGCACGGCCCGCGCCCGGCCAGCCGTACCAGCCTGCCCGGCATCCCGCTCGCCCCGGCCGCCGCCCGCCGGTTCGTGCGGGCCGCGCTCGCGGAGTGGACCGGGATCGGGGTGCCCGCGGCCGTCGGTTTCAGCGACCGGCTGGCCGACGACGCCGTGACCGTCACCAACGAGCTGGTCACCAACGCCGTCGTGCACGCCGGGACCACGGTCGACCTGGTTCTCAGGCTGGAGGAGGAGGGCGACGGCGAGGAGCCGACGGCCGCCCTCGTCCTGGAGGTCACCGACCACCACCCGGCCCGCCCGGTGAGCGGCGACGAGCGCGGGGCGGGCCCCGGACCGGCCGGGGCGTACGCGGGGGAGCTGCCCGACCCCGCCGAGTACGGCCGGGGCCTCCAGCTCGTCGCCACCCTCGCCGACTCCTGGGGCATCACCTACCGCACCGGCCTCAAGACCGTCTGGGCCCGCCTCCCCGTCGACGACTGGAGCGCCCCGCCCGCCCCGCCCGACGGGGAGGCCCTCAGACGCGGGCTGCGCGCCGCCGAGATCCTCGCCCCCGCGGCCAGGCGCGTCGAGCGCGACGACGCGGTCTGGGACAGCCGGGGCGCCCCGGCCTTCCTCGCCGAGGCCTCCGACCTGCTCGCCGGGCAGCTCGACGAGGACCTGGTGGCCGCCATAGCGGGCCAGCTGCTGGTGCCCCGGCTGGCGGACTGGTGCGCGATCTGGCTGGAGACCGAGGGTGGGGGTCCGGCCGCCGAGCCCCGGCTCGCCCGGGTCTGGCAC
This sequence comes from Streptomyces sp. MMBL 11-1, assembly GCF_028622875.1. Lineage (NCBI taxonomy): Bacteria > Bacillati > Actinomycetota > Actinomycetes > Kitasatosporales > Streptomycetaceae > Streptomyces > Streptomyces sp. MMBL 11-1. Next base: position 2,213,526 of record NZ_CP117709.1, on the reverse strand, counting down.
AGCGACGAGACCGGTACCGAGCCCCTGCGCGCCGCCCTGGAGAAGGAGCCGCTCCGCCTCCCGGCCGGCGTCGGCTCCGGCCCCGTGTCCGTCCCCGTCCCCTGGCCCGCCCACCCCGCCGACGAGGGCCGGGAGGACGGGGAGGGCCGGAACGGCTGGAAGGACCGGGAGGGCCGGAACGGCTGGAAGGACCGGGAGGACTGGGAGCACCGGGAGGACCGGGAGGGCACCCCCGTACCGCTCCCGCACCCCGGCGGCCGGGGCGGGGCCGCGCTCGCGTTCCGGATCACCGCGGGCGGCCGGGCGCTCGGCACCGTCCTCGTCGGCCGCGAGGGTGTCGCCCGGATGCCGGAGGCGGTGGCGTCGCTGATCGAGGACTTCGTCCGCCGCCTCGGCCTCGCCGTCGGCGCGGCCCGCGCCTACACCCGGCAGGCCACCATCAGCCGGATCCTCCAGCGCGGCCTGCTCCCGAGCAAGGTCGCCGAGATCCCCGGTGTCACCAGCGCCCTCGTCTACGAACCGAGCGACGACGGGGTGGTCGGGGGTGACTTCTACGACATCTTCCCGTGCCCCGGCGACCGCTGGTGCTTCGTCCTCGGCGACGTCCAGGGCAGCGGCCCCGAGGCCGCCGTCGTCACCGGCCTCGCCCGCCCCTGGCTGCGGCTGCTCTCCCGGGAGGGCTTCGGCGTCGGGGAGGTCCTGGACCGGCTGAACCGGCTGCTCCTCGACGACGCCATGGAGGCCGCCGAGGCCGCCGCCCTGATGGTCGCCGCCGCCGGGGGCCAGCAGCTCCACGACGGCACCCAGTCACGGTTCCTCTCCCTGCTGTACGGGGAGGTCGTGCCGCTCCCCGGCGGCGGGGTCCGCTGCACGGTGGCCAGCGCCGGGCACCCGCTGCCGCTGCTGCTGCGCCCCGACGGCTCCGTACGCCCGGCCGCCGAGCCGCAGGTGCTGCTCGGGGTCGTCGAGGACGTGGCGTACGAGAGCCAGATCTTCGACCTCACGCCCGGGGACACCCTGCTCTGTGTCACGGACGGGGTGACCGAGCGCCGGTCGGGCCCGCTGATGTTCGACGACGGGGACGGGCTGGCCCAGGTGCTGGCCGGGTGCGCCGGGCTGCCGGCCGAGGCGACGGCCGAGCGCATCCGGCGGGCCGTCCACGAGTTCGCCGAGCAGCCCCCGGACGACGACGTGGCCCTGCTGGTCCTGCACGCGAACTGAACGACGCCGGCCAGGAGCCGCCCGGTGCGGACTGAACCATGCCGGACGGGAGCCCGGTGCGGACTGGAGCCCGCCGGACCGAAGCGGCCCGGTAAGGACAGCTTCCGCGGCGAGTGACAATGGACGGTATGCCTTCCGTACTGCCCGATGGTGAGCCCGTGCCCGACGACGGGGCGCTGCCGCGCCACGCCCTGGAAGGCGCAGCCGACCGCCCGCTCGGCTTCTACCTGCACGTCCCCTACTGCGCCACCCGCTGCGGCTACTGCGACTTCAACACCTACACCGCCACCGAGCTGCGCGGCTCCGGCGGGGCGCTGGCCTCCCGCGACAACTACGCCGCCCACCTGATCGAGGAGGTCCGCCAGGCCCGCAAGGTCCTCGGCGACGACCCCCGCCCCGTGCGCACGGTCTTCGTCGGCGGCGGCACCCCCACCCTGCTGCCCGCCGCCGACCTCGTACGGATGCTGGCATCGATCAAGGAGGAGTTCGGGCTCGCGGAGGACGCGGAGATCACCACCGAGGCGAACCCCGAGTCCGTCGACCCGGCCTACCTGGCCGCCCTCCGCGAGGGCGGCTTCAACCGGGTCTCCTTCGGCATGCAGAGCGCCAAGCAGCACGTCCTGAAGATCCTGGACCGCACCCACACCCCCGGCCGCCCCGAGGCCTGCGTCGCCGAGGCCCGTGCGGCGGGCTTCGACCACGTCAACCTCGACCTGATCTACGGCACCCCCGGCGAGTCCGACGACGACTGGCGGGCCACCCTGGACGCCGCGATCGGCGCGGGCCCCGACCACGTCTCCGCGTACGCCCTGATCGTCGAGGAGGGCACCCAGCTCGCCCGCCGCATCCGGCGCGGCGAGATCCCGATGACCGACGACGACGCGCACGCCGACCGCTACCTCATCGCGGACGAGGCGTTCGCCGCCGCCGGCTTCGACTGGTACGAGGTCTCCAACTGGGCCACCACCGAGGCGGGCCGCTGTCTGCACAACGAGCTGTACTGGCGCGGCGCCGACTGGTGGGGCGCGGGCCCCGGAGCCCACAGCCACGTCGGCGGCGTGCGCTGGTGGAACGTGAAGCACCCCGGCGCGTACGCCCAGGCGCTCTCCGAGGGCCGCTCACCCGGCGCGGGCCGCGAGATCCTCGGCGAGGAGGACCGCCGCGTCGAGCGCATCCTGCTGGAACTGCGGCTGCGCGAGGGCTGCCCGCTCTCCCTCCTGAAAGCCGACGGTCTCGCCGCCTCCCGCCGCGCCCTGGCCGACGGGCTGCTGGCCCCGGAACCGTACGGGCGGGGCCGCGCGGTCCTCACCCTGCGCGGGCGGCTCCTCGCCGACGCCGTCGTCCGCGACCTGGTCGACTGACCCGGGCGGGGCGCCTCACGGACGGCAGTCCTTCGCCGTCAGCGGGGGCGAGACCCCGGCGGGCTTGCCGCAGACCAGGGTCCGCTCGGCGCTCGGCCCCGGGCGGACCACCTTGACGATGTTGAGGCCGTGCACGTTGTCGGAGACCGAGGACCTCGCCCGGCTGAACGAGATCCTCCCCGTCGGCATGTTGTTGAGGTCCACCGTGTGCAACGTCGCCCAGGTCTCCGCCGCGCTCCGGCGCTTGTCGCCGCGCGCCGCCGCGTCGTACAGGGCGACCGTCGCGCTGTAGGAGATGACGGTCTGCCCACTGGCGAACAGATCGTCCTCCCACGCCGCCCGCCCCGGCGCCAGCTCGGCGACCTCCCGCTCCGGGTGCAGCGCCCGCAGTGTGCGGTAGGCGTCCACGTAGAAGCCGAGGTTGTTTCCCTGGTCCAACGGGGCGAGCGAGCTGTGGTAGAGCGTGACGTTGGCCGCGATCGACGTGCTGTCGTCGAACGTCCCCTTCGTCAGATCGTCCCCGGTGAACACCGTCATCCGCCGGTCCGAGCACCCGGTGGTCTCCGACAGGCCACGCATCAGCGTCGGCACGTCCTCGACCCGCCCGGCGAAGTACAGCGCGTCGGGCACCCGCTCGGCCCGGCAGATGGTCGTCAGCGGGGTGTTCAGGCTCGCCCCGCCCGCCAGGTCGTACGTCACGTCCTTGCCCAGCCCGAAGCCCGCGTCGTCCAGCATCTTCCGGCCCGCGTCCCGCTGCTCGATGGTGTACCGGTCCAGGTCCCCGTTGACGTCCTCGCGCGACAGCACGAGCCCGTGCGGACGGTCGAGGTCCTTCGCGATCTGCCGGGCGACCAGCCCCAGCACATGCGTCTGCTCCTCGTCCGTCGCCGCGAGGCCGAAGTAGTTGGGGAACTCCCGGGGCAGGTCGCTGCTGGAGTTCGTCGTGTTCACCACCGGCAGCCCGGCCTCGCGCAGCAGCTTCACCGCCTTCTCGCTCTCCTGGGTGTTGCGGCCGAGGCCCACCACCCCGACCACCGTCGGATCCCGCCGGGCCACCTCGATGATCTTCCGTACGGCGGTGAGCTGCCGCAGCATGTCCTCGCCGCCGTTCGCGGTCAGCACCCGCAGCTTCACCGACCGGCGCACGGTCTTGTTCACCGCCCGCTGGTGGAGATAGACGCCGGTCAGTTCCTCCAGGCCCTTGCGGGTCGCCTCCCGGTCCTTGCCCGTGGCGGTGAGCGGACCGGCGTACACGACCGTCACGTACGTGTCGTCCGGCTCGATGTCGGCGTTCTCGTCCCGGATCGCCTGCTCGATCCGCTCGAAGGTGATGCCCTTCCCCGCCCCGTTCAGCTCCAGGTCGTTGCCCCGCGCGAAGAGCACCTCGGGCGCGGTCGCCACCCCCACGCACTCCCGGTCGTTGCCCTTCCCCTCCCAGATCGCGTCCGTGCTGCGGTCGGTCAGCGGCCCGTGGCAGTACGTGTCGCGCCAGTGTCCGGCCCACAGGAACGCCCCCAGCAGACTGCCCACGACGAGCACGGCGACGCTCGCCCGCGACATCACCCACCACGCCCAGGTCCGTCGCACCCGGTGGGTGACGAGCTGCGCGTGCGCGTGCTCGTGGGTCAGCTTCTCGGTGGACAGCGGCAGCAGCAGCACCCACGCCAGGGTCGCCGCCGCCCCCGGCGACTGGCCAAGACTCAGATCGTCCACCCAGCGCTCGTAGCGGGCCCGCGCCCCGGACGAACCGGTCGGCGCCCCGGGACCCGGCCGCTCCGGGGGCAGCGGCGGGGTGTGCCGCATGATCTCGGGGGCCTGGAGCGAGGCGAGCAGCAGCAGCGGATCCACCTCGCTGCGCCGCGACCGTACGCTGTTGATCGCGTTGATCAGCAGGATGCCGCCGTTGTCCTGCGTGGCCCGGGGCAGGAACACCACCGGCGGGACCGTGCGCTTGCTGCGCCGCCAGTCCAGGGAGTGCGGGCGGTAGTTGTGCCGCAGATCCTCCAGCAGCGCCTGCACCCGCAGCTCCAGATGGAACTGGCGCGCGTGCTCGTCTCCCGCCCCCGCGTCCGCCACCCGCTCCGCGACCGCCGCCGCCCGCGCCCGGATCACCCGCCACGAACCGCTCGGCGACAACCACGACCAGCCGTCCGACGGATGGCCGGTGCTGGACGCGGCCAGGGACGAGGTGGTGGCGAACCACCGGCTGGCGCGCCGCAGCCACAGCAGCGGCGGGGCGGCCCGGCTCGCCAGCCCCACCACGACGAGACCGATCAGCGCGAGGGCCGCCACCAGCACGGTCAGCAGCCAGTCGATCTCCCCCAGCAGCACGCTGAGGAGGGCGATGAAGAGCGCGCCGACGAAGGTCTCGGGACGCACCGACCGCCGCAGGGAGTCCCACCAGGTGCCCCGGCGGGGCCGGCCGGACCGCCAGCGCAGCCGGCTCAGCTGTTCCAGGATCCTTTCCTCGCGTACCGCGGAGGTGTTCCCGTCGGACTGCTCGACCACCGCCGCGGTGGCCTGCTCGATCGCCCCGAGCAGCCGCGAGCGGGGAAAGGAGAAGGTCTTGTACTGGGTGTTCTCGCGGGTCTCCCACGGCTTCTCGGAGAGCGTGCGCACCATGTCGAGCGCCGCCTCGTACGGGGTCGCCCCCTCGCCCTCCAGCTGCCGCACCGGCACCCGGCGTAACTCATTGGCCCGGTGCACCTGACGTACGAGCTGCTCCACCCGCGCGTCGATCTCCGGACCGGCCCCGGCGTCCGCCGCCTGGACCACGACGAGCGGCATCACCGGCCGGTTGACGCGGTACCGGTCGATCAGCTGCTGTATCAGGTGGAAGACGGCCGAGGCCGCCTCGTTGTCCGCACTGTCCCGCCACACCTCGCGCGCCATCGCCCCGTGCCCTTCCCCCGTGAGCCGTCCGGCTCGCGAACCGCCTGCCCGTTCTTCCCCCTCAATATCCGATGGTGCGTGTGGGGCGCAGGCATTCATAGGGATCGGCACGAGATCCTCTTCGACAGTCCTGCAACGCGCCGGTACCGGGCCGGTATCAGACCCCGGACATCAGTCCGGAAGGGTGACGAAATCGATCAATTCCTCCACTCGGCCCAGCAGTTGGGGTTCGAGGTCCTTGTAGCTGCGGACCTTGGACAGGATGTGCTGCCAGGCGGCCCCGGTGTTCTCCGGCCACCCCAGCGCCCGGCACACGCCCGTCTTCCAGTCCTGCCCCCTCGGCACCACCGGCCAGGCGTCGATCCCCACCGAGGACGGTTTCACCGCCTCCCACACGTCGATGTACGGATGCCCCACCACCAGCACATGCGCGCCGGTCACCCGCTCGGCGATCCGGGACTCCTTGGAGCCGGGCACCAGATGGTCCACCAGCACCCCCAGCCGGGCGTCGGGCCCCGGCGCGAACTCCCCGACGATCGCCGGGAGGTCGTCCACCCCCTCCAGGTACTCCACGACCACGCCCTCGATGCGCAGGTCGTCGCCCCACACCCGCTCCACCAGCTCCGCGTCGTGCCGGCCCTCCACATAGATCCGCCCCGCCCGCGCCACCCGGGCCCGCGCCCCGGGCACCGCCACCGAACCGGAGGCCGTACGGGTGGGACGCACCGGGCCACCGGGGGCCGGGCGTACCAGCGTGACGACCTTGCCCTCCAGCAGGAAGCCGCGCGGCTCCATCGGGAACACCCGGTGCTTGCCGAAGCGGTCCTCCAGCGTCACCGTCGGCCCCTGGGCCGTCTTCTCGCAGCGGATCACCGCCCCGCAGAAGCCGGTGGAGACCTCCTCCACGACCAGATCGGGCTCGGCGGACACCTCGGGCACGGGGGCGGACCTCTTCCACGGCGGGGTCAGGTCCGGCTGGTAGCTGCGCATGGGCACGACGATATTCGCCCGAACCGCGCCGGGCGTGGCGGACCCGGCCATGACCGGCGAGACGGTCCGGGGCTCATTCCCTGTCGAAGGACACGTCGAAGGACGCGTCGAAGGACGCGTCGAGGGACGCGTCGAGGGACGCGTCGAGGGACGCGTCGAGGGACACGCCGAACCGCTCCGCCAGCGCCCCCCGCTGCGCCCGCACGAACGCCGCGTCCACCACCGCCCCGTGCCCCGGTACGTAACGAGCGTCCTCGCCGCCCAGCGCCAGCAACCGCTCCAGCGCGGCCGGCCAGCGTGAGGTGATCGCGTCCCGGCCCGCCTGCGGCTCGCCCGACTCCTCGACCAGGTCGCCGCAGAACACCACCGGAGGCTCGCCGTCCGTGCCCGGCACCAGCACCGCGAGGTCATGGCCGCTGTGTCCGGGGCCCACGTTCGCCAGGAGCACCTGACGGCCGCCGCCCAGGTCGAGCGTCCAGTCGCCGCACACCTCGTGGTGCGGGACCACCAGCGTGTCCGCCGACCGGGCCGCCTCGCCCTCCGGTACGCCGTGGCGCACCGCCGAGGCGCACAGGCCCTCCGCCCCGTCGCGCAGCAGGGCCGCGATGCCCACCGCCCCGTACACCTGCGCCCCGGCGAACGCGGCGGTGCCCAGCACATGATCGAAGTGCGGATGGCTCAGTGCGATATGCGTCACTCTCCGCCCGAGCAGCGCCTCGGCCTGCCGCCGCAGCTCGACGCCCTCGCGCAGCGTGGCGCCGGTGTCGTACAGCAGTGCGCCGTCCTCCCCGGCGACCAGCGCGGCGGTGGCATCCCAGCGGGGAAGGCGCCGCCTGCCGATACCGTTGCCCAACCGCTCCCAGCCGAAGTCTTCCCAAGCGACGTCCATACCACGACGCTAGCGGCAACGGCGCGCGGTCTCGTGGGGGCGTGGCCGGTCGCCCTTGCCCCGGCCCCACCCCACCCCCGTACACTGACGGCGGGATTGCTGGCACTCGAACGCACCGAGTGCCAGACAGACACCGAGAAACACAGCTGGAGGTGTGCGCGATGCTCAGCGAACGCAGACTCGAAGTGCTGCGCGCCATCGTCCAGGACTATGTCGGTACCGAGGAGCCCGTCGGTTCCAAGGCGCTGACCGAGCGGCACCGGCTGGGGGTCTCCCCGGCCACCGTCCGCAACGACATGGCGGTGCTGGAGGACGAGGGCTTCATCGCCCAGCCGCACACGAGCGCGGGACGCATCCCGACGGACAAGGGGTACCGCCTCTTCGTCGACAAGCTCGCGGGCGTCAAGCCGCTGTCGTCGCCCGAGCGGCGGGCCATCCAGAACTTCCTCGACGGCGCGGTCGACCTCGACGACGTGGTCGGCCGGACGGTGCGGCTGCTCGCGCAGCTGACCCGGCAGGTCGCCGTCGTGCAGTACCCCTCGCTGACCCGCTCGACGGTGCGGCACGTGGAACTGCTGGCGCTCGCCCCCGCCCGGCTGATGCTCGTCCTGATCACGGACACCGGCCGGGTGGAACAGCGTATGATCGACTGTCCTGCGCCGTTCGGCGAGACATCGCTCGCGGATCTGCGGGCCCGGCTCAACAGCCGGGTCGTCGGACGCCGCTTCTCGGATGTCCCGCACCTGGTGCAGGAGCTGCCGGAATCCTTCGACAGCGAGGACCGCGGGACGGTGTCCACGGTCCTTTCCACCCTCCTCGAAACCCTGGTCGAGGAGACGGAGGAGCGGCTGATGATCGGCGGCACCTCCAACCTCACCCGCTTCGGACACGACTTCCCGGTGATGATCCGGCCGGTGCTGGAAGCACTGGAGGAACAGGTCGTCCTGCTGAAGCTGCTCGGTGAGGCGACGGACTCCGGCATGACCGTACGGATCGGGCACGAGAACGCCCACGAGGGGCTCAACTCCACGTCCGTCGTCGCGGTCGGCTACGGTTCGGGCGACGAGGCAGTCGCCAAACTCGGCGTGGTCGGACCGACCCGCATGGACTACCCCGGAACGATGGGAGCGGTACGCGCAGTGGCACGTTACGTCGGACAGATCCTGGCGGAGTCGTAAGTGGCCACGGACTACTACGCCGTACTCGGCGTGCGCCGCGACGCATCTCAGGACGAGATCAAGAAGGCATTCCGTCGGCTCGCACGCGAGCTGCACCCGGATGTCAACCCGGACCCGAAGACCCAGGAGCGGTTCAAGGAGATCAACGCCGCTTACGAGGTGCTCTCGGACCCGCAGAAGAAGCAGGTCTACGACCTCGGCGGCGACCCGCTCTCCGCCGGTGGCGGCGGCGGTGGCGGCGCGGGAGGTTTCGGAGCCGGCGGCTTCGGCAACTTCTCCGACATCATGGACGCGTTCTTCGGCAACGCCGCGCAGCGCGGACCCCGTTCGCGGACCCGCAGGGGCCAGGACGCCATGATCCGGCTGGAGATCGACCTCAACGAGGCGGCCTTCGGCACCACCAAGGACATCCAGGTCGACACGGCCGTCGTCTGCAACACGTGCAGCGGCGAGGGCGCGGCCCCCGGCACCTCCGCCCAGACCTGTGACATGTGTCGCGGTCGCGGCGAGGTCTCGCAGGTCACCCGGTCCTTCCTGGGCCAGGTCATGACCTCGCGGCCCTGCCCGCAGTGCCAGGGTTTCGGCACGGTCGTGCCCACCCCGTGCCCGGAGTGCGCCGGCGACGGCCGCATCCGTTCGCGGCGCACCCTGACCGTGAAGATCCCCGCGGGCGTCGACAACGGCACCCGTATCCAGCTCGCCGGCGAGGGAGAGGTCGGCCCCGGCGGCGGCCCGCCGGGCGACCTGTACGTGGAGATCCACGAACTGCCGCACGCCGTGTTCCAGCGGCGCGGCGACGATCTGCACTGCACGGTCACCATCCCCATGACGGCCGCGGCCCTCGGCACCAAGTGCCCGCTGGAGACGCTGGACGGCCTGGAGGAGATCGACATCCGGCCCGGCACCCAGTCCGGCCAGTCCGTGCCCCTGCACGGGCGGGGCATCACCCACCTGCGGGGCGGCGGGCGGGGCGATCTGATCGTGCACGTCGAGGTGACGACCCCGTCCAAGCTCGACGCGGAACAGGAGCGGCTGCTGCGGGAGTTCTCCAAGCTGCGCGGCGAGGAACGGCCCCTGGGTCAGTTTCAGCCAGGCCAGCAGGGTCTCTTCTCCCGTCTGAAGGACGCGTTCAACGGCCGCTGAACCGCTTTCCGCCTTTCACCGCACCGCCCGCCGGTTCACAACCGGCGGGCGGTGCGGCGTACGGCGGGAGAACCGGTCACGGTGTCGCCTGGCTGATTCGGCCCTGTTGGACGGGACGTGGCACGATGCGGTCATGTCCTCCGAGTTGACCGATCTCTGCCGGTATCCGATCGTGCAGGCCCCTATGGCGGGCGGCACGTCCGGGCCCCAGCTCGCCGGGGCCGTCGCCGAGGCCGGCGGGCTCGGATTCCTGGCCGCCGGGTACAAAACGGCGGACGGGATGTACAACGAGATCAAGCAGCTGCGCCGGCTCACCGCCGGACCGTTCGGCGTCAACCTCTTCATGCCGCAGCCCGCGCTCGCCGACCCCAGCGCCGTCGAGGTCTACCGCCACCAGCTCGCCGGCGAGGCCGCCTGGTACGAGACCCCGCTCGGCGACCCGGACAGCGGCGGCGACGACGGCTACGAGGCGAAGGTCGCGATCCTGCTGGAGGACCCGGTTCCGGTCGTCTCCTTCACCTTCGGCTGCCCGACCCGCGACACCCTGGACGCCTTCGCCAGGGCCGGGACCCACACCATCGTCACGGTCACCTCGGCCGAGGAGGCCCAGAGCGCCCAGTGGGCGGGCGCCGACACCGTCTGCGTCCAGGGCGTCGAGGCGGGCGGCCACCAGTCCACCCACCGCGACGACCCGCAGCTCGACCAGACCGGCACCGGGCTGCTCTCCCTCATCACCCAGGTCCGCGAGACCGTGCAGATCCCGATCATCGCGGCCGGCGGCCTGATGCGCGGCGCGCAGATCGCCGCCGTCCTCGCGGCGGGCGCGGACGCCGCCCAGCTCGGCACCGCCTTCCTGGTCTGCCCCGAGTCCGGGGCGCACCCGCTGCACAAGCAGGCCCTGACCAACCCGCTGTTCGTCCGCACCGAGCTGACCCGTGCCTTCTCCGGGCGGCCCGCCCGCGGCCTGGTCAACCGCTTCGTCCGCGAACACGGCCCCTACGCCCCCGCCGCCTACCCCCAGGTCCACTACGTCACCAGCGGGCTGCGCAGGGCCGCCGCCAAGGCCGGGGACGCCCAGGGCATGGCCCTGTGGGCCGGACAGGGCCACCGGATGGCCCGGGAAGTGACCGCGGGCGAGCTGATCGAGCTGCTCGTGGCCGAACTGGAGGCCGCCCGGTCGGCCCTGAGCGTGAGGAGCCCCCGGTGACCGCACCGGTCTTCGTCGTCGAACAGATGCCCGCCGGGCCGGAGTTCGTCCTGGAGGGGCCGGAGGGACGGCACGCCGTCTCCGTCAAGCGGCTTCAGCCCGGCGAGGACGTCGTCCTCACCGACGGGCTCGGCCACTGGGCGGAGGGCGTCGTGCGGACCGCCGAGGGCAAGGACCGGCTCACGGTCACCGGCCTCGACACCCTCCACGAGGAGCCCGCGCCCGCCCCGCGGATCACCGTCGTCCAGGCGCTCCCCAAGGGCGACCGCGGCGAACTGGCCGTCGAGACGATGACCGAGACCGGCGTCGACGCGATCGTGCCCTGGCAGGCGGCCCGCTGCATCACCCAGTGGAAGGGCGAGCGCGGCGCCAAGGCCCTGACGAAGTGGCGCAGTACGGCGAGGGAGGCGGGAAAGCAGTCGCGCCGGGTCCGCTTCCCCGAGGTGACCGACGCGCTGACGACCAAGCAGGTCGCCGCCCTGCTCGCCACCGCCGACTTCGCCGGGGTCCTCCACGAGGACCGCGACCACGACAGCACCCCCCTCGCCACCGCCGAACTCCCGGCCTCCGGCAGCCTCGTGCTGGTCGTCGGACCGGAGGGCGGCGTCTCCCCGCAGGAACTGGCCGTCTTCGCCGAGGCGGGCGCCCGCCCCTACCGGCTCGGCCGCAGCGTCCTGCGCACCTCCACCGCCGGGACGGCCGCGACCGCGCTGCTGCTCGGGCGGACCGGGCGCTGGGGCTGAACAACGCCCGCCGGGCCGGGGATAGCATGCCCCTGTACCGATCACCAGCGAACGAGGAGGCCCGGCGCCATGGCGGGAGAGCCGCAGTCCGACTGCCTGTTCTGCAAGATCGTCTCGGGAGACATCCCGGCGACCATCGTCCGCGAGAGCGAGACCACCGTCGCCTTCCGCGACATCAACCCGCAGGCCCCGACCCACGTCCTGGTCATCCCCAAGGCCCACTACCCGGACGCCGCCTCCCTCGCCGCCGCCGAACCGCTCGTCGCCGCGGACGTCCTGCGCGAGGCCGGAGAGGTCGCCGCCGAGGAGAAGGTCGACGGCAGCGGCTACCGGATCATCCTCAACACGGGCTCCGGCGCCGGCCAGACCGTCTTCCACGCCCACGCACACGTCCTGGGCGGCCGCGGCCTCCAGTGGCCCCCCGGATAACGGAGCCCCCGACCCATGTCCGTACGCGAGCTGGTGGTGCTCGGCACCGCCAGCCAGGTCCCGACCCGGCACCGCAACCACAACGGCTACCTGCTGCGCTGGGACGGCGAGGGCATCCTCTTCGACCCCGGCGAGGGCACCCAGCGCCAGATGCTGCGGGCCGGGGTCGCCGCGCACGACATCGACCGGATCTGCGTCACCCACTTCCACGGCGACCACTCCCTCGGGCTCGCCGGGGTGATCCAGCGCATCAACCTCGACCAGGTGCCGCACCCGGTGACCGCGCACTACCCGGCGAGCGGGCAGCACTTCTTCGACCGGCTGCGGTACGCCACCGCCTACCGCGAGACCGTCGAGCTGAACCAGGCCCCGGTCGCCGGGACCGGGGGAGTCCTCGCCACCACCCCCGGGTACACGCTGGACAGCGCGAAGCTCTCGCACCCCGTCGAGTCGTACGGCTACCGCCTCACCGAGCCCGACACCCGGCGCATGCTGCCCGCCCTGCTGAAGGAGCGCGGCATCGCCGGACCGGACGTGGGCCGCCTCCAGCGCGAGGGTGTCCTCGGCGGCGTCACGCTGGAGCAGGTCTCCGAGGAACGGCGCGGACAGCGGTTCGCGTTCGTCATGGACACCCGGCTCTGCGACGGGGTGTACGCGCTCGCCGAGGGCTGCGACATGCTCGTCATCGAGTCGACCTTCCTCGACGAGGACGAGAAGCTGGCCGTCGACCACGGGCACCTGACCGCCGGACAGGCCGCCCGGGTGGCGAAGGAATCGGGCGTCCGCCACCTCGTGCTGACCCACTTCTCCCAGCGCTACGGCGACCCCGGACTCTTCGAGACCCAGGCCCGCGCCGCCGGGTTCGACGGCGAACTCACCGTCGCCCAGGACCTGATCCGGGTCCCGCTCCCCACCCGGCACCACCCCTGATCCGCCCCCACCCCTGTTTGCGAGACACCGTGCACCTCCCCAAGGCAGAACTCCACCTCCACATCGAAGGCACCCTCGAACCCGAGCTGGCCTTCGCCCTCGCGGAGCGCAACGAGGTGGACCTGCCCTACTCCACCACCGACGAACTGCGCGCCGCCTACCGGTTCGCGGACCTCCAGTCCTTCCTGGACCTGTACTACGCGCTGATGGCCGTCCTGCGCACCGAGGACGACTTCGCCGAACTCGTCGACGCCTACCTCGCCCGCGCCGCCGCCCAGGGCGTCCGGCACGCCGAGATCTTCTTCGACCCGCAGGCTCACACCGCCCGGGGCGTCCCGATCGGCACCGTCATCGAGGGGCTCGGCCGGGCGCTGGAGCGCAGCGAGGAGAAGCACGGCGTCTCCACCCAGCTGATCATGTGCTTCCTGCGCGACCTCTCCGCCGAATCGGCCCTCGGCACCCTGGACGCGGCGAAGCCCTATCTGCACCGGATCAGCGCCATCGGCCTGGACTCCGCCGAGGTCGGCCACCCGCCCGCCAAGTTCCGCGAGGTGTACGAGGCCGCCACCGCGCTCGGCCTGCGCAAGGTGGCCCACGCGGGCGAGGAGGGCCCGCCGGAGTACATCAGGCAGGCCCTGGACGTCCTCGGCGTCGAGCGCGTCGACCACGGGCTGCGCTGCATGGAGGACCCGGAGCTGGTGGAGCGGCTGGTCGCCGACCGGGTGCCGCTCACGCTCTGCCCGCTGTCGAACGTACGGCTGCGCACCGTCGACACGCTGGCGGACCACCCGCTGCCGGAGATGCTGGCCGCCGGACTCCTGTGCACGGTGAACTCCGACGACCCCGCCTACTTCGGCGGATACGCCGGGGACAACTTCGACGCCGTCCGCGACGCGCTCGCCCTCAAGCCGGAGCAACTGCGCACCCTGGCCCGCAACTCCTTCGAAGCGGCCTTCCTCGACCACGACGAGGAGCGCCGCGCGCGCTATCTGTCCGAGGTCGAGGCGTACGCGTTCGACTGACCGGAACCGCCGTCCGGACCGGCCGTCCGGATCGCGCTGCGCACCAGCCGCCCGCGCCGCAGGGCCGGTACGCGCAGCTCCGTGACGGCCTGCTCCGGTGAGCCGAGCTTCGGCACCGCGCCGGGCAGGCTCCCGGTGGTGGCGGCGAGCAGGGCGGCCGGGGCGCCACCACGACGGCGTACCGAACCGGGCACCAGCGGACGGCCGCCGATGTGCAGCGCCACGGCGGTCACGGGGGCGGCGACCAGCAGGGTGGCCGCCCCCAGGATCAGCCCCATCACCGGATATCCGGCCTCCTCGGAGAGCACGCTGCCCAGCAGCGGACCGCAGGCCACCCCCACGGAGGAGGCGGAGCCCGCCAGCACCGCCCAACGGCCGCGCGCGTCCAGGGAGGCGGCAAGACCGATGAGGTAGGAGAGGACCACCGGGTAGACGGTGTTCCACATGATCTCTCCGGTCGCGAACGACCCGAGGTCCCGGGCCGAGGAGCTGAGCACGATGCTCGCCGAGATGACAACGGTCCCCAGCCCGATCGGCACCGCCCTGCCGAGCCGCGCCCCGAGCAGCCCGGCGCCCGTCACACCGAGCAGACCCGCGCCGAGCGCGGCGGCGAACACCGCGCCGACGGTGACCTCGGACAGCCCCGCCTGGACCAGGCCGATGCGGCTGCTCACGCCCCACAGCGCGTTCTGCGCCATGGACCAGACGAGCATGCCGCCCGCCAGAACGAGCCCGGAGCGACGGTGCGGGAGCCGGCCGGTGACCGGTGAGACGGTCTCCTCCGCCGTCGTCGCACCGCCGAGCCGGGCGGTCGCGGGCCAGACCAGCAGGGCGACCAGGGCGATCGCGGCGAACGGAAGCCGGTGGCCGCCGCCCAGGTGGGGGATCGTCAGATAGAGGACGCCCGCGGTGGCGGACACGGCGAGCAGCCCGAGCGAGGACGTCCGGTGCGGGTCGCGCCGGGCGGCGATCCCGGCCGCGGCGACCGCCGTCGCCGTGCCGGAGCCGAAGCCGCCGATCACCACACCGAGCACCACCAGCGGTACGGACCCCGCGAGCGCGGCGCAGCCGTAGCCGACGGCGGCCAGCACCAGTCCGACGCGGGCGGGGGTGCGTGCCCCGTACCGCTCGACCCGGCCCGCCAGGGAGAAGCCGGCGCCGGCCGAGCTGAGGAGCAGGGCGCTGCCGACGAGGCCCGCCTGGGCGGGACTCAGCCCCAGATGGGCGCTGAGCCGGCCGACGACGGTGGGGAGCAGGTAGGAGGCGAGGTAACCGGCGGTGAACACGGCCACCAGGGGCCACGCGGCGCCAGGGCGCGAGGACATGGGCGTTCCTGAAGACATGCCTGAGCAGGCAGGGGGGAGGGGAGGGGGTGGAGCAGGGGGGAGCAGGGCGGAGCAGGGCACAGCGAAGCGAGCGTGGGCATGCGAAGGCATGAGGTGGTGCAGTGGTTTGCAGCGAGATGCTGAAGATGTGCGGCTCTCGTCGGAGAAGGCCCCGAAGGTGCTCGCGGGGCAATTTGTATCAAGCGCTTCCGACTCCCCGAAAGCCGCCGCGCTGTGATCCGGGTCACTTATGTGTTTATGCAGCAAAACCCCGGGTATTAGCGCATGTTTATGCAGGTCAGGCGTCCTGCGAACATATGGCCGCTGACACTGCGTTCCCTCGTCGGAGCGCTGCGTTCCCTCGGGCGCATCGGGCAGACTGGCCGCACCTCACACGGTCCGGATCCCGCCGAGATCCGCCGCACGACCCCGGGAGCGCACGGTGAGCACAGACACTCCGGGTATCGACCCGCTACAGGCGCTGCGCGCCCCCCGGGACCCCGCCTGCGACGTCTTCCTGACGGGCCCGGTCTTCCTGGACATCATCTTCACCGGGCTGGACAGCGCCCCCGTGCGCGGGACCGAGTCCTGGGCGCGTGGCATGGGCTCCAGCCCCGGCGGCGTCGCCAACATGGCCACCGCCCTCGCCCGCCTCGGCCTCCACACCTCGCTCGCCGCCGCCTTCGGCGACGACCATTACGGGGAGTACTGCTGGGACGCCCTCGAACAGGGCGAGGGAATCGACCTGTCGATGTCGCACACCGTCCCCGGCTGGCACTCCCCGGTCACCGTCTCCATGGCGTACGAGGGCGAGCGCACGATGGTCTCGCACGGCCACGAGGCACCCGCCCCCACCGGAGCCGCCATCACCGGAACTCCCAAGTCCACCGGAGCCGCCCCGGCCGCCGGAACCCCCGCCCCCGTCCCCGCCCCGGCCTTCCCGCACTGCCCGCCGCGCGCCCGCGCCGCCATCGCCTCGCTCGCCCCGGGCCGGGGCGAGCCCTGGGTGGCCGCCGCCGCCCGGAACGGCGCGCTGATCTTCGCCGACGTCGGCTGGGACGAGACCGGCCGCTGGGACCTGGACGCCCTGCCCGACCTGGCGCACTGCGAGGCGTTCCTGCCCAACGCCGAGGAGGCGATGCGCTACACCCGCACCGACTGCCCGCGCGCCGCCGCCCACGCGCTCGCCGAACGCGTCCCGCTCGCCGTGGTCACCCTGGGCGCCGAGGGCGCGTACGCCGTCGACGGCCGCACCGGCGTCGCCGCGGCCGTGCCCGCCATCGAGGTGGAGGCGCTCGACCCCACCGGCGCCGGAGACGTCTTCGTCGCCGGCTTCGTCACCGGCACCCTCGCCGACTGGCCGCTCGCCGACCGGCTCGCCTTCGCCGGCCTCACCGCCGCCCTCTCGGTCCAGGAGTTCGGCGGCTCGCTCTCCGCCCCCGGCTGGGCCGAGGTCGCCGCCTGGTGGCAGCTGATCCGTACCTGCGCGGACCAGGACCCCGCCGCCCTGGAGCGCTACGCCTTCCTGGACGACCTGCTGCCCACCACGGCCCGCGCCTGGCCGCTGCGGCGCGCGGTTCCCACGATCGGCTTCCGCCAGTGAGCGGGGGCGGGCCGGGTCGCACACACGACCGGTAAAACCTCTCGGTGTTGTCACCGGCAGGTCGTAGGCTTGGTAATCCGGAGGTTGTCGAGCAGCGAGAACCCTGCAACGGGAGGTATGCGCAGGCCCGAGGGCCGGCCCATGACTCACACACCCACACAGCCGCAGGCGCGTGCCCAGATCAGGATCCCGGCCGCACACCCCATGGTGATGCTCCTGGGATCGGGTGACTCGCTGTTGCGCGTGATCGAAGAGGCCTTCCCGGCGGCCGACATCCACGTCCGGGGCAACGAGATCAGTGCCACGGGCGAGGCCGCCGACGTCGCTCTCATCCAACGCCTGTTCAACGAGATGATGCTCGTGCTCCGCACCGGAGCGCCGATGACGGAGGACGCAGTGGAACGGTCGATCGCCATGCTCAAGGCGGCCGGCGGAGGGGCGGAGCCCGGGGCCGAGACGCCCGCCGAGGTGCTCACGCAGAACATCCTCTCCAACCGCGGCCGCACCATCCGCCCCAAGACGCTCAACCAGAAGCGGTACGTCGACGCGATCGACCAGCACACGATCGTCTTCGGCATCGGCCCCGCCGGTACGGGCAAGACCTACCTCGCCATGGCCAAGGCCGTCCAGGCACTCCAGTCCAAGCAGGTCAGCCGGATCATCCTGACCCGGCCCGCGGTCGAGGCGGGGGAGCGGCTCGGTTTCCTCCCGGGCACCCTGTTCGACAAGATCGACCCGTATCTGCGCCCGCTCTACGACGCCCTGCACGACATGCTCGACCCCGACTCGATCCCGCGGCTGATGGCGGCGGGCACGATCGAGGTCGCGCCGCTGGCGTACATGCGTGGACGTACCTTGAATGACGCGTTCATCATCCTCGACGAGGCGCAGAACACCAGCGCCGAGCAGATGAAGATGTTCCTCACCCGCCTCGGCTTCGACTCGAAGATCGTCATCACCGGTGACGTCACCCAGGTCGACCTGCCGAGCGGCACCAAGAGCGGGCTGCGGCAGGTCCAGGACATCCTGGAGGGCCTGGACGACGTGCACTTCTCCCGGCTCACCTCCCAGGATGTCGTCCGGCACAAGCTCGTCGGCCGTATCGTCGACGCGTACGAGAAGTACGACAGCCGAAACGGTCAGCAGGACGGTCAGGCGGAAGGCCGCGAAGACGGCCGACGCGACCGCCGTAAAGGGAAGTAGTCGCAGCGCACCATGTCGATCGACGTCAACAACGAGTCCGGAACCGAGGTCGACGAGCAGGCGATCCTCGACATCGCCCGCTACGCACTGGCCCGGATGCGGATCCACCCGCTGTCCGAGCTCTCGGTGATCGTCGTGGACACCGACGCCATGGAGCAGCTGCACATCCAGTGGATGGACCTCCCCGGCCCGACCGATGTCATGTCCTTCCCGATGGACGAGCTGCGTCCGCCGGCCAAGGACGACGAGGAGCCCCCGCAGGGGCTCCTCGGTGACATCGTGCTCTGCCCGGAGGTCGCGAAGAAGCAGGGCGAAGAGGCCCCGACGCAGCACTCCATGGACGAGGAGCTCCAGCTCCTGACCGTCCACGGCGTGCTGCACCTGCTGGGGTACGACCACGAGGAGCCGGACGAGAAGGCCGAGATGTTCGGTCTCCAGGCCGCCATCGTGGACGGCTGGCGCGGGGAGCACGGGCTCACCGGCGCGTCCCCCGCCCCCACCGTCTCGTGAGCGCGCCCCTGATCATCGGCGCCGTGCTGCTGGTCGTGGTCGGCTGGCTGGCCGCCTGCGCGGAGGCCGGTATCGCCCGCACCTCCAGCTTCCGGGCGGACGAGGCGGTCCGGTCCGGCCGGCGCGGCAGCGCGAAGCTGGCGCAGATCGCCGCCGACCCGACCCGCTATCTCAACGTCGCCCTGCTGGTGCGGGTCGCCTGCGAGATGTCGGCCGGGGTGCTCGTCACCTACGTCTGCCTCCAGGAACTGCCCGAGACCTGGGAGGCGCTGGCCGTCGCGATGGGCGTGATGGTGCTCGTCAGCTACGTCGCCATCGGCGTCTCCCCGCGCACCATCGGCCGCCAGCACCCGCTGAACACGGCCACGGCCTCCGCGTACGTCCTGCTGCCGCTGGCCAGGATCATGGGGCCGATCCCGCAGCTGCTGATCCTCGTCGGCAACGCGCTGACCCCGGGCAAGGGATTCCGCAAGGGCCCGTTCGCCAGCGAGGCCGAGCTGCGCGCCATGGTCGACCTCGCCGAGGCGGAGTCGCTCATCGAGGACGACGAGCGCCGCATGGTGCACTCCGTCTTCGAGCTGGGCGACACCCTGGTCCGCGAGGTCATGGTGCCGCGCACCGACCTCGTCTCCATCGAGCGCTACAAGACGATCCGCCAGGCCCTCACCCTCGCCCTGCGCTCCGGCTTCTCCCGGATCCCCGTCACCGGCGAGAACGAGGACGACGTCGTCGGGATCGTCTACCTCAAGGACCTCGTCCGCAAGACGCACATCAACCGCGAGTCCGAGGCCGACCCCGTCTCCACCGCGATGCGCCCCGCCGCCTTCGTCCCCGACACCAAGAACGCCGGGGACCTGCTGCGCGAGATGCAGCAGGACCGCAGCCATGTCGCGGTCGTCATCGACGAGTACGGCGGCACCGCGGGCATCGTCACCATCGAGGACATCCTGGAGGAGATCGTCGGCGAGATCACCGACGAGTACGACCGGGAGCTGCCGCCCGTCCAGGAGCTGGAGGACGGCTGCTACCGGGTCACCGCCCGGCTCGACATCGGTGACCTCGGTGACCTCTTCGGCCTCGACGAGTACGACGACGAGGACGTGGAAACCGTCGGCGGCCTGCTCGCCAAGGCGCTCGGCCGGGTCCCGATCGCCGGCGCGTCCGCGGCCGTCGAGCTGCCCGACGGCCGCAAGCTCCGGCTCACCGCGGAATCCCCCGCCGGCCGCCGGAACAAGATCGTCACGGTGCTCGTGGAGCCGGAGCACAAGGAACCCGAGGAGAAGGAAGCGGAATGACGCCGGAGCGGCTGCGGGCCTTCTGCCTGGAGTTCAACGCGAGCGTGGAGGAGTTCCCGTTCGGCCCGGAGACCTCCGTCTTCAAGGTGCTCGGGAAGATGTTCGCCCTCACCGCGCTGGACGGGCGGCCGCTCACCATCAACCTCAAGTGCGATCCGGACGAGGCGATCCGGCTGCGCGGGACGCACCCCGCGATCGTGCCCGGCTGGCACATGAGCAAGCGCCACTGGAACACGGTCACCGTCTCCGGTGTCCCCGACCGGCTCCTGCGCGAGTTGGTCGAGGACTCCTACGACCTGGTGGTCGCCGGACTCCCGAAGGCGGAACGGCTGCGCCTGGACCGCCCGTAGAGGACGCGCCCTTCCGGGGCGGCCGGACCCTCCCGGCGCCGGGGCGGCCTGTGCGGGGCTCCGTGCGCTTCGTATGCTCGTTCCATGACCGACACCACGGAGCTCGACGCCGAGGACCGCAAGATCGTCACCCTGGCGCGCAGCGCCCGTGCCCGCAACGGCGTGCCCGAGGGCGCGGCCGTACGCGACGAGACGGGACGTACGTATGTCGCGGGCACGGTGGCGCTGGAGTCGCTGAAGCTCAGCGCCCTGCAGACCGCCGTCGCCATGGCGGTGGCCAGCGGCGCCACCTCGCTGGAGGCGGCCGCGGTCGTCTCCGCCGCCGAGTCACCCTCCGACGACGACCGGGCCGCGGTGCGGGACCTCGGCGGACGGGACACCCCGGTGCTGCTGGCGGGTCCCGACGGCACGCTGCGGGTCCGCGTCACGGCGGGCTGAGCGGCCGGGCGACGGCGGGCCCGCCCGGGCCGTACGCGTACGGCGTCGGCGGGTCCGTGACCGTCCCGCCCGGGCCACTGTGCTCCGACGCCGCCGGGATCGGGGAGAATGGTCGCCATGAGCGCTCGACCGAACCAAGAATCCGCTGCCGCGCAAGCGGAGACCACCTCCCCCCACCGGGCCGGCTTCGCCTGCTTCGTGGGCCGCCCCAACGCGGGCAAGTCCACCCTCACGAACGCGCTCGTCGGTCAGAAGGTGGCGATCACCTCCAACCGCCCCCAGACCACCCGGCACACGGTGCGCGGCATCGTGCACCGTGACGACGCGCAGTTGATCCTGGTCGACACCCCCGGCCTCCACAAGCCGCGCACGCTCCTGGGCGAGCGGCTCAACGACGTCGTGCGGACCACCTGGGCCGAGGTCGACGTCATCGGCTTCTGCCTGCCCGCCGACCAGAAGCTCGGCCCCGGCGACAAGTACATCGTCAAGGAGCTCGCGGGGATCAAGAAGACCCCCAAGATCGCCATCATCACCAAGACCGACCTGGTCGAGTCGAAGGCGCTGGCCGAACAGCTCCTCGCTGTCTCCGCGCTGGCCGACGAGCTCGGTTTCGAGTGGGCCGAGATCATCCCGGTCTCGGCGGTCAAGGACCAGCAGGTCGGCCTGCTCGCCGACCTGATCGCCCCGCTGCTCCCCGTGAGCCCGCCGCTCTACCCGGAGGGCGACCTCACCGACGAGCCGGAGATGGTCATGGTCGCGGAGCTGATCCGCGAGGCGGCGCTGGAGGGCGTACGCGACGAGCTGCCGCACTCCATCGCGGTCGTCGTCGAGGAGATGCTGCCGCGCACGGACCGCCCGGCGGACAAGCCGCTGCTGGACATCCACGCCAACGTCTACATCGAGCGCCCCAGCCAGAAGGGCATCATCATCGGCCCGAAGGGCCAGCGGCTGAAGGACGTCGGCACCAAGTCCCGCAAGCACATCGAGGCACTCCTCGGCACGCCGGTCTTCCTGGACCTGCATGTGAAGGTCGCCAAGGACTGGCAGCGCGATCCCAAGCAGCTGCGGAAGCTGGGGTTCTAGGGCGGGACTTTCGAAACCCGCCCTAAGGGCTGTCCCGTAATTCCCGGCGGGCGCGCGACGACAGCTATGGCACCTCGCCGCGTTGTCGGAACGTCCACATATATCCAGTATGCGGACGTCCCTCCGCCTTGCGATGCACCGCATCTGACGCCGCGCGCTTATCCACCGGGAATTACGGGACAGCCCTTAGCGTTCGTACGGCACGGGTGCCGATCTCACGCGCCCTCCTTGAGGACGCGTGAGATCAGCGTGCGCTGCGCCCCGGTCAGATCGGGGTCAGCGCAGTACACGGTGCGGTCCCCGACGGTGATCTCGTACCGGAAGCCGTCCGGTACCCCCGTCGGCGGGGTGTCCCGCGCGGAGTCGAGCGCCTCCTCGGCGAGCGCGTGCCATTCCGCGGCGTCCGCCCTTCCCCCGGTGTCGACCTCATGGCGGCGGGCGATGCCGGCGAAGCCGCCGGTCCGGCTGACCTGAATACGCATGGGGTCCTGTCTATCGGGGGCCGTACGAGCGCTCAACCCCGCCTCTTCGGGGTGCGGGTCACTTGGTCGGAACTCCCACCTCCGACCAGGCCTTGAGGACCGCCTCCCGCTCGTCCGCCGCGCCGAAGCGGGCGCCCGCCGCCGCGACCGTCAGCCGGGCGAACTCCGCGAAGTCCGCGCCGGCCGTCAGCTCGCCGCCGGTCAGCACGTCGAACCAGATCTGCCCGGCACGCTCCCAGGAGTTGCCGCCCAGCGCGGTGGCCAGGAGGTGGAACGCGCGGTTGGGGATGCCGGAGTTGAGGTGGACCCCGCCGTTGTCCTCCTCCGTCTCGATGTAGTCCGCCATGGAGCCCGGCTGCGGGTCCTTGCCGAGGACGTCGTCGTCGTACGCCGTGCCCGGGGCCTTCATCGAGCGCAGCGCGTCCCCGCTGACCCGGGGAGCGAGCAGCCCGGCCCCGATCAGCCAGTCGGCCTGCTCCGCGCTCTGGCCCAGCGAGAACTGCTTCACCAGCGAGCCGAAGACGTCGGACACCGACTCGTTGAGCGCGCCCGACTGGCCCTCGTAGCGCAGGTTGGCGGTGTGCTGCGTCAGACCGTGGGCCAGCTCGTGGGCGATCACGTCGACCGCGACGGTGAAGTCGAGGAAGATCTCGCCGTCACCGTCCCCGAAGACCATCTGCTCGCCGTCGAAGAACGCGTTGTTGTACTCCTCGCCGTAGTGCACGGAGCCGATCAGCGGCAGCCCCTTGCCGTCGATCGAGCTGCGCCCGTACGCCGAGAGCAGCAGTTCGAAGGTGGCGCCGAGGCCGGCGTACGCGCGGTTGACGCTGGCGTCCGAGGTGGGCTTGTCGCCCTCGGCGCGGACCTGGTGGCCGGGCAGGGCGGTGCTGTTCCGGCAGTCGTACAGGGTGCGGTGGGGCTTGGTGGGGACCGCGCCCACGCCGGGGGCGGTCGGGACGGCGGCGAGGGCCGTCGTCCGGCGGCGGTCGCGGCGGAGGCCGTCGGCCACCAGGGTGCGGCGGGCCGGATCCGCGAGCCTGGCGTCGGCGGACCGGGACAGGTGATCGAGTACGTGGGGCGGAACGATGGTGCAGAAGACGGGGTGGAGATCGCCGTCGGTTCGAAGGTGCATGAAACGACTGTGGCATTCCGTCACTGCCCTGTCACTGGTTGCGACGACGATTGACGAAATGGAGTGATGAGTCACCGTTTACCCGCCACCGGGGCCCGATCCCGCATACTGATACGGACCGACACCACGGGCCACACTCGGTTACGCTCGTCGCATCATGCGTTTCGGGCTGCTTCTCCTTAGCCGCCGCGGCGAGGGCCTGTAGTCGTAGGCCGACCCCCTCCCCGCGGAGTCTGGTGCTGCAGCGACACAGTCGGCCGACCCCCGCTGGACCGAGGAGCCCTACGCCATGACCACCGTGAATCCCGCCGGTAAGCCCGTGATTCCCGCCCGTGATTCCGTCGGCCGTCCCACCCCGATCACCAACGCGACGCAGCTCCAGAAGCCGTCCGGGATGCCGGTCCACAAGTACCGCGGCTACGAGGCCGTGGACATCGCCGACCGCACCTGGCCCGACAGCCGGATCACCGTCGCGCCCCGCTGGCTCTCCACCGATCTGCGCGACGGCAACCAGGCCCTGATCGACCCGATGTCCCCGGCGCGCAAGCGCGAGATGTTCGACCTGCTGGTCGCGATGGGCTTCAAGGAGATCGAGGTCGGCTTCCCGTCCTCCGGCGAGACCGACTTCAACTTCGTCCGCTCCATCATCGAAGAGGGCGCGATCCCCGAGGACGTGACGATCTCCGTCCTGACGCAGGCCCGCGAGGAGCTGATCGAGCGCACCGTGGAGTCGCTGGTCGGCGCGCACCGGGCCACCGTCCACCTGTACAACGCCACCGCCCCCACCTTCCGCCGCGTCGTCTTCCGCGGTTCGCGCGAGGAGGTCAAGCAGATCGCGGTGGACGGCACCCGGCTGGTCATGGAGTACGCCGAGAAGATCCTGGGCCCGGAGACGGTCTTCGGCTACCAGTACAGCCCGGAGATCTTCACCGACACCGAGCTGGACTTCGCCCTGGAGGTCTGCGAGGCCGTCTGCGACGTCTGGCAGCCGGAGGAGGGCCGCGAGATCATCCTCAACCTGCCCGCCACCGTGGAGCGTTCGACGCCCTCCACCCACGCGGACCGCTTCGAGTGGATGTCCCGCAACCTGACCCGACGCGAGTTCGTCTGTCTGTCGGTCCACCCGCACAACGACCGGGGCACCGCCGTCGCCGCCGCCGAGCTGGCCATCATGGCCGGTGCCGACCGCATCGAGGGCTGCCTGTTCGGCCAGGGCGAGCGCACCGGCAACGTCGACCTGGTCACCCTGGGCATGAACCTCTTCTCCCAGGGCGTCGACCCGCAGATCGACTTCTCGCAGATCGACGAGATCCGCCGCACCAGCGAATACTGCAACCAGATGGAGATCCACCCGCGCCACCCCTATGCGGGCGATCTGGTCTACACCGCCTTCTCCGGCTCCCACCAGGACGCCATCAAGAAGGGCTTCGACGCCATGGAGCGTGACGCCGCCGCCCAGGGGAAGACGGTCGACGACATCGAGTGGGCCGTGCCCTACCTGCCGATCGACCCGAAGGACGTCGGCCGCTCCTACGAGGCCGTCATCCGGGTCAACTCGCAGTCCGGCAAGGGCGGTATCGCCTACGTCCTGAAGAACGACCACAAGCTGGACCTGCCGCGCCGGATGCAGATCGAGTTCTCCCGGATCATTCAGGCCAAGACCGACGCCGAGGGCGGCGAGGTCACCCCGGCCCAGATCTGGACCACCTTCCAGGACGAGTACCTGCCGAACGCGGAGAACACCGAGGCGCGATGGGGCCGCGTCCAGCTCCGCTCCGGCCAGACCACCACCGACACCGACGGCCGGGACACCCTGACCGTCGAGGCCACCGTCGACGGTACGGACACCGTGCTGAGCGGCACGGGCAACGGCCCGATCTCCGCGTTCTTCGAAGCGCTCCAGGCCATCGGCATCGACGCCCGGCTGCTCGACTACACCGAGCACACGATGAGCGAGGGCGCCAGCGCCCAGGCGGCCTCGTACATCGAGTGCGCGATCGACGGCAAGGTCCTGTGGGGCATCGGCATCGACGCCAACACCACCCGCGCCTCGCTCAAGGCGGTCGTCTCCGCCGTCAACCGCGCGGCCCGCTGACCCGTCCGGCCCCTCCCGGGCCCTCACGTCCCCCTCCTCGTACGGACGTCCGGTTCGCCCCCGTACGACGGCAATGACGGACCCCGACCGCCCGCTCCGGGTGGTCGGGGTTCGGCCATATCCGGGGGTTGTGACGTCCCAGAGGCTGACGCCGCGTCTCACGTGTGGCTAACATCACGTCCAACACACGGCAAGGTTGCCGGAGCGTTACGGAGGTGTGCGACGTGCGGTCAGCCAAAGGACAACGCGCTCTGAGGCCGGTCCTCTGCGGTGTTCGCACCATCTGGGACGCCGTCGGCGACGGCGCCTTCTTCTGCCCCGGCTGCGGGGGAGACCGCAACTACCGCCGGCTCACCGGCCGCCGCCGCCTCACCTTCCTCGGCGTCCCGCTGGTCGGCAGGGGCGAGACCGAGCCCGTCGTCGAGTGCGCCGCCTGCCTCACCCACTACGCCCCCGAGGCGCTGGACCACCCCACCACGACCCGGTTCTCCGCGATGCTCCGCGAGGCCGTCCACACCGTCACCCTGGCCGTCCTCGCCGCCGGGGGCACCACCTCCCGCACCGTCCTGGAGGCCGCCGTCGCCACCGTGCGCGACGCCGGGCTCGACGACTGCACCCAGGAGCAGCTGTTCACCGTCGCCGAGGTGCTGGCCGCCGACACCGGGCAGGGCTCCGGTTCCGACCCGGCCGCCGAGGCCTGTGGCCCGACCCTCGCCATCGAGCTGCACGAGGTGCTGGCGCCGCTCGCCCCGCACCTGGCCGCCGCCGGCCGCGAGTCCGTCCTCCTCCAGGGGGCCAGGATCGCGCTGGCCGACGGGCCCTACCGCGCCGCCGAGCGCCAGGTCCTGACCACGGTCGGCAGCGCCCTCCAGCTCCCCGCCGAGGACACCGCCCGCCTGCTGGCGGCCGCCGCCCGTACGCCGTCGTAGAGCCCCCCTTCGCCGCCGGCCCGCCACGGGCCGACCCCCGGTGGGCGACAATGGGTCCATGAGCTTGTTCCGGGACGACGGCATCGTGCTGCGTACGCAGAAACTGGGCGAGGCCGACCGGATCATCACGATCCTGACCCGGGGCCACGGCCGGGTGCGGGCCGTCGCCCGCGGGGTGCGCCGCACCAAATCCAAGTTCGGCGCCCGCCTGGAGCCCTTCTCCCACGTCGACGTGCAGTTCTTCGCACGCGGCAGCGAGCTGGTCGGCCGCGGGCTGCCGCTCTGCACCCAGAGCGAGACGATCGCCCCCTACGGCGGCGGGATCGTCGCCGACTACGCCCGCTACACGGCGGGCACCGCGATGCTGGAGACCGCCGAGCGGTTCACCGACCACGAGGGCGAACCGGCCGTCCAGCAGTATCTGCTGCTCGTCGGCGGCCTGCGCACCCTCGCCCGGGGCGAGCACGCCCCCCACCTGATCCTGGACGCGTTCCTGCTGCGTTCGCTCGCGGTCAACGGGTACGCGCCCAGCTTCGAGGACTGCGCCAAGTGCGGAATGCCGGGTCCGAACCGGTTCTTCTCCGTCGCGGCGGGGGGCGTCATATGCGGTGACTGCCGGGTGCCCGGCAGCGTCGTACCCTCGGCACAGGCCCTGGGCCTGCTGAGCGCGCTGCTCAGCGGCGACTGGGCGACGGCGGACGCGTGCGAGGCGCGTCATGTCAGGGAGGGGAGCGGGCTGGTGTCCGCCTATCTGCACTGGCATCTGGAGCGGGGGCTGCGCTCGCTGCGGTACGTGGAGAAGTGACGCGGTACGTCGTGAAGTGACGCGGTACGTGGAGAAGAGACGCGGTACGTCGGCAGACGACGCGGCGCGTGGAGAAGTGACACAGGGAGACTGAGAAGCTCATGGCAGTACGCGGGATCCTCGGCGGCCGTAACCGGCGCACGTACAAGACCCCCGAGCCGCACCCCACCGGCGCGACGCCTCCGAAGATCCCCGGCGAGCTGGTCCCCCAGCACGTCGCCGTCGTGATGGACGGCAACGGCCGCTGGGCCAAGGAGCGGGGTCTGCCCCGCACCGAGGGCCACAAGGTCGGTGAGGGCGTCGTCATGGACGTTCTCAAGGGCTGTATCGAGATGGGCGTCAAGAACCTCTCGCTCTACGCCTTCTCCACGGAGAACTGGAAGCGCTCGCCGGACGAGGTGAAGTTCCTGATGAACTTCAACCGCGACGTGATCCGCCGCCGCCGCGACGAGATGGACGAGCTCGGCATCCGCATCCGCTGGGTGGGCCGGATGCCCAAGCTGTGGAAGTCCGTCGTCCAGGAGCTCCAGGTCGCCCAGGAGCAGACCAAGGACAACGACAGGATGACGCTGTACTTCTGCGTCAACTACGGCGGCCGAGCCGAGATCGCGGACGCCGCGCAGCGCATCGCCCAGGACGTGGCGGCCGGGAAGCTGGACCCGTCCAAGGTCAACGAGAAGACCTTCGCGAAGTACACGTACTACCCGGACATGCCGGACGTGGACCTCTTCGTGCGCCCCAGCGGCGAGCAGCGCACCTCGAACTACCTGATCTGGCAGAGCGCGTACGCGGAGATGGTCTTCCAGGACGTTCTCTGGCCGGATTTCGACCGTCGGGACCTGTGGCGGGCCTGCCTGGAGTACGCCCAGCGGGACCGCCGCTTCGGCGGGGCGGAGGCGGTGGAGGCCGCGAAGGTGGCACAGGCGGCGAAGACGGCGGAGGCCGCGCAGGCCGCCAAGAAATGACGTGAAGTGATGTGAAAGCGGCGTGAAAGCGGCGGGCCCGGGACGTTGTACGTGTCCCGGGCCCGCCGTTTCCCGCTCGTTACGCCTTGCTCGCGGCGCACTCCGCGCACGTGCCGAAGACCTCGACGGTGTGCGCGACGTTCACATAGCCGTGCTGGGCGGCGATCATCTCGGCCCACTGCTCCACGGCCGGTCCCTCGACCTCCACCGCTTTGCCGCAGAGCCGGCACACCAGATGGTGGTGATGATCACCGGTCGAGCACCGCCGGTAGACGGCCTCGCCGTCGCTGGTGCGCAGGACGTCGACCTCACCCGCGTCGGCGAGGGACTGCAGGGTCCGGTAGACCGTGGTCAGGCCCACGGAGTCGCCGCGGTGCTTGAGGACGTCGTGCAGCTCCTGGGCGCTGCGGAACTCGTCGACCTCGTCGAGCGCCGCCGCCACCGCCGTCCGCTGCCGGGTGGACCGGCCGCGTACCGGCGCTGCGTTCGTGCCACTGATCGGCGCCGTGGCCACAGCTGCCTCCTCGTGTCGCCCGTACATGTGTCGGGCCATTGTGCCAGCCCGGCCGGCCGCCGCCGGCGAACACGTAGGGTGCGACGCCGTCACACGCGTACGTCGTCCCGGTCCCGGCGGGCGCCCGGTACCTCCAGGGTGCACTCGGCCCCCTTCGCCTCGCTCGCCCGTGCCCGGCGTCTCGCGAGCGGGGCGGCGAGCAGGGTCAGCGCGACGAACACCGCGATGGCCAGCAGCACGATGGTCGCGCCGGGCGGAACGTCCTGGTAGTACGAGGTCACGGTGCCGGTGAGGGTCACGGCGGTGCCGATCACCACGGCCAGCACGAAGGTGACCTTGAAGGACTTGGTGATCTGCTGAGCGGCCGCCACCGGCACCACCATCAGCGCGCTGACCAGCAGCAGGCCGACGACCCGCATCGCGACGGTCACGGTCACGGCGGCGGTCACCGCGATCAGCAGGTTCAGCACCCGCACCGGCAGCCCGGACACCCGGGCGAACTCCTCGTCCTGGCTGACGGCGAACAACTGCCGCCGCAGCCCCACCGTGGCCAGCACCACGAAGGCGGCCAGCGCGCAGATCGCGATGAC
Source organism: Streptomyces sp. MMBL 11-1 (assembly GCF_028622875.1). Taxonomy (NCBI): domain Bacteria; kingdom Bacillati; phylum Actinomycetota; class Actinomycetes; order Kitasatosporales; family Streptomycetaceae; genus Streptomyces; species Streptomyces sp. MMBL 11-1. Next base: position 2,184,202 of record NZ_CP117709.1, on the reverse strand, counting down.
GTCCGACTCGGAGACGGTGGCGAGCGAGCCGAAGAGGTACGAGGTCAGGTTGGCGTTGGAGCCCGTGTCGGACAGGTTGATCAGCATGACGCCGCCCGCCATGCCGCCGTAGAACAGCATCGCCAGGGCGAGGTCGCCGCGGGTGTGTCCGTACCAGCGGATCAGCTCCATCACGACCGCGCCGGCCACCGCGACGGCCGTGGCCATCCAGACCGGGCTGGTGGAGAGCAGGAAGCCGAGGCCGACTCCGGTCATCGCGATGTGCCCGATGCCGTCGCCCATCAGGGCCTGCCGCCGCTGCACCAGGTAGATGCCGATGGCGGGCGCGGTGATGCCGACCAGCACGGCCGCGATGAGCGCCCGCTGCATGAAGGGAGGGTTCAGGAATTCCAGCATCATCAGGTCAGCAGTCCCGTCCGTACGGGCTCGGCGGCCGCGTGGGGGTGTACGTGGTCGTGGCCGGGCAGGGCGTGCTGGCCGAGCGCCTCGGGCGGCGGCCCGTCGTGCGTCACGCAGCCGTCGCGCAGGACGACGGCCCGGTCGATCAGGGGCTCCAGCGGGCCCAGCTCGTGCAGCACCAGCAGCACGGAGGTGCCGAGCGCCACCTGCTCGCGCAGGGTCGAGGCGAGGATCTCCTGGCTGGCCAGGTCGACCCCGGCCATCGGCTCGTCCATGATCAGCAGCTCCGGCTCGGCGGCCAGGGCGCGGGCGATCAGCACCCGCTGGTGCTGGCCGCCCGACAGGGCGCTCACGGAGTCCTTCGCACGGTCGGCCAGGCCCACCAGCTCGATGGCGCGCTGCACGGCCGCCCGGTCCGCCTTCCCGGGCCACCGCAGCCCCGTACGGGACAGCCGGCCGGAGGCGACGACCTCGCGGATCGTGGCGGGCACGCCGCCCGCGGCCGTGGTGCGCTGTGGGACGTAGCCGATCCGGCCCCACCGGCGGAAGCGGCGCAGCTCGGTGCCGAACAGCTCGACGGTGCCGCCGGTCAGCGGGACCTGCCCGATGGCGGACCGTACGGCGGTGGACTTGCCGGAACCGTTGGCGCCGAGCAGTGCGACGACCTCGCCGCGGTGCACGGTCAGGTCCACCCCGCGCAGCACGGGGCGGGCGCCGAGGGTGGCCGTGGCGCCGCGCAGGGCGATCACGGGCGCATGGCCGGTGGCCTCGGGCTCGCGGGCGACGGCCGCGGGCTCGCGGGTGGTGCTCTCACGCTCCGGCATGAGCGCCTCCGATCCGGGGGTGGTGCGGGTCCGCGGGGTGACGCGGGTCCGCGGGGCGGTACGGGTCCACGGGGCGGTGCGGGTCACTGCGCGCCGAGTGCCTTCCGCAGCGCGGCGAGGTTGGACTCCATGACCTCGATGTAGTCAGCGCCCTGGGACCTGTCCGTGATTCCCTCCAGCGGGTCCAGGACCCCGGTCTTCAGGCCGGTGTCCTTCGCGAGGGTCTTCGCCGTCTTGTCACTGGCGAGGGTCTCGAAGAAGACCGTGGTGGCCTTCTCCTTCTCCGCGATGGTGTGGATCTCCTGGATCCGGGCGGGGCTCGGCTCTGCCTCGGGGTCGATGCCCGCGATGCCCTGCTGGGTGAGCCCGTAGCGCTCGGCGAGGTAGCCGAAGGCGGAGTGCGTGGTGATGAACGTCTTGGTGGAGGTGTTCTTCAGCCCGGTCTCGTACGCCGTGTTCAGCTCGCCCAGCTCGGAGACGAGGGCGTCGGTGTTCTTCTTGTAGTCGGCGGCGTGGTCGGGGTCGGCCTTCTCCAGCGACTTGCCGACGCCCTTGGCGACCTCGGCGTACTTCACCGGGTCCAGCCAGATGTGCGGGTCGGCGCCGCCCTCCTCGCCGTGGTTGTGGCCGTCGCCCTCGGAGTGCTCCTCGGGGGCCTCCTCCTTGTGGGCCTCTTCCTCGTGGCCGTGCTCGTCCCCGTGCTCTTCTTCGCCGTGCGCGTGCTCTTCTTCCCCGTGGTCGTGGCCGCTGACCTCGGAGCCGTGGTTCTCCAGCGTGGTGAGGGTCGCGGCGTCGACGGTGTTCTTCACACCGGACTGCGCGATCGCGTCGTCCACGGCGGGCTGGATGCCCTTGAGGTACAGCACGTAGTCGGACTCGCTGATGGAGCCGATCTGGCGCGGGTTGAGCTCCAGGTCGTGCGGCTCGACGCCCGGCTTGGTGAGGCTGGTGACCGCGACGTGCTCGCCGCCGATCTTCTCGGCCAGGAACTGCATCGGGTAGAACGACGCCGTCACCTTCAGCTTGCCGCCGTCGCCCCCGTCCGCTGCGTCGGAGGTGGAGCAGGCGGAGAGAGCGGTCAGACCGAGGGCGACTGCTCCGGCGACGGCGGTGGTGGGTATGAGGCGGCGTACGTTCATGACAGTCATTTTCAACTAAAGTGGAAACGATTGTCAACAAGGCTGATGAGATGCCCGGAAGGTCACTTAGGGGCCCCGCGAAGATCCTTCACGTCCCACCGATTTGATCCCAGGGGTGCGCCCGCCGGTAATCTGAAGCATTCGCCGTTCGTCACCGTCGTAATGAAGAGAGCACCGTGGCCGCCGACAAGATCGACACCATCGTCAGCCTGAGCAAGCGCCGTGGCTTCGTCTACCCCTGCAGTGAGATCTACGGTGGTCAGCGGGCCGCCTGGGACTACGGGCCGCTGGGCGTCGAGATGAAGGAGAACCTGAAGCGTCAGTGGTGGCGCTACATGGTCACCGCGCGCGAGGACGTGGTCGGTCTCGACTCGTCGGTCATCCTGGCCTCGGACGTCTGGGTCGCCTCGGGCCACGTCGCCACCTTCTCGGACCCGCTCACCGAGTGCACCTCCTGTCACAAGCGCTACCGCGCCGACCACCTGGAGGAGGCGTACGAGGAGAAGCACGGCAAGCCGCCGGTCAACGGCCTCGCCGACCTCAACTGCCCCAACTGCGGCAACAAGGGCACCTTCACGGAGCCCAAGCAGTTCTCGGGTCTGCTCTCCACCCACCTCGGCCCGACCCAGGACTCCGGCTCGGTCGCCTACCTGCGCCCCGAGACCGCCCAGGGCATCTTCACCAACTTCGGCCAGGTGCAGCAGACGTCGCGCAAGAAGCCGCCGTTCGGCATCGCGCAGATGGGCAAGTCCTTCCGGAACGAGATCACTCCGGGCAACTTCATCTTCCGGACCCGTGAGTTCGAGCAGATGGAGATGGAGTTCTTCGTCAAGCCGGGCGAGGACGAGGAGTGGCAGCAGTACTGGATGGACCAGCGCTGGAACTGGTACACGGGCCTCGGCATGCGCGAGGAGAACATGCGCTGGTTCGAGCACCCGAAGGAGAAGCTCTCCCACTACTCCAAGCGCACCGCCGACATCGAGTACCGCTTCCGCTTCGGCGGCAGCGAGTGGGGCGAGCTGGAGGGCGTCGCCAACCGCACGGACTACGACCTCAAGGCGCACTCCGAGGCGTCGGGCACCGACCTGTCGTACTTCGACCAGGAGGCCGGCGAGCGCTGGACGCCGTACGTCATCGAGCCCGCGGCCGGTGTCGGCCGCGCGATGCTGGCGTTCCTCCTGGACGCCTATGTCGAGGACGAGGCGCCCAACGCCAAGGGCGTCATGGAGAAGCGCACCGTGATGCGCCTCGACCCGCGCCTGGCGCCGGTCAAGGTCGCGGTCCTGCCGCTGTCGCGCAACCCGCAGCTCTCGCCGAAGGCCAAGGGCCTGGCGACCGACCTGCGCAAGAACTGGAACATCGAGTTCGACGACGCCGGCGCCATCGGCCGCCGCTACCGGCGCCAGGACGAGATCGGCACCCCGTTCTGCGTCACCGTCGACTTCGACACCCTCGACGACAACGCGGTGACCGTGCGCGAGCGCGACACCATGAAGCAGGAGCGCGTCTCCCTGGACCAGATCCAGGCGTACCTCGGCTCGCGTCTGCTCGGCTGCTGACGCCCGCACCCGTGCGTGAGGCCCCCGGTTCCGGGTACGGAACCGGGGGCTTCGTCGTACGGTCGGACCGGAGCCCCGCCGCCGTTCCGGGAGGTACGCGATGCCGTCCAGCACCACCAGCAAGGTCAGCAGATGGGACCAGCACGGCCGTGAACACGTCGTGCGGGTACGGAAGTCGGGCGTGACGCGTCAGCTGACCTGCTCCACCTGCGCGTGGCGGCGCCCGGCGCAGTTCCTGCCCTGGCTGAAGGCCGAGGAGCATCTGGCCGAGGCCCACCAGGCGACGGTCGACCCGACGGCCTGAGACCTCGACGGCCTGAAAACCGGGTGCGGGGCGTTCGCGGGGCGGGGTACGGTCTCCGCATGTCTTCGTTCTTCCAGATCTACGAGTGAGAGCGCGGCGGGTGCGCACACCCCGCCGCAGCCCGGGACCGGCGCGACCGGGCCCGATCCTTCACCTGATTCACTTCACACGTCGCATGGGAGAACGCCATGGCCAAGAGCCGTAACAACCTCCTCGGTGTCGGCGGACAGCGCAAGAAGCTGTCCCGCGCCGAACAGCAGGGCGCGGTTTCCGCGCGAGGCGCCGACCGCAGGGCCGCCGAGGACAAGAAGCAGGAGCTGGTGCGCAAGATGCGCGAGCGCGCCGAGGCCCAGGCGGCCACCACGGCCACCACGGCCGCCGCCGAGCCGGGCGAGCAGGACGCGTCGCCCGCGCAGAGCTGACACCTGAGCATCACCCCGTAGGGCCGTGGGCCCGGATCATCCGTGATCCGGGCCCACGGTCGTGCACCGGGCGGGACCGCCCGCCCGTACGTCCGCGCGTGGTCCGTCACCGGCGGAACAGATGCGGGAGGCTCCGGGCCAGCTCCCGCGTGATCGCCTCGTCGGTGGGGTCGGTCACCTCCCAGTCGTGGCCCGGCGGATGCCCGGCGAACAGACCGCAGGCCGCGTCCGCGTTCCGGGGGTCGAGGACCGCGCACCAGGGGAGTGGCAGCAGCCGTACCCGCCCCGCGCGCCACCGCGCCCAGACGGCGCTTCCCGGCCGTCCGCCGCCCTCGTCCCACAGCATCGTCGCGTGCGCCCCTCCGTGGCCCTCCCCGAGTTCGCACAGCAGGTGTCCGGCCTCCGGGCGGCGATCCGGGACAGACAGAGCGAGCACGTGTTCCGGGGGCGGCAGTAACGCGACGGCGGTGCACTGGTTCATGGATACGGGTCACCCTTCGGGGGAGTCGCCTGGCACGAGCCGCTCCGCGATCAGGTCGCCGAGCGGATCGTCCACGTCCCAGGAGTGGGGCGCGGTGTGGTGGTCGAAGAACGCGCAGCGCCGCACGACGTCCGTGTCGAGCCGGCGGAGGAGGGCGGGGCACCAGGCCGCGCTGCCGGTCCGGTGGGCGCGCTCCGTTCCGCTGCCGGTCCAGAAGAACCACTGGGCCGGCGAGTCGGGCGTCCTGCCCGGCCGGAGGAAGGCGGCGTGTTCTGTGTGCGGGCCGTCGTGCTCGCCGAGTTCGCACAGGACATACGGTTCCGGCTCGTCCGGGTCGTCCACTCCGGGGGCGAGGAGCCGCAGCACGGCATCGGGAGGGAGAAGTGTGACGGCGGTGCACTGGAGCATGGTGTTCAACTCCGGTTCGTGTGGCGGGACGACCGGTCGGCCGGATGGCCACGCCACCCGGCGAGCGTCAGGCTGAGCCCGACGGCGGGATCGAGCACGGTGAACAGCGCGGGGGACCCCGCCTCCAGGGCCCGTATCGCGTCGTCCTGGTGCGCGCCGTCCGTGGCCCAGCGGCGCAACTCCTCGGGCGCGTCCGAGCCGTGGAAGCGGACCGGGCGCACGTCGCCGGCCGGCTGCCGCACGGGCTCGGGTGCGAGGGCCGTCCCATGGCCGTTGGCCAGGCGCAGCGCCTGCCGCCGGAGCCAGAGGAGGGCGAGCCGCCGGTTCCGTACGACGACTGCGCCGAGCGAGGCGAACCGTTGCCCGTCGGACAGGGTGACCTCGGCCGCGTAGACCGCTGAGCGCGTCACGTGGGCCGTCCGGGTTCGCCGAACCGAAACGGTGACCGGGCGAGGGAATTCACAGGACCTCACCCCGGCTACGGGCGTTGAGGCGCGCGGTACGGGCGCGGAGCTGCTCTATCAGGACGGCGGGCCGCACATGGCGGGGCTCGACCTCCCACCCCGCGCCGCCCCCTACCGGCCGCAGCGACCAGTAGGGGCCGGCGACCCCTCGGAACTCCCCCACGCGGTCGGCGCGGCTGGTGTCGACCAGGAGGGTTCCGAGGGCGGGGGTGGGGGCGGAGGGGGTGGAGGGCGTGGGTGTATTCGGGCGTACGTTCTCGCCGTACATCGATCGCTCCTCTCCGTAGCCGTTTGGCTACCGGGGCGATTCAGCGTGGCCTAGGGTCGGTTTGGCTTCAACCTGCGCGTTTTGCTCAGAGAGTTAGGGCTTCGACATGGTGAATCGCAAGCAGCTCGACCCCGAAGATCCGGGCGCTTCCTTCGGCTTGCAGTTGAGGCAGGCCAGAGACGCGCGTGGCTGGACGCAGGATGAGTTGGCCGGACGCATGGGGTGCTCGGGGACGCATATCTCGGCCGTGGAAACTGGTCGGCGTTCTCCGACTCCACGTTTCGCGAGAAGTGTTGACAGGGCGCTGGGGACCGGCGAGAAGTTCAGCCGCATGGTCCAGGCGATGAAGGACCTGACCCTGCTGGAAGGCTTTCCGGAGTACGTGCGCTACGAGGGCCGGGCGGCGGAGCTCAGGCTGTACGAAGTCGGGATCATCCCTGGGCTGCTGCAGACGCCGGAGTACGCCCGGGTCCTGGCCGACAGCGCCGTACGGCGGGGAGCGATCACACCGGAGCAGGCCGACGACCGAGTGGCCTTTCTGGCGAAGCGCCAGGCGGCGTTGGTGCGGCCGAAGCCGCCCATGCTCTTCGTGACCATGGACGAAAGCTGCATCCGCCGTCCGGTGGGAGGCTCCGCCGTCATGAACGCCCAGCTGGACCGGCTGATGGAGTTCGCCGAACTGCCCAACACCCTGCTTCAGGTGGCTCCGTACGAGATCGGTGAACAGCGGACGTTCGACCTGCCGGTCAACATTCTGACGCTGCCGGACCGGTCCGTGATCTGCTACGCCGAGTCGCAGACCCTGGGTCATCTTGACCGGGAAAGTTCGTTCGTCCTGCCCATGTTGACGGCCTACCATCAACTTCAGGGCGCGTCGCTGTCGCAGACGGCGTCTGTGGCCAAGATCAGCCAGTTGCGAAAGGGCACCCTGTGACGACCGAATCCCCCCGATGGTTCAAGTCCTCGTACAGCAACAACGGCGGCAACTGCATTGAGGTCGCCGCCAACCTCGCCGCCTCGCGCGGCATCGTCCCGGTCCGTGACTCCAAGGTCGTGGACGGCCCCGTGATCGCCGTCCCCGGCACCGCGTTCGCGGCGTTCGTCGCGGGCGTGCGGGGCGGGACGTTCGACACCGTCTGAGGAACCGAGCAACCGGGTGCCCCACCGTGCCGCGCAGGGTGGGGCACCCTGCTGTTCCGAGAGAGGGGGCACCCCTTGATGACCGCCACCGACACCAGCGGGCGCGAGCCCGAACCCCGACCGCTCGTGCGTCGAGGGATTCAGCGTCTGGCACCCGCGCAGTGGGGGACCGGGCGCTCGGTCTGGGAAGCGGAGCTCTCAGGCAGAGACCTGGTGGTGGATCGCCTGGAGGTGCGAGAGGCCGACGCCGCCTCGGAGTACGCGGCGCGCGTGCTCGGACTCGACGGTGAGCGTGTCTGGGTCAGGAGCCGCCGGTTCAACCTGGACGGGAAGCCGGTGCTGCTCTCGACGTCGTACCTCCCGGCGTCTCTGGTCGAGGGTTCGGCCATCACCGAGCCGGACACGGGGCCCGGTGGGATCTACGCCCGGCTCGCCGAACTGGGCCATGGCCCAGTCCACTTCCGGGAGGAGGTCCGCTCGCGCATGCCGCTGCCCGAGGAGACCGCGAAGCTCAGGCTTCCGGCCGGAACGCCCGTCATGCTCATCTGCCGGACCGCCTTCGCGGAGGAGGGGCGTGTCGTGGAGGTCAACGAGATGGTGCTCGATGCCGCCGCGTACGTCCTGGAGTACGCCTTCGACGCGTGACCGCCCCGAGGCCCTCTGGTGCACGCCCGGCCGCGCCGTGCATGGTGGTGCTGCCTCTGCTTCCTGCGGCGAAGGGACACCTGTGATGCCCGAATCCCCGTGCTGGTTCACGTCCTCGTACAGCAACAACGGCGGCGACTGCGTCGAGGTCGCCGCCAACCTCGCCGCCGCGCACGGCATCGTCCCGGTCCGTGACTCCAAGGTCGTCGACGGCCCCGTGGTCACCGTCCCCCACACCGCCTTCGCGGCGTTCGTCGCGGGCGTCCGGGGCGGGGCGTTCGACGCCGGCTGACAACGCACCGGGGCAACCGGATGCCCCCCTGCCCCGCACGGCGGGCATCCTGCTGTTCAGACGAGGTCGTGCCGCCAGCGCAGCGCGGGGTGGCCGTCGATCCAGTACACGTGGGCCTCCTTCGTGACGCGGAGCCGTACCTCGGTGATGTCGGGGCGGTCCGCGTCCTGCCAGGCGGTGAGGGCCTGCTCGACCACGTCCCACAGGGCGATGGGGCCGCCCTGGCGGACCGTCCAGGTGCCGTCGTTCTCCGTGAACGAGGCGAAGGACTCGCGCTCCGGGTCGAAGAGGTACAGCAGCCGGTTGCCCTCCAGCGATGTCGCGCGAGTGAAGCGCGCCCCCGGGGCCGCGAGTTGAGCGAGGAACGCGGGCATCCAGTCCTCCAGCAGGAGCGGGGACACCTTGGTCTCGCGCTCACTGTCGGCGTAGGCCGTGCGGGCCGACAGGTCACCACCGATGGGTTCCTCCGCCTGGGACCGGGCCTGCATGAACGAGCTACGGCCGATGATCGCGCCCTCGGCGGTACCGTCCTCCGCGACGGTGACCTTCGCCAGGCCTGTGCCGTAGTGCCAGGAGCCGCCCACCGTGGTGAGGATGACGCCGCCCGGCTTGGTCTGCCTGATCCAGGCGTAGGGGATGCGACGGACCGCGCAGGTAGCGATGACGCGGTCGTACGGGGCGCGGTGAGGGTGGCCGAGGAGCCCGTCACCCGTGACGGTCCAGGTCGAGTATCCGGCCGCTTCCAGGGCGTCGTCCGCCCGGGCCGAGACGCCGGGGTCCACTTCGACCGTGGTGACGGCGTCCTCCCCGAGGCGGAAGCACATGAGGGCGGCGGAGTAGCCGGTTCCTGTGCCGATCTCCAGGACCCGATGACCGTCCTCCACCTCCAGTTTCTCCAGCATGTCCACAACGGTGACCGGGGTGGTGGACGAGGAAGTCGGAGAGCCGGTCACAGGGCTGCTGACCTGGTCGGCGGTGAGGTGCCCGTCGAGTTGGGTGGTCAGGGAATCGTCGCGGTAGGCGATCCGTACCCACTCGGCCGGGTCGCTCCCGGCCGCTGCCACCGGCTGCCACCGGCCACCTTCTGCGGGCAGGAACACACCTGGCTTCAGGAACAGTTCACGGGGAACAGCCTCCACCGCCGCCCGCCATGGGGAGCCGATGAGGACGCCCGCCCGCGTCAGGCGTCCGGCGAGGGCACGTCGCTCCTGGGCGGTGTCGGTCATGGGGCAACTCCTTGCGTCAGCAGTTCAGCGAATGCGGCGGACATCGCAAGGCCGGTGGAATCCTCCAGCCACCCCCACTGTCCGTTCGGGTTCAGCTCCAGCCACCAGAGGCCACCGGCCTCGTCGACGGCGATGTCGAAGCTTCCCGAGGCCAGACCGAAGTGGTCCAGGTAGGCCAGGAGCGCCTTCTCCACGCGGTCGGGCAGGTCCACCACGTGGTAGGACAAGGCCGAGTAGTCCTTGCGCCAGTCCAGCATCCCGGAATCGATCCGTATGGCGAACACGTGACGGCCGACGACCAGCACGCGAAGATCGGCCGCCTTTTTCACCACGGCCTGGAAGAGGTGTGGCACCACCGCCACGCGCTCGTCGATCTCCGTCGCCACGACCGGGTCGGCCCACCCGGTGAGGGGAACACCACCTCGCTGGTAGGGCGTCCATCGGAGCGTTTTGAAGATCACCTGATCGTGGCTTTCGATGAAGGCTCGTACCTCGTGCGGGTCGTTCGTGACCAGCGTCGGCGGCACTGTGAGCCCGAGGCGCTGGGCAACCGCGAGCTGGGTCGGCTTGTAGTCGGCAGCAGCGTTGCGCAGGGGATGGTTGACCCACAGCGGTCCGTCGAGGGCATACAGGATGCCGCCGAGCCCGTAGCGGGTGTGGGCCGCCGCGAACCGTGCGTCGTCCGTACTGAGACGGTCGAAGGCCGGCCACACCGGGCGGCGCCAGTACACCGACCGGACGTCGGCCAGCTCCACGGTCCGCGAAGGGGTGCGGAGCTGCCCGGTCACAGGGACCGGGCAGCTCCCGAACCGAGCGGAGACCGTCAGCGCCGCCCCGATGTCGGCGGGGTTGAACCTGGCGACCGGCACGTTGCGCCGATTCAGCTCGCTGATCACCATGTCGGCGGTGAGGTCGTCCGCCTCGGTGGCCACCAGCACCGGCCTTCTGTCGGTCACCGGTCAGTCCTGCTCGGAGTCCTGGTCATGCCCTTGATCGGGTGCGGAGTCCGAGTTCGTGGTCGTGCTCGTCTCGGTGCCCTTGCTGGTGCCGTGCTTGCCCATGTCGACCACCGTGCCGACGCGGTCGGTGAAGATGCCGAGCTGGGTGTCGGGGTCGAGCGAGACTGCAGCGTGGGGCCGATGCGTGACGGTCGGATACGGGGCGAGCCGGTCGGCTCCCCAGGGGCGCATATGAGGCTCAACCGCGGTAGCCATCCTGGCCTCCTTGACGACGGTGGTTGTTGTCGAACCAGAAGCTACGGGCACCGTCGATGAAGTAGGACTGACCGGAGGTACGGGTTCGGGCGGCCGAGGGACACCGGGGGTGCGGCATGAACGCGAAGGGATTCGCGCGTGGACCTGCGACAGCGGGCACTATTGCCGGGTTCGTTCTCCGCGTGGCCCGGGAGAGTACGAGCATGCGCACGCAGGCCGGTATGGCCGAAGCGATGGGGGTTGATCTTGGTACGTGGCAGGGCTGGGAGACCGGGCGGCGACCGCTCGCCCATGTGAAGGCGGGTGTCCTGCTCGACATCCGACGCCGGTTACTTGCGTTGGGCGCGGATTCCGGAGTCCTCCACCTTCTCGACCCGGCGATGGACGCAGACCGCGTCATCACGTCCACGATCCATCCGGAGGGCAACGTATGTCATCCGCTCGCGAGCTGGGTACACACCCGCGACACGGCCCACATGATCGCCTGGGCTCTGAACGGGACCGCTCCGCCCGCTCTGGCCCGCAGAGCGGTGACGGGGCGACGCGGTCCCGTAGCCAAGGCCCCGCTCCTGTCAGCGCCCGACCGAAGCGTGTTCTTCGCGCGCCTCCGCGAGACCGCCGAATCCGCGTTGCGGGCCGGAGGTGACGGGCTACTGCTCCATCGCCAGTGTCTCTACCTCTGCTCCTACGACCAAGGCTCCGAGGCGACATCGTGGATGGCACACGCTCTGCACGGCAGCCGCGACCTCTTCTCCGTCCGTGGCTGGACGCCGCACTGGGCCACCGCTCGATCAGCAGCCGCCGCGTCGGTGCGGCTTGGCGACCAGCAGCCGCTGCGGGACTTCATCGAGAGGAGTTTGACAGGCGATGACTCCGCTGAGATCGCGAACCTCAACTACTTGGCCTATTGGTTCGGTTCGATCCGAGAGGCGCAGACGGACGACGGCTTCATGCGGCACGGTCCGACCAACTGGGAGCCCATACGACTCCTTCGCGGACTCGCCACCGGCCTGCACCAGGCTCCCGCGTACCTGGACCTCTACGTCCACTCCCTCTGGGCCCTGCTGACCTCCAATCGGTGGCTGCCCCTGGCAGACCCGGTTCTCGCGGACGGTCTGGCCGCCCATACCGCGCGGCTCCTCGACCACGACGGGATCTCTCTGCGGGCGAGGCGGGAACTCAGCGCGGTGGTTTACGTTCTACGCGAGAACCGCACATGACACATCGGAGGTCGTACTTCATGGCGGACACCGAGCAGGAGCAGGCAAAGGGCACGACAGGCTTTCTGCTGGAAATGGGAATGCTCAAGCGCGCCAAGCGGTCCGGCTGGTGGATCGCGGGGGTGAAGGACCCCGAGACCATCGCCGAGCACAGCTTCAGAGTCGCGCTCATCGGCTCCGTACTCGCCATGATGGAGGGCGCCGACCCCGCGCGGGCCGCTCTCCTCGGACTGTGGCACGACACCCAGGAGACCCGCGTCGGCGACATCCCGCACATCGGCCGCCGCTACCTCGAAGCCGTCGGAAACGAGAAGGTCACCGCCGACCAGGTATCGGCCGCGCATCCGGCGGTGAAGGCCGGCGCCCAGCGGATCGTGGAGGAGTACGAGAACGGCGACTCCCTCGAAGTCGTCTGCGCGCACGACGCCGACAAGCTGGAATGTCTTCTCCAAGCCGTCGAATACCGCGAACAGGGCTGCTCCAACGTCCAGCCCTGGATCGACAGCAGCATCGCCAAGCTCAAAACGGCCTCCGCCCAGTCCCTCGCCGAGGCCGCGCTCACCATGACGTCGATCGAGTGGCAGCAGACGTACCTCCGCTGAGACCGGTGCCCCGGACTCCGGCTTCTCGTGCGGGCTGCGGCCGAGGCAACGATGAAGGTCCGTGGTTCCCGTGCCGTACGGTCGCCCGGTGGCGGTCCGTACCCATGCGGTCCGGACGGCGTCCTGAACGTCCTGGGCCGAGCCCGGCTTGCGGTGGACGACGGAGAGGAGACGCGGACGCGCGGTCTCGAACTCTTCGACCGTGATCGGCACGGGTGTCACTTTCCGGGGCCGACGGCCGTCAGGACGGGGGGTGGGGAAACCTTCCCTGTCCGCCTCCCGAGAGTGAGCAAATCGTGAGACTACAGTTGGTGATCACATGAGTTCCGTACTGTTCATCGCCACGGTGGGATGCGTCGTCGCGAACGTGCTGATCGCGGTCGCGGACTACGCGCGGGTGCCCTTCGTCCTGGCGAACTCCGCGGAGGTCGGGCTCCCGCCGGCCACCGTGCCGTATCTGGCGACACTGAAACTCGCGGGCGCCGCCGGTCTCCTCTTCGGCCTGTCCGGGAACCGCTGGCTGGGCCTGGCGGCGGCAGTCGGCCTGACCGCGTTCTTCGTCGGCGCGGTCCTGGCCCACCTCCGCGCCCGCGTCTTCCACAACATCGCCTTCCCGGGCGGCTTCCTGCTGCTCGCGGTCGCCGCCACCGTCTACTTCGCGGGCGGCCGGTGACGGCGACGTGATCTTCGCTGCGGGGCGGCTGCGTCGCGGCGACCCAGCGTGTCGGCGTCCCGAATCAGCCGTGGCGGCCTGTCGCCTCACGGATCCAGCCCGCGTAGGCGGGGGCGCTGGTGTAGAGCCCCGGTCCTTCGCTGCAGGGCACGCCCGGTGCGCCGGGGCCCGAGGTGACGCCGATGAGCTCCCAGCGGCCCTTCCGGTCCCTCTGGAGCTGGGGGCCGCCCGAGTCGCCGTTGCACGCCATGGCCCCGGGTGTCCGGCTGACGGTGCACAGGCGCGTGCTGTCCGCGTAGCCCGGTGCGCAGTCGGTCACCGCACCCCGTCGGGTGTCGAGTTCCTGGAGTCGGTCGGGGAAGACCCACGGGGCGTCGGGTGCGTCGTCGGTCCTGCCGAAGCCGAGGATCCGGGTCGGGGTGCCGGGCCGCCCCGGACGGTCGGCCATACGGATGGGCTTCTCCGCGACCGGGCGGTTCAGACGGATCAGGGCGATGTCGGCGCGGTTGGGGCCGGTGTCCTCACCGCTCCTGTAGCCGGGGTGGGACACCGTCTTCGCGACGGACCGGACCGTGCCCCCGGCGTCCTTCCACTCGCTGCCGATCCGGACGGTGCCGTCCAGGGTGACCAGCCTCGGGTCCACACAATGGGCGGCCGTGAGCACCCATCGCGAGTCGATCAGCGATCCCCCGCAGACCCCCTTGAACGTCGGGTCGTCCGCGCCCGTCACGGGGATCGACACCATGGAGGGGTAACGCTGAGTGGAATCCTCGCCGTTGACGATGGCCCCGGCGCTCCCGGTCATCGTGGCGGCGCACGCCGCTCCGGCCAGGACGACTGCGGCGGCGCGCGCCACCGTACGGCGTGAGGACTTCAAGCGGAACACTGGGTTCTCCGATCGGCTGAGCATGTTTCGACAGGCTCAGCCTTCGCGATCAAGAGGAACTGATCCATCCGGCCAGCGGGCCTGTCCGGGGTAGGGCCTGCTGGACCGCGCGGGGTGGTGCTGCCGGGTGGCGCTGCCGTCAACGCGTGGCGGTGACCAGGCGACTCAGGGGGAGCACGCAGCGCAGGCCGCCCTCGTCCACCGTGACCGCCGTCGCCGCGTGACGGGGACAGCCCGCCTATCCTGCGGGGGCGGATCCGGCGGGGGCGGATCCGGCGGGGGCGGATCCGGGCCCGGGCGGTCGTCCCGGGAACGCGGCGCCAGGGAAATTCCTGGCCACCCGGGTGGGCGGGCCAGACTAGGGGGCGACCGCCTCGCTCAGGCCCCGTCCGCCGGGCCGCCGCCTCGCTCCTCTCCCCGTCAGGAATCGCCGTGTCCCACCCCTCCGCCGCCCCCCGGACGAGCAACGCCGCTCCGGGCGCCGACGACCACCGCTTCAGCGGCGTCATCCGCCGTATCGCCGAGGAGATGGCCGCCCTCCCCGACCACGGCGCCCCCGCCGACTACATACCGATGCTCGCCGACGCCGACCCCCGGCGCTTCGGCATGGCCGTCGCGGAACCGGACGGAACCGTCTACGGCGTCGGCGACTGGCAGCAGCCGTTCTCGACGCAGTCCATCTCCAAGGTCTTCGCCCTGGCGCTGGCGCTCTCCCTGGACGGTGAGCAGATATGGCGGGGCGTCGGCCGGGAGCCGTCGGGCAACCCGTTCAACTCCCTGGTGCAGCTGGAGTACGAGAACGGCATCCCCCGCAACCCGTTCATCAACGCCGGCGCCCTGGTGGTGACCGACCGGCTGCAGGCGCTGACCGGGGACGCCGCGGGGCAGGTGCGGGAGCTGCTGCGCTCGGAGAGCGGTAATGCCGCCATCGACTTCGTACCGGAGGTCGCCGCCTCCGAAGCGGCCTTCGGCGACCGGAATGCCGCGCTGGGCCACTTCATGGCCTCCTACGGCAACATCACGCTCCCGGTCCCCGAACTGCTCGCCGCCTACTTCCGCCAGTGCTCGATCGAGGCGTCGTGCGCGGACCTGGCCCTCTCCGCCGGGTTCCTGGCCCGGCACGGCATCCGGGCCGACGGCTCGTCGCTGCTGACCCGCAGCCAGGCGAAGCAGATCAACGCGGTCATGCTGACCTGCGGGACGTACGACGCGGCGGGGGAGTTCGCCTACCGGGTGGGGCTGCCGGGCAAGAGCGGAGTCGGCGGGGGGATCATCGCCATCGTGCCGGGAGTGTGCACCCTGTGCGTGTGGAGCCCGGGTCTCGACCGGCGTGGCAACTCGGTGGCGGGTGTGTCGGCCCTCGACCGCTTCACCACGCTGACCGGTCTGTCCGTCTTCTGACGTGCCGCCGTCCCCAGCATGACGCTCCCGAGGGCCTCCAGCGGGGCGAGGCCGAGTATCGCGGCCCCCGTGCACCAGAACGCCATCAGGCCGTTCGCCCGGTTCCGGAACACGGGGTCCGACCTCACCTCCGCCGGGACCTCGTACCCGACAGTCCTGCATGCGGCACCTCGCGGGCCCGGCGCCCCCGGGGGCCCTAGCGGATGCGTCTGGTGATGCCGAGGAGCGTTCGAGTTCAGGCGTCCGGCCGGTGCGTACCGCCGCTCGGGCCTCGCCAGTCAAGGCACAGGACGGTGGCGTCGTCCTTCGGCGGCCGGCCGCCATAGGCGTCGGCCACCGCGGCGACCAAGGTGCGGACGACCTCGCGCGGGTGCTCGGCCGCGGTCCGCAGCAGGAGGCCGGGCAGGTCGACCGCCTCCGCTTCGCGTTCCTGCATTCCGTCGGTGAACAGCACGAGACGGTCACCGGGGCGCAGGTCGATGTCCTGTACCTCATAGGAGCCCTGCGCGGTGAAGCCGAACGGCATGTTGACGGCCATGCCCACTTCCTCGACCGCGCCGTCGCGCAGCCTGAGCGGCCCGGGATGGCCGGCGTTGACCATCTGCGCGCCGCTTCCGTCAAGGGCGATGCGGAGCAACTGGCCCGTGGCGTAGGCGTGGCGCCCGTGGTCGAGGAGGGTCTGATGCATGTGGCGGGCCTGTTCGGCGAGGCCCGCCCCGGCACGGCGGGCGCCGCGGGAGGCGTTCACGACCAGCGTGGCGGTGAGCGAGGCGTCGACGTCGTGGCCCATGGCGTCGGTGACGGACAGATGCAGGGTGTCGTGGTCGAGGCTGTAGTCGTAGGTGTCCCCGGCGATGTCGGACGCCGGGACCAGGGCCCCGGCGAGCGCGAATTCCCCCGCCTCGCAGGAGGGGGCCGAGGGAAGGAGCTGCCGCTGGATCTCCGCCGCCAGACTGACCGTCGTGGTGCGGTTTCCCCAGTGGTAGAGGTCGGTGAAGCGACGGTCGGTGACGACGATGTACGCCAGTGCGTGCGCGGCCTCCTCGACCTGCTTCAGCACGCTTTCGGTCACGACGTCGAGGAACAGTTCCAGCACGCCGATGCTGTCACCGCGGTTGGTGACCGGCGCGAGCACGCGCTGCCCCAGCCCGCCCTCCTCCGTCAGCACGGGCTTCTGCGCCCGCAGAACCTTGTCGTAGATGCCGCTGCCGGCCAGGGGGACTCTCTCGGTCCGGTGCTCCTGGGACACACCGACCGTGTCGTTGATCCGCAGCAGACAGCTGCCGACCACGTCGACGAACAGGAACGACACGTACCGCGCACCGAACCGGGTGCGCAGATTGCGCGCCACGACATCGAGTGAGTCCACCGGGGCCGCGTTCTCCGCCGCCGCCAGCACATCAGCCAGTCCCATCCGGTCACACGTCACCACAGCCTCCCAAAGTTGAGAATGCTTCTGCCCGCTGACGCCACCGCCACTCTCATGGCCCCGGTCGAGGAATCCTGCGGTGGCGGCGAGAGATTCCGGCCGGGCGGCCAGGCGGCCAGGAGGCCAGGTGGCCAGGAGGTCGGGCGGCCGGGTCGCTGGGTCGCCGGGTGCGGGTGTGTCCGGAACGAGTCGAGTTCATCGGCGTCGTTCAGCTCCGGGAGTGGGCCCGTGGCCCGGTGCACCACTCCGCCCGTGGCGATATGGGTCATACCGGCACATAAGGTTGCTATTTTCCCTGGAGGACCGATGACCGCATCGACAGGGGAACGTCATGACGCACGCCGAACCTCGGGCCGAGTCGCGACCGGCGGTGAAGCTGACACTCCTGACGCTCACCGCGATGGTCGTCGGCTCGATGGTGGGCGCCGGGGTGTTCTCACTGCCCCGACGCTTCGCGCAGGAGACCGGCGTCGTGGGAGCGCTGATCGCCTGGGCCGTCGCCGGGACCGGCATGCTGATGCTCGCCTTCGTCTTCCAGACGCTCGCCGTCCGCCGGCCCGACCTGGACGCCGGGGTCTACGCCTACGCGAAGGCGGGCTTCGGCGAGTACCTCGGCTTCTTCTCCGCCTTCGGCTACCGGGATTCATTCGCAGTGCTCCGGCGTTCACGCCGGGGGTGAAGCGAATCTGATGGTGGCGACGCGAAGCGTCGCCGCGTCTGCCCCGGCGGAGGCGGGGAACGCTCATGCCGGCCGGTTCTGCTGCTCGATGTACTGCCTGACCACGGTGAGCGGGGCACCGCCGACGGTTCCGGCGAAGTAGGAGCCGGACCACAGCTTGTTGGCCCGCCAGTAGTGGCGCACGAGGTCGGGAAACTCCTGGCGCAGGCGGCGCGAGGAAACGCCTTTGAGGGAGTTGACCAGCTTGGTCACGGCGACCTTGGGCGGGAAGTTCACCAGGAGGTGGACGTGGGTGTCCTCGCCGTTGAACTCCACCAGCTCGCACTCGAAGTCCGTGCACACGGATCGCATGATCTCCTCCATACGCTTCAAGTGGGCATCGGTGAACACTCTGTGCCGGAACTTGGTGACGAAGACCAAGTGCACATGCATCACGAAAGCACAGTGCCGACCAGTTCTGATCTTCTGCATATCGCCCATAACCCAAGTATGTATCGTGGCCGTCATGCAGCTCCGGTACGCCTTCCGCCTGTACCCGGACCCCGGCCAGCAGAGGGCGTTGGCGAAGGCGTTCGGGTGCGCCCGCGTCGTGTTCAACGACGCGGTGCGCGCCCGCGAGGACGCCCGCAAGGCCCAGCAGCCGTTCCCGAAGATCGGCGAGCTGTCCACCAGCCTGATCACGCAGGCCAAGCAGACCGCCTCACGCTCCTGGCTGGGCGAGGTCTCCGCGGTCGTCCTGCAGCAGTCCCTGCGCGACGTCGAGACCGCGTACCGGAACTTCTTCGCCTCCCTCAAGGGCACCCGCAAGGGCCCCAGGATCGGCCCGCCCCGCTTCAAGTCCCGTAAAGACGCACGGCAGTCGATCCGGTTCACCGCCAACGCCCGCTGGTCCGTCACTGACAGTGGCCGGCTGAACCTGCCGAAGATCGGTCCGGTGAAGGTGAAGTGGTCCCGCACCCTGCCCGCCACCCCGACCTCGGTCACCGTCATCAAGGACGCGGCCGGACGGTTCTTCGCCTCGTTCGTCATCGACACCGACCCGGCCGCCGACGCCGCCCGGATGCCCAGCAGTGACCGGACAGTCGGCATCGACCTCGGGCTGACGCACTTCGCCGTCCTCTCCGACGGCACGAAGATCGACTCCCCCAGGTTCCTGCGCCGCGCGGAGAAGAAGCTGAAGAGGGCCCAACGCGAGCTGTCGCGCAAACAGAAGGGATCCAGGAACCGCGAGAAGGCGCGACTCAAGGTCGCTCGCGCACACGCACAAGTGACGGACGCCCGCCGTGAGTTCCACCACCAGCTCTCCACCCGGCTGATCTCCGAGAACCAAGGGATTGCCGTGGAGGACCTGGCGGTCAGGGCACTGGCACGCACCAAGCTGGCGAAGAGTGTGCATGACGCGGGCTGGTCGCAGTTCGTACACATGCTGGAGTACAAAGCGGTTCGGTACGGGCGGACCCTGGTGAAGATCGGCCGGTTCACACCGACCAGCCAGGTCTGCTCGCAGTGCGGGGCCAAGGACGGCCCCAAGCCCTTGCACGTCCGGACCTGGACCTGTGCCGCCTGTGGTGCGGTACATGACCGGGACCACAACGCCGCGAAGAACGTCAAAGCGGCCGCCGGGCTGGCGGTCACAGCCTGTGGAGCGCAGGTAGGACCAGGACTCGTCCTGGCACAGCGCGACGAAGCAGGAAGCCACGGATTCCCGCCCGAACCTCGTGCCGCGTAGCGGCACAGCAACGGAACGGAAGACCAGAATCCTCGGGCTTCAGCCCGAGGAGCAAGTCAATGGGCCAGCGCCTGCGTCGGCAACGTTACCTACTGGGTGCTCATCATGTCGACGGTCGGCGCGGTGGCACCGGTGCTCGGCGACGGCGACACCGTGACGGCGGTGGTGATCTCCTCGATCGGCCTGTGGGGGTTCTTCCTCCTGATCCGCCGCGGCGTCAAGGAAGCCGCGGCGATCAACCGGATCGTCACCGTGGCCAAGATCGTCCCCATCCTCTTCTTCGTGATCCTGGCGCTGTTCTACTTCGACGCCTCGGTCTTCGCGGACAACTTCGGCGGCGCCGACTACGCGGGCTCCCTCTTCAACCAGGTCCGCGGCACGATGCTCGCGACGGTCTTCGTCTTCCTCGGCGTCGAAGGGGCCAGCGTCTACTCGCGTCACGCCAAGCGCCGCGAGGACGTGGGGCGAGCCACCGTCCTCGGATTCCTCAGTGTGTTCGCCGTCTTCGCCTCCGTCACGATCGTCAGTTACGGGCTGCTGCCGATGGCCGAGATCGCCGAGCTGCGACAGCCCTCGATGGCCGAGGTGCTGGAATCGGCGGTCGGCACCTGGGGCAAGGTCTTCGTCAGCGTGGGGCTCATCGTCTCCGTGCTCGGCGCCTACCTCGCCTGGACGCTGATGGCCGCCGAGGTCCTGTTCGTCGCCGCGAAGGACCAGGACATGCCCCGCTTCCTGGGGAGGTCGACCTGGGCGGACGTGCCCGAGGCCGCGCTCCTGATGACCACGTGCCTGAGCCAGGTCGTGCTCGTCGTGACGCTGTTCTCCGACGACGCCTTCAACTTCGCCCTCGACCTGACCAGCGCGCTGAGCCTGATCCCCTTCCTGCTGGCCGCCGCCTTCGCGGTACGGATCGCCCGGCGGCCGGGCCGGCCCGACGTGGCGGGACGCAGTACCCGGCGCGAGCTGGTGATCGCCGTGGTGGCCACGCTCTACACCGCGTTCCTGCTGTACGCGGCGGGGCTGAAGTTCGTCCTCGTCTCCTTCATCCTCTACGCCCCGGCCACCTTCCTCTTCGTCAAGTCCCGTAGGGAACAGGGACGCCGGGTCTTCTCCCCGGGCGAGGCCGTCATCTGCGCGGTCTCGGTCGCCGGTGCTGTCGCCGGGGTCGTGGCGCTGGCCATGGGCTGGATCGAGCTCTGAGCGGTTCCCGCACTCGCCCGGTCCGAGTGATTCCCGCACTCGCCCGCAGCGAGCGGGGTTCCCGCACGTCCCCTCTGCCGTAACCGAGCGAAAGGCCCATCGTGAACAGCACCGCCCCGCTTCCGCCCTCGGCGTCCACTCCGAGGTGGGACGCCTGCGCAAGGTTCTCGTCTGCGCCCCCGGACTGGCCCACCGGCGCCTGACCCCGACCAACTCCGGCGACCTGCTCTTCGACGACGTGATGTGGGTGGAGAACGCCCAGCGGGACCACGCCGACTTCGTCGCCCAGCTCACCGGGCGTGGCGTGGAGGTCGTCGAACTGCACGAACTGCTCGCCGCCACGGTGGCTCTGCCCGAGGCCCGGTCGTGGCTCCTGGACCGGAAGATCACCGCCAACGAGGTGGGCCTCGGCCTGATCGACGACACCCGCGCCTTCCTGGAGACCCTGACCCCGCGGCAGCTCGCGGAGTACCTGATCGGTGGGCTCGCCACCGCCGACCTCCCCGACGCGTTCCGCTCGGGGTACGTGGCACTCGCCCGCGAGGGGGCCGGGGCACGGGAGTACCTGATGCCGCCGCTGCCCAACACCCTGTACACCCGCGACACCACCTGCTGGCTCTACGGCGGAGTGACCCTGAACCCGCTCTACTGGTCCGCCCGGCGCGACGAGACCCTGCTGATGAAGGCGATCTACACCTTCCACCCCGATTTCCGGGGCTCCCACGTCTGGTGGGGCGACCCCGAGAAGGAGTGGGGCCAGGCCACGTTCGAGGGCGGCGACATCATGCCCGTCGGCAACGGCGTCGTCCTCATGGGCATGAGCGAACGGACCTCCCGCCAGGCCATCACACAGGTCGCGGCCGCCCTGTTCGAGCAGGGGGCGGCCGAGCACGTGATCGTCGCCGGGATGCCGAAGCTGCGCTCGGCGATGCACCTCGACACGGTGTTCACCTTCGCCGACCGGGACATCGTCACGCTGTACCCGCGCATCATGGACGGCGTCCACGCCTTCTCGCTGCGGCCGTCCGACCTGGCTCCCGGGATCGAGATCACCGACGAGGGCAGCACCCCGTTCACCGAGGTCGTGGCCCGCGCCCTCGGCCTCCCCCAGCTGAGGGTGATCGAGACGGGCGGTGACGTCTACGCCTCGGAGCGCCAGCAGTGGGACAGCGGCAACAACGCGGTGGCGCTGGAGCCCGGCGTGGTCTTCACCTACGACCGCAACACCCAGACCAACGCGCTGCTGCGCCGGGCCGGGGTGGAGGTCATCACCATCGTCGGGGCGGAGCTCGGCCGGGGCCGGGGCGGCGGGCACTGCATGACCTGCCCGTTGATCCGCGACGGGGTGACGTTCTGACTGTGGGACCGCCGCACGTCGGGCACCCCGCTTCCTGGCTCCGCCCACCCGGTGGGCCGTGCCCAGTCAGCCGTCCGGCGGTGGACGCCGAGAGCTGCGCCTGCCGGAGCCCTCGCACCGGATCGCACGGGGAGGCCGGGCCCCGGAGGTACCAGGGGCGCACCCGTGAGGGCCCGAGGCGGCTTCCGGTCTCGGGCCCTCACGGGTTATACCGCCTGCGCTCACCGCCCTGCGGAGGCCCCGAGCTGCTTGATCTTCTCAAACGGATAGCCGCCGACGATCCCGATGATCAGGGCGTACCCGGCGAAGGCAGCGAGCCCCCAGGTCGAGATCGACCGGCCGCCACCGCTCATGATGACGATGCCCAGGGGAACCAGCGGCGCGGCCCCGAGTGCGGCGACACCGGTACACCAGAACGCCACCAGGTCGTTCGCCCGCTTCCGCAGTGCGGGGTCAGCCTTCACCTCGGCCGGGACCTCGTAGCCGACGGCCCCGTCGCACACCTTGCCCCGGTAGCCGGTGCGGGCTGCCAGCGAACTGACGACGACCAGCAGGAAGAAGCAGCCGAAGAGGAACAGGTAGGCCATGTGTACCTCGTGCTCTGTCGTGCCCTGCCGCAGGTCCGTCGCGCTGTTCCCGGCCGACGCGCGACGACGGCTGCGGCACCTCGCCTCGCTGTCGGAACATCCCCGTACATCCAGTATGCGGATGTCCCCGCAGGCTTGCGATGACGCGCATCCGACGCCGCGCGCTGATCCACCGGGGGCGGCGGGACGGCCCTCAGCGGACGTACTTGATGATGAAGGCGATGACCATGTTGACGGCCTTGTCCTTCACCCACCCGGGCAGGAACTTCCAGACGACGCCGCCGATCTCCCCGCCGATGCATCCGATGATGGCATTGCGGACGTAGGTCTTCTTGCTGGATGCCTTGCCCGCCCCGATATCGCTCAGCACCGAGGTGGGAATGGAGGCCAGCGCACCCTTCGCGCACCAGGCGGCGGCCGCGATGGCCGCGGCGGCGATCGGAAACGCGCGGGGCTGCACGCTGCCGGAGGATCCCCGGCTCATGGCCCTTTCCAGTTCGGCCATCGCCTCCGGGCCCATGCCCTCCTCGATGTACTGCCGCTGCTCGGTGGTGAGCGGCGGTACTTCCTCTGCTGCCGCCAGCGCCGTCGCCTGCTGCTGCGCCGGGACGGCGGCCGTGGCCGTGGGCGCCACGGTGGCGAGCAGGGCACTGCTGGTGAGGATGGCGATGGCGGACAGTGCGATGCCGCGCGTGCTGGTTCTGCGCATGAAGATTTCCCCCACTTGTGGATGAACAGGCCCTCGCTGCTTCTTAATTGGCGAGGCCGCCTCTCTTGCGCCGCCCACGGGTCAGGCGGTCGGCGTCGCAGAGATCTTTGCATTGCGGGAGGGCGGCACGGAAAGCGGCCGGGGGTGAAAAGAATCATCGAAGGAGTGGGCAACCCGGCTGCTTTAGATTTCGTCGTCGGGGTGGTCACGGTCGGGAAACTCCGCTTCCTTCGGTGGATACTTCGTCAAATTCCTTACCTGGTCGCCGATATGACGCAGAGAGGGTTCTGTGTGTGGTCGGGCGGTACGCGTCGCACCGCCGACGACAGCGGCGACGGGAGTGAAACCGGGCAGCACGGGGCAGCCCCTACCGGACCGGATGCGCGCGATGCCGCTGATCGCGTCGCCCGGCAGCTCCCAGTGACAGCCCGCCTGTCCGTCCGCGCCCGGCCGGAGCGGCTCACCAGGGCCGTCCCAGGTCCACCGAGTGCGCCGCGCATCGTCGGATTCCGCCGTCTGTTCGCGCACTCTTTATGCAGCTTGGCGAAGAGATCCGGGAATCCTTCTCGCGCCGGGTCAGCCGGGTGACCGCTCTCCGATTCGGGCGGCCCGCACATGCTCGGTTGTGGAGGAGACAGGTGAGCAGACGAATCGGTGTCTTTTCGTTTGCCCTTCTCGCCTGTGCCGAAGAACTCGAGATCGTCATCCCGTCGCGGCCAGGGCAGGCGATTCCGTCGGAGGCGTTCCGATAACGGGGATCAGGACCCCGATTGAGCCGCCACGGGGCTGCCCTCAGGCGTCCGTCCGTCCGCGTCCCGCGCCGCGTACGCGACAATGGAGCCATGACCACGCTCGCCCCCGCCCTCCCGCAGCTCAGCATCGGCCCGCACACCGTGCGGCCGCCGGTCGTGCTGGCCCCGATGGCCGGCATCACCAACGCCCCGTTCAGGACGCTGTGCCGGGAGTTCTCCGGCGGCAAGGGGCTGTTCGTCAGCGAGATGATCACCACGCGAGCGCTGGTCGAGCGCAACGAGAAGACCATGCAGCTCATCCACTTCGAGGCGTCCGAGACCCCGCGCTCGATCCAGCTCTACGGGGTGGACCCGGTCACCGTCGGCAAGGCCGTCCGGATGATCGTGGACGAGGACCTGGCCGACCACATCGACCTGAACTTCGGCTGCCCGGTCCCCAAGGTCACCCGTAAGGGCGGCGGCTCCGCGCTCCCGTACAAGCGGCCCCTGCTGCGGGCCATCCTCAAGGAAGCCGTCTCCCACGCCGGAGACCTCCCCGTCACCATCAAGATGCGCAAGGGCATCGACGACGACCACCTCACCTTCCTCGACGCCGGCCGCATCGCCGTCGAGGAGGGCGTCACCGCCGTCGCCCTGCACGGGCGCACCACCGCCCAGCACTACGGCGGCACCGCCGACTGGGACGCCATCGCCCGGCTCAAGGAGCACGTCCCGGAGATTCCCGTGCTCGGCAACGGCGACATCTGGTGTGCCGACGACGCCCTGCGGATGATGCGGGAGACCGGCTGCGACGGTGTCGTCGTCGGACGCGGCTGCCTGGGGCGGCCCTGGCT
The DNA here is from genome assembly GCF_028622875.1 of Streptomyces sp. MMBL 11-1. NCBI lineage: Bacteria > Bacillati > Actinomycetota > Actinomycetes > Kitasatosporales > Streptomycetaceae > Streptomyces > Streptomyces sp. MMBL 11-1. The sequence goes on along the minus strand of NZ_CP117709.1, from coordinate 2,159,360 downwards.
CTTCGCCGACCTGGTGAGCGCCATGGAGGGCCGCGAGGACCGGTACGCGCCCGCCCTGCGCGAGGTCGCGGACGTCATGGTGCGCCACGCGACGCTGCTGGGGGAGTGGATCGGCGACGAGGCCCGTGGCGTGATCGACTTCCGCAAGCACGTGGCCTGGTATCTCAAAGGCTTTGCGGTCGGCTCCGAGATGCGCAAGAAGCTGGCGATCACCTCCTCCCTCGAGGAGCTGGGCAGTCAGCTCCACGAGCTGGACCTCGACCAGCCCTGGCCGGACGGCGCCGACGGGCCGCGCGGGCGGACCTCGGGCAACAACCGGGTCGTCCTGCCGGACGGCTGGCTGAAGGACCCGTACGACTGCGCGGGCATCAGCGCCGACGCGGAGCTGGACACCTCCGGCGGCTGAACCCGTACGGGGGACCCACGCGCGTTCCGTACGGGGGAGGCCTTTCGCGGTCCGTGAGCGGCGGGCCTCTCGCGCTTGCCGCGATGCCGTGATGCCGCCCTGCCCGTACGGCACGCCGTGGGCTCGGGGCCGCCCCGGTGCCGGTGAGGCCCCCGCCGCCGGTGGAGCCCGCGCGGTCTCGGACCTTCGCCCGTAGCCTGAAAGAGGTGCGCCGCAGGGTGCTCAACGACTGCCCGAGGCGTCCGGATCCTGAAATCCGGGGTCCGAAACGAGCGTGATTCACGACACCCTTGATCGGGCTTACGCTCAGATGAGCGTTTTCGACATGGCTGCACTTCTGGAAGACGTGGCACTCAGTGCCACCCTGCTGGATTCGAGAAGTGAACTCACCTGGAAAGTGACCCGCTCACATGAGCGGCAAGGGTCAAGTTTCGGCCATGACGCATTCAGGAGGTGAAGGAGCGAGTTCAGGTGCTTCGGCCGGGCGAGCCTTTCGATCTGCTGGCGGACGGGTGGTTGCGGCCGTATGACGACCAAGTGGACGTACCCATACACCTTCGATCTGGGTATGTTCCTCGCCGTCAGGGCAGCCACCGCGTCCTCGAGGAGTCGAGACCCGTGTCGGAAAACAAAGATCCCCAGAAGTTCGTCTACGACTTCACCGAGGGCAACAAGGATCTGAAGGATCTTCTGGGCGGCAAGGGCGCCAACCTCGCCGAGATGACCAACCTCGGGTTGCCCGTCCCTCCGGGCTTCACGATCACCACCGAGGCCTGCAAGGTCTACCTGGACAGCGGCGACGCGCCGACCGCGCTGCGCGACGAGGTGAGTGCGCACCTCAAGGCGCTGGAAGAGCGGATGGGCAAACAGCTCGGGCAGGCCGACGACCCGCTGCTGGTCTCCGTCCGCTCCGGCGCCAAGTTCTCCATGCCGGGCATGATGGACACGGTCCTGAACATCGGCCTCTCCGACGCCTCCGTGGCCGGGCTCGCCACCCAGTCCGGCGACGAGCGTTTCGCCTGGGACTCCTACCGCCGCCTGATCCAGATGTTCGGCAAGACCGTCCTCGGGGTCGACGGCGACCTCTTCGAGGAGGCGCTGGAGGCGGCCAAGGACGCCAAGAAGGTCACGGTCGACACCGACCTCGCCGCCGCCGACCTGAAGAAGCTCGTCAAGCAGTTCAAGAAGATCGTCGAGTCCGAGGCCGGGCGCGCGTTCCCGCAGGACGCCCGCGAGCAGATGGACCTGGCCATAAACGCGGTCTTCGACTCGTGGAACACCGACCGGGCCAAGCTCTACCGCCGCCAGGAGCGCATCCCCGGCGACCTCGGCACGGCCGTCAACGTCTGCTCGATGGTCTTCGGCAACCTGGGCCCCGACTCCGGTACGGGCGTCGCCTTCACCCGCGACCCGGCCAGCGGCCACCAGGGCGTCTACGGCGACTACCTCCAGAACGCGCAGGGCGAGGACGTCGTCGCCGGCATCCGCAACACGGTGCCGCTCGCCGATCTGGAGTCGATCGACAAGAAGTCGTACGACCAGCTCATGCAGATCATGGAGACCCTGGAGAACCACTACAAGGATCTCTGCGACATCGAGTTCACCATCGAGCGCGGCCAGCTCTGGATGCTCCAGACCCGGGTCGGCAAGCGCACCGCCGGTGCCGCCTTCCGGATCGCCACCCAGCTCGTGGACCAGGGCCTGATCGACGAGGCCGAGGCGCTCCAGCGCGTCAACGGCGCCCAGCTCGCCCAGCTGATGTTCCCGCGCTTCGACGACGGGGCGAGGACCGAGTTGCTCGGCCGGGGCATCGCCGCCTCCCCGGGCGCCGCGGTCGGCAAGGCCGTCTTCGACTCGTACACCGCGATCAAGTGGTCCCGCTCCGGCGAGAAGGTCATCCTGATCCGCCGCGAGACCAACCCCGACGACCTCGAAGGCATGATCGCCGCCGAGGGCATCCTGACCTCGCGCGGCGGCAAGACCTCGCACGCGGCGGTCGTGGCGCGCGGCATGGGCAAGACCTGTGTCTGCGGCGCCGAGGACCTGGAGGTCGACACCAAGCGCCGCCGGATGACGGTCGGCGGCAAGGTCATCGAGGAGGGCGACCTCGTCTCGATCGACGGCTCCACCGGCAAGGTCTACCTGGGCGAGGTACCCGTCGTACCGTCCCCGGTCGTCGAGTACTTCGAGGGCCGGATGCACGCCGGGGCCGACGACGCCGACGAACTGGTCGCCGCCGTGCACCGGATCATGGCGTACGCGGACCGGGTGCGCCGGCTGCGGGTGCGGGCCAACGCCGACAACGCCGAGGACGCGCTGCGGGCCCGCCGCTTCGGCGCCCAGGGCATCGGCCTGTGCCGCACCGAGCACATGTTCCTCGGCGAGCGCCGCGAGATGGTCGAGAAGCTGATCCTCGCGGACACCGACGACGAGCGCGAGGCCGCGCTGGCCGCTCTGCTCCCGCTGCAGAAGGCCGACTTCATCGAGCTGTTCGAGTCGATGGACGGGCTGCCCGTCACCGTCCGCCTCCTCGACCCGCCGCTGCACGAGTTCCTTCCCGACATCACCGAGCTGTCGGTGCGCGTCGCACTCGCCGAGTCCCGCAAGGACGCCAACGAGAACGACCTCCGGCTCCTGCAGGCGGTGCACAAGCTGCACGAGCAGAACCCGATGCTGGGGCTGCGCGGGGTGCGCCTGGGCCTCGTCATCCCCGGTCTGTTCGCGATGCAGGTGCGGGCCATCGCCGAGGCCGCCGCCCAGCGCAAGAACGCCAAGGGCGACCCGCGCGCCGAGATCATGATTCCGCTCGTCGGCACGGTCCAGGAGCTGGAGATCGTCCGCGAGGAGGCCGACCGGGTCATCGCCGAGGTCCAGGCGGCCACCGGTACCGACCTCAAGCTGACCATCGGCACCATGATCGAGCTGCCGCGCGCCGCGCTGACGGCGGGCCAGATCGCCGAGGCCGCGCAGTTCTTCTCCTTCGGCACGAACGACCTCACCCAGACGGTGTGGGGCTTCTCCCGCGACGACGTGGAGGCCTCGTTCTTCACCGCGTACCTGGAGAAGGGCATCTTCGGGGTCTCCCCGTTCGAGACGATCGACAAGGACGGCGTCGGCGCGCTGGTCCGCAGTGCCGTCGAGGCCGGCCGGGCCACCCGCCCGGATCTCAAGCTCGGCGTCTGCGGCGAGCACGGCGGAGACCCGGAGTCGGTGCACTTCTTCCACGAGGTGGGCCTGGACTACGTCTCCTGCTCGCCGTTCCGCATCCCCGTAGCCCGCCTGGAGGCGGGCCGGGCCGCAGCCGAGTCCCGGGGCAGTGACAGCCGCTGACCCGGACTCACCGGCCGGGGCTGCACGAACAGCCCCGGCCTCATGGGCAGGGCTGCACGAACAGCCCTGCCCACCGACCAGGGCCGCGAAGGCCCCGCCGAGAAGCGGCGGCACCCTGTGCGGGGGTGCCGCCGCTTCGTCCCGTGCTGACCGGAAGTGACCGGTGGTACGGAAGTGGCGTGTGCGGAAATGACCGGCGATACGGGGAAGTCGTCAGAAGCGCGCACCGAAAGTCGCGCAAGGAATGTGGCGCAGAGCACATTGCTTCGTTTAATGCGCAAAGAAATGCGGGTGACGGGCCGGGGTGGACCGGGGTGCGGTCCATGGATCCCCACCCATGGACCGCACCCGGCTTACCCCCGTCGGGTACGGAGCCGCACCGTCGCCCACCGCCGCCGAACACACAAAGCCCCCCACGGCCTTCACGTGCTCATCCGGTGGGCACCGGATGCGTACCCGACGCCGTACAGCTTTTCGGGTGCAGCGGAACGGGGCGAGACCTTTCACTTCTGGCCGAAACCCCGTGGTGACCTCCTGTGACGGTCCGCATACCCTTTGGTGGGGGCAATTGCGGATGCAACAGGTGGGGGAGTAGTGCTGCGTATCCATGTGTCCAGGCTGGACCTTTCGCGGGTGCGGATGGCCACGAGGCCGGACGCGCTGTGGGAAACCATTCTCAGTTTTCACCGGATCCGGGACCGCCGTGCTTCGACCGTGTTCGGAAAATGGCGTTCGGAATCCCGGGCGCGGTTGAATGGCGAAGCACAGCTGCTGGCGGCGGTCGTCCCGCCCCGCGGCTATTTCCCGGATTTTCTGACGCCCTCCCAGGAGGGCTCCGAGCCTTTCGGGCTCGACGTCGGAATGGAGGCGCTGCGCGACACTCCCGCCGACCGTGTCCACGCGGAGCTGGAGCTGCTGGCCGCCGGGCGGATACGGCAGCGGGCCGGCCTGTCCGCCGGCCCGCGTCAACGAGACCCCGGAGCGGGAAGAGCGAGCGCGGCGCTGCCCGCCGCGCTCATGGAGGGCCGTGCCGAGCCGCTCGCCCGGCTCATCGGGGCCCTCCGCAGCTACCACCACGCGGCCGTGGAGCCCTACTGGCCGCACATCCGGGCCAGCGTCGAGGCGGACCGGGCTGTCCGCGGCCGGGCCCTGCTGGACGGCGGAGCGGACGGGCTCCTGGCCACCCTGCCGCCGATGATCCGGTGGCGTTCGCCCGTGCTGGAGGCGGACTACCCGTTCGACCGCGATCTGCACCTGGACGGGCGCGGGCTGCTGCTCCAGCCCTCCTTCTTCTGCCGGGGCACGCCCGTGGTCTACCGCGACCCGTCGCTCCCGCCGGTGCTCGTCTACCCGGTGGCCAACCCCGGCGCCCCGGTCTTCGCGGAGCCGGGACCCTGGCTCGGCCGGCTCGTCGGCCACACCCGCTCGGCCGTCCTCTCCTCCATCGGCACCGGCTGCACCACCAGCGAACTCGCCCGCCGGGCCGGGGTGTCGCTGGCCTCCGCGAGCCAGCACGCCTCCGTGCTGCGCGAGGCGGGCCTGGTCCTCACGCTGCGCCACGGCAGCTCGGTCCTGCACACCCTGACCCCGCTCGGCGGCTCCCTGCTGCGCGGCGGAGCCCCGCTCGCCCTGCCCTAGGGCAGGGCGAGCCGAGAGAGCCCGGCGGGCCCGCGTGGCCGTCGTCCGGAGCCCGTCGTCCGGAGCCGTCGTCCGGGGCCGTTGTCCGGGGCCGTTGTCAGTGGGCCGTGCGAATCTTCTGCCGTACGCCGATGAGTTCAGCACGACCCCGTCGTCTAACCATCGAGAGCGCCGGACGGACCACCGCGGGCGCCACGGGACAGAGGAAGAGGAAACGACCATGGCTCAGATGATCTTCGTGAACCTGCCGGTGAAGGATCTGGAGACCACCAAGGGCTTCTTCGAGAAGCTCGGCTACGGCTTCAACCCGGCGTTCAGCGACGACAAGACGGCCTGTCTGGTCATCAGCGACACCATCTTCGCCATGCTGATGACGGAACCGCGCTTCAAGGACTTCACCAAGAAGGAGGTCGCCGACGCCTCGAAGACCACCGAGGTCATCCTGGCCCTGAGCTGCGACAGCCGCGAGGAGGTCGACCGGCTGGCGGACGCCGCCCTGGCCTCCGGCGGCTCCCCGGCGGGCGAGACGCAGGACCTCGGCTTCATGTACGGCCGCTCCTTCCAGGACCCCGACCACCACATCTGGGAGGTCATCTGGATGGACCCGGCCGCTGCCGCCGGGGACCAGGGCTGAGCCGCGGGAGGTGCGCCGGGCCGGGGGACGGGCGCCGGCGCACATGGGGCGCCCGCGTCAGCCGCGGAAGGGCCCCTTCACCTCGTACGTGATGCCCCCGGAGGAGCTGCCGCTCGTCCCGCGCTGCGAGGAGAAGTAGAGACGGCTGCCGTCCGGCGAGAACGCGGGCCCGGTGATCTCCGAACCGGACTGGCCGGTGATCCGCAGGAACGGGGCGACCGTGTCGTCCGGCGTGATCAGGCAGATCTCCATGTTCCCGCCGTCCTCCGCGATGTACAGGTCGCCGGACCCGGACCGCGTGACGTTGTCCACGCCGGTCAGCGGGGCCGAGCCGCCCGACACCAGCGAGTCGTCGTACGCGAGCGAGATCGACGAGGTGGTGGCGTCGTACGCCCACACCCGGTTGTCGCCCTTGGTGGTGAACCAGCAGGTGCCCGCCGCGTAGAAGCAGCCCTCACCGCCGTTGAACACCTTCGCCCCGGACACCTGGTGCCGGGTCTGCGTGGAGGAGCCGGCCGGATCCGGCACGTTCGCCCACGTCACCGGTCCCGAGGTGCCCGTGCCCGCGACCAGCACCTGAAGGGTGCCGCTCGACAGGTTCCCCCAGGTCGTGGGCCGGAAGCGGTAGAAGCGGCCGTCGCTCTCGTCCTCGGTGAGGTAGACGTAGCCGTGGTCCGGGTCGGCGGCGGCGGCCTCGTGCTTGAAACGGCCCATCGCCGGACGCCGCACCGCGGCGTTCACACCCCAGGGGTCGGTCTCGTACACGTACCCGCGGGAGACCTCCTCGCAGGACAGCCAGGTCTTCCACGGGGTGGCGCCGCCCGCGCAGTTGTTGTTCGTACCGGAGAGGATCCGGTACGCCGACGTCACCGTCCCCGAGGAGTTGAACTTCACCGCGCTCGCCCCGCCCCCGCTGCTCGGGGACACCTCGGCGTTGGAGACGTAGATCCAGCCCGAGCCGTCGGCGTACGTCGCCCCGCCGTCGGGCGCGCTGTGCCAGCGGTAGGAGGTGCCGGGCACGGTCTGCCCGGAGCGGGCGATGACGCGGCTGGTGAAGCCGCTGGGCAATTGGATGCCGTTGCCGTTGGCCGCCTGGAGCGCGCCGTACGGGCCGGGGGCCGGCTGGGCCGGGTCGGCGAAGGCGGCGCCCCGCCACAGCGTGCCGCCGAAGGCGGCCGCCGAGCTGCCGATCACCGCGGTGCGCAAGAAGGTCCGACGTTCCACGATCACTCCACGGATGAGTGTGGGCCCGCCGCTCCGGACGGACCGGCGGGTCGCGCGTCAGGACTGTAGGAGACCGGAGTTGACGGGACGTCAATCCTGGGTGAACGGGCGGCGGAGGAGTTGCACGGGCCCTACCCGCGACCCGGCCGCCGCCCGAGGCCGGCCGGTCAGTCCGTCCGTACGGTGAAGACCGGCACCGCCGCCCCCTCGTCGTCCAGGCACGCGCCCGTCGCCAGGTCGAAGCGCTGCTTCAGCAGCGGCGAGGCCACGAACGGCCGCCCGCCCGCGGAACCGAGCAGGCCGCGCGAGAGGACGTACGCCCCGGTGAACGGGTCCCGGTTGCCGATCGCGTACACCTGGCCCGCCCGGTCCATGAAGACGGCCGCCTGGTCCCCGTCCGGCAGCAGCACCGCCACGCCCCGCCCGGGGGTCAGCAGTCCCCGTTCGCAGACCGTCAGCCAGTCCTTGCCGTGGGCGAGCCGGACGTATCCGGTGTCCCTCGCTGTCGTGATCGTCGCGGTGGTCATCAGGAGGCGGTCCCTTCGAGGGTGCGGACGGCGAGCACGGGTCCCGCGAGCAGTTCCAGATCCGGCTTGATCTGGTCCCGTTCCGGAACGAACTTCACCGAGGGGTCAGGGGCGTCGGGGGCGTTGACGAAGGTGACGAAGCGCCGCAGCCGTTCCGGGTCGTTGATGGTCTCGGCCCACTCGTCGCGGTATCCGGCGACATGGTCGGCCATCAGCCTCTCCAGCTCCTCGCAGAGTCCCAGCGAGTCGTGGACGACCACGTCCCGGACGTGGTCCAGGCCGCCGTCGATCCGGTCCAGCCAGGCGGAGGTGCGCTCCAGACGGTCGGCGGTGCGGATGTAGAACATCAGGAACCGGTCGATCAGCCGCACCAGCTCGGCGTCGGAGAGATCCTGGGCCAGCAGGTCCGCGTGGCGCGGGGTGGCCCCGCCGTTCCCGCCGACGTACAGATTCCAGCCCTGGGCGGTGGCGATGATCCCGAAGTCCTTGCCCCGGGCCTCCGCGCACTCGCGGGCGCATCCGGAGACCGCCGACTTCAGCTTGTGCGGGGAGCGCAGGCCCCGGTAGCGCAGCTCCAGGTCGATCGCCATCCGCACGGAGTCCTGCACGCCGTAGCGGCACCAGGTCTGCCCCACACAGGACTTCACGGTGCGGAGCGACTTCCCGTACGCGTGCCCGGACTCGAAGCCCGCGTCCACCAGCCGGGTCCAGATCGCCGGCAGCTGGTCGACCCGGGCCCCGAAGAGGTCGATGCGCTGACCGCCGGTGATCTTCGTGTAGAGGCCGAAGTCGCGGGCCACCTCACCGATGACGATGAGCTTCTCCGGGGTGACCTCACCGCCGGGTATGCGCGGCACGATCGAGTACGACCCGTTGCGCTGGAGGTTGGCCAGAAAGTGGTCGTTGGTGTCCTGGAGCGCCGCCTGCTCGCCGTCCAGGACATAGCCGCTCGCGCCCACGGTCGGCGCGAGCGAGGCGATGACCGAGCCGACCGTCGGCTTGCAGATCTCGCAGCCGTCCCCGCCCCGCGCCTCCTCGCGGCCGTGCGAGTCGAGCAGGGAGGCGAAGGAGGTGACCTCCAGGGTGCGGACGATCTCGTACAGCTCGCTGCGGTCGTACGGGAAGCAGCCGCACAGCCCCGCGTCCGCCGGAGGCGGCATCAGCTGCCCGATCACCTTCAGACAACTGCCGCAACCCGTACCGGCCTTGGTGCACTTCTTCACCTCGGGCAGCGTGGTGTGCCCGCAGACCGCGCCCTTGGTCACGTTGTGGCAGGAGCAGATCACCGCGTCGTCCGGCAGCGCGGAGGGGCCGAGCGCCACCGGGCCTCCCGCCCCGGCCGGCAGCACCAGCTGCTCGGGGGCGACCGGCAGCACCGTGCCCGTCATCGGCCGCAGCGTGCCGTACTGGTCCGCGTCCCCGACCAGCACCCCGCCCAGCAGCGTCCCGTCCCGCCCGATCACCAGCTTCTTGTAGACCCCCGACCGGGCGTCGGAGTACACCACGTCGAGCGCCCCCTCGGCGGCCCCGTGCGCGTCGCCGAACGAGGCCACGTCCACGCCGAGCAGCTTCAGCTTTGTCGACAGGTCCGCCCCCGTGAACACGGACCGGCCGCCCGCGATCACCTCGGCCGCCGTCTGCGCCATCTCGTAGCCCGGCGCCACCAGCCCGTACACGCGGCCGTCGGCGGCCAGCGCGCACTCGCCGATCGCGAACACGGCCGGGTCCGAGGTCCGGCACTCCTCGTCCACGACGATCCCGCCGCGCTCCCCGACGGCCAGACCGCACTCCCGGGCCAGCTGGTCCCGGGGCCGCACGCCCGCCGAGAAGACCACCAGATCCACGGCGAGCGAGGAGCCGTCGGAGAGGGCCATCCCGGTCACCGCGCCGTCCGCGCCCGCGCCCGTCAGGATCTCCTGCGTACCGACCCCCGTGTGCACCGCGAGACCCATGTCCACCACCGTGCGCAGCAGCGCCGCGCCCCCGCCCTCGTCCACCTGGACCGGCATCAGCCGGGGCGCGAACTCCACCACGTGGGTGGACAGCCCGAGCCCCTTCAGCGCCCCGGCCGCCTCCAGACCGAGCAGCCCGCCGCCCACCACCGCACCGGTGGCCGCGCCCTTCGCGTACTCCTCGATCGCGACGAGGTCCTCGATCGTCCGGTACACGAAGCAGCCCCGCGCGTCCTTCCCCGGCACCGGCGGCACGAAGGGGTACGAGCCCGTCGCCAGCACCAGCGTGTCGTACCGGAACACCGCCCCCGACCGGGCGGTCACCGTCCGCCCCGCCCGGTCGACGCCCGTCGCCGGGTCACCGACGTACAGCTCGATGCCGTGCCGGTCCATGAAGTCCCGCTCCACCAGGGAGAGGTCCTCGGGACTCTGCCCGTCGAAGTACGAGGTGAGCCGCACCCGGTCGTAGGCGGGCCGGGGCTCCTCGCAGAGCACGACGACCCGGGCGGCGCCGGCCGCCGGGGTCAGTCCGCGGTCCGCGAGGGCCTCCAGGAACCGCTGGCCGACCATGCCGTGCCCGACGACCACGATCGTCGGAACGGCGGTGTGCGCCACGGCGTCAGGGGCGGCGGCGGGGGTGCTCAGGTCGAAGGTGGGCTCCGGCATCTCAGTGGCCTCCGTCGGTAGTCCTCATGCCATGAGCGTGGGCGTGAGGTGTTACCCGGCCGCATCCCGCCTGTTTCCCGGGCGGAACCTTGCGCTCAGCGGCGGCGCCGGGGCCCTGTGAGGGGCCGACGGCCATCCGGGGGAGAAGAGCCCCGACGACAGGCGTCTAAGGTCGGGTCGTGCCTGACATAACACTGACCACTCTGGTGCTCCTCTGCCTCGCCGCGGCCGCCGCGGGCTGGATCGACGCCGTGGTGGGCGGCGGCGGACTGCTGCTCCTGCCCGCGCTCCTGCTCGGCCTGCCGAACGTCCAGGCGGCCCAGGTGCTCGGCACCAACAAGGCCGTCGCGATCGTGGGCACCTCGGGGGCCGCGGTGACCTTCCTGCGCAAAACCCCGGTACGGGTGGGGCTGGCGGTGCGGGTCGGGCTGATGGCGCTCGCCGGGTCGATGACCGGGGCGTTCTTCGCCGCCGGGATCAGCAGCGATGTGCTCCGCCCGGTGATCATGGTCGTGCTGCTCGGGGTCGCGGCCTTCGTGCTGCTGCGCCCGTCCTTCGGGGCGTCCACGGCGGGTGACGGCACGGACCGGCCGGTCACCCGGGCCCGGATCGTCACGGCGATCGTGCTGGTCGGCGGCGGTATCGGCTTCTACGACGGGCTGTTCGGCCCGGGCACCGGCACCTTCCTGGTGCTGGCCCTGAGCGCGGTGCTCCACCTGGACCTGGTGACCGCGTCGGCCACCGCGAAGATCGTCAACGTGTGCACCAACGCGGGGGCGCTGGCGATGTTCGCGTACCAGGGCACCGTGCTGTGGCAGCTCGCGGCCGTGATGGCCCTCTTCAACCTGGCGGGCGGGATGATCGGGGCCCGGATGGCGCTGAGCCGGGGCAGCGGCTTCGTCCGGGCGGTGCTGCTGACCGTGGTGTTCTCGCTGGTGGCCAAACTGGGCTTCGACCAGTGGAACGCGTGACGGCCGCAGGACGTCGTTTCAGCGCACCTCGGTGAGGTGCGCGTACGCCACCACGTTGCCCTGGTAGCCGGTCTCCTTCGAGAAGCCGCCGCCGCAGGTGATCAGCCGGAGCGACGCGTGCGGCGAGTCGCCGTAGACGCGCTGGTCGGGGAAGGCGTCGTTGTCGTAGACCTCGATGGCGTCGATCGAGAAGACGGCCGTGCGCCCGTCCTCGCGGACCACCTCGACCACGGTCCCCTTGGTCAGGGCCCCCAGGGCGTAGAAGACGGACGGGCCGTCCGCGTTGTCCACGTGCCCCGCGACGATCGCGGTGCCCCGCGCGCCGGGCGGGACGCCGTCCGCGTACCAGCCCGCGAGGTTGCGGTCCTCGTCCGGCGGTACGTCGAGGCTGCCGTCGGCGGCCAGCCCCAGCCGCGTCATCGGCGCGTCCACCTCGATGCTCGGGATGCGGATGCGGACCGGCTCGGAGGGGTTGAGCGGCTCGGCGACCGGGGAGCCGGGCTGGAGCTGGGGCCCGGCGGCGAAGGCCTGGGCGCTGGAGGGCTGCGGCGGGATCAACTGGCCGCCGGGGCCGTTCTGGATGAGCCAGATGCCGCACAGCACGGCGATGCCCACCAGCCAGCCCTTGGCCTTCTGCGCGCTCGGTGACACGGCGTCGTCCTCGGTCGGTGGTCCGGGGCGGACGGGGCGCGCTCGGGGACGCGCCCCGCCCGGTCAGGGGGGAAGCGGATGTTCAGCTTCCTTCGGCGCCCTCGGAGCGGCGGCGCAGCAGCCACAGTCCACCGACGGCGGCCAGGCCGATCACGCCGACGCCGAGGGCGACCTGCGTGGAGTCCGGTTCGACGCTGCCGCCGACCCCGGTCCGCACATGGCCGGACGGGCGGTCGTGGATCGGCTTCTCGTGCTTGCCGCCGCCGATCACCTCCAGGTCGCCGACGGCGTCCTTGCCGTTGTCGCAGGAGACGATGATCTCGTAGGTGCCGGGCCGGGTGTCGCGGGGCACGGTGAACTTGCCGACCACGACCTCCTTGTGGGTGCCGGGGCGCATCTCGAAGTCCCCGGCGTCCAGGGAGTTCGCGTCGCCGATGCCCGAGCCCTTCTTGCCGCAGGCGGTGGTGTTCACGGTGACGGTGGCGCCGGGGGGCGCGGTCGCCGGGGTGATCTCCAGACGGCCGAAGTCGCCCGCGTACGCGGACGGAGCGGCGGCGGCGAGACCGAACGCGATGACGGTGAACGCGGCACCGACGGTGCCGGTCACGAGGCGGGCAGGACTGCGCATGGGGATCCTCCGGGCAGACGGCGCGAGCGGGTGTGTCCTGCCCCCGAGCCAACGGGGGCCCGGCCCGCCACGCCTTCTGACGTGGGGTCAGCTTTCACCCGTACGGACCGGCGCGGCGCTCTTGCCGGAAGGGATCGCCGCAGGTGGCGGCGGTGCGGCTGGGCCGTTCGGTCCGTGCTGCCGGTCCGGGTGCCGATCGGGTGAGGCTGGTCGGCGAAAAGTGACGCAGGTCACATGAATGACGTCGCGGACCCCGGGCACACGCTAGACACCCCCCACGGGACGGAACCCCGCCCCCCACGGCACCGCCCCCTCCGGTCCACTCCCCCCTTGGACCGGAGGGGGCGGTGTCGTACCCGGCTCATCCGGCCGCGTGCGCCCCCGGCTCCCGGGCTCTGCCCCGCCCGCCCCCGGCTCTTCTCAGGCTCCGCTCGCCCCGTCCATGGCGCTCCAGACGATCTGCGGCGGGCGCACCCGGGCGCACAGCGGCTGCCCCTTGGCGTCGGTGAGCCCGAGCCGCCCGGTGAGCCGTCCGGTGCGCGCGGCGGCTTCGAGGACGTCCGGGTCGATGTCGTCGAACATCAGCTTGGCGCGCCGGAACATGGTGAAGACCCCGGCGTCGTCCACCGTGCCCCAGGACAGATAGACGAACCGTCCGCCCATCCGGTTCTGGATGTACGGCCCCGACACCTCGACCCCGTCCGCCGTCGCGGTGGCCGTGCAGTCGAGGACCCACGAGGCGGAGGGGGCGTCCCCCGGGTGCGGGTCGAGCAGCTCGCCCGGCCGGTCCTTGCGCTGGACGCCGACGTGGATGTTCGCGTACCCGGGAAAGTCGCTGTCCGGGCCGCAGCTGCGACCGGGGAGAGCGGTGGCCTCGATGTGGATCTGCATGCTCCCATCGTCATGCATGGTCCGGCACGGCCGAAGCGCGCTGCCCCGCCCCACCTCGGGCGGGGTTCTCACACGGTGTCCACCGGAGCGGCGTCGTACACCGCGCCCAGGTCTCTCATCAGCTTCTCGTCGACCGTGAACGCGGTGCCGTCGATCCGCCGCACCGGCGCGAGGCCCCGCGAGTTGCAGACGAACGCGGCCGGATAGCGGCCCACCCCGTCCGGGCCCTCCAGCGTCACCGGGCGGCGCGCCGACGGCCGTCCGGCCCGCTCAAGCCCCTGCTCCAACAGGGTCATCGTGGTGCCGGCGAGCGCCGGGGCGTCGGGCCACACCACCGAGCTCCCGTCCCAGAAGCCGATGTTGGTGATCGCGCCCTCGGTCACGACTCCGCCGGGCGCGGTCAGCAGCGCCTCGTCGAACCCCGCCCGCCCGGCCAGCGCCCCGTAGTACGTCTGCCCGAACTCGCCCGGCCGTTTGATGTGCGGGGCCGTGCGCGCGTACGGCACCGACATCAGGCTCCGCGCCCCGGCCGGCCCGGCGGCGGGCTCCCGGACCGTCACCATCAGGGTCGTGCGCGTCGCACCGGGCGGCAGGTAGCCGTTCACCCGCACCGAGGCGTCCCGCAGCCCCGCACCGCCCAGGGCGTGCCGGATCAGTTCCCGCACCAGGTCACCGCCGACCGGGAGGCCGAACAACTCCCGGTTCGCGGCGTCCAGCCGGGCGAGATGAAGTCCGAGGCCCCGCACCCCGCCGTCCCGCACCTGCATGGCGGTGAAGTGGCCGAAGCCGTGCAGCGCGGGGATCCGCAGGTCCTCCTCGGTGGCCAGGTGGCCGTCGAACTCGATGCGGGGCAGGGGCGTGTCCGGCCGGTACGTCGTCATGCGGCCACCGTAAGCGCGGCGCCGGACCCGGACCGGGCAGGAACCGGACGGCACCCTTGACCTCAACCAAGGTTGAGGGGGAAAGGTCGACGCCATGGACATCACAGCCGTATCCACGTCATCCACCGTGCCCGCCACCGAGTCCGCTCCCCTCAAGGTGGCCGTCATCCTCGGCAGCAACCGCGACGGCCGCTTCGGTCCCGTCGTCGCCGACTGGTTCCTGGCCCGCGCGGCGAGCCACCCCGGCATCGAGACCGAACTGGTCGACGTCGCCGAGGCGGACCTCCCCACCGCCATCACCTTCAGCCCCGGGCCCGAGGAGGCGGCGCGGCTCGGCGCGGTCTCCGCCCGGCTCGCGGCGGCCGACGCCTTCGTCGTCCTCACCCCCGAGTACAACCACTCCTTCCCCGCACCACTGAAAACGCTCATCGACTGGCACAGCGAGGAATGGCAGGCCAAGCCCGTCGCCTTCGTCAGTTACGGCGGCATCTCCGGCGGGCTGCGGGCCGTCGAACAGCTTCGGCAGGTCTTCGCCGAACTGCACACCGTCACCGTCCGCGACACCGTGTCCTTCCACAACGCCGGCGCGCTCTTCGACGACCAGGGGAGCCACCTGGACCCGGGGCCCGCCGACGCGGCGGCCAAGACGCTGCTGGACCAGCTGGTGTGGTGGGGCACCGCCCTGCGCGACGCCCGGAATCTCCGTCCGTACGGCGCCTGACCCGCCGTGGGCCGACAATCGCATCGAAGGCCCACGGGCAGGGAGCCCGCCGTACTCCGAGGAGACCGACGATGACAGCGCCGCCGGCATGGCTGACCGTACTGACCACGACCGACAGCGAGGACAAGGCCGACGCCCTGGCCCGGTCGGCGGTGGAGGCCAGGCTGGCGGCCTGCGCGCAGATCTCCGCCCCCGTCACCTCCGTCTACCGGTGGCAGAACGCCATCGAGTCGACAGAGGAATGGCAGGTGCTCTTCAAGACGACGGCGGAACGCTACGACGAACTGGAGGCACACCTCCAGCGGGAGCACGACTACGAGACGCCGGAGATCATCGCCCTGCCGGTGATCCGGGGCAGCGCCCGCTACCTCGGCTGGGTGACGGCGGAGACGGCGCCCCCGGCTGCCCTGTGACGGCGGCCATGACCATGATGACCGCCCCCGGCGGCCCGGTCGCCGGCGAGCTGCCCTTCTTCGTGTACGGAACGCTGCTGCCGGGCGAACCCAACCACGACCTGTTCCTCCGGGGCCGCACGGCGGGGGAGCGGCCTGCCGTGCTGCCCCGGGCCCTGCTCTACGACGGCCCCGGCTACCCGTACGCGATCGACGGCCACGGCCGTGTCCACGGCACGCTGCTCGTCGCCGCGCCGGGGGTGTACGGGGAACTGCTCGGGCTGCTGGACCACCTGGAGGAGTTCCTCGGCCCCGGCCACCCGCGCAACCTGTACGAACGCGTCGTCCGCGAGGTCGAGCTGCCGGGTCAGGGGGCGTCGGAGGCGGGGGAGCCCGCGCGGGCCTGGGTCTACCTTGCCGCGGCCGCCGTCACCCGCTCGCTGCGGACCGGCGGCGTCCTCATCCCCGGGGGCCGGTGGACCACCGGCCGCGCGGTGGACGGCCCCTGAGAGGGCTGCCCCTCGTGGCGCCGGGTGTCACCCGCCCGGCGCAATCCGCCGGGCGGACACGCGCCACACCGCGCCCGGCGCCGTCCGCGCACGCGGCTCGCACCGCGCCCGGCGCCATCCGCGTACGCGCCCCGGGGACGCGTCAGCGTGTCCCGACGGCCAGCGCCTCCGCCACGCCCCGCTCCTTGGGTCCCAGGAACCGCGGGTCGGGCCGGAGCAGGGCGTCCAGCGCGGCCTTGCCGGAGGCCGCCAGCTCCCGGGCGCCGCCGTAGTACCAGGTGACGTCCCGTGGCTCGTCGACCCCGACGCCGTACGCGTCGATCCCGGCCGACCGGCACAGGGCGACCGCCCGGTGGATGTGGAAGCCCTGGCTCACCAGCACCGCCCGGTCGACCCCGAAGATCTTCTTGGCCCGGACGCAGGAGTCCCAGGAGTCGAACCCGGCGTAATCGCTCACGATCCGCTCGTCGGGCACTCCGCGTCCGGTGAGATACGTGCGCATCGCGTCCGGCTCGTCGTACTCCGCCCGGCTGTTGTCCCCGGTGACCAGCACGACCTTCACCTTCCCGGTGCGGTACAACTCAGCCGCCGCGTCCAGCCGGTGTGCGAGGTACGGGGTCGGCCGGCCCTCCCACAGCCCGGCGCCGAACACCACCGCGACCTCCCGCGCCGGAGCCCCGGCCGTCGTGCCCACCCGGTCGCCGGCCTCCAGCCGCATCCAGGTCGCGGGCGCCAGGGCCAGCGCACAGGCGACCATCAGCCCCTGCGCCAGCCGCCGCTGCACCCGCCGGGTGCGCGGCAGCCGCACCACGGGCCACGACGGCAACCGGGACCGGGCGGGCAGTCGCAGCCGGGCCGCCGGCAGCGGCACGGACCTGTCCCACAGCCGGGCCCACAGCCGGGCCGGCAGTCGCGGCACGGGCCGGCCCGGCCGCCGGCGCTCCCTCAGCCACCGCCCGAGCGCCTTCCGTCCCTCCCCGGCCTGCCCGCTCTTCCCACGCACCAGAACCCCCACCCGTCCGTCCGCCGTCGTTCCGCCCGCCGCGCCAGGTGCGCGCGGGCCGTGTGCCCCCACCCCACCTGACGCCCGGGATGCCGCAAAGGTTCGCCGGCCGCCCCGGTCGTGGCGTCCGGCACCGGCGGCGGAGCGGAACACGCGGGCGTACGCACACCGCCCCCGCCCCCACCGTGAGGAGGCGGAAAACGGCGGTGACCCTCGCGCAACGGCCCGGCAACCTCCGCCCGCCACCATCGGTCCATGACGCACCGCACCCGGCGGCCCGGCCGCCCCGCACAGGACGGCGGCGCTCCCGCCCCGGCCCTGGTGGCCGTAGCGCACGGCAGCCGCGACCCGGAGGCCCTGCGCACCGTGCTGGCCCTCCTGGACCGGGTGCGCGACCTGCGCCCCGGCCTCGACGTCCGGCTCGGCCACATCGAGCTGAACCGGCCGCTGCTCCCGGACACCCTGGACAACCTGCGCGGGGCCGACGCCGTCCTCGTACCGCTGCTCCTGGGACGCGGCCACCACGTCAAGCGCGACCTGCCCGCCACGGCGGCCGCCGCCCCCGGCGTCCGCACCCGGATCGCCGCGCCGCTGGGCCCGCACCCCCTGCTCGTCGAGGCGCTGTGCGGGCGGCTCGACGAGGCCGGCTGGGACCCCGCCGACCAGGGCGGCCGGCGCGCCGCCGTCGTCCTCGCCGCCGCCGGGTCCCGCGACCCCGACTCCGCCCAGGACACCCGGCACACCGCCCGCGCGCTCGCGATGCGCCTTTGCGTGCCCGTCGTCCCCGCGTACGCCTCCGCCGCCACGCCCACCGTCCAGGCGGCCCTGCGCGCCCTGGCCGCCCGGGGCCGCCACCGGACCTTCGTCGCCTCGTACTTCACCGCCCCCGGCCGCTTCGCGAGCGCCTGCGCCGACGCCGTACCGCACCGGGCCGCCGCCCCGCTCGGCGCCCACCCGGCGATGGCCCGCCTCGTACTGCACCGCTACGACCAGGCGCGGTCCGCCCCGGAAGGTGCCCCGGCCCCGGCCGACGCGGTGAGCCTGCTCGCTTCCGCCTGACATCCCGGGCCCGCTCACGCCACGTTGTCGGTCCCGGTCGCTACTGTCGGAACCATGGACGGCACACAGGGCGCACACGGGGCAGACCGGACACAGGGCGCACGCGGCGCACGCGGCGCACACGGCGCACACGGCGGACGGGGGCCCAGCCCCTACGGATCCGCCGACACCGAGCGCTTCGACACCGAGGAGGACAAGCGTCCCGGCCGCACCGCCTTCCAGCGCGACCGCGCCCGGGTCCTGCACTCCGCCGCCCTGCGCCGGCTCGCCGGGAAGACCCAGGTCGTGACGCCCGGCACCCGCTCCCTCGTCTGGGACGCCAGCCCCCGCACCCGGCTCACCCACTCCCTGGAGTGCGCCCAGGTCGGCCGCGAGCTGGGCGCGGTCCTCGGCTGCGACCCGGACCTGGTGGAGACGGCGTGCCTGGCCCACGACCTGGGCCACCCGCCGTTCGGCCACAACGGCGAACAGGCGATCGACGACTTCGCCTCCGACTGCGGCGGCTTCGAGGGCAACGCCCAGTCGCTGCGGCTGCTGACCCGTCTGGAACCCAAGCGCTTCGTCCGCGACCCGCGCACCGGCGACCTGGTCAGCGTCGGCCTCAACCTGACCCGGGCGGCTCTGGACGCCGCCACCAAGTACCCGTGGCCGCGCGGCGCGCACCCCACCGACCCGCACTCCGCCAAGTTCGGGGTGTACGCCGACGACGTCCCGGTCTT
Organism: Streptomyces sp. MMBL 11-1; assembly: GCF_028622875.1. NCBI lineage: Bacteria > Bacillati > Actinomycetota > Actinomycetes > Kitasatosporales > Streptomycetaceae > Streptomyces > Streptomyces sp. MMBL 11-1. The sequence continues at coordinate 2,140,558 of NZ_CP117709.1, read as the reverse complement.
CGCGTGGGCCCGCGAGGGCGCCCCCGAGGACCGCACCTGCTTCGAGGCCCAGGTCATGGACTGGTCCGACGACGTGGCGTACAGCGTCCACGACTTCGAGGACGGGCTGCACGCCGGTCACATCGACCCCAACTGCCTCTACGCCGAACCGGAGCGCGAGGAGATCCGGGCGGTCGCCATCGGCCGCTACGTCCCGGCAGGCACCGACCCGCAGGAGCTGTCGGAGGCCCTGGACCGGCTGATCGACCAGGACTGGTGGCCGCACGGCTACGACGGCTCCGCCGTGGCGCAGGCCCGCCTGAAGGACGCCACCAGCCAGCTCATCGGCCGCTTCTGCATGGCGGCCGAGACCGCCACCCGCGCGGTGTACGGACCCGGCCGCCTCGGCCGGTACGGCGCCGAGCTGGTCGTCCCGCGCGCGGTGCGCCACGAGTGCGCGGTGCTCAAGGCGGTCGCCGACCTGTACGTCATGCAGCGCGCCGAGCAGGAGGCCATCCGCGCCGACCAGCGCGTCGTGATCGCCGAGCTGGCCGCCGCCCTCACCGCCCGCGCCCCCGAAGGCCTGGAACCGCACTTCCGCGCCCTGTTCGACCAGGCGCCCGACGACCACGCCCGCAAGCGGGTCCTCGTCGACCAGATCGCGGCGCTCACGGACGCCTCCGCGCGATCCCTGCACGCCGCGCTGACCGCCCGACGCGGCTGACCGGCAGACTGGAACCTGACCACTGGGGGTGCCCTGTCCGGACACCCCCTCTTTCGCCATCACGCTGCGTGCGGGACGCTCGCAGCTGGGGGCGCCGCGCAGCACCGCACTGAGGAGGCATCAAGTGGTCGACGCACACCAGACGTTCGTCATCGTCGGAGCAGGACTCGCAGGGGCGAAGGCGGCCGAAACGCTGCGCGCCGAAGGGTTCACCGGCCGGGTGATCCTCATCGGAGACGAGCGCGACCACCCCTACGAACGGCCGCCGCTCTCCAAGGGCTACCTGGACGGCAAGGCCGAACGCGACAGCGTCTTCACCCACGAACGCGCCTGGTACGCGGGCGCCGACATCGAACTGCACCTCGGCCAGCCGGTCACCGCGCTCGACCGGTACGCGAAGACCGTGCGGCTCGGCGACAACACCGTCATCCACTACGACAAGCTGTTGCTGGCCACCGGCTCCGAGCCGCGCCGCCTGGACGTTCCCGGCACCGACCTGGCCGGCGTCCACCACCTGCGCCGCCTCGCCCACGCCGACCGGCTGCGCAACGTGCTCGCCGCCCTCGGCCGCGACAACGGCCACCTGGTCATCGCCGGAGCCGGCTGGATCGGCCTGGAGGTCGCCGCCGCCGCCCGCGGCTACGGCGCCGAGGTGACCGTCGTCGAGCCCGAGCCGACCCCGCTGCACCAGGTCATCGGCCCCGAGCTGGGCCAGATCTTCACCGAACTGCACAGCGCGCACGGCGTCCGCTTCCACTTCGGTGCCCGCCTCACCGAGATCACCGGCCAGGACGGCATGGTGCTCGCCGTCCGCACCGACGACGGCGAGGAACACCCCGCCCACGACGTGCTCGCCGCGATCGGCGCCGCCCCCCGCTCCGCCCTCGCCGAGGCCGCGGGCCTGGAGCTGGCCGACCGCGCCCACGGCGGCGGCATCGCCGTGGACGCCTCGCTGCGCACCTCCGACCCGCACATCTACGCCGCCGGGGACGTCGCCGCCGCCGCCCACCCGCTGCTCGGCACCCGGCTGCGCGTCGAGCACTGGGCCAACGCCCTGAACGGCGGACCGGCCGCCGCCCGCGCCATGCTCGGCCAGGACGTGAGTTACGACCGCGTCCCGTACTTCTTCTCCGACCAGTACGACCTGGGCCTCGAATACTCCGGCTGGGCCCCGCCCGGCTCCTACGACGAGGTGATCATCCGGGGCGACGCGGGGAAGCGGGAGTTCATCGCGTTCTGGCTGAAGGACCGCCGCGTCCTGGCCGGGATGAACGTCAACGTGTGGGATGTCACCGAAACGGTCCAGGAGCTGATCCGGGCCCGCCAGCAGCACGACCCGGACGCCCTCGCCGACCCGTCGGTCCCGCTGGGCTCCCTGCTCTGAGGACGGTGCCGGGGCGCGTGCGGCACCGCCGCGCCCCGGCGGGCCACGGCCCACCGTGCGTCCCGGCTGTCCGTGCCCACCCGTAGACTTCACCCGTGGCAGGCAGGATCAATGACGACGACGTGAAAGCGGTACGGGACGCGGTCCCGATCGACTCCGTCGTGTCCGAATACCTCCAGCTGCGCAACGCGGGCGGCGGAAACCTCAAGGGACTCTGCCCCTTCCACGACGAGAAGTCCCCCTCCTTCCAGGTCAGTCCCGGCAAGGGCCTGTTCCACTGCTTCGGCTGCCAGGAGGGCGGCGACACGATCGCCTTCGTGATGAAGATCGACCACCTCTCCTTCTCGGAGACGGTCGAGCGCCTCGCCGCCAAGGCGGGCATCACCCTGCGCTACGAGGAGGGCGGCTACAACCCCTCCCACCAGCGCGGCGAACGCATCCGGCTGATCGAGGCCCACCAGGCCGCCGCCGAGTTCTACGTCCGCGCACTGGAGAGCCCCGAGGCCGAGATCGGCCGCACGTTCCTCGCCGAGCGCGGCTTCGACCAGGACGCCGCCGCCCACTTCCGCGTCGGCTACAGCCCGGCCGGCTGGGACCACCTCACCCGCTATCTGCGCGGCAAGGGCTTCAGCGACAAGGAACTGATCACCTCCGGCCTCTCCCAGGACGGCCGCCGCGGCCCCATCGACCGCTTCCGCGGCCGGCTGATGTGGCCCATCAGCGACACCGCCGGGGAGATCGTCGGCTTCGGCGCCCGCAAGCTGCGCGACGACGACAACGGCCCGAAGTACCTCAACACCCCCGAGACCCCGATCTACAAGAAGTCCCAGATGCTGTACGGCATCGACCTGGCCAAGAAGGACATCGCCAAGGCCAGCCGCGCCGTTGTCGTCGAGGGCTACACCGACGTCATGGCCTGCCACCTCGCCGGGGTCACCACCGCCATCGCCACCTGCGGCACCGCCTTCGGCAACGACCACATCAAGATCCTGCGCCGCCTCCTCATGGACAACGGCAGCGCCCGCGTGATCTTCACCTTCGACGGTGACTCGGCCGGCCAGAAGGCCGCCCTGCGCGCCTTCGAGGACGACCAGAAGTTCGCCGCCGAGACGTACATCGCCATCGCCCCGGACGGCATGGACCCCTGCGACCTGCGGCTCGCCAAGGGCGACGACTCCGTACGCGACCTGGTCGAGCCGCGCACGCCGCTCTTCGAGTTCGCCCTGCGCCAGATCGTCGGCCGGTACGACCTGGAGACCCCGGCCGGCCGCGCCGCCGCCCTCGACGAGGCCGCCGCCGTCGTCGCCAAGATCAAGACGAGCAGCGTGCAGCGCGAGGTCGCCGTCCAGCTCGCCGGTCTCGTCGGCATCCTCGACCAGGAGTTCGTCGTCCACCGCGTCGCCCAGCTCGCCCGCTGGGCCCGCGACAAGGGCGGCGACCACGGAGAGCGCGGCGGCCGACGCGGCGCCCCCCAGGGCCCGAGGGGCGGCGCCCCGCAGCAGCCCGCCCCCGCCCCCGGCTTCTCCGGACCCGCGCTCAACCTCCGCAGCCCCGCCCACCGCACCGAACGCGAACTGCTCAAGCTCGCCCTCCAGAAGCCCGCCCTGGTCTCCCCGGCCTTCGACGCGTACGGCGTGGACGAGTTCACCGCCCCGCCCTACGCCGCCGTGCGCCGCTGCATCGAGGAGGCGGGCGGCGCCGAACAGGGACTCGCCGACAACCGCGAGTATCTGGTGGCCGTCATGGACGCCGCCCCCGACAACACCGTCCGCAGCCTCGTCACCGAGCTCGCCGTCGAGGTGTTCCGCGGCAAGACCATCGACGAGACGTACGCCGGCATGCAGCTCGTCCACGTCCGGCTGCGCGCCGTGGACCGCCGCATCAACGACGTCCAGGGCAGCCTCGCCCGCCTCGGCAGCAACGTCGCCCCCCAGGACCTGGCCGCCGCGCAGAACGAGGTCTGGGTGCTCCAGCAGTACGCCCAGTCCCTGCGCGCCCACGGCGCCGCCGCGCTCTGAGAGGCTGCCGAGGCCACCCGGCGGCCCCTGAGCCCGCTCCCCGGGGCTCGCGGCGGTAATCAACCGGTGACGGACCGGAACCAGAAAGTCCCCGCACGCCCCTCGTGACAGTCGTGTGTCGTACCCCACACTGGGGAATGTCTGAGTCATCGGAGCACACCGGTCCACGGGGAGCACCCCGGGGCCGGGCAGACCTCCACCCCGTCATCCGGCAGCGATCACCTGGAGGTCGCCCCCGTGCAGACCCGGACCGTGACGACCACGACCGAGCCCATCGCGGCCATCCCGGCGCAGAGCAGGTCCCTGCACCACCCGGAGACCCCAGCCGGTCCGCCCGGACCCGCACCCGAGGCGGTCATGGTGGAAGCGACGCACCTCCCCGACCCCCCGGAGCCGCGGAACCGGGCGGACTCCGGCGGCCCCACCTCCGACCTGTTCCGGCAGTATCTGCGCGAGATCGGCCGCATCCCGCTGCTCACCGCCGCCGAGGAGGTCGAGCTCGCCCGCCGCGTCGAGGCCGGGCTCTTCGCCGAGGAACGCCTCGCGGGCACCCCGGACCTCGACTCCCGTCTCGCCGGGGACCTGGACCGGCTGGTGGTGATGGGCCGCACGGCCAAACGCCGCCTCATCGAGGCCAACCTCCGCCTCGTCGTCTCCGTCGCCAAGCGCTACGTGGGCCGCGGGCTGACCATGCTCGACCTGGTCCAGGAGGGGAACCTCGGACTGATCCGGGCCGTGGAGAAGTTCGACTACGCCCGGGGCTACAAGTTCTCCACGTACGCGACCTGGTGGATCCGGCAGGCCATGTCCCGCGCGCTCGCCGACCAGGCACGCACCATCCGCGTCCCCGTCCATGTCGTGGAACTGATCAACCGCGTGGTGCGGGTCCAGCGCCGGATGCTCCAGGAACACGGCGTCGAACCCCGCGCCGAGGACGTCGCCGACGAGCTCGGCCTGACGCCCGAGCGGGTCACCGAAGTCCTCCGCCTGGCCCAGGAGCCCGTCTCCCTGCACGCCCCCGTCGGCGAGGAGGACGACGTCTCCTTCGGCGACCTCATCGAGGACGGCGACGCCCCCTCACCCGTCGAGTCCGCCGCCTTCCTCCTGCTGCGCGAACACCTGGAAGCGGTGCTCTCCACCCTCGGCGAGCGCGAACGCAAGGTCGTCCAGCTGCGGTACGGCCTGGAGGACGGGCGGCCCCGCACCCTGGAGGAGATAGGCCGGATCTTCGGCGTGACGCGCGAACGCATCCGCCAGATCGAGTCCAAGACCCTTAAGCGGCTGCGGGACCACGCCTTCGCCGACCAACTCCGCGGCTACCTCGACTGATCCACCCGGCCGAACCGCTCAGTCCACCTCGGCCAGCGCCTCCGCGAACTGGGCGGCGTACAGCCGTGCGTACGCGCCCTTGGACGCCAACAGCGCCTCGTGCGTGCCCTGCTCGACGATCGAGCCGTTCTCCATCACCAGGATCACGTCCGCGTCCCGGATCGTGGAGAGCCGGTGCGCGATCACGAACGACGTACGCCCGTGGGCCAGGCGCGCCATCGCCTTCTGGATCAGCACCTCGGTCCGGGTGTCCACCGAGCTGGTCGCCTCGTCGAGGACCAGGATCACCGGGTCGGACAGGAACGCCCGCGCGATGGTGATCAGCTGCTTCTCACCCGCGCTGACCCCGGAGCCGTCGTCGTCGATCACCGAGTCGTACCCGTCGGGCAACGTCCGGATGAACCGGTCCGCGTGCGCCGCCCGGGCCGCCTCCTCGATCTCCTCCCGGGTGACCTCGCGCGAAGCGCCGTACGCGATGTTCTCCGCGATCGTCCCGCCGAACAGCCAGGTGTCCTGAAGCACCATCCCGATCGAGGACCGCAGATCGTCCCGGGACATCTTCGCCACGTCGACCCCGTCGAGCGCGATCCGCCCGCCGGTCACCTCGTAGAACCGCATCAGCAGGTTGACCAGCGTCGTCTTGCCGGCGCCGGTCGGACCGACGATCGCCACGGTCTGCCCCGGCTCCACGCTCAGCGACAGATCCTCGATCAGCGGCTTCTCCGGCTCGTAGCGGAAGGCCACCTTCTCCAGCGAGACCCGGCCCTCAAGACGCTCCGGGCGCTCCCCGTGCTCCGGATCCGCGTCCTGCTCCTCGGCGTCCAGCAGCTCGAAGACCCGCTCCGCCGAAGCGATGCCGGACTGCACCAGGTTGGCCATCGAGGCGACCTGCGTCAGCGGCATCGAGAACTGCCGCGAGTACTGGATGAACGCCTGCACATCACCGATCGACAGCGCGCCCGAGGCGACCCGGAGCCCGCCGACCACCGCGACCAGCACATAGTTGATGTTCGAGATGAAGAACATCAGCGGCTGCATGAGCCCGCTGGCGAACTGGGCCTTGAACCCCGCCTCGTACAGCGCGTCGTTCTGCTCGGCGAAGTCCCGCGCGGACTCCTCCTGCCGGCCGAAGACCTTCACCAGGGTGTGCCCGGTGTACATCTCCTCGATGTGGGCGTTGAGCTTCCCCGTCACCCGCCACTGCTGCACGAACTGCGGCTGCGACCGCTTGCCGACCTGCGTCGCCACGACCACCGACAACGGGACCGTCACCAGCGCGACCAGGGCCAGCAGCGGCGAGATCCAGAACATCATGACCAGCACGCCGACGATCGTCAGCAGGGAGTTGATGAGTTGCCCCATCGTCTGCTGGAGCGTCTGCGAGATGTTGTCGATGTCGTTCGTCGCCCGGCTCAGCACCTCACCGCGCTTGGCCCGGTCGAAGTACGACAGCGGCAGCCGCGCCAGCTTCGTCTGGAGGTCCTCGCGCAGCTGGAACACGATCCGGTTGATGATCCGGATCGACACCCGCGTCGCCACCAGCATCAGCAGCCCGGCGCCGACGTAGATCACCAGGGCCAGCAGCAGGACGTTCCCCACCGCGCCGAAGTCGATGCCCTCGCCCGGGGTGAAGTCCACCCCCGAGAGCATGTCGGCCATGGAACCGCGGCCGTCCTCACGCAGTGCCTCGATCGCCTGCGCCTTCGTCGTGCCCTCGGGCATCCCGCGCCCGACGACCCCACCGAAGATCAGGTCCGTCGCCCTGCCGAGGATCTTCGGCCCGGCAACCGACAGCGCGACGCTCACCGTCACGGCGGCCAGCATCAGCCACAGAGAGGTCTTCTCCCGGCCGAACCGCTTCAGCAGCCGCTTGCTCGACCCCTTGAAGTCCATCGACCGGTCGGTGGGCGCGCCCCCGGCCATCATCCGTCCGCCCGGACCGGCCATTACGCGGCCTCCGCTTCCGTCAGCTGGGAGAGCACGATCTCCCGGTACGTTTCATTGCCGTCCATCAGCTCGTGATGGGTGCCGGTCCCCACGACCCGGCCCTCGTCCAGCACCAGGATCCGGTCCGCGTCACGGATGGTGGACACCCGCTGCGCCACGATCACCACGGTCGCCCCGGCCGTCTCCCGGCCCAGCGCCGCGCGCAGCGCGGCATCGGTCGCGTAGTCCAGCGCGGAGAACGAGTCGTCGAACAGATAGATCTCCGGGCGCTGCACCAGCGTCCGGGCGATGGCGAGCCGCTGCCGCTGACCGCCGGACACATTGGTGCCGCCCTGCGCGATCGGCGCGTCGAGCCCGTGTTCCAGCGCCTCGATGAACTCCTTGGCCTGCGCCACCTCCAGCGCGTGCCACAGCTCCTCGTCGGTGGCGTCCGGATTCCCGTACCGCAGGTTCGTCGCGACCGTTCCCGAGAAGAGGTACGGCTTCTGCGGCACCAGGCTCACCGTCTTCGCCAGCAGCACCGGATCCAGCGTCCGCACGTCCTCGCCGTCGACCAGCACCTCACCGTCCGTCACATCGAACAGCCGGGGTACGAGCCCGAGCAGCGTGGACTTCCCGCTGCCCGTCGACCCGATGACCGCGGTCGTCTCCCCGGGCCTGGCCACCAGATCCACGGCCCGCAGCACGGGCTCCTCCGCGCCCGGATAGCGGAACTCGGCGCCCCGCACCTCCAGATGCCCGTGCCGCCGCAGCTCGGTCACCGGCGCGACGGGCGGCACGACACTGGACTCGGTCCCGAGCACCTCCTCGACGCGCTCGGCGCACACCTCGGCGCGCGGCACCATCATGAACATGAAGGTGGCCATCATCACGGCCATCACGATCTGCATCAGATAGGCGAGGAACGCGGTCAGCGCGCCGATCTGCATCCCGCCGCTGTCGATACGGTGCGCGCCGAACCACACCACCGCGATCGACGACAGGTTGACCACCGTCATCACCGTCGGGAACATCAGCGCCATCAGCCGCCCGGTCGCCACCGACACATCGGTCAGCTCGGTGTTGGCGCCCCGGAACCGCTTCTCCTCGTACCCGTCCCGGACGAAGGCACGGATCACCCGGTTGCCGGTGATCTGCTCGCGCAGCACCCGGTTCACCGAGTCCAGCCGCTCCTGCATGGTGCGGAACAGCGGCCGCATCCTCTTCACGATGAGGCCGACCGAGACGCCGAGCACCGGCACGACCGCCAGCAGCACCGCGGAGAGCGGCACGTCCTGCCCCAGCGCCATGATGATGCCGCCGACGCACATGATCGGGGCCGACACCATCAGGGTGAACGCCATCAGCACCAGCATCTGGATCTGCTGGACGTCGTTGGTGCTCCGGGTGATCAGCGAGGGCGCCCCGAAGCGCCCGAGCTCACGGGCCGAGAAGGACTGCACCCGGTCGAAGACGGCGGCCCGCACATCGCGCCCGAGGGCGGAGGCGGTCCGGGCCCCGTAGTACACGGCCCCCACATTGCAGAGGACCTGGACGACACTGACGGCGATCATGAGACCGCCGAACTCCAGGATGTAGCCGGTGTCGCCCTGGACGACACCGTTGTCGATGATGTCGGCGTTCAGGCTGGGCAGATACAGAGTGGCGCAGGTCTGGAGCAGCTGGAGGAACACCAGCAGCACGATGGGTTTCTTGTACGGGCCCAGATGGGCCCGCAGGAGTTTTATGAGCACGCGGGTCTCTCGGGATCGGCGGACGGCAGAGGCCGCCCCAGTTTCGCGTACGCCGTACTCCGAGAGCGAACCCTTTTCGCCAAGCTCAGGTCAAACTCTGGAGCACGCGGAGACCGCACGCGCTCCGGAACCACGAACTCACACCGGGCGCGCGCGCCCGACGCGGGCCCGCACCGGAGCGGGACCGCCCCGGGTACGCACCGTGACGGTGATGCGACGCGCGCCGGGTCCGTGCGCCCCTACTCCGCCGGGTGCACGCCGTGGAAGGCCCCGGGGTGGATCTGGTCCCGGGTCGCCGCGTACTGCTGACGCACCGCGCCGCCGACCGCCAGTTCGTCGCCGGGCTCCAGCACCTGGGCCGCCGCACCCTGCCAGGCCGGGGGAGTGCGCGGGTCGAGAGAGCCCTGCGAGACCCCGAGCGCCCACGCCGCCTGCCGGGCCGCGCCGACAGCCGCGTACTGGGCGGGCTGCGGCACCACGACCTGGGTGCCGAACACCGCCGGGGCCAGGGCCTGCACGGCGGGCAGCTCGGCGGCGGCGCCGAGCAGAAAGACGCGCCGCACCTCCACCCCCCGCCCGCGCAGTACGTCGAGGGCGTCGGCCAGCGAGCACAACATCCCCTCGAACGCGGCCCGCGCCAGATGCTCCGGCTTCATCGACTCGCGCCGCAACCCGCTCAGGGTGCCCGCGGTGTGGGGGAGACGCGGGGTGCGCTCGCCCTCCAGATACGGCAGCAGCACCAGTCCCGAGGCCCCCGGCGTCGACTTCAACGCCAGCGCGGACAGCTCTTCCAGCCCGTCCACGCCCAGCATCTCGGCGGTCCCGCGCAGCGCGCGTACGGCATTGGAGAGGTGCACCACCGGCAGGTGCATGCCGGTGGCGTCGGCGAACGAGCTGATCATCCCGTTCTGGTCGGCGAGCGCCTCGTGGTGCACCGCCATCACGGACCCGGAGGCCCCCAGCGAGACCACCGCGTCGCCCACCGCGACCCCGAGCCCGAACGCCGCGGCCATGGTCTCGCCGGTGCCCGCGGAGATCAGCAGCCCTTCGGGCGTCATTCCGGCGGAGTCGGCGGGGCCGAGCACCTCGGGCAGACCGGCGGAGTGGCCGAGGGCCAGCTCGACCAGATCGGGCCGGTAGGAAGCGGAGCCGGCCGACCAGTACCCGGTGCCCGAGGCCGCGCCCCGGTCCGTGGTCCGCCGGGCGGGCCGGCCCAGCAGTTGCCACACGAGCCAGTCGTGCGGCTGGAGCACGGCGGCCACCCGCTGGGCGTTCTCCGGCTCGGTCCGCGCCAGCCAGCGCAGCTTCGCCACCGGCTGCGCGGCCCCCGGCACGGCCCCGACGGCTTCCGCCCAGGCCTCCCGCCCGCCCAGCGCGTCGACGAGATCGGCCGCGGCGACCTGCGCCCGCCGGTCGTTGCCGAGCAGAGCGGGACGCACGAGGTTGCCCTGCTGGTCCAGCGGTACGAGTCCGTGCTGCTGGGCGGAGACCCCGATGGCCTGCACGCCTTCGAGCAGCCCGCCGGAGGCCGCCTCGCCGAGCGAGAGCAGCCACGCCTGCGGATCGACCTCGGTGGCCTTCGCCTCGACCGGATGGGCGGCGTACCCCTCCCGGAGCACGGCGCCCGAGTCCGTGTCACAGACGACGATGTGAGTGAAGGCGGAAGAACTGTCCAACCCCGCGACTATGCCCATGGGGAGATTCTGCCGCACCCCGCGCATTTCCCGTAACCGCCGCCGTGAGCGTCGAGGCCCCGGGGCCTAGGTATTGGTGGTCCCCCAGTCGTCCTCGAACCCGTTCTGTCCGCTGCGGTCCCGCAGCGAGCGGACCCGCTCGGCGACGGAGGCGGGCACCTTGTCCCCTACCTTGTCGCTGACCGAGTGATACGCCTTGCCCGCGAAGTCCCGTCCGTTGTGCGCGGCAGTCTCGGCGGCGTTGCGGACGGCGGGGTTCTCCGTGAACTGCCGGGCCGACTTCTTCAACTGCTCGTAACGCTCGCGCCCGGCTCGCGTGCCGAGCACGTAACCGAGGGCCACTCCGGCGATGAACGTGAGCCGGTACCGCATGGCTGCCACCCTTCCTACGCTTGGTCCGACGTGTGCAGCCCGCCTACCCGCGATCACCCGAGATCACCCCGGGCGATACCGATTGGCGGAGCACCCCCCTGCTTGCGCTAATGTATGTGTCGCAGCGAACGCGCGCCGCCCGGCAGCCGCCAGGCAGGTACGATTTCGCAGCGACGCAGCAATCCCCTGTAGCTCAATTGGCAGAGCAGCCGGCTGTTAACCGGCAGGTTACTGGTTCGAGTCCAGTCGGGGGAGCGCGATCCCCTGTAGCTCAATTGGCAGAGCATTCGGCTGTTAACCGGAGGGTTACTGGTTCGAGTCCAGTCGGGGGAGCGGAACGGGAGAGGACCCTTCGGGGTCCTCTTTCGCGTGCCCGGCCGATGCTCTCCCGGGGCGCCCGAGGGGCCCCGGAGTGACTCTTTCGGGTCTCCTCGGCCTCGCCTGCAACCGGGCAGCACGCAGTGCCGTCCTCAAGATCAGGCGAAGCCGGCCATCCGAAGCGAGAGATCGTATGACCGGCTATGCTGCGGCAGACGGTGCGCACACTTGTACGCGCCACGCCGAAACGGGGCGGTAGCTCAGCCGGTTAGAGCAGCGGACTCATAATCCGTCGGCCGTGGGTTCGAGTCCCACCCGCCCCACCGAGCGTCCCCAGGCAGAATCGTTCTGGCCTGGGGAAACGCGTTTTCTGGGGGCGTTTTGCGTGTGGCGGTCGCCTCACGGGGGTGTGGCGAACGGGGCGCTCCGGGTATCTAGGGCCAGCCTTGCGCGGCTCTGGCCTGGGCCTTTGTGGTCTTGCGTCCGTGGGAGGGGTTACCAACGGTCCCACGGCCGTTCGGGGCGGCGGGGTCAGCCTTGCCCTGGTCGGTCCGGAGGATCTCGGGCACGGATGGTGTTGTGCCGTACGTGTCGGCGAGGTCGGGTGGCGTACTGCGAGGATCGGGCCGCAGGCGCCAGGCGCGCCGTCTCGGTTGAGGCGGAGCGCAGAGGGGTGCATGCCCCGCGGCTGCGCCGGGATCGTCTTAGCTGGAGGGAGTGGCGCAGTCGGATTCTCCGGGCAGCGTCGGGGCGCCCAGGCGCCCCCATCTACCCGATACATGCCGTTCGTGGGCCGGAAGCAGAGACATGGGCCCACCTCCGGGGCAGAGCCTGGAGATTGTCGCAACCCTCCTGCGGGTAGCGCGGCCTTCCGGCTGGCGTGAGGGGCAGCACCGGGGCCGACGCGGTCAATGGCATTGCGCGTCAGCGCGCCTGGCCCGCCCGCCGCCGCTGCGGCGAGACTCGGCGGCGGCGGACCGGTCAGGCGACGGTCAGGCGGCGCAGCCGTACTTCTTGGCGAGCTTGGTGGCGGCCTCCCGCACCACGGCCGCATTGTTGCGGATCGCGGGGTCGTCCCGGTCGACAAGGTCCTTCTCCTCTTCTTCCCCCTTTTTCGAGGGCGCAATGAGCGCCACCGTGATGTTCGGCGCCGTCGAGCCCATGCGGGCGGCACAGTCGGCGGGCAGGTTGGCCTCGGCCTTGTCGGGAAGCGCCCAGCCGGTGACGCCGGGGCCGAGGGGGACAGAGTTCTTGGGCTTGTAGTGAGGGTCGTTCCGGTTGTCTTCGATGATCAGGGTGTAGACCCCTCGGGGGTGGTCGCTGTCTGCGTTGGCGCGCAGCACCTGGCACCCCTTGAACACCGCGTGATCGGTGCTCTTGCCCTTTCTCTCCCACTCCTCCGCGCTGACCTCGCCCCCCTTGCCGTCGTCGATCAGTTCGGCCGTCTGCCGACTGAGCGCCCCATGACACAGCGTCTGCGGCGGCGGCGGCTTCTCCCCGTCAGGCCAGAAGCTCGCCGTCACGACGGCCACCCCGGCGGCGCCGAGCACGATGGTCAGCGGCAGCCACTTCCTGTCCATGTCTACGGCTGTCCCATCTTCTTCTGGGCGTCCTCGATGCCCTGCTGGTACCAGTTCTCGGCAGTCGTCTGGAGACCGTCCTCGTACTCGCCCGGGCTCGCGTCCAGCTCCTCCGTCGTGAGGCCCTTCTCGGTCGCCATCTTCCGCATCATGGCGTTCATCTGGTTCTCGCCGTTCTCGAAGTGGTTGACCATGTTCTTACGAGTTTCCTCGTCGACCCTGGCGTTGAGCTCGTTCATGTACCCCGCCGTGCCGGCGTCGACCGTGCGCTGGAGCGTCGCCTACGATCGGGATGGCCGTCAGGGGTGCGCCGATGGCGTGGTAGTTCATCCTCTGGTTCCAGGCGTTGGTGTCCTTCTCTGCCTGGCCGAGGTCGTAGATGACGTCGCCGCGCACGCCGTCGAGGTGGCCGAGCACCGACGCCGACTGCGGCCGAGTTCAGCCTCATCGCGGCGGCCGCCTTCAGCTCGCCCCACTCCTCTTCGAACGACATGATCCACACCCCGTGTACTCATAGACAGCCGTCTGGCGCGCCACGATACTGGCGTGATCAAACGATTCGCCAAGCAAAGGGTCTTCGACATCCTGTGGATGCATCGAAGCTCCATCGAGGAAACGGTCACCACAACCCGCTTTGGTTCGGAGGAGCTTCGAGGGAGTCCATCGGAATCGTCGCATTCGTCCACGAGTCGTCCTCGGTTGGACCGGACGCCGGACGCCGGCAATGACGCACCTCGCTACGGAGCGTCACTTCTTACGGCCAAGAGGGACAGCTTGGCCGACCGCTTTACGGAGACGATCCGATAGCGCTGCAAGGTGGCAGTCTCGCCGTGCACCTCGGCAGCAGGGCGCGTACGCGACGGAGAGCGGGTGGTGTGGCGAACACCTAACCGATCCCCATCCGAGCCGGATCGAGGAGGATGCAGCCGGATGGAAACGGGTGGCTGTGTCCGTTGTTTCGGCATCGTCGCAGGTGAGAGGCGTCACTTGAATGGGTTCGAGTCCCACCCGCCCCACCGAGCGTCCCCAGGCAGAATCGTTCTGACCTGGGGAAACGTGTTTTTTTGGGGGAGTTTCGCGTGCAGCGTTCGCTGCACAGAGGTGCAGCGAACGTGGCTCCGGGGCAGGCGGGACAAACCGTACGTGGCTGTGACGCGGGTCTTTTCCGGCGTCGTGTCCGTGGGGCGGTTGTGAACGCTCCCACGGCCTCTCAGTACTCCTGGGAGCGAGGTACGGGGCTGCGGCCTCGGCGAGGTCGGTCTGTCCTGCCGGCGGCTCTGGTGGCCGACCGGTCCCTACCCGGCGGAGGTAGTGGAGTCGGGGTCGAAGATTGCGACACCCCCGGGGCGGCAGGGGTCCTAGGCGGAACGGCCGCGGTTGGCTCGAGCCCTTGTCTGCATCGGACTCCGGGCCTCAGGCGGTCGATGTCCTGCGGATCCGTGGATCCGCAGGACGTGCACGATGGCAGGTCTGGTCCGCCCGTCCCGGCCCGGGGGCTGCCGTGGGCGTGTAGGGGATGCGCGCCCGGTGTTGGGCGCGGCGGCGTCCTCGACTTCGCCAGCCCGACACTTGACGCCAGGGCGACATCGCTGCGGCAAGGACGGCACCTGCTGGCAATGCCGTTGCGCTTACCTATTGTTGCTGCCGCTGGTGGACCAACTGTTGGGGATGGCCTGTCCGTCGACCTCGTCGGAGCCCGTCCCTGCGCGTTGACGTCGTCGATCGAGGCAATGGCCGGCATACCCGGAGCCGGGGGCGGTCACTACCGTCACGATGTCGGCGCCCGAGTGCGTCCGCAGCGAGGTCCTCGGCAAGCCCGAGGACACCAACACCCGTAACTGCTTCCCGCAGTTCTGGAACATCAACGGTTCCTCGGTGGCGTCCGTGGACTGGTTCCACAAGTACCGCGTGGTGGCCGTGGTGACGTCCGACCCGGCCGGACAGAACGACACGGTCGAGCAGGAGTACCTCTACAGCGGAGCCGCCTGGCACTACAGCGACTCGCCCTTCACCCCCAAGGACGAGCGCACCTGGTCGGACTGGCGCGGATACCGCCAGGTCACCGTTCTCAAGGGCGCCAAGGACACCACGCGTTCGAAGGTGGTCTCCCTCTACCTCCAGGGCATGGACGGTGACGCCAACAAGGACGGCACCACCAAGTCCGTGAGCACACCCGCGCTTCCGGTCACCGGCCTGAACCTCGCGACGACGACCGACTCCGGGGCCTTCGGCGGGCAGCTGCGACAGCGGATCACCTACGCGGGGAGCTCCCCGATCGGCGTGGTGGTCAACCAGCCGTGGCAGAAGGAGACCGCACGCCAGGACGTGCCCGGCGCGGGCGACCACGTGGCCCGCTACGTCCGCACGCAGAAGACCACCACGTACACCTATCTGACCGCTCCCAAGTCCTGGCGCGCCCGGACCGTCTCCACCGACCACGACGAGTACGGCATGCCGTACCAGGTGCAGGACAACGGTGACGACGCGAAGAGCGGCGACGAGATCTGCACCCGCACCTGGTTCGCCCGCAGCGACGACTCCGGCATCACGAGCCTGGTCTTGCGTACCCGGACGGTGGGGCGGACCTGCGCGACGACCGACGCGTCCCTGGACCTGCCGGCCGACTCCTCCCGGCGCGGAGATGTCCTGACCGACTCGGCCATCGCGTACGACGGCGCTGCCTGGTCCGCCACGCAGAAGCCCTCCAAGGGCCTGCCGACCTGGTCGGGACGCGCCGCCTCCTACACCGCGGCCGACGCCCCCGTCTGGCAGAAGACCGGCACCACGTCCTACGACACGCTCGGACGTGCCCTGACCGTCACCGACGCCGACGACAAGTCGACGGTGACCGGCTACACCCCGACCACCGCGGGCCCGCTGACCGGAACCGTGGTCACCAACGCCAAGGGCTTCAAGACGTCGACGTTCTTCGACGCCCGGCGCGGGGTGCCGCTGCGCACGTACGACGCCAACTCCCGCAAGACGGAGCTGACGTACGACGCCATCGGCAGGCTGACGGGCGTCTGGCTCCCCAACCGGAACCGGGCGGCGGGCGAGAGCCCGAGCCAGAAGTTCCGCTATGCACTCAGCAACAGCAAGCCGTCGGCGGTCTCGACGGCGGTGCTGAAGAAGGACGGGGTCAGCTACAACACCACGTACACGATCTACGACGCGCTGCTGCGGCCGCTCCAGACCCAGTCGCCGACCCCGCAGGGAGGCCGGCTGCTCACGGACACCCGCTACGACTCCCGAAGCCTGGCCTACGAGACGCATGCGGACATCTACGACAGCACGGCGGCGCCCAACGGCACGTACACACGCGCGGAGTACGGCGAGTCGCCCACCCAGACCGAGATCGTCTTCGACGGCGCCGAACGGGAGACGTCGAGGTCGGTGCTCTTCTTCGGCGTCAAGCGCTGGACGACGGCCACCGAACACACCGGTGACTCCACCGGCACGAGTGCCCTGGCCGGAGGCACCGCGAACCGGGTGATCGTCGACGCCCGCGGCCAAAAGACCGAGACCCGCACGTACGCGGGCCAGCAGCCGACCGACCCCGCGTACGGGGGCGGCCTGGGCGTCCCCTACACCTCGGCAGCCACGGAGTACACCCTCGACGGCAAGACGAGCGTCTTCACCGGTCCGGACAAGGCCCGCTGGAGCTACGAGTACGACCTGTTCGGCCGCCAGACCGCCGCCGTGGATCCCGACAAGGGCCGGGCGACGACCGGGTACAACAAGCTCGACCAGGCGATCCGGGTCACGGACGCCCGCCAGCGGTCGGTGCTGACGAAGTACGACGAGATCGGCCGGATCACCGGCACCTGGGACGGTGCCGAGACCGACGCGAAGCGACTCACCGAGCACCTCTACGACGGGGTGATCAAGGGCAAGCCGTCCTCGTCGATCCGGTACGTCGGCGGCAAGGCCGGTCAGGCGTACACCCGTGAGGTCCTCACGTACGACACGCTCGACCGCCCGTTGAGCAGCCGGATCAAGCTGCCGGCCGACGACCCGCTGGTCAAGGCGGGCGCCCCGGCGACCATCGATTCCACGAGCGCCTACAACAACGACGGGACGCGCCAGAACACCAAGGAACCGGCGCTCGGCGGGCTGCCCTCGGAGGTGATCGAGTACGGCTACACCGCCCTCGGGCAGGTCAAGTCCGTCGTCGGCAGCACCGGTTACCTGCTCGACACCGACTACTCGGCCCTCGGCCAGCCACAACAGCTCATCCTGGGGGTGGCCAACACCGAGGCGCACAAGAAGGCCTACGTCACCCACACCTACGAGGAGGGCACCGGCCGCATCACCCGCAGCCACGTCACGGACCAGACCCACCCGTACATGCTGCAGGACCTCAACTACAGCTACGACCAGGCGGGGAACGTCACCGCCATCGCGGACCCGACCACCCTGGGCGGCACCGGAAAGGCGGACGCCCAGTGCTTCGCCTACGACGGCTTCCGCCGCCTGACCGAGGCGTGGACCCCCTCCTCGCAGAAGTGCTCGGACCCCCGCGACGCGACGAAGCTGTCGGGACCCGCGCCGTACTGGACGGGGTACACCTACGACACGGCCGGACAGCGCAAGACGGAGACCCAGCACAAGCCGGGCGGGGACACCACCGACACCTACTGCTACCGGGGCGGCGACAAGCAGCCGCACACCCTCGCCGGCGTCAGCGCCCAGGGCAACTGCACCCAGCCCGAGCGCTCCTATACCTACGACGGCGCGGGAAACACGGACTCACGCCCGGGAGCGGCCGGGAAGCAGGTCCTGGAATGGGGCGCCGAGGGCAAGCTCGCCAAGCTCACGGAGGGCGACCGCACCACTGACTACCTCTACGACGCGGACGGCAACCTCCTCATCCGCGGCGAGAAGAACGGCGAGCGGGTGCTGTACGCCGGCGCCACCGAGCTGCATCTCAAGAGCGACGGCACCTTCTGGGCCCAGCGCTTCTACGGATCGACCGAGCTGTCCGTCGCCGTGCGCACCAACCAGAGCGGCGCCAACAAGCTCTTCTACCTGGCCGGTGACCAGCACGGCACCTCCAGCCTGGCCGCCATCGCGTCCGACACACAGGCGGTGACCAAGCGCTATCTGACCGCCTTCGGCGTGGAGCGGGCGGGCGCCGTCGGGTCCTGGGTGGACGACCGGTCCTTCCTGGGCAAGACACGCGACCGGTCCACCGGTCTGACCCACCTCGACGCCCGTGAGTACGACGCGGAGCTGGGCCGGTTCATCAGCGCCGACCCGCTGCTCGAACCGGAGAAGCACCAGTCACTCGCCGGATACGGCTACTCCGAGAACAACCCCGTTACCCTCTCCGACCCGTCCGGGCGGGGCAGCTTCTCCTGCACCATGGGCGTGGACTGCCCGTCCGGGGCGGAGAAGGTGGAGGAGACCGTCTCCCCGCCGCTGTGGGGCGCCAGCAGCACCGGTACTTCGGGCACGTCCTGGAGCGGCCCGCTCGGCTACACCGGCATTCCGACCCTGCCGCTGGTGCAGCAGCCGCCGCTGCTCATGGGTCCTGACCCCATGCCGTTGCTGTTCACCGGTCCGGTCAGCCCCGAGATGCAGAAGTTGCAGAAGATGTTCATGGAGGCACAGGCCATGTGCCATCTGCCGTCGGGCAGTCTCGTGAACAACGAGCACGGGGGTGACGGCAAGGTCAACAGCGACGGCCCGTGGTCGCTCGCGTTCCGCTGGGCCTGGGGCAGCCCTGAGCTGAACAACAGGATCCCGGATGTCGCCTATGACGGCGACGACGAGTTGACCCAGAGTCTCATCAAGAGCACCAGCATGAAGGACGCGCGGGAGTACGTGGCCGATCAGTTCCGGGAGAAGGGGAGGACCGTGGGCGAGAAGAAGTACAGCGTCACCAAGAACTCCGACGGAGACGATCTCAACCTGGCCCAGATGGCCAGTGTGTACGCTTCTGACTTCGGTGGCCTGCTCGTCGGGAAGGACGACCGGGAAGCCCAGGGAGTGCTCGGCTCCTACGACCTCACGTACAAGATCACCGAGAGCAAGGGCAGCACGCTCACGGTGAAGTACGAGGCGTGGACGGACATTGACAACGAATCGTTCGTGCCGATGCAGGGGAAGTGGCAGAAGGTCTTCAACGGAACCCCCCAGTACACGGGAGGCTACTTCGCCGGTTACCGGGTCGATATCCGTTGGCAAGAGACGATCTACAAGTAGGCGGGCCGGAAGCATGTCTGTAGGAAGAGGGCGATTCGCCGCCATATTCGTGGCTCTGGGGCTCGCGGTGACCCTGAGCGGGTGTTCCACGGCCGGCACCACGGCCGTGGACCCCGACGGGCTGCCGGGAGTCTGGACCGGGAGCGGCGGCGGCCGGGTCGAGTTCCAGGCCGACGGCCGGTTCAGCATGAAGGGGATCCCCACCGAGTCCGTCGGCTTCGCTTTCGGCGAGCCGCCCACCGAGGACAGGGTCGCGGGCTCGGGAACCTGGAATGTGGATGACAGCGACGAGGACAGACTGCAACTGAGGATCGACGCCGGCGGCTCGTTCGCGGACGCTGACCAGATGGCCGTCCTCATGGTCGCCGA
This sequence comes from Streptomyces sp. MMBL 11-1, assembly GCF_028622875.1. Classification (NCBI taxonomy): domain Bacteria; kingdom Bacillati; phylum Actinomycetota; class Actinomycetes; order Kitasatosporales; family Streptomycetaceae; genus Streptomyces; species Streptomyces sp. MMBL 11-1. The sequence goes on along the minus strand of NZ_CP117709.1, from coordinate 2,120,904 downwards.
GGACGGTCCGCCCCAGGTGCTCTTCTTCAGCACGAACGTCGACAAGCCGTACGGCTACGAGCTCAAGAAGAAGAACCCGTAGCCACTTCGGACGCCTCGACAGGTTCCCCGGGCCGTAGGCCCGGGGCCTGGCAGCCCGGGCCGGACACGAGCCGGCCCGGGCCTGGCGTTTGACGCCCTGATGCGCGATCGTCCGGGGGCGTGGGGCGATGTGTTGACCGGAGACGAGGCCGCCGACGACCCAGTAACGAGCTTGGCGCCTCGCGGCAAGGCTGACTGTGGTTGCTGAGGTTTCCGCCGCGCCCGCCCACTGTCCGGCTGCGCCATGCTGACCGAACGACTGCCGCTTTGGCGAGGTCAGGCCGGGGGAGTGCTCGGAACCTTGACCCCTGAGAGGCGCTGGCAAAGTGGTGCAGCGAACGCTGCACCATTCCCGATCGAGCCGGATCAAGCAGGACGCAACCGGATCGAAGCGGGGGTATAAATCGGTCCCTTTGGTAAAGCTGCAGGTGAGAGGCGTCACTTGAATGGGTTCGAGTCCCACCCGCCCCACCGAGCGTCCCCAGGCAGAATCGTTCTGACCTGGGGATACGTGGATCTCACGGCGGTTTTCCGTGCGGTACCAGCCGCGGACCGTGCGGTACGGGCCCGCTGTCGCAGCGTGTCAGTGCACAGCCCATTCCTCACGCCGTATCGGTGTCGGACACGGCAGCCCTCATCTGAGGAACCGGCGGGTGCGGGCCCGCCGCGAACACAACAACGTCACCGTCCAGGCCATCGCCGGACTGCTGTCCCGCCAACAGACCGCGGACCTGAAACCGCACTCAGATGGAGACATCAGGCCTCGTCGACCTCGTCGGCGCCTTTCTGCCCGCCGTGCACGCGCTCGTCAGCTGGGGAGGTTCACCTCCCGCGGAATGTCCCACGGATTCCCCTGCTGGAGCGGTGGAGGCAGGAATGCGTCCGGGGTGTCCTGGTAGGCGATCGGGCGAAGCCAACGGGTGATCGCGCGGGTGCCGACGCTGGTGTGGAGCGGGGAGGTAGTGGCGGGCCAGGGGCCGCCGTGGTGCATGGCGGCGGTGACGGCGACTCCGGTGGGCCAGCCGTTCCAGATGAGGCGTCCGGTGCGCAGAGTGCTGGTCAGGGTGTGGAAGAGATCCTCGTCCTCGGCCTCCTCGCCCTGGATGGTGGCTGTGAGCCCCGCCGGGAGGGCGCGCAGGGTCTCCAGCACGTCCTCGTGGGTGGTGTAGGTGACGACCAGGGAGGCTGGGCCGAAGCATTCCTCCAGAAGCTCGGGGGAGGTACGCAGCGCCTCGGCCGTCGTGGTGAGGAGGGCCGGGGCGGCGTAGCGGGGTTCCGCGGGGTGGGGCGGGTTGTGCAGGGGCCGTACCGCCGGGTGTGTGGCGAGAGTGGTGAGCGTCGTGCGGTAGGCGTTCGCGATCCAATCGCCCAACAGGGGTGTCGGGGGCCTCGACACGTACTCTTTGCGCAGGGCGTCGTCCAGGCCATGGCCCGCCGGCAGGAACAGCAGACCCGGCTTGGTGCAGAACTGCCCCTGGCCGAGCGTCGCCGACGCCGCGAACTCGCGCACGATGTCCGCGCCGCGTGCGGCGCATGCCGCCGGGGTCACCACCACTGGGTTGAGGGAGCCGAGCTCACCGTAGAACGGGATCGGGTCCGGGCGGCCCGTCGCCAGGTCGAACAGGGCTCGTCCGCCCGCGGTGGAGCCGGTGAAGCCGGCTGCGCGGATCGCCGGATCGGTGACCAGCGCACGGCCCGTCTCCCGGCCGTGGACCAGGGTCAGGACGCCCTCCGGCAGGACGTCCGCGGCGAGTTCGGCGGTCAGGTCGGACAGGCGGGGGTGCCCCTGGTGGGCCTTGACCACCACCGGGCAGCCTGCCGCCAGCGCGCTCGCCGTGTCGCCGCCCAGGACCGAGAAGGCGAAGGGGAAGTTCGACGCCGAGAACACCGCGACCGGGCCCAGCGGCACCAGCATGCGGCGGATGTCGGGGCGAGGCGCGGGCCGGGCCGCCGGGTCGGCGTGGTCGATCACCGCGTCCAGGTAGCTGCCGTCCTCGACCACGTCGGCGAACATCTCGAGCTGCACCCGGGTGCGACGGATCTCGCCCTTGAGGCGTTCCACGCCGAGCCGGGTCTCGTCCTCGGCCACGGACGCCAGGTGGACGTCGTTGTCGCCGAGCGCCTGCGACAGGCCCCGCAGCAGCGAGGCCCGCGCAGGGAGGGGGAGGGCGGCCAGCGACGGTGCGGCGGCCTCGGCTGCCTCCGTCGCGGCATGGGCCGCCGAAGAAGCAGCAGGAGCAGGTGAAGGGGTGGGCATGTCTTACCTCTTCTACAGGGAAATGGCAGGTGCAGGTCAGTGGTGGGTGTCGTCCGTCGCCTGTGTCAGGAGTTCGGCCATGTGGACGGCCTTGACGCGGGAGCGGGCCCGGCGCAGGCCCGTCTGGAGCTGGCGCAGACAGCCCGGGTTGACGGCGACGACGTAGTCCACTCCGGCCGCTTCGATCTCGCGGATCTTGGCGTCGAGGATGCGGCGGGACTCGCGCGGCCTGAGCAGGGCGTATGTGCCCGCGGCCCCACAGCAGCCCGCGGCGGAGGGCAGTTCGACGTAGTCGGCGACACGGCCGAGCAGGGTGCGGGGTTCCTTCCAGACGCCGAGGCCGTTGCGGAGGTGGCAGGAGTCCTGGAGGGTGACGCGGGCGCGACGCCCGTCCACCCGCACTTCGCCCGCCGGTGTCGTGGGCTCGTCCGTCTCGCCCCGCTCCGCCAGCAGTTCGGAGATCTCCTTCACCCGGTCCCGGCCCAGGACCGACGCCAGGTGCGCCGCGCAGCCGCCGGATGTGGTGACGATGATGCCGGGCAGGTCCTCGCCGAGGCGGTGGGCGAGGCGTTCGCCGGCCGCCGTGTCGCCGTTGTGGGCGTGCAGGGCGCCGCAGCAGCCCTGGCCGGTGGGGGCCGCGATCCCCGGCACCAGCTGCCGCGCGGCCCGGCTGACCTCGGGAAACAGCACCTGTTCGAAGCAGCCGAGCATCAGGGAGGCCTCCGGCGTCGCGACCCCCACCGGGTTCCCGGTGGAGGGCGCACGCGGTCGCCGCGCCTTCCTCAGCACAGCCCCCGGCAGCCGCCTCACCGCACCCATCACGCGGAACACCTCGCGCAGTCGCGTCACCAGCATCAGCGCACGCGCGGTCAGGGGCCGGCGGCGGCCCTTCCACTGGTGGTCGCGCCACTGCTCCAGAAGCTGGCCGTACTCGACCCCGGCCGGGCAGACCGGTTCGCAGGCTCGGCATCCCAGGCACTGGGAGGCCTGTTCGGTGAGGGTCGGGTCGTAGGGGTCGAGGTCGCCGTTCTGGAGGGCGCGCATCAGGTTGATGCGGCCGCGGGGAGAGGACGCCTCGTCGCCGGTGGCCGCGTACGTCGGGCAGGCGGGCAGGCAGAAGCCGCAGGAGATGCAGCGGGAGAGGAGCTCGGGGTCGAAGACGCGCTCGGTCATGCGTGCCGCCTTCCGGGGGTGCCGTTCATGAACCCAGCTTTCCGGGGTTGAGGATTCCGGCCGGGTCGAAGGCGTCCTTGACCCGGCGCAGCAGCGACACCTGGTCGGAGCCGAGCTGCGCGGACAGATAGGGGAACTTGGCCGCGCCGACGCCGTGTTCGCCGGTGATGGTGCCGCCGAGCTCCATGGCGGCGGAGAAGATCTCTCCGAAGGCGTGCTCGGCACGGGCGACGGACTCGGTGTCCTCGCGCGACTCGATGACGCAGGTCGGATGGAGGTTGCCGTCGCCGGCGTGGCCGAAGGTGGCGATGGTGACGTCGTGGCGTTCGGCGATGCGGTCGATGCGCTCGACCATCTCGGCGATGCGCGGGCGGGGAACGGTCGCGTCCTCCAGGATGGTGAGGGAGCCCAGCCGGGACAGGGCGGGCAGCGCGCAGCGGCGGGCGGCGAGCAGCGCCTCGGCCTCGGCGATACGGGCGGCGGTGGTGACCTCCAGGGCGCCCTGGGCGGAGCAGGCGTCGCTCATCCGGGCCATGACCCGGGCGACGGAGTCGGGTTCGCCGTCGTCGCCGAAGAGCAGGAGCGCCCCGGCGTCGGTGCGCAGACCCAGCCCGGCGAACTCCTCCACGGCGCGGACGCAGGACCGGTCGAGGAATTCGAGGGTGGCGGGCAGCACGCCGTCGGAGATGATCGCGGCGACCGCGCGGCCCGCGGTGGCCAGGTCGGAGAAGTAGGCGACGCCGGTGCCGGAGGTGCGCGGCGCGGGCCGGAGCGCGAGGGTGGCCTCGGTGATGACGGCGAGGGTGCCCTCGGAACCGGTCAGCAGCCGCGTCAGGTCGTAGCCGGCGACGTCCTTGTGGAGTCTGCCGCCCGTGCGGATGATCTCCCCGGTGGGCAGGACGGCTTCCAGGCCGAGGACATAGTCACGGGTGACGCCGTACTTCAGGCCGCGCAGGCCGCCCGCGTTGGTGGCGATGGTGCCGCCGATGGTGGCGACTGCGCGGCTGCCGGGGTCGGGTGCCCACAGCAGGTCCTCGCGGGTGGCGGCGTCGGCGAGGGCCGTGCTGGTGACGCCCGGCTGGACACGGGCGAGGAGTTCGGGCGGGGCGATCTCCAGGATGCGGTCGAGGCGGGTGAGGGCGAGGACGATGCCGCCGCGCAGGGCGACGGTCGCCGCGCACAGATTGGAGCCGGCGCCGCGCGGGATGACCGGCACGGCGTGCCGGGTGGCGAGTTTCAGGACGGCCGCCACCTCATGGGTGTCGGCCGGGAAGACCACGGCGTCGGGCCGGGCGGAGAACAGGGGGGTCGCGTCCCGGCTGAAGGGGACCAAATCGCCGTCCGTGTCGCGGTAGTGGGCGTCACCGACGATCGACTTCAGCGCGGCTCTGACAGGGGCTTGCACGATTGCCTCCTGGGCCGGTCCCGCCCCGGCGGTGCCGGGGCGGGACCGGCAGGGCACTAGAACTTGACGGTGGAGCGGTCCGCGATCAGGACGGGCGAGTCGTACACCGGAATGTCCTTGAAGGTGTACGTGCCGCCCTGCGCCGACCAGTTGGCGGCCGGGATGTCGTGGATGGCGCCCGTGCGTACGTCGATGTACACCGGGTCGGAGAAGTCACCACCGGTGAAGGTGAGATCCGTGGACGTGCGGTTTCTGGACTCGGAGGGCTTGCCCGCACCGGACCACACGCCGACGACCTGGCGGCCGCTGGTGCGGTCGGCGAAGGCCTGAACGGTCAGCGACGTGCTGGGCGTGGCACTCCAGCCGTAGCCGGGCAGCGGCTTCAGCCTGCTGTCGAAGACCGACGCCAGGGCCTGCACGGCGTAGAACGACTGCTTCGCGTAGCGGATCGACTTGTCCGTGTTGGTCTGGAGCAGGCCCTTGCTGTTGACCTTCCCCGGGTAGTGCAGGTCGGAGATGCTGAAGACGGAGGTACTGATGTCCCGGCCCAGGTCGTTGAGGACCCGGCGCAGGAACCACTTCGACTGGCTCAGCTCCGTCCAGTCCAGGTCACCCAGCGCACCGAAGCTGCCCGGGGTGCTGGGCGCGCCGTTCTCCCCCTGCCGGATCACCGCACCGGGCGCGTACTGGTCGACCAGCGCCTTCAACTTCGCGACCTGCTGGTACGTCCAGACGTCGTCCGGGTTGGCGTTGTACGGGTGGTAGCTGAAGCCGCCCAGCAGCTCGGACTTGCCCTTCTGGGAGAGCAGCGTCAGGAAGTCCTTGGCGTACGGGACGTCGATCCCCGCCTCCTGTCCGTAGATCACCGCGCCGGGCTGCGCGGCGCGCACCAGGCCGGCCGTACGGATGTAGAAGTCGGTGTAGTCGGCGACCGGGATACCGGCGAGGTTGGGCTCGTTCCAGACCTCCCACTCGGTGACCCGGTCCTTGTACCGGTTCACCATCGCCTTCACCCAGGCGTCCCACGCCTTCAGGCCCTCGGCGGAGGAGGGCAGTTCACCGCCGAGGCCGCCACCGCCGCCCCCGCTGTAGATCCTGTTGCCGTACGACAGCTGGATCCACGGCTTGAGACCTTTCGCACGGGCGTCATCGACGATCTTGTCCAGCCAGGTCCAGTCGTAGACGCCCTTGGTCTTCTCGGTCTTGGCCCAGCCGCCCTGGAGGCGCACCCCGGTCGCGCCGAGCTTGCCGAGGTACGGGGAGAACGCCTGGTGGCTGGCGTAGTCCCGGTCCAGGGTCTCGGCGCCGACCAGCAGGTTGGAGGTGCCGATCTGGAGGGCGGGTCGCGGGCCGACCTGTCCGAGGTAGGGCCAGCCCTGCGGCCCGGACTCGGTGGTGACGCGTACGTCGTCCAGCCAGGCGGTGCCGGTGTCGGCGGTGGAGACACCGGCTTGGAGCCCGCCCAGGGACGTGGTGGCGGTGCGGAACGCCAGACGCCTCGCCGTGCGGGAGCCGTCGATGTAGACGTCGGCGGTGCCCGAGGAGGGGTCGGCGACGACACGGATGTCGTACCAGCGGCCGGCCGTGTAGGCGCCGAGGTCGACACGCCCGCTGCCGTCGTACGTGAAGAGGCGCCCGTCGGCACCCATGGCGACGGTGACGTTGTGGCCGCCCGCACCGTCGAGGTGCACACCGACCGTCGCGGAGGTCTGCGCGGCGCGCAGCCGGAAACCCGCGACGACCATCGAGGCCGTCGTGCCGAAGGAGGCGCGCGCGGTGACGGGCGCGCCGGTGGAGGTGTCGCGCAGCCGCAGACTGCGGTCGACGGTGCCGGGCACGTCCTGCACGGTGGCGTCACCGGCCGCTCCGGTCACGGACCAGCCGGAGGGTGTCGTGCCGACGGCGGTGGAGTCGAAGTCGCCGGTCAGATCGGCGGCCGTGGCCGGGGCCGCCGTCGCGACGGATATCAGACCGGCGACGAGGGAGGCCGCGATCAAGGCCGCGGAGGGGCGCCTGAGGGAGGGAGAGTTGACCATCGTGTTCCTGCCTTCTTTTTTGGAGGCTGGTAATGCCCTGCGGCGGGCCCGCCCCGCCGCAGGAGTGGGGAGGGGCGAGGGTCAGCCCTGCGGCTGCGGCTGAACCCGCGCCGAGGGCTGCGCGGCGGTCGCGAGACGGCTCTCCTCGTACGCGCGCAGCGTTTCCTCGTCCGCCGGGTAGGTGCCGCGCAGGGGGGCGCCGGCCAGGACGCGCTCGGTGAGGAACGCCTCCAGGCGCTCCTGCTCCCGAGCCTGACGGGCGACCACCGGCACGAGATGGCGCGGTACGCAGACCACGCCGTCGCGGTCGCCGACCAGGACGTCCCCCGGGTAGACGGCGACGCCCGCGCAGCCGACCGGGACCTGGGTGTCGACCGCGTGGTGCTGGGCGAGATTGGTCATCGCGGCGGCACCGGCCGCGTACACCGGCAGCGGCAGCCTGCTGATCTCCTCGATGTCGCGCAGCGTGCCGTCCGTGACCAGACCGGCCGCGCCGCGCACCGACAGCCGGGACAGCAGGATGTTGCCGGCCGAGGCGGCGCGGCCCTCGCCACGGCAGTCCACGACCAGGACCTGGCCGGGGCCGGCCTGCTCGATCGCGGCGCGCTGCGGATGGTCGTAGTCGTCGAAGACATCGAGGGTGTCGATGTCCTCGCGCGCCGGGATGTAGCGCAGCGTGAACGCCTCGCCCACCATGCGCGGCTGGTCGCCGGTCACCCGGCCGAGCCCGGCGAGGAAGGTGTTGCGCAGGCCCAGCTTGAACAGCTGGGTGGTGAGGGTCGCGGTGCTGGCCTCACGGAGCGCGGCCAGGTCGTCGGGGTTCAGCGGTGCCTGGGGCGTCTCGGTCATGATGCGGTTCCTTGCGGCCGGCCGGCGCCGAGGGGCGCCGGGGTGGTGGTGGCGGGGGAGTCGAGGGACGGGTCGGTGCCCGGGGGCCGGATCTGGGCGGTCAGACCGCCGTCGACGGTGAGCACCTGGCCGGTGATGAAGGAGGCGTCGGCGGAGGCGAGGAAGGCGACCGCCGCCGCGACATCGGCACCGTCGCCCATCCGGCCGAGCGGCACCGGCCGGATACGGGCGCTCTTCTGCGCGGCGTCCAGCAGCTCGTACCGGTCGTTGATGACGGGGCCGGGCGCGACGGCGTTGACGCGGATGCCGAGCGGTGCGAGTTCCAGGGCGGTGGCCCTGGTGGTGGCCTCTACGGCTCCCTTGGAGGCGTCGTAGGCGACGGCCGCGCGGTGGGCGCGGGTCGCGCCGACGGAGGAGATGTTGACGACGGCGCCTCCGGCCCGCATGACCCGGGCGGCGGCGACCGTGCACAGGAAGGTGCCGCGCGCGTTGACCGCGAAGCTGCGGTCCCAGTCCGCCGGGTCCAGGTCGAGGAGGCCGCCGCGGCCGACCATGGCGGCGGCGGCGTTGTTGACGACCACGTCCAGGCCGCCGAGCTCCGCCACGGCGCGGGCGACGAACGCGTCGACCTGCGCGGGGTCCGACACGTCGCCGGGACAGGCGACGGCACGCGCCCCGCCGTCCCGCAGCGCGGCCGCCGCCGCCTCGGCCTCCTCCGGGTCAGGTCCGTTGACCGCGATCGCGGCGCCCTCCTCGGCCAGTCGTACGGCGATGGCGAGGCCGATGTTGCGGGCGCCGCCGGTGACGAGGGCCACACGGCCGGTGAAACGGCGGCCGGGAGAGGCGGGGACCGTGTCGGCGGGGCCGCGGGACCCGCCTGGCGGAGCCGCGGGGTCCCGGGCCGGGCCCGTACCGCCGGTGCTGTCCGAACCGCCCGTCATCGCTGCGTCTCCTGACGGTCCACCACGGCCGCCGCGCTGGTCGACGCCCAGGTCAGCGGGGACGCCGACGCCTTGACCAGCTCCGGGTCGAGGGTCATGCCGAGGCCGGGGCCGGACGGCACGTGCAGCCTGCCGTCGATGTAGCGCACCGGGTCGGTCACCACGTCGCGGGTGTAGAGCAGCGGGCCCACCGGGTCGCTGGGCTCGGTGACCGGCGGCATCGCCATGGCGATGTGGGCGGCGGCTGCCGTACCGATGGACAGTTCCTGGGTGGTGCCCACCAGGCAGGTCTTCCCGGCGGCCTCGGCGATCGAGAAGATCCGCCGGGCCGGGGTGATCCCGCCGATCGCGATGACGCTCACGTTGAACACGTCGACCGCGTCCGCGGCGACCAGGTCAAGTGCCCAGCGGAAGCCGTAGACGTGCTCGCTGATGGGGACGGCGAGCCGGTTGCGGGCGTACACGAGGCCTCGTACGTCGTGGTTGGGGGCCGGGGCCTCGACCAGGCCGTAGCCCACGTCGGCGACGCGTTCGGCGAAGTTGCAGGCCGCCTTGGCGTCCAGCAGGTTGGAGAAGTCGAGGGACTTGATGGTGATGCGGTCGCCGAACCGTTCCCGGGCGGTGCGCAGGAAGCGCTCGTCCAGGTCGAGCCGGCGGCCCACGTACACCCGGAAGTACTCGAAACCCTCGGTGAGGCGCCGCTCCACCATGGCGAGGTTGCGTTCGACGTCCTCCTCGCTCTGCTGCCGGAAGACCGGGTAGGCGATCGGCACGGACTCGCGTACCGCGCCGCCCAGCAGGTCGACCACGCGCACGCCGAGCTGCTTGGCCGCGAGGTCCCAGAAGGCGATGTCCACACCGCACTTGATGGCACGGCTCTTGTCGTAGATGTAGCCGGCCTGCGGGAAGTTGGCCTCCAGGCGCCGTTCCACCTCGGTGAGCTGGAGGGCGTCGAGTCCGACGAGGATCTCGTTGAGGGTGGCCTCCAGTTCGGGGACGTCGAAGTGGAAGCGCGGCAGGTGCTGGAGGTCGGACATCTCCCCCACACCCACCAGGGAGTCGTCGTCGGTGTGGAGTTCGACGAGGATGTGGCCGCAGGTGATGCTGTTGTGCCGGGGGGTGTTGATCGAGGTCAGGACGACCCTGGTCACCTTCGCCACTGGGGGCTCCGTTCCTTGTGCGGGGAGTTCGGTGTCGTACGGGAGTGCCGGCCGGGCGCGCTTGCCAGCAGTTCACGGGTGTAGTCGTGGGCGGGATCGGCGTAGATGTCCTCGGCCGGGCCCTCCTCGACGATCCGGCCGTGGCGCATCACGGCGATGCGGTGCGCCACCGAGCGGACCACCGCCAGGTCGTGGGTGATGAAGAGATAGGCCATGCCGTGCTCGGCCTGGAGGGCGGCGAGCAGGTTGAGGACCTGTGCCTGGATCGAGACGTCGAGGGCGCTGACCGCCTCGTCGCAGACGATGAGCCGGGGGCGCAGGGCAAGGGCACGCGCGATGGCGATGCGTTGCCGCTGGCCGCCGGAGAACGCGGCCGGGAAGCGGTCCAGGGCGAAGGAGTCGAGGCCCACGTCCCGCAGCAGCCCGGTCAGCACGCTCTCGCCGGACTCCAGGCCGTGCACCCGCAGGGGTTCCTGGAGGATCTGCCGGACCGTCAGCCGGGGGTCGAGACTGGCGTACGGGTTCTGGAAGACGACCTGCACCTCCCGCTGGAGGCGGCGCAGCTCCGCGGGGCCCGGCCGGGTCACGTCGATGCCGTCGTAGCGGACGGAACCGCCGGACGGCCGCTCCAGGCGCAGCAGCAGTTTGGTCAGGCTGGTCTTGCCCGAACCGGACTCGCCGACCAGCGCCAGCGTCTTCCCCGCCTCCACCCGCAGACTCACGTCCTGGACGGCGTGCACGTGCCCGGTGATCCGGCGCAGCGCCCCGCTCCGGACGGGGTAGCGCAGATCGACGCCGTCGAACTCGGCGATCGGCGCGGCCCCGTCGGACACCGCGCTGACGGGCTCGGGACCGAGCACCGGCAGGGCCCGCCCGGCGGGCAGTTCCACCGGGGCGTCCGCGAAGTGACAGGCGGCCGCGTGGTCGGAGCCGTACACCTTCAGCTCGGGCACGGTCGTCGCGCAGTCGTCCACGGCGACGGGGCAGCGCGGGGCGAAGGAGCAGCCCGTGGCACGGCCCTGCAGCCGCGGCGGCTGCCCCTCCACGGAGACCAGCCGGGTACGGGCGGCCGCGTCGACCCGGGGTGTGGCCGCGAGCAGCGCCTGCGTGTACGGCATGCGCGGGTTCTTCAGCACATGGGCGGCGGGGCCGCTCTCCACGACCCGGCCCGCGTACATCACCGCGACCGTGTCGGCCTGCTCGGCGACCACCCCGAGGTCATGGGTGATCAGGATCAGGCCCATGCCGAGGTCGTCGCAGAGGGAGCGGAGCATCTCCATGATCTCCGCCTGTACGGCGACGTCCAGGGCGGTGGTCGGCTCGTCCGCGATGAGCACCTCGGGCCCGGACGCGATGGCGAGGGCGATGGCGGCGCGCTGCCGCATACCGCCGGACAACTCGTGGGCGTACTGCCGCAGCCTGCTCTCCGGGTCCGGCATCCGCGCCCGCTCCAGCGCCTGAACCGCACGGCGGCGGGCTTCGTCCTTGCCCATCCGTTCATGGGCGCGCACCGCGTCCATGATCTGGGTGCCGGTGGTGAGCAGCGGGTTCAGCGCGGAGCCGGGGTCCTGGAAGACCATGGCCACCCGCCGCCCGCGCACCGACCGCCACTGCTTGGCGTCCAGGGTGCGCAGGTCCTCGCCGTTGAGCCGGATCGCGCCGGTGATGCCGCAGACCGGCTCGGGCGGGTTCAGCCCGAGCAGGCTGAGTGCCGTCACCGTCTTTCCGGACCCGGACTCGCCGACGACGGCCAGCGTCTCGCCCGCCTTCAGGGTGAGGTCGACGCTGTCCACGGCGCGCACGGGCGGGCCGGCCGGGGTGGCGTTGAAGGTGACGCTGAGGTCCTTGATCTCAAGGAGGGACATGGCGTCACGCCCCCAGTTCGGCTTCGGCGAGGCGCCACTGGCCGTCCACGTCCAGCTGGATGCCCTTGAGACGGCTGCTGTGGATGAGAGGGGACTTCGCCTGGTGCAGGAAGACCCAGTAGTTGTTGTCGATGATGCGGCGCTGCGCGTCCGCGTACGCCTTCTTCCGGTCGGGCCGTTCGGCCAACTCGGCGCCGTCGGCGAGGAGCGCGTCGAGGGTGCGGTCGTCGAGGCCGGACCAGTTGTTGGGGCCGTCGCTGGTGAAGTACGGGTCGAAGGAGAGCGACGGGTCCAGGCGCGGTATGTCGATGACCAGCAGCGCCGCGTCGAAGTCCCGCTTCTTCATCCGGTCCAGCATCGTCTGGAACTCCAGGACTTCGGCCTTGGCGGCGAAGCCGGCCTCGGTGAGCTGGCTCTGCAGCAGCTCGGCGATGGTGGGGTCGGGGGCGCGGCGGCGGGCGACCAGGGTGAGCGGAACCTCACCGCGCAGCCCCGCGTCCTTGAGCGCCTTGCGCGCCGTGTCCGCGTCGTGCGGCAGGGGGGCTATGGAGTCGTCGTAGAACCAGTCGGAGGTGGTCGCGAAGGACGGGGCGATGTCGTACTCGTCGCCCGCCGCCGCCTTGCCCACCGAGCGACGGTCGACGGCCTGAGCGAACGCGGCGCGCACCTTCGGGTTCTTGAAGGGGCCCTTGGTGGTGTTGAGGGCGACGTAGTAGGAGCGTCGCACCCCGCCGTCCTTGATGACGACGCGCTTGTCGTCGGCGAGCTGCTTGTACTCCTCCGGGGGCAGGGCGCGCACCAGTTGGACGCCGCCGGTGGAGAGTTCGGCGCGCAGCACCTTGGCCTCGGTGACGAAGCGCAGGACGACCTTCTCGAGCTTGGGCAGGCTGCTGCCGTCGGAGGCCTTCGCCCAGTACGTGGCGTTGCGCTCGGCGGTCAGCTGCACCTTGGAACGCCACACCGAGAAGGTGAAGGGGCCGGTGCCCACGGGGTGGCGGCTGAAGTCCTTGCCGTACTTCTTCAGGGCGGCCGGGGAGGCGATCATGCCCGCCTCGTGCGCCAGGTGGGTGAGCAGCAGCGGGTCCGGTGACTTCAGCCTCAGCTTGACGGTCCTGGCGTCGGGTGCCTCGACGGAGGCGACCTTGGCGAGCGCGGCGGCCTTGGTGGAGAGCGTCTCGGGGTCCATCACTCGGCGCAGGTTGTGGACCACGGCCTCGGCGTCGCAGTCGGTGTCGTCGTGGAACTTCACTCCGTCGCGCAGCGTGAAGGTGACCTCCTTGTCGGTCTGCTCCCACGTGGTGGCGAGCGCTGCCTCGAAGGTGCCGTCGGGCCGCTGGCGGACCAGCGCGTCGAAGAAGAGGTTCAGGACATTGCGGTCGGAGGAGATGGCGGCGCTCAGCGCCGGGTCGAGAGTGGCCGGCTCGTTGTCGAAGCCTGCGGTCAGGGTGGCGGACCCGCCGCCGGAGGAGCCCGAGCCGCCGCATCCGGAGAGCGTGGCCAGGGAGGCGGCGGCCGCGGTGGCGGCGGCCCCGGCGAGGACGGTACGGCGTGGCAGCCCTCGTGGGGGGCTGGAGGAGGGAGGCGTGAACCGGGAGGAACGTGAGGAAAGCGACATGATGGGGCACTTTCTGTACGGATCGCGGGTGCGGGATACGGAGCGCCGGGGGGCGGGGGACGCGGGCCCGGCAGGCAGGGAGGGCCGCCGGTGCGGCGTCGTGGGAGGGAACCGTGCGACCGGGTCGTGCCGGAAGGCCATCGGCGAGGGGGCGGGACGCGGGCCGGGGCAGTGCCGGGGCGGCGTCCGGGAGAGGTGTCAGAGATGGGGCCTGCGGCCGGCCGGAGGACGTAAGGGCTGGAGGGCCCGTCGGTCGCGCGGAGACCTGATGTCATCGGACCTGCCGCGACCGGCATCGCGGCGGCCGGAGCCCGGGGGCGTCATCGGGGCGGTGTCAGCTGCGGCCGGTGTGCGTCCAGCGCGTCCCGCAGCGCGTCGGCCAGCATGTTGAACGCGGCCACGGTCAGCAGGATCGCGAGACCGGGGAACACGCTCAGTGACCAGCTGGCGCTGAGATGGTCCGTGCCGGAGGCGACCATCGCGCCCCAGCTGGGCTGCGGCGGCTGCACGCTCAGGCCCAGGAAGCTCAGCGCCGCCTCGGCCATGATCGCCGTGGACACCTGGAGCGCGGCGAACACCAGCAGCGTGCCCGCCAGATGCGGCAGCAGGTGGCGGCGCATGATCGCGGTGTGCGGGACGCCCACGATGCGTGCGGCCGACACCCATTCGCGGGTCCGCAGCGACAGCACCTCGCCCCGGACCACCCGCGCGAAGCGGGGCGTGGTCACCACGGCGATGGCGATGAGCGCGTTACGCAGACCGGGGCCGAGCGCGGCGACAACGGTGAGGGCGAGCACCAGCAGGGGGAAGGCGAGCAGGCCGTCGGACAGTCGCATGATCACGGAGTCCAGCCATCCGCCCCGGTAGCCGGCGATCAGGCCGAGGACCGTACCGGCGATCAGTGCGGCGCCGACGGTGACGGTGGCGACCTCGGTCGTCACCATCGCTCCGGCGACGATGCGGGCGAGGACGTCCCGGCCGAGTTCGTCCGTGCCGAGCCAGTGCTCGGCGCCCGGCCCGGCGAGGAGGTTGCCCGTGTCGGTGGCCCGCATCCGGTCGGTCATGAAGGGCCGGGCCGCTGCCGCCAGTACGAGCAACAGCAGGACGGGCAGGGCGAGCTGGGCGCGGCGGTCACGGCGCAGCCGGTCGAGGACCGGCCGGCGCGGGGCCGGGGCGAGGGTTTCGGTGGCCATTGTCGCTCCTGTCAGTACGTGATGCGCGGGTCGAGCCACGCGTAGACCAGGTCGGCCAGCAGGTTCACCAGAAGGACGAAGACCACGACCATCAGGACCGCGCCCTGCACGACGGGCAGGTCCCGGCTGAAGATGCCGTTGACGATCAGCGTGCCCATGCCGGGCACGGTGAAGACGGTCTCGGTGACCACGGTGGCGCTCATCAGCGCGCCGATCTGGAGCGCCACGACCGTCACGACGGGCACGATCGCGTTGCGCAGGGCGTAGACGCCGACGATCCGGCGGCGGGAGAGGCCGCCGGCCTCGGCGGTGCGGATGTAGTCCTCGTTGAACGCGGCCAGCAGCGCGGCCCGCGTCTGCCGCATGGTGACGGCCGCGATGGTGGAGCCGATCGTCACAGCGGGCAACGCCATGTGCCGCAGGTTCTCCAGGGGGTCCTCGGTGAACGGCACATAGCCGGACGGCGGCAGCACTTTCAGCCACAGCGCGAACACCAGGATGAGCAGCGCGGCCAGGTAGAAGTGCGGAGCCGACAGCGCCACCAGGCCCACGGAGTTCAGGGCCGTGTCGGTGGGCCCACGGCGTTTGACGGCGGCCAGCACGCCGGCCGGGATGCCGATGAACAAGGCGAAGGCCAGAGCGATCAGACCGAGTTCGGCGGTCGCGGCGAACCGGTCGCCCAGTACGGCGCCGATCTTCTCCCCGGTCAGCCAGGAGGCTCCGAGGTCACCGCGGACGATGCCGCCGATCCAGTCGGTGAACTGCTTCCACAGGGGGGCGTCGAGACCGAGTTCGGCGCGCAGTGCCGCTCGGTCGGCGGTGCTGGCCTCCTGGCCGAGGATGTCCACGGTGGGATCACCGGGCATCAGTCGCAGGAGGAGGAAGAGCACCAACGATACCACGAGCACGACGGGTATCAGTTGGAGTAGTCGGCGGATCAGGTATCCGGTCATCGAGCCGGCTCCGTTTGTCTGTGGGGTGGGCTGTGGTGGGGCGCCGGGTCCTCGCCCGCAGAGGCACGCGGCAGACGGCGGAGCCAGTCGAGCCGATGGGCGGGGGCGAGGTCGTAGGCGTAGAGAACCAGCGCGTTCGCGCCGTGGGTGCGGGCGAGGCGGGCGATGTCGGCAAGCTCCTCCTCACCGCGCGTCTGCGCGGCGCCGAGGTTCCAGCCGGCCGCGAAACGGGTGCCGGTGCGGCTCGCGGCGAGCAGGTCCCGCCGCAGGGCGGCACGGTCGCCGCCCAGGTTGGTGACGGTGAGCCCGCCCGCCGCCGCGGCGAGCGCGGACAGTTCACCGGTCGACTTCCCGTCGCAGGCGTACGGGTCGGCGGTGGCCCGCACCGACACCGGCAGGCCCCCGGCCGCCTCGGCCGCCGTCCGGACGAGACGGGCGGTGACATCGGCCCGCACCGCGAGCAGCGCGTCATGCAGCTCCTGCCCGAGCGCGGCTGCGCCGTCCTCGGCGATGCCGCCACCCGCTGGGCGGGGGTCATGGAGCTGTGCCAGGACGGCGGCCCGGGTACGGCCCGCCGCCTCGGCGCTGTCCACGCCCGCTTCCAGCAGGCGGGCGGAGCAGGCCGGGCAGAAACACAGCGAGAGCAGCCAGCGGTCCACGGGCCGCAGCGCGGCGCCCGCCTTGTCGTGGGCGCTCGCGTGCTGCCAGCCCAGATAGCCGAAGGCCTCCAGTTCCAGGGCGCTGACCCCGGGCTGAGCGGCGGTCCCGGCGACCAGGTCCCGGGCGTAGCGCACCACGTCCGGCTGGGCCGGGCACAGCGCGTGCCGGTAGGGGTGGCCGAACGCGTTGCGCACGGCCAGTTCGGGACGGGTGGTGGCCGGGGCCGACTGGTGGAGCGCCACCAGCCAGCCCGTCACCGCCACCCCCGAGGCGACCAGCGCCTCGGCGGCCGTCGTCGCGTGATCGCCGTGCACGGGCAGCGCCATGGACGCATGCCCGCCGCCCCCGGTTCGCCCGGTGAACCAGCGGCCTCCGGCGAAGTCCACGACGGCCGCCGGCTCGCTCGTCGTGAGCAGCCAGCGCCCGCCGTGGTAGGCGTACGCCAGCCGGACCCGGTCCACCCCCGCCTCCCGCAGCTGCTCCGCCCGGGCCTGGGGGGCCCGGCGGAACGACAGCGGGTGGGCGAAGAGTTCGGTGTTCACTTCTCGGCCCCGAGCGAACCTGCGATGGTCTGCTGGGCCTTGCGGATGTGGGCGCGGGTCAGGTTCTCGGCGCGGTCGGCGTCGCCCTGTTCCATCGCTTCGAGGATCGCCGCGTGTTCGGCGGCCTCCTCCTCGAAAGTGGCCCGCAGCCGCCAGCCGAGTCCCGCCACGAACGCGGTCAGGTCCTGCAGTTGGTCGAGGAAGGCACACAGGAAGCTGTTGCCGCACGCGGTGTACAGCTCCCGGTGGAAGCGCCGGTTGGCTATGCCGAGGCCCTGGGTCTCCCCGGAGCCGATCAGCGCGGAGGCATCCTCCAGTGCGCGCCGCGCCTGGGCGTAGCGCGTCGCACCGTGCAGCTCGGCTCCGAGCCGTACCGCCTCCGGCTCGGCGGCGCACCGCGCGGTGTACAGCTCCCGGACCAGCTTGTCGTCGGGGCGGCGGACACTCACGCCCTGGTAGGCGTTGATCTCCACCAGGCCGGTCGCCCGCAGTTGCTTGAGGGCCTCACGCACCGGGGTCTTCGAGACGCCGTACGTCTCGGCCAGCTCGCGCTCCACCAGGGCCCTGCCGGGGAGCAGTGCCCCGTCGAGGATCGCCTGGCGCAGGGCGTCGCGAACCCGGTCCGTACGGGAGGCCGGCTGGCCCAGGGGAGGCAGTGCCATCGGGGAGGGCGCGCCGTCCGTTGTCTCGTAATCGATGCTTGGCATGGCGGCATGCTGGTATACCAGCACACCAGAGCGCAACCCTCTGGCATCAGGTTCATGAAAACTGAACGTAACCTGACTGAACGTCAGAAGGTTTACACGGCAACCCGTCTTGCATCTGAAGCCGGGGTCTGCCACCGTCACTGACGCAACTCGCCCCCCACGGAACGATCCGGTGGGTAACGCCGTGGCTGACCAGCCACGTTCATGCGTCGCGCTGTCGTCTCCCGGCCGCCTGCCCCCCGGATGAAGCCTCGTCGGCGGTGTCCGCCCTGCCGTGCCCGCCGACCACGGGCGCGGTGGTGCCCCTTGTCCTCGATCGCCCGTGAGGTCTCCCGTGCACGAACGACGCCCCGCCATGGCCGGCCGGGACGCGGTGCCGTGCGCGCGAGCGCCCTCAAGGAAAAGGCAGCAATGAAACGCACAGGCGTATACGCAATGTCCGCACTTCTGGCCGGATCGGCCATACCCCTCGGCCTCGTCGGCTCACCGCAGGCCGAGGCGGCAGCCCGGACGTACTACGTCAGCCCCAGTGGCTCCGACAGCAACCCGGGAACCTCGCCGGACAAGCCGTTCCGCACGCTCCAGAAGGCCGCGGACGGCACCGCGCCCGGCGACACCGTCTCGATCATGAACGGCACGTACAAGGAGAAGCCGGGCCGCTCGGACGTCCTGGTGGTCTCCCGCTCCGGCAAGGCTGGGGCGCCCATCACCTACCGCGCGCACCCCGGACACCACCCCGTGATCAACCCGGTCGCCGCGTGGAACGGCATCCGTATCAACGGCGCCTCGCACATCGTGGTCCGCGACCTGGAGGTCAAGGGCAACAGTGCCAACATCTCCCTCGCCGAGGCCGAGCGGGGCGCCAGCACCAAGAAAGGCACGTACAACACCAACTGCGTGTGGGCCGAGCCCAACAAGGCGACGGGCGCCCGGCCTCACCACATCGACATCATCGGCAACACCGTCCACCACTGCCAAGGCCTCGGCATCGGCTCACGCGGCGCGGACTACATGACCATCGACCGCAACCATGTATACGCCACCTCGTGGTACGCGGTCTTCGCGACCAGCGGCATCTCGATTCTGGCCGCGCAGGACATCGACGGCGGCGACCCCAAAAAGTACAAGATCCGCGTCACCAACAACGTCGTCCACGACAACGAAGCCAAGGTGAAGTGGGAGAAGTGCCGTTGCTATTCGGACGGTAACGGCATCATCATCGACACGCTCAAGGACAAGGCGAAAGCCGGAGAAGCCGGCCCCGACTACCGCGGCCGTGTCCTGGTCGCCAACAACGTGTCGTACGACAACGGCGGCTCGGGGATCCACTCCTTCAAGAGCCAGCACGTCGACATCCTGCACAACACGGCGTACCAGAACGGCCGCAGCACCCGCATGGACAGCTACGCCAACATCTTCGCCCACGACAGCCGGGACGTTCGCCTCCTCAACAACGTCTCCTACGGCCGGGCGAACCAGGCCACCAACTCCAAGAGCAAGAACGTCGACGTCACCTACGACTACAACGTGTACTTCGGCGGCCGTGCGCCCGAGGTGAAGGGCCCGCACGACCTCATCGCCGACCCGAAGCTGGTCGCACCCGGCAACGACGGGACCCCCGACTTCCGTCTGGCCAAGGGCTCGCCGGCGATCGGGTCCGGCACACCGCTGCCCGAGATCACCACGGACATCACCGGCACCCGCAGGAACGCCGGGTCGGCGGACCGGGGCGCGTACGTCTTCGGCGCGGCGAAGGACGCGGCGGCGCCGGAGGCGACGGCCACGGAGAACGGCGTCGAGTCCGCGGCGGGCTCAGAGGAGCAGGAGAAGCAGTTCGCCGGCAAGGAGACGGGCTCCGTAACCTCCGGCGCGGACAGCCACTCCGACGGCGACGGCAACGACGTCAAGGCGCACGGCGGGGGCGATGAACCGGCCGCCACCGGCGGGGGCGGTGACCTGGCCGCGACCGGCGCGGGTGTGGCGCTGCCCCTGGGCCTGGCCGCAGCGGCCCTGGCCCTCGGTGGTGGCATCTTCCTCATGCTGCGCCGCAAGCGCACCTGAGACCACCCCCACCATCCCGGCCCCCGCCCCGGCATCCCCGCCCGGGCGGGGATGCCGTCCGCCCCTCCTGCCAGACTTGGGCCATGGCGGCAGACACGCGAAGGACCCGGAGCCTTGACCCTGAGACAGCCGCACCTGATCCGCCCCGCGTCGCCTGGCGGAGACAGATGAGACAGCGGGTACTGGACGTGGCGCGCGACAAGGCTTCCGCCGACGGCTGGAACCAGGTCAGCCTGTCCGCCGTGGCGGCCGACGCCGAGGTGTCCCGCCCCTCGGTCTACAAGGAGTTCGGCAGCCGCGCAGGCCTGGGGCACGCCCTGGTGGTCCGCGAGACCCAGGAGTTCCTGGCGGGCGTCGCCGATGTCCTCCACCCCGGCCGGCCGGACACCAGGGCCTGCCTGGAGGCCGCGATCCGCCACGTTCTCACGGAGGCCCACCACAACCCCCTGATCAGTGCCGTCGTCATGGCCTCCCGCGAAGGCTCCGACAGCCTGCTGCCCTACCTCACCGCCCGCGCGGACCCCATCTTCGATGCCGCCCAGGCCCTCCTGCGCGCCTGGCTTGCCGAACGCTTCCCTGACCAGGACGAGCCCGCGATCACCGGCGCGGCGGACATCACGGTCCGCATGACCATCAGCCACCTGGTCCTGCCGGACACGGACGCGGACACGGACACGGACGCGGCGGTGACGGCGGAGCGGCTGGCGGGCGCAGTGCTGAAGCTCCTCCGATAAGGCCCCCTGACGCGACTCGGCCCCCAAAGCCTGGTCCTGAGCACCCGCATGCCGTTCAGGACTCCGCGTCGGTGCCGGGGGAAGCTCCCCACACTGTGCGGGAGGTCACTGCTACCCGTCCTTGGGGTGGGGATCCGCCCCCCCCCGCGAGACACCGGACAACGGGGTGCCGTCGCGATACGACTTTCGGGAGGAGCCCGATGAGGCGTCGCAAGCGTCGGAGAAACAGGAGCAGAAGCGGCTCGGAGAACCGAATCCGAGCTCGGTGGAGACCACGCCACCAGCCGGTCGGCGGTGATCAGTAGCCTTTGTGGCTCCGCGGCCCCGCACTCCAAGGCAAGAGGTTCGCGAAATAGCTCGTCCCGCTACCGGGGATCGAGACGGGGGCTGAAGGCCGTCACCGGGTACACACCTACACCGGGAAGCCCCTGCAGACGCAGCTGACCAACGGTGCGGCCGGGAAGATCACTCAGGTCGACAACACCTCCCAGCGGGGCACCCAGCGGTTGGAGAACCAGCAGGGTCGACCGCGAGGACCAGCCCGGCTTCGACAAGTTCGCCACGTACACCTATGACGAGGCAGGCAACACCCGGACGCGACCGTCGAGCATGTCCGGCACTACCGTACGGCCGGCCGTACTTTCGATCTCACGGTCGCCGGGTTGCACACCTGTCACGTACTGGCGGGCCGTACGACGGTGCTGGTTCACCATGACGGTGGCGCCCCGCCTGATGAGGCGCCGGCCGAGGCGATGCGACTCGCGAGTGGTCACGTACCTGCTTGACGTATCCGCCCCTTTTTTTTGGCACCGCTCCCGTACGCCGGGGGCGTTGTAGCCCTGGGAGGGGCACATCTCTGCCGGCGTGTTCCATGGCATCCATACTCGCGCTGCCCTTGCTTCTGACCGCTTCGTGCGCGCCACCGCACTGGACGCCGCCGCGGCAGGACTCGCCACCCGGGTCCGGCTGGACTTCTCGGTCGGCGTCCCTGCGGACACCACTGCCTCCACCCTGGATGACTTCGCGAGGCGGGCATCGAGGCACCCGGACAAGCGGCGGTGGTGGGTCAGGCCTTGTGGCGCCTGGGGGAGCGGGCGTCAGTCAGGTGGAGAGCACGGCGGCAAGCATCCGCCGGACGACCGGGGTCAGCTCGGTAACGTCGGGTACCGGGCGGGTCGCGGCCGTCGCGCCGGCGAGCCAGTCGTACAACAGGCCGTCGGTCCAGGCGACGAGCAGGTCCGCTGCCGACGCTGGATCGGGAGCGCCGAGCGCCGCCAGCACCGCGGCGGCCTTGGACCGTGCGGCGAGGCCGGCGGTCTGCAGGTCGGCACGCAGCTCCGGGCGACGGGTCGCCTCCAGGCTGAGTTCGAACCGGGCGAGCTGGCGATCCCGTTCCACCGTCAGCCAGTGGTGCAGCAGCGCGGCCAGCGCCTCCGCGGCGGATTCCGGGTCCGGGCGCCCGTGCTCCGCTTCCCACCGGTCCACGTCGGCGACCGACAGTTCGGCCAGGCGGAGGTAGCAGGCGCTGATCAGAGCGCTCCGCGTACGGAAGTAGTACGACGTGCTGCCGGTCGGCAGCCCCGCGGCGGCGTCAACCGCGCGATGGGTCAAGCCGCGCAGCCCGGCGGCGGCCACAGTGCTGATGGCGGCGTCGGCGATCAGGTCTCGGCGATCAGGTGGGGTCACACTCCGCACTCTACAGGTGTAGAGTGCGGAGTGTTCGCCTCTACGGCTGTAGAGGCGGTGCGTGGATGAGTGGGGGAGGCAGTCGGAATGGGTGTTCGTCATGCCGTCGTGGCCGGAGCCGGCATCGGGGGTCTGGCCGCGGCAGTGGCCCTGAGCCGCCGCGGATGGCGCGTGACCGTGTGTGAACGGGCTCCCGCCCTCACGGGTATCGGCGCCGGCATCGTGCTCGCCCCCAACGCACTGCGCGCCCTGGACTCGATCGGCCTGGGCTCCGAAGTGCGGGCGGGTGACGCCCTGCCCGGTCCGGTCGGGCTGCGCACGCCCGACGGCACGTGGCTGAGCCGCTCCGACAGCGGCGCTGTCTCCACCCGCTTCGGGCTCTCCGCGCGCGCCGTGCACCGCGGCTTCCTGATCGATGTCCTCGTCGCCGCCCTGCCGCCCGGAGCCGTACGCCTCGGCGTATCGGTGACCGGTGTGGACGACGCCGGGGATGCCGTGGTCGTGCGTACGTCGGCGGGCGATCTGCGTGCCGACGTCGTAGTGGCGGCCGACGGCATGCGCAGTGTCCTGCGCGGCCGGCTCTTCCCCCGGCACTCCGGGCTGCGTCACGCCGGTGAGGCCGGATGGCGAGCTGTGCTGCCCGGTGCCGGCCTGCCTCCCCAGCGGGCGACCGAAACGTGGGGCCGAGGCGAGCGCTTCGGCGTCGTTCCCCTCGCCGACGGCCGGATCTACGTCTACGCCACCACGGTCACCGGCCCCGGCGCGCGGCCGACCGACCACTACGCGGAACTGATCCGGCGCTTCGGTGCGTGGCACGATCCGATACCCGCGCTGCTGGACCGGCTGGACCGGCGGAACCCCGATCCGGTCGGCATCCTCCACCACGACTTCCACGAACTGGGCTCGCCCCTGCCCCGGTTCCACGCCGGCCGGGTGGCCCTGCTCGGTGACGCCGCCCACGCGATGACGCCCAACATGGGCCAGGGCGGCTGCCAGGCCATCGAGGACGCGGTCGTCGTGGCGCACCTCCTCGCAGGCGATACCGACGTACCGGCCGCGCTCGCTGCGTACACCAAGGCCAGACTCCGGCGAACCACCCGTATCAGCCGCCGCTCCCGGCGCATAGGTGAACTCGTCAGGCTCTCCCATCCCCTTGCCGTGTCCATCCGGAACCTTGCCGTACGTGCCACGCCGCGGGTGGTCACGTTGAGGGCCCTGGGCCCGGTTCTCGGCTGGCAACCCCCTTCGGGCCCCGCCCCCACCTCCGTCGACGTCCATGCCCATGTCAAGGAGCAGTCATGAGCGGCGTGGCCACATCCCGCCCCTTCACCCGGAGAGACCCCGTCCGGCCCTTCAAGGTCGGCGCCTACGGCTTCGTCTTCCTGGGCACCGGCCATCTCGCCCTCTCCGCCGCCGCGGCGCTGGCCACCCGGACGCCGGAGCGGCGTGAAGTCGACACGGTCATGCGGGAGTCGACGTACGCCCTGCTGGGTCTGGAACGCACCGTCCTCGACGTCTTCAACGGCATGAGCATCGCCATGGCGTTCCTCGCCGATGCGGGGTCCTGCGAACCGAGGGAGTCGCTTCTCTCGTAGCGCCCGCAGTCCGTGTTTCCGCTACCTCCTGATCATGGCGAAGGCCGATCGGCCGGCCGGCGAGGCGGTCACGGGCATGGCTCGGTGCGGAGGAGCTCGTGCAGGTGGCGTTGTGCCCCACGTGGTGGCGAAGATCGGTTCGGCGGCTTGGTCTCAGGCCCTGAGCTCTGCGGGGCAGACTCGTCGACCAGGACGGCTCCGCGTTGCCGTCCTGGAGCAGGCGTGCTGTCCGCTCCGTCAGCCTGCCCGGGCACAGGCCGTGCTCGCGCAGCTCCTTGAGCTTCGTCGGCCAGAAGTCTCGCAAGCGCCGTCGCGGGCCGTGCTGTGGGGGCGCCGGCACCGGAACAGGTCTCGTTTGATCCGTTCGGATGCAAAACGTGCGCAGCCCGTGCCTTTACGTCACCCTGCTGGCTTCTACCCGGCATGACCTTTTCCTCTTCTTGGTGCCGTAGGGCAATGACGGTTGCGGCTGCCGCCGTGTGCGCAGCGAGTATGGCGGGCATGGCGCCTGCGGATGCGTCAGGAGGTGAGCGGGCTGCGGCCGATGCGCCGTGGGTGGTCTCCCTGGGCGACAGTTACATCTCTGGCGAGGGCGGCCGGTGGGCCGGTAACAGCAACAAGGCCGGGGATGGCTGGTCTCACACCGACCGGGCCCACGACCCGGTGACCGGCAGGAGCGATCCGCAGCGCGTGTACGGGGCGTCGTTCGACAACGGATGCAACCGCTCCGATGTTTCCGAGGTCCAGTCCGTCACGCTGGATGTCCGCCGCCTCAACCTCGCCTGCTCGGGCGCGACGGCCGCGGCGGTGCGGCTGCTGGAGAACGGTGGCGTGCCGTTCAAGGGTGAGCCCTCACAGGCCGGGCAGCTCCAAGAGGCGGCGACCGGGCAGCCGGTGCGCGCGGTGGTGGTGTCGATCGGCGGCAACGACCTGGGTTTCTCCGACATCATCGCCTCCTGCGTGACCCGCTTCCTCAAGCCCGTCGGTGGCTCCCCCTGCGCGCCCAGCGCCGCCGAGCAGGTCAAGAAGCGGCTCCCCGATGTGTGGCAGGCTGCTGTGAACGCTCTCGCCGACGTCAAGACCGCCCTCGGCCGGGCCGGCCACCCGGTCGGCTCCTACCGGCTGGTCCTGCAGTCCTACCCCTCTCCGCTGCCCGACGCCCCCCGGATGCGCTACACGGGCGAGAAGTACAACCGCTTCACCGATGGCGGCTGCCCCTTCTTCGACCGGGATCTCACCTGGGCGCACGATGAACTGGTCCCGCAGATGAGCGCGGTCCTCGCCAAGGCGGCCCAGGACGGTGGGGCCGAGTTCCTCGACCTGTCCCGTTCTTTCGAGGGGCGCGAAGTATGCTCCACCACCACCCGGCAGGCTGACCTCGTCCACCCGCCCACCGGCGAGACCAGCGAGTGGATGCGCTTCGTGACCACCGGCGTCAGCCAGGGCCAGCGCCAGGAGTCCCTGCACCCGAACTCCTTCGGCCAGCAGGCCCTCGGCACCTGCCTGACCCTCCAGCTCCAGCGGCCGGCCGATGACAACCGCTGCACCAACACCGCCGGCAAGGGTCCCGCCGACATGAGGCTGGAACCCCTCGCCTGACCACCGCCTGGCCCCCCGCGGCTGCCGGGCCGGCCGCGCGGGACCGGGCGGCCGAGTCAGGTGGGCGAGTGCCGCTGCTTGCCGGGGGCCAGGACCGGTCGGGCCTGCCTTCCGGCAGACAGCCGAGGGCCACAAGGCGGTGGTGCGGTGGTGTCCGAGCGGCTGCTGAAGCAGCAGTTCGCCGCAGCCGGCCGGGGTTTGCCCAACGCCGGCCCCCGCCACACGCCGGTCGGACGACCACCGTGAACCGTACCGACCAAGCGGGGGCTTCGCCATGACGGGCGAGCCCGACGGCCGGTGGCGGGCGGTGCGCCGGATGTGGTCGACGCGTGCCCTGTACGACTTTCGCGGGGCTCTGCGTGTCGGGAGGGAGGGCGGGCGGGAGCCGTAAAGGATCTCTTCAAGATCCAGTACCTGGTCGAGGGAGTGGCTGATGGCGGAGACGAAGAAGACAGCGTCTGCGAAGAGGACAGCGCCGACGAAGAAGACCGCGCCTGCGAAGAGGGCGGCGCAGGAGGCGAGGGAGGGAACCACGACGTCGAAGGCGACGGCCGGGAAGCCGGCCCCGGTCGGACCCGGAAGCGCGGACTCCGGACTCTCCCTGCCGGACGTCCCGCTCATGCCGGGCGAGGACGCGCCGCCTCCCCCGGTCGATCTGGGGGCGGAACTGTCACTGCCGTTCGAGCAGATCATCGGGGGACCGCTGCAGGGGGTCATCCGCGCCAGTGCGATGGCCGCGAGCGAGACCGCGGAGTTCATCAACAAGGTCGGCTTCGACGCGACCGGTGGTGTCAAGACGGTCGCGTTCTCCTACAACTCGACGGAACCCACGAACGTCAACGGCACCACGGGGAAGAAGGAGGTGAAGACGGATGTCGCGGTCCCTCTCCTCTCTGTGGTACCGATCCCCTATCTGCAACTCTCCAAAGTGACACTCGACTTCAACGTGAAGATCGACTCGGTCTCGACCAAGAAGCAGGACAGTAAACTCGGAGGTGAGGCGTCGGCGAGCGGCGGCTTCTGGGGTATCTCCGCCTCGGTCAAGGCCAGCTACGACTCCAGCAGTTCGAGTTCGGAATCGGTCACCCGCAGTGCGTCGATGTCGGTTCATGTGGAGGCCGAGCAAGGACCGATGCCGGCCGGCATGGAGAAGATTCTGACGATGCTGACCGACAACGCCGTCACCGTCAATCAGGCCAGCACCTAGACGCACTGACCGATTCGACGGATTCGACGGATCCCGGCGCCCGGTCCACCGGCGCCGCATCCTCATACGCCCGTCCTCCGAGCATCCGGGGGCGGCACTGCCCCGTCCCGGCCCCAGTGCCGCCCCGGCCGCCATCAGCAGACGGCGCCCGAGCCACCCCGTGGTCCTGCCTGCCGCGCCGGCCCACTCCTCGCGTTCCCCGCTCGGGCACCCCTCCGCCACCGGGGGAGGCAATGGTCTCTGCCGGCGCAGCCATGAGGATGCGAGCCGGGATCATCCAACCAAGGAACAACAACATGAGTGAGTTGACGATGCGTCGCCTGCTGCAGGGCCTGCAGCAAGCCGTCGCCGAAGCCGACCAGACCGTACGCCAGTCCCAGACGCCGGCCGGCGACTGTGTGGGAATCCAGCCGCAGATGGCCATCGACAAGGTATCCTTCACCGTCTCCTTCGTGGCCGATCAGGTCGCTCCCTCCGCCTCATCCGCTCCCTCCGACTCCTCCGACTCCTCCGAGGCAGACGTCCGTATCGCCGTCGACCAGCAGGCCCTCGCCGACGCCAAACACGTGAACACCGTCTCGTTCACCGTTCGCAGCCAGCCGGTGGAGCGGCTCGAAGTGAACGGCCGCCATCACATCGTCCCGGCGGGACCTGTGGGGGGCGAGCGATGAGCGACGACGATGTCCCGGTCAGCGCGCTGCTCGGCGCGGCCTACGAGGCGGTGGTACACGGACAGGGCCTCGCCGCACGCGAAGCGGTCGAACTGGTCCGGGATCTCGGATTCGAGAAGGACGGCACCGCGAAGCCGTTCCGCTTCGCCTACCAGCACACCGAGGCGACGGAAGCCGGCCCACAGGTGCGCACCGTGCATGCCACCGTGCCGCTGCTGTCACTGATCAACCCGCCGGTCATCAGCATCGACAAGGCCGAGATCAGTATGAGCCTGCAACTGATCAGCCAGGGCACCGAGACCGGGCCCACCGATACCGCCGCCACGGGCGGGGGGACACCGGCGGCGGAGACGGCAACGCCCACGCTGAAGGGACGCATCGTCCACAAGAACGACAGCAATGCCGTCATGACCATCGAGTCCACCCTCAAGCAGCGCGATCTGCTGGGCAGCAGCCGGCTCTCACAACTGCTGGACGCGGCGGTCAGCGACCGTGACAGCGTCTGGTACCAGGTCCTGGGCCGGGCTGATCCGTTTCGCGAGGCCGCCACCGCGTTGATCGATGCCGTCGACAAGGACGGCACCACGGGGCAGGGCGAAGGGGTGCACGGATGGCTGCAGCAGGTGTGGCAGTTGAAGGAGAGCGTCACGGATGCCGTGAGCGCCTTCCGCGACGGGCAGCCGGAGAAGATTCCCGGGCTCCACCAGAACTGGAACGACCGATGCGGGGGCCTGGACTGGGTTGATCGGCATACCGAGTCGGAGGAACTGACGCGGCTGCGACGGACATTCCTCGCCACCGCCCGGGCCGTGTGGAATGCCCTCCTGCCGGGTGAGCCGGTCGCCGAATTCGGGCCGCCGACCGTCGATCAGCTGCGTATCCGGTTCGAGGCCGCCGTGGCTGCGCTCGCTGCTGCTCCGCCGAGGTTGACGGGTCTGCCCGAGCGACTTCACCAGCTCGAAGGGGCTGTCGCGCAGGGCTGCATCGCTCACACGTACGAGGACCCGACGGCCGTCGCGGAAACTCTGAAGCGTTACAACGAGACCGCTGGGGAGATCCGGGAGATGTGGGGCCCGTCCGCGCAGGTTCGCGGTTTCTGGCCCGTGCAGGACAATGCGGCCACAGCCGCACAGCAGGTATGGGACGCGCTGGTGCCCCAAGCGGTACCGGATGACTTCCGCGCCGGCCGGATGACCGCCGACGAGCTGGAAGCGACCTGCATGGAATTGACGCTCAAGCTCGAGGATCTGACCGATCCTCTTCTGGCCGCCGTCAAGACGGAAAGCGTCAACACGGCCTGCGGCCTCGCCGAAGAAGGGTGGGGTAGCGCCCAGTCCGTTCTGGAGAATGAGACCCCCTTCAGATCCGTGGACGAATGTCTCACGCTGTACAACCAGGAAATCGACAGCGTCAACCGGGCCGCCGGAAATCTCAAGCCTTCTGCAGACGCCTGGAACAGTGCCGCCGAGAGCTGGAACAAGACGGCCCGTCAGATCTGGGAATACGTCATCGACGTCGAAAGCCACCCAGTGACCGAGGTGGTCTCCGTGGGAAGCTCGTGACCTGCGCAAGCGATACGGGCACGGGTCGGGCCCCCGCGCTGCGCGCGGAAGGCGAGGAGGGCCCGGGGCAGGCCGCGCCCCTGGCCGCACTGCTCGCCCAGGCCTGCCGCACGGTGCTGGACGGGCAAGTCGGCGCCGTGGGTGCCGGGCTGGTGAGCGCGGCCCGACATCTGCTCACGTCCGACGACGACGGCCACCCGCAGCCCGTCGCGCACATGGCGGCTGCTGTCGGCCCGGCCCGCAGCGCCCTGCACATCGCCCTCGCCGACCTCCTCGGGTGGCCCCTCTACAACGTGGAGTCAGCTCGCATCACCTTTCAGCTGACCATTCCGGCACCACCCGGGCCGGACGGCGTCCTGCGCCCCACGGTCGCGGCGACCACCGCCACCGCGACCATGACGGCCACCGTCCATCTGACCACCCGGCCCGGCCCCAGCCCGCTCGCCGACGATCTCGTCGCCGCCGCACTCACACGTGTCCCATCGGCCACCGACAGCGACCGATACTCTGCGCCGGCCCAACGGGCCGTCGCAGCCTGGAGATACCTGCCGAGCCTCTACCGCCGCGCCGAGCAGCTCTCCGCCGAGGCACCCGGCCACCCGGCCACCGCCGAAGCGGTCCGGGCCGTGGAAGACCTGGCCGCGGCGGTGTGCACATGGTGCGCAGGCGGGCCAACCGTCGATCCGCGCCTCGTCGCCCGCGCTCCCCGACCTGACAGCCTCGGCCCCGACGCCCCGCCCGCCCTGACCGTGCTCGCCACCTCGGTGTCCGGGCTCTGCCGCGTCCTCGGCACACCCGAAGACGTCTGACCCGCCCGGACCGACGCTCAACGTCCTGGTGCAGCGCGGAGAAAGCGGCCGGGCGGCGGTGGGCGGCTCGGTCAGCTCGCGTGTGTCTGCCGCAGCAGCCCGCACCTGCTCCTCTCGGCGCTCGGCGCTCGTCGCTCGTCGCGCGAAAGCGCGCCTCCACGTATCCCGGCGTGCGCTGGGGCACGCGCCGTTGGAGAAACGCTTTTTCATCCCCCGAACGAGTGAGCCCGCCTTCCCTGCCTGGCCTGCCGCATTCTGGCTGGTCAGAGTCTCATCATGACCTGGAGCAACAAGAGTGATTTCGCGGATGCCGCAGCCGCTGCGCGGCACCTCTACGAGGCGGCCGGGACCGATCAGATCAACGGAAGGAGTGCATTCGACCGGACGCGGGTGAACGTGGCCTGGCTGGTCTACGACAACACGCGAAGGGCGTGTCAGACCAACGCCATCGACGGGCTGATCGCGGGCGGCCTACGACCGGCTGAGGGGAACGCGCCCCGAGGGGCCGGTATCGACGACATTTTGAGAGAAAACCTTCAGACCATTTCTCAGAACGCAGGCACCGACTCCGGCACGATCCTCAACACGGACAGATGGTCGATCCTGGTGAACGACGCATGGCTGCTCGGCGGCGTCCACGCGGGCGTCAACTTCTATCTCGCTTCCCAGCGGCGACAGGGAAACATTCATGATGGCCAGCGATTGAAGGTGTACGGGCGGGAGCTGGGAAACCTGAAGTCCTTCGGCTACGCCATCAAGGCCGGCCCCCATGTCGCCACCGGGGAAGTCGCCGTCCCTTCACATGCCGGCAGTCAGCAAGCGGACTTCGCCGCCTGCCAGACGAACGCCGACTTTTATCAGAGCAACGATAAATGGCGCATCCTTCAGGGGAATATCGGCCAGTCCTGGAACTGATGCGTCGCGTCGGCCGTGGGAGCAGCGGCGATGTGAGGGGTCGATCTCAGCCTGGGGACTCGCCGCAAACCGCAACCGCAACCGCAACCGCAACCGCTCTTGCCTTTCCGTCCTGCACGCTGCCGCCCGCCGGCCGGCGGCAGCGGAGGGGGGGCCGGCCATCCGGCGCGGCCCCGGCCAGCGCGCATGCGCGCTGGCCACTACCTCGGACGTCGGCGATGAACGTCATCGCACCCGTGTCGGTCCAGGTGGCTCGTCGCACCCACGTCGACCCGTATGTGGCCCCCACGGCATTCCTGCCGGGGTTGAACGACGCAGCGCGGTGCCCGGGTTCACCGACGCCCTTACTCTCCTGTTACGACAAGCCTGACGCAATCGATGGCCCCCTGGACCGTGGTGATCTTCTCAACCTCCTCGTCGGAGAGCACCATCTGGAACTCCGTTTCGAGGCCCGTGATGACTTCGTTCATCGCAAGGGCATCTGCTCCGAAGTCATTGACGAGGTGCTTGGAGGAAGTCACCGCCTCTTCCTCGACATCGAGCTGTGCCGCGATGACCTTCTTCACCCGCTCTTCGATCGCATGCATGCTTGCCTCCTCGGCATCAGTGCTGACCCTCGGCCAGCCAAGGCGATCTTCCCCTCCATGGGGACAACGGGTCGTCATACGCGGCCAGGGACAACCGAAAGAGTGACCGTGCCGTGGCAGGAAAGCGTCGCCGGTACGGGCGGTGCGGTGCCGGGGCAGCGCGGCTCGGATCGGGCGGACCTGCTCGGGGAGGTCGCTCAACTCATGTGTTCTGTCAGGCTCTTGGTCCTTCGCTGTCCGGTGATCAGTGCGGTGGCGAGGCAACACGCGGTGAGCGCGATGGTTGCCGCCGCCATCGCTCCCCAGCGGTCGAGGACGGCTCCGGCGACCGGATTGGCCACGGCGGACGCAGCCGTGGTCGTGGCGGCGATCCAGCCGAACGCCTCGGCGCGGTGCGCGTCGCCCGCGAACTCGGCGACGCTGTCGTAGAGGGCGGCGAGCGCGGGCGGGATGACGGCGCCGCCGAGGGCCAGGGCCGCGGCGACGGTCCACGCGGTGCCGCCGCCGAGCCGTTCGGAGAGTGCGGGGAGCAGCAGGGCGACGCCGACGGTGACGAGCACGAGCCGGCGCCACAGTACGGCGGTGCCGGTGAGCCAGAACGTGGCGGCGAGTCCACCGGCGGCTGAGCTGATGGCCCACACGCCGGTGAGGAGCCCACCGAGTTCGGGGGCCCCGCGCGCGTGTGACCAGGAGATCAGGATGAAGTCGACGACCGAGAATCCGGCGATGAGGACGGTGACGGCGGCGATGGCCCTTACCGCCGCGGGGTTGCGCAGCAGCGACCTGCGGGCGAGCGAGGACGTGTCACCCGCTTCCGCTCCGCCCGTACGGGCGGGCGGAGCGTCGACCCCGGCGCGGCGTACGGCGCGTGCGAGACCGAGCCCGCCGAGTGCGGCGAGCGCTCCGCAGGCGGCGACGGAGGCGCGGGCGCCGACGAGGGCGATGCACAGGGAAGCGGCTCCGGGGCCGGTGACCAGGACCAGTTCGTTGACGGTGGCCTGGAGGTTGTACGCGCGCTGGCGCAGGGTGCCTTCGGCGAGCTGGGCCACCTTGCAGCGCGAGACCTGGGTGGAGGGCGGGCAGGCCAGGCCGACGACGAAGGCCGCACCGGCCAGGGCCTGCCAGCCGGCGGCCTCGGGCACGGCGGCGAGGGCGGCGAGCCCCGCCCCGTACAGCAGGGAGGTCCAGACGAGGATGCGGGCTGCGGGGCGCCGGTCGACCGTACGGCCGCGCAGCGGCCCGGTGATGCCCTGGCCGAGCACGAGCGCGCCGGTGACCAAGCCGGCGGTGGCGTAGGAGCCGGTGTTGTCGGCGGCGACGACGAGGAGTGCGACGAGGGTCGCCGACAGGTGGAGGCGGCCGACGAGGCTCCAGCCGAGCAGCGACAGCAGGGCCGGAGCCCCGGCGAGCTCCTTGAAGGGGCTCGCCGGGCGCTCCGGTGCGGGGGCTGTGGTGGTCATGACCTCAGGGCCCCACGCCTGCGCTGCCAGTCGGTGACGGTCTCGCACCAGGCATCGAGTTCGGAACCGAACAGCGCCGCGTAGTGGGCGACGAACTCCTCACCCAGGAGGCGGGCCGCCAGCTTGGACGTCGAGAAGCGCTCCAGTGCCTGCCAGGGGGTGGTGGCGAGCCGGTCGAGGGTCTCCCCGGCCGGCGGTGTGGGCAGGTCGTCCTCGATGCCCGACAGCCCGGCGGCCAGCAGTGCCGCGACGACGAGGTGCGGCTGCGCGTCGGCTCCGGGAAACCGGCATTCCAGGCGGAGTGAGGGCCCGTGTCCGGCGAGGCGTACGGCGGCCGTGCGGTCGTCGGCGCCCCAGCGCACCTGTGTGGGCGCGAAGTCCCCGGTGCGCAGGCGGACGTAGGAATTCGTGGTGGGCGCCCAGACGGGGGTCAGGTCGGAGGCGGCACGCAGCACTCCGGCGAGGAACGAACCGAGAAGACGGCTGGGGCTCCGGGGGTCGGCGTCGTCGGCTCCGAGATTGTGGCCCTCCAGGCTGTTGAGGGAGAGGTGGACGTGGCAGGAACTGCCCTGCCCCGGTCCTTCGGCGGCCAGGTAGGAGGCGCTGACGGAGTGCCGTGCCGCGGCCTGCCTGACGAGTGTCTGCTGGATCATGGCGTCGTCGCAGGCCGCCAGCGCGTCACGGTGCCGCAGGACGATCTCGTACTGGCCCGGGTGGCATTCGGCGCGCGCGGACTCCACCCCGAGTGCCGCCTCGCGGAGCGTGCCGCGCACGTCACGCAGCAGGGGAGCGAGGGGTTCGGTGCCGCCGAGGGCGTAGTCGATGCCGTGCGAGGTGAGCGGTGTCCCGTCCGCGCGGTAGAAGGTGACTTCGTGTTCGAGCCCGACGGACGGGACGATGCCGAGCTCCTCGGCCGCCGCGAGCCGGGTGCGCAGCGCCGTACGCGGGGCGACGTCGACGGGAGTGCCGTCGGGCCAGGCCGCGTCGCAGACCACGTACCAGCTGCCGTCCTCACCGGGCTGGGGTGTGAGGGTGGCCGGGTCGGGGTGGAGGACGAGATCGCCGTACGTCTCGTAGTAGCGCTGGAGCTCGGGGGCGGGCACGGTGCCGCGTTCGACGGTCCAGGCGAAGAGGTAGGTGCAGGCGCCGTAGCCACCGTCGAACACGGAGTCGAGGGCGAATCCGCCGTCGAGGTCGACGGCCGCGAACCGGCCGTGCGGGTCCGGTGCGAGCAGCGTCAGCCGGTCCGGCGACCGGCCGGCGAACGCCGCCCGTATGCGGTCTCCGGCCTCGGCGCGGTCCGCGAGGGCCCTGGGGCCGGCCGGCCGCTGCCAGAAGGCGGCGGCCGGCCGCTGGTCGCCTGTCACCAGGCGCCTTCCGGGTCCGGGGCGGACAGCGGATTGGGGACGCGGCCGAAGCGGACGTCGAACTCCTCGTCGCGGTCGACGCGTTCGAAGCCCTCGCCCGCGAGGTGCTCGCGGTTCAGGCAGACGCGTTCCACGTCCGGGGCGAACAGGTCCAGGTCCGGGTAGCGCTTGGCGTCCTCGGGGAAGCGGTCGGCGTACGCGCGGATGATGGTGCGGACCTGTTCCCACATCTGGGGGCGTGAGTAACCGAAGTCGTCGTGGGCGATCTCGGCGAGGAACCGGATCTGGCCGGAGAAGACGGACGAGAACAGCGACTGGGCCATCAGCGGGGCCGGCCAGCGCAGCATGTCCTTGCGCGCCTCCTCCGCCAGGGTGTCGTGGACGGGCAGGTCGGCGTCGACGAGATCCACGCCCTGCGCGAAGTCCTTGATCATGACGCGGAGGGGGCGGCCGTCCGGGTCGGTGATGAGGACGAGGTTCTGACTGTGCGGGCAGTAGGCGACGCCGTAGCGGTAGAGCCAGTGCAGCAGCGGGGTGAGGATGAGGTCGTACAGCTTGCCGAACCAGTCCTCGGGGGTCATGCCCGACGTACGGATCAGGTGTGCGACGACGCTTGCGCCCTCGTGGTCGCGGTACGGGAGGGTGGCGAGGGAGATGGCCCGTTCGTTCTCGCCGACGCGGGTGCGCAGCGGCTCGCGCCACAGGACGCCGAGGGTCTCGTGGAAGCGGTAGGGCAGCTCTTCGAGAGAGCTGAAGAGCGGGTGCTTGACGGAGACGGCGGCGACCTCACCGAGGAGGTCGAAGCGGTACTCGTCGCGCAGCAGTTCGTCGTTCTCGTGGATCGACAGCAGCCACTCGGTGACGGCGGGCCCCGCGAGTGTGGCGGCGGAGTTCAGCCCCCGGTAGACGAGGGTGTTCCGTACGGAGCAGGCCGTCTTGACGTCACGCCGGGTGGGGTGGCTGACGTTGGCGAGGGTACGCACGGTCTGGTGCGGCACGTACGTGTCGGACGAGTCGCCGAGGAGCACGATGCTTCCGGTGGCGATCTCCGCGGCGTACAGGGTGCCGACGATCTCGTCCCACTGCCAGGGGTGGATGGGCATCCAGACGTAGTCGGCGGGGTCCCCGCCGACGGCGGCGAGGCGCTCGGCGAACGCCTGGCGGGTCGACTCGTCGAGCTCCTCGGCGAGCAGGGTGTTCTCGTCGAGGCCGGCGACGGAGCGGAAGCTGGCGAGGTCGCGGTGGACGGCGGTCCAGCGCACGGCGAACGGGTTGCGCGCCTCGGGGGCGAGGCGGGCGCGGTCGGCGGCGGAGAACCCGACGCGCCCCTTGTTCACGACGATGCGGGGGTGGCCGGTGAGGTGGCCGTCGGCCAGGTCGTAGGGGAGGGCCGCCAGCTCGGCCGCCGTGATGGGCCGGTCCAGGCGCATGGCCTCGTTGGAGACGGTGGCGGTGAGCTCGCTGAGCACGTCGGCGAGGCGCATGCCGCCGAGGCCGAGGACGGTCCGGGCGTCCGTGACCAGGATGCGCGGGTCGTCGGCCGGCCCGTGGCCGTCGGCGGTGTGGCGGGTGGCGGAGCCGGGAGTGACGACCCAGCAGCGGAAGGCGCCGTGGCGGGCCCGGAAGCGGTAGGTGACGTCGCCCGGCAGGTCGAGGCGCCAGGCGGGGTCGGCGCCCTCGGTGACCGGGTCGCTGTCGGCGACCGGCTCGAAGAGGTACTCGTAGGAGAGTTCGCCGAGCATCTTCTCGGTTATCAGGCTTCCGGCCCGGTTCCAGGCGTGGGCCTGCGGTGATGTCTGCACGGTCACGAACGTCCTCCGACGGTGGTGCTTGCGGTCAGCTGGTGGTCACGGCCTTCGGCGGTCTTTCCGCCGAGGCCGAAGGTGGTGAAGGCGGTGCGCCGGGGCAGCGGGTAGGTGTCGCGGCCGGTGAGCGCGTTGAGGATGACCGCGGAGCGCCAGGCGGCGAGGCCGAGGTCGGGGGTGCCGACGCCGTGGGTGTGGCGTTCGGCGTTCTGTACGAAGACGGACCCGGTGACGGCCTTGTCCAGGACGAGCCGCTGGTGCTCGTCGACCTCGGGGCGCCCGGCGTTGTCGCGGGCGACGTACGGCCGCAGCGGGGAGAGCAACGAGTCGACGGACCGCTCGCGGTAGCCGGTGGCCAGAACGACGGCGTCGGTGGTCAGGTGGGCGCGGGTGTCCTGCTGTCCGTGTTCCACGGACAGTTCGATCCGTGCGCCGGCGCGGTGGGCGTTCTGCACGGCGACGCCGGGCGTCAGGGTCACGTCCGGCCAGCCGCCGTCGATCGTGCGCCGGTAGAGCTCCTCGTGGATCTCCCCGAGCGTCTCGGCGCTGACCCCCTTGTAGAGCTGCCACTGGGCGGGCAGCAGACGGTCGCGGGTGTCCTCGGTCAGACCGCGGAAGTAGCGCGTGTAGTCAGGGGTGAACTGCTCCAGGCCGATCTTGGAGTACTCCATCGGCGCGAACGCCTGGGTGCGGGCGAGCCAGGTCAGCCCCTCCGCACCACGCGGCCGGGCCCGCAGCAGGTCGAGCAGGACCTCGGCGCCGGACTGGCCGGAGCCGACGACGGTGACATGGCGGGCCGCGAGCAGCCGGTCGCGCTGGGCCAGGTAGTCGGCGGAGTGCAGGACCAGTGAGCCGGGGTCGTCCGCCAGATCGCGCAGCGGCTCGGGGATGTGCGGCGCCGTGCCGACGCCGAGGGCCAGGTTACGTGCGTACAGCCGGCCCACCGCCTCGCCGTCGCCTTCCGGGCCGAGGCGGGTGAAGTCCACTTCGAAGACGCCGCGTTCGCCGTTCCAGCGGACGGTGTCCACCTGATGGCCGAAGCGGCAGGAGGCCAGCTGCCCGCAGACCCAGCGGAGGTAGGCGTCGTACTCGGCCCGGTCGATGTGGAACTTCTCGGCGAAGTAGAACGGGAACAGCCGCTCACCGGCCTTGACGTAGCTGAGGAAGGACCACGGGCTGGCCGGCTCGATGAGGCTCACCAGGTCGGCGAGGAAGGGGACTTGGAGGGTGGCGCCTTCGATGAGCAGGCCGGGGTGCCAGCTGAAGGCCTGGCGCCGTTCGAGGAAGGCGGAGGTCAGGCCGGGCACTCCGTCGGCAAGGGCGGCGAGGGACAGGTTGAACGGCCCGGCGCCCACCCCCAGCAGGTCCAGGGGCGCGGACTCGGCTCCGGGGGTCATCTGGGTCCTCCGTCGGTACGTGTGGGGGCGGCCCGGCCGACGACTGCCGGACCGTTGGCCGATGCGCTTTCGGCGACGCTCTTCAGCAGGACGTCGAGCTCGGCCGACTGTGTCCGGGGGTGCAGGAGCGTGGCCTTGAGCCACAGGCGGGGCGTTCCGTCGGCGTCCTCGGCGACCGCCCTGCCGAGGACGGCACGCCCGTCGAGCATCAGCCGGCGCCGGATGCCCGCGACAAGCGCGTCGCCGTCTTCGGCCGGCAGCGCGTCGGCGGCGGTCGGCCTGAACAGAACCGTGCTGATGCCGATGTCGCCGGGGCGGCGGCGCAGCCCGGGATCGGCATCGATGCGACGTGCGAGCTGTGCGGCGGTGTCGACGCAGTGTTCGACGAGAGCGCCGATCCCGTCCCGGCCGAGGGCGCGCAGCGTGGCGGCGATCTTCAGTGCGTCGGGGCGGCGCGACGTGCGGATGGAACGGCCGAGCAGGTCGGGCATTCCGGCCTCGGTGTCGTCGTCCGCGTTGAGGTAGTCGGCGGTCAGCGACAGCGGCTGGAGCGTACCGGCGTCGGCGACCGCGAGGACGCCCGCGGCGACCGGCTGCCAGCCGAGCTTGTGCAGGTCGAAGGTGACCGACACGGCGGACTCGATGCCGTGCAGCCGTGCGGCGAGCCGGTCGCTGAACAGCAGAGGACCTCCGTACGCCGCGTCCACATGCAGTTCGGCACCGTGGGCGGCGGCGACCCTGGCGAGTTCGGGCAGCGGGTCGATCAGTCCTTCGTCGGTGGTCCCGGCCGTGGCCACCACGAGGGCCGGCAGGCCGTCGGTGTCGTGCAGTGCCCGGTCCAGGGCCGAGGGCAGCATCCGGCCCGCCCGGCATTCGACGGTGACAGGGGCGGGCAGGCCGAGGATCCACGCGGCGCGCGCGATGCTGTGGTGGGCGTTGGTCCCGCACAGCACCCGCAGGGAGCGGGCGCCTGCCGAGCGGGCCCGCTCGCGGGCCAGCAGCAGGGCCACCAGGTTGGACTCGGTGCCCCCGCTCGTGATCAAGGCGTCGGGCGCGGCCATGCCGGGGTAGACCAGCGCGGCCAGTGCGGCGGTGGTCCGCTCCTCGATGACCGCGGCGGCCGGAGCCTGGTCCCAGGAGTCCATCGACGGGTTGAGCGCGGAGGCGGCCAGGTCGGCTGCC
Source organism: Streptomyces sp. MMBL 11-1 (assembly GCF_028622875.1). Lineage (NCBI taxonomy): Bacteria > Bacillati > Actinomycetota > Actinomycetes > Kitasatosporales > Streptomycetaceae > Streptomyces > Streptomyces sp. MMBL 11-1. The sequence goes on along the minus strand of NZ_CP117709.1, from coordinate 2,082,830 downwards.
ACGGCGACGGCGAGCGGCGGGCAGTGCAGATGGGCGACGCAGGCCGGGTCGGCCGGGTCGGCCGCACCCTCGGCGACGGCGCGTACGAGCCCGTACAGGGCGGTCTCGGCGCCCACGCCCTGCTCGGGCAGCAGGGGAGAGCACACGGCCAGGACCCGCTCGGTCACCGCGTCCGGGCCGCCGGCCGGCAGGGGCCCACCGCGTGCGACAGCCCCGTCGGCCAGCGCGCCGAGCACGACGGTGGTCAGGGCCCGCAGGTCGCCCGGGCCTTGGGCGCCGCCCGCGACAGCGGTGGAGAGGCGGTGTGCGGTGTGCCGGTCCGCGGTGGCGGGGCTGGGAATCGTCATGCGGTGCGCTCCGCTTCGCGCAGTGCGTCGGCGATGCGTTCCAGCACCGAGTCGGCCTCGATGTCGCTGAGGATCAGCGGTGGCAGCAGCCGCAGCACGCTGTCGTCGCGACCGCCGAGCTCCAGGATCAGACCGTGATCGAGGCAGGCGGCGCGTAGCGCCTTCGCGAGCACCGGGTGGGGAGGGAGGGAGCCGAGACGGCCGGCCTCGCCGTCGGGGTCGACGAGTTCGACCCCGATCATGAGGCCGCGGCCACGTACCTCGCCGAACACCGGGTGGTCGGCGGCCAGTTCGCGCAGCCCTCGTCGCAGGCGTTCACCCAGCTTCTCGGCACGTTCGGTCAACTCCTGCTCGGCGACGGTCCGCAGAGTGATCTCCCCGGCCACCATGGCGAGGGTGTTGCCCCGGAACGTGCCGGTGTGGGCGCCGGGCCGCCAGGTGTCCAGGTCCGCACGGTAGGCGATGAGCGCGAGCGGCAGACCGCCGCCCACCGCTTTGGACGTGACGAGGATGTCGGGGGTCACTCCGGCACGTTCACAGGCCCAGAAGTGCCCGGTGCGGCCGATGCCGGTCTGTACCTCGTCGATGATCAGGAGCACATCGTGCGCGGAGGTGATCCTCCGGACCTCCCGCAGCCACGCGTCGGGGGCCTCGACCACGCCGCCTTCGCCCTGGACGACCTCCAGGATCACCGCGGCGGGCTTCTCCACTCCGCTGCTCGGGTCGGTGATCAGGCTTTCCAGCAGCCGTGCCGAGAGCACCCCGGCCTGCTCGGCGCCGACGCCGAACGGGCAGCGGTAGCCGTACGGGTACGGGAGACGAGTGACGGACTGGGCGTCGGCGGGACCGCTCGCGCGCATCCCCTCGGGGCCGGACACGGAGGCCGCGCCCAGCGTCATGCCGTGGTACGCGCCGGTGAACGCGACGACGCCCCGGCGCCCGGTCGTCTGGCGGGCGAGCTTCAGCGCGGCCTCGACGGCGTCGGTTCCGGCCGGGCTGCAGAAGTGCAACCGGGCGTCGTCGCGCAGGCCGCCGGGGAGGTGACCGAGCAGCTCCGTGGTGAAGGTGTCCTTCTGCGGAGTGATCATGTCGAGGCTGTGGAGCAGCGCGCCGGAGCTCAGGGTTGCCTGGAGGGCCGCGATGACCTCGGGGTGGTTGTGCCCGAGAGCGAGGGTGCCGGCCCCGGAGAGGCAGTCGATGTACGTACGGCCATCGGTGCCCGTAACGATGGCTCCGGCTGCCCTGGCCGGCGCCACGGGCAGGGTGCGGGCATAGGTGCGAGCGGAGGACTCGCGCCGTGCCTGACGGTCGAGGAGTTGGGCGCGCAGCATGGCGGGTCATGCCCTTCGTCGTGAACTGGACGCAGGTTAGGCTAGCCTAACCTGCGTCTTTCCGGGAAGGGGCGTCCAGGGCCGCGGGGCGGGCGCGACCGGGTCAACCTCGCGGGCGCGCCACTGTCCTGATAAACCGTCAGGCGACGGAGTCCTGTGGCTCGCGGTCCCGGCCGAGCGGTATGACCAGAAGGGAGCCGCTCTCCTCGTCCGGACGTACGCGGGCCCGCAGCCCGAAGACGTCCCGCAGCAGCTCCTCCGTCAGTACGTCGGCGGGGGCCCCCTGGGCCGCGATCCGGCCGTCCTTCATCGCCACCAGCCGGTCGGCGTACCGCGCGGCCAGGGACAGCTCGTGGAGCACCATCACGATGGTCCGGCCGGTCTCCCGGTGCAGTTCACCGACCAACTCCAGGACGTCGATCTGGTGGGCCAGGTCCAGGTGCGTGGTCGGCTCGTCGAGCAGCAGCAGCTCGGTGTCCTGGGCCAGCGTCATCGCGATCCAGGCGCGCTGGCGCTGACCGCCCGACAGCTCGTCCAGCGTCCGCTCGGCCAGCTCGTACGTCCCCGTCCGGCGCAACGCCCGCTCCACGGCCTTCTCGTCGTCGGAGGACCAGCGCCGGTACCAGCTCTGGTGCGGGTGCCGGCCACGGGCCACCAGATCGGCGACGGTCAGCCCCTCGGGCGCCGTCGGCGACTGCGGCAGCAGGCCGACCAGGCCCGCCACCTCTCTGGTGGGCATGGCATGGACCGATGTGCCGTCCAGCAGCACCTGACCGCTCGTCGGCTTGAGCAGCCGCCCGAACGAACGCAGCAGGGTGGACTTTCCGCACCCGTTGGGGCCGATCACCGCGGTGATCGATCCGTCCGGGACCTCCAGGTCGATGCCGTGGACGACGGTCCGGTCGCCGTAGCCCAGAGTGAGCTGCTCGGCTCGGAGCCGAACCGCTGCCCGCTCGGGGGCGGCGCCCGCGAGATCCTTCATGTCGACCGTCTCCGTCATGTCCTTTTGGCCTTTCCGCTCCGGGCGAGCAGGTAGAGAAGGTAGGGGGCGCCGAGCGCCGCGGTCAGGATGCCGACGGGGAGTTCGACGGAGCCGAAGGCCGTACGGCCCAGGACATCGGCCCACACCGTCACGGCCGCCCCGAGCAGGGTCGACGCGAGCAGGGGCGGCGTGCCGGTACGCATCAGCCGGACCGCGAGCTGCGGGCAGGCCAGCGCGACGAAGGCGACGGGCCCGGCGGCGGATGTCGCGGTCGCGGTGAGCAGTACCGCCGTCACGAGCAGTGCGGCGCGGGCCGCGTTGATCCGTACGCCCAGCCCACGGGCGGTGTCGTCGTCGAAGTTCAGCGCACCGAAGGGGAAGGACAGGACGAGGGCGACGGGCAGCAGCACGGCCAGCGCCCAGCCGACCGCGGCGGCGTTCTCCCAGGTGCTGGAGTTGAGGCTGCCGGTCAGCCAGAGGATGGCCCGCCCCGCATCGACGATCGAAGCCTTCACCAGCAGCCAGGAGATCAGGCTGGAGAGCACGGCCTGGATACCGACGCCGACGAGCAGCACCCGGTATCCGGACAGCCCGCGGCGCACCGCCAGGAGGTAGACGAGGGCGGCGGCCAGCAGCCCTCCCAGCACCGAGGCGGCCGGTACGCCGATCTCGGCGAGCGGGCCGCTGACGCTGCCGTACTCCCCGCCGAGGACGATGACCGCGACCGCGCCGGTGCCCGCGCCGGCGGTGACACCGAGGATGTCCGGACTGGCCAGGGGGTTGCGGGAGATGCCCTGCACGATCGCTCCGGCGAGGCCGAGCGCCGCCCCGACCAGCGCACCCACGGCGGAGCGTGGCAGACGGAAGTCCAGCACCACCATGCGGGAGGCGAAGTCGCCGCCGCCCAAAAGCACTTCGACGACCTCCGGTACGGAGATCGCGAAGTCGCCGCGGCCGGTGTTGACCACGATCGCGGCGAACAGGGCGAAGGTGGCGGCGAGCGGGACGAGCACGTCCCTGGTCCGCCACACCCCGGAGGCGGGGCCGATTCTGAACGCCCTGCGCCCCGGGACGGGCGACGGTTGACGGGGTCCGCGTTCGGCCGGCTCGGCGGACGTCTTCAGCATCGTCGGTGTCCCTTGGTTCGCGTCGTTCACAGCCGCACCGGCTTACGACGGCGTACGAGGTGGATGAAGACCGGTGCGCCGATGAACGCGAGCATGATGCCCACCGGAAGCTCCCCGGGCCGGGCGACGACACGGCCCAGGATGTCGGCGCCGACCATCAGGACGGCCCCGAGTATCCCCGCGTACACGAGTACCCATCGGTAGTCGGGTCCGGTGTAGGCGCGGCCGATGTGCGTGGCCATCAGCCCGACGAATCCGATCGGTCCGCAGGCGGCGACGGCGACGCCGGTGAGCAGGGTGATCGCGGCCATCCCGGTCAGCCGGGTGAGTGCGATCCGCACCCCGAGGGCGCGGGCGATGTCCTCGCCGAGCGACAGGGCGTTGAGCCCCCGGGCGTTGGCCGCGGCCAGGAGCAGACCGGCGGCGACGAACGGCAGCATCTGGAGCGTGATGTCGGCGGGCCGGCCGGCGACCGATCCGACCGTCCAGAACCGGTACGTGTCCAGTGCCTGCTCGTCGAGGATCAGCATGCCCGCGGTGAGAGCGGTGAACAGCGCGTGGATCGCGGCACCGCCCAGCGCGAGAGTGACCGGGGTGGCCCCGCCCCGCGCGTACGTCCCGACGAGGTAGACGGCGGTGGAGGAGAGGAGCGCTCCCGCGAAGCCGAACCAGACGTATCCGTAGAGGGTGGTGACACCGAGGAAGAAGATCGCGCCGGCGACGAACATACCGGCCCCGGCGCTGACTCCGAGCAGCACGGGGTCGGCGATGGGATTACGGGTGTGGCCCTGCATCAGCGCCCCGGCGACCCCGAGGGCGCATCCGGCGACGACGGCGAGGGCGGTGCGCGGCAGCCGCAGTGAGCGGATGATCACGTCGCTCTCGGTGCCGGTCGCGCTCCACAGCCCGTGCCAGACCTGTTGCAGGCTGAGCGCCTTGGTGCCGAAGACGATGCTCAAGACCACCGAGGCCACCAGGAGACCGGTCAGTACGAGCACCCCCAGCATCCGCCTGTCGGCATGACTGGCTGTCACGCCGCGTGGCGCCTCCGTGGGTGGCGCAGGTAGCGCTTGGGTCACGATCTCCTCCGTGGCCGGAAACATTTAGTTAGGTGAGCCTATCCTTGCATCGCTTTGATCAGTGAGTGAAGGGATCCCTCCATGAAAACCCGTTGGGCCGGCCGATTCAGCCGTACGGTCACCGCCACCGCCATCGCCGTCGGCCTGCTCGCCACCGCGGCCTGCGGAGGCGACGCGGACAAGGACGCCGACAGCAAGGACACCAAGGCTTCGGCGGCCTCGGACGCCGCGTTCCCCCGTACGATCACACACGCCATGGGCAAGACGCAGCTGAAAGCGCAGCCCAAGCGGATCGTCGCTCTCGACATGACTTTCGTGGACGCCTCGCTCGCGCTGGAGTCCGAGGTCGTGGGGTTCACCAGCCTGGCGGGCGGTGACGACAAGCTGCCCGCCTACTTCGGCGCCGACTCGAAGAAGTTCGCGCCGAAGGCCACTCCGGTGGGCACCCTCGAAGAGCCCAGCCTCGAGAAGATCATCGCGCTGAAGCCCGACCTCATCCTGTCGGCGAAGGTCCGCCACGAGAAGCTGTACAAGCAGCTCAGCGGCATCGCCCCGACGGTCTTCTCGGAGACCACGGGCGGTACGTGGAAGGGCAACCTCCAGCTCGTCGGCAAGGCCCTCGGCAAGGAGGACCTCGCCGGGCAGAAGGTCGACTCGTTCGAGAAGCGTGCCAAGACGATCGGCGACTCGGTCCGGAAGTCCGAGGGCGCCAACCCCGAGGTGTCGGTGGTCCGGTTCGTCGACGGTCCGACCCGCATCTACAAGGAAGACACCTATGTCGGCGTGATCGTCAACGACCTGGGCTTCGACAAGCCGGCGGCCGCGACCGGCACCGGTTTTAACACCGAGATCTCCGACGAGGAGGTCGCGAAGATGGACGCCGACGACATCTTCATCTCCCTGTACGCCGACGAGGCCGGTCTGAGCAAGAAGACCAAGGAGAAGTTCCAGGCCAACCCGCTCTGGAAGCAGCTCAAGGGCAGCATCCACGAGGTCGACGACAAGATCTGGATGAGCGCGGTCGGCCTGTACGGCGCCAACGCCGTCCTGGACGACATCGCCAAGACGTACACGGTGGACGCCGCGAAGGCGTAGCCGTCGGACGGATGACGGACAGACGGACAGGGGGCCGGACGGACGGGGGGCCGGACGGACAGTGGGGCCGGACGAGGCGCGACGCCCGGCCCCCACCTGCCCGTTCGGCCGGTCGCGGCCCGTGAACGGCGGTGCCGTCAGCGGGAGAGCCGCGGGCAGGTGTCGCAGATCTCGTCGGGGCGGATCGTGTAGAAGAGGCAACAGCCGTTCCGCGTGCGGGTCGTCCCACCGGCCGGGCGCGGAGCGTCGCGGAACCCCGCGCGGCCGGCGTACGGAGCCGTACCGCCGGGCAGGAGGGCCTCGGCGGCTCGGGTGGCCTCGCGCTGATCACCCAGGGCGCGCCCCAAGTGCCAGATCCCCTCGGCGAGTTCGTCGGTCGCCATCCCCCACAGCGCTCGCGCCCCGCGGCGCATCGCCGGCCGGAACGCCTCCAGCACGGGGGCCAGATGAGCGGCCACCGCGTCACGCAACTCCGCCCGCAGCGACTCCTCGTCGGCCACGGCCCGCACCCCTGGCGACCCCGCGGCGGGATCCGACATCAGACAGCTCACGCTCTCCGCCTCGGCCACCGCGACCCTGCGCGTCCGCCATGCGTAAGCGACACCGTCCGGCGAGAGCCGCGGCACTCGCCGGTCCAGATACCAAGGACCGCTCATCGCGAGAGCGACGGTGAAAGCGTAGCGGTGGAGCACCCACGTGGCAGCGACGTCACGCCGCGCCCGCACACCGTAGAGGTCCCGTATGCGCGACTCCTCGGCCGCGATGAGAAGCTCCAGCGTGCCCTGGTCCTCGGTGAGTTGCCGCCCGGTGACCCAATTGCCGCCCGGTTCGGGAGGACCCGCCTCAATGCTCAACAGCGGGGAGACGGCGTGCAGTCGACGGTAGACGTCGGCAAGCAGCGCCGTGCTCCGCACGGGGGAGTTGACCGCGAGTGGCATGCGCATCCCTGGTTCGTTAGGTAAGGCTGCCCTCATTCATATCAGGTGTCACATCACGGTGCGCGGGCCCCGGGGGCCTCACCGCACGTGTGCGTGAGCATGGGCGTGGGGCGGTGGCCCCGCCGCCCTGGCCGGAGTCCTGGCCCTGCTGCTCGCGGCGGCCTGGGTGATCCGCCGCGGCCGGGCCCGCGAAGCGACCCGCACCGGACCCCGGCCGGCCTCCGTGCCCGGCCGCGCCGACGACCGGTCGCGACCGCCCTTCGGGTGAAGGCGACCGGGCGACGACGGGCCCCGGTCCTGCGGCCTCCGTCTCCCGGGCCCGGTCACCGTGCCGCCGGGTCCCTCTCCGCGCTAACGTGCCATCAGCCAGATCCGTAGCGGCATGAGGAGACCCGAGGACCGCATATGACAGCGCAGCCACGTGAGCAATGGTCCACCCGCACCGGCTTCCTGCTGGCCGCCATCGGTTCGGCCGTCGGACTCGGAAACATCTGGCGCTTTCCCGCCATCGCCTACGAGAACGGCGGCGGGGCCTTCCTGCTGCCCTACCTCATCGCGCTCCTCACGGCGGGCATCCCGCTGCTGATCATGGAGTACACCATCGGGCGGAAGTACCGTCTGTCGCCGCCGGCCGCCCTGCGCAGGATGGCCCGGCCGGCCGAGGCCATCGGGTGGTGGCAGGTCGTGATCTCCTTCGTGATCGCGACCTATTACGCCGTCATCATCGCCTGGGCCGTCCGCTATGTGGGCTTCTCCTTCGGCCAGCAGTGGGGTGACGACCCGGAGGCCTTCCTCTTCGGCGACTTCCTGCGGGCACCGGAGACACCGAGCTTCCTCGACGGCTTCGTCCCCGGGGTCTTCTGGCCGCTCATCGCCGTGTGGGTGGTCGTGCTGGTCATCCTGGCGTTCGGTATCCGGCGAGGCATCGAGCGAGCCAACAAGATCTTCATTCCGCTCCTCTTCGTCCTGTTCGCCGCGCTGGTGGTCCGCGCGCTCACGCTGGACGGGGCTGCCCTCGGGCTCGACGCCCTCTTCACGCCGAACTGGTCGGAGCTCGGCAACGGCAGCGTCTGGGTCGCCGCCTACGGGCAGATCTTCTTCTCGCTGTCCATCGGCTTCGGCATCATGGTCACGTACGCGTCCTACCTGGGCCGCCGGGCCGACCTGACGGGCTCCGCGATGGTGGCGGGCTTCGCCAACAGCTCGTTCGAGATCCTCGCGGGCATCGGGGTCTTCGCGACCCTGGGCTATCTGGCGACCGCTTCGGGGGTCGGCGTCGACGAAGTCGCCGGCGCGGGCATCGGCCTGGCGTTCGTCGCGTTCCCCGCGGTGATCTCGGAGATGCCGCTCGGGGGCCTCTTCGGCGTGCTGTTCTTCAGCTCCCTGGTGATCGCGGGGCTCTCGTCGCTGATCTCCATCGTGCAGGTGGTCGTCTCCGCCGTGCAGGACCGGACCGGTATGCGCCGCATGCCGGCGGTCCTGGGCATCGGCGGCCTGATCGCGCTGGTGTCGGTCCTGCTCTTCCCGAACAAGTCGGGCATCTATCTGCTCGACGCGTCCGACCACTTCATCAACCAGTACGGCATCGCCCTGGCCGCCCTGGTCGGGCTGATCGTCGTCGTCTGGGTGCTGCGGCAGCTGCCCGGCCTCCAGGAGAACGCCGACGCGACCTCCGCCGTCCGGCTCGGCCACTGGTGGCGCATCTGTCTCGGCTTCATCACACCGCTGGTGCTGGGCTGGATGATGGTCGACAGCCTGCGTACCGAGTTCGAGGAGAACTACGAGGGCTACTCGACCGGGTTCCTGCTCTCCGCGGGCTGGAGTGTCGCCATCGGAGCACTGCTGGTCGGGGTGATCCTCTCGCTGATGCCATGGCCGGCCGGCGGGGAGGACATCGACCTGGACATGGAGTCGCCGGCCGACCGGAAGGAGCACTGATGTCCACCAGCGCCATCATCATGATGATCATCGCCATTCTCATCGTCTGGGGTGGGCTGATCGCCGCCATCCTCCGGCTGAGGAAGCACCCGGACACCCCGGATCCGCTGCCGCCCGGTACCCGTCCGGCCGAGTGACCGAGCCCTGGCGGCAGCGTCGCCCCGCTCACCCGGGACCACGTTCCGGTCCGTGCGCACACGGTCCGGCAGAGGACGGGCCGGGCACCTTCGGTGCTCCGGGCCCGGCGGCGCCCGCCAGGCCCGCCACCTCGGCCCGCAGAGCGGTGACCTCCGCCGTCAGGGCCTCCAGGAGGGCCGTCTGTCTGCGTCCCTCGGCGTCGTCCCGGTCGAATCGCGAGATGAACCAGGCCGCGATGTTCGCCGTGACGACACCGAGCAGCGCGATGCCGGAGAGCATCAGCCCCACGGCGAGCAGACGGCCGAGTCCGGTGGTGGGCGCCAGGTCTCCGTATCCCACGGTCGTCATGGTGGTGAAGGACCACCACACCGCGTCCCCGATCGTGTGGATGTTGCCGTTCGGCGCTTCCCGCTCGACCTGGAGCACCGCCAGCGAACCGAACATCATGAGGCCGACGACGGCCCCGGCGACGTAGACGGTCATCGTGATCTGGGGGGCGTGTCTGGCCCGCCGGCCCACCAGCAGCAGCGTGGACACCAGCCGCAGCAGCCGCAGCGGCTGGACCAGGGGCAGGGCCACCGCCAGCAGGTCCAGCGGGTGGCCGCGGACGAAAGCCCACCTTCGGGGAGCGAGCAGCAGCCGCGTCACGTAGTCGCCGGCGAACGCCGCCCATACCGCCCACTCGGCCGCCCGGCACGCCGTGTGCGTCCAGCCCGGGGCGTCAGGAGCGAGGACGGGGACGGCGTAGGCGGCGGCGAACACCGCGGCCAGCGCGAGCAAGGGGGTCCGTGTGCGCTGTTCCCACTGGTCGAGGGCGATTCGATGCTTCATACGGGCATCGTAGGAACCGCACGAACGACGCCCCCAGGGGCATCCGTGCGCGGCCCCGTGCGCGGCCCCGTGCGCGGCCCCGTACGGGGTGCCGATCGGTGACGTCGACCGGAGATGCCGACCGGTAGGCGATCGGCCCCACGGGTCAGGACGACGGCACCGTCGCTGTCGCTGTCGCTGTCGCCGTCGCCGTCGTTTTCGCCTTCGTCGCCGTCCGGCGCCCCGTCACCGTCAGGCGGTGTAGCCGCCGTCGACCGCGAGAGAGGTGCCGGTGATCCACTGGGCGTCGGGACCGGCGAGGAAGGCCACGGCCTTCGCGGTGTCGGCCCCCGCCCCCAGAACCTTCGCCGCGGTCCTCAGCCGCTCCTCCTCGGCCTCGTCCGTGCCGTCCGGGTTCATGTCGGTGACGGTGGGCCCGGGGTCCACGATGTTCGCGGTGATCCCCTTGGACGCCACGTCGTGGGCCAGCCCCTTGGTGAAGCCGATCAGCGCCGACTTGCTCATGGCGTAGAGCGTCACGTCCGGCACCGGCACGCGGTTGGCCCAGCAGCTGCCGATGCTGATGACGCGACCGCCGTGTCCCAGGTGGGGAAGGGCCGCCTGGGTGGCCACGAAGACGGCACGCACGTGGACGGCCAGCGTGCGGTCGATCTCCTCCAGCGTCACGCCCTCGATCGGCCCGTAGGGGAAGACCCCGGCGTTGTTCACCAGGATGTCGAGCCGGCCCAGCTCCGCCGCGGTCCGCTCGACGGACCGGACGACGGCCGCCGGGTCCGCGCTGTCGGCCTGGATGGCAAGGCCCTTGCGTCCGATCGCCTCGATCGCCTTGACGACCTCCTGCGCCTTGTCGGCCGCGCGCACATACGTCAGGGCGACGTCCGCGCCCTCCTCCGCCAGCCGGAGGGCGGTCGCGGCACCGATACCGCGGCTTCCTCCGGTCACCAGAGCCACTTTGTCCACGAGCTGAGGCATCTCGCTCCGTTCACGCTTCGCTGAGGTGGATAACTGAGCCATATATTTAGGTCGGACGATCCAAAAATACTAAACAGGCAGGATGGTCGGGGGTCAACCCTTGTCCGAGGAGGCAGACATGGCCGAAAGAGGCCGCCCGCGCGCGTTCGACCGCGCCGGGGCGCTGCGGCGCGCGATGGAGACGTTCTGGGAGTTCGGGTACGAGGGCACGAAGCTCACGGACCTGACCGCCGCCATGGGCATCAACTCCGCCAGCCTGTACAACACATTCGGCTCGAAGGAGCAGTTGTTCCGCGAGGCCGTCGCGCTCTACGACCGCACCGCGGGCTCGGCGACCAACCGCGCGCTGCGCGAGGCGCCGACGGCACGGGCCGCGGTGGAGGCCATGCTGCGCGGCAACATCGATGCCTTCACCGACCCCAAGACCCCGAGCGGCTGCATGATCGTGCTGTCGGCCACGAACTGTTCGCACCAGAACAGGGCGGTCGCCGAGCACCTGGCCCGGTGGCGGCGGGCCTCGGTCGCGGAGCTGGAGAAACGGCTGGAGCGGGCCGTCGAGGAGGGGGAGCTGGCGCCGGGGACGGACGTGCGCGCGATCTCCGCCTTCTACGCGACCCTCCTGCACGGGCTGTCGATAGAGGCCCGGGACGGCGTGCCCCTGGAGCGGCTCCGTTCCACCGTGGACCACGCCGTGGCCCTGTGGGACTCCCTGGTGCGGCAGCCGGCCGAACAGCGGTGAGGGGCGCCCGGCGGGGCCAGGGCCGGACGCCGCCTTTACGCGTCGGGCGGGGTCACCCGCAGGCGTCCGACCCCTCGACGGCCTTGGTGTAGGCGATGAGCAGTTTCTCGATGGCGTCCGGGTCGTCGACGCCGGAGTCGCGGGTCTGGACCACGGTGTAGAGGTCCTGCTCCGGGTGCTCCGACATCTCGCAGGAAGAAATGGTCTTGCCAACGCCGGCTTTGCCTGTGAAGACGAAGCGCTCGTCTTCCGACAACGTCCCGTCGTCCGTCTCGGCGTATCCCTGCGAGACGCCTGCCGCGTTGTCTCCGTCCCCCCACCAGGCTTGGGCGAGGCTCAGAGCCTCCTTGCCGTCCACGGACAGGTTGCAGCGGCCGGTTCCGCCGTTCGGCTTCGAGGTGGTTGATGAGAGGGTGTCACCGCCTGGCAGGGCGGCCTTCACCAGCGCGGGGTCCACGGGAATCCCGCACAGCGACGCGGGCACGGTGTACGCCTTCTTGGGCGGGTCGTCGCCGGAGCACGCCGACAGGGTGACGGTGAGGGCGACGGCGGCCGATAGGGAGACGACCCTGCCGATGAACCGGCGACGTCGGAGAGATCCATGGGCAGACAACGGGATAAGCCTTTCGATGTGAGGCGGGAGGGCGCAGCCCTCGGACATGCGGTCAGATGTCCGTCTTCAGGTGAGGATTCAGCTGCTTGGTGCTCGTACCTGCGGCCAGGAACCCGTCCTGGGTGGACCTGCGTGCCTTCTCGTCGATGCTGTTGTCCATCAGGTCGTCACGACCGTGCGCCTTCGCCGCCGCCTCCACGGCTTGCTCGGTGTACTCCGAGTTCTTCTCGACGCCGCTCTCCCACAGTTCGCCCATGACGGGGCCGGCGTCGTCCTTGGCCTTCCCGTGCTGGAGTCCACCGCCCAACGCGAAGCCCTGGCGGCGCAGGTCACCGGCTGCCTTGTCGCTGCTGGGAACGGCCACCCGGGCCTTGTCCCAGAGCTTGTTGTAGAGGCCGTGTGCCTGGCTGCCGATCTTCACCAGATCGCCGTTGCCCACCTTGAGGTCGCCGGTCTGCCCGGGCAGGGCGGTCGAGCCGCCTTCTCCGGGGCCGAGTTGGTTCAACTGCATTCCAGTGGCGTGACGTTGAACGGCGTCCGCCTTCAGCTGTTCCCACTCATCCCAGGCCATGAATAATCCTTCCCCCGTGCATCCTCTGCCTCCCGTCGCGTCCGATGGGCGCATCTGCTTCAGGCAAGCCGCCAATTCGATCAAGTGTTCACGCGGGGTGGACTCCGATCCTTGAACGGTGGTTGCGGCCATCTCGTGGAGACCGCGGGAGCGGGGCTGTCCGATGTCCCGGGGATGAATGATCGGTCTGCGTTCGCGCCCTGCTGGGGCCCGCGGTACGTCGTCGGCAGGCTGGTGCCGTGGTGCCGGTGAAGCGGACGGGCGGCCCAGGGAGGAGGCAGGTCCCATCGGTCGGCGATCACGGCATTCTCTTTCCTGAGGATGCGCGTGCTTGCTCGGTCTCCGTGCCGACCAGCCTTGAGCACGAAGAGGAAGCCCGTCAAGAATGGGGCTGAATCAGGTGCACAGAGGGGCGGAAAGCCGTCTGTGCGGCGTCCTTCCCCGTGAGGTTCCGGCCGTACCGCGGGCGGGGCGATGGCGGGGCTCGGGGCAGGCGGGTGGTCCCGCGGCGGGCGCGGCTACCATCCTCTGTGACCGAAACGACCGAACCGCCCGCACGCCGCCGCATACTCGCCGACCTCACCCCGTTGCGGCTCTCGCCCGACTACCGGCGGCTCTGGTTCGGGAACACCGTCTCCTGGATCGGCCAGGGCATGACGGCGCTGGCGGTCTCGCTCCAGGTCTACGACATCACCGGGTCCGCGTTCTCCGTGGGGCTCATCGGGTTCTGCTCACTCGTGCCGCTCGTCGTCTTCGGGCTCTACGGCGGTGCCGTCGCCGACACCGTCGACCGGCGCAAGCTCGGGCTCTTCAGCGCCGCCGGGTCGTTCGTGCTCTCCCTCGCCCTGGTGGCGGCGACCGTCGCGGGCATCGAGCGGGTCGGGCCGCTGTACGCGGTCGTCGCCCTCCAGGCCGTCTGCTTCGCCCTCAACGCACCGGCCCGCTCCTCGATGATCGCCCGGCTGCTGCCGGCCGAGCAGTTGCCCGCAGCGAATGCGCTGAACTCCATGACCAGCACCACGGGCGCGCTCGTCGGGCCGATGCTGGGCGGCCTGATCGTCGGCTGGTGGGGTTACCGCGCCGCGTACTCCGTCGACGTCGCCGCTTTCGCGGTCTCCCTGTACACGTTGTGGCGGCTGCCCTCGATGCTGCCCGACCGGCAGGACGGCGATACGGGCAAGCGGGCCTCCGTGCTGGACGGGCTGCGGTTCCTCGGGACCCGGCCGAACCTGCGGATGACCTTCTTCACCGACCTGTGCGCGATGGTGTTCGCGCATCCCCGCGCACTCTTCCCGGTGGTCGCGGTCCTCTGGTACGGGGGCGACGCGCGGACCACCGGTCTGCTCGTCGCCGCTCCGGCCCTCGGCATGCTGCTCGGCGGGGTGTTCTCCGGCTGGCTCGGCCGGATCCGGCGGCAAGGACTCGCGATCCTGCTGGCCGTCGGCTCCTGGGGCGCCGCCATCGCCGTCTTCGGGCTCACCCGTAACCTCTGGCTCGGGCTGCTGTTCCTGGCGCTCGCCGGATGCGCGGACACCACCTCCATGGTCTTTCGCAGCACGATGCTCCAGGCGGCCGTGCCCGACGAGATGCGCGGTCGGCTCCAGGGCGTCTTCATCGTCGTCGTGGCGGGCGGCCCCCGCCTCGGGGACTTCCTGGCCGGCTCCGTCGCCGACCTCCTCTCGCCCACCGTCGCCGTCACCGGCGGTGGCGTCCTGTGCATGACCGGCGTGGCCCTGCTCGCACTGAAGTGGCGTGCCTTCGCCCGCTACGACGCCCGAGACCCGCAGCCCTAGGCGTATTGCCCTTGAGGTCGTGGCCTCAGCTCACGATCGAGCGGGCGAACCCCAGCTCCACGAGGTCCTGCGGGCGCAGCCGCAACTGGTCGGCGGTGGCGTCGGTTTCCGACGCCGGCCGTTTGAGGATCGCGGCGGCCAACTCAGGGGCGATGACGGAGAAGTAACTGTCCGCCGTGACATGGGTGTTGTCCGGCGCCGCGAGAGCCAGCGCCCCGCCCGAGCCGCCCTCACCGATCACCAGCGTCGTCACCGGCACCCGGGCCGCCGCGACGGCCGCGAAGGCGTCCGCGATGGCCGCGCCCGCGCCCGCCCGTTCCGCCTCGGCGTCGTTGGCCGCGCCCGGGGTGTCGACGAGGGTGAGGACGGGGACGCCGAGGCGGTCCGCCAGCCGGATGGTCCGGGCCGCCGCGCGGTACCCGGCCGGGCGGGTCGGCGTCCCGCACTGGGCGACGTACGCGACGGGCGAACCGTCCGCGCGCAGCCCGAAACCGCACAGCAGCCCCGGGTCCGTACCGCCGCACCGGTCCCCGTGGAGGGGGAGCCGGGCGGCGAAGTAGTCGGCGAGATACGCCTCCGCGCGAGGCCGCCGGGGATCGCGGGCCCCCGCCACGGCCTCCCGCCCGGTCCCCGGGAGCCGGGCCGCCGACAGTGCGCGGGGCAACGCGGCGGCGGGGAGCACGCCGTGCGGGCCGAGCGCGCTCAGCCAGCGCGTCAGCGTGAGCGCCAGCTCGCCCGGCGGGACGACCGCGTCCACCTGGCCCGCCGCGAACTGCCCCTCGGCGCTGTACGCGTACGGGTCGGCGTCCGGCGGCCGTACCCGGGACCCGGCGAAGCCGACCTGCGCGCCCGGCAGCGCCAGCACCACATCGGCGCCCGCCCCCACCGTGGCCCAGCCGCCGCCGGTCGTCGGGTCGCGGACCACCGCGATCTGCGGGAGCCCGGCCGCCCGCAGCCGGGTGGAGGCGGCGGCCACCCTCTGGAGCTGGGTGAGCGCGACCATGCCCTCCTGCATCCGGCTGCCGCCGGTGGCGACGAGCGCGAGCAGGGGCAGTCGCCGCGCCAGGGCCAGCTCGTACGCTGCCCCCAGCCGGTCACCTGTCAGCCGGCCCAACGAACCGCCCAGGAAACCGAATTCGAAGGCGAGCAGGACGCACGCGCGGTCTCCGACGGCCCCGGTGCCGTACACCACGGACTCCTCCTCGCCGGTCCGTGCCCCGGCCCGCTCCCGCGCCGCGTCGTACCCGGCCCAGCCGAGTGGACCGTCCGGCGGCAGCGGGTGCGAGGGCGGGCGGTGCTCGGTGAAGCCCGCCGCGCCGGTGAGGAGCGCGATCGTCTCCCGGGCCGTCGCCCGGGCGGGGGAGTCAGCCGGCATGGAGCGACCTCTTCATGATCTTGCCCAGGTCGTTGCGGGGCAGGGCGTCCAGGTAGCGCACGGTGCGCGGACGCTTGTGCGGGGCCAACTGGTCCGCCACATAGGCCGCCAGCTCCTCGGCGGGGGGCGGGGAGCCGGGATCGGCCGCGACCACCCAGGCCACGACCCGTTCGCCCAGGTCCGGGCCGGCCTCGCCGGTCACGGCCGCTTCCCGGACCCCGGGGTGCGCGAGCAGCACGTTCTCGATCTCGCCCGCGCCGATCTTGTAACCGCCGCTCTTGATCAGGTCGGTGGCCTTGCGCCCGACGATCGTGACGTACCCGTCCTCGTCCACCGTGCCGACGTCCCCCGTACGGAACCAGCCGTCCGCCGTGTGCGCGGCGGCGGTGGCGTCGGGCCGGTTGAGGTAGCCGGTGAACAGGTTCGGGCCCCGGACCTGGATCTCACCGATCTCCCCGGGCGCGCCGAGCACCGTGCCGTCCTCCTCCGCCAGGCGCAGCTCCACCCCGGCGAGCGGCGGGCCCACCGTGCCGGGGCGCGGGGCGCCGTCCGCCCGGATCCCCGTGTTCATCAGGGTCTCCGTCATCCCGTACCGCTCGATCACCCGCCGCCCGGTCGCCGCCGCGATGCGTTCGTGGTCGTGCACGGGCAGCGCCGCCGAGCCGGAGACCAGCAGCCGGGCCCCGGCCAGCGCCCCGGCCAGCGCGTCCCGTCCGTCGCCGTCCGCCGGAGAGCCGTGCGCGCTCCCGCCCGCCCGGCCGTCCAGCGCCTCCGCCAGCCGGTGGTACATCGTCGGCACCCCGAACAGCATGGTGCCGCCGGAGGCCAGCTCACGGGTCACGCCCTCCGGCGAGAACCTCCCCAGGTGGCGCACGGCGCCGCCGCGCCGCAGCGGGCCGAGGACGCCCAGGATCAGCCCGTGCACATGGAACAGCGGCAGCGCGTGGACCAGGACGTCGCCGGCTGTCCACCCCCAGGCGTCCTCCAGCGCGTCCAGGGACGCGGCGATGGCCCGCCGGGGCAGGACGGCGCCCTTGGGCGGACCGGTGGTGCCGGAGGTGTAGACGATCAGGGCGGGGGACTCGGGGTCGGCCTCGGCCGGCAGGCCCCCGCCGGGGGTGCCCTCCGCGAGAGCGCCGACCGCCCGCGCGTCCACGGTCACACGCCGCAGCTCGTGCAGTGCGGGCGGCAGTGCCTCGTCCGGCCCCGCCAGCACGGCCGTGGGTCCGCTGTCGGCCAGGATGTGCGCCAACTCGCGTTCTCCTGTACGGGGGTTGAGCGGCACGGCCGGAACCCCGGCCCGCAGTGCCGCCACCACCGCGATCACCGTCTCCGGCGTCGGGGTGGCCCAGACGGCGACCCGGCCCGCGTCCGCGATGCGGGCGGCGAGCGCGTCGGAGGCCTCGGCGAGCCGGCCGTAGGCCAGGGACAGGCCGCCGAAGCGGACGGCCTCCCGGGAGGCCGCCGGGCCGGTGGGGGACTGGAGCGCGGGAAGGAGGGTCACGCCGGGAAGCCTAGAGCTTCCGGGCGGCCCCCGCCCGGGCCCGGATGCCGATGAGGGCGGCGTCACTCGGGGCCGGTCCGCGAAGACCCCAAGGAGCCCACCACCGGCCCGGACAACGCTGGGCCGTCCTGCTTGCCGCACCGCTGGACGCAGCGGGCCCGGACAACGCTGGGCCGTCCTGCCCGCCGCACCGCTGGACGCAGTACCGGCCGACGTGTTCTGAGCGGCACCGGGCGGAGCGCCTTCAGGAGGTACGTGGACGGCGGCGGCCGTTCTTCCGCGCCCGGGGGGCTCACTCGTCGCGCCGGGCGGTCCGCATCCGACCGTACGCGTACACACACCCCGCCAGTGCCAGGTCGGACAGCAGCATGAAGCCGATCGCGTAACTGTCCTTGGCGCTGTAGATCGCGCCCATCACCAGCGGCGGCACGAAACCGCCCAGCCCGCCCATCGCCCCGACGATGCCCGTCACACTGCCCACCTTCGGCTGCGGCGTCACCTGCGAGACCAGGGCGAACACACTGCCGCTCGCGGTGCCGAGCCCGGCCGCCATGGCCAGTAGCGCGATCGTGCCGGCCGGGTCCAGCGGCGGCTCGAAGGCCTGCACGATCGCCATCAGCGCGGCCAGCAGCAGCGCCACCGAGGTCACCAGCGCCGGGTGCGCCCGGTCCGAGAGCCAGCCGCCGATCGGCCGGAAGACCACCGTGACCAGGGCGAACCCGGCCGCCTTGGTGCCCGCCTCGGTCGGCGACATCTCGTACCAGGTCTTCAGATACGTCGGCAGATAGACCCCGAACGCCACGATGCCGCCGAAGCCGATCGCGTACAGCGCCGACAGCTCCCAGGTCACCCGGAGCTTTCCGGCCGCGCCGAGCCGCTGCGCCAGCGTGTCCGTGGGGACCTTCCGGCCGGGGTGGTCGCTGACCAGGACGGCCGCCAGCAGCGCGTACACCACCAGCGCCCCCGCGACCACGAGGAACGGCAGGTTGTCGCCGTGCTCGGCGATGCGCGGGGTGAAGTAGCCCGACAGCGCCACCCCGCCCATGCCCATCCCGAACACACCCAGCGCGAAGCCCCGTTTGGCGGGCGGGAACCATGAGTTGACCAGCGGAACGCCGATCGCGAACGTCGTCCCGCCGAGCCCCAGCAGGAACCCGACCGCGAGCATGGCCCCGTAGGAGTCCTTCGCCGGGATCAGCAGCAGCACCGGCACGATCGTCAGCGCCGAGACGAGCGGGAACATCACCTTCGCGCCGTACTTGTCCGTCAGCGCCCCCACCGGGATCCGGCCGAGCGACCCGACGAGCACCGGCACGGCCACCAGGAAGGACTGCTGGAACGAGCTGAGCCCCAGCCGGTCCTTGTAGTCCCCGGACATCGGCGCGATCAGGTTCCACGCCCAGAAGGTCAGCGCGAAGCCGACCGTCGCCAGCACGAGATTGCGGTACGCGGCCCCGGACGGTGCGGCTGCCGCCGGGGCGGGCGGCTCGGGGGGCTGCTTGACGGAGGTGTCCACGCAGGCAAGTCAAAGGCGCGGGGCGCCGCACGGCTCGCCGGAATCCGCCGATAGGGGGACAACGGATGCCCTCCCGGCCCCCTCTGGCCTCCCTGGTCTTCCTCGCCTCCCTCCGGCCTCCCTCGCCTTCCTCGCTTCTCTGGCCTTCCTGGTCTCTCTCAGCCGATATCGCCATCAACTGAGACAATCGCGGTATGGATCGGCTGGACAGGGAAATCCTCGGCATTCTCCAGGAGGACGCCCGGATCTCGTACCGGGATCTGGGCGTACGCGTGGGGCTCAGCGCCAACGCGGCGGGCGACCGGGTCCGCCGGATGCGCCGTGACGGGGTCATCCGGGGCTTCACCGTCATCGTCGACCCGGCCGCCGACACCCGTTCGGGCCTGGTCGTCTTCATCGACGTGACCCTGCGCCTCGACACGACCAACGAGGAGTTCGAACGCTCGGTGCTCATGCTGCCCGGGATCACGGAGGTGGTGCACGTGACGGGCGGCCACGATTACCTCGTACGGGCCACCGCCGCCGACCCGGGGGCGCTGGACACCCTGCTGCGCCGGCTGAAGCGGGAGGCGGGCATCGCCCACTCCAACACCCGGATCGCCCTGCGGGCGGCCCCGAAGCACTGAGCCCGGGGCCCGAAACACTGAGCCGCCCGGCACCGAAGCACTGAGCCGGGGCCCGAAGCATTGAGCCGCCCGGCCCCGAAGCACTGAGCCGGGCGGCCCCGAGTCACCGGCCCCACCCCGCCCGCGGGCCCCGGGTCAGACCGGGGCCTGCCAGGTCACCGTCGTCGGACGGCCGTCCTCGCCGCGCCCGTCGTCCGCGACCACCAGCCGCACCGCCGCCCGCCCCTCCGGCAGCCGGACCGTGGCGTCCACCTCCACCTCGATGGCCGACACCCCGGGCCTCCGGTGCGCGGCGGCCAGCGCCCCGCGCAGGGCGGCCAGCAGCTCCCGCCCCGTCTCCTCGCCCACCAGCGCGTCCACCGCCCCGGTGAACCGCACCGACGGCGGAAAGCCCAGCAGGGCCGCCGCGCCCCCGGTCTCCCGCAGGACCCGGCCCCGGAAGGTGCTCGGGGCCCCGGCGGGCGGCTGCTGGAGCGCGAAGATCGCGGTGCGGACCTCCTGGATGGTGGAGTCCAGCTCGTCCACGGCCCGGCCCAGCAACTGACCGGCCCCCGCCTCCCCACCGCCGCCGGTCTCCACCTCCCCGCTGCCACCGGCCCCCGCCTCCGCACCGCCGCCGGTCTCCGCCTCCCCACCGCCGTCGGCCTTCGCCGCCCCACCACCACCGGCTCTCACCTCCCCACCGCCGCCGGTCTCCTCCGACGCGGCCCGGCGGCGGGTCGACTCCAGCATCATCTCGGTGGCGAACAGCCGCTGGACCACCAGATCGTGCAGGTCACGGGCGATCCGGTCGCGGTCCTCGTACACCGCGAGCTGCTCCCGGTCGGCCTGCGCGTCCGCCAGCACCAGCGCCAGCGCCGCCTGCGAGGCGAACTGGGTCGCCAGCAGCTTGTCCATCTCCGTGTAGGGCCGCTCACCGCGCCGCCGGGGCAGGGCGAGGGTGCCGATGAGCCGCCCGCCGCTCTGCAGCGGCAGCATCATGCTCGGCCCGAAGCGGGAGCGTACGCCGGTGGTCATCCGGGGATCGGTGGCCGAGTCCTCGATGAAGACCGGTTCGCCGCCGAGCAGCTGCACCAGCACCGCCGAACCGGGCTCGATCACCGTGCCGACGATGCCCGCCGGATCGTCCGGCGTGGACGCGGTGACGATCTCCATCCCGCCCTCCTCCGTCGGCTGGAGGATCACCCCGGCCGACGCGCCCGCCAGCACCCGCGCCCGTTCGGCCACCGTCATCAGCGCGTCGGCCGCGTCGCTGCCCGTCAGCAGGGCCGTGGTGACGGCCGCCGCTCCCGCGATCCAGCGCTCGCGCTGCCGGGCCGTCGCGTACAGCCGGGCGTTGCCGATCGCGATGCCCGCCCGGGCGGCCAGGACCCGCAGCAGGGCCAGATCCGCGTCGGTGAACGGCCCCGACGGCTTTTCGGCGAGGTGGAGATGCCCGAACACCTCGGTGTGGACCAGGATCGGCGCCCGCAGGAAGCTCCGCGCCACAGGACGGCCGGGCGGGCGGTCCTCATCGGCCGGGGCCACCGCCGGCCCCCCGGAGGAGTCGTCCGGGAAGAGGTCGAGCTGCTGCCGCTCCGCCTCCGTCATCCCGGCGGTGTACAGCCCCTCGACCCGGTCCCGGTCCGGGTCCCGCACCCCGAGCGCACCGTGACGGGCCCCGGTGAGGGCGGTGGAGGTGTCCACGATCTGCTGAAGGGTGGAGCCCAGCTCCAGGTCGCGACCGACGCTGAGGACGGCCTCCAGGAGCATCGGCAGCCGGCCGCCGGCGGACGGGCCGGGCTCCACCGGCCCCGTCATCCGCGCCGTCCGCGTCGGCCGTGCCACCGCCCGGTCCGTGCCGACGCGCTCACCCCGCCAGCGGGCTGAGGACCATCGGCTGGATCTTGCCGTCCAGCATCGCGCCCAGGCCGAGCACCGAGCAGACGTCGGGGCGCTCGGCGATGTGCACCGGCATTCCGGTCGCGTCGCGCAGCATCTGGTCGAGGCCCGGGAGCAGCGCGCTGCCGCCCACCATCATGATTCCCCGGTCCGCGAGGTCGGCGACCAGGTCCGGCGGGCAGGCGCGGAGGACCTTGCCCACCCCGTCGAGCACCGCGGTGAGCGGGGTGTGGATGGCCCGCCGCACCGCGGCGGTGTCGACCTCCACCGAGCGGGCCAGACCGGTCGCCACGTCACGGCCGTGGATCTCGGTGAGGGCGGGGCCGGTCAGCTGGAGGCCGTTGCCGTGCAGCGCCAGCTGCAGCGGGCGGACGGACTGGCTCGGGAGGAGCAGCTCGTGGTGCTGGCGCAGATGCTGGATGATCGCCTCGTCGATCGCGTTGCCGCCCACCGGGATCCGGACGGCGGTCACGATCGATCCGAGCGAGAGCACCGCGATCTGGGTGGTGGCGGCCCCGCACACCATGATCATGGTGGCGGTCGGCTGCTCGACCGGCAGCCCGCAGCCGACGGCCGCCGCGATCAGGGTGTCCACCAGCTCGACCCGGCGGGCGCCGAGCCCGACCAGGGTCTCCACCGTCGCGCGCTGGGCCAGCGGATCGGCCTCGTGCGGGGTGCAGGCGGCGGCGCGCAGCCGGGGCTTGCGGCGCAGTTGGCGGCGGAGCTTGTCGCCCAGCAGATGGCGCAGCATCCGCTGGGCCATCTCGATGTCGACCACCGTGCCGCCGGAGACCGGACGGGCCACCCGGATGTACTCCGGGGTGCGGCCGGTCATCTGCTCGGCGAGCGCGCCGACGGCGATGAGGGAGCCGGTACGGGTGTTGACGGCGGCGACGCTCGGTTCGTCGACGACGAGCCCGAGCCCCTTGACGTACACCCGGGTCCTCGCGGCCCCGAGATCGACGGCGACATGGCAACGCTGCAACTGCTCAAGGCTGACGGTCACGGCGAGTTCTCCCGAGAGCGCGGACGGTGGCACCGGCGGCAGCCGGTCTCTCCTTGCATGGTCGCGCTCTCCCGCCCGTCGCGCGCGCTGAGCTGCGCCGTAAGGGGACAGGAGCTGACGGATCCTCAGGTCAGCGGGCCGGAAGCAGTCGCTGGAACAGACCCCAGGTGAACTCGGCGACCCGCTCCCGGCCGGTGGCCGGGTCGGTGACGGCCAGCGACCACCGGGTCGGGGCGCTGCCCTCCATCGGCCGGGCCGGGGGAAAGGCGCGGGCCGCCTCGTCCACGGTGCAGGACCACGGGCGCAGCGCCTCCGGAGAGGTCAGCTCCGGCCCGGCCGCGCCCGGGGCCCGCACCAGCCACGCGTTCCACACGGCCCCGCCGGGCCCGGCCATCACCTCGAACCGCAGGTCCGGCCAGAGCGGCACCGGCCACAGCAGCGCCTCGCACTCCAGGTCCCCGACCCGGCGCGGCAGGGTCGCCTCCGGTTCGCCGAGGACCGAGCGGTAGCGCCGCAGCGCCCCCCGCCCCCGGGGCGCCCGGACCATGGCCTGCCAGCGGCGGTTGGCCTCCCGCATGTCGCCGAGTGAGGCGCTCAGTTCGTGCCGGGCCTCCTCGACCAGGCCCGGCTGGTGGTCGGCCATCCGGCGCAGCAGTACGAGCTGGAACTGGAGGGGGCCGAAGGGGGCGGGAGCGGTCATGCCGCCCATCCTCCCGCGTGTCAGGCGTATCGGACCGGCCGTCCGCGCCATCCGGGCTTCGTCACAAGATCCTCACCTGTGCGGCTTCCCTGGTTGTTCCGCGCGCGCCTACTCTGCGGGCGCCATGGATTACTGCCCCCCGTGCCGACGGCATCTCAACGGAGCCCTGGCCTGCGCCGGGTGCGGAACTCCCGCCGAGGCGCTGGGCCCCTACGACGTGCCCGCGCCCGCGGGTCCCGCCCCGGACGGGGCGGCGGCGCCCGTCGACGCGGGCGGCGTCCGACGCGACGCCCGACGGGCGACCAGGCGGGGCGCCAGGGCGGCCGGCGGCCGGCCCGACGCTCCCCGCCCCGGTGCGCGGCGCCGGGCCCGCGGCGGCCATCGACGGCGCGGCCGGACCGTCCTGCTCGGAGCCCTCGGGCTGCTCCTCGCGGCGGGCGCGCTGAGCCTGGCGGAACTGGCCATGGAGCCCGGGCGGGACGACACCGCCGCCGACTTCGTACGCGAATCGCCGTCCGGCCCGTCCGGCGCCACGCCCGGGGAGCCGTCCGCCGACGCGCCCCGTGACCCCGGCCCGGTCGACTCCCCGGACGGGGCGACCACGGGCCCCTCGACGGACGCCTCACCGGCCGGCAAGGGCGGGGGCGACTCCTCGCGGGCGCCGAGCCCCGAAGCCTCCGCCACGGGTGACACGGATGAGCCCACCGCCTCCCCGGACCCCGACGGCACGGGCCGGTCCGACGCCCCCGACAGCCCGCCCGCCGATCCGCCGGGGCCGGACGATCCGGGGGAGCCGGACGATCCGCGGGAGTCGACGACCGCCCCCGCACCCCCACCGCCCCCGGCGGACCCGACGCCCACCCCGACGCCGTCCCCGACCTGCACCCGCTTCCTGTGGTGGTGCACCTAGGTCCTTTCGTCAAACTGCCGTCGTCGCCCGTAGCGCGGCAGACGGCAGTTTGACGACAGGACCTAGGCGGGCGCCTCGCCCAGCATCCGGCGCAGCAGGTCCCGCAGGACCGTGCGCTCGGCGTCGGAGAGGCCGGCCAGCGGCTCCCGGGCGAAGTCCAGCGCGTCCCGCAGCCGGCGGGCCGTGTGCCTGCCCTTCTCCGTCGCGGCGGCCAGCTTGATCCGCCGGTCGGCCGGATCGGGTCTGCGCTCGACCAGCTCCCGGGTCTCCAGCCGGTCGATGATCCCGGTGACGTTGGACGGCTCGCACTTCAGCCTGAGAGCGATCTTCCGCATCGGCAGCGGCTCCAGCGAGAGCAGCCCGAGCACGCGTGCCTGCGCCCCGGTGAGGGAGTGCTCGGCGGCGGCCCGGTCGTACTCCTCGTGGTAGCGCGCCACGACGGCGCCGATGAGCTCGACGACCTCGAGGGTCAGGGGGTCTGTGCGAGTGGCCATGGAGCACAGCGTACCGATTTACTTGACATCATGAAATATTCAAGAGCATGGTTGTTTCATGTCATGAAGCTTCTCGCGCCATCGGGCGCGGAAGCCCACACCCTCGTATGACATTGAGGAGAACCCGAGCCCATGTCTGCAGCACTTCCCACGTCCAGCCGTGAATGGCACCTGGTCGCCCGCCCGCACGGCTGGCCCAAGGCCGAGGACTTCGCGCTGCGGGAGGCCGAGGTGGCCGCTCCGGCCGAAGGCCGCGTCCTCGTCCGCAACAAGCACTTCTCGGTCGACCCGTACATGCGCGGCCGGATGAACGACGTGAAGTCCTACACCCCGCCCTTCCGGCTCGACCACCCCATGGACGGCGGCGCGGTCGGCGAGGTCATCGCCTCGAACGCCGAGGGCTTCGCCGTCGGCGACCACGTCCTGCACGGCCAGGGCTGGCGCGAGATCGCCGACGTGCACGCGAAGAACGCGGTCAAGGTCGACCCCGGCCTCGCCCCGCTCTCCGCCTACCTCGGCGTGCTCGGCATGACCGGACTCACCGCCTACGCGGGCCTGTTCGACGTGGCCTCCTTCAAGGAGGGCGACGCGGTCTTCGTCTCCGGCGCGGCCGGCGCCGTCGGCAGCCAGGTCGGCCAGATGGCGAAGCTCAAGGGCGCCTCCCGGGTCATCGGCTCCGCGGGCTCCGACGAGAAGGTCAGGCTCCTCACCGAGGAGTACGGCTTCGACGCCGCGTTCAACTACAAGAACGGGCCCGTCCGCGACCAGCTCAAGGAAGCCGCACCCGACGGCATCGACGTCTACTTCGACAACGTCGGCGGCGAGCACCTCGAAGCCGCGATCTCCTCGTTCAACGTGCACGGCCGCGCCACCATCTGCGGAATGATCGCCCAGTACAACGCGACCGAGCCGACCCCCGGCCCGAGCAACATGGCGCTGATCATCGGCAAGCGGCTGCGCCTGACGGGCATGCTCGTCGGCGACCACGCCGACCTCCAGCCCCGGTTCGTCGAGGAGGTCGCCGGATGGCTGGCCTCGGGCGAGCTGAAGTACCGGGAGACGAAGGTCGAGGGCATCGAGAAGGGCTACGACGCGTTCGTCGGGCTGCTGCGCGGGGAGAACACCGGGAAGATGATCGTCTCCCTGGTCTGACCCGCCCCCTGCCGGTCACGGTCACCCGTTAGGCTCATCCGCAGGCCGTCGCGATCGTGGGCGCGAGTCGCGGCGCACCAACAGGAGGAATCCTCACACCATGACCATCCAGAAGATCGACGTCGCCTACACCGCCGTCGCCACCGCCGAGAACGGCCGCGACGGACGGGTCTCCTCCGACGACGGTCAGCTCGACGTCGTCGTCAACCCGCCGAAGGCCATGGGCGGCAGCGGTGCGGGCACCAACCCCGAGCAGCTCTTCGCGGCGGGCTACAGCGCCTGCTTCCAGGGCGCGCTGGGCGTCGTCGCCCGCCAGGAGAAGGCCGACGTCTCCGGCTCGACCGTGACCGCCTCGGTCTCGATCGGCAGGACGGAGGCCGGCGGCTTCGGCCTGGAGGTCGCGATCAGCGCCTCCATCCCGAACGTCGACGCCGCCACCGCGCAGGCGCTCGTCGAGAAGGCCCACCAGGTCTGCCCGTACTCGAACGCCACGCGCGGCAACATCGAGGTCACGCTCTCGGTCGTCTGACCGCAGCACCGCAGCACCGCAGCACCGCAGCACCGCAGCACCGCAGGCCCCAGCGCCACGTGAGGACCGCACCCCGCCCCGGGGCGCGGTCCTCACCGCTCTCCACCCGCCAGTACGCTGACGTCCATGAGTGATCTCGGGGCGGGTTTCGGCTACTTGATGAAGGGGCAGCGCTGGGTTGCCCGA
Organism: Streptomyces sp. MMBL 11-1; assembly: GCF_028622875.1. NCBI lineage: Bacteria > Bacillati > Actinomycetota > Actinomycetes > Kitasatosporales > Streptomycetaceae > Streptomyces > Streptomyces sp. MMBL 11-1. The sequence goes on along the minus strand of NZ_CP117709.1, from coordinate 2,056,457 downwards.
CACGGGCGATGGTTCGGGTTCGGGCTGCTGCCCGGACTCGTCACCCTTGTCGTCTACGCCGGAGCGCTGATCGGACTCGGCTACGGAGCCGACGACCTCGTCGGCTGGGCGACCCCGTTCGCCGACGACTGGTCCTCGCCCTGGCAGGGCCTGTTGCGCACCGGGCTGACCGCGCTCGTCTTCGTCTTCGGCCTGTTCCTCGCGGTCATCACCTTCACCGCCGTCACCCTCCTGGTCGGCCAGCCCTTCTACGAGTCGCTCTCCGAGGAGGTCGACCGCAGCGAGGGCGGCGACGTCCCCGAGTCCGGGCTGCCGCTCTGGCGGGAACTGTGGATCTCCGCCCGCGACTCCGTGCGCATCCTGCTGCGCGTCGCCCTGTACGGGATCGTCCTCTTCGCCTGCGGTTTCATCCCCGTCATCGGGCAGACCGCGGTCCCCGCGATCGGCTTCTGCGTCTCCGGCTACTTCCTGGCCGAGGAGCTGACCGCCGTCGCCCTCCAGCGCCGGGGCATGGTCCTCAAGGACCGCCTCGTCCTGCTGCGCGGGCGCCGGATGCTGGTGCTCGGCTTCGGCGTCCCGCTGACCCTGGCCTTCCTCATCCCCTTCGTCGCGGTGTTCCTGATGCCGGGAGCCGTCGCCGGGGCCACCCTCCTCGCCCGCGACCTGGTGGACCCCGAGGCGGCGGCGGACCCGGACCCGGGCCCCGGCACCGCCGACAGCGGTGACGCACCGGCGCCCCGGGCGTGGACCGCGTGAGCGAACTGCTGGCGGTCGCCGCCATCACCGTCCTCGCGGTCATCTCCCCGGGCGCCGACTTCGCGATGGTCGTGCGCAACAGCTATCTGTACGGGCGCACCACCGGCGTCCTCGCGGCCACCGGCGTCGCTGCGGGCGTCCTGGTCCACGTCACGTACACGATGCTCGGCGTCGGGCTGCTCATCGCCTCCTCGACCGCCCTGTTCACCGCGGTCAAGCTGGCGGGCGCCGCCTATCTGATCTACATCGGGGTGCGGACCTTCCAGGCCCGCGCCGACCTCGACGTCGACCTGACGGACCGGCCGGGGCTCTCCCCGGCCGGGGCGCTGCGCAGCGGCTTCCTGACCAACGCCCTCAACCCGAAGACGACCCTGTTCGTCGTCGCGACCTTCACCCAGGTCGTCGGACCCGGCACCGCGCTGTGGCAGCAGGCGGGTTACGGCCTGTTCATGTCGGCCGCCCACCTCGGCTGGTTCGCCCTCGTCGCGCTGTTCTTCTCGCACTCACGGCTGCGCGGCGCGATGCTGCGCCGCCAGAAGGCCCTCAACCGCTCGATCGGCTCGGTCCTGGTCGGCCTCGGCGTCACCCTGGGCCTGGCCCGCTGAGACGACCCGCCCCGGCCCGGTGCGCGTACCCCGTGCCCCGTGCCGGAGGCCCGGTTCACCGGTCCTGCGCGGGCGGCTCCGGGGCGGTGACGGTGCGGTAGGCGATCTCCGCCAGCCGGGCCTGGCCGTCGCGGCTCGGGTGGAACCAGTCCCACTGGCTGAGCTGCGCCCCCGTGAAGCGGAAGTCGAACACCGCCCCGCCGTCGTACCGGCAGTACCGGTCCTTCGCGCACACCTCCCGCAGCACCCCGTTGTACGCGACCACCCGCTCCCGCACCGCGTCCCGCCGGGCCACGGCCGCCGGGCCCAGATCGTCCGCGTCGGCCAGCATCGACTGACAGATCCCGAGCTGCCAGATCTTCTTGCCCAGCTCGTTCGCCCGCCCCGTCGACCAGAGCCGCTTCAGGTCCGGCACGCTGGAGACGTACACCTGCGCCTTCGGGGCCCCGGCCCGCAGCTGCCGCATCGACGCCTCGAACGACGCCCGGAAGTCCGCCACCGGCGTCATCAGCCGCACCGAGTCCCGGCACGCGTCGTTCGCGCCCGTCATCACCGTCACCAGCTCCGGCCGCTCCTTCGCCGCCAGCGCCATCTGCTCGGGCAACTGCGCCATCCGGGACCCCGACACCGCGTGGTTCCAGCTGCGGTCCGCGGCCTCGGACGGGCCGAGCAGCCGGACCGCGAGACTGCGTACGGCGGCGTCCGAACCGGTCGCCCACGACACCTCGGGGCAGTCGGCCAGCACCGAACACGCGTCGAAGCCCCGGGTGATCGAGTCCCCGACCGCCGCGACCGACCCGGGCCGAGGGTTCCAGTCCGGGGTGGGGGAGGGGGACGGCGGTGCGCCGCGCGAGGCCGCGGGCGCGTTCCGCGACACGCCGCCGTCCGCCCCGTCGCCGCCGCATCCGGCGAGCGCGGCGACGCCGACGCACGAGAGCGCCGTCAACGCCGCGACGGCGGTACGCGTACGTGGGCGTGTCACTCGCTCCGGCATCGGTCGGATCCCCTCCGGTCAACCAGTGGCCTATGCCTCTGGACATGCCCCCCGGCAACCACACGATCCCCAGGTCGGGGCTGTGCGCGCCCTGCCGGGTGAAAGCCGGCGAATCAGGGGCCCGAGACCGACGGTACGTCACACGGACGGCCCCGGCGCACGGTAGCTTTTCCCCGTCGAACCAGCGGCGTCCCGCCCGCCCGCGCACACCCGGGCGGCTCCGGTACATTACGTCACGTCACATACTGTCCCTTTTCAGGAGATTAACTCCCGATGCTGTTTACTGATGACAACCTCGGGGACCGGCCGAAAAGAGGCGGTATGGCCGCGAGGCCGCTGGGGAAGGCGTACCTCGTCCCACACGGGAGGTTCCGGTGACGACACGTGGAGTCCTGTACGTTCACTCCGCACCGCGCGCGCTGTGCCCACATGTCGAGTGGGCAGTGGCGGGCGTCCTCGGTGTGCGGGTCCAGCTGGACTGGATCAGACAGCCGGCCGCCCCCGGCACCTGGCGGTCCGAGTTCTCCTGGAAGGGCCGCGTCGGCACCGCCTCGCAGCTCGCCTCCGCCCTGCGCGGCTGGGACCTGCTGCGCTTCGAGGTGACCGCCGAGCCGTGCCCCACCGCCGAGGGCGAGCGCTACAGCTCCACCCCCGGCCTCGGCATCTTCCACGCCGTCACCGGCATGCACGGCGACATCCTGATCCCCGAGGACCGGTTGCGGGCGGCGCTGGCCCGATCGGTGCGCGGCGAGAGCGATCTGGAGGCCGAGATCGCCTCCCTCCTCGGCAAGCCCTGGGACGACGAGCTGGAGTCCTTCCGCCACGCGGGCGAGGGCGCGCCCGTCCGCTGGCTCCACCAGGTGGTGTGACCCGGGGCTCTGCCCCGGACCCCGCTCCTCAATCGCCGGAGGGGCCGCATGCGGAAGCCCGCCTCCCGGACGGAACGGGAAGCGGGCTTCAGCCGTACAGGCAGGTTCAGACCGACCGGAACGCCAGCACCACGTTGTGCCCGCCGAATCCGAACGAGTTGTTGATCGCCGCGATCGGCCCCTCGGGCAGCACCCGCGGCTCACCGCGCACGACGTCCGCGTCGATCGCCTCGTCCAGCTCGTCGATGTTGATCGTCGGCGGGGCGATGCGGTGGCGCAGCGCCAGGACCGTCGCCACGGTCTCGATGCCGCCCGCGCCGCCCAGCAGGTGACCCGTCATCGACTTCGTCGCCGAGATCGCGACATGGTCGAGGTCGTCGCCCAGCACCAGGCGCAGCGCCTTGATCTCCGCGAGGTCGCCCTGCGGCGTCGACGTGGCGTGCGCGTTGAGGTGGACCACCTCGGACGGCTTGAGGTCGCTGGTGTCCAGCAGGTTCCGCATCGCGGCGGCGATGCCCCGCCCGGTGGGCTCGGGCTGCGCGATGTGGTGCGCGTCGGCCGACAGACCCTGGCCCAGCACCTCGCAGTAGACCGTCGCGCCGCGCTTGGCGGCGTGCTCGGCGGACTCCAGGACGACGACGCCCGCACCCTCGCCGAGGACGAAGCCGTCCCGGCCGGTGTCGTACGGACGTGAGGCCTTCTCGGGCTCGTCGTTGCTCTTGGACATCGCCATCATGTTGGCGAACGCGGCGATCGGCAGCGGGTGGATCGCCGCCTCGGTGCCGCCGGCGACGACCACGTCGGCACGGCCGGTACGGATCATCTCGACGGCGTACCCGATCGCCTCGGCGCCCGAGGCGCAGGCGGAGACGGGCGTGTGGACACCGGCCTGGGCGTTGACCTCCAGGCCGACGTTGGCCGCCGGGCCGTTGGGCATGAGCATGGGAACGGTGTGCGGGGAGACGCGGCGTACGCCCTTCTCCTTCAGCACGTCGTACTGGTCGAGCAGGGTGATCACGCCGCCGATGCCGGAGGCGATGACCGAGCCCAGGCGTTCGGGGGCGATGCTCTCGTCCTCGCCGGCCTTGGCGGTGAAGCCGGCGTCCGCCCAGGCCTCGCGGGCCGCGATCAGCGCGAACTGCGCCGATCGGTCCAGCTTGCGGGCCAGCGGGCGGGGAAGGACGTCGCCCGGGTCGACGGCCGCGGGGGCGGCGATCCGGACGGGCAGTTCGGCGAAGCGCTCGCCTTCGAGAGGCTTGACGCCGGACCGGCCGGCCATCAGACCTTCCCAGGTCGATGCGGAGTCGCCACCCAGCGGAGTGGTTGCGCCGATACCGGTGACGACCACGGTGCGATTGGTCGAGTTCACTGGAAAATCTTCTCCACGTGTAGAGGGTCGTGAATCAGCGGCGCCACCGCCGGGTGGCGACACAGCCGGGCTGGGATCAGCCCTGGTGCTTCAGGATGTATTCGGCGGCGTCGCCGACCGTCTTGAGGTTCTTGACGTCCTCGTCGGGGATCTTGACGTCGAAGCGCTCCTCGGCGGCGACGACGACCTCGACCATGGACAGCGAGTCGACGTCCAGGTCGTCGGTGAAGGACTTGTCCAGCTGGACGTCCTCGACCGGGATACCGGCGATCTCGTTGACGATCTCGGCGAGACCGGTGACGATCTCTTCCTGCGTGGCGGCCATCTTGGGGCTCCTTCGGTGGGTTTCTTCGGGGTGCGTGCGTACGGACCAAAAGGTCCGGTGTGCCTAGGGGAGAGTAACGACCGTCGCGGCGTAGACGAGACCCGCCCCGAAGCCGATGACGAGCGCGGTGTCGCCGCTCTTCGCCTGACCCGTCGCCAGGAGCCGCTCCATCGCGAGCGGAATCGAGGCGGCGGACGTGTTGCCGGTGGACTCGATGTCACGGGCGACCGTGACGTGCTCCGGCAGTTTCAGGGTCTTCACCATCGAGTCGATGATCCGCATGTTGGCCTGGTGCGGAATGAAGACGTCCAGGTCCTCCGGGGCGATCCCGGCCGCGTCCAGCGCCTGCTGCGCGACCTTGGCCATCTCGAAGACGGCCCAGCGGAAGACCGCCTGGCCCTCCTGTGTGATGGCCGGGAACTTGATCTCGCCCTTCGAGTCGAGCGGCAGCTTGGAGACGTCACCGACGTGCAGGTCGTTCCAGGCCACCGTCTGCTTGATGGTCTCCGACTTGTCGCCCTCGGAGCCCCACACGGTCGGGCCGATGGCCGGCTCCCGGGAGGGGCCGACGACGACCGCGCCCGCGCCGTCACCGAACAGGAAGGCCGTCGCGCGGTCCTCCAGGTCGGTCAGGTCGCTGAGCCGCTCCACGCCGATCACGAGGACGTACTCCGCGGAGCCCTCGACGATCATGCCCTTGGCGAGGGTGAGGCCGTAACCGAAACCAGCGCAGCCGGCCGAGATGTCGAAGGCCGCGGGCTTGCCCGAGCCGATCTTGTGGGCGATCTCGGTGGCGACGGCCGGGGTCTGCTTGAAGTGCGAGACGGTCGAGACGACGACCGCGCCGATCTGCTCGGGATCGATGCCCGCGTCGGCGATGGCCTTGCCGGACGCCTCGATCGACATCGCGGCCACGGTCTCCTCCTCGGAGGCCCAGTGGCGGGTGACGATGCCGGAGCGGGAGCGGATCCACTCGTCGGAGGAGTCGATCGTTTCGAGGATCACCTCGTTCGGCACGACCCGGGTCGGGCGGTAGCCGCCGACCCCGATGATCCGTGCGTACGGGGCGCCCTTGCTGGGCTTGATCTTCGACATGCTCGCTCCTTACACGCCCGCGTGCTCGGAAGCGAGCGCGCGGGCCGCGTCGAGGTCGTCGGGGGTCTTGAGCGCGAGCGTCTTCACGCCGGGCAGCCCGCGCTTGGCGAGCCCGGTCAGCGTGCCGCCGGGGCTCAGCTCGATGAGCGCGGTGACGCCCAGCGACTGGAAGGTCTCCATGCACAGGTCCCAGCGGACCGGGTTGGCGACCTGCCCGACCAGCCGTGCGACGACCTCGGTGCCGGTGGCCACGGTGTGGCCGTCGGCGTTCGAAACGTAACGCACGGTCGGGTCGGAGACCGTGAGGTCGCCGACCGCCGCGCGCAGCTTCTCCACGGCCGGGGCCATGTGATGCGTGTGGAACGCGCCGGCCACCTTGAGCACGACGACCCGGCGCACGCCCTCGGGCATGTCGGCCTCCAGGGCGGCGATCTGGGCGGCGGTGCCCGCGGCGACGATCTGTCCGCCGCCGTTGACGTTGGCCGGGGTCAGGCCGAGCTTCTCCAGGTGCGGGACCGACACCTCGGGGTCGCCGCCGAGGAGGGCCGCCATGCCGGTCTCGGTGACCGCGGCGGCCTCGGCCATGCCGAGCCCCCGGGTGCGGACGAAGCGCAGCGCGGCCTCGTCGTCGATGACACCGGCGAGCGCCGCGGCGGTGATCTCACCGACGCTGTGACCGGCGACGACGGACGGCGTGACGTCCAGGGCGGCCGCCGAGAGCAGTCCGGCGGCGACCAGGAGCGGCTGGGCCACGGCGGTGTCGCGGATCTCGTCCGCGTCGGCGCGTGTGCCGTAGTGGGCAAGGTCGAGCCCGATGGCGTCGGACCAGGCCGCGATGCGGTCGGTGGCACCGGGGAGGTCGAGCCAGGGAGTCAGGAAGCCGGGCGTCTGAGCGCCTTGGCCGGGAGCGACGAGTACGAGCACCCTCACACTCTCTCTTGTGGACGGCTCCGCACGCCCGTGGGGACAGGGACGAAGAACCGTCGGGGGAATTGTTGAAGTCCAACAAAAGTCTAGGACTGAGGATCCGCCGCGGCCAAGCGCCCCAGGATCAGGGCGATCCTCAGCGTGAACGCGGAGCGCACATCGGAAGGCGACCATCCGGTGACGTCGGTCACACGTCGCAGCCGGTAGCGCACGGTGTTGGGGTGCACGAAAAGCATCCGGGCGGCGCCTTCCAGGCTGCTCGCCTGCTCAAGATAGACACTCAGCGTCTCCAGAAGAGCCGAACCGGCCTCTTCCAGCGGTCTGTAGATCTCCTCCACCAGCTGGTCCCGCGCGGCCGGGTCTCCGGCCATCGCCCGCTCCGGGAGGAGATCGTCCGCGAGGACGGGCCGGGGCGCGTCCTGCCACGCCAGGCACGCCTTCAGCCCGGCCGCCGCCGCCTGCGCGGACCGGGTCGCCGCCAGCAGGTCCGGCACCACCGGGCCCGCGACGACCGGTCCGGCGGCGTACGGCCCGATCAGGCCCTTCGCGACCTGGAGCGGGTTGTCGCTGCCGCCCGCGATGACGACGAGGCGGTTGCCCAGGACGCCGGTGAGGACCTGGAGCTTGGCGTGCCGGGCGGCGCGCCGGATCGCCTCCACGGTCAGCTCGCTGTCCCCGTCGGGCGCGGTGCCGAGGATCACGCACACGTGCTCGGGCGAGTTCCAGCCGAGCGCGGCGGCCCGCGACACGGCCCCCTCGTCGGCCTCGCCGGAGAGCACCGCGTTCACCACGAGGGATTCCAGCCGGGCGTCCCAGGCGCCCCGGGCCTCGGCGGCCTGGGCGTAGACCTGGGCGGTGGCGAAGGCGATCTCGCGCGCGTAGACGAGGAGAGCCTCCCGGAGCAGCGACTCGTCGCCCGGGGCGGCCACCTCCTCGATCGCCGTCTCCATGACCTCGATCGTGGTGCGCACCATCTCCACGGTCTGCCGCAGGGTGATGGCCCGGGTCAGTTCGCGCGGAGCGGTGCCGAACACGTCGGTCGAGATGGCCTGCGGGGTTTCGGGATGCCGGAACCACTCGGTGAACGCGGCGATGCCGGCCTGGGCGACCAGGCCGATCCACGACCGGTTCTCCGGAGGCATCGCCCGGTACCACGGCAGCGATTCGTCCATGCGGGCAATCGCGTTCGCGGCCAGCCGGCCGGAGGACTGCTCCAGCCGTTTCAGGGTCGCGGCGTGCAGGTGGGCGTCGTGGGCGGGGGGCTGCTCAGGATCGGGTCGGGGCACGAGGACAAGACTGCCTTATCGGGCCGGTGGATCGGTGGGCCGGGGCGGACGGTGCCCCGTACCGGCAGGTAGGCGAACACCTGACGCAGCCGTTCCGTTCCGGTGGCTGTGCGAGGGGAGCCACTGTTTCGCTCGGGCGGCCGTGCGACGGGCGCCCCCGGGCTACCGTGGCCGGGTGATTTCCGTGCACCGGTCCGATGACCGCTACCCGGGCGGGGACGAGGCTGCCGGGATCGTCACCCGGCACGCCCTCTCCTTCGGCCCCCACTACGACCCGGACAACCTCCGCTTCGGCCCGATCCTGGCCTGCAACGAGGAGCGCCTCGCCCCGGGCGCGGGCTTCGAGGAGCACCCGCACAGCCATACGGAGATCGTCACCTGGGTCGTCGAGGGCGAGCTGACCCACCGCGATTCGGCCGGCCACTCCACCGTTGTCCGCGCCGGGGACGTGGCCCACCTGAGCGCCGCCTCCGGGGTCCGCCACGTCGAACGCAACGACGGCACGGCCCCCTTGACCTTCCTCCAGATGTGGCTGGCCCCCCTGGAGCCGGACGGCGAACCCTCGTACACGGTCGTCCCCGGCATCGCCGACTCCACCCCGTACGCCCTGCCCGGCGCGCGCGCGATGCTCCATGCCCGCCGCCTGGCCGGGGGCGAGCGCACGGCGGTCCCGGACGCGGTGCGCCTGTACGTGCATGTGGTGCGGGGGAGGGTCGCGCTGGGCGGCGAGGAGCTGGGCCCCGGCGACGCCGCCCGGATCACCGGGGCCCAGGGCCTGGAGGCGGTCGCGGTGGCGGGGCCGGCGGAGCTGCTGGTGTGGGAGCTGGCGGGGTGAGTGCTAAGCGGGGACGCGGGCCCGCCAGAGGTCGCGCAGCAGCGCGATCTCGGCCATGTGGTGGATGAGTTCCAGATTGGCGTTGGCCAGCACGCCGATGTACGGGTCGTCGGGGTCGGAGCCGTACGGATACCGCGAGAGGCCGACCGTGTCGAGCTGCTCGTCGGTGAGCGTGGCGATACTCGCGCGGTGCCGGTCGAGGGTCTCCCAGAACCGGTCCAGCGCCAGGGAAGCGGACGGCGTGAAGTCGACCAGCAGGTGCGGGTCCCGCCGCCGTTCGCCGAAGGTCCACTCCCACCGGCCCGCGAAGTCGGAGTGCAGGTGACCGAGCCGCCACGCGATGGTGGTGATCGGCACGACGTCGGGCTCCGGCTCACCGGTGAACGCCAGGACCTCCTCGACCCGTTCGGCGCTGACGCTCCAGTCCTCGGCGATCTTCGCCACGGACATCCCGCCCGCCGCCTGCCGTGCGACCTCCGCGTACTCGCTCGCCGGGATCTCCGGCGCCCCCTTGTCGATGACCCAGGCGCCAGGACCGTACGCCCGGGGCGTCACCGCGTCCTCCCGGCGGCGGATCGACCAGCTTCCGGGGGCCGGCTCCCACAGGTACTCCTCGTCCCCGAGGCCTTTCAGCCTGACCTGAGCCGTCTCCCGCGCCTGGTCGAACTGCTCGATCAGGATGCTCAGCCGGTCGGTCCGCCGATCGTGGTCGTTCATGCGCAGCTCCTCGTCGTCGCGCCCCGGCCAATCCCACGGCGTCCGGAGGGAAGTTAACGGCTCGCCTCCCAGGGGGCGACCGAATTCCCGGGCGGGCGTGACCGGCCGGGAACGCGGTCAGGCCCCGGCGCCCTTCTCCCGCTTCTCCCGCTCGTCCGCGATCCGGTCCAGCTCACGCATCGCCTGGGAGTGCCCGCTCATCCGCCGGCTCACGTGGCCGGTCGTGAACAGCGCGGTCCCCACGAGCGATACGGGAAGGGACAGCCCCAGGACGGCCAGCGCCTCGGGCCAGTCGCGTTCGTCCGCACACCAATCGCCCCGCCAGGCCCCTTCGTTGGCCGTGCCGCCCTCCGTGAACAGGCGCGCCGCGCACTCGTCGGTGTGGCCGTTGCGCGTTTCCACCTCGTAATCCGTCAGAAGCAGAATGGCGCACCATCCCCACAGCAATGCCGACAGGACCAGCAGACCGGCTCCCGCGTCGCGTATACGGGTGGACCGTTCACGGAATTCGAGGTCGTACTCTCGTGATCGCATGGCGGATGAATCTAGCAGCGCGCGGCGTGCGGCCGGCCGGCCCGCCTCACGGCAACGTGCGGGTGAGCCAGACCACTTCGCCGTTCTCCTCCGTGGAGACGTGGTCCCGCTCGAACGCGAGCTTCTCCAGGACGCGGAGCGACGCGGTGTTCCACATGGCGACGGTCGACCAGAGCCGTTTCCGCCCGGTCGCGGCGGCGGCTTGGAGCACCGCGCCGGCCGCCTCGGTGGCATAGCCGTGCCCGTGGGCGCGCTGGAACAGCTCGTACGCGATCTCGGGCTCCTCCAGGGTGGTGCGGCCGATGATCAGCCCGCAGTAGCCGATGAAGTCGCCCTCCTCACGGCGCTGGATGGGCAGCAGGGCGATCCCCGTGGTCTCCGTCGCGGCGAGCAACTCCGCTATGGACGTCCGGATGCGCTCGACCGGGGGTTTCCCCTTGCCGCGTTCGGCGAGCAGGTCGCTGAACTCGGCGGCGTCCGACCCGTCCCACGGTCGCAGGATCAGGCGCTCGGTCTCCAGGTGGAAGGGCATGGTCGCGTAGGCAGACATGGGCTCACTCTGCCACTCCGTCCCCCCGCTCACCCGGGGCCGGGTCCGTCCTTGCGTGCGCGGACGGCCAGAACGGCGACCAGCAGGGTCGGGACGAGCAGGAGCGAGAACGTGATCGCTTGACTTGCTCCTCGGGCTGAAGCCCGAGGTTCATGTTGGTCTGCAGGGCGCTGGTGGTGTATCTCGCCCCCCCCGAGGCTTGGCGCAGACCGATCGGAGTCAGGCGCGAAGCTATGCCGGGGGCCGATTTCCGGGTGACCGGATTTCGTACGCACGCGCTACGACGCCGAGCAGGGCGGTACGGGGGCCAGTTGCCCGTACCGCCCTGCTCCCGGTGAAGGTCGTGTCAGCGCAGCCCGTCGACGAACGCCTGCCAGGCGGGGGCTCCGAGGACGATGGCGGGACCGGTCGGGTTCTTGCTGTCGCGGACGGGGACGGACCCGCAGGGGGAGCCGACGGCGGTCTCGACGCACTCGCCGCCGGTGGTGCCGCTGTACGAGGAGGTCCGCCAGGCCGCGCCGCCGGTCACGGTGCACTCGACGCAGTCGCCGCCGGTGGTGCCGCTGTAGCTGGACTTACGCCATTCCGCGCTCTTCAGGTCAGTGCTGGTCTGCATAACGTTCCTCCATCACGCGGCTGATCCGCGCCGCCGATTCCCCCACGGAGAGGGCGGCGGCTTGCAGATGAGCGTATCGGAGCGAGGCTTCCCTGACCGTTTCTGGATTGGCCGTCATGTGGCCGGAGATGAGGTCCTCGGTGTAGACGATGTCCGGGTCGTCGTCGAAGCGCATGCCGGTGAACGAGCCATCCAAACTGGCGTGTTCGCCAGCCTCGAATGGCAACACCTGAATCCGCATCCAGCGGTGCGCCGAGTAATCCAACAGCTTCTGGAGTTGGGCGCGCATCACCGCAGGGCCGCCGATCGTCCGGTACAGCACCGCCTCGTCCAGGATCGCCCAGGCCAGCGGCGGCCTCTCCCGCTCCAGGATGCGCTGGCGCTCCATGCGAGCCGCCACCAAACGGTCCGGGTCGTCGGGCATGCCGGGGGCCAGCAGCGCCCGCGCGTACTCCTCCGTCTGCAACAGCCCGTAGACCACCTGCGCCTGGTACGTGGAGATGTACGCGGCCTTCGCCTCCATGTCCGCGTACGGCTGGAACCACGTCGGCAACTGGCTCCGCAGCACCAGCCCCACCAGCCGCGAGAACGTCCCGTCCGTCCCCAGCGCCGCGTCCACGCGCTCGGAGAAGTCACGGGTGGGGATCTTCTTCGTCGTCTCGATCTGGCCGACCAGCGAGCCCGTGCAGAAGATGATGGTGCCCAACTGCGGCTGCGTCAGGCCCTGGGCCTCGCGTTGGCGGCGCAACTCCCCGCCGTAGTAGGCGAGCGGGGAAGCGTCGGGATCGAGCGTCTGGATGTTGGCCACGGATGGACCTCCGGGTGCAACGCCTCGCGGCGTTCGTTTCGGTACGTAGCCGAGCGTAGCCATCGCGTCGCAGCCTGGTGACATGAATCACGTACTTGTCCCCCGGAGGGATCCCGGGGAGCCCGTCTACCACGCCGACTTCGCCCTCGGTGAGCACTCCGCCCGGCATCTGCGCCGCATCCTGCGGCTCTACCTCAAGGGCTGGGAGCTGATGTTCCTCGCCGACGCCGCCGAACTGGCGCTCACCGAGCTGATCTCCAACGTCGTGCGGCACGTGCCCGACCGGCGCGGCAAGACCTTCATCTTCCGGCTGCCGCGCGGTGAGGGCATCCGCGTCGAGGTGTCCGACAGCAGCCCCGCCGTGCCCCTCGCCATCACGGGCGATCCGCTGGACGACGGGGGGCGGGGGCTCGTCCTGGTCAATGCCGTCACCGACGACTGGGGCATCATCAAGCGATGGGACGGCAGCGGGAAGACCGTCTGGTTCGAGTGCCTGACGCCGCCGGAGAAGGGCGGCAGCCGGTTCAGGACAGCTCGGCCAGAACCGCGTCCGTGAACGGCGTCCATGCCTCCGCCGCCCACGGCCCGAAGGCGCGGTCGGTCAGCGCGACGCAGGCCGCGCCCGCCACCGGGTCGATCCAGAGGAACGTGCCCGACTGGCCGAAGTGCCCGAAGGTGGCGGGGGAGGACGTGTTCCCCGTCCAGTGCGGGGACTTGGCGTCGCGGATCTCGAAGCCGAGGCCCCAGTCGTTCGGGTTCTGGTGGCCGTAGCCCGGCAGCACGCCCTTGAGGCCCGGATGGACGACGGTCTGGGCCTCCAGGACCGTACGCGGGTCGAGGAGGCGGGGGGCCTGCACCTCGGCGGCGAAGCGGACCAGGTCGGCCACGGTGGAGACGCCGTCGCGGGCGGGGGAGCCGTCCAGGGTCGTGGACGTCATGCCCAGCGGCTCCAGGACCGCCTGGCGCAGGTACTCCGCGAACGGAATGCCGGACGCCTTGGCGATGTGGTCGCCCAGCACCTCGAAGCCCGCGTTGGAGTACAGGCGGCGGTTGCCGGGCGGGGCCGTCACCCGGTGCTCGTCGAAGGCCAGCCCGCTGGTGTGGGCGAGGAGGTGGCGGACCGTGGAGCCCTCGGGCCCGGCCGGCTCGTCCAGCTCGACCGCCCCCTCCTCGTACGCCACCAGGGCCGCGTAGGCCGCGAGCGGCTTGGTGACCGAGGCGAGGGGGAAGCGGTGGTCGGCCGGCCCGTGCGTGCCGAGGACCGTGCCGTCCGACCGTACGACGGCGGCTGCCGCCGTCGTGACCGGCCAGGTGTCGATGATGCGCAGGCTCTCCATGGCTCCGAGCCTAACGGCCGCGCGAACCGCTGGGCCCCGGGCCCTGAGGAGCCGGGAGCCCGGGACGTAGGGCGTGCGCCGTCAGGCTGCGGCCAGCGGGGCGAGCCGGGTGCCGAGCGCCATGATCCGCATCGCGCGCTCCGTGGCGTCGGCCAGGAACTCGCCGCTCCTGCCGATCGCCTCCACCAGCGTCATCGGCGCGGGCAGGATCGAGCTGTACGCGTCCACGCCCACCGCCCGGACGTCCTGCGCGCCCGGCCCGATCGTCCCGGCCAGCACCAGGACCGGCACCCCGGCGGCCTGGGCCCGCCGGGCGACCTCCGCCGGGATCTTCCCGCGTACGGTCTGGTGGTCGAGCGCCCCCTCCGCCGTGATCACGAAGTCGGCGCGGGCGAGGCGCGCGTCCAGGTCGAGACCGTCGAGCAGCACGTCGTAACGGGGGAGCAGGCGCGCGCCCACGGCGGCGAGGCCGGCCCCGAGGCCGCCGGACGCACCCGTGCCGGGAGCCGTACGCAGGTCGACCGGAGCACCGGTCGCCGGGGCGAAGGCCGGGGCCAGGTCCCGGGTGAGGACGTCGGCCAGCCGCTCCAGGCCCGCCGAGAGCAGCTCCACCTCCGCCGGGGTCGCCCCCTTCTGCGGCCCGAACACCCGGGCCACCCCGCGCTTCCCGCACAGCACGTTGTACGGGTTGCAGGCCACGAGCAGTTCCGTGCGGGCCAGCCGCGGGTCGAGGCCGGACGGGTCGACGTGCTCCAGCTCGTGCAACGCCCCGCCGCCCCGGCGCAGTTCACGGCCGTGCCGGTCGGTCAGCCGGGCCCCGAGCGCCTGGAGGGCGCCCGCGCCGCCGTCCGACGTACCGGAGTCGCCACAGCCGACGAGGATGCGCCGGGCCCCCGCGTCCAGGGCCGCCCGGATCAGCTCGCCGACGCCGTACGTGGTGGTCGCGCCCGGGTGGCGCAGGCCCGGCGGCACCAGGGCGAGGCCCGCGACGGCGGCCATCTCCACGACGGCGGTCAGCGGTCCCGGCCCGCCCAGCAGCGCGAAGTGCGAGGCGACCGGATCGCCCACCGGGCCCGTCGCGGTGACCGGGACCAGTCGGCCGCCGCCCGCCAGGGCCAGCGCCTCGGCCGTGCCCTCGCCGCCGTCCACCAGCGGGATGAGGTCGAGATCGGCGTCGGGGATTACCCGCCGTACGCCGAGGGCGATGGCCTCGGCCACCTGGGCGGCCGAGAGGGACTCCTTGAAACCGCTGGGGGCGATGGCGATGCGGTGGGAGGGGCGGGTCGGACGGGTCATGGCTGGGTCTCCAGGAGGACGGGCACGCCGAGCAACGGCCAGACGGCGAGGGCGAAGACGAGGACGAGCGCGGCGGTGAGCGGCGCGAGGAACGCGGACAGCCGCAGCAGGTCGCGCGGGGTGTAGGTCGGGGTGCCGGGTACGTCCGCGAAGAGCGCGACCGGCTTGGCCGAGGAGGGCAGCGTGTGGCAGAAGCCGGCGGCGGCCGTGGACGCCAGCGCCGCCGTGACCGGGTTGACCCCGGCCCCGACCGCCGCCGCGATCACCAGCGGGACCAGCACGGAGGACCGGGCGGAACGCGACTGGAGCGCCAGATGGGCGGCCGTGCTGACGACGACCACTCCGGTCAGGAACACCCACGGGGGCGTGGACGCCCCCAGGGGTATCCAGCCCACCAGCCAGTCGGCCGCACCCGAGTCGGAGAGGGCGACGCCCATCGCCATGGTGGCGGCCATGAACAGCAGCAGCGGCCAGGGAACCGTCTTCAGGCCGTCCTTGAAGCGCACGGTCCCCAGCGCCGGAGAGGTCGCCACCAGCGCGCCGATGAGCGCGACCACGGCGGGCGACACCCCGTGCAGGGGTTCGCTGCACCAGAGCAGGACGACCGTCGACAGCAGGAGCAGGCACCGGGACTCCGCCGGGCTGAACGGTCCCTCGACGGCGGTCTCGGAGTGCTCCTGGATCTGCGCCGCCGTGATGGTGACGGAGCCCTTGCGGTCGGAGCGCCGGGTCGTCGTGAACAGCACCAGTTCGGCGGCGAGATGGGAGGAGACGACCGCCAACGGCATCCCCACTACCAGCCACTGCACGAAGCTCAGCTGCTCGCCGGTCTGCTCCCAGAGCACCCCGACGGTGATCAGGTGCGCCCCCGCGCCGATCAGGGTCGCGACGGCCGACAGCAGGATGACCGTGGGGAAGAGCAGCGCCAGCATCACCACCAGACGGCCGCGCTCACGCAGGGCGGCGGCCAGCGCCAGGAAGACCGGGAGCGCCAGGGCGGCACGCCCCGACGTGGCCGGCACGGCGAACGCGGTGACGACCAGTCCGGCCGTGGTCAGGTGCACCAGCTGGCGCACGGTCCTCGCCCCGCCGACCAGGAAGACGGCGGCCCGGCCGGCCAGACCGGTCCGGGTCACGGCCGCCGCCAGGACGAAGGCGCAGATCAGCAGCCACACCGTCTCGTCGCCCAGGGTGGCGAACAGGGTCTCGCTGCTGATCACCCCCGTGACCGTCAGCGCCAGGCCCGCGCCGAGCGCGATGTAGGCGTCGTCCACCGGCGTGGCGATCCAGGCGGCGGTGGCGAGGGCGAAGACGGCGAGGGAGAGCCGCCCGTCGACGCTGAGACCGGGGGCGGCGCCGGGGACGGCGAGGAGAGCGCAGAGTCCGAGGACGGCACAGAGGCCGACGGTCTGCCGGAGTGGTAGAGGCACGCTGTACAGCCTCCGAAGGCGGGGTGAGCGCCTGATGAGTGTCCGGTGAAGGCCTTTTCATCAAGCTCGCCGAGCGGTCCGCACCCCGCGGCCGAGGCATCCCGGGAACGCGAAAGGCCCCGCCCCGGGAACGCGGGGCGGGGCTCCGGCCCAGGTCAGGGCCCGGGGGCCGGGCTCAGGGCAGGCGGTAGCCCATGCCCCGGATCGTCTCCAGCCGTTCCGCGCCCAGCTTCCGGCGCAGCGCGCGAACGTACACGTCCACGATGTTGGAGCCGGGATCGAAGTCGTACCCCCACACATGGGACAGGATCTGCTCGCGCGACAGCACCTGACCGGGGTGGCGCAGGAACATCTCCAGCAGCACGAACTCGCGCGCCGTCAGATCCACCGTCCGCTCGCCCGCGCGCGCCCGGCGCGTCCGCAGGTCCAGGGCGAGGCTGCCGCTGCGCAACATGGTGACCTCGGGCGCGCGGGCGGCGGTGCGCTGCCGCAGCCGTACCCGGGCGAGCAGCTCCTCGAAGCGGAACGGCTTCGTCATCCAGTCGTCGGCCCCGCCTTCGAGCCCGGCCACCGTGTCCCGCACGGAGTCGCGGGCGGTGAGCACGATGACCGGCAGCGTGACGCGGGCCTCGCGCAGCTCCCGCAGCACGGTGAAACCGTCCCGGCCGGGCAGGCCGATGTCGAGCACCATCAGGTCGAACCCGCCGGACAGGGCGTGGCTCAGCGCCAGGTCCCCGTCCTCGGCGACGACCGTGGTGAAGCCGTTGGCGCGCAGCCCCTTCTGGACGAACGAGGCGATGCGTTCCTCGTCCTCGGCGATCAGGATGCGATTCATGTGGCGGTCTCCAGCGTGAGTACGAAGGTGGCTCCGCCGCCCTCGGTCCGGCGTAGTTCGACGCGGCCGTGGTGACCCTCCGCGATGGCCTTCACGATCGCGAGGCCGAGCCCCGCGCCGCTCGTGCGGGTCCCGCGCCGGGACGTCCCCCGGCGGAACCGCTCGAAGATCACCTCGGCGTCCTCCGGCGGAATCCCGGGCCCGTGGTCGGCGACGTACAGCTCGACGCGGTTCTCCTCGGCCCGCGAGCCGATCCGGATGCGCTGGCCGGGCACGGTGTGCTGGACGGCGTTCTGCGCGAGCTGCACCATCGCCTGTGTCATCCGCTGCTCGTCCAGGCGCACTTCGAGGTCCGCGACGCCGTCGAGCTGCCACTCCCGGTCGCCGAGGGTCCGCACCTTCACGAACACGTCGGCGGTCAGCTCCGCGAGCTGGACGGGTTCGGGGCGCACGAAGTCGGGGCGCTCGGCCCCCGCGAGCAGGAGCAGGTCCTCGACGATGCGGCTCATCCGGTCCAGCTCGTCCGTGACCAGCCGCACCGTCTCCTCCCGGTCCGCCGGGTCGTCGCCCATCAGCTCCAGGTGGCCCCGGACGATGGTGATGGGGGTGCGCAGCTCGTGCCCGGCGTCGTCGACGAAGACCCGCTGCGCGGCGAACGCCCGCTCCAGCCGGTCGAGCATCGCGTTGAACGTCGCGGCGAGGGCCGCGATGTCGTCCCGGCCCTCCACGGGGATGCGCCGGGTGAGGTCCTGCTCGGTCAGCTCCGCCGCCGTCGTCCGGACGAGCCGGACGGGCGCGAGGATGCGGCCGGCGACGGCCCAGCCGACCCCGGTCGTCATCAGCAGCGCCACCCCGGACAGGGCGAGCAGCATCCAGAACGTCTTGTCGGCGACGGCCCGTTCGCGCTCCGGGTGAAAGGCGACGACGAACGCCCCGGGCTCCTTGCCCGCGGCAGGTCCGATGGCGACCTTGGCCCAGCGCACCTCGCCCTGCGGACGGTCCAGCGTCCCGAAGGAGTCCTTGGAGGCGTGGATCCGGGTGAGCGAGGCGTCGTCCTTCCACAGCGCGATGTCCTGCGGCAGTTCGCGGCGCTGCCGGATGGCGTGGGGCCGCTCGCCGGGACGGCCGGTCAGGCCCAGCAGCTCCTCGTCGGGGTCGGCGTACTGCCGTTGCAGATAGATGCGGAGCAGCTTGTCCACGGTGTCGAACCGGCCACCGGTGTCCGGGTCCACCCCTTGCGGAACGAAGTTCGCGAACTCGCCGGTCTCCTGGGTGAGCAGCTTGCTGATGCGGTGGTCCACGTCCCGCTGGAGGATCGAACGCACGGTGACGGCGACCGCGCCCAGCGCGACCGCCATCACGACCAGCAACCACAGCAGGATCCGTACCCGGGCGGAAATCCTCGGAAAGCTAACCGTCATCGCCGAAGTCGTCGTCATCGTCGTCGTCGGCCGCGGAGGGGCCCGGGACGACGGAGCTGTCCGGTGTACGGGACGGGGTGGGGGAGCCGCTCGGCGTCGGGGCGCCGGTCGGCGACGTGACACCGCTCGGCGGCGGGGTGCCGCGCGGGCTCTCCTCCAGTTGGACGGTGGGAGGCACCTTCGGCGCCTCCGAGGTGTCGGTCATGGCATAGCTGGTGGCCGCTATGCCGAGGGGCACGGCGACGACGGCTGCCAGGGCCGCCAGACGAGGTGAGAAAGCCATGTATTCACCCTGACTGTCCCGGACGGTAAAAACATGAAGCGAAGATGAACAATCCTTCATCTTCGGTGTGCGTCCCGTCCATCTGGCGCGATGCGCGCCCCGTCCATCGGGGGAGCGCCTAGCCCGAAGAACCGCCGTTCCGCCCGCTGCGCCAGGTTCCCCCTTGCTTCGAGTGCACTCCAAGGATCTAGCGTGGAGGGCATGACGGTGATCGACGGAACCTCCCGGAGCACTCCCGCGACCATCGCGCACCCGCCGCCCTCACCGGCGGTGGACGCCTGCGCGGCCGCCCCGAAGGAGCACCCCCGCCCGGCGGGCAGGGACAGCTACACGATCAGTGAGGTCGTCGCCTTCACCGGACTCACCGCGCACACGCTCCGCTGGTACGAGCGCATCGGGCTCATGCCCCACGTCGACCGCTCGCACACCGGGCAGCGCCGCTTCAGCAACCGCGACCTCGACTGGCTGGCCTTCGTCGGCAAGCTGCGGCTGACCGGGATGCCGGTCGCCGACATGGTGCGGTACGCGGAGCTGCTGCGCGAGGGGGAGTCCACCTTCGAGGAACGGCAGGAGCTGCTGGAGGCGACCCGCCGCGACGTGATCACGCGGATCGCGGAGCTCCACGACACCCTCGCCGTCCTCGACCACAAGATCGAGTTCTACGCGGGCGCCCGCAGGGCGCCGGAGAGGCACAGCGCCTGATGACCGACAACGACAGGAACACGATCGCCACCGTCGGACTCGGCGGCGACGGCGGGCCGCGGGTCGGCGTCCAGGGCCTCGGCTGCATGGGCATGAGCGAGTTCTACGGCGACACCGATGAGCGCTCCGCCCGGGACACCCTGGACGCGGCCCTGGAAGCCGGCGTCACGCTCCTCGACACCGCCGACGTCTACGGGCGCGGGGCCAACGAGGAGTTCCTGGCACCGTTCGTCCGGGCCCACCGGGACGAGATCACCCTCGCCACCAAGTTCGCGCTGGTGCGCTCCGACGACCCCGGGTACCGGGGCGTGAGCAACGACCCCGCGTACATCCGCACCGCCGTCGAAGCGAGCCTCCGGCGGCTGGACACGGACGTCATCGACCTCTACTACATGCACCGCCACGACCCGGCCGTCCCGTTCGCCGAATCGGTCGGCGCGATGGCGGAGCTGGTCCAGCAGGGCAAGGTCCGGCAGATCGGGCTGAGCGAGGTCACCGGCC
Source organism: Streptomyces sp. MMBL 11-1 (assembly GCF_028622875.1). Taxonomy (NCBI): domain Bacteria; kingdom Bacillati; phylum Actinomycetota; class Actinomycetes; order Kitasatosporales; family Streptomycetaceae; genus Streptomyces; species Streptomyces sp. MMBL 11-1. The sequence continues at coordinate 2,036,366 of NZ_CP117709.1, read as the reverse complement.
CCGAGCTGCGTGAGGCGCACGCCGTGCACCCGATCGCCGCCCTCCAGTCGGAGTGGTCCCTCTTCAGCCGGGACGTGGAGAAGAGCGCGCTCGGTGCGGCGGTGGAGCTGGGCGTCACCCTCGTGCCGTACTCGCCGCTGGGCCGGGGCTTCCTCACCGGGGCCTTCACCGACGCGGGCAAGGACCTGGGCGAGGGCGATTTCCGTAAGCAGCAGCCGCGCTTCACCGGCGACAACGCCCGTGCCAACGCGGCCCTCCTGGAGCCCGTCCACCGGATCGCCGCAGCACACGGGGCGACCGCCGCGCAGGTGGCCCTCGCCTGGGTCCAGCAGCGGGCCCGGGTGCACGGGCTGACCGTGGTCCCGATCCCCGGGACCCGTAAGCGGAGCCGCCTGCTGGAGAACGTGGCCGCGACCGGGCTGACGCTGACGGCCGGGGAGCTGGACCTGCTGGAGCCGATCGCGGGCCGGGTGGCGGGGGACCGGTACCCGGACATGAGCAGCACGGCGACGGTGCGGGAGCGGTAGCCCGGACGGCCCCACCCGGGTACCACACCCTCGGGGCCTCACGCCAGCCCCAGCGCGAACACCGCGAACCCCGCCGCGAGCAGCCCCGCCAGGGCGCGGCGGGCGTTCGCGGCGCGGGTGCCCGCCTGCCACGGAGCCTCGAAGCGGCGCGCGTACCGGGCGATCAGCACCAGCAGCCCCGCGAACACCGGCAGCCAGGCGATCCGGGCGAGGATCCAGCCCACCGTGTCCGGCGCGGTCGTCAGCCCCGCCACCGCCGTGCCCGCCGCCCCCGCGAGCGAGGCCGGTACGGCGGCGGCCAGCATCGCGGTCTGGTGCCAGCACAGGATCGTCATCGCCGACAGGTTGATCACCACGACCGGCGCCCAGAGCAGCGGCTTGCGCAACAGCCGCCCGAGCCGGTCGCGCAGCAGGATCGCCGCCCCGCTCTGCGTCGCGGCCAACGCCACCACCAGCAGCGACGGCGGATGAGAGTTCGTCCGCGCCTCGCCCGGCACCCCGACCATCGACGCCGGGTAGTGGAAGGCGAGCAGCAGCGCGGCGAACAGCACCCCGCCGCCGATCAGCAGCAGCCGGGCCCCGCGCCTCCCGATCCGGCCCTCGCCCCAGGACACGCCCAGCTGATAGGCGAAGAGCCAGCCGGGCAGGATGTTGAGCACGCTCAGCCAGGACGGCATCGCCTCGGCGAACGGCCCGTAGCGCAGGAAGTCCACCACCGCGACGGACGCCAGCAGCGGCAGCGCCGCCCACCCGCCGAGCTTCCGCGCCAGCGTGACGCAGACCGGGGTGAGGGCCGTGACCACGGTGTAGACCCCGACGAACCAGAGCGGCTGGATCACCAGCGTCGACCCCGTACGCAGGGTGTCGCCCGGCACGCCCAGCGCGGACAGCACCGCCAGCAGTACCGCCCACACGGCGGTCACACCGAGCACCGGCCGGCCGAGGCGGGCCAGCCGGCCGCCCAGCCAGGCGGCCGTCGTCGAGGCCCGGCGGCGGAAGGAGAGCACCGAGGCGTACCCGCCGACGAGGAAGAAGATCCCCAGCATCTGGAGCACCCAGCTCGCGGGCGCCAGCCCGGCGAAGGTCGACAGCGGGCTCGCGTTGTGCAGGCCGTCGGCGTCCAGCCGGAACCCGCCGAGCATCCAGTGGCCGAGCGGCACGGCGAGCAGCGCCAGGGCCCGCAGGCCGTCGATCGCCCGGTCGCGGTGGGCGGGGGTGGACGCGTCGATACGGGCCGCGAGCCGCCGGCCGTTCTTCAGCAGGGCGTTCATCGGGCCGCGCCTTCCAGGGCCGGGGCGGCCTCCAGCACCGGGGCGGCATCTGCCGGGCCCGGTTCCGCCGTGTCCGGGGCGGGCGCCGCCACGTCACCGCGCGCGATGGCGGCGAAGGTCCGCAGCGAATCCGTCCCGGGTTCGAAGTAGCCGGCGTGCCCCCGTGCCTCGTCCGCCGGTACACGGCGGGCGCCGAACGCCGGATCGGCCGGGTCCGTCCCGTGACCGAGGCCCGCGAAGCGCACGTTGGGCACATCGTCGATCCAGTCGGTCGGGTCCTTCGCCGCCCAGACCCGGGCGTCCGTCCGCAGCCCGCCCACGTCGTCGGCGCGCATCCCGGGGGAGCCGAGGACCACCAGGTCGGTGGCGGGAAGGCGGTGCGCGGCCAGGCCGCAGACCACCGAGCCGTAGCTGTGGCAGAACACGGCGGGCGCGGGCAGCCCGTCCGCCGCCAGGCCCTCCGTGAACCGGGTCAGCCGCCCGGCCCCCGCCTCCGCGAGTCGGCCGGTGGCCGCGTCGAGCCCGACGCCCACCGGGGTGGTGTACCCGACCCAGGCGATGACGGCGGTCCCCGGACCGGCCGCCGTGTGCAGGGTCCTGGCCATGCCGGCCGGAGCCCCGTGGCTCACGACCTTCCGGTCGAAGGTCCCGGCGTCGTTGTCGGACCCCGGCACCACCACCGAGACCCGGTGCGCCGTGCGCAGGTCCCCGAAGACCTCGGCGACCTGACCGCGTCCGCGCGGGTCGAACGCGAGGATCTGGCGGCCGGGGGCGGCGAGCGAGCGGTAGCGGGGGTCTTCCTCGGCGGCCAGCGCGAGGGAGTTGGCGCGGTAGCGCAGTTCGAGGGGCGTCCCGTCGAGATTGCCGACGACGGACGGATGACGTACGAGCAGGAGTTGCCGCTCGTCGGCGCTCAACCCGGCGAAGAACGAAGCGACTTCGGCGGGCGTGGCCCGCTCCGGGTCCGGCAGCCCCAGCCCCGGCGTCCGGTCCGCCCGCCACTGCGCACTGCCCGGCGGCGGGCCGGTCAGCGCCTGCTGCGCATCCGTCGAAACCCAGCCCGCGGTCCCTGTCACCACGCTGGTTGCCAGTGCGAACGCGACCATGGTCCTCGCGTATCGGCGCATCGTGCCCTCCCTCTCCGGATCCGCACCGACCGGTGCGACCGGGAGGAAGGTAGGAAGAGGACGGGTGAGGGGGCGTCACACCGGAGGGCCAACCGCGGGGTGATACCCGGGTAGGGGGTGGACGAGGCGCACACCCGGAGAAGGCCGTTCGGCGGGGGCGGCCCCCGTGCGCACGGAGCGCCGTACGGCGGGGGCGGCGCGCCCGGAAAGTCTCGTACGACGAAGGCCTCCTACGCCCCCGCGTCCCCCGGCGTCACCAGCCCCGACTCGTACGCGAAGATCACCGCCTGCGCCCGGTCCCGCAGATCCAGCTTGGCCAGCACCCGCCCGATGTGCGTCTTGACGGTCTGCTCGGCCAGCACCAGCCGCCCCGCGATCTCCTGGTTCGACAGCCCCCGGGCGATCAGCTCCAGCACCTCGCTCTCGCGCGGGGTCAGCCCGTTCAGCCGGAGTGCCTGGCCGCCGCGCGTCGCCCCGGAGGGCCGCTGCGCCGCGAAGTCCGCGATCAGCCGCCGGGTCACCGAGGGCGCGAGCAGCGCGTCCCCGGCCGCCACCACCCGTACGGCCGCGATCAGATCGGCGGGCGGGGCGTCCTTCAGCAGGAACCCGGACGCGCCGGCGCGCAGCGCCTCGTACACGTAGTCGTCCACGTCGAACGTGGTGAGCATCAGGACCTTCGGCCGGTGCACCACCCCCACCGGCGGGTTCAACAGCTCGCGCGCGGCGGCCAGTCCGTCCATCTCCGGCATCCGGACGTCCATGAGGACGACATCGGGGTGCTGGTTGCGGCTGACGTCGACGCCCTGGCGGCCGTCCGCCGCCTCGCCCACCACGTCGATGTCGCTCTGCGCCGCCAGCAGCGCCGCGAATCCGGCCCGCACCATGGCCTGGTCGTCGACGATGATCACGCGGATGGTCACAGATCCTCCGAAGGGGGTGGGGCGGACGGCGACACGACCGGAGGCAGCGGCATCCGGGCGGCCACCCGGAACCCTCCGTCGGGCAGCGGCCCGGTGTCCAGCGTGCCGCCGGTCAACCGTACGCGCTCCCGCATCCCCACCAGCCCGTGCCCGGTCCCGGCGCTCTCCAGCGGTGCGGCGGGCTTCGGCGCGGGGCCGTTGACGACCAGCACGTTCAGATGACCCGCGGAGGCCCGGACCGAGACCTGGGTGTGCGCCCCGGGCGCGTGCCGCACCACGTTGGCCAGTGCCTCCTGCACGATCCGGTACGCCGACAGATCCACCGCCGACGGCACCTCGCCCAGGTCAGCGGCGAGCGAAAGCTCCGCCGGCAGCCCGGCCCGTACCGTCGCCTCCACCAGCTGCTGGAGCCGGTCCAGTCCCGGCTGCGGCGCCCGGTCGCCCTCGGTGCCGTCGCTGCGCAGCACCGACAGCAGCCGCCGCATCTCGCCGAGGGACTCCCGCGCCGCCGCCGCGATCGAGGCGAACTCCTCCCGCGCGGGCTCCGAGAGCCCGGAGGTCCGGTACGGCGCGGAGTCGGCCTGCACGGTGATCACCGACATGTGGTGCGCGACCACGTCGTGCAGCTCACGGGCGATCCGCGTCCGCTCCTCCAGCAGCGTGCGCTGCGCCCGTTCCGCCTCGCTGATCGTCTCCTGCTCGGCCAGCCGCCGCGTCGCCTCGCCCCGCTCCCGTACCGCCGCCCCGATGACCAGGACGACCGCGCCGAGGATCGGCAGCAGCAGGGCGCTGCCGGTGCTGCGGTCCGAGGGAGCGATCAGATGCAGGGCCGCCCCCGTCGCGGCCGTCACCGCCCAGACGGCGACGACGGTACGCCGCGTCTCGCGCAGGCCGAGGGCCAGCAGCAGGAAGAGATACGCGACCAGGACCGGCGGGGGCCAGGGCCAGGTGTCGTGCCGCTCGGGCTGATGCGCCAGCAGCACCAGCGCGCCCACGACATCGGCCGGGAAGATGATCCACCACGCCTGCAGGGGCCGGTGGGCCAGCATCAGCAGCGGGGCGGCCTGGGCCACCCCGAGCGCCCCGGCCAGTGCGCCCGGCACGCCGTACTGCGAGGTCAGGACGTTGATGGTGACCGGGATGAAGGTCGCGGTCAGGGCGAGTACGACGGCGTACGGCAGCAGCCGCTGCCACCGCTTCGGGGCTTCCGCGAGCAGCGGGGTGGACGGATGGGACGCGTGGGACAGCCCATGGGCGAGCTCGCGCAGATTGCGGCGGGCGGCGCTCAGCAGGCCGTCGGCGGGCGGCGGGGGCCCGGCGGGGGAAGTGGACATGGCCCGGTCAGCCTAGGCAGGCCGGGAGCGCGGGGGCGTCATACCGGGGTCGCGACCCTCGACGGGTCCGCCTCATACCCCGGTACGGGGTCACCTGCCCGGCGACGACACAGGACACGGGACGCGGGACAGCAGGTCCCAGGGCGCGGGGCAGGGCACACGGGGCGGCAGAACACAGGGCACGCGGCACACACGACACCCGGGGCACGGGACAACAGGGCGCAGGACACACGGGACCCACGGGACCCACGGGACCCACAAGGCGCGGGATCACAGCTCCGCGAGCAGCTGGGCCTTCTTCGCGCTGTACTCGGCGTCCGTCACCAGTCCGGCCTGATGCAGCTCGCCGAGGTGATGTATCCGCTCGGCGATGTCCGCCGGATCGCGCCGCCCGGCGTTCACCAGGACCGGGGCGGGGGCGGCGGGCGCGGGCTGGGTCCGGCGTACGGATTCCAGGACGGCGGCGGCGAACGGCAGCGACTCGTGCACCGGCCCGTAGCCCAGGCCGAACAGCACGGCCGCCGGATCCTGGTCCGCGCGGGCGGCCCGGAGCTCGGCCGGTATGCCCGCGGGCACCCCGCCGTCCGCGTCCCCGGAGCCGCCGGGACCGTGCAGGTCGCCCAGGCTGCCGCCGGTGCGGTGGTCGACCGGGGCCGCCGCGCGGGGCACCAGACGCAGATAGCCGTCCAGCGCCTCGGGTGAGCGCCACACGATTCCAGCCAGTTCACCCACCCGGAAGGTCTGGTCGCCGGCCTTCCACTTGGCGCTGGAGGCCCCGGTCCAGGACCACCGGAAGGAGATCCGCTCGCCGTCGAAGCTGGCCCGGCCGTCGTACGCCTTGAAGTTCATCGGGGCCTCGGGGGCCGCCACCAGGAAGCGGTCGGCGCTCTCGCCGGACGCCGGGTCGAGCAGGGCCCGCAGCTCGTCCGCGTAATACTCGGCGAGCACCTCCCGCTCCGCCGGAAGCACCAGGCGATAGGGGTCGCACCCCTCCTTGAGCTGCCCGGAGGCAGCCTCCACCAGGGGATCGGCACCCGCTCTCGGCACGGCACGCAGAACCACCGTGCCCCGCTTGCCGGGGGTCAGCGTCACCGACGACAACGCCGCATACGGGATGCGGCGTTCCCGGAGGCTCTGGAAGAGCTTCGGTGTGCGGATGCCCCGTTCGAAGCGGATGAGCACGGAGTCGGTGTCGAACTCCCAGGTGGCATGAATTCCGGCCAGCACATCACCCATGTGCCTCATCGTATGCGGCACAGTCGCCCGCGTCCCCCCTCGGAGCGAGACCCACCGGCAACGGGGGGTCTCCCGATTAATCCGCCCGACACCGACCTCTACGCGCGTCAGCCGTCCCGCTCGCCGGAAATACCGCGGTGGCACGTGCTGTCGGCGCTCGCGCAGCTGACCGATCCGTACGCTCCGACGCCGATCGCGGCGAAGTTGTCGAGGCTCTCGGTGCCCGGTTCGAAGTAGCCGCTGTGCCCGGCGGCCCCGGCCGCCGAGACGACCCGCGCGCCGAACGCCGGGTCGACCGGGTCGGCCCCGTGACCGATCCCGCCGAACTCCAGATGGGGTACGTCCCCGATCCAGTCGTCCCCGTCCCGCGTCGCCCAGATCCGGGCGCCGGTCCCCAGTTGCCCGGCGTTGGCGACCCGCATGCCGGGGCTGCCCGCGACCGCGATGTCGGCCACCCGGTCGTGGGCCCGGTGCGCGGCCACCCCGCACACCACGGAGCCGTAGCTGTGGCAGAACAGCGAGACCTTCGAGGCGCCGGGCAGCGCGCCGACCATCGCGTTCAGCCGGACCGCACCGTTCGCCGCGAGTCCGCCCAGCGCCGCGTCCATGCCGAGACCGGCCGGTGCGGTGTAGTCGGCCCACGCGATGACAGCCGTACGGGTGCCCGGGGAGGCCGAGCGCTCCGCCTTGTACAGGGACCTGGCCATGCCGACGGGGGCCCTGTACGCGCGGGTGCTGCGCTCCAGGGTCAGCAGATGGGTGTCGACGCCCGGAACGACGACGGAGACCCGGGCGGCCCGGTCGAGATCCCCGAACACCTCCGCCGCACGGCCCATTCCGGAAGGGTCGAAGGCCAGGATCTGGCGCTTGCCCGCGAGCATCGACCGGAACCGGCCGAGACGGGCCTCCGCCTCGCCGCGCCCGTCCGGCGAGAGCTTCTCGTCGTGCGCCCGCGTCTTCTCCACGGCCACGGCCTGTCTGAGGGCCACCCGGTTCGCGTAGTAGCGCAGGGTGACCGGAGCGCCGTTCAGGTTCCCCACCACCGACGGGTACTTGCCCGCGAGGGCGATCTGCTGTCCCGAGGTGAGGGTGGCGAAGAAGTGCGCCAGCCGGTAGGCGGGAGAATCGGCGTCCGGCAGCGAGCGGCCGGCTATCCGGTCCCGCGCCCAGGAGGCGAGCGCGAGTTCGCGTGGCCCGTCGGTGTACCGGTCGCGGACGGCGCTCCAGCCCGTCGTCGCCAGCATCACGAACACCACCGCCACGGCGAGCAGAGCGCGCCATGCGGTCAACGTGGGTGAGGTGTCGAAGGAAGTCACTGCGCCACACCCTAGGAGACGCGGGCCGGCCCCCGTGACTTCGGGTGAGGTACATCACCGGTTCGCGAAGGATTCATCACGGATCTCCCACGCGGGGCCATCGCTGCCCGGGGCCACCACTGGACGGGGGCACCGCTGACCCGGGGCTACCGCTGACCCGGAGGCATTACTGGCCCGGGGTCATCGCCGACCCGGGGTCGCGCTACTCCCGACGCCAGTCCTGGGCGAGGGCCGGGACGAGCTGGTCGAGATACTCCTCGGTCAGGTCGCGCAGCGCCTCCACCGTCGGGTCGAGCCCCCGGCCCCACAGCTGGCCGGTCACCCGCATCACCCCGGAGAACGCGGCGACGGCCACCCGCGGCCGGGGGTCCCGCTCCACGTCGAGCCCCTCACGCTCCGCGATCAGCAGAGCGATCTGGTTCTCCAGGGCGACGCCGCGCCGCATATGGGCGGCGAGCAGGGTGGGGGTCGACTCGATCATCTGGTAGGTCCGCATGTGGAGGTCGACGGTGACGACCTCCTCGATCGCCTCGCCGATGCTGTTCCACGCGCACAGCACGGCCCGGCGCATGGCCTCGAAGGGGGCTTCGCCCTCGGGGCGGCGGCGCAGCTCCTCGATGAAGCGGGACTCGACCATCTCCTGCACGGCGAAGGTGGCGTCCTCCTTGCTCGCGAAGTAGCGGAAGAAGGTGCGCTGCGAGACCTCCACGGCGTCGACGATCTCGTCGACCGTGGTCCGTTCGTACCCCTGGGTGGTGAACAGTTCGAGGGAGGCGCGTACGAGGGCGTCCCGAGTGCGCTGCTTCTTGCGTTCACGCAGTCCGGCTCGGGGCTCCACTGTCTGCCCGTCGATCACGTACCGGTTCCTCTTTTCCCGTGTTTGTCCAGCTCAGCATACCTGTGAGCTACGTGTGAGCTACGTGACAGTTACTGACTTGTGAATTGGTTTGTCAACTGTCAGCAGCTGTCACTAGTCTCGCCGTATGACTAGTCAGACCACCGTCGAGAAGGCGCCGCGGGAGCCCGAAGACAACGCAGGACCCGCCCCGGCCAAGGGGCTTCGCGGCCACCCCTGGCTGACCCTCTTCGCCGTCGCCCTCGGCGTGATGATGGTCGCCCTCGACGGCACCATCGTCGCCATCGCGAACCCCGCGATCCAGAAGGACCTCGGTGCCTCGCTCGCCGACGTCCAGTGGATCACCAACGGCTATCTGCTCGCCCTCGCCGTCGCCCTGATCACCGCGGGCAAGCTGGGCGACCGCTTCGGCCACCGTCAGACCTTCCTGATCGGCATCGCGGGATTCGCAATCTCCTCCGCCGCGATCGGTTTCTCCCAAGAGATCGTCCTGGTCGTGCTCTTCCGCGTGCTCCAGGGCCTCTTCGGCGCCCTGCTGATGCCGGCCGCACTCGGCCTGCTGCGCGCCACCTTCCCCGCCGAGAAGCTGAACATGGCCATCGGCATCTGGGGCATGGTCATCGGCGCGTCCACCGCGGGCGGCCCGATCGTCGGCGGTCTGCTCGTCGAGCACGTCAGCTGGCAGTCGGTCTTCTTCATCAACGTGCCGGTCGGCGTGATCGCGCTCGTCTTCGGCCTGGTGATCCTCAAGGACCACCGTGCCGCCAACGCGCCGCGCTCCTTCGACATCCTCGGCATCGCGCTGCTCTCGGGCGCGATGTTCTCCCTCATCTGGGGCATCATCAAGGCCGGTGAGGCCTGGGGCTGGGGCGACGGCCGCACCTGGGCGTGGCTCGGCCTCGCGATCCTGCTCTTCGTCGCCTTCGGCCTCTGGGAGACCAGGGTCAAGGAGCCGCTCGTTCCGCTGGGGATGTTCCGTTCCGTCCCGTTGACGGCCGGTGTCGTCCTCATGATGCTGATGGCCTTCGCCTTCATGGGCGGCCTCTTCTTCGTGACGTTCTTCCTCCAGGGCGTCCACGGCCTCAGCCCGGTCGACAGCGGCCTCCACCTGCTGCCGCTGACCGCCATGATGATCGTCTCCTCGCCGGTCGCCGGCCTGCTGATCACCAAGTTCGGCCCCCGCGTCCCGCTGGTCGGCGGCATGGTCTGCACGGCCACCGCGATGTTCGGCATGACCACGCTCACAGACTCCACCGGCACCTTCGTGATGTCCCTCTGGTTCGCCCTGCTCGGCTGCGGGCTCGCCCCGGTCATGGTCGGCGCGACCGAGGTCATCGTCGGCAACGCGCCCATGGAGCTGTCCGGCGTGGCCGGCGGTCTCCAGCAGGCCGCCATGCAGGTCGGCGGCGCGCTCGGCACCGCCGTCCTCGGAGCGGTCATGTCCTCCAAGGTCAGCTCCGACTTCGCGGACAACTGGGCGGGCGCGGGCCTGCCCGGCGCAGCCGACCCGAAGCTGGAGGAGGCCGCCGAGTTCGGCATGGTCCCGGCCGAGGAGCTCGCCAAGGCTCCCGGGATGACCCCGGACGTCATCGACCGCATCGGCGGGGTCATCCACGACACGTTCATGTCCGGCATGGGCCTGGCCTTCACGGTCGCGGGCGTCGTCGCCGTGGTCGCCGCCTTCGTCGCCACCCTCACCAAGCGCGGCGAGAACGCCGAGGCGGGTGCCGGAGTCGGCCACATCTGACGCCGGAAACGGCGCAGGCCGTCAACACAGCGCAGGTCAGAGCCCCGCCGAATCCTTTCGGCGGGGCTCTCGCCTATCAGGGTGGTGCACCCCCGGCCGCCCTTCCGCACACCGCTCCCGGTGACACAGAGTGAGCAGCGGAAGCGGACACCGACCAACGGTGACCAGCACCGACCAACCACGGGGGTTGATCCATCATGCGTACGACTGTTACGCGTATGACCGTTCTCGCGGCCGCCCTGGCCGTCACCGCACTCGTTCCCCAGGCCCTGGCCCACGACCGGGCGGCGGCGGCCCCCGAGCGGCCCCCGGCCGTCTCCCTCGGGTCCTGCGAAGCGGGCAGGCTCTGCCTCTGGAAGAAGCCCGACTTCACCGGGGCCCGCCACACCTACGAGCTCTCCGGCGTGGACATCGAGAGCTGCGTCCCGCTGCCGAAGGGCGGCGACGCCCAGTCCCTCGCCAACCGCACCGGGCGGCCCGTCACCACCTACCAGTCCGCCGAGTGCGCGGAGACGGGGGAGTTCGAGACGTACCCCGGCGGCGGCACCTGGACGCCCCGGTCCCCGTACCAGGTACGCGCCTTCAAGATCTGGGAGAACTGAGGCCGGACAGACGGGAGGGGCGGCGACGCTCCAGCGCCACCGCCCCTCCCGGCCGTCCCCGCGTACGCGTCTCCGCGTACGCGCCCCGCCTACGCGTCTCCGCCTACGCGTCTCCGCCCGCCGCGCCCGGATCGGCCGCGGCCACGTCCAGGAGCTGGTAGCGGTCCACAGCCGTCTTCAGGGCCGACCGGTCGATCTTGCCCTCCTTGGCCAGCTCGGTGAGGACCGCCAGCACGATCGACTGCGCGTCGATGTGGAAGAACCGGCGGGCCGCACCCCGGGTGTCCGCGAAGCCGAAGCCGTCGGCGCCCAGCGACTGGTAGGCGCCCGGCACCCAGCGCGCGATCTGGTCCGGGACCGAACGCATCCAGTCCGAGACCGCCACGAACGGGCCCTGGGCCGCTTCGAGCTTCCTGGTCACATACGGGACGCGCTGCTCCTCCTCCGGGTGCAGGAGGTTGTGGCGCTCCACGTCCACCGCCTCGCGGCGCAGCTCGTTCCAGGAGGTCGCCGACCAGACGTCCGCCCTGACGTTCCACTCGTCCGCGAGGATCTTCTGGGCCTCCAGGGCCCAGGGGACCGCCACACCGGACGCCATGATCTGGGCCGGGATCTCGCCCTTCTCGCCCGTGCTGAAGCGGTGGATGCCCTTGAGGATGCCCTCGACGTCCACGTCCTCCGGCTCGGCCGGGTGCTGGATCGGCTCGTTGTAGACGGTGAGGTAGTAGAAGACGTCCTCGTTCGCCTCGCCGTACATTCGGCGCAGCCCGTCCTTCATGATGTGCGCGATCTCGAACCCGTAGGCCGGGTCGTACGCGACACAGCCCGGGTTCGTCGAGGCGAGCAGCTGCGAGTGGCCGTCCGCGTGCTGGAGGCCCTCACCGGTCAGCGTCGTGCGGCCGGCGGTCGCGCCCAGCACGAAGCCGCGAGCGAGCTGGTCGGCCATCTGCCAGAACTGGTCGCCGGTGCGCTGGAACCCGAACATCGAGTAGAAGACGTACACCGGGATCAGCGGCTCGCCGTGCGTGGCGTACGCCGAACCGGCCGCGATCAGCGAGGCCGTGCAGCCCGCCTCGGAGATGCCGTCGTGCAGCATCTGGCCCGTGGGGGACTCCTTGTACGCGAGCAGCAGATCACGGTCGACCGCCTCGTACTGCTGGCCGAGCGGGTTGTAGATCTTCGCACTCGGGAAGAATGCGTCCATGCCGAAGGTGCGGTACTCATCGGGGGCGATCAGCACGAAGCGCTTGCCGATCTCCTTGTCCCGCATGAGGTCCTTCAGGACGCGGACGAACGCCATGGTGGTGGCGATCGACTGTGTACCCGAACCCTTCTTCGCAGCCGCGTACGTCTTTTCGTCCGGCTGCGGAAGCGGCTTCGCACGCACCACCCGGGTCGGGACGTAACCGCCCAGACCCTGGCGGCGGTCGTGCATGTACTGGATCTCCTCCGAGTCGCGGCCCGGGTGGTAGTAGGGCGGGTAGCCCTCGTCCAGCTGCTTGTCCGTGATCGGGATGTGCAGGCGGTCCCGGAAGCGCTTGAGGTCCTCGACCGTGAGCTTCTTCATCTGGTGCGTCGCGTTGCGGCCCTCGAAGTTCGGCCCCAGCGTCCAGCCCTTGACCGTCTGCGCCAGGATGACCGTCGGCTGGCCCTTGTGCGCCTTGGCCGCCGCGTAGGCCGCGTAGACCTTGCGGTGGTCGTGACCACCGCGGCCCAGGTGCAGGATCTGCTGGTCGGTCATGTCCTTGACCATGTCCCGCAGCCGCGGGTCGTCGCCGAAGAAGTGCTCGCGGATGTACTCACCGGTCTCGGTGGCGTACGTCTGGAACTGGCCGTCCGGCGTGGTGTTCAGCTTGTTGACCAGGATGCCCGTGCGGTCCTGCGCCAGCAGCGGGTCCCAGGAGCGGTCCCAGACCAGCTTGATGACGTTCCAGCCGGCGCCCCGGAACTGCGACTCCAGCTCCTGGATGATCTTGCCGTTGCCGCGCACCGGGCCGTCGAGCCGCTGGAGGTTGCAGTTGACCACGAAGGTCAGGTTGTCCAGGCCCTCGCGGGCCGCGATGGACAGCTGGCCCAGCGACTCCGGCTCGTCCATCTCGCCGTCGCCCAGATAGGCCCAGACGTGCGACGCGGAGGTGTCGGCGATGCCGCGCGCCTCCATGTAGCGGTTCATCCGCGCCTGATAGATCGCGCCGAGCGGACCGAGGCCCATCGAGACGGTCGGGAACTCCCAGAAGTCCGGCATCAGCCGCGGGTGCGGATAGCTGGACAGCCCGTTCGGGGCCTTCGACTTCTCCTGGCGGAACGCGTCGAGCTGCGCCTCGCTCAGCCGGTCCAGCAGGAAGGCGCGGGCGTAGATCCCCGGGGACGCGTGACCCTGGAAGAAGATCTGGTCGCCGCCGTCGCCCTGGTCCTTGCCCCGGAAGAAGTGGTTGAAGCCCACGTCGTACAGCGAGGCGGAGGACGCGAAGGTGGCGATGTGGCCGCCGACGCCGATCCCGGGACGCTGGGCCCGCGAGACCATCACCGCGGCGTTCCAGCGGGTCGCGTTGAGGATCTTGCGTTCGATCTCCTCGTCGCCGGGGAAGAACGGCTCGTCCTTCGTGGCGATCGTGTTCACGTAGTCCGTGCTGCGCATCTCCGGCACGGCGACGCGCTTCTCCCGCGCGCGTTCGATGAGCCGGAGCATCAGGTAGCGGGCCCGCTCACGGCCGCGCTCGTCGACGGCGGCGTCGAGGGAGTCGAGCCATTCCCGGGTTTCTTCAGGATCGAAATCCGGGACCTGGCTCGGAAGGCCGCCAATGATGATCGGGTTGCGATCGGATCCGGAAGCCACACTGTTCCTTCGCTGTTCGGTGGTGATCTACGGGGCCTGTCACGAGGGGTGTACCCCCGGCCAACGCTGTCAACTCTGTGTGTGCCACCTCCATCGTGCTACCGCGAAGGTCCGGACGTCATCTTTACCGTGGGGTAACCCCGAGGTTCCGAAAACACGTCCGCGGGGCACGAGTGTGGGCAGTACGCGGCTGGGTACGGGCAAACCGCAACCTTACGCCCAAGGCGTCCAAGTGTTCCCAAAGGCTGTTCGACTCCGATTGGTGGATCGAAACCGCATAAGCTGAGGAAGGACGTAAACGGATGGAGTGACTCGGGGAGCCCCCGGGAAGCCCCCGGAGAGACATGCCTGAACTTGCGGTGAGGTGGCAGGGAACGTCACCGTATAGGCGGTCTCGCACGCTGGGTACTTGCGCGATTCGCCGAGCCCGTGTGGACTACGGCCAACGCCCCGCGCACGCGCGTGGCTGCAGCATTTTCCGAAGACATGATCAGGAGGCAACCCGTGAGCGCGACCGCGGACCACGCGGAGGAGCGAACCAACCCGGCAGCACGCCTGGGGTTCGAGCCCGGACAAGTGGTCCAGGAGATCGGCTACGACGAAGACGTCGAGCTGGAGCTCCGTGAGGGCATTGAGGCCACTACCGGCCAGGAACTCGTCGACGAGGAGTACGACGACGTCGCAGACGTCGTCCTGCTCTGGTTCCGCGACGAGGACGGCGACCTTACGGACGCGCTGGTGGATGCCATTGGTCTGATCGAGGACGGCGGTACGGTCTGGCTGATGACGCCGAAGACCGGCCGTGACGGATACGTCGAACCGAGCGACATCAATGAGGCTGCCCAGACAGCCGGTCTCGCCCAGACCAAGAGCATCAGCGCGGGCAAGGACTGGACGGGCAGCCGTCTGGTCACCCCCAAGGGGGCCAAGGCCAAGCGCTGAACCACGTTCCGCACCACTTCGGGTCTCTGTCATCGGGCCCAGGGCCCCCGTGGGCGCACACCGCGCCCGTGGGGGCCGTCGTGCGTCCACGGCCCCTCCGGCACCGGCCCGGGGCCCCTGCGTAGGGTGGGAGTCACCCGGACGGACCAGGCCCGGGAAGCGGAGAAGCGGCGAAGGGATACGTGTTCCATGACGATCGAGGTCGGCAGCCAGGCCCCGGACTTCCAGCTCAAGGACAACCACGGCCGGACCGTGCGGCTGTCGGAGTTCCGCGGCGAGAAGAACGTGGTGCTCGTGTTCTACCCGTTCGCCTTCACCGGCGTCTGCACCGGCGAGCTGTGCGCGCTCCGCGACGAGCTGCCCCGCTTCGAGAACGAGGGCACCCAGCTCCTCGCCGTCTCGAACGACTCCATTCACACCCTGCGCGTCTTCGCCGAGCAGGAGGGCCTGGAGTACCCGCTGCTGTCCGACTTCTGGCCGCACGGGGAGACCTCGCGGGCGTACGGCGTCTTCGACGAGGACAAGGGCTGCGCGGTGCGCGGCACCTTCGTCATCGACAAGGCGGGCGTCGTCCGCTGGAGCGTCGTGAACGGGCTCCCGGACGCCCGCGATCTGAACGACTACGTCAAGGCGCTCGAAGCGCTTTGAGACGATCTCCTGGCGACGCCCGGTCAAAAGCCTGTTTTGGCCGGGAACCGGTCACTAGGATCCACTCGTTGATCCGATGCCAATGAACGACGGGGACGCCGGCGTCTGCCGGCCCCTGAGAAAACTACTGGAGGACTCGTGGGAGTCAGCCTCAGCAAGGGCGGCAACGTCTCGCTGACCAAGGCCGCGCCCAACCTGACCGCGGTCATCGTCGGTCTGGGCTGGGATGCCCGCACCACCACCGGTGGTGACTTCGACCTCGACGCCAGCGCGCTGCTGGCGAACGCCGAGGGCAAGGTCGCCGCCGACGGCAATTTCGTCTTCTTCAACAACCTGAAGAGCCCCGACGGCTCCGTCGAGCACACCGGTGACAACACCACCGGTGAGGGCGAGGGCGACGACGAGGTCATCAAGGTGAACCTGGCCGGTGTGCCGGCCGACGTCGACAAGATCGTCTTCCCGGTCTCGATCTACGAGGCCGAGAGCCGCCAGCAGAGCTTCGGCCAGGTCCGCAACGCGTACATCCGCGTGGTCAACCAGGCCGACAACAGCGAGCTCGCCCGTTACGACCTGAGCGAGGACGCCTCGACGGAGACCGCGATGGTCTTCGGCGAGCTCTACCGCAACGGCGCGGAGTGGAAGTTCCGCGCCATCGGCCAGGGGTACGCCTCCGGCCTGCGCGGCATCGCCCAGGACTTCGGCGTCAACGTCTGACGTCTCCTGGGCCCCAGGGGGGTGTCCGGGCCGATGCGCCGGACATGCCCTGACCGGGCGCTTTCGACGCCCGACCCCGGGCGCCGAAAGCGCCCGGAAGCGTTTTACACGACTCGGGGAGGACACACATGGGCGTCACGCTCGCCAAGGGAGGCAATGTCTCCCTCTCCAAGGTCGCACCCAACCTCACCCAGGTGCTGGTCGGGCTCGGCTGGGACGCACGCTCCACCACGGGAGCCGATTTCGACCTCGACGCCAGCGCCCTGCTGTGCCAGTCGGGCCGCGTACTCGGCGACGAGTGGTTCGTCTTCTACAACAACCTCACGAGCCCCGACGGCTCCGTCGAGCACACCGGTGACAACACCACGGGGGAGGGCGACGGCGACGACGAGTCCGTCATCGTCCGTCTCGACCAGGTTCCCGCCCACTGCGACAAGATCGTCTTTCCGGTCTCGATCCATGACGCGGACAACCGGGGCCAGGCGTTCGGCCAGGTCACCAACGCCTTCATCCGTGTGGTCAACCAGGCCGACGGCCAGGAACTGGCCCGCTACGACCTGAGCGAGGACGCCTCGACGGAGACCGCGATGATCTTCGGCGAGCTCTACCGCTACCAGGGCGAGTGGAAATTCCGTGCAGTCGGCCAGGGGTACGCGTCAGGCCTGCGCGGCATCGCTCTAGACTTCGGCGTCGACGTTTCCTAGACAACGCCGCGCTCGGGCCTTTCGTTCGGAGCAGCTCGGACCTCGTGGGCCCGGCCTGCCCCAAGCGAAAGACCCCAGGCACGGGGGAGCCCCGACATACCGGGGGAGACGCTTTTAACAACACGATGGGGTAGCCAGTGGTACTGAAAACCTTCGGCTGGTCGTTCGCGGTCACCGCGCTCGGCCTGGTCGCAGCGATTTTCTACGGGGGGTGGCAGGCTTTCGGCATCGTCGCGATCCTGTCCGTCCTGGAGATCTCGCTGTCCTTCGACAACGCGGTGATCAACGCCGGAATCCTGAAGAAGATGAATGCCTTCTGGCAGAAGATCTTCCTCACCATCGGCATCCTCATCGCCGTCTTCGGTATGCGACTGGTGTTCCCCGTCGTGATCGTGGCCGTGAGCGCCCAGCTCGGGCCGATCGAGGCCATCGACCTGTCCTTCAACGACCCGGACCGGTACAAGGAACTGGTGACGGACGCCCATCCGTCGATCGCCGCCTTCGGTGGCATGTTCCTGCTGATGATCTTCCTCGACTTCATCTTCGACGAGGACCGGGACATCCACTGGCTGCGCTGGATCGAGCGTCCGCTCGCCAAGCTCGGCAAGGTCGACATGCTGTCGGTCTGCGTCGCGCTGATCATCCTGCTCTTCACCGCCATGACCTTCGCGACCCAGGCCCACCAGCACGGCGGCGGGCACGTGGACAAGTCGGCGACGGTCATGCTCTCCGGCATCGCCGGTCTGATCACCTACCTCGTCGTCGGCGGGCTCTCCGGATTCTTCGAGGGCAAGCTCGAAGAGGAGGAGGAGCGCGAGCACGAGGCCGAGGAAGAGGCCAGGAAGAAGGGCAAGCCCGTCACCGGGGTCGCCCTCGCCGGAAAGGCCGCGTTCTTCCTCTTCCTCTACCTGGAAGTCCTGGACGCCTCGTTCTCCTTCGACGGCGTCATCGGCGCCTTCGCGATCACCAACGAGATCGTGCTGATGGCCCTCGGCCTCGGCATCGGCGCCATGTACGTCCGTTCGCTCACCGTCTACCTGGTGCGCGAGGGCACGCTCGACGACTACGTCTATCTGGAGCACGGCGCGCACTACGCGATCGGCGCGCTCTCCATCATCCTGCTGATCACCATCCAGCACGAGATCAACGAGTTCATCACCGGCTCGGTCGGCGTGATCCTGATCGCCCTCTCCTTCTGGTCCTCGGTCCGGCGCAACCGCGCCCTCGCCGCGGAAGCCGGCGAGGGCGGCGGAGGGGGAAACAAGGCCGAAGTGTCCTCCGGGGTGTGACCCGGTAGGGATTGAGGAACGCTCTCTGCGGGGCGGCCCACACGGCGACGGCTCTCCGGGAACTCCCGGACCCGGCCCGGTGGCCGCCCCGCAGTGATGTCCGGCGCGCGCGAACAGGTGGGGGTTGGTATGGGGTTCTTCGACGGCCTGTGGCCGGGGCGCGCGGCGCAGTTCGACTCGGGCAACTCGACGTCGAGCGCGGTCGTGCTGTCCAAACGCAACGCGACGATCTCGCTCAACCAGCAGGGCGCCCTGTCGGGCAACCTCCGGGTCAACCTGTCCTGGCGGATGCGGACCTCGGACATCGAGGGCCGGTCGCGCCAGAGCGGCATGCTGCGGCGCCCCCTCAAGCTCTTCCAGCCCGAGGTGGTCCAGGCGCACACCCAGGGCGTCGTCAACGTCGACCTGGACCTCGGCTGCATGTACGAGCTGATGGACGGCACCAAGGGCGTCGTGCAGCCGCTGGGCGGCCTGATAGGCGACCTCAACGGCCCGCCCTACGTCCGGCTCAGCGGCGACGACCGGTTCGGCGCGCCCTCGGGGGAGACGGTCTACGTCAACCTCGACCAGCGCGACCAGATCAAGCGGCTGCTGTTCTTCGTCTACATCTACGACCGGACCCCCGCGTTCGACCGTACGCACGCCAAGGTCACGCTCTACCCGGGCAACGGCCCGCGCATCGAGATCGAGCTGGACGAGCGCGCACCGCAGGCCCGCTCCTGCGCGGTGTTCACCGTGGAGAACATCAAGGACGAGCTGATCGTCCGCCGCGAGGTGAAGTTCGTGTACGGCTTCCAGTCGGAGCTGGACCGGCTGTACGGCTACGGCATGCAGTGGGGGCGCGGCTACAAGTCGCGGACCTGAGCCCGGGCAGCCGTGAGGACCCGAGGACGCACACGGGAACCAGGACGAACGCGGGAATCAGGGCGGGTCGGCTCGGTACGGCTCGTCCCGGGGCCGTACGGCTCAGGACCGGACGAACTGCGGACCTTGTGGAGGCAGCACGAAATGCGGGTCGGGCGCGTACGCGGCGGCGGCAGCGGGCTGCGGATAGCCGTACGCGGGCGGCTCGGCGGCACGCTGCGGATAGCCGTACGCCGGCTGATGCGCCGCGGCGGCCGCGGTGGCCGCGGCGGGGGGCGCGACCGGCGGCGGATAGCCGTAGGCGGGCTGCTGGTGCTGGACCGTGGCCTGGGAGTCCGGCCCCGGCCCGGGCGGCACGGCCGGCGGCGGGGGCACGGCGGCCGGGAGCGGCCCCCCGCCCACCGGAGCGGCCGGCTCCTGCGGCCCGTTCACCGCCTGCGCCCCGTTCGCCGCCTCCGAATCGTCCACCGAGATGCCGAAGGCGGTGGCCAGGCCGATCAGGCCGGTGGGATATCCCTGGCCGACCGCACGGAACTTCCACCCCTCGCCGCGGCGGTAGAGCTCGCCGCAGATGATCGCCGTCTCTTCCCCGGTCTCCGGCCGGACGTCGAACACCGCCAGCGGCTCGCCCTCGGCGAGGGCGGCGTCGAACAGGAGTATCCGCAGATCCAGGACCTGCTCGAAGGCGGCCCCGTCGGAGGAGGCGGCGATGACCACCTGGTCCACCGTCGCGTCGAGCGCCCCGAGGTCCGCCTCGACCGTGTCCGTCAGCCCTTCGGGGACACTGCGCTTCGGCAGCCGCCGGACCAGGCCGGAGGGGTGCCGGGGCTGGTTGTAGAAGACGAAGTCCTCGTCGGACCGCACGCGGCCGGACGCACCGAGGAGCAGGGCGGAGGCGTCCACGTCGGGAACCCCGGCACCCGGGGTCCAGCGCAGCACGGCCCGGACGGCCGCGGCATCGACGGGGACGTTCGAGCCCTTCAGCATCGTGTGCGTCATGACCGTCATCCTGCCTGCTGGGGGCCCGCGTGGACAACGCGGGGGGCGGCACGACCGTGCCGCGCGGCGGCGCGGGCAGGGCGTGAGGCCACCGCGAGAGGAGAGCGGACAAGGGGTGGGTAACCGGAAATTCATGTCCATGGGGAACTGTTGACACCCGTCCGTACGTACTATTACCGGCCATACGTTGTTCGGCCGGTCAGGCAGTTCGGGGGAAAATCATGCGTCACTTCGGGCACATATCGCCCACTGCCCGCGAGGGGCTGTTCTTCAGGGAGCCCTGCACCTTCACCGCGGACTCCCCGGCACGGATGCTCTCCGTCGCCCTGGGAGCCACGCTCTACTCCCCGGCAACCCGCCCGTCGCTCGCCGACGACGTGTACAAGCAGGCCGCGCGCGGCGTCGTCTCCATGGTGTTGTGCCTGGAGGACTCGATCGACGACGCCGAGGTCACCACGGCCGAATCCAATCTGATCAGGCAGTTTGCCGAGCTGGCCGACCGGGACGCGGCATCGGGGACCCGGGACGCGGCCTTCGGGACCGCCGTGCGGAACCCGGACGACGCCCCGGCCGGGGCGGGCGTCGACGTACCGCTGCTCTTCATCCGCGTGCGTGAACCGGCTCAGATCACCGACCTGGTTCGGCGCCTCGGCGGCTCGGTACGAATGTTGTCTGGTTTCGTACTTCCCAAATTCACTGAAGATCGTGGCCAGCAGTTCCTGGAGGCGCTCGCCGAGGCCGAGACGGAGTGCGGACGGCGGCTCTTCGCCATGCCGGTCCTCGAATCCCCCGAGCTGCTCCATCTGGAGACGCGCGGCGAAATCCTCCAGGGCATCGCCCGCAGCGTCGACAAATACCGGGACCGGGTGCTCGCCCTGCGGCTCGGCGTCACCGACTTCTGCTCGGCCTACGGACTGCGCCGCGCGCCCGACATGACGGCGTACGACGTCCATATCGTCGCCTCCGTGATCGCCGACGTGGTCAACGTGCTCGGCCGGGCCGACGGCACCGGCTTCACGATCACCGGCCCGGTCTGGGAGTACTTCCGCCGCCAGGAGCGCATGTTCAAGCCCCAGCTGCGCCGCAGCCCCTTCCTGGAGGGCCGGGCCGAGGAGCTGCGCACGGCCCTCATCCAGCACGACCTCGACGGGCTGCTCCGGGAGATCGAGCTCGACCGCGCCAACGGCCTGCTCGGCAAGACCTGCATCCACCCGTCGCACGTGGCGCCGGTCCACGCACTGTCCGTGGTCAGCCACGAGGAGTTCACCGACGCCCAGGACATCCTGAGTCCGGAGCGCGGGGGCGGCGGGGTGCTGCGCTCGGCGTACACGAACAAGATGAACGAAGTGAAGCCCCACCGGGCGTGGGCCGAGCGCACGCTCCAGCGGGCCGAGGTCTTCGGGGTGGCGAAGGAAGACGTGGGCTTCGTGGACCTGCTGGCCGCCGGCCTGACGAACTGAGCGCGCGCCGATGAGCGAGCGCGCGACGAGAGAAGAGGCCGTGGACGTGGTGTGGTCGGGCAGCTGGGTGGCGAAGCGACTGGGAGTCGCCCTCGAAGGCGACGGAGAGCTCCAGGAACTGCTGGGCCTGGCCCTGCGCCGCAACCCCAAGCGGGCGCATCTCCTGGTGTCCAACGTGCTGGGCAAGCATGTGCCGCAGCGGCCATCCGTCGTCCACGGGGCCGGGTTCGAGCTGGGTGAACGGGTACGGGCGCTGCTCGGCGCCGAGGAGGCCCGCCGCGCGGTGGTCCTCGGGTACGCGGAGACGGCCACCGGCCTCGGCCACGCCGTCGCGGACGGCCTGCGGGACGCCCCGTACCTGCACTCCACCCGCCGGCCGGTGGCGGGCGTCGAGCAGGCGGGCGGGTTCGAGGAGTCCCACTCGCACGCCACCTCGCACCTGCTGCTGCCGGAGGACGGCGAGCTGCTGAAGGGGGGCGCGGAGGCGTCCGCACTGGTGCTGGTCGACGACGAGTTCTCCACCGGCAACACGGTCCTCAACACCATCCGCGCGCTGCACGCCCTGCACCCGCGCGAGCGGTACGTCATCGTCGCCCTGGTCGACATGCGCTCGGCCGCCGACCGCGACCGGCTGACCGCCTTCGCCGCCGAGATCGGCGCCCGCGTCGACCTGGTGACGCGCAGCACCGGAACGGTCGCCCTGCCGGACGGCGTACTGGAACGCGGCCAGGCCCTGGTCGCGGCGCAGGAGGCGGAGCAGGCGAACCGGGCGTACCCGGCGAAGGCCGGCCGAGGCGCTGCCCCCGCCCCCGTCACCCGGGTCGACCTCGGCTGGCCGGCAGGCGTACCCGACGGAGGCCGGCACGGCTTCACCCCGGCCCACCGGGCGGCCCTCGAAGCGGCGCTCCCGGCGATGGCCGACCGGATCGCGGCCGGGCTGGGCGCCGACGCGGCGGGACCGGACCAGGGCCGGCGCCGCAGGATCCTCGTCCTCGGCTTCGAGGAGCTGATGTACGCCCCGCTGCGCCTCGGCACCGCCCTCGAAGCCGCGCTGGGAGCCGACGCCGAGATCCGCTACTCCACCACCACCCGCTCGCCCGTCCTCGCCGTCGACGACCCCGGCTACGCGATACGCACCCGCCTCGTCTTCCCGGCCCACGACGACCCGGCGGACGGCCCCGGCGACCGGTACGCGTACAACGTGGCGGGCGCCGGCTTCGACGCCGTCGTCGCCGTCGTCGACTCCACCGCGGACACCCCCGAACTGCACGCCCCCGACGGGCTGCTGGCCCGGCTCGCCGAGCACACCGGCCATGTCCTCCTCGCCGTCCTCCCCTCGTACGTCCCGGCCGTTTCCACCGGCGTACCCGGCACCCCCACACCCGCCCCCGAACGGCAGGAGCCCGCCGTGCTGCCCGAGCCCCTCCGAGGCCCCGACTTCTCCAGTTACGCACCGGAGGACGTCGGCTGGCTGCTCCAGGACCTCTCGGACACCGAGCTGGAAGCACCCACCGAGGAGCGCGAGGAGGCGATCCAGAGCGGCGGCGCGCACTACGCGGAGTCGCTGCCCGTCGAGTTCCAGCCGAGCGCCGAGTACCAGGCCCTGTTCACCGAGGCCCTGGAAGCCTCCGCCGCGCGCATCGCCCGCGCGGTCGGCACCGTCACCGAGACCGTCCTCGCCGAACGCGGCCCCCGCCCCGTACTCGTCTCGCTCGCCCGCGCCGGAACCCCGGTCGGCGTGCTGATGCGCCGCTGGGCCCGGCACCGGCACGGCCTGGACCTGCCGCACTACGCCATCTCCATCGTCCGGGGCCGCGGCATCGACGCCACCGCCCTGCGCTGGCTGGCCGCCCATCACGACCCGGCCGACGTGGTGTTCGTCGACGGCTGGACGGGGAAGGGCGCGATCACCCGAGAACTGGCCGCGGCCATCGCCGAGTTCGAGTCCTCGGGAGGGCCCGCCGGCTTCGACCCGGAGATCTCGGTGCTGGCCGACCCGGGCGGCTGCGTACGGACGTACGGCACCCGCGAGGACTTCCTCATCCCCTCGGCCTGCCTCAACTCCACGGTATCCGGACTCATTTCCCGTACGGTGCTCCGCGCCGACCTCGTCGGTCCCGACGACTTCCACGGCGGGAAGTTCTACCGGGAACTGGCGGACTCCGACGTCTCGGGCCTCTTCCTCGACACGATCGCCGCCCGCTTCGACGAGGTCGCGGGCCAGGTCGAGGCGGAAGCCAAGGAACTCCTCACCGCCGACCGGGCCCCGACCTGGGAGGGCTGGGCGGCCGTCGAGCGGATCAGCGAGGAGTACGGCATCCACGACGTCAACCTGGTCAAACCGGGCGTCGGCGAGACCACCCGGGTGCTGCTCCGCCGGGTCCCCTGGAAGATCCTCGCCCGGCGCGGCGCGGGCGCGGACCTGGGACACATCCGGCTGCTGGCCGAACAGCGCGGCGTCCCGGTCGAGGAGGTCGACGACCTCCCGTACAGCTGTGTCGGTCTGATCCACCCCCGGTTCACGCGCGGCGCGACGGGCGCGGACGGCAAGGCGGTGCAGGGCGCATGAGCACGACCTCACCGGCCACCCCGTCGGCGACGACTTCACCGGCCGCTCCGGCGGGAACCTCACCGGCCACCCTGGTGGCGAGCGACCTGGACCGCACGCTGATCTACTCGGCGGCCTCGCTCGACCTGTCGATGCCGGACGCGGAGGCCCCCCGCCTCCTGTGCGTGGAGGTGTACGGCCACAAGCCCCTCTCGTACATGACCGAGACGGCCGCCGGCCTCCTCACCGAGGTGGCGACCACCACCGTCTTCGTCCCGACGACCACCCGCACCCGCGAGCAGTACGCGCGCATCCACCTCCCCGGGCCCGCCCCCCGGTACGCGATCTGCGCCAACGGCGGGCACATCCTCGTCGACGGCGTCTCCGACCCCGACTGGCAGCAGCGGGTGGAGGCCCGCATCGCGCAGGAGTGCGCCCCGCTCACCGAGATCCGCGCCCACCTCGCCACCACCGCCGATCCGGCCTGGCTGCTCAAGGAACGGGTCGCCGAGAACCTCTTCGCCTACCTCGTCGTCGAACGCTCGCTGCTGCCCGAGGAATGGGTGAAGGAACTGGCCGCCTGGGCCGGGCCGCGCGGCTGGACGGTCTCCCTCCAGGGCCGCAAGATCTACGCGGTCCCGGCACCGCTCACCAAGAGCGCCGCGATGCGCGAGGTCGCCCGCCGCACCGGCGCCACGCGCACGCTCGCCGCCGGGGACTCCCTCCTCGACGCGGACCTGCTGCTCGCCGCCGACCTCGGCTGGCGCCCCGGCCACGGCGAACTGGCCGACGAGGGCTGGCGGGCCCCGCACGTGGTGGCCCTGGAGGAGCGGGGAGGAGCGGCGGGGGAGGAGATCCTGCGCCGGTTCCTGGCGGCCTCGGCCGTCTGAGCCGGGATTTCCCCTGCGGGCGGGCGCGCGTTGCGCGAGGCTGGGGGGCATGACCAAGGGCAACGACACCACGATCACCGCCGAGCTGTACGCGTACATGCTGGCCCACAACCCGCCGCTGGACCCGGTCCAGCGAGAACTGGTCGACACCACGTACGCACGGTTCCCCGACCACGCGGGCATGCAGTCGGCCGAGGAACAGGCCCCGCTGCTCGCCTTCCTCGTCCGGCTGGTCGGCGCCCGGCATGTGGTGGAGGTCGGCACGTTCACCGGCTTCAGCGCCCTGGCGATGGCCCAGGCGCTGCCCGCCGACGGCACGCTGATCGCCTGCGACATCTCCGAGGAGTGGACGGCGTACGGCCGTGAGGCCTGGGAGAAGGCGGGCGTCGCGGGCCGGATCGACCTGCGCATCGCCCCGGCCCTGGACACCCTGCGCGCGATGCCCGCCGAGCCGCACATCGACTTCGCCTACCTGGACGCGGACAAGGGCGGCTACATCGCGTACTGGGAGGAGCTGGTGCCCAGGATGCGGCCGGGCGGGGTCATCGCCACGGACAACGTGCTCTTCCACGGCGGGGTCACGGACCCGGCGGCGACCGGGCCGACGGCGGCGATCAAGGAGTTCAACGACCACGTGAGCGCCGACGACCGGATGGACAGCGTCCTGCTGACCGTCTCGGACGGCCTGACGCTGTCCCGCAAGAAGTAGGCCCCCGGCCGTCGCGGGGGCCTCTCCCGGCCGGGTTCAGCCGCAGCACCCGCCCCCGCAGCAGCCCCCGCCCCCACCGCCGCCGGAGGGTGCGGGAGCGGACCCGGCTCCACCGCCCACGGCCACGGTGGAGAGCAGCTTGACGGTGTCGTCGTGGCCTGCGGGGCAGGAGGCGGGGTCCGAGGACCGAGCCATGGGACGGCTGACTTCGAAGGTGTCTCCGCAGGTGCGGCAGCGGAATTCATAGCGAGGCATGGGCTCAGGCTAGAGCCATCGCGCCCGGGGGGCTACGCCCCCGGGCGGTCGCCTCAGGCCCCGGTGCCGCGTTCCTCGCGGATGTCGGAGACGACCCGGGCGGCGGTCTGCCGCACGGCGTCGGTCTCGGTCAGGAAGTGCCAGTAGTCGGGGTGGCGCCCCTCCAGACCGGCGATGGCGCGTTCCAGCCGGGCCACGGAGTCGTCCAGGGGCCGGGCGTGCCGGGGATCGGGCGTGTGCCGCCCGGCCATGGCGAGGCGCTGGGCGTCCCGCACCGCGAACCGGGTCCGCTCGATCTCCTGCTGCGGATCCTTCGCCACGGCGTTCAACTGCCGCAACCGGTCCCCGGCGGCGGAGACCGCCTCGTCCGTGGCGTTGAGGAGGGCGCGGACCGTGGACAGCCGGGACGTGGCATCCGCCCAGTGCTGCTCGTCGCGCGCCTTCGCGGCCTCCGCGAGCTTGTCCTCGGCCTGCCGGATGCTGACGGCGGCCTGCTCGGGAACGGGCTGGAGGTCCTGCCAGCAGGCGGCCGAGAAACGCCGCCGCAACTCGCTGAGCACCGGCTCCACCGAGCCCGCCCGGGTCGTCAGGGCCTGGGCGCGGGTCCGCAGCGAGACGAGCCTGCGGTCGATCTCGGCGGCCCGCTCGGGCAGCCGCTCCGCCTCGGTGCGCACGGCCTCGGCGTCGCGCGACACCGCGTCGGCCCGCTGAAGGGTCTCCGCGACACCGTGCTTTCCCGCGCCCTGGTTCAGCTTGGTCAGCTCCGGGGCGAGCGCGGCGAGCCGGGCGGCGAGCTCATCGGCCCGCAGCCCCGCGGCCCGGGCGCCGTCGAGGGCGTTGCTCGCACCCAGGAGCGCCTGCCGGGCCCGCTCGACGGCGGGGGCGAGCCGGGCGAGCTGCGTCTCCGCACTGCCCACCAGAGGGCCGAGCCCCTGGGCGAAGCGATCCAGCTCGCCCTTGACCCGTACGAGGTCGTCCTTGGCCCGGCTCAGCTCGGTGCGGGCCCGGGAGGCGGCGGCCGGCTCCAGATCGTCCCGGTCGAGATCGTGGCTGTCGACGGCGCTGATGTAGGTGTGACTGACCTCGTCGATGCGCCGGCCGAGCGCGGCGAAGTCCTCCGACGCCTTGCGCCCGCGCGAGGAGCTGTCCACCGCGTTGATGGTCTCGATGGAGATCCTGAGATCACGCTGGGCGCTGTCCAGCTCGTAGAACGCCTCGGCGGCGGCGTCCTTCGCTGCCTGCGCCTCGGCCCGCTCGTTCTCCCCGCGCCCGCCGAACCACCGGCGCGTTCCGCCACCGGCGAAGGCGGCGGGCAACGCGGCGAGCACGAGGGGCACGGGCAGGAGCATCAGCGCCAGGACATCCCGGCCGCCGGAACCGCCCCGCCCGCCCGGCCGGCGCGGCCTCCCGGGGGCGTGCTGTCCCGGCAGGCCCTGACCGCTCTGGACGGCGGAACTTACACCCGCTCCTGCCTCCGGCCGCGCGTGTGTCGCCGTCACATCCCTCTCCCGTGCCGATTCGCCCTGCCCGGTACATTCTCCCACCAGGTAAGGACGAACACACGGGTCGGTTAGTTCGCGCTTCGAACAGTGACTTGGCCGTTGTCGCTGCGCGCCTTCACCACATGCGCGCTGTCGTCGCCCCGCGGCACCCCGATCGACACGTTCCCGTTGTCGGCGGAAGCGTCCACCGCGTACTTCTGCCCGCCCGGCGGCAGGTCGATGGTGATACCCCCGTTGTCGCTGACGGTGTCCACGAGGTCGGGCACGGAACTGAAGGCCAGCCGTATCTCCCCGTTGTCGGCCCGGGCCACCACGGAGGAGGCGGAGATCCGGTCCGCCCGCACCTTTCCGTTGTCGGTCTTCAGCTTCAGCGCGCCGCTCGCGTCCCGGACATGGATCTTCCCGTTGTCCGACGAGAGGTCCAGCGCGCGGTCGAAGCCGGTGGCGCTGATCTTCCCGTTGTCCGACGAGGCCGTCACATCGACCCCGCGGGGCACCTTCACCCGGTGCCGGGCCTCGCAGTTGTTGATCAGAGCGTCACACTCCACCCGCAGCTTGAGGGTGTCACCCTCCATGCTCCAGACGGGGTCGGGCCCACTGCCCAGCACCACCCACCCGTCGACCTGCCGCTCCACCTCGACCTGCTTCACATCGGCCGGCACGAGGTCCACGGCCGCGTTCTCGGAGTCGATGGTCAGGGTCTTCCCCTCCAGAGCGAACGACTTGCGCTCGACGGGGGCGCCGTCGACGTCCGTACCCCCGCACCCGGTGAGAGCCAGGGCCAGCAACGCGACCCCGCCCCCCAGAGCGAGAGCCCGCCCAGGCGCCCCACGGAGCGTGCGGGTCGCTGCGCTCGTAACGATGTCCACGGTGATCGGTCCCCCAGTGCGTGCTGCCGGACGGTGCCACCGGACGTCGCTGCCGGTGCACTCGAACCGTATGCACTGGCGCCCCACGACGGGATCCGGACGGCTACCGTCTCGTGGTGGGGTTATCCCCCGGACCCGCCGCTGGGGAGGCCCCGCGGACGGCAGGCCCACGGGACATCCCCACCCCGCCCAGGAACGGTTTATGAGCAGGGACCCCGCTCCATGTACGCTGTTGCCTCATCCACGGGTGCGTAGCTCAGGGGTAGAGCGCTGCTCTTACAAAGCAGATGTCGGCGGTTCGAAACCGTCCGCGCCCACCAGTGCGAAGGCCCCCGACCAGCCATGGTCGGGGGCCTTCGGCGTCGTTCTCGCATCCATGATCAATGCGCGCGGTCACCCACCGCCTCCGCGATCGACAGGCTGTTCTCGTAGAGGTGGTGCCGGGTGATCCGGCCGTTCTCGACGGTGAGGCGCAGCGCGAACGGTCCCCCGAACGATCTGTTTGTTGCCCGCACGGTCCCCGACAGGTGACCCATGAGGACGGCGTCGGGGCCGTCCACGAGGAAGGCGTCGACGGAGGCGCGGGCGTCCTCGGGCACGGTGTGTTCCATCAACTCCGTGAACTGGGCCGCGCATTCGGCGGCCGTGGACCGGGGGCGGATCCACGGCACGGCCGGGTTCTCGGCCAGCAGCCAGTCGACCTCGTCGGCGAAGAGCGCCGTGAGCCGTGCGGTGTCCCCGGCCAGCCGGGCCGCGAGAAACTCCTGGACTACGCTCCGGGTCGCACCGGCGGCGGAAGGCGCTGTGGCGGCCGGGCTTGCCGTGGGGGTGGGGGGCGTGACGGACATGGCGCTCTCCTCGCTGCTGGGGCGGGGCCCGTCAGGGCTTCCCGTCGATGGGCCCGATCCTGCCGCGGCGGGCGGAGGCGGTCGATTACGCCGGAGGTAAGGAGCGGAGGCCGGCCGCGTCGAGGGCGCTTCCGCCGGGCGCGTGTGCGGGACATGTGGACGCCCGCGCGCGATGGGCGGACGGCGGCGGAGAACCTGGACGAGGCGGCGTCTGGACGGTTTCCGGGGACCGGGGCGGGTGTGTGCCCGCCCCGTCGATTCGCCCCCAGCTCAGACGTGCAGCTCGGGCGGGAAGCCGGTCCAGCGGAGTTCGGCGGGCAGGTGGCCGGTGTCGTTGAACAGGAGGAGGGCCGGAGGGCGGCCGGGGGCGTAGCGGATGACCGTCAGCGCGGCGTTGGCGTGGTTGATGCCCAGCCAGCGCCACTCCGGGGCGTCCAGCGCCGCCCGGACGAGCCAGCCGACGAGGAAGTTGTGGGTCACGAGGAGTTCGTGGCGGGGCTCGTCACCCTCGACCGGTCCCGTGAACCGCGCTAGGGCCTGCCGGGCCAGCCCGGGGCCCTGCTCGCGCTCCGCCGCAGGGAACCCGGCCAGCCGGGCGAGCGTTTCGTCGGCCGACTCCGCCGGCAGTTCCTCCCGTCGCGGCAGGTACGGGATGTAGTCGCCGGCCGGTTCGGACGGCAGCAGGCGAGCTCCCGTCAGCCGCTCGCCGACCAGCCGCGCCGTCTGCGCGGCGCGCGGGAGCGGGCCGTGGTGGATCGCCGTGATCGGGGCTCCGCGGAGCCGCTCCCCGAGCAGGGCGGCCTGACGGCGGCCGGCGTCGGTCAGCGTGCTCTCGTCGGCGGAGGCCTGACCGTGCCGGGTGAGGTACAGGTAGCGGGCAGCCATGGCGGTCAAGTGCGGGTCCTCCGGCGCGGTTCATGATCGTACGGACGTCGGCGGGGACGCCAGGACGCGTTCGGGCGGTTCCGCCGGGCCGCGCGTGAGCACGGAGCCTGCCTCCCGGGATGCGCGGGGGCGGCGCTCGGGGCACCGTGGAGGCATGGCCGAGCACCCGCCCGTGATCGTCTACCCGCCTTCCGCGACCGGAGGGCGGCGGGTCACCGTGCACGGGCAGATCGTGGGCCTGGCGCACGGGCGGGGCGAGGTGGCCGCGCTGCTGCGCGCCGCGGGGTTCGCCCCGGGGCCCGACAAGGTCGTCGAGCTGGACCGGCCGGGGCTGATCGAATGGCGCGGCGGCGACCTCGACACCTGGGAGTGATCCCGTGGGACGTCGTCGAACGGTACGGGAGAGCACCTCGATCGAACCGCCGCCCGGCTATTACGCCGCCGGGGGCGAGCCCCCCGACGCGGTGCAGCGCGCACTGATCCTGGACTGGATCGTGAGCCGGCGGATCGCGGACGGCTGGCGCGTCGAGTCGCGTTCGGAGAGCCAGGTGGTGCTGGTGCGCGGCCAGCCCGTGAACCACGTGCTGCACGCCTTCCTCACCGTCTTCTCGTGCCTGGCGTGGGGAGTCGTGTGGGCGGGCGTCTCCCTGGTCAACCGCGTCGAGCGGGTGGCGCTCACCGTCGATGCCCAGGGGCGCGTCGTCACGGTCGGCGCGCCGTGACACGTCATCCGAACGGGCGCGTCCGGGTGGCCCCGCCCCTGGGCGGGGAGGAGCGTCGGAGCTGATCCGTACGCACCACCAGGGCAGGTCAGGACAGCGGGCGCCCGGCGCCTGTTCCGGCTAAGGAGTTCACATGTCGCAGCCCAGCACCCCCGCACCCGGCGCCTCGCGCCCCGCCGGCCCCCGTCCGGGCGGCAACTCCGGCAGCCCGTGGGCGGCCGGGGGAACGGTGTTCGCCGGTGTCCTGCTCTTCGTGGACGGCGTCCTCGGCGTGCTGAAGGGCATCGCGGGGATCGCCTCGAACGACGTCTATACGAGCATCAACGACTACGTCTTCAAGTTCAGCGTGACCTCGTGGGGCTGGATCCACCTCGTCCTCGGCGTCATCCTCATCCTCGTGGGCTGGGGCATCCTCAAGGGCGCGGCCTGGGCCCGCGGCACGGGTATCGTGCTCGCCTCCCTGAACCTCATCGCCAACTTCATGTGGCTCCCGTACACCCCGGTCTGGGCCATCGTCACGATCGCGATCGACGTCTTCGTCATCTGGGCCCTGTGCACCGACCGGTCGGCCCCGGGCGACCCGGTGCGGAGCAGCTGAGCGACCTGCGGCCGGGAAGCCGGACCCGCCTGTGCCGGGGGGCGGGCGGCGACGGTGAGCGCGACGGGTGTGCGTTGTCAGTGGGGCGGTCCACACTGGAGACATGTGCCGCAGCATCAAGACGCTTCGCCCGCCCGCCCTCCCCGAAGAGGCCACCGAGGAGGACATGCGGGCCGCCGCCCTTCAGTACGTACGCAAGGTCTCCGGGTTCCGCGCGCCCGCCGCGCACAACCGGGAGGTCTTCGACCAGGCCGTCGACGAGATCACCGCAGCCACCATGAAGCTGCTCGACGGCCTGGAGATACGGGGCGCGGCCCGGGGCTGAGGCTCGTCGCCCGTAAGCCGGCCCCTCCGGGTGCGTCCCTCCGGTGCGCCCTCCCGGTCAGGGGGCGGCCGGTGCGGGCGCCGACACCGGTCCCGGCCCGCCGAGGCCCGCAGGTCCGGCCGGAGGAGCGGCACCGGGGGTGGGCGTGGGCGCGGGCAGGGCCATGGGCGGGGATGTCCTCGGAGCCACGGCCGAGGCCGCGGGCGCGGACCCGGGCCCGCGCCCGGCCGCGGGTCCGGAGGCCGGTGCTTCCGTTGTCATCGGCACCGTCTCGGGCGGCTCCCCTGCCTCAGCCTTGGTTTCGGCCCCCGGCACCGTCCCTGGCCGCGTCGCCGGGCGCTTCACCACGAACGCGGCCAGCGCGCCCGCCACGAACAGCGCCAGTACGGAGACGGCCGTGCCGAACCACGTCGAGCCCAGCCACCGGCCGCCGAAGTAGCCGAGCCCCACGCTGTAACCCGCCCATGCCAGGCCCGCCAGCGCGGACCAGGGGAGGAAATCCCGCTTCCTGCGGTGGGCGGCGCCCGCACCGAGGGAGACCACGGAGCGGCCCGCGGGCGCGAACCGGGCGATGATCACCAGGGCGCCGCCGCCCCGGCTCAGCGCCGCGCCGAGACGTTCCTGCGCGGAGGTGAGACGCCGGGAGCGCGCGATGGCCCGGTCCAGCCGGTCGCCCCCGCGCCAGGCGAGCCGGTACGCGACGAGGTCGCCGAGCACCGAGGCGGCGGCAGCGCACAGGATCAGCACGACGAGCGAGGGAACCTGCCCGCCGGTGCCTTCACCGGCGCCGCTGACGGTGGTGGTGCCCGCTGCCGCAGCCGTGGCGGCCGTGATGACGAGGACCCCACTGGGCAGCAGGGGCAGAAAGACGTCCAGGAGAACGGAGAGGGCGACCACCGCGTAGATCCATGGGCTGCTGGTCAGCGCGCCCACACTCTCTAGCACCGTCTGTTACTCCCCGAATCGTGTCAACGCCGCGACGTCGCAGGGGAGCGGCAGGGGCGGCAGGTTCAGCTGTACAGCGTACGCGTGAGGGCCATCCGGACCTCCCCCGGGGCGGGTGATGTTGTGCAGGTCACGTACACCTGGAGGCCATGTGCCCGTTAGGCGGGGAGAGCGACCGGCACGAGCGAGGAGCAGCGCATGACGGCATGGATGGTACGGACGGGACACGGTCCGGCGCACCCGAATTCGGGGCGCCCGAGGACGGCGGGACGTGAGGGCGACGCGATGTCGCGGGGCCGAGGGGTCTCGCTCGTCCCGGGCGTGCTGGCGGGCACGGCGGCTCTGCTGACCCTGGCCTGCGGCATCGGTGTCGCCCACGGGACGGACGGCGGCGGTCACGGCGCGCACGGGACTCCCTCGGCGGGGGCATCGGCGGGGGGCTCGGGGGTCTCGGCGCGGGAGCCGGGCGGCGGTGGAGACCCGAGTCGCACGGTCGACGTCGCCGCCGTGGGCGGCGGTTCGTGGATGCGGGCCACGGGGGTGTTCTCCCCGCCCGGTTCCTTCGTGCCGTCCGACGCTCTGACGTACGACACCCGGCTCGTGCCGGCGGGTGCGCGGATCGAGGTCACACAGCTCGTGGATCCGTCCGGCACCCGGGTCGGAGCGCGGCTGCGGGGGCTGGTGCCCGGCCGTGCGTACGGGATGCATGTGCACACCTCGCCCTGCGGCGCCGATCCCGTCGCCGCGGGGCCCCACTACCAGCACCGCCCGGCTGCGACCGCGGACCCGGTCAACGAGGTGTGGCTGGACTTCCGGACGGACGAGGAAGGCGACGGGCGGGCGGAGGCCGTGCACGACTGGGGCTTCCGGGAGGACGGGGCGCGGTCGGTGATCATCCATGACCGGCAGGGCGGTGCGGGGGAGCGGGCAGCGTGCTTCACGGTGCCGTTCGGGCCCCAGGGGAGGGAGTGACGGGCCTCCGCGCAGTCGGGCGGACCACCACGGTGCCCGGCGGTGCCCCGCTCCTCCGCGTCACCGGGAGGCCGCGGGGCACCGCCGTACGTCTCGTCCCCGGCTCTCCGCGCGAGGAGGCCGCCGCCGGGCGCCGCCGGGCACAGCCGGGTCGGACCGGGCGCGGGTCGGACCGGGTGGTGGGCCCGACCGGGTGGTGGGTCAGACCGGGACGGTCGGGGTCTTGTCGTGCCGGGGTGCGCCGTCGGTGGCGGCCGAGGTGGTGCGCGAGCCGAAGAAGCGGTCCAGAGCGACGGTTCCCGGGCCGGTGAAGACCAGCAGCAGGAACGCCCAGCAGAACATCGCCGCGAGCTCGCCGCCGTTCTGGAGCGGCAGGAAGGCTTCGGGCTGGTGCACCTTGAAGTACGCGTAGGCCATCGACCCCGAGGCGAGGAAGGCCGCGGCGCGGGTGCCCAGGCCCAGGGCGACCAGGGCCCCACAGACCAGCTGGATCAGAGAGGCGTACCAGCCGGGCCAGGTGCCCGTCTTCACCTGGTCGGCGCCGAGCACTCCGAAGAGGGTGGCGGCGCCGTGAATGGCGAAAAGCAGGCCGATGACAAAGCGGAAGAGGCTGAGAACGTAGGGCTGGGCCTGGTTCAAGCGGATCAGCATGGGGGGTCCTTCGGTCGTGGTGGGGACGTGAACCGATCGAGCGCAGGTTAGGGAGGCCTCACCAATACTTGCAACTTCAACATTCTGTCGAGTGGCCGAAAATCGCTTCACTCTCAGGGGTGAGTGAACGCTCAAGAACCACGTCGAGCTGGTCCCCCTGCTTGCTCGCCTTGGCCTGGACCAACGTCAGCGCAGACTTCCGGCCATGCAACGCGAGCGTCATGAGCTGGTTGCCGAACCAGGGTCCGCCCGCCCTGTGCCAGATCACCGGCGACGCTCCCGTGCGGCCGTGGCGGCTCAGCAACCGTCCGATCCGTCGGCCCGCCCGGCTCCAGCCGAAACGGAAACCCGTCCGGATCGACCGGGGGATGGAGTTGTGCACGGGTGAGCAGGTCAGCTGGAGGACGCGGGAGTCCGGGGCGCCCCGGGAGCCGGGAGCGGAACCGGCCTCGGGGTCGGAACCGGGTTCGGGATCGAACTTCGGCCACCGGGGCTCGGCGATATAGGCATGGTGCACATCGCCCGAGAGGACGCATACCGTCGCCGGGGCGTCCGGGCCGCTCCCCGCTTCCCGCAACAGCTCCGTGAACCGGTCGAAGGATTCCGGGAAAGCGGCCCAATGCTCCAGGTCGGACGCGCGGCGCAGCTTCTCGCCGAGGCGTGCCCAGCGCTGCCCGCGTACGCCCGCGCACAGGGCGGCGTTCCAGCGTTCCGCGTCGTGGACGAGTGGGGGCAGCAGCCACGGCAGGGAGCTGCCGATGAGCAGATGATCGTAGGAAGAGGGGTCGTCCAGGACCGCGTCCTGTAGCCAGGCGGCCTCGTCGGCGTCGAGCATCGCCCGCCGTTCCTCGGCCAGGACGCGGGCCGCTCGGGTGTCGACCATCACCAGCCGTACTCGGCCGAAAACACGCCGGTAGCTCCACCGGGTACGGGCGGGATCCGCGTCGGTCTCGGCGGCGAAGCGGCGCAGCGCCTCGGTGCCGTCGGGCGATGCTCTGACCGCCGCGTACACGGGGTCGGCGGCCAGTTCGACGGGGGAGAGATTGCCCAGGTGCTGGTGGACCCAGTACGACATCAGCCCGCTGACGATCCGTTCGTGCCACCAGGGCGTGGCGCGCATTTCACGCTGCCAGGCGGCGCTGGTGTTCCAGTCGTCGATGACGTCGTGGTCGTCGAAGATCATGCAACTGGGGACCGTGGAGAGCAGCCAGCGGACCTCCGGGTCGCGCCACGATTCGTCGTAGAGGTAGGTGTACTCCTCGTAGTCCGCGATCTCCGCGCCCGGCGGCTCGCGCAGGTCCCGGCGGGCGGCGAGTCTGCGCCGGGTCGCCCCGGAGGTCTCGTCCGCGTACACCTGGTCCCCGAGGAGCAGCAGGACGTCGGGCCGCTCGGCCGCCGGATCCGCGGCGAGGTGAGCGGCCAGGGTCACCAGGGCGTCCGGCCCCACGGGATCGTGCCCGCCGCCGGGGGCGGCCGCCCACCGGCACGACCCGAACGAGATCCGCACCGCGGCCGGCTCCGCCCCGGCGTCGCCCGGCTCCGGTCCGGCGTGACCCGGCTCCGGTCCGGCGTTCTCCGCCGCGCCCTCCGGTCCCGCCGCCGCGGGCGGCGTGGTGATGGTGCTCGGCGGGAGGCGGGTGTCGTCGGGCGGCCAGACGCGCCGGGACCCGATCAGCACGTCGTACGCCGTGGTGGAACCGGGGGTCAGCCCCTCCACGACGACCAGGGCGTAGTGGTGCCCGGCCACCGAGAAGGTGGGCGACGCCCCCGAGGCGCCGTCCGCGCACCGGACCTCCACGGTGCACGGACGGCTCGCCTCGACCCAGACGGTCGCGGTGCACCCGGACTCCCAGTCGACGTACCGCAGCAGTGGTCCCAGGCGCAGCCCGGCCATGTGATATCTCCTCGCGACGCCGTCACGGATGGGGTCCGTAACGTACAGAACGAAGGAGGAGCGCGCACGGGTCGGTTCCGGTGGGGTGGCGGCCGTGCGGGGGAGCCGGCGGCCGCCCGCAGTGGTCAGCAGCCGTTCAGGGCCGACTGCAGGGCGCTCTTCTCGGCGGAGTCGACGCTCAGGTTGTACTGCTTCTTGACGTGGACCCAGGCGCGGACGTAGGTGCACTTGTACGAGGAGCGCGGCGGCATCCACTCGGCCGGGTCCTTGTCGCCCTTGGACTGGTTAACGTTGTCGGTGACCGCGATGAGCTGGGGGCGTGTCAGGTCGTTGGCGAACGACTGGCGCTGGGCGGTGGTCCAGCCGCTCGCGCCGGAGCGCCAGGCCTCGGCGAGCGGGACCATGTGGTCGATGTCCACGTCGGAAGCGGCGCTCCAGGTGGCGCCGTCGTAGGGCGAGTACCACCTGCCGCTGACCGCGGCGCAGGAGGAGTCCTGCTGGACGTTGGTGCCGTCGCGCTTGAGGACGACCTCGCGGGTGTTGCAGGACCCCGACTGGGTGATCCAGTGCGGGAACTTGTCGCGGCTGTAGCCGCTGGACGAGCCCTCCGCGCCGACGGTGAGCTGGCCGAGGTAGGTGCGAGCGGTCGCCGCGCTGACCGGGGTGGGCATGGCGGCCTGCGCGCTCGGGGCGCTGAACAGGGTGGACGTGGCGGCGAGCGCGGCGGTCGCGGCGACGACGGAGAGGCGACGCGCGTAGATACCGGACATGCGAACTCCCTTGGTGTGGGGGGTGCTTGGGCGGGCGTGGGCAGGCCCGGCCATCGTGGCGACGCCAGATTTCCGTGAGGTGGGCGCCAGGTAACAGAGTGGCGACATGTGCACGTCACATCAAGGGGTGTGCAAGGGGAGTGAGGGGTCGCGGGAGCGCGCGGAACCGTTACGGAGAAGGCGTCCGGGGCGTGTTGGGCATCCGTCGGGGGCTCCGGGGGCGCTCGCGTTCCTGGTCGCGCGCCCCCAGCCGGCGGCCCAGGGGTGGGGGTGCCGGGTGGCCCAGGGGGGAGGGGCGAGAGGTGCGGGCCGGCAATGTGGGGGGAGGCGAGGGCGTGTGCCGAAGCCGCCGGGCGGAGAGGGCGGTCCTATCGTTGCCGCGTGCTGCTTCCGGTCTCCGTCACCCTCGGCGTCGTCCTCGCCGTCCTGCTGGTCCTCGCCGCCGCCGTCGCCGCGTGGGCCTCACTGGGCCGGTCGCGCGAGATCCTCGTCGCCGGGGTGCGGGCGGCCGTCCAACTCGCCGCCGTGTCCCTGCTCATCGGCTGGGTGGTCCGCTCCCTGGCACCGCTTCTCGGGTTCGTGGCGCTGATGTTCGCCGTGGCCGTGTGGACCGCGGGGCGCCGGATCACCGGCAATCGCACCTGGTGCTGGGCGGCGCTGCCGATCGGGGCGGGTGTGCTGCCCGTGCTGGGGGCGCTGCTGCTCACGGGGCTCGTGCCGGTCAAGGGCCTGGCGCTCATCCCGGTGGCGGGCATCCTCATCGGCGGGGCGCTCACCGCGACCGTGCTCGGCGGGCGGCGCGCCCTGGACGAACTCGCCGGGCGGCGCGGGGAGGTCGAGGCGGGCATGGCCCTCGGGCTGCTCGACCGGGACGCCCGGCTGGAGATCGTGCGGCCCGCGGCGTCGGACGCGTTGCTGCCCGGACTCGACCAGACCCGGACGGTCGGGCTCGTCACCTTGCCGGGGGCGTTCGTCGGCATGCTGCTGGGCGGCGCCTCACCCGTGGAGGCGGGCGCCGTGCAGCTGTTCGTCCTGGTGGCGCTGATGGCCGTTCAGGTGGTCGCCGTCGCGGCGGTCCTGGAGCTGGTCGCGCGCGGGCTGCTGTTCCGGGACTGATCCCCGCAAGCCGGCCCGGGCGGGTGTCTCAGGCCTCGCCGATGTGCAGGCGGATCGAGCCGTCCCCGGCCGCCTCCACGCGTACCCGCGTCAGATCCTCGACATGGGCGTCCGGCGAGAGGGCCGCGGCGCGCGGGCCGACGCCCACGACGCGCATGCCCGCCGCCCGGCCCGCCGCGATGCCCGCCTCGGAGTCCTCGAACACGATGCAGTCCGCCGCGTCGAAGCCCAGCTCCGCCGCGCCCTTGAGGAAGCCCTCGGGGTCCGGCTTGCTGGCGCCGACCTGCTCGGCGGTGACGCGGACGGCGGGCATCGGCAGCGCGGCCGCACCCATCCGGGCCGTCGCGAGCGCGGTGTCGGCGGAGGTCACCAGTGCGTGCGGCAGCTCGGCGATCGCGGCCATGAACGCGGGCGCCCCGCCGATCGGCACGACGCCCTCGACGTCGGCGGTCTCCTCGGCGAGCATCACCCGGTTGTCCGCGTAGTTCTCCTCGACCGGGCGGTCCGGGAGCAGTACGGCCATCGTGGCGTACCCCTGGCGGCCGTGGACCACCTTGAGGGCGGCCTCGGGGTCCAGACCGTGCTCGACCGCCCAGCGCCGCCAGCAGCGCTCCACCACCGCGTCGGAGTTCACGAGAGTGCCGTCCATGTCCAGCAGGAGGGCTCGGGCGGTGAGGACGGTGGGAGGCATCGGCTGCTCCAGAACGCGGGGAGGTGTGCGAACAGCCCGGGTGCTCCTGCCGCGGGGCATGACGTACACGGGCTGCGAAGGTCCGCGGTACGAGGTGTGCGGTACCGCGTGCGGTAAGGCAGAGCAACCCCCGCCCGCCGGTCAGGGAGTGCGGGCGGGAGCTACTTTGTTCCATCACGATACAAAAACCGGGGCGGGAACGCCAATCCCTCTGCGGCGCGGCCGGGCTCAGTGGTGCCCGCGCCCGCTCGTCTCCTTCTCCAGCGCGCGCCGCGTGTTCGGTCCGTACACGCCCGTCGGATCTCCCTCAATCGCCTTGTACGACTGGTAGATCGCCACGGAGTACGCCACCTGGTCGCTGTAGTTCCCGTCGGCCGGCCCCGGGTAGAGCCATTCCCCGACGGTCCTGAGCCTGCTCTGCAGCTCGACGACCTCCGGGCCGCGGTCGCCGGGCCGCAGCGAAGAGGCGGCCAGCCCCGGGGGCCGGTCGGAAGTCGATGCGCTGACCGTCGGCGTGGGCGACGCGCTCGCCTCCGGCGACGCGGACGCGGTGGCTGTCGCGGTCGCGGCGGGCTTCCGGCTCTTCGTCGGCGAGGCGGACGGGGAGGGTGACGCGGACGGCGGGGCCGAGGGGGGTCGCGTACGGGTCGGAGTGGCCGACGCGGAGGGGGAGGGGGCGACCGACGCGGCCGGTTCGTCCTCAAGGTCCGGGGCGCTCGTGGTGGCCTCCGGCAGCGCCTCGTCCTTGCCGGCGTCACCGCCGAACAGCCCGCCGGCGAAGGCCGCCGTGCCGACCACCGCGGCCACGGCCACCCCCGTGGCGAGAGCCCCGAAGGGGCGCCTGCGGCGAGGCCGCACCGGGTCGGGGGCGGAAGCGGGGGTCGCGCCCGCAGTGCGCCGTCGGCTTTCGTCCGGCACGGCGTACGGGGCACCGCCCGGAGCACCGCCCGGAGCACCGCCCGTGCCCGCGTCCGGGCCCCCGCCGCCCAGGAACAGCGGCATCGTGGCCGCCGCCCCCTCCCAGGCGCCGGACCCGGGCCGGGGCTCCCGCTCCCCGAACCCGTCCCCGCGCCCGCCGCCGCCCGCACCCTCGGCCCGGGAGGCCCCGGAGTCCCCGGAGCCCCCGGCGTCCTCGGCGGAACCGGCGTGGTCCGTCAGCGTCACGTACGGCCGGATGCGCAGCGGGTCGAAGTCCTCGGCCGCGGCGATCTCCGCCGTACGGGCGGCGCGCTGTTCGTCCTCCGTGAGCTGCGCCGAAGGCGCGCCGGCGCCGCACCGGCACGGCGTCCGGTGCTCCGTGCCGGGCTCCCCGGCCATCCGTCTCCCGCACTCCGGGCATGCGTGTCCGGTCATCGTGGGTCCCCTCCCCTTGAGCTGCCTGCGATTATGCAGCCCGCTCCGGGGGAGCCCAGCGGCCTGCCGGGGTCATGGCCCGCCCCTGGCAGGCCATAACGGGACGAAACGTCCAGGATGGGGGTGTAGTGGATCAGTGCGTCAGCGCGTCGGCGCACCAGCGGATCGAGGAGACGTCCATGGCCCACCAGCTGAGCCCGTCACCCCCGGCGCCCGGCGAGGGGCAGTCCCACCGGAGCGTCCTGGTGGCGATCGGGGCGCTGCTCCTCGGCATGCTGCTCGCGGCACTCGATCAGACCATCGTCTCCACGGCGCTCCCGACGATCGTCAGTGAGCTCGGCGGCCTCGACCACCTGTCCTGGGTGGTGACCGCCTACCTGCTGGCGGCGACCGCGGCGACCCCGCTGTGGGGGAAGCTCGGCGACCAGTACGGCCGCAAGAAGCTCTTCCAGAC
The DNA here is from genome assembly GCF_028622875.1 of Streptomyces sp. MMBL 11-1. Lineage (NCBI taxonomy): Bacteria > Bacillati > Actinomycetota > Actinomycetes > Kitasatosporales > Streptomycetaceae > Streptomyces > Streptomyces sp. MMBL 11-1. The sequence goes on along the minus strand of NZ_CP117709.1, from coordinate 1,995,977 downwards.
CGCGATCGTGATCTTCCTGGTCGGCTCCGCGCTCTGCGGAGTCGCCCAGAACATGCCCCAGCTGATCGGCTTCCGGGCCCTCCAGGGACTCGGCGGCGGCGGACTCATGGTGCTGTCGATGGCGATCGTCGGCGACCTCGTCACCCCGCGCGAACGCGGCAAGTACCAGGGACTCTTCGGTGCGGTCTTCGGCGTGACGAGCGTCCTCGGGCCGCTCCTCGGCGGCTTCTTCACCGAACACCTCAGCTGGCGCTGGGTCTTCTACATCAACCTGCCGATCGGCGTCGTCGCGCTGGGCGTCATCGCGGCCGTCCTGCACATCCCCGTCCGCCGCGAGAAGCACACCATCGACTACCTCGGCACCTTCCTCATCGCGTCCGTCGCCACCGCGCTGGTGCTCGTCGCCTCCCTCGGCGGTACGACCTGGGCCTGGAGCTCTCCGCAGATCATCGGACTGGCGGTGCTCGCCGTCGTGCTGCTCGTGGTCTTCATCGCCGTCGAACGGCGCGCGGCCGAGCCCGTACTGCCGCTGAAACTGTTCCGGATCAGGACCTTCAGCCTCGTCGCCGTGATCAGCTTCGTCATCGGCTTCGCCATGTTCGGCGCGATGACCTACCTGCCGACGTTCCTCCAGGTGGTCCACGACATCACCCCCACGATGTCCGGCGTGCACATGTTGCCGATGGTGTTCGGCCTGCTGATCACCTCGACCGGGTCCGGCCAGATCGTCAGCCGGACCGGCCGCTGGAAGGTCTTCCCGATCGCGGGCACGGCCGTCACCGCCGTCGGGCTGCTGCTGCTCCACCAGCTCGACGAGAACAGCTCCACCTGGCTGATGAGCGCCTTCTTCTTCGTCTTCGGCGCCGGTCTCGGCCTGGTGATGCAGGTCCTCGTCCTGGTCGCCCAGAACTCCGTCTCCTACCCGGACCTCGGGGTCGCCACCTCCGGCGTGACGTTCTTCCGGTCCATCGGCTCCGCGTTCGGCGTGGCCGTCTTCGGGACCATCTTCGCCAACCGGCTGACCGGGCAGCTCACGGACGCGCTGGCCGGGCAGTCGCTGCCGTCGGGCGTCGACGCGGGGCGGCTGGCCGCCGACCCCCGGGCCATCGGACAGCTCCCCGCCGATCTGCGGCCCCCCGTCCTCGGCGCGTACTCCACCTCCATCACGGACGTCTTCCTGTACGCCGTCCCCGTCGTCCTCCTCGCGTTCGTCCTCGCCTGGTTCCTCCGCGAGGACAAGCTCCGGGGCTCGGTCACCGCCCCCGACACCAGCCAGACGCTCGCCTCCAACCCCGTCGAACGCTCCTCGTACGACGAGTGCGCCCGCGCCCTGTCGGTGCTCGCCACCCGGGAGGGCCGCCGCGAGATCTACGAGAAGATCACCGCGCGGGCGGGGTACGACCTGCTGCCCGCCGCCAGCTGGCTGCTCCTGCGGATCAAGCGGCACGGCACCGTCGAACCAGCCCGGCTCGCCGAGACGACCCCCGTACCGCTGCACGTGATCACCGATGCGGCCCGGCAGGTCGAGGAGCGTGGCCTGGCCCGCCGGGAGGGCCTGCAGATGATCCTCACCGACACCGGGGCCGAGGCCGTCGTCCGGCTCTCGCAGGCCCGCGAGGACTCCCTCGCCGAACTCCTCGGCGACTGGTGGGGTCCCGAGCGCCCCACCGACCTGGTCAGACTCGTCAGCGAACTGACCGCCGAGGTCAGCGGCTCGGCCAGGGAGCGCCCCCACTCCCCGCAGCCTCCCCGCGACCACGAGGCCCACCTGCGCCAGGACGAGCGCGAGGCCCACCACCGGAGCCCCGACGAGCGCGAGGACCACGGCCGCCGCCACCCGCCCGCCTGAGCACCCGGCGCCACGGCACCGCCTGGCAGAGCGCCCGGCGCCACGGCACCGTCCGGCAGAACCGTCCGGCAGAACGGACGCCGTCGTCACAGCTCCTTGGCGAACCAGCGCTCCGCGTACGGGTTGCGGCGGTGGAACGACGGCACCTCCCGGTACCCGTGCTTCGTGTACAGCCCGCGCGCCTCGACCAGGTCGTGGCGGGTGTCCAGCCGCAGCAGCCGTACGCCGTACGCCCTCGCCGCCTCCTCCACCGCGGCCAGCAGCAGCCCGCCGCCGCCCGTGCCCCGGAACGCCGGGCGCACGTACACCCGTGTCAGCTCCGCCGTGCCCGGCCCGGCGGACTCCGTCAGCACCAGCCCGGCGCAGCTCGCGGCCTTGCTCCCGTACCGGCCGACGACGAACTGCCCGGTCGGCGGTGCGAGCAGCTCGGCTCCGTCGCCGTCGAGCCCGTCGTCGATCTCCGCGGCGGTCGCGGGCCGCTGCCAGTAGCGGCTCGCGACCTCGTCGTAGTAGTCCCGGCGCAGCGCGCTCGCGTCGGGGGAGTCGAATCGTTCGGCGGTCACGGTCCAGGTCATGGGGAGCATTCTTGCTGCCGCGCGGCCGAACGACGATGCGAATTACCCGCAGGGGGCAGCAGTGACTGACGTGTCCGTGACAGGGCCGACGGGACTGACAGGGCCGGGGCCGGGACCGGGGCAGGGACCACGACCGCGACCGCAACCGCGACCGGGACCGGGACCGTGGCGGGCGTGGCCCCGGCCCGGCCCCGGCCGCGGTCCGAACACCTGAGTCGCCCGGGGGCTTCCGAGGCCCGGGCCCCTAACGCCCGGGAGGGGCCGACTTGTCATCCCGGCGGACGACTTCTTCCGGACCGAAGCAGGATGACAGTCAGGCAAAGAGGGGGTTGATTGTGTCTACCTCGTAGGGCAATGCGAGGCTTCATCCGGCATGGCCCCACTCGAAGGGGCGATGCATGGAACGGTGGGAGGGTCGGCGCAGCGTGGCGAATGCGGATCACAGTGTGCGCGGGGACGCGGCGGCGGACACGGGAGCGAGGGCCGGGCTGATCCGGGCCCTCCTCTGGCTGGTCGTGGCCGCGCTGGCGGTACGGCAGGTGGCGGTGGTGCTCCGGCGGCCACCGGGGGAACGGCTCCTCGGTCTGGAGAGCTGGATCGGGGAGAACGGGGCCCTTCAGGTGACGGGCTCGCTGTACGACAGCGGCCGGTTCACCGGCACGCCCTTCGCCGGGCTGGTGCTGCAACCTCTTGCCGGTTCGGGCCCGGTGGAGGCCTTGGGCGTCGCGTGGACGCTCGGGTCCCTGCTGCTCGTCGTCGCCCTCGGTCTCGTCGCCGCCCGGGCCCTGCCCTCGCCGGTGGGCCACCGGACGGCCCAGCTCGCGGCCCCCGTCGCGATCAGCCTGCTCCTGCTGTCGCTGCCGGTCCGCAACGCCCTGCACCTGGGCCAGACCAGCATCCTGCCCGTCCTGCTGGTACTCCTGGCCTGGTTCGTCGTCCGGGAGCACCGGGCGGCGGGCGTTCTCGTCGGCCTCGCCGCCGCCCTCCAGCCGGTGCTGCTGCTCTTCGCCGCCCTGCTCTGGCTGACCGGGCGGCGGCAGGCGTCGGTGAGCGCGGGTGCGACCTTCGCCCTCGCCACGGTCGCCGCCTGGGCCGCGTCGCCGCAGGACTCGTGGACGTACTGGGTGCATCATCTCGCGGGCGTCGGCCTGGGGGAGCGGCCGGACAGCCTCGCCAACCAGTCCCTGCACGGGGCGCTGCTCAGGCTCGGACTCGAAGGCCCCGTGGAGATCGCCCTGTTCCTGGTGCTCTCCGCCGCGGTCGTGGCCGTCGGACTGCGGCGCGCGGTGCGGTACGCGCGGGACGGGCAGTTGCTCCTCGCGGTGGCGGTGACCGGCTGTGTCGTGGTCGCCGTCTCGCCGACCGCCTGGCAGCACCAGCTGCTCTGGGTGCTCCTCGCGGTCGTCGGAAAGGTCGGCAAGCGGGCCTCCGACCGGCTGGTCTGGCCGTCCGTGGTGCTGCTGGTCGTCACCCTGCCGGGAACGATGCTGCTGCCGAACATCGAGGCGCTCTTCCCGGTACGGGACAACGTGCTGCTCCTCGCGGCGCTCGGCGCGGCCTGCCTCGCCCCGTTCGTGCCCCGCACCTCGCCGTACTGGCAGCACCCGGTCCCCACCGACTACGCGAAGCCGGTCGCGGCGCGCTGGAGACGCGTGCCGCTCCTGCCGTTCTGGCGCCGGGTCCTCACCCGCCCCAACCTGCTGCTGGAACTCCTGCTCATCCGGGTCGTCTACGACGCCTACGCCCAGGTCCGTCTCGCCGCCAGGGCGGGCCGCCCGCTCGCCGAGGAGCACGGCCGGCAGATCCACGCCATCGAGCAGTGGCTGCACATCGACATCGAACACTGGGTCAACCACACGGTCGTGCAGATCACCTGGCTGCGTGAGTTCTTCGACTACTACTACTCCACGTTCCACTTCATCGTCCCGCTGACGATCCTCGGCGTGCTGTACGCGCGGCGTCCCGCCGACTACCGCTGGGTCCGCTCGTCCATCGGCTTCGCCACCCTGCTCGCGCTGGTCGGCTTCTGGCTCTACCCCCTCGCCCCGCCCCGGCTCATGCCCGGCCTCGGCTTCATCGACACCGTCCACGGGGTGCAGGACTTCGCGAAGCCCGACTACGGGACGCTGACCACCGTCACCAACCAGTACGCGGCGATGCCGTCGCTGCACTTCGGCTGGTCGCTGTGGTGCGGTGTGGTGATCGTGATGCTGGCCCCGAAGCTCTGGATGAAGGCGCTCGGCCTGCTGCACCCGCTCTTCACGATCGCCGCGATCGTGGCCACCGCCAACCACTGGGTGCTCGACGCGGCCGGTGGCGCGCTCGTCGTCGCGATGGGCTTCGGGCTGACGTACCTGCTGTCGGGGCCGCGGAAGCTCCTGACCGGCCAGGAGGGGCCGACGGAAACCGCCCGGCCGACGCCACAGCCCGTCGAGGCCGCCCCCGCCCCCGGACCCGGGCCCGCCCCCGGACCCGGGCGCGGAGCGGAGGCCGGGGCGGGCGACGCGAACACCGAAGTGGCCGAGAAGGTCGGCGGCAAGTAGGCGGCAAGCAGGCGGCACACGGCACGGGCCGGCCGCGCCGCGCCGCGCAGAGCAGGCCGAAGGGGTGCCGGAACGGCCGGAAGACCGTTCCGGCACCCCTTCGGTGGATCGCCGCGTTTCTTCATGGTCCGCCCGGCCGGCGCCGCCCGCCACCCGGATGGCGCGCCGGGTCGCCCAGCACCGTTCGGTGTCAGGTGGCCGCGACCGTGGTCACCAGAGGAAGGCCTCAGCTCCCGGGCTCACCGAACACGGCGCGCGCGTCGAAGGCGGCGCGGCGGGTGGCCCGGCGCAGCGCCTTCAGCAGGGTCGGGCCGAGCGTGAGGGTCAGGACCACCGTCAGCACCGCCCGCCCCAGGTCCCAGCCCAGCGAGGTCGCCGCGCAGTAGGCGAGGAAGCGCACCAGGTTCTCGTGCAGCGGGTCGCCCGCGACGAACGAGATCCCCGACCCCAGCCCGGCGATGAGCGGCCAGCCCTGCAGGTTCATCACCGTGCCGTACGCGAACGCCGCCACGCAGCCGTACGCCGCCAGCATCGCCCGCTCCGCCCGCCCGCGCAGCCGGTCCGCTCCCGGCAACAGGCCCGCGCCCATGGTGAACCAGCCCATCGACAGCATCTGGAACGGCATCCACGGCCCCACCCCGCCCGTCAGCAGCGCCGAGGCGAACATGGTCACCGACCCGAGCACGAAGCCGAAGCCGGGACCCAGCACCCGGCCGCTCAGCACCATCAGGAAGAACATCGGCTCCAGGCCCGCCGTCCCCGCGCCGAGCGGGCGCAGCGCCGCCCCGACCGCCGCCAGCACCCCGAGCATCGCGACGGCCTTCGCGTCCATGCCGGACTCGGAGATCGTCGCCACGGCCACCGCGACGAGCAGCGGCAGCAGCGCCGCGAACAGCCAGGGCGCGTCCCGCGCGTGCGCGAGCCCGGACCCGGCGTCCGCCAGCAACGGCCACCCGAAGGCGACGACACCGACGGCCCCCGTCAGCAGCAGGACGGCGACCGACTTCGGCCCGAGCCGCACCGGCCGGGCCGCCCGTTCCCGTACCTCCCCCGTACCGCTCACGCTTCCACCCCCAGCGCACCGCGCACCTGCGACACGGTCAGCCACTCCTGCGGGGCGAGGATCTTCGCCGTCTGTGGGGCGAACGCGGGGGAGGAGACCACGACCCGCCCGGTCGGGCCGTCCGCGACGACCTCGCCGTCGGCGAGGATCACCACCCGGTGCGCCAGCTCGGCCGCCAGCTCCACGTCGTGCGTCGCCAGGACGATCGCGTGCCCCTCGGCCGCCAGACCGCGCAGCACGCCGACGAGCCGGGCCTTCGCCGCGTAGTCCAGGCCCCGCGTCGGCTCGTCCAGCAGCAACAGCGGCGGGCGGCCCGTCAGCACCAGCGCCAGGGCCAGGGCGAGCCGCTGGCCCTCGGAGAGGTCCCGGGGGTGGGTGTCGTCCCCGACGCCCGGCAGCAGCTCCGACACCAGCGCCCGGCAGGAGCCCTCCGCCGCGCCCGCGTCCCGGTCGGCGGCGGCGCACTCGGCTGCCACCGTGTCCGCGTACAGCAGATCGCGCGGCTCCTGCGGTACGAGGCCGACCCGGCGCACCATCGCCCGGGGGTCCGTCCGGGCCGGGGCCAGGCCGCCGACGCGCACGGTGCCCGACGCGGGCTCGACCATGCCGACGAGCGCGCCGAGCAGCGTGGACTTGCCGGCCCCGTTGCGGCCCATCAGGGCCACCGTCTCGCCCGGGGCCACGGTGAGCGTCACCCGCCGCAGCGCCTCGATCCGGCCGCGCCGCACCCCGAGCCCGTCGACCCGGGTGATCGGATCGGTGACAGGGGCGTCCGCGCCCGGCGCCTCGGCCTTCCGGCCCAGCAGCCGGGCCCACCGTCCGGGCCGGGGCCGCTCCGGAGCGATCAGGACGGGCGCCCCGGGGACCCCCGAGACCTCCGGGGGCGCGGGCGGCGACGTGTCCGCCAGCCGCTCCCGCAGCCCGCCCGCCCCGCGCCGGGCGTCCCGTACCGACAGGGGCAGCGGGTCCCAGCCCGCGAGCAGTCCCAGCTCGGCCACCGGCGGCCGTACCGGCGACACCTTCATGATCTCGGCGGGCGGCCCCATCACGGGGGCGGCGCCCGGGGCGGGCAGCAGGATGACCTGGTCCGCGTACTGCACCACGCGCTCCAGCCGGTGCTCGGCCATCAGCACGGTCGTGCCCAGGTCGTGCACCAGCCGCTGGAGCACCGCGAGGACCTCCTCGGCCGCCGCCGGGTCCAGCGCGGAGGTCGGCTCGTCCAGCACCAGCACCCTCGGGTGCGGGGTGAGCACCGAACCGATCGCCACCCGCTGCCGCTGGCCGCCCGACAGGGTCGCGATCGGCCGGTCGCGCAGCTCGGCCAGGCCCAGCAGATCGAGCGTCTCCTCGACCCGGCGGCGCATCACGTCCGGGGCCAGACCCAGCGACTCCATGCCGTACGCGAGCTCGTCCTCGACGGTGTCCGTGACGAAGTGCGCGAGCGGGTCCTGTCCCACCGTGCCGACCAGATCGGCCAGTTCGCGGGGCTTGTGCGTCCGCGTGTCGCGGCCGCCCACCGTGACCCGGCCCGAGAGCAGCCCGCCCGTGAAGTGCGGGACGAGCCCGGAGACCGTACCGAGCAGCGTCGACTTGCCGACACCGGAGGGGCCGACGAGCAGGACGAGTTCGCCCTCGGGGACCGTGAGGTCGACCCCGGACAGCGTGGGGTGCTCCGTGCCCTCGTACCGCACGGAGACCCGCTCGAACCTGATCACGCCTGCTCCTTGCCGATACGAGCCTGATTCCCGCCCCCGTGGGAGGACGGCTTCCCGTCCCCGGGCGAGGGTTTCCCGGTTCCGTACGCGGACGGCTTCCCGGCCCGGCGCGCGGACGGGGGGACGGGGGCGACCAGCGCGGGCACCAGCCCGACCAGCACCGCCGCCGCGGGCCACAGCGGCAGCACCGGCGCGGCCAGCGGTACGACACCGGGGCGCAGCGGCCCAGGAGCCACCGCACCCGCCCAGATCATCGCCGCCGCGACCACCCCGCCCGAGCACGCCACCAGCCAGGCCCGGGCGCCCCACCGGTCCGGCCGGTAGCGGGTACGCACCGAGCGCCGCCCGCCGAGCCGCAGCCCGGCCATCGCCGCGACCAGACCGGCCAGCAGCAACGGCAGCCCGTACACCGCCCCCTGCGCGGCCAGCAGCCCGTACGCGCCGGCGCACACCCCGAGCAGCCCGCCCAGGGTGAGGGCGTTCGTGGTGTGCCGGACGGCGGCCGGGACCCGGGCGGTGCGCCCGTATCCGCGCGCGTCCATCGACGCGGCCACCGCCACCGACCGCTCCAGCGCCCCCTCCAGCACCGGCAGCCCGATCTGCGCCACGGCCCGCACGCCCCCGGTCGGCCGGCCACGCAGCCGGCGCGCGGTGCGCAGCCGGACCACGTCGGCCACCATGTTCGGCGCGAACGTCATGGCGACCACGACGGCGACGCCCGCCTCGTACAGCGCACCGGGCAGCGACTTCAGCAGCCGCGCCGGGTTGGCCAGCGCGTTCGCCGCGCCGACGCAGATCAGCAGAGCGGCCAGCTTGAGCCCCTCGTACAGCGAGAAGACCAGTTGCTCGGCGGTGACCCGGCCACCGATCCGCACGCCCTGCGCCCAGTCGGGCAGCGGCAGTTCGGGGAGGGCGAACACCGTGTGGGAGCCGGGGATCGACGAACCGAGGAAGACGGAGAACAGCAGACGCAGCGCCACGACGAACAGCCCGAGCTTGACGAACGCGCCGTACGAACGGGCCCACGGCGCATCCGTGCGGCGCGCCGCCACCACATAGCCCGCGACCCCGACCAGCAGCCCGAGCAGCAGAGGGTTGGTCGTCCGGGACGCGGCGGTGGCAAGACCCAGCGCCCACAGCCACCACGCCCCGGCGGGCAGCGCGTTGCCGCGGTCCGCCTCGGGGGCGCGCAGGACACGGCGCGGCAGCCGGGCCGGCGCCGGGGCGGGGGAGGCGGTCACCGGCGGCGGCGGGCCTGGATCACCGCGGCGACGCCCAGCAGCAGAACGACGCCGCCGCCGACGAGGAGCCCGACGGACGGACCGCCGCCACCGTCTCCGCCGTCCTGGGCGGTCTCCGAGGCGTCACCCGTCTCCGAGGCGTCACCCGGCTTCGAGGCGTCACCCGGCTTCGAGGCGTCGCCCGTCTTCGAGGAGGAGGGCGTCTCCGAAGGCGGGGACGGCTTCGCGCTGACGTCCTCGCCGGACACCTGCTCGCCGCAGCCCGCCTTCGGGTAGCCGGAGATCGCGCAGAGCATGGCGCTGCTGTCGTACCGCAGCGGCTTCGCCACCGCGGCGAGCGCCTCCGCGCTGCTGGCGTCCGGGGCGACCCGCGCGCACGCCGTGCGCGGGGCGGGCGGCTCCTCCCGGCCCGGGGCGTCCGCCGCCGTACCGGGGTCGATCACCAGCGCCACCCGCTTCCGCCCGTCCTTCGCCGGGGTGCCCGCGCAGATCGCCCCGAAGTCCGGGGCGCGGCGCGGCTGCGCGGCATCGCCCGAGTCCTCGCTCACGGCGAACCGGAAGCCCTGGACCGCACCGTCGTCCGGTCGCAGCAGCGACGGCCCCTGGGTGGCGTACTCCCAGTTCTTGCCGTTGCCCTCCCAGAAGGACCAGTAGCGGTACCCGGCGGCCTCCGCGCTTCCCGCGCCGAGCAGGACGGCCGAGGCGGCGACCAGGGCGGCCAGCAGGGCGACGAAGGGATTCCGCACCCGCGTGACGAGGGGATTCCGCACCCGGGTGACGAGGGGGTTCCGCAGCCGGACGACGCCGGGATTCCGCAGCGCCGGGACCGGCGTACGCCTCACGGCTGCTGCTTCTTCCGGCGCATGCTGAGCAGGAAGCCGATGCCCGCGCCGAAGACGAGGCCGATGCCGATCAGCCACCCGAGACCCAGCCCGCTGTCGTCGCTGCTGGTGCCGCTGGAAGGTTGCGGACCGGTCGGCGTGGGCGAGGGGAGGGCGGTGGCGGCCGGGGAGGGGCCCATCGTGTTGAGCTGCTTGACGAGGTCGACCCCGCCGAAGCTACGGGCGTCCGCGCCGGTGGCGTGCGCCGCGAGGATCAGCTGCGCGGTGGCGGCAGGGCCGCCCTGCTTCGCCCAGCCCGTGGCGTTCTTCTGCAGCCAGGCGACGGATGCCTCGGCCTTGTCCGTGTGCCCGGAGGCGGCGAGCGCGACGACCGCGTCCGCGGTGTTGCCGTAGTCGGGCTGCGGTTCGGTGTCCTCGGCGCCCGGCATCGGGGCCTGCTCCAGGTACGGCGACTTCTTCAGGGTGTCCGCGAGGAAGGAGGAGCCGTTCTGCGCGGTCTGCTCCGGGCTGAGGCCGTCGCCCTTCGTGCAGGAGGGGTCCTTGACCGCGTTGGACGTGCCGGCGGCGATGCCCTTGCCCATCAGACCGAGCACCGAGGCCGCGGTGGCGTCCAGGTTGGCGGTCAGCTCGCCCTTCTTGCCCGGCTGATACGCGAACGCGCCGCCGTCCTTGTCCCCGCAGGGGATCGCCAGGGACTGGAGGGCGGTGTACGGGGTCTTTCCGTCGGCGGTGGTGACCTCGTTGATCGGGACTCCGGTCCGGGCGAGCGCGCCGATCACGATGGACGTGGAGTTCGCGTCGCTCGGGCTGCCGGGGTTGTAGCCCCAGCCGCCGTCCTCGTTCTGCACGGACTTCAGCCAGTCCGCGCCGTTGTTCGCGGCGTCGCGGTGCTGGTTGATCTCGACGAGGGCCTGTACGGCGATGGCGGTGGCGTTGGTGTCCATCACCGTGGAGGCGTCACAGGGCTCGGCGGCGTCGCGGTACGAGGTGAACGCCCCGCTGTAGCACTGCTGCCCCACCAGCCAGTCGACGGCGGCGGTGGCCGGAGTGACGTACTCGATCTTCTGCGCGAGGAAGGCCAGCGACTGCCGCCACACCCCGTCGTACGTGGGGTCCGTGGTGCCGTAGAGCCCGGCCGGCAGATCCGCCGACGGGGAGGGACTCGGCGCGGCGACCGCTACAGGCGCGGCCGCGCCCAGGAGCACGGCGGTGGTCGCGAGCGCGGCTGCGCTGCGGCGTACGGTCATGGCTGGCTGGGCCTCTCCTGCGAGGGCCGGACTCCCCGGGCGCACGAAGCCCCGGGCCCCGGCCCCGTATGCCTCGACGGTGCCGGCCACCGGGGTTCCGGTGGCCCGAGCCGGTCACGCTCCGCGGAGGGCGGTCCGGCTGCCGTCGGACGGACGGGTCACGGCTGGGGCGCTGCGCCGGATTCGCACCGGCTTCCCCCTGTACGGGCATGATGACGACCTGCCCACTCTACCGGTCCGTGGCCGAGGGGCCGGGGGTGCGGCCGGGGGTGTGCGCCACGACGGTGACCGGGACGGCGGCGTACGTCACGGGGCCGAGGCTTCCGGGGCTCGCGAGCGCTTCCGACGGGTTCCGAGGGCTCGCACACGCCGCGAGGCACGTCACCGGGGGCCCGCCCGGCACGGCCTCCGCGCGCGGCCGGGCTGCACGAGCCGCCGCGGACGGGCCTCGGCCAAGGACGTGCCGGTCGTGCGGGTGTGACCGCACGACCGGCACGCCGTGCCCGGGCGGTGCGGTCAGACCGCCGGCTCCCCCTCGGCCTTCGGCCCGAGCAGCCCCTCCGGCGCCCGCCGCAGCGCCCGGATCGCCGGGACGCTGAGCATGACGGCCAGCAGGACGAACGACATGACCGACGAGAAGATCAGCACCTCGTTCGCGCCGAACGCGTCCGCCGCCGGGCCCGCCAGCGCGCGGCCGAGCGGGATGACCATGATGGAGCCGGCGACGTCGTACGCGGAGACGCGGCTCAGCACCGTCAGCGGGATGTGCGACTGGACGCTCGTCGCCCACATCACGCCCCAGAACGCGAAGCCGTAACCCGCGATCACATGGGCGACCGCCGTGGCCGCGAAGGACCATTCCAGGGCCGGCGCCAGGGGGTTGAGCGCGAAGCAGAGCATGGCCAGCGCGCCGGCCACGAGCGGACGTCGCGGGCGGACCCGCATGCCGATGAGGCCGCCGATGATCGTCCCCGCGCCGTCCGCCGAGGCGATCCAGCCGTACCCGCTCGCCCCGTGCTGCTCGATCATCAGCGCCGCGCCGAGCGGCAGCGCGGGCCCGAACACGAACAGGCCGTAGACGGACCAGACCGCGATGACACCCCACAGCCACTGGCGGGACCGGAACTCCTGCCAGCCCGTCGCCAGCCTGCGCCACATCGGGGCGTCGCCCTCGTCGCGGACCGTGTGGAGCTTCCGCAGGGGCAGCAGGACCGCCGCGCTGAGCGCGTACGCCGCCGCGATGACCAGGTACGAGCCCGAGACCTGCCAGTACGCGACGAGGATGCCCGCCAGGCCGGGGCCGAGCAGCGTGCTCAGGGCCTCGGATATGCGCAGCAGCGCGTTGGCCTTCTGGATGTCCTCGGCGACCCGGGGGACCATGCTCGCCATACCGGGCTGGAACATCGCGGTCGCGGCGCCGCTGAGCGCCATCAGCGCCATGATCTGCCACAGCGGGACGCGGTCGGAGAAGAAGAGCAGAGCGGCCATCGTGATCATGGCCAGCATCCGCACCAGGTCGGCGCAGATCATCATCAGCTGCGGGGTGAACCGGTCGGCCAGCACCCCGCCGAACAGCACCAGCAGGACGATCGGGGTCATCCACGCGGCCAGCGCGTAGCCGACACCGCTCGCCCCGTGGCCGGCTCCCAGCACGGCCGTGGTGAGGGAGACCATCAGCATGCCGTCGGCCAGCAGCGACGCGCTGCGGGCCGTGAAGAAGAGCCGGAACCGGCCCGACCGCCAGGGGCTGGGCAGCGAGGGGGGCTTCTGCTGGAGGGTCGTGTCGTCAACGCTCATGTCGTACCTGCCGGCTTCTGCCGGTCCCTTCCTCGATGATCTGCAGCCGACGCCAGGCGTCGCTCCGGTCCGCTTCGGCCGGCGGGCTCTCGACGAGCACGTAGCGGTGGGGTGCGAGGACGCCGGTGCCGCCGTGGGCGGGGACCTCGGCCATCAGCGCCGCGTGGGCCCCGGCCGGGGTCAGAGCCGTGTCGCCCCGGGCGATGTACGCCGTGAGCCCCGGCGGCGATCCCGCGCCGGAGTCCGCCTCGACGTGGACCGGGAGACCGCCCAGCACCCCGGACAGCGCCTTCCCCACGGCCGCCGGCGATACCCAGCAGCCGTCCACGCGGGTCCAGCCGGGGCCGCGCTCGGCAGGCCCGACGCCTGTCACGGCGGTGAGCGAGTCCAGCGGTACGTCCCGGTCGGCGGCGGCCTCCAGCAGGAGGACCAGGCCGGAGAGGAAGCCCTCCGCCTCGTCCGCGGTGAACAGGGCGGGGTCGGCCCACAGGGAGATGTGGAGCCGGGGCGCCGTCTCGTACGTGAACGCCAGCATCCGCGTCGGCAGCGCCTGGAACGGGCCCCAGGACAGCTCCGGTTCGGCGTCGCCGGCGGCGGCGGGCGCGGTGGACAGGAGGGTGGCGGGAAGCACACTGACGTCGTTGAAGACCACGTCCCGCGCGAAGTGGCTGCCGCGTTCCCCGGTGACCCGGTCGATCATCTCCCACAGGCGTACGGAGTCGAACTGGCTGTGCTTGTAGGCGTTGAGCGCCGCGCCCCAGGTCTTGCGGACCAGGGTGTCGAAGGTGGGGACCCGGACGTCCAGGCAGAGCAGCGCGTCCTGGGACAGGGTGTTCACCGACCGGGCGCTCCTGGCGTGGAACCGGTTGGAGGTCGGCACGGCGGTGACGCAGGAGTCCTGGCCCGCCCGGTGGGCCACCAGCGCGCACCAGGCCGCGAGCAGCACGGTGGCCTCCGGGTTCCCGGTGCGCCCGGCCGCTCCGGCGAGGGCCCGTGCGCCCCGCCGGGAGCGGAGCGTGAGCTGGCGGGCCCGGCCGTCCGCGCCCGCCGCACGCGGCTCGGCGAACATCTCCTGCGGTTCGGTGCGGATGATCCGCTCCCAGTACCGCAGCGAGGCCTCCGACTTCCGCTTCCCGGTGGGGGAGGCCTCCTCGGCGGCCAGGTCGAGCGGGGCGAAGGAGGCCGGGGCGGGGAGTTCCTCCCCGGCCAGCAGGGCGAGGAACTCCTCCCGCAGGACGGCCAGCGCGCTGCCGTCCGTCACCGCGTGACTGGACGCCAGGGCGACGTGGACCGGCACGCCCCGGAGCGTGAGCAGGGAGATCCGCAGGGGGAACTCCCGGGCCAGGGCGAAGCGGCCGGCGCGGGCCGCACGGGCCACCGACTCGGCGTAGCGCGCGGGCTCCCCGGGGAACTCCGTGTGGTCGAGGACCGTCACCGCGAACGTGCCCTCGGCCGCCACGACCTGCTCGACGGGCGCCGACCCGGGGGCGTGCGGAAACGTGGTGCGCAGCCCTTCGTGGCGCACGGCCAGAGTGCGCAGGGCGTCGGTGACGTCGTCCGGGCCGGCGCCCGGCGGGACGGCCCACACGTCGTGGTTGTTGATGTGCTCGGGGTCGTCCCGCAGGATGCAGCGGATCATGTTGGCCTGGCCCATGGTCAGGGGGCCTCGGCGCTCGTCACCGCCCGCGTAGGCGACGGTGACGGTACGCGAAGTGGGCGGGGTACGAGGGGTGTCCAGGTGCATGGTGTCCTTGCCGGCTGCGGGGTTCATCGGTTCACGGCCCGGACACCCGCGGGGCCCGTCTCCGCGCTCGCACGGGTCAACGCCTCCCAGTGGTCCATCAGGAGGGCGAAGTCGGCCATGTCGTCGTGGGCCTCGTCCAGGAGCCGGGAGCGGCGTTCGACGAGGACGTCGGCGACCGTCTTGTAGCGGTCTCCGAGCCGCCGGTAGGCGTCGTCGAGGACGTCGAGGCGGTGGGCGCTCGACGCCCGGTCGAGGCCGGTGCTGTCCCGGACGAACCCGGCGACCTCGGAGGCCCGGATGTGGCCGTCGGCGTCGAGCAGCGCGTCACCCGCCGCCGCCGTCCTCGCGTACACGGCGTTGAGATACGCCTTGGACAGCAGGAACTTCACGAAGCGCAGCTGGTACGCGAGGAACCCCTCGTCCGTACGCCGTTCCGCCGTGTGGAAGTTGACGATGTGCCGGTTGTGCTGGATGCCGGGCATCCTCGCGTCGTGGAGGAGGTGGATCAGGAAGTAGTCGCTGCCGATGGTGTCGGTGGCGGGCGGCAGCGGGACGCGGCGGTACACCTCGTGGTCGAGGGCGATGTTGCACATGTCCACGCGCATCGGGCTGACGGGAGCGAGAAGGGTGCGGTCGCCGTCGAACGTGGTGTCCCCGGCGCCCCGGAAGGACTCGTCGATCAGGTGCCCGCGCCAGATCTCCGGGTATCCCTCGGGTATCGACAGGCCGATGAGTTCGCGGTACGTGTCCGGGTCGAGGTCGCGGATCTCCGCCACGTCCACCGACATCTCGCCCACGAAGGAGCCGCCGGCCATCGTCACCCGCCGGTCCCCGGCCCCCGGCGGCAGCTTGCTCCGGGTCGCCGACGCGCGTACGTCATCGGCCCGTTGGCCCAGACAGCTGAGCTCCTGGTGGAGAGGGAAGACCGGTGCGCCGTCGAGGTGCTGGTAGCGGCTGTCGGAGTCCCGGCGGTGGACGGACGTGCAGCCGAGGGCCTGGGCGAGGAGGAACGCCCGGTTGGTGCAGGCTCCGTAGGAGAGGCGGGACGGCAGCATCAGCTCCAGCAGCCGGTCCGGCGGAGCCCCGCCGGACCGGCCGATCACCTCACGCAGGAAGGCCCGTTGCTCGTCCTCGTCGAGGTGGTGGACGGTCACACCGGGCGACGGAGGCAGCGCGGCCACCGCATTCCGGTGCTCGGCGAGCACCGGCCCGGGGGAGGAGTCCAGAACCAGCAGGTGCACCTCGGCGCCGAACTGCCGTGCCCCGTACGCCGCTTCCGCGCCGACCGCCGCGATGGTGCCGGCGCAGGCCCGGTGGGTGGGCAGGGTCAGGCAGACGCGGTGCACGAGGGCTCCCCGCTCTGCGCGGCGGGTGCCAAGTCCTCGACCGGGTCCTGCCACGAGGCGAGCCCCAGCAGCCGGCTGCCCAGCGGGTTCAGCTCCGCCGTGGGATAGCGCTGGGACTCGGGCCGCACCGGGTCGCCGACCAGGGTGCGGTTCCAGCGCGGGGTGCGCAGGTGGCGCCAGGACTCCACGCGGGACTTGCGCAGCCGCTCGTGCTCCTCCAGCGCGGGCATCATCGACAGGTACTGCACGGCCCGCACTCCGTTCTCGGAGAGGTTGCGTGCCACTCCGTGGGCCAGCAGACCGTTCCAGATGAGGAGGTCGCCGGGGCGCAGATCCGGCCGTACGACGGGGAGTTCGTCCCGGTCGATGGCGGGGCGCAGGGGGTCCCGGTCCCCGGGCTGACGGGTCTTCCAGGTGTCGAACTGCCGGAAGAGCTCCGGGCAGCACTGGAATCCGCCCGTCTCCGGGCTGGTGTCGTTGAGGGCGATGATGCCCTGCACCCGCTGCGGCGGGACGGCGAGCGTGGTGTCGATGTCCCAGTGGAGCTCGATGTCGAAGCCCCGGTCCGTCGGCTCGATCAGGGCCCGGTCACGGTTGCCCCGGTTGGGCGGGTTGAGGTTGAGCCGGTCCAGGGTGACCCACAGCTCCTCGCAGTCCCATACGTCGACGAAGGCGTCGTACACCCGCTGCGACTGCCGGTTGTCCCACAGGAGCTGGTGGTGGTACGCCTCCACGAAGCCGTAGATGTGCAGTTGCTGGTCCAGCTCGGAGCGCAGCGGCCGGTCCTCGTACCAGCTTTCCGGCCGCTCGGGGTCCAGGCCTTGGAAGTCCCAGGTGAAGTCCAGCAGTTGGCGCGCCACCGGGGCCGGGATCGCTTCCCGGACGATGACGTAGCCGTACGTCTGCCAGTGGGCGAAGTCCTCCTCGGACAGCACCCGCAGCGGGCGCGACTTGTCGAGCTCCCGCAGGGCGGTCTGCGCGAGGTAGGCCTCGCCGTCCGCGCTGAAGTACGGGATGTCCGACGCGGCGCGATGCAGGCGGGGCCGACGTCGAGGGGTGGGTGTCGTCATGAGATTGATGGCAGGTCCTTCTCCTCGGCCGGCCGTGCGGCGACCCCGGGGGAGCGGGGCCGCCGCGGACGGCGGGACGGATGGCAGTGCCGTGACGGGAGGAGCCGTGAACACGTCGATCAGCAGGATTGGTCCAGACCGCCCGGACTGTCAAGTGCCATCCACATATGGGGATATGAGATGCCGTCTCGCACGCGATGGCCACGGAATCTAAACCCGGCGTTCGGTATTTTTGGTCTAGACAACAGGCGAGAGGCAGGCCTAATGTCCAGGGGTGCGGCCAGTTTCGTGACGGGGCGTCACCCCGTTTTCCGCTGCCCGTACTCCGGTCGGTCACGGTCCCGTTCGGGACCGCCGACGCCACGGCGATGTGGTCCGTACGCCCGAGGGGCGTCCCGATTGCCGGCCCACACCGAGAAGGACGCGGTTTCATGAACACATCCAGCATCACGGCCCTGCCGGGCATCACGCTGAGGAGTCCCGGTGCCGGTCTGATCACGCTGGACCCGGTCCGCACCGCACTGCTGCGGGGCCTGGACGACCTGCTGACCGGCCTCGCCGAGCGGCTCGCCGCCCCCGAGGTCGTGGGGCCGCCCCTGCTGTCCGTGGACGGACTGGCGCGGCTCGACTTCTTCCGCAACTTTCCCCATCTCGGGGTTTCCGCAGGGCGTTTCGGCCCCGAGGTGCTCGACGGCCTGGCCTCCGGCGGCTCCCCCCAGGACCTGCCGCTGCACCCGACCGGCCATGTGCTGCCGTCCGCGACCTGCTACGGGCTGCTGCTCTCCCTGGAGGGCGAGGACGTTGGCGAGGACGGGCTGCGGCTCTCGGCGGTCGGCCGCTGCTTCCGCAACGAGACCCACTACGAGGGACTGCGCCGCCTGTGGGGGTTCCACATGCGTGAGGTGGTCTACCTCGGCACCAAGGACGGGGCCGCCGAACACCAGGAACGCGGCGGGGAGTTCGTCCAGGAGACGGCCGGAAGGCTCGGACTGACCCTGACCCGGGCGGCGGCCGACGACCCGTTCTACGACAACGGGGGATCGCGGGCCCGCCTGATGGCACTCGACCCGGTGAAGTTCGAGTACAGCGCCCCCGACGGCACGGCCATCGCCTCCGTCAACCGGCACCGCAACTTCTTCGGCGAGCGGCTGGGCATCCGGGCCGGCTCCCACGGGTCCGCCCACAGCTCCTGCGTCGCCTTCGGCGTGGAGCGCTGGGTGCACGCGATGATCCTCGCCCACGGCACCGCCGAGCAGGCACTGGAGCGGCTGCGCGCCGCCGGTTCCTGATCCGGCCTTCACGTCCGGCTTTCGTCCGGCTTTCACGTCCGGTCTTCACGTCCGGCCTTCACCCGAACAGAGACAAGAGGAGCGCTTTCTCCCATGGAACGTGTCGTAGCGTGGCTCAACGAGAAGAATCCCGGCCTCGACGGCCCGATCGGCGTCGAGGAGGACCTGATCGAGGCCCGCCTCATCGACTCGATGGACTTCCTGGAGTTCATCGACCTCCTGGAGGAGATCTCGGGCAGCAGCATCGATCTGCAGGAGGTCACCATCGACGACTTCCGCACGCTCGCCCGCGTCAAGGAGCGCTTCCTCGCCTCCGCCGACCTGGCGGAGACGCCGGCCGGGTGAGCCCGGGCCGGTGACCTCTCTCCCACAGGCGCCCGGCCAGGGCGCGGCCACCGTGGCGTTGGTGGCCACCACCGCGGAGGTGCTGGCGCACCCGGAGCTCGACGAGCGCCTCCTCGCCCCGTGGGAGCGGCGGCGGCTCGCGGGAATCCGGGTGCCGGGCCGGCGCGACGACGTCGTGGCGGCCCGGCTGCTGCTGCGGCTGTGCGCCTCCCGGGTCACCGGGCTGCCGCCGGAGGAGCTGGAGCCGGCCCAGCGCTGCCCCGGGTGCGGGCGGGGCGGGCACGGCCGCCCGTATCTCCCGGACCACCCGGAGCTGGGCGTCAGCTACAGCCACGCGGACGGCCTCGCCGCGGCGGCGGTCGGGCGGGGCCCGGTCGGCATCGACGTGGAACCCCTGGCGCGCCGGCCGGGCCCCCTGTCCGTACTGCGGCGGATGCTGCCGGCGGCCGAGGTGGACGCCGCCCGCGCCGGGCCGGAACCCGGCCCGGCGCTGCTGCGGTTGTGGGTCCGGCGGGAGGCCCTGTTCAAGGCCGGGCGGGAGGACGCCCGGCTGGCCGACTGGACGGATCACCGCCGTGCGGCCGTGGTGGCCCTCGCGGGCGCCGACGTGTCCGGGGCCCGCCCGGCCGACGGGCCGCTGTTCAGCCCCGGCCCGGCTCCGCCGTCAGGTCGATGAGACGGCAGACCGTCTCGATGTCGGTCTGCACCTGGGCGATCGAGGCCCGGCCCGAGAGCCAGGTGATCAGTGCCGAGTGCCAGGTGTGCTCGATGACCCGGATCGCGGAGAGCTGCTCCGCGTTCGGGTGCTCCACGCCCATCGCGTCCAGGATGATCGCGGTGGTGAGCCGGGAGACGGTGTCCACCTCGGCGCTCACACCGCGGTCCGCGAAGGTGAGGGCGCGGACCATGGCGTCCGCGAGGTGCGGTTCGCGCTGCAGGGCGCGGAAGGCGCGCATCAGCGTCTCGGCCACCCGCTGGGCCGCGTCGTCGCCGGCCGGCGGACGTTTGCGGAGCGTGGTGTGCAGGTGCCGCAGCTGGTCCTGCATGGTGGCGACCAGCAGATGGATCTTGGACGGGAAGTAGCGGTAGAGGGTGCCCAGGGCGACCCCGGCGGCCTCGGCCACCTCCCGCATCTGCACCGCCTCGAACCCGCCCCGGCCGGCCAGCTGGGCGCCGGCGTGCAGGATGCGGCGGCGACGGGCCTCCTGGCGTTCGGTCAGCGGAGGCGCTGCCGGTCTGGCGTCCGCGGTCATGCTGTCCCCCTCCACGATCCGTGATCCATGGCCTCGATCCACCCGGACGGGCGAAGCGGGCCGTCCGGGCGCGCACAGCATGCCAGGGCGTCCGTCGTGGCGCGAATCACCTGATCCGGCCGTCACGCCGACGCTACCTGCCGGTAGATTCGGGGCACACCGAACGATCAAGTCTGGAACTTGTTCTAGCAAGTCTGAAACTTGTTCTAGATTAGCGCGACCGGTTACGCTCCGGCGAACACGCAGTCAGAAGGGGGCCGAGTGTGACCGC
This sequence comes from Streptomyces sp. MMBL 11-1, assembly GCF_028622875.1. Classification (NCBI taxonomy): domain Bacteria; kingdom Bacillati; phylum Actinomycetota; class Actinomycetes; order Kitasatosporales; family Streptomycetaceae; genus Streptomyces; species Streptomyces sp. MMBL 11-1. The sequence continues at coordinate 1,975,787 of NZ_CP117709.1, read as the reverse complement.
TGAGGCCATAGAGACGGGCCCCCGCACGGGCGACGGCAGCTCCGCCGGGACCGGCGGCCGGCCGTTGCGCATCGCACTCCTCACGTACAAGGGCAATCCGTTCTGCGGCGGCCAGGGCGTGTACGTCCGCCACCTCGGCCGGGAGCTCGCACGCCTCGGCCACAGCGTCGAGGTGATCGGCGCGCAGCCCTACCCGGTGCTCGACGAGGGCGTCCCGCTCACCGAGCTGCCCAGCCTCGACCTCTACCGTCAGCCCGACCCCTTCCGCACCCCGAAGCGCGGCGAGTACCGCGACTGGATCGACCTGGCCGAGGTCGCCACCATGTGGACCGGCGGATTCCCCGAGCCGCTCACCTTCAGCCTGCGCGCCCGCCGCCATCTGCTGGCCCGGCGCGGCGAGTTCGATGTCGTCCATGACAACCAGACCCTCGGCTACGGTCTCCTCGGCGACCTCGGGGCCCCGCTGGTGACGACGATCCACCACCCCATCACCGTGGACCGCAGGCTCGACCTGGAGGCCGCCACCAGTCGCCGCCGACGCGCCTCCGTACGCCGCTGGTACGCCTTCACCCGGATGCAGAAGCGGGTCGCCCGCAGACTGGACACCGTTCTCACCGTCTCCGGCTCCTCCCGCGACGAGATCGTCGAGGACCTCGGCGTCCGGGCGGACCGGATCAGCGTCGTCCACATCGGCGCCGACACCGACCTGTGGTCCCCCGACCCCTCGATCCCCGAGGTGCCCGGCCGCATCGTCACCACCTCCAGCGCCGACGTCCCGCTCAAGGGCCTCGTCCACCTCGTCGACGCGCTCGCCAAGCTCCGCACCGAGAACCCCGCCGCCCACCTCGTCGTCGTCGGCAAGCGCGCCGAGGACGGCCCCGTCGCCCGCGCGATCGAGCGGCACGGGCTCGCGGACGCCGTCGAGTTCGTCAAGGGCATCAGCGACGCCGAGCTGGTCGACCTCGTGCGCGGCGCCCAGGTCTCCTGCGTGCCCTCGCTGTACGAGGGGTTCTCGCTGCCCGCCGCCGAGGCCATGGCCACCGGCACCCCGCTGGTCGCGACCACCGGGGGCGCGATCCCCGAGGTCTCCGGCCGCGACGGGGAGACCTGCCTGGCCGTGGCGCCCGGCGACGCGGACGCGCTGGCCGGGGCGCTGGCCCGGCTGCTGGGCAGCCCGGAGCTGCGCGCCCGGCTCGGCGCGGCCGGCCGCGAGCGGGTGCTGGCCAACTTCACCTGGGCCCGGGCGGCGGCCGGAACGGCCGAGCTGTACCGTCAGGCGATCACCGCCCGCGGAGTCCGCAGGTGACCGCCGGCTCCCGGAGGGCCGCGCGCCCCCGGACGCCCGTGGACCCGATCGCCGCAACCCGTACCTCCGACCTCGAAGGCAGGCCCTCGTGCTGACCGTCGACTTCACCCGCTTCCCGCTCGCCGCCGGCGACCGAGTGCTCGACCTGGGCTGCGGTGCCGGCCGGCATGCCTTCGAGTGCTACCGGCGCGGCGCGCAGGTCGTCGCGCTCGACCGGAACGGCGAGGAGATCCGCGAGGTCGCCACGTGGTTCGCCGCGATGAAGGAGGCCGGGGAGGCCCCCGAGGGCGCCACCGCCACCGCGATGGAGGGCGACGCCCTCAACCTGCCCTTCCCCGACGACTCCTTCGACGTCGTGATCATCTCCGAGGTCATGGAGCACATCCCGGACGACAAGGGCGTCCTCGCCGAGATGGTCCGGGTGCTCAAGCCGGGCGGCCGGATAGCCATCACCGTCCCGCGCTACGGCCCCGAGAAGGTCTGCTGGGCGCTCTCCGACGCCTACCACGAGGTCGAGGGCGGCCACATCCGCATCTACAAGGCCGACCAGCTCCTCGCCCGGATCCGCGAGGCCGGACTCAAGCCGTACGGCACCCACCACGCCCATGCCCTGCACTCGCCGTACTGGTGGCTCAAGTGCGCCTTCGGCGTGGACAACGACAAGGCCCTGCCGGTGCGGGCGTACCACAAGCTGCTGGTCTGGGACATCATGAAGAAGCCGCTCGCCACCCGGGTCGCCGAACAGCTCCTGAACCCGGTCGTCGGCAAGAGTTTCGTCGCCTACGCCACCAAGCCGCATCTTCCGAAGGCCGAGGCGTGAGCACCCCCGAACGGACCGAACACCTTGTTCTGCCAGGCGTCCTGACGGCCGATCAGGCGATCGAGACGGTCGCCGCGCTCGCCGCCGTACAGCGGGAGGACGGGGCGCTGCCCTGGTTCCGGGGCCACCACCTCGACCCGTGGGACCACACCGAGGCCGCGATGGCCCTGGACGCGGCCGGCAAGCACGAGGCCGCGGCCCGCGCCTACGACTGGCTCGCCCGCAACCAGAACACCGACGGCTCCTGGTACGCCGCCTACCACGACGGCGACCCGCGGCAGCCGACCGACCGCGGCCGGGAGAGCAACTTCTGCGCGTACGTGGCCGTCGGCGTCTGGCACCACTACCTGGCCACCGGCGACGACGCGTTCGTCGACCGGATGTGGCCGACGGTCTTCGCGGCCGTCGAGTTCGTCCTCGGCCTCCAGCAGCCCGGCGGGCAGATCGGCTGGAAGCGGGAGAGCGACGGCACGCCCGTCAACGACGCGCTGCTGACCGGCTCCTCCTCCATCCACCAGGCGCTGCGGTGTGCGCTGGCCATCGCCGAGCGCCGCGAGGAACCGCAGCCCGACTGGGAGTTGGCGACCGGAGCGCTGGCCCACGCGATCCGCAGCCACCCCGAGCGCTTCCTCGACAAGGGCCGCTACTCCATGGACTGGTACTACCCGGTCCTCGGCGGCGCGGTCACCGGCGCCGAGGCCACCGCCCGCATCCAGGAAGGCTGGGACCGCTTCGTCGTCCCCGGCCTCGGGGTGCGCTGCGTGCTGCCCAACCCCTGGGTGACCGGCGGCGAGAGCTGCGAACTCGCCCTGGCCCTCTGGATGACGGGGGAGTCGGACCGGGCGCTGGAGATCCTCCAGTCCATCCAGCACCTGCGCTCCGAGGGCGGGCTGTACTGGACGGGATACGTCTTCGAGGGCAACCGGGCCTTCTGGCCCGAGGAGCTCACCACCTGGACGGCGGGCTCGCTGCTGCTCGCGGTGGCCGCGCTCGGAGGGGACGAGGCGACCACCGCGGTCTTCGGGGGCGAGCGGCTGCCCGTCGGCCTGGAGCCGGACTGCTGCCGCTGAGAACCGCTCCGCCGCGGGTCTCGTTCAGCCGCGGCGGAGCCGGCCCGCCACCGCGTGCCCGATGAACAGGTAGACGGCGGCCGCGAGGCCGTAACCGGCGACGACGCGCGCCCACGCCTTGTCGAACGTGAACAGGTCGTACGACCAGCCCGCCAGCCAGCGGGCCGCGTCGTGCACCCACCGCACGAAGTCGTTGCCGCGGTTGGCGTCCAGCAGGTACATCAGGATCCAGAGGATGATGACGAAGGCCAGAACATCGGCCACGACGGCGATGACACGCGCCGCTGAACTGCTTCCTGAACTGCTTACCGCACGGGTTCTGGGAGACATGGCACTCGGGTTACCGCTCCACGCGGGGTGAAACCGGCCGCGACGGGCGTTCCGCCCGCCCGTGCGGATCCTCCGCACGGCAGGGGCCGTCGCGAGCCCGGCCGGGGCCCGGATACCCAGGTGATCAACGCCGGTTCCGCCGGTTAGGGTGCGCGGCATGACCCTTCTCTCCCACCGCCGTTACTGCGACGAGATCCTGGCCCAGACCGACGCCCTGCGCGCGGTGCTGACCGGCGCCGACCTCGCCGCGACCGTCCCCACCTGCCCCGACTGGACCCTGCGGGAACTCGCCGTGCACGTCGGCGGCGCGCACCGCTGGGTCGGCGAGATCGTCCGCACCCGCGCCGTCGAGGACGTCCCCGAGGAGAAGGTGCCCGGCCTCGAAGGCCCGGACGGCGACGACCCGGCCGCGCTGGACGCCTGGCTCGCCGACGGGGCCGCGGCCACCGTCGCCGCGCTGCGGGAGGCAGGGCCGGACGCCGAGGTGTGGAGCTGGTTCCGGGAACGGAGTACGGCCTTCTGGGCGCGGCGCATGACCCACGAGACGGTCGTGCACCGGGCGGACGCGGCGCTCGCCGCCGGCGCCCCGTACACGGTGGACGCCGACGTGGCCGCCGACACCATCGAGGAATGGCTGCGCATCGTCTCCTTCGCCCAGGAGGGCGGCGACCCGGAGGCGGCCGAACTGCGCGGAGGCGGGCGCTCGTTGCACCTGCACGCCACCGACGTGCCCGGTGCGGAGTGGCTGATCGAGTTCGGCGACGACCGCTTCACCTGGCGGCACGCGCACGAGAAGGCCACGGTCGCGCTGCGCGGACCGCTCACCGACCTGATGCTCGTCTTCAACCGCCGTCTGGAGCCGACGAGCCCGCGGGTCGAGGTGCTCGGTGACGCCGCGCTGCTGGACTTCTGGCTGGACCGGTCGTCGTTCGGCTGAGCGCGAACAGCCCCCGGACTGTACGACAACGGCCCCCCGCCCGGAAGGGCGAGGGGCCGCGGTGTGCGTACGGGATCAGCCGCGCTGGATGCCCGTGGTGTCCTGCAGGACACCACGACGGCCGTCCTGCGTCTGGGCGATGAGGCTCTGGCCGCGCTGCTCCACCGCGAGGTACCAGGTGCCCGGCGCCAGCTCGGCGATCGGGTTCGGCGAACCGTCCTCGCCGTACAGCGGGCGGGCCACCGGAACGGCGAACCAGAACGGGGTGAAGTCGCCCGCCGGCGCCGCGCCGCCCTGCGAGGGCTGCTGGGCCTGGGCCTGCTGCGCCTGCGCCGGGTCGGCCTGGGCGGGCTGACCCTGCTGCGGGGCGCCGGGGTAGCCGTAACCCTGACTCGGCTGGGCACCGTACGGCTGCTGCTGCTGCTGGCCGGCCGGGAAGCCGTAGCCCTGGCCGGGGCCCGCGCCGTACGGGGCCTGCCCGGCCCCCACGCCCGGCGCCGGGGAGGCCGGGCTGAGGAGCGGGGCCTTCAGGGCGGGGACCAGCGGACCGGCGACCGCGCCGGCGGCGAGCACGATGGCTGCCAGCAGGCCGAGGATCAGGCCGGCGCCCGCGTCGCTGACGTCGAGGATCGTCCAGAAGGCGGTCCACAGCGTGAAGACGGTGAGCGCGGTCCCGAACTGGCCGAGGTCCAGCCCGACGACCTTGCGGCCCGGCATGGCCCGGCTGACGACCACCAACGCCGCGCCGATGACGCCGGCGAGGAAGAGGCTCATCAGCAGCCCGAGCGAGTCCCAGGCGTTCGGGCTGTCGAACCGGGAGCAGTCGACGCCCTGCGGGCAGTCGTAGCTGGAGTAGTCGAGGAAAGAGGCGATGAACAGCACGACCGCTGCTCCGATCACCACGCCGTCGCCTCGAGTGAGGGATCGGATATTCACGTGAAGGTCCTTAGTCGGTCGTCTCGTCGGGGCGGTCGTCGCTGCCGCCGGTGCGGCTCGAAGCTGGGAGCGGCTCCCCATCGTACGGATGAATCTATCGTCTGCCCGGGCGGGTTGCGTCCGGTCCCGGATCGTGAGTGGCTATCCCCCCGATATCACCGCAGAACTACCCCTTCAGATAGTCGGTAATGCCGTCGGCCAGTCCCTGGGCCGCCTTCTGCCGCCAACTCGCGCTGGTAAGCAGGGCCGCGTCCTTCGGGTCGCGCATATTGCCGCATTCGACGAACACCTTGGGCACGGTCGACAGATTCAGTCCGCCGAGATCATTACGCGTGTCCAGGCCGGTATTTCCGCCGATGTAATTGGAAGGTGCGCTTCCGGTCGTGCGGACGAAGTGTCCGGCGATCCTCGCGCCGAGGTCGGCCGAACTCTTCACGATCTTCGAGGTGTCGGCCCCGCCGCCCTTCACCCCGGCGGGCAGGATCACGTGGAAGCCCCGGTTGCCCACGGCCGACCCGTCGGCGTGCACCGAGACCACCGCGTCCGCCTTCGCCTCGTTCCCGATCCGGGCCCGCTCGTCGATGCACGGCCCGAACGGCCGGTCGTCGTCGTGCGTGAGCCGGACCCGGGCGCCCTCGGTCTCCAGCAGCTCGCGCAGCCGGTGGGACACGTCGAGGGTGAACCGGGCCTCCGCGTAGCCGTCGTCGGTGGACGTACCGGTCGTGTCGCACTCCTTGCGGCCGGTGCCGATGTCGACCTGCTCGTTGATCTCCCGGGTGTGGTCGCGGTTGCGCGGATTGTGTCCCGGGTCGATCACCACGGTCCGGCCGGTCAGCGGGCCCTTCGGCAGCGGCTTCGCGGAAGCGGAGGGGGAAGCGGAACCGGACGGCTCCGGCTGCTTCCCGGCCGGAGCCGTCGAGGAGGCGGCGTCGGCGCCGGGCCGGGGCGAGGCCGCACCGGCCCCGTCGGCCGATGGACCGCCACCGCAGCCGGCGGCGGTCAGGCATACGGCGGCCAGCGCGGCGGCCACGGAGAGGGGCCGGGCGCGGCGGGTGGGGGGAGGGCTGTCGTCGTACGGCACGCGGCGATGCTACCCACCCGTGCCGTCCGGGCGGCTCAGATCCCGGTCCCCGTGCGGCGCAGCACGCGCAGCGAGTCCGTCGCCGACACCTCGGTGAACGCCCCGGAGGCCAGCGCCCGCTGATGGATCCGGTACGGGGCCTGCCCGCCGTCGGCCGGGTCGGGGAACACGTCGTGGATCACCAGCAGCCCGCCCTCGACGACATGCGGGGCCCAGCCCTCGTAGTCGGCGTTGGCGTGCTCGTCGGTGTGCCCGCCGTCGATGAAGACGAGCCCGAGCGGCCCGGCCCACACGGCGGCGACCTGCGGGGAGCGCCCGACGAGCGCCACCACGTGGTCCTCCAGGCCGGCCCGGCGCAGGGTGCGGCGGAACGTCGGCAGGGTTTCCATCAGCCCGACCTCCGGGTCCACCACGCTCGGGTCGTGGTACTCCCAGCCGGGCTGCTGCTCCTCGCTGCCCCGGTGGTGGTCGACGGTGAGCGCGCTCACCCCGGCTCCCCGCGCCGCGTCCGCGAGCAGGATGGCGGACCGCCCGCAGTACGTGCCCACCTCCAGCAGCGGCAGCCCGAGCGCACCGGCCCCGGTGGCGGCGGCGTACAGGGCGAGGCCCTCGTGGACCGGCATGAAGCCCTTGGCGGCCTCGAACGCGGCGAGGACCTCCGGTTCGGGCCGGGCAGAGAACGCGGCGGCGGTCACGGGGTTCCTCCAGGTGGGGCGGGGTGCGTGCGGAACGGCGCCCCATCGTGCCGTACGCCCCCGCCGAAGGGATCGGCGGGGGCGTACGCGGGGTGAGCCCGGGTCGGGGCGGCCCTCGGCACGGAAGGCGTCGCACATCGCGTCGACCAGCGGGCCGTCGAACGTCGTCTCCATCGCGATGTCGTGGTTGACCCACTCACGGCTGACGGAGGGGAGCAGGAGCCGGTCGACGGCCGGCACGTGTCGTCGAGGGCGAAGGAGAAGCCGCCGCCGGGTATCGTCCAGCGGCTTGCGCATCCGCTTCACTGCCCAGGACTCGGTGAGGCACCCAGGGCGACCGATCCGTTCCCGTACCACCTGACCGCCCCGGCCCCGCACCACCTGACCGATCCGTTCCCGTGCCACCCGGCCGACCTGGCCGCCACCCGACCGACCCGATCCGCCCGACGTACCCGAGGAACCCCGTGAATCTGCTGCTGCTCTCCAACTCCACCCAGTACGGCTGCGGTTACCTGGAACACGCCCTGGACACCGTCACCGCGTTCCTCCCCACGAACGCGCGACTCGCCTTCGTCCCGTACGCGCTCGCCGATCACGCCGCGTACACCACCCGGGTCCGTGAGGCCCTGGAGCCGTCCGGCATCACCGTGCGCGGCGTCCACGAGAACGCCGACCCGGCCGCCGAACTCGCCGCGTCCGACGCCGTGTTCATCGGTGGCGGCAACTCCTTCCGGCTGCTCGCCGCCCTCTACCGCACCGGTCTGCGCGAGGCCGTGCGCGACGCGGTACGGGGCGGGCTGTCCTACATGGGTGCGAGTGCCGGGACCAACATGGCCGCCCCGACCCTGCGCACGTCCAACGACATGCCCATCGTGCAGCCGCCGTCCTTCGAGACGCTGGGCCTGGTCCCGTTCCAGATCAACCCGCACTATCTGGACCCGGACCCGGCCAGCACCCACAAGGGCGAGACCCGCGAGGAGCGGCTCGCCGAGTTCCTGGAGGAGAACGACGTACCGGTGCTCGGGCTGCGCGAGGGCTCCTGGCTCCGCGTCGACGGGGACCGGGCCCACATCCAAGGGTCCCGCCCCGCCCGGCTGTTCTCCCGCGCGGCCGAGCCCCGGGAGCTTTCGCCGGGGTCCGACGTGTCCCGGCTGCTCACGACCGAGCCGCGGTTCGACGCTCCGGTGAGCTGACCGGCCCCGGCCCCGGCGGGGTCGGCGCGTCGTCCGCGCCGCTCGCCAGGAGCACCGGATGCGCGGCGGCGGTCCCGCTGCTGCGGCGCGGCTGAACCCGGACCCGGGCCCCCGGGCCCCCGGGCCCGGGCGACGGTCCCGCTGCCCCGCGCCGCGGCGCGCCTCAGCTCTCCCACCCGGAGGTCCCGCCCGTCTCGCGCCCCTCCCCGTCCCGGTCCTCCTCCGTCGTCGCCCTGCGGGCGGAGGCCGCGCGACGCAGATGGCGGTGGCGGGCGGGCGGCTGGTTGCTCATCTCCTCGCCGACCATGACCCGCACCGCGTCACGCATGCCGTGCAGGCCCTCGCTCCGCTTGGGGCCGCCGGCGGGGTCGGCGCGCAGCTCCCGCAGCAGGGACCAGCACAGGAAGAGCATCACCACGACGAAGGGCAGGGCCACCAGGATCGTCGCGCTCTGGAGGGACTCCAGCCCGCCGGCGACCAGCAGGGCCGCCGCGACCGCCGCCATGAGGAGCCCCCAGGTGACGACGAGCCAGCGCCTTGGGTGCAGGGCTCCCCTGCTGGTCAGCGAACCCATGACCAGGGAGGCGGAGTCCGCGCTGGTGACGAAGTACATCATGATCAGGATCATCGCGGCCCACGACGTCAGCGTGCCGACCGGCAGGGCGTCGAGCATCGCGAACAGCGTCGCCTCCGTCCCCTCCTTCGCCTTCTCGGCCATGTCGACGACGCCTGTGTCGGCGAGGCGGATACCGGTCCCGCCGAGCACCACGAACCACAGGGCGGTCGCCCCGCTCGGTACGAGCAGCACGGCGAGGAGGAACTCGCGGATCGTGCGGCCCTTGGAGATGCGCGCGATGAAGGTACCGACGAAGGGCGCCCAGGACAGCCACCAGGCCCAGTAGAAGATCGTCCAGGTGCCCAGCCAGCTGTGGCCGCCGAAGGCGCCGGTCCGCGAGGCCATGGGCAGGAGGTGGTTCAGGTAGCCGCCGACCGAGGACGGCAGCACGTCCAGGAGGTAGACGGTCGGACCCGCGACGAAGACGAAGACCATGAGGGCCGCCGCGATGACGAGGTTGATCGAGCTGAGCCACTTCACCCCGCCGTGCAGGCCGGTGAAGGCGGAGATGACGAAAGCCGCGCCGAGCACGGCGATGACCACCAGCTCGACGCCGGTGCTCTGGTCGAGGCCCGCCGTCAGATCGAGCCCGATGGCGATCTGCAGAGCGCCGAGTCCCAGGCTCGTCGCCGTGCCGAAGACCGTCGCGAAGACGGCGAGCAGGTCCAGGAGCTTGCCGAGGATGCCGTTCGCCCTGCGTTCGCCGATGAGGGGCACGAACACAGCACTCAACCGGTTGCCCCGGCCCTTGCGGAAGCTCGCGTAGCCCAGCGCCAGGCCCACGATCCCGTAGATGGCCCACGGAGTGAGGGTCCAGTGGAAGAAGGAGTACTCCATGGCGGCGCTCGCGGCGCCCGCCGTCTGCGGTTCGGCCCCGCTGGAGGGCGGCGGGCTCAGATAGTGCGCGATGGGCTCCCCGACACCGTAGAAGATCAGCCCGATGCCCATGCCGGCGCTGAACATCATCGCGATCCACGGGAAGTTCGAGAACTCCGGCGGGGAGTCGTCCCTGCTCAGCCGGATCCGGCCGAAGCGGCTGAAGGCGATGATGAGGCACAGCACCAGGAAGACGTCGGCGGCGATGACGAAGAGCCACGCGAAGTTGTCGAGCACCCAGGGCAGGGCCGCGTCCGACGCGCTCTGGAAGGTGTCCTTGCCGAGGGCCGCCCACAGGACGATCCCGACGATGCCCAGCACCCCGACCGTCACCACCACCCGGTCCGGTGAGGAGTCCGTTCCGGGACCCGCACCGGGATCCTCGGGGCCGGCGGGAGACCGGCCGGGGGGCACGTCAGCGTTCTCCGTACTCATAGCGCACCACTATGCGGGGCGTATGCGGTGATATGGGGGATGTGCCACGCCGACGGCCGGTGTCCGGGGTGCGACTCGCCCCACCCGATGTACGGTCCTCCCGCCGCCTGGGACCATGACGTTCATGCCTGACGTCTCCGCCCCCGCCTCCGCCCCGCCGGCCTTCTCCCGAATACGGCCCAGCACCTGGGCCGTCGTGCTCGCCGCCTGCACCGGCCAGTTCCTCGTCGTCCTCGACGTCTCCGTCGTCAACGTGGCCCTGCCCTCCATGCGGGCCGACCTGGGGCTGAGCGCCGGAGGCCTCCAGTGGGTCGTCAACGCCTACTCGATCGCGTTCGCCGGGTTCATGCTCCTGGGCGGCCGGGCCGCCGACATCTACGGGCGCAAGCTGATGTTCCTCGTCGGGCTCGGCGTCTTCACCGCCGCCTCCCTCGCGGGCGGCCTCGCCCAGGAGGGCTGGCAGCTCCTCGCCGCCCGCGCCGTGCAGGGCCTCGGGGCCGCCGTCCTGGCCCCCGCCACCCTCACCATTCTCACCGCGGCCGTGCCCGAAGGCCCGGCCCGGACGAAGGCGATCGGCACCTGGATGGCGGTCGGCGCGGGCGGCGGCGCGGCCGGCGGGCTGATCGGCGGGGTCCTCACCGACGCCCTCTCCTGGCGCTGGGTCCTCCTGATCAACGTGCCCATCGGCGCACTCGTCCTGGTGGCCGCGGCCCTGCGGATCACCGAGGGCCGCGCGGGCGACCGCCGGCGCATCGACTTCCTGGGCGCGGTCCTCGTCACCGCGGGCCTCGCCGCCGTCGCGTACGGCATCGTCCAGACCGAGGCCGAGGGCTGGACGGCCGCCGCCACCCTCGTGCCGCTGCTCTCCGGGGTCGTGCTGCTGGCCGTCTTCGTGCTGGTCGAGGCGCGCACCGCCGTCCCGCTGATCCCGCTGCGCGTGTTCTCCGTACGGGCCGTGTCCTCGGCCAATGTGTCGATGCTGCTCATGGGGTCGGCGACCTTCTCCATGTGGTATTTCATGACCGTGTACGCCCAGAACGTCCTGGGCTACACACCGTTGCAGGCGGGTCTCGCGCTGATGCCGACCTCGGCCGCCGTCATCCTCGGCTCCAAGCTGGCCCCCCGCCTCATGGTGCGCGTCGGGGCGAAGAGCCTCGCCGTCGCCGGGGTCCTGATCACCGCCTCCGGCTTCGGCTGGCAGTCCACGATGGGTGTGGAGGGCTCCTACCTCACCGCGATCTGTCTGCCCGGCGTCCTGATGATGGCCGGGGCCGGGCTCGCCTCCACCCCGCTCGCCACGCTCGCCACCTCCGGCGCGGACCCGGGGGACGCCGGGCTCGTCTCCGGCCTGGTCAACACCTCCCGCACCATGGGCGGTGCGCTGGGCCTCGCGGTGCTCTCCACGGTCGCCGCCGCGCGCACCGCGGGTTCCGGCGACGCGGCCGAGGTCACCGCCGGATACGCGCTGGCCTTCCGCACGGCGAGCGGGGTCCTGCTGGCCGGTGTGGTCGTGATGCTGATCTGGCTGCCGAACCATCGAAGGCCCCGCCCGCCGGCGGACCTCCCGGCCGAGACCCCGGCCGAGCGGTGACGCCGGGCGCCGCGCCCACCCCGTAGATCTGACGAGGCGTCAGTAGTCTTCCCGGCTTCCTTCCCCGGCCTGCGTCATGCAGGGGCCAGCAGCCGGAAGGGGCAACTGCTCGTCGTCCATGGCGGGAGACCTTCACCTTCGCGGAGCCGGACGGACGGGCTGCTCATCCCGTATTACGCGGACCGGCCCCCGAACGAGGCCTTCGCCGTCGCCGAAGTCCCCGGGCTGAAGCGCCGGTAGCGGGGGAGGGCCACACGCGGGAGGGCCCGGCCGGCTGTCCGCCGGTCCGGGCCCTCCGTGCACTGCCGAGCGGCTCTCAGGCCGCCCTGGATTCCTCGTCGGCGGGCCGGCGGTGGCGACCGTGCGGCTGCACCGACGTGGTCTCCGCCGACGCACCCCCCCGGTGCCTTCCGGAACCCCCGGTCCCGGTCCCCTCGTCCGCCCCCGCCGGGCGCTGCTGGGTCGTGTCGATCCGTGCTTCGGACATGTGGGAAGTCACCCCGTTGTGATCGCTTACGTATATCGCGCCTACAGGTGCAGCAAGCCCCGCCGCCGCCATCCGACGTGGTCACCGTCGGTACCCGCCCGACACGGCCGCGTAGCCCAGGGCCCCGAGTTTAGTCAGATCGAGCGGCTCGGTGCAGAGGCGCCCGACCCAACGGAACGGGCTTGCACACAGGGGGAGCGGCGACGGCGGCGGACGGTTGCGTTCCGCCCTCCGCGCCGCTCGGGCGGCCGGACACGGAAGAGGGTTCCACGTCCGGCGGCGCGTCCAGCATCGCCACGCCGCAGGACGTCGCCCCGTTCGCGTACGGGAGGCGCAGCACCCCGTCCCGGCTCCAGTATCCGGCCCCCGGCGCCCAGCCCAGCGGGGCCGCGAACTGGTGCAGCCGACGTCCCGCCGGACGCCAGACCCCCACCCAGCTGCCCCCGGCCCCGTCGATCCGCAGCGCCACCGCGCAGCTCTCCGGCATCAGCATCTGGCCCGGCTGCACCGCGAACGGCGTCACCGCCACGCCCGCGGGGCGCAGGCACTCCGGGAACCTGACCGGCAGACAGCTGCCCAGCACACCCCAGCCGAGCCGGTCGCGGCCCGGGGCGTCCGAGCGGAGCAGCAACAGCCCGCTGTCGGGGTCCGCGAGCAGCAGCCGGTCGTCGCTGTCCGGCGCGATCTGGAGCAGCGGTGTCACCTCGGCCCCGCGCCCCAGGTCGACGGCGACCGCCTTGACCGGTCCGCCGCCCGGCTGCTGCCGGTCCAGCGCCAGCAGCCGGCCGGCCCGGTCCAGCCAGACCCCGCCCGAGCAGCGCCCGGGAATCCGCGCGACCTCCTCCGGCCCGTGCGCTCCGCCCGCCACCAGCCAGAGCGACGACTGGTGCTCCCCGGCCGACAGGGCGTAGACGCACCGGCCGTCCGGCGACGGCGGCAGCAGGGTCATCTCCGCGCACGCGACCGCGCCCAGCGGGAGTTCGCCGGTGCCGGGTCCTGTCGGGTAGAGCAGCGAGAACATCTGCCGGTCCGCGACCCGCCGCCCGATCAGCACCCGCCCGTCCGCGAGCGGCGCCACCTGGGCGTCCGGCTCCTCGGGCTGATCGAGGGGGAGGGGCACCGCGTACGGCTCGGGCCCGTCCAGCGTCCACCGCTCCGGATACCAGTTGCGCTCGCCCGGCGGGCCGGGGGCAGCGGTGAGCCGGGCGGCGTAGGACCCGTCCGAGGTGAGCGTGAAGCCGCCGGGAAGCGGTGCGTCATGGGCCGACGCCGCCCGGCCGCCCGAGGCAGCAGAGGCAGCCGACGCCGCCCGGTCGCCCGCGTCCGTGGCGGATCCCGGCGGGCGGGGAGTGCCGGCCGCGGCCGACTCCCCGGGGCCGCCGGACCCCTCCGCTTCCGGTTCCCTTCCGTACTCCTCCGGGCCGGACTCCGACCAGGAATCCGCCCCGTACTCCGCCCCGGATTCCGCCCCGGACTCCTTCGGGCCGGGTTCCGTACCGGGTTCCGCTTCGGGTTCCGCCGTCGTGGCGGCCCCGGCGGATCCACCCTCGATGACACAGGCAGTCATGGACTCGTCACCTCCGGCTACGAAAGCTAGTTTTCGCACTTCCAGCCGAACAACACGAGCCACCTCACTTCACACATAAGGGTGGTGATGCCCGGATTCTCCTGAGGTGGAGGGGGTGAGTGTGCTGGAGAAGGTCGCCGCGTCTAAGGTGAGGCGACCCTAACCAAGGGCCCGTGCACCCGCGCACGTACGCGGACCAACTGGAGCAAGTGATGTCCCCTCGACCCCGCGGTACCGCCGCAGTCGCCCTGGCCGTGGCGGCCGCCCTTTCCCTCTCGGCCTGCGGGGGCGGTGACGGCGGCGACGCGGACGCGGCGAAGTCCGAAGCGGGCGGCGGCAAGAAGGCCGCCGTCGCCACCGGCGGCAAGGACTTCGCGGACGCGGCGAAGAAGACCGCGGCGTACGGCACCGACGCCGAGGCCGGCGAGTTCCCCCGCACGGTCACCCACGCCATGGGGAAGACCGAGATCAAGGCCGCGCCCAAGCGTGTGGTCGTGCTCGACGTCGGCGAGTTCGACAACGTGGTGTCCCTGGGCCTGAAGCCGGTCGGCTACGCACCCAGCGAGGGCGACGCGGCCATCCCCTCCTACCTGGAGAAGGGTGCGGGCTCGCCGAAGAGCGTCGGCACCATCAACAGCCTCAACCTCGAAGCCATCGCCGGCCTCAAGCCCGACCTGATCCTCGGCAGCCAGCTCCGCGCGGCGGACAAGTACGACGAGCTGTCCAAGATCGCCCCCACCGTGTTCTCCATCCGTCCGGGATTCACCTGGAAGGAGAACTACCTCCTCAACGCCCAGGCACTGGACCGCGCGAAGCAGGCAGGGGCGGCGCTCGCCGCGTACGAGGAGAAGGCGAAGAAGCTCGGCGAGGACATCGGCCCCGACAAGCCGACCGTCTCGATGGTCCGCTACATGCCCGACCGCCTCCGTCTCTACGCCAAGGCCTCGTTCATCGGCACGATCCTCGAAGACGTCGGGCTGCCGCGTCCGAAGAACCAGCAGATCAACGACCTCGCCGCCGAGATCAGCCCGGAGAGGATCGACGAGGCGGACGCCGACTGGATCTTCACCGGCGTCTACGGCGACCCGAAGGCCACCCAGCGCGACACCGCCCGGTCCAACCCGCTGTGGAAGAACCTGAAGGCCGTCAAGGAGGGCCGGGCCAAGGACGTCTCCGACGAGACCTGGTACCTGGGCCTCGGCGTCACCTCGGCCGGCCTGGTCCTCGACGACCTCCGCGCCGACCTGGTGAAGTGACCGTCTCCCCGGTACGGGAGCGTCGCGGCGCCCCGGTGACGTAACGATTCGTGTCCGGCCGCCGGTCCTGGCGTACAGGTCCGGCGGCCAGGGGCGGCGGGCCACCCCGGACAGGTAGCCTTTCCCCCGTGCCCCGTCTGTCTGAAGTCATCGCCGCCCTCGACGCCCTCTGGCCCCCCGAGCGGGCCGAGGGATGGGACGCGGTCGGGACGGTCTGCGGCGATCCGGACGCGGAGATCGACCGGGTGCTGTTCGCCGTCGACCCGGTCCACGAGATCGCCGACGAGGCCCTGGAGCTCGGCGCCCAGCTGATCGTCACCCACCACCCGCTCTATCTGCGCGGGACGACGACGGTCGCCGCCGACACCTTCAAGGGCCGGATCGTCCACACCCTCATCAAGCACGACATCGCGCTCCACGTCGCGCACACCAACGCCGACACCGCGGACCCCGGCGTCTCCGACGCCCTGGCCGGCGCCCTCGGCCTGCGGATCACCGGGCCCCTGGTCCCGGACCCCACCGACCCCGAGGGCCGGCGCGGACTCGGCCGGATCTGCGAACTGGACCACCCCGAGACGCTGGCCGCCTTCGCCGCCCGGGCCGCCGCCCGGCTCCCCGCCACCGCGCAGGGCATCCGGCTGGCCGGCGACCAGGACGCGCTCGTGCGCACCGTCGCCGTCAGCGGCGGCTCCGGCGACAGCCTCTTCGACGCCGTGCGCGCCGCGGGCGTCGACGCCTTCCTCACCGCCGACCTGCGCCACCACCCGGCCTCCGAGGCCGTGCGGCACTCGCCGCTCGGCCTCGTCGACGCCGCGCACTGGGCCACCGAATGGCCCTGGTGCGAGCAGGCGGCAGCCCAGCTCGACGCGCTTTCCGACCGCCACGGATGGGACCTGCGGGTCCATGTCTCGAAGCAGGTCACCGACCCCTGGACCACCCACCATTCCTCTGGAGCCCCCAACTGAACGCCGCGCCCGCCGACCAGATCCGACTTCTCGACGTCCAGGCCCTCGACCTCCGTCTCGCCCAGATCTCCCACAAGCGCACCTCGCTGCCGGAGCACGCCGAGATCGAGCAGCTCAGCAGCGACCTCGCCCAGCTGCGGGACCTGCTGGTCGCCTCCACCACCGAGGAGAGCGACACCACCCGCGAGCAGACCAAGGCCGAGCAGGACGTCGACCAGGTGCGCCAGCGCGCCGTCCGCGACCAGCAGCGCCTGGACTCCGGCGCGGTCTCCTCGCCCAAGGACCTGGAGAGCCTCCAGCGCGAGATCGTCTCGCTCGCCAAGCGCCAGGGAGACCTGGAGGACGTCGTCCTGGAGATCATGGAGCGCCGGGAGAGCGCCCAGGAGCGGGTCGCCGAGCTGACCGAGCGGGTCGCCGCCGTCCAGGCCAAGGTCGACGACGCCACCGCGCGCCGCGACGCCGCGACCGCCGAGCTGGACGCCGAGGCCGCCACGGTGGCCAAGGACCGCCAGATCGTCGCCGAGATCATCCCCGCCGACCTGCTGAAGCTGTACGACAAGCTCCGCGCCCAGCAGGGCGGGGTCGGCGCCGCCCGGCTCTACCAGCGCCGCTGCGAGGGCTGCCGGCTGGAACTGAACATGGCCGAGGTGGGCGACGTGCGGGCCGCGTCCCCCGAGACGGTCCTGCGCTGCGAGAACTGCCACCGGATCCTGGTCCGCACCTCGGAGTCGGGCCTGTAATGAGCGCCGCGCGCCAGGTGGTGGTCGAGGCCGACGGCGGATCCCGGGGCAACCCCGGGCCCGCCGGTTACGGCGCGGTCGTCATCGACCCGGCCACCGGCGAACCCCTCGCCGAGGCCGCCGAGTACATCGGCGTCGCCACGAACAACGTCGCCGAGTACCGGGGCCTGATCGCCGGCCTGACGGCCGCGAAGGCGTTGTTCCCGGACGCGGGGGACGCGTTGCGGGTCCACGTCCGGATGGACTCCAAGCTGGTCGTCGAGCAGATGTCGGGGCGCTGGAAGATCAAGCACCCCGACATGAAGCCGCTGGCGGCGCGTGCCGCCGCGGTCCTGCCGCCGTCCTCGGTGACGTACGAGTGGATCCCGCGCGCGCAGAACAAGCACGCGGACCGGCTCGCCAACGAGGCGATGGACGCGGGCCGCGACGGCAGGCAGTGGGAGGCGTCCGCCTCGACGGCCGCCCTCGACGCACCGGCCCGCCCCGCGAGCACCCCGCCGCCCGCCCAGGGCCCGCCCGGCGACCAGGCCGCGGGCGCTGCCAGGGCCCGCGCGGCCCTCGCGGCAGCACGCGGCGCGGCGGCCGACACGCTCTTCCCGGTGCCCGAGCCCGGGGTGCCGGACACCACGGTCCCCGCACCCGCCCCCGGGCAGCCGGCCGGAGCCGCGCCGGAGGCTCCCGGAGCCTCGCGGCAGCAGCCGGCCGGGGCCCCGCAGGTCGGCTGGGGCTCGGCCCCCGACCTCGGCGCACCCGCCACGCTCGTCCTGCTCCGGCACGGCGAGACCGCCCTCACGCCCGAGAAGAGGTTCTCCGGCAGCGGCGGCACCGACCCCGGGCTCTCCGCCACCGGCCGGAGCCAGGCCGACCGGGCCGCCGAGCACTTCGCCGCCCTGGGCACCGTCCAGGAGATCGTCAGCTCCCCGCTGCGCCGCTGCCGCGAGACCGCAGCGGCCGTCGCCGGCCGACTCGGCCTCGACGTCCGCATCGACGAGGACCTGCGCGAGACGGACTTCGGCGCCTGGGAGGGCCTGACCTTCGGGGAGGTACGGGAACGGTACGGGGACGACCTCACCGCCTGGCTGGCCTCTCCGGACACCGCCCCGACCGGCGGCGGAGAGAGCTTCGCCGAGGTCGCCGAGCGGGTCGCGGACGCCCGGGACCGGATCGTCGCCCGGTACGCGGGCCGCACGGTCCTGCTCGTCACCCATGTGACCCCGGTCAAGACGCTCGTCCGGCTCGCCCTGGGGGCCCCGCCCGAGGCGCTGTTCCGGATGGAGCTTTCGGCGGCCTCGATCTCCACGGTCGCCTACTACGGGGACGGCAACGCCTCCGTACGCCTGCTCAACGACACGTCCCACCTGCGCTAGCCGGGCCAGGAGCCCGAGGACCTGCGCTAGGCGGACCACGAGCCCGAGGACCTGCGCCGACCGGACCACCGGCCCGACCTCCTGCCCTGGCCGGACCACCAGCCCCGACGACCCGGCCGTCGGGGCTGCTCGGCGTCGCCGTGCGGCCCTACCGGGCGAGCGCCGCCGCCTCGGCCGCCAGGCGGGCCACCCGGTCCCAGTCCTTCGCCGCCACCGCATCGCCCGGGACCATCCAGCTGCCGCCCACGCAGCCCACGTTGGGCAGCGCGAGGTACGACGGCGCGGAGGCGAGCGAGATGCCGCCGGTCGGGCAGAACCGGGCCTGGGGGAGCGGCGCGGACAGGGCCTTGAGATAGGCCGTGCCGCCCGCCGCCTCGGCCGGGAAGAACTTCATCTCCCGCACCCCGCGCTCCAGCAGGGCCACCACCTCGGAGGTGGTCGAGACACCGGGCAGGAACGGGACCCCGGATGCCTTCATCGCCTCCAGCAGCGCGTCCGTCCACCCCGGGCTGACCAGGAACCGGGCCCCGGCGGCCACGGTGTCCCGTACGTGCTCCGGCGAGATCACCGTCCCCGCGCCGACCACCGCGCCCGGGACCTCGGCGGCCATGGCCCGGATCGACTCCAGCGCGGCGGGCGTCCGCAGCGTCACCTCGATCGCCGGCAGCCCGCCCGCCACCAGCGCCCGCGCCAGCGGCACCGCGTCGGCCGCGTCGTGCAGGACCACGACGGGGACGACGGGCGCGAGATCCAGCACGGAGGCGTCGGACGGGGCGGAGGGCACGGAAGCAGAGGAGGTCATACGGCCATCCTGCCGCGCGCGAGGCGATATCTGCAACGAGCGTTGCGCACTGCGCAACGCTCGTCTCCTCGGGCGATCAGTGGATGTCCGTCACCACGACGTCCAGCGACCACGGCCGCCCGGCACGCGCGGGGGCCTCGGCCTCCACCACGTACCCCAGGTCCCGCAACACCTCCACCAACTGCGCCGGGCCCTTCGGCCGCGCACCCGCCACCAGCAGATCCCGCACCAGCCGGCCCTTGGTCGCCTTGTTGAAGTGGCTCACGACCGACCGCTTCTCCACCCCGCCCACCAGCTGGGAGTGCAGCACCCGCACGCTCGCCGTGCGCGACGCCACCTCGCCCGTCGGCTTCCACGCCGCCGCGTACGCCGAGGACCGCAGGTCCAGGACGAGCCCGTTCCCGGCGGCCTCGGGCAGCACGGTCTCCATCGGGGTGCGCCAGTGCGCGCCGAGCGCGCCGAGACCGGGCAGTTTCACCCCCATCGAGCAGCGGTACGGCGGAATCCGGTCGCCGATCCGGACCGCGCCCCACAGCCCCGAGAAGACCAGCAGCGACTTCGCCGCCCGCCGCCGCGCGTCCGCCTCCAGCGAGGCCAGATCGAGCGCGTCGTACAGCACACCGGTGTACAGCTCCCCGGCCGGACGGGTCCCGGCGGTGCGCAGCTCGGTGTTCTTGGTGACCTCGCCCCGCAGCCCCACGCTCAGCCCCAGCACCTCACGGGCCTTCTCCTCGTCCGCCTGACACAGCTCGACCAGCTCGTCCAGCACCGCCGCACGGGCCGGGGCGAGCCCCGGCAGCGACAGCGACTCCGGCTTCAGCGAAGCCCCGCGCCCCGAGGCGGCCTTTCCTTCGGAGGGCGGCAACAGCACGAGCACGGCGGTTCTCCTTCGTACGTACGGCGCAAGCGCGGACCCGGTCGGCGTGCGGGCTCCCCGGGTCCTCGGCAAGGGTACGGGGACGGGACGCCGACCCCCGTACGGCGAGGACCGCGCCCCCTTGTATGCGCGGGGGCCTGCGGACGCGTACGCACGGGGCCTGCGGACGCGTCCGCGCGGGACCGCGCACGCCCAGGATGCCGCCCGCCTCCGCCCGGCCTACGCTCGGGCCATGCCCCGTCGCCACCTGCGTATGACCGGTGCAGCCGACTGCTCGCTCGGAGCCGCCCTGCGGGCGCTGCGCACCGAACTCGACCTGCCCGCCGCCTTCCCGCCCGAGGTGCTCGCGGAGGCGGCGGAGGCGGTGCGGGGCCCGGATCTGTCGGCCCACGAGGACGCCACGGACCTGCCGTTCCTCACCATCGACCCGCCCACCTCCACGGACCTCGACCAGGCGATGCACCTGGAGCGCCGCCGCCACGGCTTCCGGGTGCACTACGCCATCGCGGACGTCGCCGCGTATGTCCGGCCGGGCGGCGCGCTCGACGCCGAGGCCCACCGCCGGGTCACCACCCTCTACTTCCCCGACGACCGGATCCCCCTCCACCCACCGGTCCTCTCCGAGGGCGCCGCCAGCCTCCTCCCCGGCGAGACCCGCCCGGCCGCGCTGTGGCGGATCGACCTGGACAGCGACGGGCGGGCCGTCGCCGCCGACGTGACCCGGGCCCTGGTCCGCAGCCGCGCGAAGCTCGACTACGCGGGCGTCCAACGGCAGATCGACGCGGGCACCGCCGAGGAACCCCTCGCCCTGCTCCGGGACATCGGGCGGCTGCGCGCGGAACAGGAACGGGCCCGGGGCGGCATCTCGCTCGGCGTCCCCGAACAGGAGATCGTCCAACGGGACGACTCCTACGGTCTCGTCTACCGCGCCACGCTCCCCGCCGAGGCCTGGAACGCCCAGATCTCCCTGCTCACCGGCATGACCGCCGCCCGCCTCATGGCCGACACGGGCACCGGCGTCCTGCGCACCCTGCCGATCGCCCCGGACGGAGCCGTCGCCCGGCTGCGGCGCTCCGCCCACGCCCTGCGCGTCGACTGGCCGCCCCACGTCCCGTACGCCGATGTCGTCCGCTCCCTCGACCCGACGAGGAGCAACCACGCGGCGTTCCTCCAGGAGTGCACCACCCTGCTCCGCGGCGCGGGTTACACCGCCTTCGACGACGGCGAGCTCCCCGACCCCGCCGTCCACGCGGCGGTCGCCGACCTCTACACGCACTGCACCGCACCGCTGCGCCGCCTCGTCGACCGGTACGCGTCAGAACTCTGCCTCGCCGCGACCGCGGGGAAGGAGCCTCCGGCCTGGGTACGGGAGGCCCTCCCCGCCCTCCCGAAGGAGATGGCCGAGGGGACGCGCCGCGCGGGCACCGTGGAACGGGCCTGCGTCGACCTCGTCGAGGCGGCGTTGCTGGAGGGGCACGTGGGCGAGCTCTTCGACGCGTACGTCGTCGACGTCCAGGACCGCGACCCCGCCGCCGGCACGGTCCACCTCCGGGACCCGGCGATCGTCGGCCGGATCGAGGGCGGCACGGCCCCGCTCCCGCTGGGGGAGCGGCTGCGGGTCCGGCTCACGCGGGCGGGTCCGGCGTCGGGGACGGTGCTGTTCGCTCCGGCGTGAGGGGAGACGTCAGCGCGGCGACCACCGCCCGCGGGTCGTCGGCGTGGAAGCGGAGCGTCCGGGCACTCCCGCGCCGCCCCAGGGGCCGTACGAACTCCACCGGCTCCGTCAGCTCCACCGTCACCGTCGTATGGCTCCCCACCACCAGATCGAGCGTCCCGTCCTCGTCGGTCCGGACCAGGGCCCCGTCCGGATAGCGCCGGTCCACCCGGGCGGTCGCGATCACGGCGGCGGGTACCCGCAGATCGAACAGGGCGCCGTAGCGCAGCCGCAGCGAACCGTCCGCCGCCACGAGGTGCGGCCGGGTCACGCAGGCGGCGTGCAGGGCGAGGATGATGACGATCCCGTACACGTCCACCACGAGCAGGATCGCGTGGACCAGCGGCCAGGGGATCACCAGCGCCAGCACCACCGTCTCCACGACGGAGACGAAGACGAACGCGTACATGATCCCGGTCTGCGGTTCGGTGTACGAGAACGGCCGGGCCCCCTCCGGAATCCGGTGGCGGCGGCGCAGGACCCACAGCCCGAGACTGTGCAGCGCCCGGAACTCGTGCACGACCAGCCGCCGCACGGCCACCGGCACCACGGCCCGCACCGTGGCCAGCCCGGCCTCCCGCCGCGTGCCCCCGGCCCGCCGCCGCGCCGCGTACAGCGGCCACATCACGGCCGCCTCCAGCGCGAGCACCCCCACGACCAGCGCCTCGGCTCCCAGCAGAACGGCCCCGGGTATCCGGACCCCGGCCACCAGGCAGACCGCCAGCGCGACCTCCCCGGGCAGCACCGCCCACATCGCGGCCCGAGCCGCCCGCAGGCCCCTCGTCCTCCCGGTACTCACGCGTTCCTCCCCCGCACCCGCTCGGCCAGCCCCTCCATCACCCGGCGCACGACCGCGCGCTGCGCGGGCGGGTAGTCGTCGAGCAGCACCCGCCCGAGCCCCGTCGCCGACGGCTCGCCCTCGGGGATCACCGCCAGGACCTCGTCCGGTACGGCGGCGACCAGCTCGGCCGCCAGCGGCGCGACGCGCGGGTCGTCCACCCCGGCCCCGGCCAGTTCGTCGAGCCGCTCGTACAGCGCGAGGACGCCCGGGTCCTCGGCCAGCGGGCGCAGCGCGGCGAACACCTCGGCCCCGGCGCCGTCGCCCGCCGCGTCCAGCAGCGACAGATGCTCGCGGTCCTTCGCGGCGGCCGGGGACGTGGTGGCGGGCGCCCGGTCCAACAGCGCGGCGAGGGCGGGGGAGAGCGGCCCGTCCGAGGTGAGCGGCGCCCGAAGCAGCTCGGCCAGCACCTCCCGCCGCTCGTGGATCTCCCGCTCCTGCCGCGCCAGATCGGCGTCCAGCTCCCCGAGCACCTCGGCCAGCTCCCGCCCCGCGTCGTCGGCGAGCACGTCCCGCACCTCGTCCAGGGAGAGCCCGATCTCCGTCAGCCGCCTGATCCTGGCCAGCAGCACGGCATCGCGGACGGTGTACGCCCGATAGCCGTTGGCCTGCCGGGCGGGCTCGGGCAGGAGGCCGACGTGGTGGTAGTGCCGGACGGCCCGGGAGGTGACTCCCACGAGTGCGGCGATCTCTCCGATACGCATGAGGCCAGTAGAAACGTTGACGTGGCGACAAGGTCAAGCACCGTTTTCCCCGGAGGGCGTCGCTCTGGTGGCCGAGCGCCGCTGCTGCGCGCGCGGGGGCGTCCCGCTCCATCCGTCGGTGCGGCCCGGTAGGATGGCGATCACGGCAGACGAGTCGTGCGGACGGCCGCGTGAGGATCCTCGGATCCTCCCGAGGAACGTCCGGGCTCCACAGGGCAGGGTGGTGGCTAACGGCCACCCGGGGTGACCCGCGGGACAGTGCCACAGAAAACAGACCGCCCGGGACTTCGGTCGCGGGTAAGGGTGAAACGGTGGTGTAAGAGACCACCAGCGCTTGAGGTGACTCAGGCGGCTAGGTAAACCCCACCCGGAGCAAGGTCAAGAGGGGGCGCCCCGGAAACGGGACGGCCCTGCGTGAACGTTCGAGGGCGGCTCGCCCGAGTTCACGGGTAGACCGCACGAGGCTGGCAGCAATGCCGGTCCTAGATGGATGGCCGTCTCCCCGGCCGCCGCGAGGCGACCGGGAGACAGAACCCGGCGTACAGCACGACTCGTCTGCCGCTTACGCCTCTGAGCAGGCACGACACTGCCAGTTCCATGATCTTGCGGCCCGTGGGGAGTCTGTCGGGAGACGGCCGGGGCACGTGATGTCAGGGGACGGTCTGTGTGCGGGGCCTCCGCACACTTGCCTAGATGATCAATCCCACGGCGTGTCCGCGGAATGTGCGGGGTGGCCGGTCAGGCGTCGGGGTCGACTTCGGGGTGCGTGAACCGCACGGGTTTGCCCAGCGACCGCGCGTAGACGATTTCCGCTCGGGTGCTGTCTCCGGTGTAGTCGCCGACTACGAGCACCTCGTCCGAGAGCCGGATCTTCGCTCGGTGTAGATCGTCGAGTTGAAGCTTCAGGGCCTGGCCTCGGCGGGATCGGACCAGAGTTCGTGCGGCGACTTCTTGTCGCAACCGGGCTTGACGACAATCCTTCCGGCTTTGGTCTCCCGCAGATCAGCCTCGGTCATCTCGGTCATGAAACGGGTGGAGCCGCAGATCACGACGATGAGTGGGAGGCTCAGCTGCTTCTTCGCGGCGGCGAGCTTCTCCTCAGGGGTGAGCGGCTGCGGGTTGGACACTGGTCCCTCCTGGGGGCGTGCGTATTGCGGCTCGGCTGATGTGAGGGTCTGGACATTCCAGGGTCACTGATTGTTGGCGTTCTGCTGCGTGGTAGCCGCAGCCTGCTGAGGATCGGGACTCGGCCGGATGTTCCGCCGAAGCTCGTGCCAGGCGCTGACGACCTCTGCGACCTTCCCCAGCAGCTCGCGAAGCTGACCGAGGACGAGGAGGACAATGCTGAAGCCGGCCAGGACATAAAGGGTGATGGCGTCCCAGTTCATGCGATCACCCCGCGGGCAGATTCCAGGGTGGTCCGCGGGAGTACGCGGTTCAGCCAGCCGAGGTCTGAGCCGAGCCGTTCGAGCTGCCCTCTGGCGTCCTTTCCGTACACGGCGGGGCCCCACCGGAAGCGGAACTGGAGTGCACACCCCGGCACGTCGTCGTGAACAAGTTCGTACGTGCACTGCCGCATGTATCGATTGCTGGTCAGGGGCGGGTCGTCACACGTGCAGTGATGTTCGACGACGCGGAGAGGAAGCCCCCACGTAGGGGCAGAGAGTCTGCCGAGCAGTGTGTCGTGGTCGAGGAGTACGTCACGGCGTGTGTCCAGTTCGAAGATCCAGTCACTTCCGGTCGTCCAAGATCGGCTTGAGTAAGCAGAGTTGGACGTATGGAACAGGGCAACTCTGCGAAGCAACCCCGACCCCAAGGGTGCAATGTCCCTTTCCGCTCCGCGGGTGCGGGGGTGTGACTGCTCGTCCTGCCATTCGAAGTCGGTGAGTTCGGGGGCGTGCCACAGTGGTGCCGCGTGCCCCACGGCCAGATCCCTTCGCCGTTCGTCGAGGTAGTCGCTCCATCGCGTACCGGTGATGCCACGGAGGATGAGGCGGCTGTCAGCGCCCGCCAGGGTGAGGTGGAGGTCGTTTCCACGGATCGCGGCGATACGCAGCCCCGCGACACCGCCGACCTCGCCGCCACCTCCGACATACGGCAAGAGGCGATCGCCGGCGTGCCAGGCCACGGGGTAGTTCTCTCCACGCGAAAGTTCAACGTGGCTGTCGAGGTAGACCATGATGGGGTTACCCCAGCTCAGGCGCACGCCAGAGATTCCGACCGGGTGAGCGGACCATGTTCCGCCGTCGCCCAGATTCGCCATGACTTGCGACTCGAGCAGTGCCTGTTCGCCCGTGACGTCTGGCAGTGGTGGCAGGTTGTGTGTGCCCTTGAGAGTTTCCAGCGCGAACTGATAGGGCTCACCGGTGTAGGTGATCCGCGTTCGAGCCAGGGTGGAGAGGCGTCCACCAGCAGACATGGCACGATCCGTCCTCGAACGCCGCTGCCCCGAAGCGTCCGACAACTGATCGGCGCGCCAAGCAACGGCGCAGTCGGACATACCTGTCGAGTCCGGTGAAGCTAAGGCTTCTTCATCCCGTGTACGACGCTGCACCGGGGCAGCTCAGCGTCAGGACAGGCCCCCTGGTGGCCCTTGGGGAGGCTACCACTGGGCGCACTGTGTGTACGAGGTTCGTTGCAAGACGGGGTGACCATGGCTGGAGGCGGCGCGGTGCGCGTACGGGACGCATATCGCCGACGCCCGGACCATCGCGTTCACCAACCGTTGCCGCGTCATCGGCTCCTAGTTCATCGGCGCCGGCGGGACACCGGGCTGCTGAGTTCCGTCTCCATGGAGCGGCCGTCGGGCTTGGCGAACCAATAATCCATTTGCCCACGACGGTAGTTCGCCATGGCGCCGCCGTATGCGCAGTAGGCGTCTATCCGTTCCTGCCGAATACGCTCACTGCGGGCGAAGACCTCGGCGCGCGTACACGGCTCGTCTGCCGGCAGGCCAACAAGGGCCTGCGGCCGGGTGTCTCACCTGGTCGGGGCCCTTCCCCGTTCTCGGCGCACCGGTATTTCACCTGCGCGTCGACCCCTTGGCGTGGTCTGCTGCCCGCGGCCGTTGTTCCCTACCCGCATGGTCGGGAACGTACCGGCCCTGAGGCGGGGAGTGATGCGGGTGACGGAGAGTATGGGCGCGGGCGGGGCCATGGCACCGGCCGGGGTACGGCTGCGCCGGGCCACGCCGGCCGACGCGGAGGCCGTCACGCGCGTCTTCCTGGACTCCCGCGCCGCCGCCATGCCGTATCTGCCCCGGGTCCACAGCGACGAGGACACCCTCGCGTGGATCACCCATGTCGTGCTGCCCACCAGCACCGCGGTGTGGGTGGCCGAGGAGGCGGGGGAGGGCGGGGAACTGCTCGGGTTCGCCGTGCTCGCCGGGGACGACGAGCTCGATCATCTCTATCTGCGGCCCGACGCGCTGCGGCGGGGGATCGGGAGCAGGCTGCTGGCGGAGGTGCGTGGTGCGGCGAAGGGGGGACTGGAGCTGTACGTGTTCCAGCGCAACGCCGCCGCCCGCGCCTTCTACGAGCGGCACGGGTTCACCGCCGTCGCGTTCGACGACGGTGCCCGCAACGAGGAGAACGAGCCGGACGTGCTCTACCGCCTGCGGCCGTAGTCCGCCGGGTGGCGGGTCAGATGACCGGCGGCCGGCCCAGCCGTGTCATCTGCCACACCGTGGACCAGCGCATGGGGCGGCGCTCCCCGCACGGGGTCCGGACGCCCTCGGCGAAGCCGCCCGCCCAGGCGCGCAGGCCCTTCGGGTCGCGGGTGCGGGCGAGGGTGAGCAGGGTCCAGGTGCCGAGGTAGGCGGGGACCAGAGGGAGGGGCAGGTTGCGGCGGGCCAGCCAGACGCGGTTGCGGGCCGTCATCCGGTAGTAGACCGCGTGCCGGGCCGGGGACGTCTTGGGGTGCTGGAGCAGCAGTTCGGGCTCGTACAGCACCTTCCAGCCCGCGTCGAGCGCGCGCCAGGCGAGGTCCGTCTCCTCGTGGGTGAAGAAGAACTCCGCCGGCCACAGGCCGGTCTCGGCCAGCATCTTCATGGAGAACGCGTGGCCGCCGCCGAGGAAGGCGGTGACCTCGCCGCCGCGCATCGGGTCGCCGGCGCGCAGCCGCGGCACGTGGCGGCGCTGCGTCTCGCCGTGCTCGTCGGCGATCCGGAAGCCGACGATGCCGAGCCGGTCATCGGCCGCGAAGTGGTCCCGTACCCGGCGGAAGACGTCCTTCTCGACCAGCAGCCCGTCGTCGTCCAGCTCGATCACCACGTCCACGTCGCCGATCTCGGCGAGCCTGCGCAGACCGGCGTTCCGGCCGCCCGGACAGCCGAGGTTCTCCGGCAGCTCGATGGTGGTCACCCCGCCGTCGAGGTCCGCCAGGCCGGGGAAGGCGGTGAAGTCCGGGAGCGCCGTCCCGTTGCCGATGATCACGAGCCGGGTGGGCCGGACGTCCTGCATGGCGACCGACGCCAGCAG
The DNA here is from genome assembly GCF_028622875.1 of Streptomyces sp. MMBL 11-1. NCBI lineage: Bacteria > Bacillati > Actinomycetota > Actinomycetes > Kitasatosporales > Streptomycetaceae > Streptomyces > Streptomyces sp. MMBL 11-1. The sequence goes on along the minus strand of NZ_CP117709.1, from coordinate 1,948,106 downwards.
CGCCTCGACCGCCTGCGGGCGGTCCCCCATGGTCACGATGGATACGCCGATGCGTGGTGCGGACAAGTTCGGTACTCCTGGGCTCGGCTGCCGTGCGGCTGTTGGTCGGCTGCGATGCTCGCGATCGTAACGTCTCGGTGTTCAGTCCGTGGTCGCCGCCCGGCCAACTGCGGGCCCGCCGGTGTTCAGCGGGGCGTACGGCGCGACGGCCGTGTGCCGTCCCGGGGGCCGGTGCGGCTCCCGGGACGGCCCGCTCCGCGTACCTCACCCCTCCGCGGCCGCCGTCCGGTTCCTTCCGGCCAGGAAGTGCCCGGCGAGCAGGGCGCCGGCCAGGACCAGGGCGGAGTTCACCAGGATGGCGGTGGAGACGCCGGACAGGACCGCCTCCGGCCCCGTCGCGGCCCCCGTCCGGGCGGTGACGATCGCGCTCATCACCGGGATGCCCAGGGTGATGCCGACCTGCTGGGTCATCGTCGCCAGTCCGGTGGCCCGCCCCTGCTCCTCGTCGGGCAGGCCCGAGGTGGCCGTGACCATGAAGCCGACGATCATCAGCATGTTGCCCACACCGCCGACGAAGGTGGCCGCCAGCAGGAGCCAGATCCAGGAGCCGGACGTGCCGAGCGCGACGAGGGAGAGCGTGGCACCGGCCTGGACGACTCCGCCCAGCACGATGGCGCGCTGGTTGCCGAACCGGCCCACCGCCCGTCCGCCGAGCATCCCGCCGACGACCGTGCCGATGCCCAGCACGCCGAACGCGAGGCCGGTGGCCAGCGCGGAGTAGCCGAGGACCTCCTGGAGGTAGAGGGTGAGCAGGAACACCAGCGAGGTCTCGGTGACGAAGGCGATCAGCCCGGCGGCGTTGCCCCAGACGACGCTCCGCCGCTTCAGGATGTGCATCGGGACGAGCGGTGCGGTGGCCCGCCGCTCGATGCGGACGAACGCGATCAGGAGCGCGGTGCCGGCGGCCAGGGAGACCAGGGTGGTGGGGGTGGTCCAGCCGGTCTCGCCGGCCTGGGTGAGGCCGAGGACGAGCAGCAGCAGCCCGCCGGTGACGGTGACCGCGCCGGGCACGTCCAGCCGGGGCCGCCGCTCCGGCCGGGAGTCGGCGATCACGGACGGGGCCAGGATCACGACCAGGGCCGCGACCGGTACGTTGATGAAGAAGGCCCAGCGCCAGGAGAGCAGGTCCGTCAGGAGGCCGCCAAGGATCGCCCCGGCGGTGAACCCGGCCGACATCAGGGCGCCGTTGAGCCCCAGCGCCCGTTCGCGCAGCGGCCCCTCCTTGAACGCGGTGGTCAGCAGGGCGAGGCCGGCGGGGGTGACGGCCGCGGTGGCCAGGCCCTGGAGCACGCGGGCGGTGAGGAGGACCTCGGGCGAGGTGGCGAGGCCGCCGAGCGCGGAGGAGAGCCCGAGGACGGCCATGCCGCCGATGAACAGGTTCTTGCGGCCGACGAGGTCGGCGACGCGTCCGAAGAGCAGGGTGAATCCGGCGGCGGCGAGCGCGAAGGACGTGGCGATCCACTGGAGGTGGGCGAGGGAGAAGCCGAGCCCCTCCCCGACGACGGGCAGCGCCACGTTCAGGATCGAGAAGTCCACCGCGATCATGAACTGGGAGCCGAGCAGCAGGGCCAGTACGAGCTTCTGGCGTCTCGTCATGCGCGGACCGGCGGCGCGCGGAACGGTCGTCGGTCCGGTGGGAGCGGGTGTGGGAGCGGGTGCGGGTGCGTTACGGGACATGGCAGGGGCGCCTTCCTGGGCACGGAATCGCTTAACGGTTCTCTGGTTCCGTTAAGATGGGTGTCACCGTAACAGGGGAAGCGTCTTTAATGGAACTGGAGACCCGTTATGACTTCTGAAGGTGCTGAAGGTGCTGTAGGTGCCGAGGGCTCTCAAAGCTCCGAGGGTGTCGACGCCGACGGCGGGGAGCCGGGCACCGTGCGCCCCGGTGGCCGCACCGCCCGGGTGCGGGAGGCGGTCCTGCGTGCCGCCGGGGACGCGCTGGTCGAGCACGGCTTCGACGGGCTCGACCTGGCCGATGTCGCCCGGCGGGCCGGGGTCGGCAAGACGACCGTCTACCGGCGCTGGTCCGCGCCCGCCGGGCTGGTGGCCGATCTGCTCTCGGACATGGCGGAGCAGTCGCTGCCGCGTGCCGACACCGGGTCCCTGGCCGGGGACCTCCGGGCCAACGCCCGCCTCGTGGTCCGCACGCTGACCGACCCCCGGCAGGGGCCCCTCTTCGTGGCCGTCATCGCCGCCGCCACCTGCGACCCCCGGGCCGCCGACGCCCTGCACCGCTTCTACGCGGTGCGGATCGGGGAGTGGTCGGGGTGTGTCGAGGCGGCGGTCGATCGCGGCGAAGTGCCCGCAGGCACGGACCCGGGCGAGGTGATCGCGGCGGTGTCGGCGCCCCTCTACTACCGGCTGCTGGCCAGCGGGGCGCCGCTGGACGAGGAGGCGGCGGACCGGGCCGCCGCCGCGGCGGTCGCCGCCGCGAGGGACGGGGTGTACGTGCGGTGAGGGGCGTGGGAAGCCCTTGACGGAGACCGGTTTCGCGGCGCCCGGACGCACGTCGATATGGTGCCGGAATGATATTCGGTAAAGCCGGGTTCGGGGGAGCTGTCGCCGACTTCGAGGCGGCGGTGACCGCGCAGGACGCCAAGCGCTCCGGCAAGGCGTTCGTCCGGTTGCAGGAGACCTTCGGGCAGGCCAGGGAGCCGGAGCTGCTGGACGGCGGGCCTCGGCTCGCCGCCGTGCTGGAGCAGGTGCCGCCCGGCCCCCGTGCCGTCGTCGCCGTGCTCGTCGGGGCCTGCGTCGAGCGCGGTGCGGACGCCGAGCGCTGCGCGCCGGGGGTGCTGGCCGGGCTGCGGTGGGCCCTGGAGCAGGCCCTGGTGTTCTCCGACGCGTGGGTCGCGACCGGCGGCGGCGCGTTTCCCGTTCCGGACGGGGGCGAGCCGGGCCCGGGGCCCGTGGAGCGGGCCGGTTCCGACGCGGCCGTCGGCTGGTGGACGCTTCCCCAGTGGGAGATGGCCGCCGTCGCGATGCTGAACCACCCCGGTGTGCGGCGGGCGGCCGGTTTCCGGGGCGAGGCGCTGCGGCTGCTCGGCGCGGTGGAGCGGGCCTCCGGCGTGGAGCTGAAGTCCCTCGCCTACGCGCTGCTCGTGCTGGACGACGAACCGCTCGTCGCCCTCCACCGGGCGAGCGGCACCGGCTACCTCCTGCGGCTCTCCGGCATCGGGGACAACTTCCAGCTGCACACCCTGCTCGCCGACGCGCTCATCGGCGGCGGCCATGTGGAGGGCCACGCGCCGTCGGCGCAGGAGGCGGCCGTCTGCCGGGAGACCCCCGGTCAGGTGGACACCGTGGGCTCCTTCGACCTGGTGGCCCCGGACGGCGAACTCATCTGGAACGAGGGCACCCCCGCCGACATCCCCGTCGTCGACGGCGTCCGGCTGCTGGTTCTGGACGAGCCGTCCTACCGGCGGTCGTGGCCCGCGGGCCGCTTCTTCCCCGGCATGCGCGGCGACGCCCTGCTGGAGCGCGCTCTCGACCCGGAGGAGACGGAACGCTGGTACGCCCACATCTCCCCGGCCAAGGACGTCACCGGCTGAACAGCCGCCCCCGGGGCGCGGTTCAGCCGATCCGGGTGCCCGTTCCGCTGACCCGGACCCTGGCGTCACCCGCGCGCAGTTCGACGGTGAGCGTGCCGGGGCGGCCCATGTCCGCCCCCTGGTGCAGCGTCAGCACGGCCGCGTCCGGTACGAGCCGCAGCTCCCGGGCGTACGCGCCGAAGGCCGCCGCCGCGGCGCCCGTCGCCGGGTCCTCGACGACCCCGCCCACCGGGAACGGGTCCCGGACGTGGAAGACCCCGGGCCCCTCGCGCCAGGCCAGTTGCAGCGTGGTCAGGTCGAGCCGGTGCATCAGCGCTTCGAGGCGCCCGAAGTCGTAGTCCAGGTCCGCCAGCCGTTCCCGGGTGGCGGCGGCCAGCACCAGGTGCCGGGCTCCCGCGTAGGCGATCCGGGGCGGCAGCGCCGGGTCGAGATCGCCGGCCGCCCAGTCCAGGGCCGCCAGCGCCTCCGCCAGGTCGGCCGCGGTGGTCTCCTCGACGCGCGGGGCCACGCTGGTGAGGGTGGCGCGGAGTTCGCCGCCCTCCCGTACGACCGTCACCGGCACCGGGCCCGCGGCCGTGACGAACTCCAGCTCCCCCGGCCCGTCCCGTTCGGCCAGGGCGAGCGCCGTGGCGACCGTGGCGTGGCCGCAGAAGGGCACCTCGGCCTTCGGGCTGAAGTAGCGGATCGTGTACGCGCCTTCGCCGGTCCGCTCCGTCAGGAACGCCGACTCGCTGTACCCCACCTCCGCCGCGACGGCGAGCATCGCCTCCTCGTCCATCCCGGAGGCGTCCAGGACGACGCCTGCGGGGTTCCCGCCCGCGGGGTCGGCGGAGAAGGCGGTGTAGCGCAGGACCTCGGGCGCGGAGTCAGGTGTCATGCAGAGATCCAACCCTGCCGCCGCTCCCGGCATTCCCCACTTCCGGTACGGCGACAAGGCGGTACGGCGATACGGAGGTACGGCGCGGGAGAGCGGGTCGCGGCCCCTCCGGAGCGCCGCGACCGCCCCCCCGGGACGGGTCAGTGGCAGTTCTTGACGCCCTTGTTCGCCTTGGTGGACTTCTTCCAGGAGCAGGAGTCCTGGAGCTTCCCGTTCGGCTTGATCAGCCGCGCCTTGTCGCCGGTGTTGTTCCAGACGTACGAGCCCCGGTTCCAGTGCACGGTGCCCGAGACGTTCTTGCCCTTGCCGGTGCGGAGCTTGACGGTCTTGCCGGCGCCGATCGTGTAGCTGCCGAAGGTGTAGGTGTAGCCGGTGTTGTCCTTCACCTTGTAGCCCTTGAGCTGGACCTTCTTCTTGCCGTTGTTGTGGATGTTCACCCACTCGGCGTTCAGCGACTTCGTGGTCCGGTTGTCCGTGCCGGGGCCGTCGTACTGCACGGTCCCGAAGTGCAGCCCGCCCTGGTGGGCGGCCGCCGAGGCCGGTGCCGCCGTGGCGAGGAGCGAGCCGGCCAGTGCGGTGGCGGCGGCCAGGGCGATCGGCGCAGCGGTGCGTATGCGCATGTGGTGTTCCTTCTGTGGTGTTCTGGTGAAGGTGTAACGGGGTGCGATCATACGGATAGCACGCGCTTGCTCGGCCGGGGGCGCAGAAATCCGCAAATTCGGTCACTTAATGGCTAGTTCGAGCGAATCTGATCGCCCGGAGGCTCAACCGCGTCCGATGTACGGCATGTTCGTCGCCAGGACCGTGGCGAACTGGACGTTGGCCTCCAGCGGCAGCTCCGCCATGTGCACCACCGTCCGCGCCACGTCGGCCGCCGCCATCACGGGCTCCACCGCCATCTCCCCGTTGGCCTGGAGGATCCCGGTCGACATCCGCTCGGTCATCTCCGTCGCCGCGTTGCCGATGTCGATCTGCCCGCAGGCGATCCGGTAGGCGCGGCCGTCCAGCGACAGCGACTTCGTCAGCCCGGTCATCGCGTGCTTCGTCGCGGTGTACGCGATGGAGTGCGGGCGCGGCGCGTGGGCGGAGACCGAACCGTTGTTGATGATCCGGCCGCCCTGCGGGTCCTGCTCCTTCATCAGCCGGTACGCGGCCTGCGCGCACAGGAACGCGCCCGTCAGGTTCACGTCGACCACCGCCCGCCAGTCCTCCGCGGCCAGGTCCTCCAGCGGAACGCCGCCGGGGCCGAACGTGCCCGCGTTGTTGAACAGGAGGTCCAGCCGGCCGAACCGCTCCCGTACGGCGGTGAAGAGCGCGCCGACCTCGTCGGCGTCGGTCACGTCGGTGGTGACGCACAGCGCCTCGGTGTCCCCGGCGGCTGCCGCCGTCCCCGCCAGCGGCTCCGCCCGCCGTCCGGCGAGCGCGAGCGACCAGCCCGCGCTCGCGAGGGCGAGCGCGACGGCCCGCCCGATCCCTGATCCCGCACCCGTGACGACGGCGACTTTCCGGCCGGTCTGCTCAGTGTTCATGGCCCGGCAGCGTACGGGACGGGTCGGTGCACGGGGCACGGGGTGCTCATCGACCCGCCATGCGGATGTTGTGCACGCGACAACGGTGCGTCGTCGCGTGCGGCTGCCATGAAGCCCGACAGCATCCGGGCTGAGGAGGGGCATATGACAGCCGCACAGATCATCATGACGCCCGAACAGAGCACACGGACGACCGAACTCCGCGCCGCCGCACGGCTGCTCGCACCGGGCGTGGGACGCAGGCGCTTCCTGACCGGCACCGCGGCCGCCGCCGCGCTCGCCTTCGCCGTGAACCTTCCCGCCGCCGGCACGGCGAGCGCCGCCGAACTCGACGCCCGCCGGATCACCGAGGACCCGTTCACCCTCGGCGTCGCCTCCGGCGACCCGCACCCGACGTCCGTCCTCATCTGGACCCGGCTCGCCCCCCGCCCCTACGAGCCGGGCGGCGGACTGCCGCGCGGCCGGGTCGCGGTGCGCTGGGAGGTGGCCCGCGACGAGAGCTTCCGCCGGATCGAGCGGCGCGGATCGGTCACCGCCCACCCCGAGTTCGCCCACAGCGTCCGCGCCGACGTCCAGGGCCTCGACTCCGGCCGGGTCTACTACTACCGCTTCCGCACCGGCGGCTGGACCAGCCCGGCCGGCCGCACCCGCACCGCCCCGGCCCCCGGAGCCCGCACCAGCTCCCTGACCCTGGCCGCCGTCTCCTGCCAGGCGTACCACGACGGCTACTTCACCGCCCACCGCCACCTCGCCGCCGAGGACGTCGACGTCGTGTTCCACCTCGGCGACTACCTCTACGAGTACGCCGTCACCGCCACCGGCGGGGCCCGCGGCTACACCGACCGCAGACTCCCCGCGCACTACAACCGCGAGACGGTCACCCTGGAGGACTACCGGCTGCGCTACGCCCTCTACAAGTCCGACCCGGACCTGCGCGCCGCCCACGCCGCCCACCCCTTCGTCGTCACCTGGGACGACCACGAGACCGAGAACAACTACGCTGGCGGCACCCCCGAGAACGACGTCCCGCCCGAGGAGTTCCTGCTGCGCCGGGCCGCCGCGTACCGCGCGTACTGGGAGAACCAGCCGCTGCGCACCCCGCAGCGCCCCACCGGACCCGACATGCGGCTCTACCGCCGCCTGACGTTCGGGCGGCTCGCCCAGTTCGACATCCTCGACACCCGCCAGTACCGCAGCGACCAGGCGTACGGCGACGGCTGGCGCACCCCGGGACCCGAGTCCGAGGACCCCGCGCGCACCATGACCGGGGCCGCCCAGGAACGCTGGCTGCTCGACGGCTGGCGCGCGTCACACGCCACCTGGAACGTCGTCCCGCAGCAGGTCACCTTCGCCCGGCGGCGCGATGTACCCACCGACGCCTTCAAGCTCTCCATGGACTCCTGGGACGGCTACCCGGCCTCCCGGCAGCGGGTGCTGGCCGGGGCCGAGGCCGCCGGCGTGGACAACCTCATGGTCCTCACCGGCGACGTCCACGTCTCCTACGCCTTCGACCTGAAGAAGGACTTCGACGACCCCGCCTCGCGCACCGTCGGCACGGAGATCGTCGCCACGTCCATCAGCAGCGGCAAGGACGGCGCGGACCGGCCCGCCAACTGGGAGAACCAGACCCGCGCCAACCCGCACCTCAAGCACTACAACGGGCGGCGCGGCTACACGCTCGTCACCCTCGGAACGAAGGAGGCCCGCGCCGACTTCCGTACGGTGGCCGCCGTCACGACCCCCGGAGCGCCGCTCACCACGGCGGCCTCCTTCGTCACCGAGGCGGGAAACCCCGGGCTCACGCCCGCGTAGCGCCTCACGCCCGCGGCAGCGGGCTCAGCGGTCCGCCGGGTAGCGGACGCCGATACGGTCCCGTACCGCGTCGAGCGTCCGCATCACCGCCAGCGAACCCTCCAGCGGGACGAGCGGGGACTCGCTCTCGCCCGCCCGCACCGCCCGCATCACCTCGGCGGCCTCGTACTGCATGCCCGTCAGCCCCCGCGGTCCCGGCCCCGAGGTGATCGTCTCCGGCTCCGCGCCCGCCCGCCGCAGGACGAAGTGGTCCGGGTGGAAGAAGTCGCGCGGGAGGTCGATCCGCCCGGCCGTGCCGATGACGGTGGCCGCCGTCGGGTGGTGGCCGACGATCGAGCACGAGAGCAGCGCGGTCGCGCCGGAGTCCCAGCCGAGCAGCATCCCCGTGTTCAGGTCGACGCCCTCCGGGGACAACAGCGCGTCGGCCTGGATCCGGTCCGGCTCGCCCAGCAGCAGCTGCGCGAACGACACCGGGTAGACCCCGAGGTCCAGCAGCGCCCCGCCGCCCAGGTCCGGGTCGCGCAGCCGGTGCCCGGGAGCGAAGTCGCCCGCGAAGCCGAAGTCCGCCTGTACGGTCCGGATCTCGCCGATCGCCCCGTCCCGGACCAGCTCGGTGAGGCGGCGGACCACCGGGTTGAGATAGGTCCACATGGCCTCCATCAGGAAGAGACCGCGGTCCCGGGCGAGGGCCACCAGCTCCTTCGCCTCCCGGCTGTTGAGCGTGAACGCCTTCTCGCACAGCACGTGCTTCCCGGCCCGCAGCGCCAGCGAGGCCGCCGCGTGGTGCGCCGAGTGCGGGGTGGCCACGTACACCACGTCCACCTCGTCGTCGGCGACCAGCTCCGCCCAGCTGCCGTAGGCCCGCCCGATCCCGTGCCGCTCGGCGAAGTCCCGCGCCGAGGCCTCCGTACGCGAGGCCACCGCCACCACCTCGGCGTCGGGAAGCCCCTGTACGTCCGCCGTGAACCTCGCGGCTATGCCGCCCGTCGCCAGAACACCCCAGCGCACCGACCCACCCATGCCCGCCACCCCAGCCCGCCCGAAAAAAGGTATCGACCACTCCGGCCGAGCTGAGAGCATAGATGCGTATTCAACGATGTGGAGACGAGAATGCCGGACAGCGGCGGCAGCCGGGCCCAGTCAGCGCACATACCCACCACCGGGACCGGGGCCGACGGCCGGCCGGTCCCGCACGGGGACGCGGGCGCCCTCTCCGTCGACCCCGCCGCCCCGCAGGTCACCGCCCCGGCCGGGCTGCCGGGAGCCCCCGACCTGCCGGCCACCCCCGGCCTCTCGGGATCCGCCGGACTCCCCGGCCCGGCGGCGAAGGCCGCCCGGCGCACCGGCCTCCTGGTCACCATGGTCCTCGGCGGGCTCACCGCACTCCCGCCGCTGTCCATGGACATGTACCTCCCCGCGCTCCCCGCCGTCACCGACTCCCTGGGCGCCCCCGCCGCCACCGTCCAGCTCACCCTGACCGCGTGCCTGGCCGGCATGGCGCTCGGCCAGCTCGTCGTCGGACCGATGAGCGACCGCTGGGGCCGCCGCAAGCCGCTGCTCCTCGGCATGGTCGTCTACGTCCTCGCCACCGCGATCTGCGCCCTGGCCCCCACCGCCGAACTCCTCATCGGCTTCCGCCTCCTCCAGGGGCTCGCCGGCGCGGCCGGCATCGTCATCGCGCGGGCCGTGGTGCGCGACCTCTACGACGGCGTGGAGATGGCCCGGTTCTTCTCCACCCTGATGCTGATCTCCGGCGTCGCCCCGGTCATCGCCCCGGTGATCGGCGGGCAGGTCCTGCGGATCACCGACTGGCGGGGCATCTTCGTCGTGCTGACCGCCGTCGGCATCGTGCTCACCCTGGTCGTCTGGAAATGGCTCCACGAGACGCTGCCGCCCGCCGACCGCCACACCGGCGGCGTCGCCGACGCCCTGCGCACCATGCGCGGGCTCCTCGCCGACCGGGTCTTCACCGGCTACATGGTCGCGGGCGGGCTCGCCTTCGCGGTCCTGTTCGCGTACATCGCCGCCTCCCCGTTCGTCGTGCAGGAGATCTACGGGGCCTCGCCGCAGACCTTCAGCCTGCTCTTCGGGCTCAACTCGATCGGCCTGATCACCGTCGGCCAGATCAACGGCAAGCTCCTCGTCGGCCGGATCAGCCTCGACAAGGTGCTCGGCTTCGGCCTCGCGGTGATCGTGCTGGCCGCCGTCGCGCTGCTGCTCATGACGACCGGCGTCTTCGGCGAGGTCGGCCTCGTGCCGGTCGCGGCCGGGCTCTTCGTCCTGATGTCGGCGATGGGCCTCGCGATGCCGAACACCAACGCCCAGGCCCTGATGCGCACCAAGCACGCGGCGGGCTCCGCCTCCGCGCTGCTCGGCACCACCTCGTTCCTCATCGGCGCCGTGGCCTCCCCGCTGGTCGGCATCGCGGGGGAGGACACGGCCGTACCGATGGCCGTGGTCCAGGTGGTGTGCGCGCTGTCGGCGGTGGCCTGCTTCCTGCTCCTGTGCCGCCCCTGGCGGCGAGCGGGCCGCGAGGCCGCCGGTATCTGACCGGGGCCCGCCGCCCGCCAGGGATTCAGCCGGTGCGCGGGTAGCCGATCAGATGCGTGCGGTCCTGCCGGTCGGTCCAGCGGAACACCCCGACCCCGGTCGTCTCCGTCCCCGGCAGCCGCGCGTTGCGTGACAGCCGGTCGGTGCTCCAGGTGGCGAAGTCCATCGAGACCGGGAGCCCGCCGCCGGACAGCGCCTCCGAGGCGTCGCGCGCGTTCTCGGCCCCGTACGCGATGCCGTCGTCCGTCACCGTGGCCAGCGTCAGATGGGCGGCGCCGCCCTCGTCCTCGAAGCAGCGGCCCTGCTTCGCCTTCAGGTCGAAGGCCAGGTTCCCGGCGATCAGGTAGTCGCCCGAGGGGGAGAGGACCGCCTGCGGGAAACGCCCCGGCTTTATGGCGGGCCTGTGGCACTCCACCGAGGTGAGGACCTCGCCGGTCGCCGCGTCGTGCACCGCCCACAGCTCGTGGGTCGCCGCCCGCTTGGTCTTCTTCGCGGGCGCCCACTTCGCCAGCACGTGGCCCGGCGTCGTCGACGTCACCACTCCGCTGCCCTTGTCGGTGCCCTTGGGCGCGACGTTCCGGCTGAACCAGCCGCCGTGCACCCAGAACTCCCGTGCTCCGCCCAGCAGCAGGCCGTCGGAGGTCTGGCCGTGCACCTCGGTGAGCTGCTTGCAGGCCGGGCAGCCCTTGGGGTACTTCAGCTTGTCCGCGCTCAGTTCGGACACCTCGCCGGTGACCGGGTCGACCAGGGTGCTGTTCGCCTTCCCGTCGCTGATCACGATGTCCGGTCCGGTCGTCAGGACGTTCGGGGCCCCGGACCAGGGCACCTCGACGCGCTGCCGGTTCCCGTTCGTGACGTCGTACAGATCGAGTGCGAGGAAGGTGTTCGCCGGCGACAGCCCGTCGCCGACCTTCCCGTAGGACCAGGTGACGAAGAACTGCCGGTCGCCCTTGGCCACCGCGGCGAGCTTCGGGTAGTGCAGCGGGTCCGGCAGCCGCCAGGCCTTGCCCCGCCAGCCCAGCTCGCCGGTGGCCGTGTCGACGGTGCGCAACCGGTAGCGGTTCCCGTCGGACCGCTCCAGATAGGCCAGCAGGCCCGTCGCGTGGGAGACGGCGACATCCGGGGAGGAGCCGATGATCTCCCAGCCCCGGTCCGTCGTGTACTGCGGCGGAACGGTCAACCGGGTCACCGGACCCGCGCTCGGCAGCACCGGCTTCGCCGTCCCGGTGGCCGCGCCGCTCTTCCGGCCGTCCTCGTCGGGGTCGCCGCCACAGGTGGCCAGCATCAGGAGCAGGGCGAGAAAGACCACCCCGCCGACGAGCGTCAGCCGCACGATCTTCTGCCTCATGGCTCCCCTGCTGGACCAACTTGACCTGGTGCCGTCCACGCGCGGGCCAGCGTAGCAACAGGCCCACCACGGTGTGGAGTTCACCGGATTCCCGTTCCGTACCGGTTACGTGAGGTCCCGGCGCGGGCCCGGCGGGTCCCGTGCCACCCGCGCACGTCTCTCCGTACCCCCCTGGGCCCCGGCGAAGCGGAATGCGCCCGCCGGGTCGCCTCCGCCTACAATTCGGCGGTGAACGTCACCCTCCCCACCGCACAGTCCCTGCGCGCGGCCCTGGCCGGCCTGCTCGACGGACTGCCGCCCAAGCAGGCCGCGCAGGCCGTCGACCGGCTGATCGCCAGCTACCGGGGGGAGACCCCGACGGACGCCCCGATCCTGCGGGACCGCTCGGACGTCGTCGCGTACGCCGCCTACCGGATGCCCGCCACCTACGAAGCCGTACGGTCCGCCCTCGACGCCCTGGCCGGGGCCGCGCCCGACTGGACGCCCGCCACGCACACGGACGTCGGGGGCGGCACGGGCGCGGCGAGCTGGGCGGTGGCGGGGGTCTGGGAGGGCCCGTCGACGACCGTCCTGGACTGGGCCGGCCCGGCCCTCGCGCTCGGCCGAGAACTGGCCGAGGCGTCCGGGGTCCCGGGGCTCCGCGACGCGCGCTGGGAGCAGGCCCGCATCGACGCTTCGCTGGAGCTGGCCCCGGTGGACCTGGTCACCGTCAGCTATGTGCTCAAGGAGCTGACCGCCGGGGCCAGGACCGAACTGGTCGACGCGGCGGCGGCCGCCGGACAGGCGGTGGTGATCGTGGAGCCCGGAACCCCCGACGGCTACGCCCGGATCATCGAGGCCCGCGACCGGCTGATCGCCGCCGGGCTGAGCGTCGCCGCCCCCTGCCCGCACAGCGGCGCCTGCCCGATCGAGCCCGGGACCGACTGGTGCCACTTCTCCGCCCGGGTCAGCCGCTCCTCGCTGCACCGGCAGGTCAAGGGCGGTTCGCTGAGCCACGAGGACGAGAAGTTCGCCTACGTCGCCGCGACCCGCTTCCCCACCGCCCCGGCGCCCGCCCGCATCACCCGCAGGCCGCAGACCCGCAAGGGCCAGGTGCTGCTGGAGCTCTGCACACGGGACGACGGCCTGGCCCGCTCCACGGTCACCAAGCGCCACGGCGAGCTGTACCGGGCGGCCAGGGATGCCGCCTGGGGCGATCCCTGGCCGCCCGCCGACCCCGCTGACCCCGCCGACTAGGCCCGCAGCTCCTGGGTGCAGCACTTCACGCTGCCGCCGCCCTTGAGCAGCTCCCCCAGATCCATCGGCACCGGCTCGAAGCCCCGGTCCCGCAGCGGGTCCAGGAGCCCGGTCGCCCCCTGCGGCAGCAGGACGTGACGCCCGTCGCTCACCGAGTTGAGCCCGAACGCCGCCGCGTCCGCCTCCCGGGCGAGCAGCGCGTCCGGGAACAGCCGCCGCAGCACCGCCCGGCTGCCGGGGGAGAAGGCGTCCGGGTAGTACATGATCTCGTCGGCCGCCGCGTCCAGCACGCACAGCGCGGTGTCCAGGTGGTAGTAGCGCGGATCCACCAGATCGAGCCCGATGACCGGCAGCCCGAAGAACTCCTGGGCCTCGGCGTGCGAGAGGGGACTGGAGCGGAAGCCGCGCCCGGCCAGCAGGTACGAGGCGGTGACGGCGAAGTCCCCCTCGCCCTCGTTGACGTGCTCCGGCTCCCGGACCTCGGCGAAGCCGTGTTCCCGGAACCAGTCCCGGTGCGCCCCGGCCTCCTCGTACCGCTCCCGGTACGCGAACAGCGCGCCGAGCACCCGGCCGCCGATCACCGTGGCGCCGTTGGCGGCGAAGACCATGTCGGGCAGGTCGGGCCGGGGGGTGAGCAGCTCGACGGTGTGGCCGAGGGCGCGGTAGCGGTCGCGCAGGTCCTCCCACTGGGTCTGGGCCAGCGCCAGGTCGACGGGTTTGGACGGGTCCATCCACGGGTTGATGGAGTAGGTGACCCGGAAGTGCGCCGGGGCGCACATCAGGTAGCGACGAGGGGTGGCGTCACGGTTCAACTCGGGCTCCTCGCGAACGGCGGCCGTAGCCGCGGAACGGTGGGATGCGCACGGTCTGTGCGTGAGCCCATGGTGCGCTGTGCGCGCCGAATCCGCAGCCAACCGATCGAGTGGTTCACCGGACCGCCCGGCCGCGGCCACCGCCCGGACGGCCTCGTCGCCCGGACGCGGCGCGTACCCGCACAGCAAGCCGGTGTCTACCCGCACCGCGAGTCGGTACGTACCAGCACCGCGAGTCGGTACCCACACCGCAAGACGATACGTTTCGGCTTGTCCGGCGTTAGATTGGGCGCATGGCACCCACCAAGGCACCCGACTCCAGCCGCCGCAGCGATCGCTCCCGCCGCGCGATTCACGAAGCCGCCCTCGCCCTCGTCGGAGAGGTGGGTTACCAGCGCACGACGATCGAGGGTATCGCCGCCCGCGCCGGGGTCGGCAAGCAGACCATTTACCGCTGGTGGCCCTCCAAGGCCGCCGTGCTGATGGAAGCCTTCCTCGACCTGGCGGGCCGGGCCGCCGAGGAGGCGGGGTCCGGCGGCGCCGAGCAGGGCATCCCCGACACCGGCGATCTGGTCGCCGACCTCAAGCTCGTTCTGCGGGCCACCGTCGACGAGCTGAACGACCCGGCGCTGGAGGTCCCCACCCGCGCGCTGACCGCCGAGGGCATCGTCGACGCGAAGCTGGGCGCCGAATTCGTCGCCAAGCTGCTGGAACCGCAGCTCGCGCTGTACGTCACGCGCCTGCGGGCGGCCCAGGAGGCCGGACACCTGCGTGCCGACGCCGACCCCCGGATCGCCCTGGAGCTGCTCATCGGCCCGCTGATGCACCGCTGGCTGCTGCGGACCCTGCCGCTCACCCACGCGTACGCCGACGCGATCGTCGACTACGCCGTCGGCGGGCTCGCCCCGCGCCGCTGACCCCCGGGCCGTCGGCGACCCCCGGACCCCACCGACAAGGGTGGGAAGTGCCCGTTATGGGGTGACATCGGGCGTGATGGTGCTCACTCGGTGCGGTGGTACACGCCCCCACTGGTGAACTCTGGCCACCCGAACCGCAGGATGGTGCGACGATGGAGAGGCAACGCTGAGGTGAACTGCTGAGGTGAGGGGATAGATGGGCGCCGATTCCGGCCGTTTCCGCGGCACAGAGAGCAGGATCTCCCAGTGGCTGCGGCGACGCCCCAAATCACCGGGAGCCGGGGCCGACGAGTCGGCCAGGGTCGCGCTGCTCCTGGCGGTCGCCGACGCGGGCATGCCCATCGCCCCCGCCGCCCACCCCCTCGGATACCGGTGTTCGTGCGAGCGCATCGGCTGTCCCACCCCCGCCCGGCATCCCATCTCCTTCGCCTGGCAGACACAGTCGACCACCGACCGCGCCCAGATCGAGCGCTGGGCCGGCGGCCAGCCGCTGGCCAACTTCATCACCGCGACCGGCATGATCCACGACGTGCTGGACGTCCCGCTCACCGCGGGCCGCAGCGCCCTGGAGCGTCTTCTCGACGCGGGTATCGACGTCGGCCCGGTCGCCCAGTCCGGCGAGGACCGGATGCTCTTCTTCACCGCCACCCGCGGCACCCCCGAGGACGAGGACGAGTGGTGGCCCTGCGAGCTGGACTGCCACCCCGAGACGATGGACGCCCACCCGGGTCTGCGCTGGCACTGCCGGGGCAGCTACGTGCTGCTGCCGCCCGCCCGGCTCCCCGGTGAGCTCGACGTGCACTGGGTGCGCGGCCCCGAGCACGAGCTGCCCGACCCGCTGACCCTGCTGGAGACGCTCACCGACGCCTGCGCGCGGTACGCGGGCAGTGCCGAGCAGAGCGAGCTGGACCACGACTCGATCGCCTGGCCGCTGAGCCGCTGAGCCGGTGGGCCGCTGGTCCGGTGGGCCGCTGGTCCGGTGGGCCGCTGGTCCGGTGTGCGACCGCCCGGTCGCGGGGCCGGGCGCCTTCGGACGGCGTCACGCCCGGCGGCTCGCGGCGACCTCAGCCCTGCCTGCCTACTCGCCCTGCCCGCCTACTCGCCCTTCGCCGCGACCAGGCCGGGCAGCCGGTTCAGCATCCGCACCTTGCCGCCGGATCCGGAGCCGGAACCCGACTCGGAGCCGGCCGCTCCCTCCCGCGGCGGGACGTGCACCAGCTGACTGGAGACCCGCTCCTTGGTGAGGCTGCTGTTCACCTCGCCGGTGAGCAGGGCCTTCACGTCCGCGTTGACCTCGGGCCGGAGCCCCTTCGCCGCGGTCTGCCGCTCGAAGTGCTTGCTGCTGAAGAAGACCAGCGCCCCGCCGTCCTCGGTGCGCAGCCCGAGCGGTGCGAACGCCGCGCTCGTCAGCGGCTGGTCGACGTACTGGTACGAGAACCCCGCCCGCCGGGTGGTGCGGCGCGTCTCGCGCCAGCCCGAGGTCGCCGTGGAGGGCGCGAACACGTCAGGGGTGCCGCTCTCCAGATAGCCGGTGTACGAGGCGCTCAGCTCCGCGGGCGCCACGGCCAGGCTGTCGTCCTGGGGTTCCACCGGGGTGGCGAGCCCGTCCTCGTCCAGGGTGAACTCCGGCACCTGGGAAGCCGGGAGGACCGCGAGATACGACGCCTTCCACAGCGCGTCGGGGCCCGACCGTACGAACACCACCAGCCAGCGGGTGTCCAGCTTCCCGCCGTCCTGGTCCCGGTTGGAGTCGGTGTCCGCGAGGAACCAGCGCGGCCAGCCCGCCTTCTTGGGAATGACGTACGTCGCGTCGTCCAGCACCAGCGGCTTGTGCGCCTTGTTGCCTTCGGGGTTGTACGTCTGCCGCGCCTTCAGCCCGGCCTGGTTGATCGCGCCGAGGGAACCCGTCACCCGGTCCGCGTCCAGCGCCGGATCGAACGCCTTGTCCGCCGCGTTGTAGGCGTCGGTGAAGTCCTTGAGCGCCTGTGCGGCCTCCGGCTTCTTCGCCCCGGGCAGCACTTCCAGCTCCCCGTGCACCGTCACACAGCCGCTCGCCGTCACGCACAGCACCGTCGCCGTCGCGAGCCCCGCCGTCAGCCGGCCCAGCCCAGGGTGTCTCGTCATCCGTTGCTTCTGCGCCTTCTGAATCCGTCGCCCGCACTGACCGTCGAAACCCTACCGGGGCGGCGCACGGCGTGCGGGCGGGGACCGGATACAGCGTCCACACCGTGACCTCGCGGGTCGAGGCCGCATCAGACCCGGCGTACGGGCACGATCAGCGGCCGGCCCGTGCGGGGGTGGGGGAAGACCTCCACCGGCTGCCGGTAGACCTCGCCGAGCAGCTCGCCGCTGAACACCGTCTCCGGCGGGCCCAGTTCCGCGATCCGCCCCTCGTGCAGGACGGCCGCCCGGTCCGCGTACGCGGCGGCGAGGCCGAGGTCGTGCAGCACGACCACCACCGCGTCCCCGGCGGCGGCCCGGTCCCGGCAGATCCGCAGCACCAGCTCCTGGTGGCGCAGGTCCAGGGCGGCGGTCGGTTCGTCGAGCAGCATCAGCGGGGCCCGCTGCGCCAGCACCCGGGCCAGCGCCACCCGCGCCTTCTCACCGCCCGACAGCGCCGAGAACGGGCGGCCCGCGAACCCGGTCACCTCGGTCGCCGCCATCGCCGCGGCCACCGCCGCGTCGTCCTCCGCCTCCCGCTCCGTACCGGCCCAGGGCGCCCGCCCCATCCGTACGACGTCCTCCACCGGGAACGGGAAGGACAGCGCGGCGGACTGCGGCAGCACCGAGCGGCGCAGCGCCAGATCGGGCGCGGACCACGCGGCGGCCGGACGCCCGTCGATCCGCACCTCGCCGCCGGCGGCTGGCAGATCGGCGGCCAGCGCCGCCAGCAGCGTCGACTTGCCCGCGCCGTTCGGCCCGACCAGGGCGACCACCTCGCCCGCGTGCGCGGTCAGGCCGACGGAGTCCAGCACGCACCGCTGCCCGAGGCGGACCGACAGCCCGACGGCCTCGACGACGGGGGAGCCGGGGGCGACGGGCGAGGGCAGCTCCCGGGCCCGTACCGCGAACAGGTCTCTCAGCGTCCTCATGCCCAACCACCTTGCCTACGACGGGTCCTGCGCAGCAGCCAGAAGAAGAACGGGCTGCCGAAGAGCGCGGTCAGCACCCCGAGCGGCAGCTCGGCGGGGGCCGCCACCGTACGGGCCGCGAGGTCGCCCACCACCAGGACCAGGGCGCCGCCGAGCGCGCTGCCCGGGACGAGGAAACGGTGGCCGGGACCGTTCGCCATCCGCAGCAGGTGCGGCACCAGCAGCCCGACGAAGGAGATGATCCCGGCGACCGCGACCGCCGCGGCCGTCAGCAGCGCCACCACCAGCACCAGGGTGATCCGCAGCCGTTCCACGTCCACGCCCAGGTGCCGGGCGGGCCGCTCGCCGAGGGCCAGCAGGTCCAGCTTGCGGGAGTGGAACGGGGCGATGAGCAGCCCGGCCAGGGCGCACGGCAGTACGGCGAGCACCTTGGGCCAGGTGGCCTGGGAGAGCGAACCGAGCTGCCAGAAGGTGATCTGGGTGATCTGCGCGTTGTCCGCGAAGAAGATGAAGAGCCCGATCAGCGCGCCCGCGAACGCGTTGACGGCGATACCGGTGAGGATCAGCGTCACCACTTCGGTCCGGCCGCCGGACCGCGAGAGCGTGTACACGAGCAGCACGGTGATGAGACCCGCGACGAACGCGCAGACGGTGATGGTCCAGTTGCCGAAGAAGCTCAGGCCGAGCGCGATCGAGGCGACCGCGCCCACGGCGGCGCCCGCCGAGATGCCGATCACGCCGGGCTCGGCGAGCGGGTTGCCGAAGACGCCCTGCATCAGCGCGCCCGCACAGCCGAGGGACGCGCCGACGAGCAGCGCGAGGACGACCCGGGGAAGCCGTACGTTCCACAGCACGCTCTCGCCGACCCGGTCCAACTCCTGGCCGCCGAGCCCGATCCGGTGCTGCACGGAGGACAGGACGTCGCCGAGCGGGATGGAGTACGCGCCGATCGCCGCGGACAGCAGGCAGCCGGCGAGCAGGGCGAGGGAGAGCACGGCGGCGAGGACGAACGCCCTGCCCCGGGGGGACGTGGGGGCCGCGCCGTCCGCTCCCTCGCCCGGGGACCTCCCGGCGGTCCCGGTGCGTTCCTCGTACGCGGTGGTCACCGGTCCGTGCCGCCCTTCGCGTACAGCTGCTCGACGATCGCGGCGAGCACCCGGTCGGTGCGCGGCCCGTAGTTGAGCAGCACCCCGTCGTCGATGGTGATGACCCGGCGGTCCATCCCCGCCGGGGTCTCCGCGATGCCGGGGATCTTCACCAGGCCGTCCATGCCGCCGACCGACTCGAACCCCTTGGTCATCAGGAGGATCGCGTCCGGAGCGGCCTTGGCCAGCGCCTCGCTGGTGATGGCGGTGAAGTCCTTGTCCAGCCCCGACTCCTTTCCGGCGTCCACCGCGCCCGCCGCCTCCAGCAGCGAACCGGCCCCGGACTCCGCGCCGCCCAGCAGGTAGACGGAGGCCGAGCCGCGCAGGTAGAGGAAGGCGACCCGGGGCTTCGTGCCGCCCCTGTGGTCCGGGATGGACTTCTGGACGGCGGCGATCCGGGACTCGGTGCGCTTCTTGAGCTCCGTTCCGGCGGACGGTACGCCGAGGGCCTCGGCGACGGTGTCGATGCGGCGGCCGACGTCGGCGAGCTCCTTGGCGGGCTCGACGACGAGCAGCGGGATACCGGCGTCGCGGATCTGGCCGATCGCCTCGGCCGGTCCGGTGGTGGTGTCGGCGAGGACGACCGTCGGCTTCAGCGAGAGCACGCTCTCCGCCGACACGTCGTGGGCGCGGGTCACCACCGGGAGCTTCTCGGCCTGTTCGAAGGTGGCGGTGATGTCCCGGGCGACCACCTGCTTCCCGAGGCCGAGGGTGAAGACGATCTCGCTCAGCGCCCCGGTCAGCGGCACGATCCGTTCGGTGGAGTCGATCGTGACCTCCGTGCCGTCCGCCGAGTCGACCGTCACCGGCAGCTTCGGCGCGGGCGGGGCGGCCAGCGGCTCGACCCGGTCGGCGTCGGCGGTGCTCCTGGCGGGCTTCGGCGCGGAGTCGCCGCCTGTGCCGCAGCCGGTCAGGACCAGGGCGAGGGCCACGGCGGCGGTGAGGACGGCTGCCGCCCTGCCCCGGGCCGGGCGACGGGCACAAGCCCGTCCGGCGCAGGGGCCCTTGGGGCACTCGGGGCACTCGGGGCCCTCGGGGCTCCTCGTGGCGAAGGCCTGCGAGATGTGCACGGGGCACCGTCCTGTCGTTCTGCGGCGTGCGGTCGGCCGTTCGCCGGTAGCGGTGTGACCGGAGGGGTTCCGGCCCGGGCTGGAATTAGCTTAGGTTAGCCTTACCTTGGTATCCAGTCCTTGGAGGGGCCTCATGCCGTTGTCCAGATCCACCCGCGCGCTCGCCGTAGCGCTCCTCGCGGTGCTGCTGGGGGCCCTGCTCCCCGCCGCCACCGCGCAAGCGGCGAGCCGTGCGGTGCAGGGCGGCCGGCTGGACTGGGCCATCAAGTCCTCGTTCCAGAGTTACGTCACCGGTCCCATCGCGGGCGGCAGTTGGAGCCTCACCGGCGGCGCGGCCACGGTCGGCGGCGGACAGTTCCGCTTCCACTCGGCGACCGGCTCCTACGACCCGGACACCGGAGCGCTCAGCTCCGGCTTCTCCGGCGGCGTGCACTTCACCGGTCACCCGAAGCCCGACGGCGGCAACGAGCTGGACCTCACGATCAGCCGCCCCACGGTACGGATCAGCGGCGGCAGCGGCACGCTCCACGCGGACATGGTCAGCAAGGAGCGGGGGACCGGCAAGGTCTCCCGTCGCTCCCAGGTGCCGCTGGCCTCGCTCGGCCTCGGCGGGATCGACATGAAGGGCGGTTCCACCCCCATCGCCCTCACCGGCGTCCCCGCGACGCTGACCTCCCAGGGCGCCGCCGCCTTCGCCGGCTACTACACCGCGGGCACCCCGCTCGACCCGATCAGCCTCTCCGTCGACACCGAGGGCGCGGCAGCCGGACCGAAGCCGTCCGCCCCCGACGAGAGGAAGGACGAGGGCGGGAAGAAGGACACGGAGAAGGCGGCGAAGAAGGAGAAGGCGGGCCGGTTCGAGGACGCCGCCGTCGACTGGGGCGTACGCCGCACCTTCCGCGAGTACGTCACCGGCTCCATCGGCCAGGGCGCATGGACGCTCGCCGACGGCGCCCAGGACGGCGGGGCCCTGTTCCGCTTCCCGCAGGGCAAGGGGACGTACGACGCGAAGAAACGGACGCTGGACGCGGACTTCGGCGGCAGCGTCCGCTTCACCGGCGCCCACGGCCTCGACCTGAAGTTCGCCGGTGTCACCGTCGCCGTCGCCCAGGGCGAGGGCACCCTGTCGGCGGACGTCACCAGCGAGGGCCGGACCACCGAGGACGTGCCCCTCATCACCTTCCCCGCGAAGGACCTCACGCCGAAGGAGGGGCTCGCCGTCCTCACCGAGGCCCCCGCCACCCTCACCGCCGACGGCGCCAAGGCGTTCAACTCCCTGTACAGGGCGGGCACCGCGATGGACCCGGTCTCACTCGCCGTGGCAGTGGACGAGAAGGCCCGGCTGCCCGCCCTGCCGGACCTCGGCAGTGGACCGACGGCGGCTGCCGAGCCCTCGAAGAAGGCCGCGGAGAAGGCGTCCGCCGCACCGGCGGCCGCCTCGTCCGGCTCCGGTCCGGGCACGGGCTTCCTTCTCGCCGGCGGCGGCGCGCTGCTGCTCGTCGCGGCCGTCGCCACGTTCCTCGCCCGGCGCCGCCGAGCCGCGCGGACGGCCCCCGCCGACGCGGCCCCCGGCCCCTCCCGGACTTCCTGACCCACGGCACCCCCAACGTGCCTGATGGGCCCTCACCCACGCCCTCACCCACTCCTTCACGCTCCCCCTCCTCTTCCTTCCCTTCCCTTCCCTCCCTTCCCTGTTCGCTAGGAGACCTCCCGACATGGCAGCAACCCGCCGCCCCATAGCTCTCGCCGCGGCCGTCGCCACGGCCGCCGTCCTGGGCGCGACCTTCGCCCTGCCCGCCCTCGCCGCCGACGGTTCCCCGGAGGCCGCGTCCGCCGCCGCTCCGAAGCTGGAACTGGTGGACGGCACGCTGGACTGGGGCATCAAGGAATCGTTCCGCAAGTACATCGCCGGCTCCATCGCGCAGGGCACGATCACCGTCGCGGACGGTGCCGAGCAGGCCTCCGGCAACGGGGTGTTCACCTTCACCGACGGCAAGGGCACGTACGACACCGCGACGCACGAATCCGCCACCGGATTCAAGGGCGGCGTCCGGTTCGAGGGCCACCACGGCCTGCTCGACGTCCGGCTCAGCGACATCAAGGTCGTCTCGGGGCGCGAGACCGGCATCATCACCGCCGACTTCACCAGCAAGAAGACGGACGGCACCGTCGTCACCAAGGACGACGCCCCGATCGCCGATCTGGACATGACCAAGGCCGTTCGGGGCGGCGGCCCGGGCGGCGCGATGGTCTTCTCCAACATCCCCGCCAAGCTGACCGCCGACGGTTCCGACGCCTTCGCCGGTTTCTATGCGAAGGGAGCCGAGCTCGACCCGGCGACGCTCTCGGTCAAGCAGGCGAACGTACCCCCCACCAAGCCGCCGACCACGCCCCCCGTGACCCCGCCGGTCACGCCCCCCGTGACCCCGCCGGCCACACCCCCCGCGACGCTGCCGGTGACGTCCCCGACGACCGGCGAGGCCACCGGCCGGCCGAGCACCGCCCCGACCCCGTCCGCCTCCGAGACCGCCGCGCCCGTCAGTGGCCCGGTCGTCGACGGCACCCTCGACTGGGGTGTCAAGGAGGGGTTCCGCTCCTACGTGGCCGGCCCGATCGCGCACGGCAAGGTCGAGACGAGCGAGGGCGCCACCTCCTCCGGCGACAGCTACCGGTTCGGCAGGGCCACCGGCGTCCTCGACGCCGACAAGAACACCCTGAAGGCCGCGTTCGAGGGCAAGGTGCGCTTCCTCGGCCACGAGAAGGGCGGCGTGTACGAGCTCGACCTCTCCCTCAGCAACCTGAAGGTCGACGTCAAGGGCACCTCCGGCAAGCTGACCACCGACGTCTCCACCAAGGCGCGCCCGACCGCCGACAACCTGAAGCCCGAGATCAAGGTGGTCAGGGGCGTTTCCTTCGCCGACCTGAAGGTGCCCGCGGGCGCGCTCGCCGCCAAGGACGGCATCGTGAACCTCAAGAGCATCCCGGCGACGCTCACCGAGGACGGCTCCAAGGCGTTCAGCGGCATGTACCCGAAGGGCGAGAAGCTCGACGCCCTGAACGTCGCGGTCTCCCTCGACAAGGACGCCCGGCTTCCCGGCGGCTCCGGCTCCACCGGCGGTTCGGGTTCCACGGGCGGCTCGGGTTCCACCGGCGGTTCCACGGCGGGCGGTGCCACGGTGGGCGGTGCCACCACCGGCGGCGGCACGGTCGGCGGTTCCGCCGCCCTGGCCTCCACCGGATCCGATGTCCCGGCCGGCGCCCTGATCGCCGCCGCCGGCGTCGTCGTGGCGGCCGGCGCCGGTGTCGTGATCGCGGCACGCCGTCGCCGCGACTCCACCGCCTGACGTACCCGCACATCCCCGGGGCCGTACCGGCGGCAGCAGTGCTCGCCGGTACGGCCCCGCGGCCGTGCCCCGCTCGGTTCCCGCCCCGGGCCCGGGCAGTGCTTGAATGCCCCCGTGAGCGACTACGACGTACCCCGGGGCATCGACGTCCTGCGCGTGTTCTGCGGACCCGACGGCCGGTACGGCAACGCCCTCGGCGTCGTACGCGACGGACGCGGCCACCCCGACGAGGCCTCCCGGCAACTGCTCGCCCGGCGGCTCGGCTTCAGCGAGACCGTGTTCGTCGACGACCCGGAGCGCGGGCGGGTGGACATCCACACCCCGGGGCTCCGGCTGCCGTTCGCCGGACACCCGCTGGTGGGCACCGCCTGGCTGCTGGACCTGGAGGTTCTGGAGCTGGAGGTCGGGGACGTGTTCGCGCGCCAGGACGGGGAGTTCACCTGGATCGCCGCCCGCCCCGAGTGGGTCCCGCCGCGCGTGCTCCAGCAGTACGCGAGCGCCGCCGAGGTCGAGGCGCTGCCGGGACCGCCGCCCGGCGAAGGGTGGCTCTACGCCTGGGCCTGGGAGGACGAGGCGGCCGGGCGGGTGCGCGCGCGGGCCTTCCCGAGGCGCGGGGAGGAGATCGTCGAGGATGAGGCTACGGGCGCGGCGGCCCTGCTGCTCAGCGCACGGCTCGGCCGGGCCCTGAACATCACACAAGGACGCGGCTCCCAGATCCTCACCGCACCCGCGCCGGACGGCACGGTGGAGGTCGGGGGCCGCGTCCTGATGGCCGTGCGGGGCTGACCCGGACGGCCCGCCCGCCGCCGGATCGTCCTCGCCCCGGGATCGCGCGTGCGGCCCCACCGGAGGCCGGTGGGGCCGCACGCTACGGGCGCAACCGCCCGCGCCCGGTCACGCGCTGAGCGGGAAGACCTCGCCCAGTTCGCGGAAGACCGCGGTGTTCAGCGCGAAGGCACGCTTGCACTCCTCGACGATGCGCTGCT
Organism: Streptomyces sp. MMBL 11-1; assembly: GCF_028622875.1. Taxonomy (NCBI): domain Bacteria; kingdom Bacillati; phylum Actinomycetota; class Actinomycetes; order Kitasatosporales; family Streptomycetaceae; genus Streptomyces; species Streptomyces sp. MMBL 11-1. The sequence goes on along the minus strand of NZ_CP117709.1, from coordinate 1,923,780 downwards.
TCTCCAGGTCGTCCGCGTTCACCGCGTCCAGCAGCTCGCGGTAACCCCGCTTGAACGCGGCCGGGTTGGTGATCTCCTCGAAGACGTAGAAGCGCACGCCGTCGCCCTTGCGCTCGAATCCCCAGGTCTTCTCCGCCTTGTCGCGGATGATCTGACCGCCCGAGAGGTCGCCGAGGTAGCGCGTGTAGTGGTGGGCGATGTAACCGGCGGGCCAGGTGCGCGCGCACTCCGCGACCCGGGCCGCGTAGGCGGCGGTGGCGGGCAGCGGCTCGGCCCCCTCGCGCCAGTCGGCCCCGCGCAGGTGCGCCAGGTCGCGCTCCAGCTCGGTGGAGCGCATCAGCTCCGGCTGTATGAACGGGCCGGCGACCGGGTCGTCGCGCAGGGCCTCCGCGCCTTCCTCCAGCGCCCGGTACACGAACCACAGTTGCTCGGTGTAGCACGTGTAGGCGTCCACTCCCAGCCGCCCGCCGAGCAGGTCACTCATGAAGGTCGAGGTCTCGGCCTCGGTGTGCTGCTCGTGCGACGCGGTGCGGATCAGCGTCGAGAAGGGAGTGACGGTGGCGGTTGCGTCCAAGGCGGGCCTCCGGGGACCGAGGGGACGGGAAGTCCAGAAAGGAACGGACGTATCGGCAGCGACCGCCGCGGCGGTGCGACGGGGCGTACCGATACGCCGATCCTCCTACTTAGGTTTACCTAAGTCAACTGGTTCCCGACTTCCTGTCGGTAAAAGGCTACGCGGAGAGAGGGTGAAGGGTGCTGTTATGTGAGAGTTGGGGTGATTACGGGAGCGTGAGGATCTCCGCCCCGGTCTCCGTGACCACCAGCGTGTGCTCGAACTGGGCGGTCCGCTTGCGGTCCTTCGTCACCACGGTCCAGCCGTCCTCCCACAGGTCGTACTCGTGGGTGCCCAGCGTCAGCATCGGCTCGATGGTGAAGGTCATGCCCGGCTGCATCACCGTGGTGGCGTGCGGGCTGTCGTAGTGCGGGATGATCAGGCCGGAGTGGAACGAGGAGTTGATCCCGTGCCCGGTGAAGTCGCGGACGACCCCGTAGCCGAACCGCTTCGCGTACGACTCGATGACCCGGCCGATCACGTTGATCTGGCGGCCGGGCCTGACCGCCTTGATGGCGCGGTTCAGCGACTCCCGGGTGCGCTCGACCAGCAGCCGCGACTCCTCGTCGACGTCGCCGCAGAGGTAGGTGGCGTTGTTGTCGCCGTGCACGCCGTTGATGTACGCGGTGACGTCCAGGTTCACGATGTCGCCGTCGCGCAGCACGGTGGAGTCGGGGATGCCGTGGCAGATGACCTCGTTGAGCGAGGTGCACAGCGACTTGGGGAAGCCCCGGTAGCCGAGGGTGGAGGGGTACGCGCCGTGATCGACCATGAAGTCGTGGGCGACCCGGTCGAGCTTGTCCGTGGTGACCCCGGGGGCGATGTGCTTGGCGGCCTCCTCCATCGCCTGCGCGGCGATACGGCCCGCGACGCGCATCCGCTCCACGGTGTCGGAGTCCTGGACCTCCGGGCCGGTGTACGGCGTCGGGGCCGGCTTCCCCACGTACTCGGGACGCCGGATGTTTCCGGGTACGGAACGGACGGGAGTGATCTCCCCTGGTACGAGAAGCGACTGGCCAGACATGCCAGCGAGTCTAACCAGCGGCCCCGGGGCACCATGGCGATAAGGAAAGGAGCCGTCGATGGCCCTGTTCAAGAAGCGCACGGCAGGCAAACCGGGCGAATGGTACTACTGCCTGGAGCACAAGAAGGTCGAGGAAGGCCCGGAGTGCCCGGCGCGGAACCGGTTCGGTCCCTACACCTCCCGCGAGGAGGCACAGCACGCGATGGACACGGCACGCGACCGGAACCTGGAGTGGGACACCGACCCCCAATGGCACGACGAGGACAAGGGCAAATCAAGCCCGTCCGGCGATTGAGGACGTCCTTTCCAGCCTCTCCGGCGCTTGAGGAGCGGGGCGCGGGGCGCGGGGCGCGGGGCGGAGCCCCGGGAGCCCGGCACCGGCCGGACGCACGGCTCACTCCTCCCCCCGGGCCTCCCGCCTCCGCACCGCGTCCTCATCCGTCTCCGAGTCGTAGCGCACCAGCTTCGGCAGCGCGGCGGTCAGCAGCACCACCGACGCCACACACGCCACCCCGCCCGTCCAGATCGCCGACCGGGTCCCCGTCCAGCCCGCCATCGCCCCGGCCCGCACCTGGCCCAGCTGCGGGCCGACGCTGTACGAGAGCACCTCGATGCCCGCCAGCCGGCCCCGCAGCTCCTCCGGGATCGTCTGGTTCCAGATGGTCGCGCGCCCCAGCCCGCTGAGCATGTCGCCCGCCCCCGCCACGGCCAGGCAGAGCAGCACCACCCACACGCTGGAGAACCAGCCCGCCGCGGCGATGGCCAGCCCCCATGCCATCGCACCGAACACCACGAACAGCCCGTGTCTGCGCACCCGGCTCGTCCAGCCGCTGGTCAGCCCCAGCGCCAGCGAGCCGACCGAGCCCGCCGCGTACATCAGGCCCAGCGACCACTCCGCGTCCAGATCGTCCGCGAGGAACGGGAAGATCGTGTTCGGGAAGGCGAAGAACATCGCCGCCATGTCGATCGCGTACGTCCCCAGCAGCACCGGCCGGCTCCAGGCGTACCGCGCCCCCTCGACGATCCCGCGCAGCGACGGCCTCTGCGCGTCCCGTGCCGGCGGTGCGGGGGAGAGCCGCAGACAGAGCACGACGGAGGCGGCGAACGTGCACACCGTCACCCCGTACGCCGTGCCGTGGCCGGCGTACGCCACCACCAGACCGGCCAGCGCCGGGCCCGCGATGGCCCCGATCTGCCAGCGCAGCGAGTTCAGCGCGGCCGCCGCCGTCTGCTGCTTGTGCGGCACGATCCGGGCCATCAGGGAGTCCAGCGCGGGCCGCTGGAGCCCGGCGAGCGCGGACACCCCGCCGGCCACCACGTACAGCGGCCACAGCAGCGGCTCCGGGAGCAGGGCGTTCACCAGCAGGATCGCGGCGAGCACCCCGAGCCCCGCCTCGGTCAGCAGGATGACGCGGCGGCGGTCCACCGAGTCCGCGAGCGCCCCGCCGTACAGCCCGAAGACCACCAGCGGCACCAGCTCCACGGCGCCCATCGCCCCGACCGCGAGCGGGGAGCCTGTGAGGTCCTTGATCTGGAGCGGCAGCGCGATGAGCGCCATGAAGCTGCCGAAGTACGTGATCAGGCCCTGGACCCACAGCAGCCGGAAGTCCGCCGAGGAGCGCCACGGCGAGAGGTCCGGCAGCAGGGCGAGGATCCGGGCCGGCAGCGGTGAGGAGGGGGGCGGCGAGGGAGGCGCTGAGGTCACGAAGGGCCATGATCCGTACTGCCGGGCGCTTCGGGCAAGCCGATATTCCGGGCCGCTCGCCGAGCGCTCGCAGCGCCCGCCGCCGAGCTGCTCGCCGGGCCCGGGCGCCGGGCCGCCCGGCGAGCGCCTGCCAGCCGGGCGTCGAGCGCCTGCCGGGCCGGGCGAGCGGGTGCGCCGGCGCCGGCCGACCGCTCCTTCACCCGAACGGAGGGCCGCGCGGTGAGCGGGAGCAGGGCCCTGCGGAGCGGCTTCCCCGGGACTACCTGGCAGTAGGGTCGGGCCCATGACTACACAGGACAGCGGCAGCGCGCCCAAGCCCCCCGCCAAGGACCCCTGGGACCTTCCCGACGTCTCCGGCCTCAGCGTCGGCGTGCTCGGCGGGACCGGCCCGCAGGGGCGCGGCCTCGCCTACCGGCTCGCGCGCGCCGGACAGCGGGTCACCCTCGGCTCCCGGAACGCGGCGCGCGCCGAGCAGGCGGCGGCCGAGCTGGGCTTCGGCGTCGAGGGCGCGGACAACGCGGAGTGCGCCCGGCGCAGCGACATCGTGATCGTCGCCGTGCCGTGGGACGGCCACGCCGAGACGCTTCAGTCCCTGCGCGAGGAACTCGCGGGCAAGCTCGTGATCGACTGCGTCAACCCGCTCGGCTTCGACAAGAAGGGCGCCTACGCCCTCAAGCCGGAGGAGGGCAGCGCCGCCGAACAGGCCGCCGCCCTGCTGCCGGACTCCCGGGTCACCGCCGCCTTCCACCACCTCTCGGCCGTGCTGCTCCAGGACGAGTCCATCGAGGAGATCGACACCGACGTACTGGTCCTGGGGGAGACCCGGGCCGACACGGACCTCGTGCAGGCGCTGGCCGGCCGCATCCCCGGTATGCGGGGCATCTTCGCGGGCCGGCTCCGCAACGCCCACCAGGTCGAGTCACTGGTCGCCAACCTGATCTCGGTCAACCGCCGCTACAAGGCCCACGCCGGGCTGCGCACCACCGATGTCTGAGCTGCACCGATGTCTGAGCTGCACCGATGTCTGAGCTGCACCGACGTCTGAGCTACCACCGAAGTCTGAGCACCACCCACACCTGAGCACACCCACATCGGAGCACCACCCACACCTGGGCACCACCGACGTTCCGACGGGCCCGGTCAGGGCACAACGGGGCATGGGGGACACTGGACGGGCCCGCGACCCGTTCCCGACAGGAGTCGACCCCCATGCCCCGCATCGCTCTCTACGCCCTCGTCGTCTGTGTCCTCGCCGTCGTGGCGGCCGTGGTCTCCTTCGCGCAGGGCAGCCTGCTCGGGATCGTCTGGGTGCTCGTCGCGGGGCTCTCGTCGAACATGACGTGGTTCTACATCCGCAGGCACCGGCTGGCCGTCGCCGCCGACGCGGGCTGAACAGGGCGCCGCGCGGTCAGCCCACCGCGCAGCCCGGGTCCTGCTCGTCGAAGAGACCCCGCCAGAAGCGGTACAGGTCGTAGCCGCAGTACCGCTGGAACTCCTCGACGCCCAGTCCGCGCAGCAGCGCGTGGACCGCGTCGAAGAACGCGATGTTCACCTCGGGGATCCACAGCATCGCGAACACCGCGATCAGTCCGAACGGCGCGATCGGCTCGACCCGGCGGCGGATCCGGTACGAGAGCCAGGGCTCGATCACCCCGTACCCGTCCAGGCCCGGGACCGGCAGGAAGTTCAGGATCGCCGCCGTCACCTGGAGCATCGCCAGGAACGCCAGCGCGTACCGGAAGGCGAGCGGCACCCCGTCGAGCGCGTCCAGCCAGAACGGGGCCGTGCACACCACCGCGAACGCCACGTTCGTCAGCGGGCCCGCCGCCGAGATCAGGCTGTGCTTCCAGCGGCCGTGGATCCGGCCGCGCTCGATGTACACCGCGCCGCCGGGCAGCCCGATCCCGCCCATGATCACGAAGAGCACCGGCAGCACGATGCTGAGCAGCGCGTGCGTGTACTTCAGCGGATTGAGCGTCAGATAGCCCTTCGACCCGACCGAGAGGTCCCCGCTGTGCAGCGCGGTACGGGCGTGCGCGTACTCGTGCAGACAGAGCGAGACGATCCAGGCGCCGGTGACGAACAGGAACACCGCGAAGCCGGTGGCGTCCGCGAAACCCGTCCACACCGCCCAGCCCCCGACCGCGGTGACGGCGGCGATACCGAGGAAGACCGGGCTGACGCTCCGGTCGCCGCGAGTGGCTGCGGTGGTCATCGGCGTTCGGCTCCTGGGGTGAGGGGGCGGGGGAGGGACTGTACGGGGTGGGGCCGGGGAAACGGGAGACGGGGAACGGGAAAGGGGGAAGAAGGGAAGGGGGATGAGGGGGAAGGGGCGAGGGGCGCGGGACCTGGAAGCAGGAAGGGTGATCGTACGGTCCGACAGGGCGGGAACGCCGGTGACCACTCGCGGAGTTCCCCCCGGTCAACGCAGCCCACCCCACCGTCACGGACAATGGGCCCGTGCGCTACTGCATTCTCGGCACCACCCGGGCACTCCGCGACGACGGCACGGCCGTCCCCCTCGGCGGGGCGCGGCTGCGCGCCCTGCTCACTGTGCTCGCGCTGCGTCCCGGCCGGACCGTCCCGGCCGGAGTCCTCGTCGACGAGGTGTGGGTCGGCGACCCGCCCGCCGACGCGGCCGGCGCCCTCCAGGCCCTGGTCGGGAGGGCGCGCCGGGCGCTGGGCCGGGGCGCCGTCGAGTCCGTGGCGGGCGGCTACCGGCTCGCCGCCCCGCCGGACGCCGTGGACCTGCACCGCTTCGAACGCCTCGCGGGGGAGGGGAGCCGGGCCCTGGAGGGCGGCGACGCGCCGCACGCCCTCGTCCTCCTGGGGGAGGCCCTCGCCCTGTGGCACGGGCCCGCCCTCGCCGATCTGCCCGACCGCGCGGCGACGGCGTCCCGCTGGGAGGCCCGCAGGCTCGACGCGCGGTGCACCCGGCTCGGCGCCCTCCTCGCCCTTGGGAGAGCGGGCGAGGCACTCCCGGAGCTGGCCGTGCTCTGCGACGCCCACCCGCTCGACGAACCGCTCCAGGTCCTGCGCATCACGGCCCTGCGGGACGCCGGACGCCCCGCCGAGGCGCTCGCCGCGTACGAGGAGGTCCGGACCCTGCTCGACGACCGCCTCGGCACCGCCCCGGGCCCGGCCCTGCGCGCCCTGCACACCGAACTGCTCCACCAGGAACCCGCCGCGCCGCCCGTGCCGGGGTTCGCGCTCCGCCCCGCCCCGGGCGCCCAGCCCGCCGTGGGCGCGGCCCTTTCCCAGGCGACGCCGACCGCGCCCCCGATACCGCCCGGGAACCTCCGGGCCCGGCTCACCAGCTTCGTCGGCCGCGACAACGACATCGCAGCGCTCCGCGACGACCTCGCCCGGAGCCGGCTCGTCACCCTGCTCGGCCCCGGCGGCGCGGGCAAGACCCGGCTCTCCCAGGAGACCGCGGAGGCCGCCGCCGAGAGCTGGCCCGACGGCGTCTGGCTCGCCGAACTGGCACCGGTCGACGACCCGGACAGCGTGCCCGAAGCCGTCCTGTCCGCGCTCGGCGCCCGCGAGGCCGTGCTGCGCGGGGCGGGGGCCGAGGAGCTGCGGGCCACCGACCGCACCGCCGCCGACCCCCTCGTACGCCTCACCGAGCACTGCGCCCCGCGCCGGATGCTGCTCCTCCTGGACAACTGCGAGCACGTCATCGGGGCGGCCGCCGCCCTCGCCGACCGGCTGCTGACCCACTGCCCGCAGCTCACCGTCCTCGCCACCAGCCGCGAACCCCTCGGTGTGCCGGGCGAGTTCGTCCGCCCCGTCGACCCGTTGCCGGACCCGATGGCGCTGCGCCTGCTCGCCGAGCGCGGGGCGGCGGCCCGCCCCGGCTTCCGCACCGACGCGGACGGGGCGACCGCTGCCGCCTGCGCCGAGATCTGCCGCCGTCTGGACGGGCTGCCGCTCGCCATCGAACTGGCCGCCGCCCGGCTGCGGATGCTCACCCCGCGCCAGATCGCCGACCGGCTCGACGACCGCTTCCGCCTCCTCACCAACGGCAGCCGGACCGTCCTGCCCCGCCAGCAGACCCTGCGCGCCGTCGTCGACTGGTCCTGGGACCTGCTCGACGCCGCCGAACGCGCCGTGCTGCGCCGCCTCTCCGTCTTCGCCGGAGGCTGCTCCCTCGCCGCCGCCGAGGAGGTCTGCGCCCTGCCCGCACCGGCCGACGGCGTCGCCGTCGACTCCCCGGACGTCGCCGCCCTGCTCGGGTCCCTGGTCGACAAGTCCCTCGTCGTCGCCGCGCCCGGCGACGACGAGATGCGCTACCGGCTGCTGGAGACCGTCGGCGAGTACGCCGCCGACCGTCTGGACGAGGCGGGCGAGCGGGACGCCGTCGAGCGGCGCCACCTGGTCCACTACCGGGAACTGGCCCGTATCACGGGGCCCCGGGTGCGTGGCGCCGGACAGCGGGACGCCAACGCGGTCTTCCAGCGCGAATACGAGAACCTGCGCACCGCGCTCCGCCACGCCGTCGCCGTCGGGGACGAGCACGAAGCGCTGTGCATGGTGCTGTCGATGTCCTGGTACTGGATGCTGCGCGATCTGCGCGCGGACGCCCGCCAGTGGGCCGCCGCCGCCTCCTCGCTCGGCCCCGACCCCTTCGCCGCGCCCGGGGTCCGGGCCCCCTCGCTCCTGGAACGGGCCACCGACCGGCCGCCGCCCATGAACGACGAACAGCTCGCCGAGGCGCGGCGCGGGGCGTCGCTGATCCAACTGGCCAGCGTTGACCTCATGTTCAGCGAGTGGTCGACCTCCGAAGGCAAGGAGCGCCTGAAGATCATCGCCGACACCTACCGCCCCGGCATGCCGCAGACCTGCCGCATGCCCGGATCGCTGTGGATGTACGCGATCCTGCTCAGCGGCGACATGGACCGGCTGTACGAACTGCTGGACGAGACGGTCCGGGCCTCCCGGACGTTCGGCTACGAATGGGAGCTCGGCTCCGCACTCCACACCCGCGCCAACTTCCTGTCGAACACCCCCGAGCGGGTGGCCGAGGCGCGCGCCGACGCCGACGAGAGCCTGGAGATCTACACCCGGCTCGGCGACGACTGGGGCGCCGCCGAAGCGCTCTCGTCGCGGGGCGAGGCGAACGAGAGGGCGGGTGAGTTCACGGCGGCCCTGAACGACTACGGGGCGGCTGTGGACTACGCGCAGAGGATCGGCGCCCAGAGCCAGGTGGCCCTGTTGCGTGCCCGGTACGCCGGGGCCCTCATCGAGATCGACCGTCTCCCGGAGGCCGAGGCCATCCTGCGCGACGTCACCGAGAACGGGCGGCAGTCGGGCCACGAGGCGACGCCGATGGCCCGGATGCACCTGGGGTTCGTGCTCGGGCTCCAGGGGCGCGTGGACGAGGCCCGCAGCCAGACGCAGCTCGTCCGGGAGGACTTCAAGGGGCGCGACGCCGCCATCTTCGGCGGCTTCGTCCACGGGGTTCTGGCCTGGCTGGACAACCTCGACGGCGCGTACGCCTCCGCCCTGGAGAACGCGCTGACCGCGCTGACCAGCTCCCGGGACCCCCTGTCGATGGCGGTGGCCCCGCAGATGCCGTCGGCCCACCTGACGGCCATCGCCCACGCACTCGCCGGATTCGGCGGCCCCGGAGCGGCGAAGGACGCGGCCCGGCTGCTGGCGTGCCAGGCGACTCTCCTGCCGAAGGGGCATGTGCCGAGCATGATGGAGCGTCGCAACCTGGCCCACGCCGAGCGGGCCGTCCGCGTGTGGATCGACGACGCGGCGTACACGGCGGCGTACGCGGAGGGCGGTGGCCTCACACTCCATGAGGCCACCGCCCTGGCGGAGACGTACCGGCGCAGCCCTCCGTCGTAACGCTTCCGCGCTCAGGCGTTCCCGCTCGGGCCGCCCGCGCTCAGGCGTTCCGCGCGCAAGCCCTCCCGCTGAGGCATTCCTGCTCAGGGCGCTCGCTCAGGCCTTCTTGCGGAACTTGGACACCGCCAGCGGAGCCATCACCAGCGTGATGCCCGCCGCCCAGGCGAGCGTCACCCAGACGGAGTTCGCGACCGGGCCGCCCATCATCAGGCCCCGCGCCGCGTCCGCCAGATTGGACAGCGGGTTGTAGTCGGTGAACGCCTGGAGCCAGCCCGGCATGGTCGCGGGCGGCGCGAAGATGGAGGACCCGAACTGCAGGGGCATCAGCACCAGCATGCCCATGCCCTGGACCGCCTGGGCCGTCTTCATGGCCAGCCCGAGCACGATGAAGATCCACATGATGGCGGCGCCGAACACCGCCGACAGGGCGACCGCCGCCAGCAGCCCGACCACGGACGTGCCCACGGTCATGCCGAGGGCGAAGCCCATCCCGAGGAGGATGGTGATGGCGACCATCATCCGGCCCAGCTCGACCACGATCTTGGCGATCAGCACCGAGGAGCGGGCTATCGGCATCGTCCGGAACCGGTCCATGACGCCCTTGCGGAAGTCGTCGTTGACCCCGGTTCCGACGGCCATCGCGATGTTCATGCCCATCATCGCCATCAGCCCGGGAATCAGGTAGTTCAGGTAGTCCTGCCGGTTCCCGCCGAGGCTGCCGCCGACCGAGCCGCCGAAGACGTACACGAACAGCAGCGTGAAGATGACCGGCATGAGAAGGACGTCGAACATCGACTCGGGGTCCTTCTTGATCTGGAGCAGATTGCGCCGCGCCAGCGCCCCGATGTGTCGCAGGTTGGCCCGCAGACCGATCCGGCCCTCGTCGGCCACCGCCGGCTTCGACGGCGTGGTGTCCGCGGCCCCGGCGGGGGCGGGGGTCAGTGTCGTGGTGCTCATGCGGCGACCTCCTGGGGAGCCTGGTCGGAGAGGGGCGTGGCCTTGTCGCCGGTGATCGCGAGGAACACCTCGTCGAGGCTGGGCAGAGCGGTGGAGACATGGGCGAGGGAGAAGCCCCTGACGCCCAGCAGCCCGATGACGGCGGTCAGCTGCTCGTCGCTGAGGATCGGTACGTACAGCAGGCCCTCGTCCGGCACCGCCTGCGCGCCGGCGACGCCGTCGAGGCCCGCCTCCCGGACCGCCCGCGCCATCGCGGCCAGCTCCGCCGGGTCCGAGGGCCGGATCTGGAGAGTGCGTCCGCCGACCTTCGCCTTCAGCTCGTCGACCCCGCCCCGGGCGATGATCTTCCCGCGGTCGATCACGGTCAGCTCCTTGGCGAGCTGCTCCGCCTCCTCCATGTACTGGGTGGTCAGCAGGACGGTCGCGCCCTCGGCGACCATCCGCTGAACCTCCTCCCAGACCTCGTTACGGGTACGGGGGTCGAGACCCGTCGTCGGCTCGTCCAGGTAGAGGACGGAGGGGCTGCCGATCATGGAGGCGGCCAGGTCGAGCCGGCGGCGCATTCCGCCGGAGTACTCCATGCAGGCCCGCTTGGCGGCCTCGGTGAGCGAGAACCGCTCCAGCAGCTCGTCGGCGCGGGCCCGGGCCCGCTTGCGGGGCAGATCGAGCAGCCGCCCGATCATGTAGAGGTTCTCCCAGCCGGAGAGCTTCTCGTCGACCGAGGCGTACTGCCCGGTGAGGCCGATGGTGCGGCGCAGCTGCCGGGGCTGCCTCACCACGTCGAAGCCCGCGACGACCGCGTGGCCGGAGTCGGGGGTGATCAGGGTGGACAGGCAGCGTACGAGAGTGGTCTTGCCCGCGCCGTTGGGGCCGAGCACACCGAGGACGGTGCCTTCGCGGACGTCGAGGTCCACGCCGTCCAGTGCTTTGGTCTCGCCGTAGTGCTTGACCAGCCCCCGCACCTCGACCGCGTTCCGGCCGCTGCTGGGGTTCTTGTCGATTCGTTCCATGGCCACCAGCAAACCAGCACCCACCGACAGACCGCCGACAGATCACTGGCAGGCCGCCGACACGGCCCGGAACCGGACGCCGGACGGGCGACAGCCCGCCGATGGGGGATGTCGGCGGGCTGTCGGTGGTGCGGGAAATGGCTGGTGGGCGCGGGACGAAGACGCGTCGGACGGCGCGTCGAACGGCCCGTGGGGCGGTGCGCGCGTCAGTGGAAGGTGTGCTCCGGCGCCGGGAACGTGCCGCCGACGACCTCGTCCGCGAACTCCTTCGCCGCGTCGCCGAGCACCTGACGCAGGTTCGCGTACTGCTTGGTGAAGCGCGGCACCTTGCCACCGGTCAGCCCGACCATGTCCGTGTAGACGAGCACCTGGGCGTCGGTCGCGGAACCGGCGCCGATGCCGACGGTCGGGATGTGCAGCGTACGGGTGACCTCGGCGGCCAGCTCGGCGGGCACCAGCTCCAGCACGACGGCGAACGCGCCCGCGTCCTGCACGGCCTTGGCGTCGCGCAGCAGCTGCTGGGCGGCCTCCTCGCCGCGCCCCTGGACCCGGTAGCCCATCGCGTTGACGGACTGCGGGGTCAGGCCGATGTGGCCCATGACCGGGATGCCGGCCTCGACCAGCAGCCGGATCTGCTCGTGGGACCGCTCGCCGCCCTCCAGCTTGACCGCGCCGACGCCCGACTCCTTGACCAGCCGGGTGGCGTTGCGCAAGGCCTGGACGGGGCCCTCCTGGTACGAGCCGAAGGGCAGGTCGGCGACGACGAGGGCGCGCTTGGTGCCCCGGACGACGGCGGCGGACAGCATGGCGATCTCGTCCATCGTCACCGGCACGGTGGTCTCGTAGCCGAGGTGGCAGTTGCCCATGGAGTCCCCGACGAGCATGACCGGGATGCCGGCCTCGTCGAAGACGGACGCGGTCATCGCGTCGTAGGCGGTGAGCATCGGCCACTTCTCGCCGCGCTCCGTGGCGGCGGCGATGTCGTGGACAGTGATGCGGCGGGTCGACTTCCCTCCGTACAGCGCTTTGCCGCTGTCGGCGGACGCGCCTGCCGGGGAAGACGCGCCTGCGGGGGAGGCGGAGGCCTCCTTGGGGGAGGACGGATTCTGTGCAGCCTGAAGCGACATGGCCGGTGGCTCCTTCGTCATCTCGAGGCGCCCTGACGGCGTCCCCGGATCCCTTCCATGGTGGCATCCCGCCCCGCCGCTCGGGAAGTGGGCCCGCACGCCTGTTCGCACGCCTGTCCGTACGGCTGTCCGCGCGGTGCACCTCCCCTGCGCGCCGCTCCCCAAGAACCCCAAGAACCCCAAGAACCCCAAGAACACCGAGAACCCCAAGAACACCGAGAACGCCGTGGACCGCGTGATCGCCGCTCCGCCGGGAGGGCTCGCCCCCGTACGAGTGTGATCGTTCTGTCACAAGGCCCCCGGGCCGGACCCGCACCGGAACCCGTCCTCCCGCCTCCGGCGTCCTGGTTCGCGTACGGGCACTCCGTACGGTCGTGGGACGTCGGGCGGGTCTGTGGGCCGACGGGCGGAAAGGCGCCACTCATCGCCTAGGGTCGAGTCGCCTAGGGTCGAGGGCGCGGCGATGTGCAGGGCAAGGCAGTGAGGACAGCGCGATGGTGCAGGCGTACGGAGCGGACACGGACAACGGCAGCGCGGAGCAGCCGGAGGTCGGCGGATCCCGCTTCCGGGGCCTGTGGGCCAGGCTGAAATCCGACCGGGGCATCTGGCGGCGCGGAATCGTGCTGGCCCTCTGCTCGGTGCTGCTGACCCTGCTGATGGTCGTCCACGCGCAGATCCCCAACCGGCTCGGCAACCTCGGCAGCCTCATCGAGACGTTCCTGCCGTGGGCCGCGCTGTTCATCCCGGTGCTGCTGGTCCTGGGCCTGGTGCGGCGCTCCGCGACCGCCCTGGTCGCGCTGCTGCTGCCTGTCGTGGTCTGGCTCAACGTCTTCGGGGGCCTGCTCACCGACAAGTCCGGCGGCGGCGGCGACCTCACCGTCGCCACCCACAACGTCAACGCGGGCAACCCCGACCCCGACGGCACCGCCCAGCAGGTCGCCGGTTCCGGGGCGGACGTCGTGGCCCTCCAGGAACTCCCGGGCAGGCAGGTCTCCACGTACGAGAAGTCGCTGGCCGACCGCTACCCGTACCACTCCGTCCAGGGCACCGTGGGGCTGTGGAGCAAGTACCCGCTGGCCGACACCAAGCCCGTCGACATCAAGATGGGCTGGACCCGCGCGATGCGCTCGACGGTCAGGACCCCGCAGGGCGAGGTCGCGGTGTACGTGGCCCACCTGCCGTCCGTCCGCGTGAAGCTGCACGCCGGGTTCACCGCCAACCAGCGCGACAACAGCGCCGACGCGCTCGGCGAGGCCATCGCCGACGAACGGGTGGAGCGCGTCGTCCTGCTCGGCGACCTGAACGGCACGATGAACGACCGCTCGCTGAACGCGGTCACCGCGCAGATGCGCTCCACCCAGGGCGCGGCGGGCGACGGCTTCGGCTTCAGCTGGCCCGCCTCGTTCCCGATGGCCCGGATCGACCAGATCATGGTCAAGGGTGTCGAGCCCTTGGCCTCCTGGACCCTCGCGGCGACCGACAGCGACCACCTCCCGATCGCGGCCCGCGTGGAGCTGTGACGTATGCGACAGGCCTGGCAGGCTCAACAGGCCCCGCAGCCCCGGTAGGCCCGGCAGGTCCCGCAGGCCCGGCGCAACGAGCCGTTCACCTGCCGGTAGGCGGCCCGGCATAAACCTCTGCGAGAATTTGTTCCGGTAACTTACATATGGCGTGAGCCGTTGTCCGGCACGGCACCCGGCGTGCCCCGGCAACGGCTTCCCGCTGTTCCCCCGCCGCGCGTCCCGCAGGCCCCCGCCCTCCCTGAAAGGCCCCTTCCCCATGCCCCTGGCTCTCCTCGCCCTGGCCGTGAGCGCCTTCGGCATAGGCACGACGGAGTTCGTCATGATGGGGCTGCTCCCCAATGTGGCGGACGACCTGGGCACGTCCGTGCCCACCGCCGGATACCTCGTGTCGGCGTACGCGATCGGCGTCGTCCTGGGCGCGCCCCTGCTCACCGGGCTCGGCTCGCGGGTCCCGCGCAAGCGGATGCTCCTGCTCCTGATGGCGCTGTTCACCGTCGGCAACCTCGCATCCGCGCTCGCCCCGGACTTCGGCTGGCTCATCGCGGGCCGCTTCCTCGCAGGCCTCCCGCACGGCGCGTTCTTCGGCGTCGGCGCGGTCGTCGCCGCCCGGCTGGTCTCCGAGGGCCGCCAGGCGCGGGCCGTCGCGACGATGTTCCTCGGCCTGACCGTCGCCAACATCGTCGGCGTCCCCGCCGCCACGCTGCTCGGCCAGCACCTCGGCTGGAGGGCCACCTTCCTCGTGGTCGCGGCGATCGGCCTCGCGGCCATGGCGGCCCTCACACGTCTGGTGCCCCACATCCCCGTCGAGGCGCACCAGGACGTCCGCCGCGAGCTGCGGGCCCTCGGCAACCGTCAGGTGATCCTCGGCCTGCTCACCGCCGTCTTCGGCTTCGCCGGGGTCTTCGCGGTGTACTCGTACCTCTCGGCCATGACCACGAAGGCGATGGGCTTCGGCGAATCCTCCGTCACCCTGGTCCTGGCCCTCTTCGGCATCGGGATGACCCTGGGCGCCCTCGCCGCGGGCCCCCTCACGGACCGGGCGCTGCGCCCGACCCTGTACGGATCGCTCGGCGCGCTCGCGGTGATCCTGGTGGTGTTCCCGTTCACGGTGCACGTCCCGTGGGCGGCCCTGGTGATGGTGGTGCTGCTGGGCGGAGTCGGCTTCATGACCACGACCCCGCTCCAGATGCTCGTGATGAACAAGGCGAAGGACGCCCCGACGCTGGCTTCCGCCTCCAACCACTCCGCGTTCAACCTGGCCAACGCGGGCGGCGCCTGGCTGGGCGGCGTGGCGATCGCGGCGGGCTGGGGCTGGACGTCCCCGGCCCTGGTCGGCGCGGTGCTGGCCGTGATCGGCCTGGCGGTGGCGGCGACAGCGGGCTACCTGGACCGGGACCCCTCCCCGGCATCCCGCGTGGTGGCAGGCGGCCCCCGCACCTCGCCCCGCGAACCGGCGACAACAAGCCCGTCCGGCGATTGAGGACGGAACCCTGGGCAGGGCGTGCCCGCACCTTCGTCGGTGCTGGGCCGGTTCAGCCCGTCCGGCGTTCGAGGACGGAGGCGGCCACCGGACGCCCCCGGTGACCGCCCGCCCACCCCACCCGGCTACGACGACTCGCGCCACCGGTTCGTGATCGGCAGCCGCCGGTCCTTCCCGAACCCCTTGGGCGAGATCTTCGTCCCCGGCGGGTACTGCCGCCGCTTGTACTCGGCCGCGTCCACCATCCGCAGCGTCTTCGCCACCAGCTCCGCGTCGAACCCGGCCGCCACGATGGCGTCAAGCCCCTGGTCCCGGTCGACGTACATCTCCAGGATCGCGTCCAGGACGTCGTAGTCCGGCAGCGAGTCCGTGTCGACCTGCCCCGGCCGCAGCTCCGCGCTCGGCGGCTTGGTGATCGAGGCCTCCGGGATCGGCGGGGTCTGCCCCCGCTCCTCGGCGGCACGGTTCCGCCACTTCGCCAGCCGGAAGACCGACGACTTGTACACGTCCTTGATCGGACCGTACGCGCCGACCGCGTCCCCGTACAGCGTGGAGTAACCGACCGCCAGCTCGGACTTGTTGCCCGGCGCCAGCACGATCTGCCCCTCCTGGTTGGACAGGGCCATCAGCATCGTGCCGCGCAGCCGCGCCTGGAGGTTCTCCTCGGCGAGGCCGGTGAGCTGGAGCGACCCCATGTAGGCGTCGAACATCGGCTCGATCGGTACGGTGCGGAAGTTCAGCCCGGTCCGCCGCGCCAGCTCGGCCGCGTCGCCCTTGGAGTGGTCCGAGGAGTACTTCGACGGCATCGAGACGCCGTACACGTGCTCGGCGCCGAGCGCGTCGCAGGCGATGGCCGCGCAGATCGCGGAGTCGATACCGCCGGAGAGCCCGATCAGCACGCTGCTGAAACCGTTCTTCGCGGCGTACGCGCGCAGCCCGACCACCAGCGCGGAGTAGATCTCCTCCTCGTCGCCCAGCCGCTCCGCGTACCCGCCCGCCAGCTCCGGCTCGTACGCGTCCACGGGCCGGTCGGACAGCACCACGTGGTCGATGCGCAGTCCGTCGTCGACCACGCCGGAGGGCGCCACGGCCTCGGCGGCGGGCAGCTCCAGATCGAGGATGACGCTGCCCTCGGAGAACTGCGGGGCGCGGGCGATGACCTCGCCCTCCTTGTCGACGACGATCGAGTCGCCGTCGAAGACCAGCTCGTCCTGGCCGCCGATCATCGCCAGATAAGCCGTCGTGCAGCCGGCCTCCTGGGCCCGCTTGCGGACCAGCTCCAGCCGGGTGTCGTCCTTGTCCCGCTCGTACGGCGAGGCGTTGATCGACAGCAGCAGCCCGGCGCCGGCGGACCGGGCGGCCGGGACGCGCCCGCCGTCC
This sequence comes from Streptomyces sp. MMBL 11-1, assembly GCF_028622875.1. Classification (NCBI taxonomy): domain Bacteria; kingdom Bacillati; phylum Actinomycetota; class Actinomycetes; order Kitasatosporales; family Streptomycetaceae; genus Streptomyces; species Streptomyces sp. MMBL 11-1. The sequence continues at coordinate 1,907,105 of NZ_CP117709.1, read as the reverse complement.
TGCCACAGGTCCTCGCAGATCGCGAGGGCCACGTCGATGCCGTGGATCCGGACGACGGGCATCGAGTCGCCCGGTACGAAGTACCGGAACTCGTCGAACACCCCGTAGTTCGGCAGGTGGTGCTTGGCGAAGTTGAGCGCGATCCCGCCGCGGTGCAGCACGGCGGCGGCGTTGCGCGGGGAACCGGCCGGCTGCCCGTAGCGCGCCGCGGCGTGCTCGGAGCGGTCCAGATAGCCGACGACGACCGGCAGTTCGCCGAAGCCCTCCGCGTCGAGCCGGGCGGCCAGCGCGCGCAGCGCCTGACGCGAGGCCTCGACGAAGGACGACCGCAGGGCCAGGTCCTCGACGGGGTATCCGGTCAGCACCATCTCGGGGAACGCCACCAGGTGGGCGCCCTGCTCGGCGGCGTGCCGGGTCCAGTGGACGATCGCCTCCGCGTTGCCGGCGAGGTCGCCGACGGTGGAGTCGATCTGATTCAGTGCGAGGCGTAGTTGAGGCACGGAGCCCAGTGTAATCGTCTTTCTGACGCGATGTCCCGGCGGGCCGGGCAAAATCTGCTCCGGCCCGCCGAAACCGCAGGTCGATGGGGTGTCAGCCCCGACCCGCCGAGGATCGCGGGGTCAGCTCCGGTAGCCGAGGACCGTCATCATCCCCGCCTCCGCGTGGTAGACGTTGTGGCAGTGCACCATCCACAGGCCCGGGTTGTCGGCGTCGAACTCCACGGTCAGCGACCGGTGCGGCAGCACGATCGCGGTGTCCTTACGGGCCCCGGCGGCGTTCCCGCCGAGCGCGAAGGTGTGGCCGTGCAGATGGAGGGGGTGCCACATGGCCGTCGCGTTGTCGAAGACGACCCGCACCCGCTCGCCCGCCTCCACCGGCCGCCGCTGCTTCGCGCTGTACGGCTGCCCGTCGAAGGCCCAGTCGTACTTCGCCATCCCGCCGGTGAGCCGGATCCGGATCGTCCGGTCGGGCGCGCGGGCGGACAGTGCCACCGACGGGTCCGGCACCAGCCGCCCCGCCTCCACCAGCTTCCCGTCCAGCTCCTTGGGCCGTACGGAGGCGGCGGGCGTGGCCCCGCTCCCGGTCCGCAGCACGGCCAGCGCGGACTTTTTCTTCCCCTCGGCCAGCGCGGTCAGCGGGAAGACCCCGTCGCCGGCGGTGACGAGGACGTCGTACCTCTCGCCCATCCCCAGCAGCAGCGCGTCACCCGTGGTGTGCCGCACCGGGAACCCGTCGGTGTGCGTCACGGTCATCCGGTGCCCGCCGAGCGCGACCCGGAAGGCGGTGTCGCCGCCGGCGTTGATGATCCGCAGCCGGATACGGTCGCCGGGCCGCGCGGAGAAGGAGGACGGGTCCTGCGGCACCCGCCCGTTGACCAGGTAGTGCGGGTAGGCCACATCGCCGGCGTCCCCGCCGAGCAGCTCGCTGGTGGCCCCCATCATCATCCGCGAGGGCCCGTCACCCCCCGAGTCCTTGCCTCCCGACTCCTTGCCTCCCGTGCCCTTGCCCCCCGAGTCCTTGCCGTCCTTGCCGCCCGTGTCCTCTTCGCCCGACATGGTGTGCGCGCCGTGGTCCATCCCGCCGCCCATGTCCCCGGACAGCTCCTTGAGGACGGCGTCCGGAGTGGACCCCTCCACCCCGTCGACCCAGTCGTCGAGGACGACGACCCACTCCTTGTCGTACGCCAACGGCTCCTTCGGGTCCTCGACGATCAGCGGCGCGTACAGCCCCCGGTCCTGCTGGACACCGGAGTGCGGGTGGAACCAGTACGTCCCCGGGTGCGGCACGGCGAACCGGTACGCGAAGTCGGCTCCCGGTGCGATGTCCCGCTGGGTCAGCCCCGGGACCCCGTCCATGTCGTTGCGCAGGGCGAGGCCGTGCCAGTGCAGCGAGGTGGGCTCCGGCAGATGGTTGGCGAGGGTGAGGGCGAGCGTGTCGCCCGCCGTCACCCGCACCTCGCGTCCGGGCAGCCGGTCCCCGTACGCCCAGGAGGCGACGGTCCGCCCGCCGCCGAGGTCGAGCCGGGCACGGGTGGCGGTGAGGGAGACCTTGCGCACGGGGCCGGAGCCGCGCGCCGCCTCGGCCGCCTCGACTTCCTTGCCGTCGGGCGAGACGTACGTGCCGGAGTCCTGCGCTCCGCCGGGGGAGTGGCCCCCGCTGTGGTTGCCGCCCCCGTCGGAACAGGCGGCGAGGGCTCCCGTGCCGGCGACGGCGAGAGCGGCGCCGAGCACGGCGCGTCGAGTGGGTTGCGTGGGCATGCCGAATACACCTCTGAAGAACTGAAGAACTGAAGGGCTGTTGTTGCGTGGAGGGGGCGGAGGTGAGACGCCCACTCCTAAATACGCAGCACCGAAACGCTGGCGAGCACCGATATCCGGGGCGGCGGGATCGGCCGCAGGGCCCGCAGCAGCCCCGCGCCCACCGGCGTACCGAGGGGCCGCCCGTCGGCGCGCAGCCCGAGCAGCCAGAAACCGAGGAGGGCGAGGCCCCAGACGCCGAGGACGGCGAGACAGACGGAGAGCGGATCCATACCGCTCATGGGGGCGCCGGAGCCGGGGGAGCCGTGCGGAGGCGGCTGCTGGGCGTCGGCGACGCCCGGAGCCGGGTCGTGAGCAGGGGCAGGGGCCGGGGCGGGGCCCTGGGCCCGATCCGGGCCGTGAGCCGGGCCGGGTGCCGGGGCCACGTGCTCGGTCAGGGCACGGGGCGACGACGGCGGGCCGCCGTGTTCCTCCGGATGCCCGACCGTGTGCATGGTGACGATGCCGAACAGCAGAGCGGCGAACAGCATCAGCTGCCCGTACGTCCTGCTCCTGCTCCGCGTCCTGCCCACCATGCGGACCACCCTACCCATGGTGGGTATACGTACCGGGCGGGGGGCGCCCGGCACCCCGCCACCCCGGTGCCGGGGCGGGACGGGGGCGGCGGGGCGCCGGCCACGGTCGTACGGATGGCGGCTCAGCCGCGGGCGTAGACCTTCTCCGCCCAGCCCGCGATCTGCTCCTCGGTGAGGTGCTGCGCGAGGTCGGCCTCGCTGATCATGCCGACGAGCTTCTTGTTCTCGACGACGGGCAGCCGGCGGATGCGATGGGTCTGCATCTCCTCCAGGACCGCGTTCACGTCGGCGTCCGCCTCGATCCAGCGGGGCGTGCCCTGTGCGAGATCGCCCGCCGTGGTCTTCGCCGGGTCGTGCCCCTTGGCCACACAGCCGACGACGATGTCGCGGTCGGTGATGATGCCGACCATCCGGTCGGAGTCACCGTCGGCGGACACCGGAAGCGCGCCCACGTTGTGCTCGCGCATCAGCTGGGCCGCACGGTCGAGCGTCTCGTGAGCGGGGATCCAGCGGGCCCCGCTGTGCATGATGTCTTTGGCGGTCGTCATGGGGGATTTTCCTCCTGCGTGCCGATGGCACTGCCGTACGGCCCCGAGCGCAACCCATCGTCACCGCCCCGCCGGGGCCGCGCGACCGCAATCACCCGTTCGGGTGCGCCGCCGCGAGGACGAAAGCTGACGCACCCGCCGTCCGGGCTCAGGCCGGAAGGCACGGCTCGGGCCCGAAGACATGGCTCGGGCCCGAGCGCGCGGCTCGGGCCCGAAGGCGCGGCTCAGGCCCGAGGCTCGGCACCCCGCTCGGCCAGCATGTCCCGCATCAGCCCCAGCTCGGACTGCTGACCCTCGACCATGCCCCGGGCGAGCCGCCGCTCGGCCGGAACCGCGCACAGGGACGCACAGGCCTCGGCCATGACGACGCCGCCCTTGTGGTGGTCCGTCATCAACTGGAGGAAGAACACCTCGGCCCGCTCACCGTCGAGGCGGTCGAGCCGCGCCAGCTCCGAGCGGCTCGCCATGCCCGCCATGAGCACCCCGTCCGCACCGGAACCCGCCTCGGCGCCGCCCGAACCGTGCTTGTCGTGCTCGCGGTGCCCGCCGTGCCCGTCCCCACCCGTCTCGGGTGCCATCCACGCCATGGGCCGCTCCCCGCCCGGGGCGACCTTCGGCAGCTCCCACAGGTCGAGCCAGCCCAGCAGCATGCCGCGCTGGTTGGCCTGGGTGTTGGCGATGTCGTAGGCGAGACGGCGCACGTCCTCGTCGTCCGTGCGGTCGCGGACGATGAACGACATCTCGACGGCCTGCTGATGGTGGACGGCCATGTCCCGGGCGAACCCGGCGTCGGCGGACGAGGCCCCCGGAACACGGACACGGGCGTCCCCCGCTCCCGCCCCGCCCCCGTCGCCCCGCGCGGAGGCGACGGTGGCCGCCCCCGCGAAGAGCAGGGCGAGGGCCACGGCGCTCCCGGCCGCCCAGCGGACACGCCGGGTCTTCCGCCGCTCCACGAGGGCGGCCTGGGAGACCGTGCCCGGGACCGTCCGCTCCTCGGCGGCCCGCTCACCGGCCGTCACCGCGGCACCGTCGCCAGCCCGCCGGTGCAGGGTGCGCCGGGCTCGGGGGTCTGCGCGCCCTGGACGTACTGGGTGAGGAACTGGTCCACCCGCCTGTCGTCGGCGGAGTCGACGGCGACCTGCTTGCCCCAGGCGCTGAGCATGATCGCGCCCTCCTGAGCCGCGTACGGGCTCATCAGCGTGAACGGGGTCTTCCTGACACGCTCGGCCAGAGCGGCGACATCGGCGTCGGCGGCCTTGCCGTTGTAGGTGACCCAGACCGCGCCGTGCTCCAGGGAGTGCACGGCGTTCACGTCCGGGAGGGCCTTCTCGTATACATCGCCGTCGCAGTTCATCCAGGCCTGGTTGTGGTCACCGCCGACCGGGGGCTTCATCGGATAGTCCACCGAGCCCGCGACGTGCTCGCGGCCGAGCTTCGCCGCGTCCCACGACTTCAGCCCCTCGATGGCCCCGCCCGTGGCGTCGCCGTGGGCGTCGCCGTGCCCGCCCGGGTGCTTGCCGTCCTGGGCCGCCGAGGCGTCGTCGGACTTCTCGTTCGCCTCGGAGTTCTCCAGCAGCAGGTACGAGCCGAAGGCGACGAGACCGGCCACGACGGCAGCGCCCAGCCCTATGGCGACGGCCCGGTTGCGGGTGGCGCGGGCGCGCGTGTCGGGGGCCTGGGGCTGGGGGTGCCGGGGGTCGAAGCTCATGTCGTCGAGTCCTTCTGCGAAGGGGCCGGGAGGAGGGAGGACGGTCCGTGAACCGATGCGCGCGGACGGGCGGAAAGCCGCTTGGGAAGCCGGGCGGAAAGCCGGCCGTCGCCCGGCCGCCGCCCCCGTGCGCCACGGTCGCCGATCGTAGTGGGTGGCCGAGTGCTCTCTCTCACACCGTGTGCGTAATCTGGGGGAAATCCCGGGTCGCGATACTGAAGTGTCCCCCTACCCCGGGCGGTGGTGCACGGACCGTCTGAACTGCAAGGATGTGGCAATGGACAAGCAGCAGGAATTCGTCCTCAGGACCCTTGAGGAGCGCGACATCCGCTTCGTGCGGCTGTGGTTCACCGACGTCCTCGGGTTCCTCAAGTCCGTCGCCGTGGCTCCGGCCGAGCTGGAACAGGCCTTCGACGAGGGCATCGGCTTCGACGGCTCGGCGATCGAGGGCTTCGCCCGCGTGTACGAATCAGACATGATCGCCAAGCCGGACCCGGGCACCTTCCAGATCCTGCCCTGGCGCGCGGAGGCCCCCGGCACCGCGCGGATGTTCTGCGACATCCTGATGCCGGACGGCTCCCCGTCCTTCGCGGACCCGCGCTACGTCCTCAAGCGCATCCTCGCGAAGACGTCCGACCTCGGCTTCACCTTCTACACCCACCCCGAGATCGAGTTCTTCCTGCTGAAGAACAAGCCGGTCGACGGCACCCGCCCGACGCCGGCGGACAGCTCGGGCTACTTCGACCACACACCGCAGAACGTCGGCATGGACTTCCGCCGCCAGGCGATCACCATGCTCGAATCGATGGGCATCTCGGTCGAGTTCAGCCACCACGAGGGCGCCCCCGGCCAGCAGGAGATCGACCTGCGGTACGCGGACGCGCTCTCCACCGCGGACAACATCATGACGTTCCGTCTGGTGATGAAGCAGGTGGCGCTGGAACAGGGCGTGCAGGCCACGTTCATGCCGAAGCCGTTCTCGGAGTACCCCGGTTCGGGCATGCACACCCACCTCTCCCTCTTCGAGGGCGACCGCAACGCCTTCTACGAGTCGGGCGCGGAGTACCAGCTCTCCAAGGTGGGCCGCTCCTTCATCGCGGGCCTGCTGACGCACGCGGCGGAGATCTCGGCCGTCACCAACCAGTGGGTCAACTCCTACAAGCGCATCTGGGGCGGCTCCTCCCGCGCGGCCGGCGCGGGCGGCGAGGCCCCCTCGTACATCTGCTGGGGCCACAACAACCGCTCCGCCCTCATCCGCGTCCCGATGTACAAGCCCGGCAAGACCGGCTCGGCCCGCGTCGAGGTCCGCTCCATCGACTCCGGCGCCAACCCGTACCTCACCTACGCGGTCCTGCTCGCCGCGGGCCTCAAGGGCATCGAGGAGGGCTACGAACTCCCGGCCGGCGCCGATGACGACGTCTGGGCCCTCTCCGACGCGGAGCGCCGCGCGATGGGCATCGAGCCGCTCCCGCAGAACCTGGGCGAGGCGATCTCGCTGATGGAGAAGAGCGAACTGGTCGCCGAGACGCTGGGCGAGCACGTCTTCGACTTCTTCCTGCGCAATAAGAAGCAGGAGTGGGAGGAGTACCGCAGCGAGGTCACGGCCTTCGAGCTGAAGAACCTGCTGCCGGTGCTGTAGCCGCGGGCCGGTGGCTCGGAGCACGCACGACGGGCGGGTCGCCCGGTCCCACCGAAGCGGCCCGCCCGTGGCCATGGGCAACCCTGGGCCCTCCAGGGGCCGTCAGGCCCCACGGGCGGCGGGCCCGACTGCGCCTTGCCTCGCGGTCTCCCGGTGCTCGGGCCACCCCGGTGGACCCTGCTCCGGCGCGCTCAGCTGTGAGCGGGCAGGTGGAGGGCAAAGCGGCGGATGGCATCGGTGAAGGCATCCGGGTCGTCGAAGTTCGCGAGATGCCTCGCCCGGGGGATCAACTCGATGCGGGCCTGCGGATGCGCGCGGACGAAGTCCATCTCGTCGGACCGGAAGACGGTGTCCTTCTCGCCGTTCAGGATGAGCACCGGAGCCGCCACATGACGCATCGCATGGGCGTCGAAGCGGCCCAGCACCTCGCCCCAGGCGGCCGGCAGAGCGTGGAACGCGTAACCGGAGCTGATGGTGGCATCCACCACTTCGGGGGGATAGAGCCGACGTAGCAACCTGTCGTTCCAGCGGGTCAACCGGTCCGCGGGTATACGGGGGACGAGCCCGACCGCCCACCGGTACGGCGTTGCCCACGGACCACGCGTCGAGGCGCTGGCCCCCGCGAGAACCAACCCCCGCAGCCGCTCCGGGCAGTGGCGTGCGAACTCCAGCGAGGCGTATCCGCCGAGCGAGTGCCCGACGACCAGCGCCGGCCCGTGGTCGAGCGAGTCCACCGCGGAGGCGATGATCTCCGTCGCCGCGTTCAGGCTCCAGGGCTGGGCGGAGCGCGCACCGTGGCCCGGTAGGTCAACGGCGGCCACCCGAAAGTCCTTTTGGAGCGCGGCGAGCTGGTGGCTCCATTGCCCCGCGCTGAACCGCGTCCCGTGTACGAAGACGATGGGCGGTGCATCCGCAGCCGTCATGAATCCCCCCGGATCCGTGCTCTCTTCGGGCTGACTCTACGTGCGGGCGGCACGTTGGCGTCATCCCGTCGGAGGGCGGAACGAGGGCAGGACCGTGAGACCGATGACGACGGGAGAGGCCCGTTCAGTAGCGGTGGCCCGGCCAGTGCGGGTCCTCCCAGCGGGCCGGGCCGGTGAGGCCGATCAGGCGTACGCGGTGCAGCAGTGCCGCGGATCCCTTCCGGAGGCGCAGCCGCCTCGGCACGTGGTGGACCAGCCAGGCGGCCAGCTCGCCGCGCATGCCGCTCTCGTCCTCGTAGTCCCACGCGTCCCAGGGAAGTTGGTCGCCCAGGAGGCCGTACTCCCACTCGGCGGCCGCTTGGGCCAGGTGACGGTCGGACATCTCGTGGTCCAGGGCCTCCCAGACGGTGAGCCACGGGCCGAGCGTGGCGGAGGCCTCGGCGCACAGGGCCAGGATCTCGTGTACGGGCACGGCGGGGGCCGGGTCCACGAGGCTCCGGGCCCACCAGGCGTGCAGGAACTCCCACACCGCCGCGTCCTGGCCCGCGGGCCATTGCCGCCAGTGCCCGCGGGCGAACGAGCGGCCGACCTCGTACATACCGAACATGGGCTCCACGCGGCCACCCACCAGCGCCCGGGCGAACTGGGGCAGGATCCGGCGCAACACCGCTCCGTGGTCGGCCCAGTCGGGGGCGTCCCAGGTCCGCCGGAGGAGGTCGGGGGAGAGGTCGACGTCCGGGGTCTTCAGCAGCGCCAACTCCTCCGGGCTGCCCCAGTGGCAGTCGCACTGGGCCTCGTCGGCGCGCGCGGTCATGCCGCGGAAGGTGTCGTCCAGGCTCTCCAGGGCGCGGTCGAGCCGGAGCCGGGCGGAGGTGGGGGGACTCATCGTGATCGGCACAGCCTCATCAGGGACTCCAGCAGGACCCCGCCTGCCGAAGATCGCCACCTTACGCAGTGAGGCCGGCCGTGTCGCCGGAGTTGTCACGAGCGGTCCGCGACCTGGCCCCACCCGTACGCCCGTACGCGACGGGCAAGGGCCGGGCCGTGACCGGACGTGCTACACCGGCGGCGTACCCGGCGGTGACGGCGCGGGGGGCGGGTTGGGCAGCGGAGGGCCCGGGTCCGGTGGGGTCTTCGGGGGGCCGCTGCCGTGCTTGCCGTCGTTCAGGACCTTTCGGCGTGTCAGGCCGTAGATGCCGAACGGTGGGAAGAGGTCGACGCGGCGCGGGTAGTCGCCCTCCGCGCACTCCTCGCAGAGCAGGTCGCGGCCGGCGGGGGTGTGGCGGACGGCGGTGACCGGGGCGTTCCAGCAGGCCTCGCAGTCAAGGACGTCCGTCGTGGAGAGGGCGATCGTCATCCGGGCCTCCCGGGTGGTGCCGGTAACGCCTGGTGGGTTCCGCGCATCAGGTGCCTCCGTCTCTGATCGGTGGGTGGTGATCCGGCCCGGCTGCCCTCCTGCCGGGGCACGGGCGGCCGGGCCGGGGGGTCAGGCGGTTCGTCCGGCCGTATGCCGTCGGCCGGCGGCGGTCGCGCCCTGCTCCCGCCGGCGCCGCGCACCGCGTCTCATCGGCGGGTCTCCCGCCAGACGCGGACGAGCTTCGTGGCGCTGGGGCAGATCACGCCGGCCCGGCACGCGGTGCAGGTCATGGTGTGGCCGAGCAGGGCGCGGTACGCCGTGTCCGGGGATTCGGTCGTGGTCACGTTCGCCTCTCTGCTGATCTCGGCCCACACGTATTCGGCGGTGCGGTTGAGCGTGTGGCCGAAGCGGTCCGCCGTGGCCAGGGCGGCCAGGACGGCCGAATGCGCGGTCGCGCTCAACTCGGAGGGGAGATCGGCCTCGACGCGGAAGGTGTCCAGGCCGGTGGTGATGCGCGGCTCGGTGCCGGTGGCGGCGGCGAGCATGCCGGTCAGCGCCGCGACCCGCGCTTGTGCAGAGCGCACACTTCTCCCCTGATGAACCGAATGTCACTCCATGTAATGCTGAGTATTCAGCTTCAACCTGATGGGTTAGCTTTGTCAACAGCGACGCCCATATCGACGCCGAACACACGGAGCTGCTCAAATGCCACGTGATACGCCGTACTTGCAGGTGGCGGATGCTCTGCGGGCTCGTGTCCGGGCCGGTGAATGGGCAGTGGGGGACAAGCTGCCGTCCCGGGCCCGCTTCGCCGAGGAGTACGGCGTCGGTCAGTCGGTGGCGCAGCGGGCCATGGAGCGCCTGATCATCGAGGGCATCCTCGAAGGCCGCGCCGGCTCCGGCACGTACGTCCGGCGGGCCCGCGAGCGCCGCCGCATGGTCCGCTCGCGCCACCGCGAGCAGCGCGGCAAGAGTCCCTTCGCCTCGGACATGAGTGAGCTCGACCACGAGGCCGACTGGGAGTGCACCAGCACGGCACGGGTCCCCGCGCCGGAGGACATCGCCGAACGGCTGGCGATCGAGCCCGGTGACCTCTGCGTCGTGACCGACTACGAGTTCCTCGCCGACGGCCTGCCCGTGCAGCTCTCCAAGAGCTGGGAGCCGATGGCCATCACCGACGGGACGCCGATCCTGCTTCCGGAGATGGGTCCGCACGGCAAGATCGGTGTGGTGGAGCGGATGCGGTCCATCGGCGTGAACATCGTCACCGGCATCGAGCTTCCCCGCCCGGCCCGCGCGACGCGGGAGCAGGCGAATCTGCTCGGGATCTCCGTCGGTGACCTGGTCATCGAGGTGGAGCGCACGTACTTCGACCCCGAGGGGCGCCCCGTGGAGACGGCCGACATCATCGTGCCGGACATCCGCTGGGAGATCGCCTACGAGATCCGCGTGGACCAGCCCGACGCGTGACCCCTGGCCCCTGGCCTCTGACGCGTGGCCCCTGACCGAGCGGTCCGTTCCCGCGCCCCGCAAGGGCGCGGAGCGGGCTGTTGTACTGTTACGACCCCCGTACGCCACGGGACCGACGAGATCGACCGAGGAGGTGAGCCCCATTACCGCTGGATCAGGCTGGGTGCTCACCCCGCGCGATCGCGTCGTACGACCGGCAGCAGCCGACCGGACGGCATAAGCCCATCGCGGAGCGCCCATCGGTTTTCCCGAAAGGCTTCGCTCGCATGCCGGTTCACCCCTTCAGTGCCCCCTCCCTCTCCTCCGGTGCCCTCTCCTCCACCGTCGTCGCCCTCCGCCGCGCCGGCTGCGTCTTCGCCGAGGAGGAGGCCCGTCTCCTCCACGAGGCCGCCGCGTCCGTCGGCGAACTGTCCCTTCTCGTCGAGCGCCGCGCCGCCGGACTGCCGCTCGAACACGTCCTGGGCTGGGCGGACTTCCACGGCCGCCGCTTCGCTGTGGACGCGGGCGTCTTCGTGCCCCGCCGCCGTACGGAGTTCCTGGTCGCGCAGGCCGCGGCCCTCGCACCCCGCCGGGCCGTCGTGGTCGACCTCTGCTGCGGTTCCGGCGCGCTCGGCGTCGCCCTGGCTTCCGCGTCGGACGCGGCCGAGCTGCACGCATGCGACGTCGAACCCGCCGCCGTGCGCTGCGCCCGGCGCAACGTCGGCGGCCTGGGGCACGTCTACGAGGGTGATCTGTTCGCCCCGCTGCCCGCCGCTCTGCGCGGACGGGTCGACGTGCTGCTCGCCAACGTCCCCTATGTCCCCACCGGTGACGTCGAACTGCTCCCCGCCGAAGCCCGCGTCCATGAACCGCGCGTCGCCCTGGACGGGGGCGGCGACGGGCTCGACGTCATGCGCCGGGTCGCCGCCGAGGCGCCCCAGTGGCTCGCGCCCGGCGGCAGCCTGCTCGTCGAGGCGAGCGAACGGCAGCGGGACACGGCGGTCGAGGTCCTGCGCGCCGCCGGACTGAGCACCCGGGTCCTGGTCTCCGAGGAGTGGTACGCCACCGTCCTCGTCGGAACGGTCCAGGTCGCGGCAGTCGGGGCGGCCCCCCTCCCGGCTGCTGAACAGCCAGGGACTCCTCCGGGGGCGGACCCCGCCGCCGCCCCGAATCCGGACTAGGCTCGAAGGGCCCCGGGGCGGCGACGGAGCCGTACCGGGGCCACGCACGGGGACACGGTTCGGTTCGGCTGGCGGGAGAGCACGGAATGACGACGGCGCCGGGGCGCAGGAGCAGTACGTTCACCAGGCTGCTGCGGCACGGATTCACCGACCCGTCCGCCGCGGACCAGCTCCTCAACCTGGACGCGCTGGCGTCCGTACGGTCCGACCCCGTCCTCCTGGAGGCGCTCGGGGCCACCGCCGACCCGGATCTGGCCCTGCGCGGCCTGGTCCGGATCGCCGAGGCCGGGACGGAGAGCGAGCGGCAGGTGCTGCTCGACACCCTCATCACCGCCAAACCGCTGCGCGACCGGCTCCTCGGGGTCCTCGGCGCCTCGGAGGCGCTCGGGGACCACCTGGCCCGGCACCCGCGCGACTGGCAGGCGCTCGTCACGTACGAGGCGGTCGATCTGAACCCCGGGGTCGCCGAGTTCGAGCGCGGGCTCGCCGACGCCGTCGACCCGGACTCGCTGCGGGTCGCCTACCGCAGGTGTCTGCTCACCCTCGCCGCCCGGGACGTCTGCGGGACCACCGACCTCGCGCAGACCGCCGCCGAACTGGCCGACCTGGCCACCGCCACCCTGCGCGCCGCTCTCGCCATCGCCCGTACGGCCGCGCCCGAGGACGCGGACCGGTGCCGGCTGGCCGTCGTCGCGATGGGCAAGTGCGGCGGGCGGGAGTTGAACTACGTCTCCGACGTCGACGTGATCTTCGTCGGGGAGGCGCGCGACGGGGTCGACGAGACCAGGGCCATGCAGGCCGCCACCCGGCTGGCCGCTCACATGATGAGGATCTGCTCCGAGACGACCATCGAGGGAACCATCTGGGAGGTCGACGCCAACCTCCGCCCCGAGGGCCGCAACGGGCCGCTGGTGCGCACCCTCAGCTCCCACCTCGCCTACTACCAGCGCTGGGCCAAGACCTGGGAGTTCCAGGCCCTGCTCAAGGCCCGCGCGGTGGCCGGCGACCCGGAGCTGGGCGCGGAATACGTCGAGGCGGTCTCGCCGCTCGTCTGGGGGGCCGCCGACCGGGAGAACTTCGTCCCCGACGTGCAGAAGATGCGCCGCCGTGTCGTCGACAACATCCCCGCCGACCGGATCGAGCGGGAGCTGAAGCTCGGGCCCGGCGGACTGCGGGACGTCGAGTTCGCGGTGCAGCTCCTGCAGTTGGTGCACGGACGCAGCGACGCCTCCCTGCACAGCGGCTCCACCCTGGAGGCCCTGCGGGCGCTCGCCGAGGGCGGGTACGTGGGGCGCGCGGACGCCGCCCAGCTCGACGAGGCGTACCGCTTCCTGCGCTCCATGGAGCACCGCATCCAGCTCTACCGGCTGCGCCGCACCCATCTGGTCCCCGAGGACGAGGCGGACCTGCGGCGGCTCGGCCGGTCGCTCGGGATGCGCACCGACCCGGTGGCGGAGCTGAACAAGGCCTGGAAACGGCACGCCTCCGTCGTGCGGCGGCTGCACGAGAAGATCTTCTACCGGCCGCTGCTGGACGCCGTCGCCCAGCTGGCCCCCGCCGAGTCCCGGCTCAGCGCGAAGGCCGCCGCGATCCGCCTGGAGGCCCTCGGGTACGCCGACCCGGCCGCCGCCCTGCGGCACCTGGAGGCCCTCTCCTCCGGGGTGTCCCGCAAGGCCGCCATCCAGCGCACCCTGCTGCCGGTGCTGCTCGGCTGGTTCGCGGACTCCGCCGACCCGGACGCCGGGCTCCTCGGCTTCCGCAAGGTGTCCGACGCGCTCGGCAAGACCCCGTGGTACCTGCGGCTCCTGCGCGACGAGGGCGCCGCCGCGGAGAACCTCGCCCGGGTCCTCTCCGCCGGCCGCCTCGCCCCGGACCTGCTGATGCGCGCCCCGGAGGCGGTGGCGATCCTCGGCGCCCCGGAGGGGCTCACGCCCCGTACCCGGGCCCACCTGGAGCAGGAGGTGCTGGCCGCGGTGGGGCGGGCCGGGGACGCGGAGTCGGCCGTCGCGGTGGTGCGCGGGGTGCGCCGCCGCGAGCTGTTCCGCACGACGGCCGCCGACCTCATCGACTCGTACGGCACCGAGGACAACCCCGCCGAGCAGGATCACGGGGCCCTCGTGGACCGTGTCGGCTCGGCCGTCAGCGACCTCAACGCCGTCACCATCGCGGGCGCGCTGCGGGCCGCCGTCCGCGCGCAGTGGGGCGACACCCTGCCGACCCGGTTCGCCGTCATCGGCATGGGCCGCTTCGGCGGGCACGAGCTGAGTTACGGCTCCGACGCCGACGTCCTCTTCGTCCACCGGCCGCGCGAGGGTGTGAGCGACGAGGAGGCGGCCCGGGCCGCCAACACGGTCATCGGGGAGATGCGGCGGCTGCTCCAGCTGCCGACCGCCGACCCGCCGCTGCTGATCGACGCCGACCTGCGCCCGGAGGGCAAGAGCGGGCCGCTGGTCCGCACACTGAAGTCGTACGAGGCCTACTACCGGCGCTGGTCGCTGGCCTGGGAAAGCCAGGCTTTGCTGCGTGCCGAGCCGGTGGCGGGCGACGAGGAGCTGGGGCGCGACTTCATCGAGCTGGTCGATCCGCTGCGGTATCCGATGGAAGGGCTCGGCGAGGACGCCGTACGGGAGATCCGCCGGCTCAAGGCGCGGATGGAGTCCGAGCGGATGCCGCGCGGCGCGGACCCCACGCTCCACACGAAGCTGGGGCGGGGCGGGCTGAGCGACGTCGAGTGGACAGTTCAGCTGATGCAGATGCAGCACGGCTGGGCGGAGCCGGGGCTGCGCACGACGCGTACGCGTGAGGCCCTGGCCGCCGCGTGTGCGGCGGAGCTGATTCCGGCGGAGGACGCGCAGACGCTGGACGAGGCGTGGGTTCTGGCGACGCGGGTCCGTAACGCGGTGATGCTGGTCCGGGGGCGGCCCGGGGACACCTTCCCGTCCGACCCGCGGGAGATGGCGGCGGTCGGGCGGTACCTGGGGTACGAGCCGGGGCATGTCGGGGACATGTTGGACGACTACCGGCGGATCACGCGGCGGGCGCGGGCGGTGGTGGAGGAGCGGTTCTACGGGGCGGCGTCCTGAGCGGGCGTGCTCCCGGGGCCTGCCCCGGGGCCCCTCGGGGCTCCGCCCCGGACCCCGCTCCTCAAACGCCGGAGGGGCTGGATTCCGGCTCCGGCTTCGGCTCCGGCTTCGGCTCCGAAGCCGGGCGTGGCAGCCGGGCGGTGCGCAGGCCGGTCAGCCGTCCCCGCCGGTCCGGCACCCACTTCGGCAGCCGGTGCGGAAGCGAGCCGTACCAGACGCGCGAGACCGCGTAGCCGAACGCGAGGCAGGCCATGCCGCCCACAGCGTCCAGCCAGAAGTGGTTGGCGGTGGCCACGATGACGACCAGGGTGAGCGTCGGGTAGAGCAGGCCCAGGATGCGGGCCCAGGGCGCCGAGGCCAGGGCGAAGATCGTCAGGCCGCACCAGAGCGACCAGCCGATGTGCATCGACGGCATCGCCGCGTACTGGTTCGACATGTTCTTGAAGTCGCCCGACGCCATCGAGCCCCACGTCTCGTGCAGGAGCACGGTGTCGATGAAGTTCGCGCCGTTCATCAGACGGGGTGGCGCCAGCGGGTAGAGGTAGTAGCCGAGCAGAGCCACGGCCGTCGTCGCGAAGAGCACCAGCCGGGTCGCCGCGTAACGGCCCGGGTGGCGGCGGAACAGCCAGACGAGGACGCCGATGGTCACGACGAAATGCAGCGTCGCGTAGTAGTAGTTCATCGACACGATCAGCCATGTCACGGAATTGACCGCGTGGTTGACCGTTTCCTCGAAGGCCAGACCCAGGGACTTCTCCGCCGACCAGATCCAGTCCGCGTTGCGGAGCGCCTGGGCCTTCTGCTCCGGGACGGCGTTGCGCACGAGCGAATACAGCCAGTAACTGACCGCGATGAGCAGGATCTCGAACCAGATGCGCGGACGGCGGGGCGCCCGCAGGGAGCGGAGCCGGGCCGGCAGGCCGGTCTTCCCGGAAGCCGGGGGAACGGTGGACGCGGGGGTGGATCCGGGGTCCGCCTGGGCCGCGATGGGTGAAGGATCGGCCGTCGACCGGCCTCCGTGTGCTGTCACCTGTGTTTCACCCATAGGCAGAGAGTCTTCCATAGAGATTCCCCTGCCCCCGATCATCCTACGGTCGGGTTCCGGTCGCACATCGTGCGCCTCAAGGACGAGGGGCCGACCCTGAGCCGCCTGCGGGACCCGACGCCGTCGAGCCGCGAACCACCAGCTCAGGCATGAAGACGAACTCGCTGTGCGGTGCCGGGGTTCCGCCGATCTCCTCCAGGAGCGTGCGGACGGCGGCCTGGCCCATCGCCGTCACCGGCTGCCGGACCGTCGTCAGCGGCGGGTCCGTGAACGCTATGAGCGGCGAGTCGTCGTAGCCCACGACCGACAGGTCGCGCGGCACGTCCTTCGACAGCCGGCGGGCTGCCCGGATCGCCCCGAGCGCCATCATGTCGCTCGCGCACACGACCGCCGTGCAGCCGCGCTCCATCAGGGCGGAGGCGGCGGCCTGGCCGCCCTCCAAGGTGTACAGAGAGTGCTGGATCAACTCCTCCACCTCGTCCGGGGCGAGGCCCAGCTGCTCCCGCATCGTCGCGTGGAAGCCCTCGATCTTGCGGAGCACCGGCACGAAGCGCTTGGGGCCCACGGCGAGGCCGATGCGGGTGTGCCCCAGCGCCACCAGGTGGGTCACCGCGAGGCGCACCGCCGCCCGGTCGTCCGGCGAGATGAACGGCGCCTGCACCTTGGCGGAGAAACCGTTCACCAGGACGAAGGGGACGCCCTGGCCGCGCAGTTGCTCGTAGCGCTGCGTGTCCGCCGAGGTGTCCGCGTGGAGCCCGGAGACGAAGATGATGCCCGAGACGCCCCGGTCCACCAGCATTTCGGTCAGTTCGTCCTCGGTGGAGCCGCCGGGCGTCTGGGTCGCCAGCACCGGGGTGTAGCCCTGCCGGGTCAGCGCCTGGCCGATGACCTGCGCCAGCGCCGGGAAGATCGGGTTCTCCAGCTCCGGGGTGATCAGGCCGACCAGTCCCGCGCTGCGCCTGCGCAGCCGCACCGGGCGTTCGTACCCCAGGACGTCGAGCGCCGCGAGGACGGATTCGCGGGTGGTCGCCGCGACTCCGGGCTTGCCGTTCAGGACCCGGCTGACCGTTGCTTCGCTGACCCCCGCCTGAGTTGCGATATCGGCAAGCCGTGCGGTCATGGGATGGGACTGTACCGGGCCCGTGTCGGATTGCCCACTGTGTGCGGGGTGGTGCGGAGGAGGGGGCCGGAGCGCTTTCCGGCAACGCCTTGCAAGGACTTGCGGCCCCGGGACGCGGGCTGCGGTCGGATCGTCACACTGCGGGCAGACCGTGTCCCGCCTGCTCCTGTCAGCGACGAAGGGCTGGAGTCAAGGGGCTTGACGGCAACCTTGAGGACACGCGAATGTAACGATCACCAGGGCTTGCAGAAATCTTCCGCAAGGTCTTTCGGTCGTCTTTCATCCTTGTTACGTTCACGTCGACCCGGCGCCGCGACGGAGCGGTACGGCAGTTGAAGGAGTTCAGATGCGACGTGGCATAACGGCCACCGCCCTGGTCGCGGCCCTGGCGCTCGCGGCGACCGCCTGCGGCAGCGACGACGAGTCCGGCGGCGGCAAGAGCTCGGGCGAGCTCTCCGGCACGGTGACCTGGTGGGACACCTCCAGCGTCGGCAGTGAGGACAAGGTCTTCAAGAAGCTGGCCGAGGGCTTCGAGAAGAAGCACCCGAAGGTCGACGTCAAGTACGTCAACGTGCCCTTCGGCGACGCGCAGAACAAGTTCAAGAACGCCGCCCAGGCCGGCGACGGCGCCCCCGACGTGATCCGCTCCGAGGTCGCCTGGACGCCGGACTTCGCCAACCTGGGCTACCTGGCCCCGCTGGACGGCACCCCCGCCCTGAAGAACCAGGACGACTTCCTCAAGCAGGCCGTCGCGTCCACGAAGTACGAGGACAAGACGTACGCCGTCCCGCAGGTCATCGACTCCATGGGCGTCTTCTACAACAAGAAGCTGTTCAAGGAGGCCGGCGTCGAGGCGCCCGCCTCCCTGGACGACCTCAAGACCGTGGCCGAGAAGATCAAGGACAAGACCGGCAAGACCGGCCTCTACCTCCGCGGCGACGACCCCTACTACTTCCTCTCCTTCCTCTACGGCGAGGGCGGCGACATGGTCGACGCCTCCTCCAAGAGCGTCACCATCGACAAGCCCGAGGGCGTCAAGGCGTTCGAGGCGGTCAAGGCCCTGGTCGACGACGGCACCGCGAAGACGGATGCCTCGGACGGCTGGGAGAACATGATGCAGTCGTTCAAGAACGGCGACGTCGCGATGATGATCAACGGCCCCTGGGCCGTCGCCGACACCCTGACCGGCAAGGAGTTCACGGACAAGGACAACCTGGGCGTCGCCCCGGTCCCGGCCGGCTCCGCCGCCCAGGGCGCCCCGCAGGGCGGCCACAACCTCGCCGTCTACGCCGGCTCCAAGAACCTCGACGCCTCCTACGCGTTCGTCGAGTACATGACCTCCGTGGACAGCCAGGCCACCGCTGCCGGCGAGCTGAACCTGCTGCCCACCCGCACCTCCGCGTACGCCAAGCAGGAGGCCGTGGACAGCGAGATCGTCGGCTTCTTCAAGCCGGTCGTCGAGACCGCCGTCGAGCGCCCCTGGATCCCCGAGGGCGGCAGCCTCTTCGAGCCGCTGCGCATCGAGTACACCAAGGTCCTCACCGGCCAGACCACGCCGGAGAAGGCCGCCAAGGCCACCGGCGACTCCTACCGCAAGCTCCTCAAGGGCTGGAAGTAACAGGAAGGTTGGCCGACTGATGGCTGTCCACACCAGCCAGTCGGTGGTGAAGGCCGCGGGCGGAGACCTCGCCCGCGGCCGGAGCCGCGGTACTGGCACCCCACCACCGAAGCCCGGCCGTCTGAGGCGGGCCCTGTCGGTCCACTGGTACGCCTGGGCCATGGTCGCCCCGGTCGTCATCGTGATCGGCGTGATCATCGGCTATCCGCTGGTCCGTGGCATCTACCTCTCGATGACCGACGCGGACGAGCGCAACGTCGCCCGCTCCATCGGAGTCAACGAGATCCCCGCCACCTACGAGTTCATCGGCGCGGACAACTACATCGACGCGCTGACCGGCTCGCAGTTCCTCGGCACGCTCGGCTGGACGCTGGTGTGGACCGTCTCCTGCGTGAGTGTCACGTTCGTCCTCGGCATGGCCCTGGCGAACATGCTCAACCGCCGCATCGCCGGACGCTCCGCCTACCGCATGGCCCTCATCCTGCCCTGGGCCATCCCCGGCTTCGTCTCCGTCTTCGCCTGGCGCTTCCTCTACAACGAGGAGCGCGGTCTGCTCAACAAGATCCTCGGTGGCGCCGGCATCGACGCCGTCCCGTGGCTCAACGACCCGACCTGGGCCAAGTTCGCGGTCATCGCCGTCAACGTCTGGCTCGGCATCCCGTTCATGATGGTCGCCCTCCTCGGCGGACTCCAGTCCATCCCCTCCGAGCAGTACGAGGCGGCCGAGATGGACGGCGCCACCGCCTGGCAGCGCTTCCGCCACATCACGCTGCCCGGACTGCGCCCGGTCTCCACCACGGTGGTCCTGCTCTCCACCATCTGGACCTTCAACATGTTCCCGGTGATCTTCCTGCTGACCCGCGGCGGACCCGGCGAGGCCACCCAGATCCTCGTGACCCAGGCGTACAAGTTCTCCTTCGAGATCAGCCCGCGCGACTACGCGCAGTCCTCCACCTGGGGCGTGCTGATCCTCGTACTCCTGATGCTCTTCGCCGTCGTCTACCGGCGAGTCCTGCGCTCCCAGGGAGACAACTGGTGACCACCGCGACCGACACCCCCGCCCGGCACGGCGCCCCCAAGGTCCGGCTGCGCGGCGAACGCTCCCCGCTCGCCTCCGTCGCCCTGCACCTCACCCTGATCATCGCCTCGGTGATCGCGGTCTTCCCGGTGCTGTGGGTCCTGCTGACCTCGCTCAAGCCCGCCAAGTTCGCGACCACCACGGACTTCTTCCGCGAGACGACGTTCGTCAACTACACGAACCTGATCCGCGACACGGAGTTCCTCAACTGGTTCGCCAACTCCGTGATCATCTCCGCGCTCTCCACCGTGATCGGCGTCTTCGTCGCCGCCACCACCGGATACGCGGTGAGCCGCTTCCGCTTCCCCGGCAAGCGCGGGCTGATGTGGACGCTGCTGATCACCCAGATGTTCCCGGTCGCCGTCCTCATCGTGCCGATCTACAACATCATGTCGAGCCTCGGGCTGCTCAACCAGCCCACCGGACTCGTCATCACCTACCTCACCATCTCGGTGCCGTTCTGCGCCTGGATGATGAAGGGCTTCTTCGACACCATCCCGCGCGAGATCGACGAGTCGGGCGAGGTCGACGGCCTCACCCCGTTCGGCACCTTCTTCCGGCTCATCCTGCCGCTGGCCAAGCCGGGCCTCGCGGTCACCGCGTTCTACTCCTTCATCACCGCCTGGGGCGAAGTGGCGTACGCCTCCGCCTTCCTGGTCGGCGACGAGAACCTCACGCTGGCCGGCGGACTCCAGAAGTTCGTCAACCAGTACGGAGCCCAGTGGGGCCCCATGACGGCGGCCTCCGTGCTCATCGCCATCCCGGCCGCCCTGGTGTTCCTCTTCGCCCAGAAGCACCTGGTCACCGGCATGTCCGCCGGAGCGGTCAAGGGCTGAGAGACCCCTGGCCACCCGCACCAGCACCCGCACCACCGCACCCGTCACGGCGGCGCCGGAAACCCGGACCCGGTCCCCGGCGCCGCTCCCCACCCAGACACCCCAGGGACGACATGACCCAGCACCTCGCTGCCCCCTCCACCGGCACGTCCGACGACGCCCCGGGCCACCGCACCGGCTGGTGGCAGGACGCGGTGATCTACCAGGTCTATCCGCGGAGCTTCGCCGACGGCAACGGCGACGGCATGGGCGACCTCGCCGGCGTCACCGCCCGCCTGCCCCACCTGAAGGACCTGGGCGTCGACGCGGTCTGGCTCAGCCCCTTCTACGCCTCCCCGCAGGCGGACGCGGGCTACGACGTCGCCGACTACCGGGCCATCGACCCGATGTTCGGCAACCTGCTGGACGCCGACGCGCTGATCCGCGAGGCGCACGGCCTGGGGCTGCGCGTCATCGTCGACCTGGTCCCCAACCACTCCTCCGACCAGCACGAGTGGTTCAAGCGCGCCCTGGCCGAGGGCCCCGGCTCCGCCCTGCGTGAGCGCTACCACTTCCGCCCCGGAAAGGGTGCGAACGGCGAACTCCCGCCCAACGACTGGGAGTCCATCTTCGGCGGCCCCGCCTGGACCCGTACGGCGAACCCGGACGGCACCCCCGGCGACTGGTACCTCCACCTCTTCGCCCCCGAGCAGCCCGACTTCAACTGGGAGCACCCGGCCGTCGCCGACGAGTTCCGCTCCATCCTGCGCTTCTGGCTCGACATGGGCGTCGACGGCTTCCGGGTCGACGTCGCCCACGGCCTCGTCAAGGCCGAGGGACTGCCCGACCTCGGCTCCCACGACCAGCTCAAGCTGCTCGGCAACGACGTCATGCCGTTCTTCGACCAGGACGGCGTGCACGCGATCTACCGCAGCTGGCGCACCATCCTCGACGAGTACCCGGGCGAGAGGATCGCCGTCGCCGAGGCCTGGACCCCGACCGTCGAGCGCACCGCCAACTACGTGCGCCCCGACGAGATGCACCAGGCGTTCAACTTCCAGTACCTGGCCACCGCCTGGGACGCCGCCGAGCTGCGCAAGGTCATCGACACCTCGCTCGCCGCGATGCGCCCGGTCGGCGCGCCCACCACCTGGGTGCTCTCCAACCACGACGTCACCCGGCACGCCACCCGCTTCGCCAACCCGCCGGGCCTCGGTACCCAGATCCGCACCCCCGGCGACCGCGAGCTGGGCCTGCGCCGGGCCCGCGCCGCCTCCCTGCTGATGCTCGCCCTGCCCGGCTCCGCCTACGTCTACCAGGGCGAGGAGCTCGGCCTGCCCGACGTCACCGACCTGCCCGACGAGGCCCGCCAGGACCCCTCGTTCTTCCGCGCCGACGGCCAGGACGGGTTCCGCGACGGCTGCCGCGTCCCGATCCCGTGGACCCGCGAGGGCAGTTCGTACGGCTTCGGCGACGGCGGCAGCTGGCTCCCGCAGCCCGCCGGCTGGGGCGAGCTGTCCGTCGAGGCGCAGACCGGCGTGGAGGGCTCCACCCTGGAGCTGTACCGGGCCGCGATCGCCGCCCGCCGGGAACACCCGGGCCTCGGCGCCGGCACGGACGTCGAGTGGCTGGACGGCCCCGAGGGCGTCCTCGTCTTCTCCCGCCCCGGCTTCGTCTGCACCGTCAACACCACCGGGACCCCCGTCCGCATCGCCGCCCGCGGCCGGGTGCTGCTCGCCAGCTCCCCGGTCACCGTGGACGGCGCCGAGGCCGAGCTGCCCGCCGACACCACGGTGTGGTGGACGGTGTGACACTGCCCGCGCCCAGGGCCGCGGCGGCGCCCCGCCTCTCCGACATCGCCGGACAGGCGGCGGTCAGCGAGGCGACGGTCAGCCGGGTCCTGAACGGGAAACAGGGCGTCGCGGACACCACGCGTCAGCGGGTGCTCGCGGCGCTCGACATCCTGGGCTACGAGCGGCCCGTACGGCTGCGGCAGCGCAGCGCCGGACTGATCGGCCTGGTGACGCCCGAACTCACCAACCCGATCTTCCCGGCGTTCGCGCAGTCCGTCGAACAGGTGCTGGCCGGGCACGGCTACACCCCCGTGCTCTGCACCCAGCTGCCGGGCGGTGCGACGGAGGACGAGCTCGTCGAGCAGCTCGTCGAGCGTGGCGTCGGCGGCATCGTCTTCCTCTCCGGGCTGCACGCGGACACCTCCGCCGACCCGGGCCGGTACGCCGCGCTCACCGAGCGCGGCGTGCCGTTCGTCCTGATCAACGGCTACAACGAGCGCATCAGTGCCCCGTTCGTCTCGCCCGACGACAACGCCGCCGTACGGATGGCCCTGGGGCACCTCGCGGACCTCGGCCACCGCCGGATCGGCCTGGCCATCGGCCCGCAGCGCTACGTCCCCTCCCGCCGCAAGCGCGACGGGTTCGTGGAGGCGGCCGTCTCGCTGCTCGGCATGGACCGGTCCGAGGCCGAACTGCTCGTCTGCTCCACTCTGTTCAGCGTCGAGGGCGGCCAGGTGGCGGCTGGCGCCCTGCTGGACGCGGGCTGCACCGGCATCGTCTGCGGCAGCGACCTGATGGCCCTCGGCGTGGTGCGCGCCGCCCGGGGGAGGGGCCTGGAGGTGCCCCGGGACGTCTCGGTCGTCGGCTTCGACGACTCGCAGCTCATCGCGTTCACCGACCCGCCCCTGACCACGGTGCGCCAGCCCGTGCAGGCGATGGCGGCGGCCGCCGTGGGCGCGCTGCTGGAGGAGATCGGGGGCAGCCCGGTGCAGCGCACCGAGTACGTCTTCCAGCCGGAGCTGGTCGTACGGGGCTCCACGGCGGCGGTACGCGCGTAGGACCCGGGAGGGACACGTACAGGAGAGGCACCAGGAGTCGGCCCAGGAAGGGCCGGCGGGGAGTTGTGGCGACTCCGGGTGCCTCTCTTGCCGTGACCGGCCCGGCCGGCCGGGCGCGTGGGGTCCGACGACGCGCAGCGGTGCCGGATCCCCCGGCCGACCGGACCGGAGTCGGGATGAAACGTAACAGGCCCGCAATATCTTGCGAAAGGCCTTGCAACGAGAAATCGCGACGGGGCCAGGAAGAAAACTCCGCTGTTACGCGGATGTGAGCGGGGGATGTCCAAAGGGTTGACCGGCGACGGGAGGGCTCGTACGGTCTGCTCCGCGGCAAGGTTTGCATTCTTGCAGCAAGAACCTTCAAGGGCCTTGAGGGCACGGCGCGTTGCCGACCGAGGCTGCACCGTCATCCCCGCTTCCCCCACCCGCAGGAGGAAAGACATGGCACGCAGGCCCCTGTCTGCCGCGCTCGCCCTGGCGGCCGGCGCCGCCGCCCTCGTCGTCCCCACCGGATTCGGCGCCACGGGCACCGCACAGGCCGCCGCTCCGGGCGACAAGGACGTCACCGCCGTGATGTTCGAGTGGAAGTTCGCCTCCATAGCCAAGGCCTGTACGGACACCCTCGGTCCGGCGGGCTACGGCTACGTCCAGGTCTCGCCGCCCCAGGAGCACATCCAGGGCGGCCAGTGGTGGACGTCCTACCAGCCCGTCAGCTACCGCATCGCCGGCCGGCTCGGTGACCGGGCCGCCTTCTCCGCCATGGTGAACACGTGTCACTCGGCCGGGGTCAAGGTCATCGCCGACTCCGTCATCAACCACATGTCGGCGGGCAGCGGCACCGGCACCGGAGGCTCCGCGTACACCAAGTACGACTACCCGGGCCTCTACTCCGGCGCCGACATGGACAACTGCCGGACCGAGATCGGCAACAACTACAACGACCGCGGCAACGTCCAGAACTGCGAACTGGTCGGCCTGGCCGACCTGGACACCGGCGAGGAGTACGTACGCGGCAGGATCGCCGGCTATCTCAACGACCTGCTCTCGCTCGGCGTCGACGGCTTCCGGATCGACGCCGCCAAGCACATGCCCGCCGGCGACCTCGCCAACATCAAGTCCCGGCTGGCCGACCCGAACGTCTACTGGAAGCACGAGGCGATCTTCGGGGCCGGCGAGGCCGTCTCGCCCTCCGAGTACCTGGGCAGCGGAGACGTCCAGGAGTTCCGGTACGGGCGGAGCCTCAAGCAGGTCTTCCTCAACGAGAACCTCGCCCACCTGAAGAACTTCGGCGAGGGCTGGGGCTTCATGGAGTCCGGCAAGTCGGCCGTCTTCGTCGACAACCACGACACCGAGCGCGGCGGCGACACCCTCAGCTACAGATACGGCTCCGCCTACACCCTGGCCAGCGTGTTCATGCTGGCCTACCCCTACGGCTCCCCGGACGTCCACTCCGGCTACGAGTTCAGCGACCACGACGCCGGACCGCCGAACGGCGGCCAGGTGAACGCCTGCTACAGCGACGGCTGGAAGTGCCAGCACGCCTGGCGCGAGATCTCCTCCATGGTCGGCTTCCGCAACACCGCACGCGGCCAGGCAGTCACCAACTGGTGGGACAACGGCGGCGACCAGATCGCCTTCGGCCGGGGGAACAAGGCGTACGTCGCCATCAACCACGAGGGCTCCGCACTGAACCGGACCTTCCAGAGCTCGCTGCCCGCCGGCGACTACTGCGACGTCCAGTCGGGCAAGGGGGTGAGCGTCAACGGCTCCGGCCAGTTCACCGCCACCGTCCCGGCCGGCACCGCCGTCGCCCTGCACACCGGCGCCCGGACGTGCGGAGGAGGCGGTACGAACCCCGACCCGGACCCCGGCAACGGGACCACCGGCGCCTCCTTCGGCGTCAACGCCACCACCCGGCCCGGCCAGAACATCCACGTCACCGGTGACCAGGCCGCCCTCGGCAACTGGAACCCGGCGAGCGCCCCGAAGCTCGACCCGGCGGCGTACCCCGTCTGGAAGCTGGACGTGAACCTGCCCGCCGGGACCACGTTCGCCTACAAGTACGTGCGCAAGGACGCCGCCGGCAACGTCACCTGGGAGAGCGGCGCCAACCGCACCGCCACCGTTCCGGCCTCCGGCAAGGTCACGCTGACCGCCGACGTCTGGCGCGGCTGACCCGTACCCCTCGCAGCGGGCCGGTGGCATCGCCACCGGCCCGCCTCCGCACCCGATCAAGCCCCGAGGAGCACCATCCGTGTCCCGAACCATCCTCGGACGATGGACGGTGGCCGCCCTGTGCGCGGCGCTGCTGCCCGTCGTCCCGGCGGCCACCGCCGCCGCGTCGCCCCGGCCGCCGGCCCCGCCGTCGGACGCGAAGCTCGCCCGTGAGGCGGACCGGCACGACCTCACGCGCGAGCAGTTCTACTTCGTCCTGCCCGACCGGTTCGCCAACGGCGACGCCTCCAACGACCGGGGCGGGCTGACCGGTTCACGGCTGGAGCACGGCTACGACCCCACCGACAAGGGGTTCTACCAGGGCGGCGACCTCAAGGGCCTGACCCGGAAGCTCGACTACATCAAGGGCCTCGGCACCACCGCCATCTGGATGGCGCCGATCTTCAAGAACCGGCCCGTGCAGGGCACCGGCAAGGACGCGTCGGCGGGCTACCACGGCTACTGGATCACCGACTTCACCCAGGTCGACCCGCACTTCGGCACCAACGCCGACCTGGAGCGGCTGATCGACAAGGCCCACGCCAAGGGCATGAAGGTCTTCTTCGACGTCATCACCAACCACACCGCCGACACCGTCGACTACGCGGAGAAGACCTACGGCTACCAGCCCAAGGGCGCCTACCCCTACCTCGACGAGGACGGCCGCCCCTTCGACGACCGCGACGGCGTCGGAGAGGTCGACGAGGACTCCTTCCCGTACACCCCGGTGCAGACGCCCGGCACCGGCGAGAAGGTCCCCTCCTGGCTCAACGACCCGACGATGTACCACAACCGGGGCGACTCGACGTGGGCCGGCGAGTCCAACGAGTACGGCGACTTCTCCGGCCTCGACGACCTGTGGACCGAGCGTCCCGAGGTCGTGAAGGGCATGGAGAGGATCTACGAGAAGTGGGTCCGCGACTTCGACATCGACGGCTTCCGCATCGACACCGTCAAACACGTCGACCTGGACTTCTGGACCCAGTGGGCCACCGCGCTGGACGCGTACGCCGCGAAGCGCGGCCGGGACGACTTCTTCATGTTCGGCGAGGTCTACTCCGCCGACACCGAGGTGACCTCCCCGTACGTGACCCGGGGCCGCCTGGACTCCACCCTGGACTTCCCGTTCCAGGACGCCGCCCGGCAGTTCGCCTCCCAGGGCGCGCCCGCCGGCCGGCTCGCCTCCGTGTACGGGAACGACTACCGCTACACCACCGACAAGGCCAACGCCTACGAGCAGGTCACCTTCCTCGGCAACCACGACATGGGCCGTATCGGGACCTTCCTGAAGCAGGACAACCCGAAGGCCGACGACGCCGAACTGCTGAAGCGGGCCCGGCTCGCCAACGAGCTGATGTTCCTCGGCCGGGGCAACCCGGTGGTCTACTACGGCGACGAGCAGGGCTTCACCGGAGCCGGCGGCGACAAGGACTCCCGTCAGACGCTCTTCGCCTCGGAGACCGCCGACTACCTCGACGACGACCAGCTCGGCACCGACCGGACGCACGCCTCGGACGCGTACGACACCAAGCACCCGGTCTACCGCTCCATCGCCGCCCTCTCCGAGCTCACCAAGGCCCACCCGGCGCTGCGCGACGGCACCCAGACCGAGCGGTTCGCGGAAGGCTCGGTGTACGCCACCTCGCGCATCGACACCCGGCGCCCGTACGAATACCTCGTCGCCTCCAACAACGGCACGAGCCCGCGCCAGGTCCAGCTCACCACCGAGTCGGCCGGCATGGACTTCCGTACGCTGTACGGCGGTTCCGGCGCGGTCCGCAGCGGCAAGGACAAACGGGTCACCGTCACCGTGCCCGCCCTCTCCAGCATCGTGCTGAAGGCCGACCGGCCGGTCTCCTCCCCGGCCGCCGAGCCGGCCATCGCGCTGAAGGCCCCGGCCGCCGGCGCCACCGGCACCGTCGAGATCACCGCCGACGTGGACGGCGGACAGCTCAACCGGGTCGTCTTCGCCGCCCAGGTGGGCAACGGGAAGTGGAAGACGCTCGGTTCGGCCGACCACGCCCCGTACAAGGTCACCCAGTACCTCGACGAGACGGTCGAGGCGGGAACCCCGCTGCGCTACAAGGCCGTTGTCGTCGACCGGGTGGGCCGCACCTCCGGTGCTCACGCCTCGACCACCGCCGGAGCGACCCCGCCGAAGCCGAAGCCCGTCGCCGTCGAGCGCGACCGGGCGGTCGTCCACTACCAGCGCCCCGACGGCGACTACGAGGGATGGCAGCTCAAGTCCGGCGAGAAGACGGCCGAGTTCATCGGGCGGGACGCCTTCGGCGCGTTCGCCTGGATCGACCTGGAGGAGGGCGCCGACTCCGTCCCGTACACCGTCGAGAAGAACGGCACGGCCGACGGCCCGCGGCGGACGATCGACCTCGGCGTGACCGGACAGGTCTGGATCGAGCAGGGCAAGGACGGGCAGCGGGCCGAAGCCCCCGGGGCCCCGCCGCAGGACACCGGCAAGGCGGTTCTCAACTACCACCGCCCGGACGGGGACTACGACGGCTGGGGGCTGCACACCTGGGCCGGGGCCAAGGAGCCCACCGACTGGTCCAAGCCGCTGATGCCGGTGAGGAAGGACGCCTACGGGGTCACCTTCGAGGTGCCGCTCGTCGACGGGGCCACCACCCTCAGCTACATCCTGCACAAGGGCGACGAGAAGGACCTGCCCAGCGACCAGTCCCTGGACCTCGCCACCTACGGCCACGAGGTCTGGATTCTCGGCGGCAAGCCCGGCTACCTGCTCCCGCAGACGGGCGGCGGCGCGGCCCCCGACCTGTCGAAGGCCGAGGCGCAGTGGATCGACAAGGACACCGTCGTCTGGAAGGTGAAGGCCACCGACGCCACCAGTCAGCAGCTCGTGTACGCGCCCGAGGGCGGCATCTCCGTCGTCGACGGGGCGCTCTCCGACGAGGGCCGGTGGCTGCGGCTCACGCGGTCCGCGCTGAGTGACGCGCAGAAGGCGAAGCACCCGCACCTCAAGGACTACCCGGCGTTCACGGTGGACGCCCGCGACCGGGACCGGGTCCGCGCCTCCCTGCGCGGCCAGCTCATCGCCACCCAGCGCGCCGCCAACGGCGCCCTGCTCGCCGCCACCGGCGTACAGACCGCCGGCATCCTGGACGACCTCTACGGAAAGAAGGCGGCCTCCGCCGAACTCGGCCCGGTCTTCCGCAAGTCGAGGCCCACGCTCTCCGTGTGGGCCCCCACCGCCCGGACGGTCTCGCTCGAACTCGACGGCCGTACGCACCCGATGAAGCGCGACGACCGCACCGGCGTCTGGTCGGTCACCGGCAAGAAGAGCTGGCGGGGCAAGCCCTACCGGTACGCGGTGACCGTCTGGGCCCCCACCGTCCAGAAGATGGTGACCAACAAGGTCACCGACCCCTACTCCACGGCCCTGACCGCCGACTCCGCCCGCAGCCTCGTCGTCGACCTCACCGACCCGAAGCTCGCCCCGCGCGGCTGGTCCGGTCTGAGGAAGCCCGCCGCCACCCCGCTGCGGGACGCCCAGATCCAGGAACTGCACGTCCGCGACTTCTCCGTCACGGACCGCACGGCGGCCCACCCGGGTGAGTACCTGGCCTTCACGGACTCCCGGTCCACGGGCATGCGGCACCTGAAGAAGCTCGCCGACTCCGGCACCAGCTACGTCCACCTGCTGCCCGTCTTCGACATCGGGACCATTCCGGAGAAGAAGAAGGACCAGCAGCAGCCCGCCTGCGATCTCCACGTCTACGCCCCCGACTCCGAGGAGCAGCAGGCCTGCGTCAGCAAGGCCGCCGCCAAGGACGGCTTCAACTGGGGCTACGACCCGCTGCACTACACCGTCCCCGAGGGCTCCTACGCCTCCGACCCGGACGGCACCCGGCGCACGGTCGAGTTCCGGCAGATGGTGCAGGGCCTCAACCGGGCCGGACTGCGCACCGTCATGGACGTCGTCTACAACCACACCGTCGCCTCCGGGCAGGACGACAAGTCGGTCCTCGACAGGATCGTCCCCGGCTACTACCAGCGGCTCCTGGAGGACGGCAGCGTCGCCACCTCCACCTGCTGCGCCAACACCGCGCCCGAGAACACCATGATGGGCAAGCTCGTCGTCGACTCGGTCGTCACCTGGGCGAAGGAGTACAAGGTCGACGGCTTCCGCTTCGACCTGATGGGCCACCACCCCAAGGAGAACATCCTCGCCGTCCGCGAGGCGCTGGACGGGCTGACGCTCGCGAAGGACGGCGTCGACGGCAAGAAGATCATCCTGTACGGGGAGGGCTGGAACTTCGGCGAGATCGCGGACGACGCCCGCTTCGTCCAGGCCACCCAGAAGAACATGGCCGGCACCGGCATCGCCACCTTCTCCGACCGGGCCCGCGACGCCGTGCGCGGCGGCGGCCCCTTCGACGAGGACCCCGGCGTCCAGGGCTTCGCCAGCGGCCTCTACACCGACCCCAACGCCTCCCCGGCCAACGGCACCCGCGCCGAGCAGAAGGCCCGGCTGCTGCACTACCAGGACCTGATCAAGGTCGGCCTGACCGGCAACCTCGCCGACTACACCTTCACCGACACCTCCGGCCGCACGGTCAAGGGCTCCGAGGTCGACTACAACGGGGCGCCCGCCGGATACGCGGCCGCACCCGGCGACGCCCTCGCCTACTCCGACGCCCACGACAACGAGACCCTCTTCGACGCCCTCGCCTTCAAGCTCCCGGCCGACACCACGGCAGCCGGACGGGCCAGGGCCCAGGTGGTGGCCATGGCCGCCTCCGTCCTCTCCCAGGGGCCCTCGCTCTCCCAGGCGGGCACCGACCTGCTGCGCTCCAAGTCCCTGGACCGCAACTCCTACGACAGCGGCGACTGGTTCAACGCCCTGCACTGGGACTGCCGCGACGGCAACGGCTTCGGCCGGGGCCTGCCGCCCGCCGCCGACAACCAGGACAAGTGGGCGTACGCGAAGCCGCTCCTGGCCGCCACCGGCACCATCGCGCCGGACTGCGCGCAGATCGACGGCGCCTCGGCCGCCTACCGCGACCTGCTCACCATCCGCAGTACCGAGAAGGAGTTCTCCCTGCGGACCGCCGGCCAGGTGCAGTCCGCCCTGTCCTTCCCGCTCTCCGGCACGGCCGAGACCCCCGGCGTGATCACCATGCGCCTCGGCGAGCTGGTCGTCGTCCTCAACGCCGCGCCGACCACCGCCGACCAGCGGCTCGCCGCCCCGGCGGGGAGGACGTACGCACTGCACCCCGTCCAGGCCAAGGGCGCGGACCCTACCGTCAAACGAGCCAGGTACGACGGGAAATCGGCCACTTTCACCGTCCCGGGACGCACGGTGGCCGTCTTCGCGCTGCGCTGACCTCGGGCGGCACTACGGTGACGGCAGACGTCGGCAATGGAGCCGCGACAGCCGTCCTGGTTCACCGGGCCGGTCCCACTCTCCCCGGCAGGGAGAGTGGGACCGGCCCGGTGCGTGCGGCGGGAGCCCCGCCCGGGGCGGTCGGCTCGTCGGCGCACCCTGCCCGAGCGCCCGGACGGTGATGATGACCAAGGTGGGATACCTTCCCGAGGAGACGAGCAGCTTCGTCGGGAGGCGGGCCGAACTGGCCCGGCTGGGAACCGCGTTGGCCACCCGGCGGATGACCACTCTGATCGGCCCCGGAGGCGTCGGGAAGACCAGGCTCGCCGTCCGGGCCGCCCGCGCCGCCGCCGACCGTTACGCGGACGGCGCGTGGTGGGCCGACCTCTCGCCGCTCTCCGACGACGGGCTGCTGCTCCCCACCGTCTGCGACGCCGTCGGACTCGCCGACCACGCCCTGCGGATGCCCGTCGAAGCGCTCTGCGAATGGCTCGGCGACAAGCACCTGCTGCTCGTCCTCGACTCCGCCGAGCACCTCCGGGGCTCCTGCTCCCATCTGCTGGCCGAGATCCTGACCACCTCGACGGGCCTGACCGTCCTGGTCACCAGCAGGCAGCCGCTCGGCACCCGGGGCGAGTACGTCGTCGAGGTGCCGCCGCTCCCGGTCGACGGCGCGCCCGACGCCCTCCAGCTCTTCACCGACCGGCTGCGCGCGGCCGACCCCGGGGCCGGCCTCGACGCCCCCGGCGACGAGGCGGCCGCCACCGAGATCTGCCGCCGCCTCGAAGGCATCCCCCTCGCCATCGAACTGGCCGCGGCGGGCATCGGCCGGCACAGCGTGGCCCAGCTCGCCACCCGGATCGGCACCCGCTTCGACGCCCGGAGCGCCGGCTTCGGCGTGCCCGGCCGGAGCGGCGGCCTCGCCCTCGCCCCCCACGCCGGGGCACCCGGTATCGAAGCCCCCGGTATCGGCGCACCCGGTGGAGACGGCGCACCGGGTTCCGGCGAAACGCCCGGGCCGGACGGGTTCGACGCGTTCGACGGGATCGAGGGCCCCGACGGCGATCCGGGCACGGCCCGCCTCGACCTCCTCGCCGACGCGACGGTGTGGCCCCGCCGCCACCGCACCCTGCGTACCGCCATCGGCTGGTCCCACGAGCTGTGCACCCCGCTGGAGCGCCTCCTGTGGGCCCGCCTCACCCCGCTGCGGACCGACTTCGACGCGGCGGTCGCCCGCGAGGTCTGCGCGGGCGGCCCGCTCACCCCGGACGAGGTGGACCGGGCGCTCCAGGGCCTCGTCGCCCAGAGCGTCGTCCAGCGCGACGGCGACCGCTACCGGATGCTCGACACCCTCCGCGAGTACGGCCGGATGTGGCTCACCGAGCTGGGCGAGGCCCGCGCCGCCGCCGACCGGCACGCGAGAAGCTTCCTCGGCCTCGCCCGCCGCGCCCACGACGGATGGACCGGCCCGGACCAGGTGTCCTGGTACCACAAGGTGTCCGACACCCACCTCGACCTCTGCGCCGCCCTGGAGCACCTGCTCGCCCACGACGTCGCCGACGCCCAGGAGATGGCGGGCCGCGTCGGCTTCTTCTGGGCCTGCTGCGGCCACCTCTCCGCGGCCCGGAGCTACGCCCGGCGCGCCCTGGACGCGGGCCCCGTCGACGGGCCCCACCGGACCAGGCTGCAATGGGTCCTCGGCGTCTCGGCGCTGCTCCAGGGCGACTTCGCGACCGCGGAGAAGTACGGCGCGCTCTGCACGACCCGCGCCCTGTACGACCGGGACGACGAGGGCATGCTCGGCGCGGCCTATCTCTCCGGCCTCACCCAGCTGATGACCGGGGAGCCCGCCGCGGCCCTGGAGGCGGCCGGGCGGGTCCTGCGGATGACCGAGAGCGTCCCGGCGGACTCGGCCCACCGGATGCGCTGCCACCTCATCACCGTCTTCGCGCTCACCGCGCTGGGCCGGCTCACCGAGTCCGAGGCGGCGGCCACCGCGCTGCGCCGGGCCTGCGAACGCGGCGGCGAACACTGGACCCGCGCCTACGCGGACTACCAGCTCGCCCTGATCGCCCTGCTCCAGGGCCGCCCGGCGGCCTCCGCCGCGCACGCCCGGTCGATGCTCGCGGGCAAGCACCGGCTCCGCGACAGCTTCGGCATCGCGCTCGGCCTGGACATCCTGGCCGCCGCCATCGCCGCCCAGGGCGCGGGCGCCCAGGCCGCCCGCGTCTACGGCACCGGACACGCGTACTGGCGCATGGTCGGCCATCCCCAGCGCGGCACACCCGAGCTGGGGCCGGTCCGCGAGAGGTGCGAGCTCCAGGCGCGGGAGGCCGTGGGCGACGAGGCCTACCGGCGCGCCTTCGAGCGCGGCCAGTCGGACAACGCGGAGGTCGGCCTCGCCGCCGCGCTCCGTACCGAGCTGCAGCTCTGACCCGGGCGCGAGGGGGACCCGCGCGCCGGTGGAGTGCCCGGACTACCCACACCCGGGCCCATGTGAGTAAGGTTAGGCATACCTAAGTAACCGCTTGGGCTCCGCTGACCCCTGCTGGAGAACCCGGATGCGTCTTTCCCGCCCCCGCGCCACGCGGCCGACCCGCGCCGAGCGCGTCCGGTCGATCCTGGCGGTCGCCCACTCCATGACCGTGGTCAGCGACGGACTGCACACCGAAGTCCGCCGCTTCGACGGCACGGGCGCGATGGGCCACATCCACCTGCACGCCCCGAACGACGGCGGCCACAGTCCGGGGGCCGAACGCGTCCCGGCCCGCCTCGAGTTCACGGACATCGCACCCACCCCCGTACGCGACCGGCTGCGCGCCCGCGTCACGGTCACCGGGCTGCTCGCCGCCCCGTACCGCGCCGACACCGGGCAGAGCACCTGCATGGAGTTCGGGCAGGCCGTCCTGGAGGACGCCGAGGGGCGCACGTTCGTCTCCCTGGAGGAGCTGGAGGAGGTGGAGAGCGATCCGATCGCCGCGTGCGAGGCGGGCATGCTCACCCATCTGGTGGACGACCACGCCGAACTCGTCCCGCTGCTCCTGCGTCTCGTCCACCCCCGCCCGGAGCGCGGCATGACGCGAGCCGTTCCGCTGGCGATGGACCGCTTCGGGGTGACCCTCCGGCTCGAATACCCCGGCGCCCACGAGGACGTGCGGCTGTCGTTCCCCCGCCCGGTCACCGAGATCGACCAGGCGGGCCCGCAGATCCACGCCCTGCTGGCCGCCGCCCGCCGGGTCTCCCACCGCAACGGTCTGCCGGCCTGACCCCGCTTCCCGCCGGGGGGCTCAGCGCGGCAGGCGCTGCGCGGGCACGGCGGACACGTCCGGGAGGAACGTGGAGAGCCGGGCCAGCAGTTGCCCGAACGGGCCGTCCGGCGGCTCCTGGGACAGCACCCGCAGCACGATGCCCGCCATCTCCTGGTCGTGGGCGGCACTGACCGCCGCGAGCGCGGCGAAGTCGTGCACCAGCTGCGTCTCCAGCTCGGCGCGCGGGATGCGCCGCCCGTCCAGCCAGATCAGCGCCGTCGACTCGGCGAGCGAGACCCAGGAGCGGACCACCAGCTCCAGCCGGGCCGGCGGTTCGGCCACCCCGAGGTGCGTGATGATCTGTTCGTACGCGGCCTGCCGCACCCCGTCGATCATGGCGTTCGCCGTCGAGGAACCGACCGCGGGCCCGCCCCGCATCAGCGCCGAGAAGCCGGGGCCGTGCTCGTCGACGAAATCGAAGAACCGCCCCATCACCCGCAGCAGCCGCGCACCCAAGGGCCCTTCGAGCGGCTCCAGGAAGCGGGCCGCCAGCTCGTCCGCGGCCCGCCGCAGCGCCGCCTCGTACAGGCTCTGCTTCCCGGGGAAGTAGTGGTACACCAGCGGACGGGAGATGCCCGCGGCGGCAGCGATCTCGTCGATCGACACCTCATCGGGCGAGCGGCGGCTGAACAAGTCCAGTGCGACGCCGATCAGTTGCTGTCTGCGCTCGTCGACGCCCATCCTGCGTCGCACCCCGGTCGTCATACGGACAGCCTATCCGGGGCCGCGGCGCTGCCCGCGCGTGCGGCCCACACCCCGCCCTACAGGTCCAGAACGAGACGCCCGCCGCGGCAGCGCGAGACGCAGATCAGCATCGAGTCGGCCCGCTCGTCGTCGGTCAGCAGATCGTCCCGGTGATCGATCTCGCCCTCCAGGACCCGCTGTTGACAGGTCCCGCAGAACCCCTGCTCGCAGGAGTACGCGACCTGGGGCGCCGCCGCGCGGACAGCGGCGAGCACCGACTGCCCGGCCGCGACCGGCACGGTGCGCCCGGTGCGCCGCAACTCCACCTCGAACGCCCCGGAACCGGGCCCCGCCGCTTCCCCCGTCGCGGCCGAGAACCGCTCCAGATGCAGGGGGTGCCCCGCCGGGAGCGCGGCGGCGACCGCGTCCATCAGCGGCCCGGGGCCGCAGCAGTAGACCGCCGTGCCCGGGGCGAGACCGGTCAGCGCCGCCGCGACGTCCGGGTGGCCCGCCTCGTCCTGGGCGACGACCGTGACCCGGCCCGCGTCCGCGCCGAGCCACTCGATCTCGTCCAGGAACGGCAGCGACCCCCGTGACCTGCCCCCGTACAGCAGCCGCCAGTCGGCCCCCGACGCGGCCAGCACCCGCAGCATCGGCAGGACCGGGGTGATCCCGATGCCGCCCACGACGAAGACGTAACTCCCCGCCTCGGTCAGCGGGAAGCGGTTGCGCGGCCCGCGCACCTCGATCTCCCGGCCCACCCGGAGCTGTTCGTGCACCTCCCGCGAACCGCCCCTGCCGTCCTCCACCAGCCGGGCCGCCACCGTGTACGCACCGGTGTCCTCCGGGTCACCGCACAGCGAGTACGGCCGCACCAGACCGGACGGCAGCACCAGCTCCAGATGGGCCCCCGGCTCCCACCGCGGCAGGCCGGCCCCCTCCAGCCGGAGCTGGACGACCCCGTCGGCGACCACGGTCCGCCCGGTGATCAGCAGTCGGCGGGCCGAGGTCGTACGGCGCTTCGCGTGGCCCGATATCGGCTCGGGCAGCGCGGGCAGCGGCCACAGCGGGGACCGGGCGATCCGGCGTCTCAGGGCGCGCCGGGCGAGCAGGGCGGCACCGGAGACGAGCACGACGGTACGCGGACGGAGCAGCGCCATGGTTCAGGCCCCTTCCGTCGCGGCGGTCTCCGCGGCGAGCGCGGCGGGGGAGCGGGCGAGGTAGCCCACGGCCTGGGCCGTACTGCCCGATCCCGACGGGTGGTACGACCGGCTGAGATAGCCCGGCACGGACCGCAGGATCGCACCGGTGCCGGGCAGCGTGCCCTGCTTCCCCCTCGCGTGGAACGCCTTGAGGGAGGCCTTGCCGCCCAGCAGTGTGGGGTCGTTCTCCATGAAGAAGCGGATGCCGCGCTGCCAGAGGAACACCAGCGCGGAGAACGCCGCAGCCCAGGTGCGCACCCGCCGCCGGTAGCCGCCGTCCACGTGCGTGAAGACGTCGAAGGCGACCGACCGGTGCTCGACCTCCTCCGCCCCGTGCCAGCGCAGCAGATCGAGCATCGTCGGATCCGCGCCCCGGCGGTCCAGGGCGTCGGCGTTGAGGATCCAGTCGCCGAGGAACGCGGTGTAGTGCTCGATCGCCGCGATCATCGCCACCCGCTCCATCAGCCACCACTTCGAGGCCCGCCCCGGCGGCAGCGTCCGGTCCCCGAGCAGCTTCTCGAAGAACCAGTCGACCTGCGCGGTGTACGGGGTCGGGTCGAGGCCCAACTCCCGCAGGCGCGGCAGCACATCGTCGTGTGCCTGCGCGTGCACGGCCTCCTGCCCGATGAACCCGATGACGTCCTCGCGCAGTCGGTCGTCGTGTATGTACGGGAGTATCTGCCGGTAGACGTGGATGAACCACCGCTCCCCGGCCGGGAGCAGCAGGTGGAGCACGTTGATGGTGTGCGTGGTGAACGGGTCGCCCGGCACCCAGTGCAGGGGAGT
This sequence comes from Streptomyces sp. MMBL 11-1, assembly GCF_028622875.1. Lineage (NCBI taxonomy): Bacteria > Bacillati > Actinomycetota > Actinomycetes > Kitasatosporales > Streptomycetaceae > Streptomyces > Streptomyces sp. MMBL 11-1. The sequence goes on along the minus strand of NZ_CP117709.1, from coordinate 1,870,304 downwards.
CTCCTCCCAGGCGAAGGAGACCTTGCGGGCCTTGAGCGGCGTCCGCTCCGACGCGACCGCCGCTGGCTGCGTGTTAGACATGGTGTCAATGTACTGACGGGTATGCGGGGGGACCAGAGGCGTGCGGGGATTGGTGGCGCCCAACGGTGACGGCTGTCAGCCGCGCCGTTCGTCGGTGCCCGAGGCGGTCGGGCCCCAACCCTCCTCGTCATGCGTGGTACGTCCGCGCGCCGGGCCGGGCGAGGAGGGGAACCTCGGGGCGTCGCCGCGTAGGCCCCGGTGTTCCAGCAGGGCGCGCAGCGTGGGCTGGATCGCTCTCTGGTCGCTGAACTCCATGTCCAGTGCGGCGGGCAGGGTCTCCGCCCAGAACTTATACAGCGGCTGGATCCAGTCGATATCGCGCCGGCCGCCGAATGCCCGGTGCTCCTCCAGGACCCCCAGCTGGTCCGGGGCGACGCGCTCCACCAATTCGAGGAAGAGCGGGTGTGGTTCGGAGCCGAGCCGCCCGAGGCCGAGTGGGCGGGCCGACATGAGCATGCGGCAGTAGTCCTCGACGGTCCGTTCGTCGTCCAGCACGGTCCAGCGTTCGTAGGAGCGCAGCAGCTCCGACCAGCTGGAGATACCGCCGGGGAAGTCCCGGAGCCGCAGCCGTAGGCCCGGGACGCCCGCCCCCTTCTCCGGGAACAGCCGCAGCCGCACCCGGGAGGGTGAGGCGGTGTCGCCGTCCAGGATGTCGACCTGGCCGTTCCACATGCAGCACAGCAGCCGGTGCAGGATCGTGCGCTGGTCCTCCTCGCTGCTCACCATCCAGTCGTCCTCGAAACCGAGGCGCTGGCGCCAGCGCAGCACGTCGTGGGCCTGTTCGTCGTCCTGGGCCCTGGCCCACTGGCGCAGCACCTTGCGGGCCTCGGGCACCTCGGTGAGGCTCATCTCGCTGCGGACGAGGACCACGGTGATCGAGTCGCTCTCCACGCCCCAAAACTGCACGGACACCATGGGGTCGGACGGCAGCCGTAGCGCCCTGTGGAGGTACTCCCGTGCTTCCTCCGCCGCCGGGACCCGCGGGTGGGTGACCAGGACCTGGAGCCGTCCGGTGCCCTCCGGGGTGAAACCGACCGGCAACAGACCGGCCAGCTTGCGGTCGAACAGTTCGAGCGCCTGCACGCTCACCCGCGCGGCAGCGTCCGGTTCGCCCGCCGCCGCGGCCAGCATCAAGCCCACGGACGGCAGCAGCGGAGAGCTCTCGGCGACTCCGCCGTTCTCGGTGAGTACCCGCATGATCCGCCCCGCCAGGAGGGCCCGGACATCGGTGACGGCGCCCTCGGGGTTGCGGTGACTCTGCGCGAGGGCGCTCCGCCAGCCGCCATCGCCGCACGCCCTGAGCAGCAACGCCGCCTCGTCGTCGCCCTCACGCAACTCCTCCCGCCGGATCAGCCGGGCCACGACGTCCTCGTAGAAGTGGTTGAGGCTGTGCTGCGGCGGCAGGAGGTAGGAGATGCCGGTGCGCTCCGCGTACAGCTCCATGCTCTTCTGCTGGGAGGACTTGCGCTCATGGCCGGCGTGTTTGCGCAAGGCGAGCACCAAGCGCCGGATCTCGGTTCCCGCCGCGTCCGCCTGCGGCTGCCACGTCTCGTGCAGCTTCCTCCACGCCTCGTGCCAGGCGGTCTCGCTGCGCCAGCGGTACCAGGCGTCCTGGGCCCGGAGGGCGGCCTGGACGTCGTCGCCGCCCCACCGGGCCGGGGAGATGCCCGCGATGCGGTCCTTGATCCGGGGGACCCAGGGGGGCTGGTCGGTGACGTCCGGGGGAGGCTGGGGAGGGCGGGCGCGGTCGGCAAGCATTCCCAGGAAGCCGGAGTGCGGGATGCGCATACCGCTGCCGGGGTCGCCTCTGACCAGGTTCTCGGCGAGGAACGGGCCGACGCTCCGGAGGAGCTTCTCGATCGCCGGGCGCGGGCTGAACCGGGCGGCCATCGCGGCGGCCTGCCGGTCGGCGATGGACTGGAGCTCGGACAGCAGGCGCTGCATGTCCCCGAGCCGGTTGTTGAGCGCCTCCTCGATCGCCTTGCCGCCGCGCGGCAGCGGCTGCGGGTCCTCGACGGGCAACTGCTTGCGCTCCCACAGCTCTTCGAGCCCGGAATCGACGAAGAGCTGCCGGATCAGCAGCGTGGCTTCGCTCTCCGCCAGGTTGCGCGGGCGCTCCGCCAGTTCGGTGACCGCGACCCGCAGCAGCCGTCCGGCCACCAGGTCGGCCAGCTGGTCCATCGGCGCGGTCATCGAGGCGGCCAGGCTGGTGGAGACCCCTTGCCGGCCGATGCCGGTGGGGGAGAGGGCGCTGCGGTGCACGCCCCGGTTGATGAAGCTCGCGGCGAAGGTCTGGAAGTCGTCGTCGCCGGCCATGGGCCGGCCCTGGGAGCGGCTGTCGCCCAGTTCGGTGCCGATCAGCGACATCACCAGCGACACGATGGAGCGGCGCAGGTCGTCCTGGCGGATGCCCGCGGTCGGGCTGAAGAGGAACGCGGTCGGCAGGATCCCGGTGCGCAGCCGGACCGGGGTGGTGCCCGGGTAGCGGATGCCGAGGCCGGTCTCCTGGTCGAGTTCGCCGATCTCCGCGCCGGCGGTCGGCGCGTTCTGGCCGTCGACCAGCCGGAACAGGTCGACGAGCGAGCGGGCGGCGTTCAGCTCCGCCTCGCGCCCGCCACCCGCTTCGGGAGGGAAGGCGGACGGCATGACGACCAGGGGGTAGATCTTCACGCCGTTGAAGTCGCGCATCTTGAACGCCTGGTTGATCAGGTGGAGATAGTCCAGGAAGATCCCGGCGCCGGTGCCGCCGGCGACGGAGAACGCGACGAAGACATCGCAGCCGGTGACCCGGCCGCCGCCCAGTTCGCTCAGCTCGCCCGCGGACTTGGCGATGGCGTCGATGGCCTGGAGGAGGGGTTCCAGGACCGGCTGGAGGGAGTGCCGCAGCGTGGCGAAGAGCGCGGCGCGGCCCACCGTGGGGAGCTGGCCCGCGCCGTTGTGCAGCGGCGTGACGACCGGCTCGCCCTCGCGCGGGGGCAGCCAGCCCGCGACCTCCTCGCGCAGGCTCGCCCGGAGCATCTGCGTCACCTCCGGCGAACTGTCGAAGTTCGGCAGGAGGTTGTGGGTGGCCCGCGAGGTGCGGGCGTACGCCGCGCGCAGCGAGAAGTCCACGTTGAACTGGGGCAGCCGGAGCAGGTCGGACTCGCTGAAGTCCGCGTACACGAACTGCAGGCAGTCGGGCAGCTGGTAGGGGGCGAGGCCGCCGATGTGCTGGAGGGCGGTGCCGTCGGGCCCGCACAGGTCCACGCGCAGTTTGCGTTCCAGTTCGGCGCCGACGAGGCCGCCGGTCCCGCCCAGCCCGACGAAGAGCATCGGCGTACGCAGGAGCCTGCTGGAGGACGAAGGGTGTGTCGCGCGATGCTCGTCCCCGGGACGGGGAGGCACGGGACGGGGAGCCACCGGGCGGGGCGGGGCGGCGACGGGTGAGGCGGCGTGGGATGAGACAGCGTCGATCTGGCTGGTCAGCGCTGCCGCCGCCGCCCGATGGTCGCCGTCCAGCCCCGCGAGGACGGTGGCGGCGACCCGGGCGAACGGCAGACTCTCCTCCGGGAGGCGCCAGGTGCCGCGCGCGTCGGCCGACGGGACCAGGGCCCGGAAGTTGAGACTGCCTCCCAGACGCTGGGCGACTCTTCCCGACACCTGGCTCACCACGTCCAGCGTGCGGAGGGACTCCTGCCGGGTCAGCGTGTTCAGCAGGACCTCGCGAACTCCGGGCGAGAAGTCATACAGCGTCAGGTCCGGGTCCTCGCCCGGGGCCGGGGCCGGGGCCGTGCCATCGGCTCGGCGCAGCAGTCCGGACAGGAAGACCTCGGCGAGATGCGACGGTCTGGAGCCCGGCATCATGACCCGCTGGACCAGCCGCATGACCGGCATGACCAGCGGAGCGGCCGCGAAGTAGCCGGCCAGCTCGAAGGCGCTCTGAGAGGCTTCGCCGCGGAATCGCTCGATGAGCGCCGCCGCGGACAGCTCGCCGGAGGCGGTGTCGTACGCCTCGGACAGGGCACCGGTGTCCGCCTCCGGGCCGTCGGTGGGCAGGGCGAGCAGAGGCGTCCAGCCCGCCGCGCGTCCCGACACCACCTGAGCCCACGGTGCGATCCACTCGGCATCCAGTTCCAGCACCGGCACCCAGCCGCCGCTCCGGGGCGCCGGCGGCGTACCCCGTACCCTGCTCCCGCCGCGGAACAGCGGAGTGCTCCGCCCATGGGGCGCCGGCCGGGCGAGCACCGGCATCGGCGCCAGGCCGGTGCGGTGCCACAGGGAGCGCGGCAACACCTGGAGCACCGCGACCGGCCGGTCGCGGGACCACTGCCGCAGGGCCGCTCTCATCCCGTCACGGCGCCACAAAGGGCCCACGCCGTCGGTCAGGAGCAGCAGGAGGTGCCGGCCGGTCGGATCGGTCAGCTGCTCCCACGGCATGACCCGCTTGGGCCGCACGCCTGTCGCGCGACGGAACGTGGAGAGGCGTGGCTCGGTCTCACCGCTCTCCAACGACCAGGCGCGGACCGTGCGGAACGCACCCTGCCCTTCGAGCAGGGTGCGTAACTCCGCCGCCAGCTGATGCCAGATCACCATGGACGGGCCGGTGTCCACGACCAGGTCGACCGAGAGCCATCGCTCGGTGCGGGGGAGCCAGGCGGGCACCAGCAGGGACGCCTCACCCGTGGCCGTGGCCGTGGCGGTGGCCGCCTCGTCGAGGACCCTGGCCCCGGAGGTCTCCACCCGTCTCTTCAACGGCCGTAGCGCGCGGGCGATGGCGAGGGAGTCGCTGAGCGCGGGTTCGCGGGGCGCCCGGACCACGGCTCCTGGCCCACCGGATACGAGGGGGCCGTTCTCGGTGGACGACCGGCCTGTTGTGCCCGTGGAAACCGGGTGCAGAGGCACATCGGGCGCGGAGCTGGAGAGCCCTTCGCCCCCCTCGGTCTGCCCTTGGTCCCCACCGGCCGGCGCGGGCCGGTGGGGCAGCACCCGGTCCGTTGACCGCGTGCCTTCGGAGACCCGCTCTCCGTCCGTGCCTCCCGACGAGGCGCCCGTATCCGTCTCGACGCCGTACCGGGCCGCACGTCCGGACCGGGATTCCCCGCTCTCCTCGCCCGGTGCGGCGCGGCTGATGGCCCGCGCCATCCACAGGACGTCCGCGACCTCCTCTGCCGACGGTGGCCCCGCTCCGGCCAGCAACTCGGCCATGCTCCGTGCCAGAGCGTCGTCCTGCGGGCTCATCCTTCGTTCAGCGGACGCATCAGGTGGTCCCTGACGAGGTCCCGCTCCTCCGGATCGTTCCAGATGCTCTGCGCCACCCGCACCGCGTTCAGCAACTGGTCGTTCGCGAGTTCCGCGCCGTCGTCGTCCTGCTTCCGCAGGAACTCCATGATGAGCTGGTCGCGCACGGCCTGGGACGGCCCCTCGGACATCGGCAGGTGCGCGGCCACGAGCCGTGCCAGCTTGGCGCGGTCCGGCTGGCGGATCTCCAGACGGATGCAGCGCCGCAGGAAGGCCGGCGGGAATTCCCGTTCCTCGTTGCTCGTCATGATCACCACAGGGAACTCGTGGCAGCGGACCTGACCCTGTCTCAGCTCGACGGAGCCGCCGTCGTCCCCCGTCATCACGCGGGCGGTCGGCCGGCTGAGACGGGTGAGTTCGGGAATGGTGAACTCGCCTTCCTCGAAGACATGGAGAAGGTCGTTGGGGAAGTCGACGTCACTCTTGTCGATCTCATCGATGAGCAGGACGCGGGGGGTGCGCCAGGGGAGCAGCGCCGTCCCCAGCGGCCCGAGACGCAGGTACCGGCCGATGTCGGGCGGCTCCACCGAGGCCGTCGCGGTCTGCCCGGGCCGGGACACCTCGACGAGCCGCTCCCGCAGACCGACGTCCTGGAGCCGGCCGATCGCGTCGTAGTGGTACTGGCCGTCCTGCACGGTGGTGCGGCTGGTGACCGGCCAGCGCAGTACGGGCCCGAGCCGCAGCTCCCGGGCGATGCTGTACGCCAAGGTCGACTTGCCGACCCCGGGTCGTCCGGTCACCAGCAGCGGCCGGCGCAGCATCATGGCCATGTTCACCAGGTGGATCTCCTCGCGGTCCGCCTGGTAGGTGACCGCCCGGAGCTGACGGCCGAGCCGGCGGTGCCCGTCCCGCTCCTCGACCATGGGAGGCGACTCGGGAATCTCCTCGGACGCGACCGACGCGGAGAACGAACGCCACGGCGGCGCGGGCGGCAGCCGGGCGATGCCGTCGTGCGGTTCGGGGGCGCACCGGTAGAGCCACCAGTCCGGGGCCGGTGCCTGCGACGCTTCGCCCTCACCCGGAGGCGTGGCCGGGCCGGGGCCGCCGCTGCCGATGTTCGCCGCACTCATACCGGTCCTCCGCTTTTTCTCGTTGCCTTCATGACTTCCGGGGACGCGCGTCCGGCGCGGCCAGGGCCCCCTCCCGGGGGACGCAGGCGGGGTCGTCCCACAGGAGGGTCAGGTGGTTGCGCATGTCCGCGCTGTCGTCCCTGGCCGCCGCGCGCCGCCAGAGTCTGAGGTGATCGGGAAGTTCGGAGAACTGGGGTGCGGTCATCTCCCCGAGGCGCCGGGCCAGTGCTTCCGGATCGCCGTCGTCCCGGCGCCACACGATGAGCGGGACTCCCTCGCACACGGCCTCCTGCAGGGCGAGCGAGCGTTTGGGGTTCTGGGGGTCGTAGGCGAAGGCGAGACCGAAAGAGGTGACCCCGGGGTGGGTGTCGAGCCAGGCGCGCACTTCCCCGTCGCGTCCTCGCAGCCGCAGCACCTGGCCGTCCAGTTTGCCCGCGCGTGCCGAGTCCAGGGACAGCCAGGCGATTCTGTCGCACCGCTGTGCCGAGGTGTCCGGATCGTGCAGGGCATGCCACCGCATGCTCCAGTCCCGGCGCCAGGACTGTCTCTCCATGCGGTCCAGGGAGCGGATGACCACCGGGTACTTGTGTCCCAGGAGGTAGGTGTGGCCGTCGGTCAGCCAACGTTCCACCGGATGGCCGAGCAGGGACCAGGGCAGCAGGAACTCCACCCGGACCTGGTCCGCGTCATCGAGGCGCGTGGTCAGGTCGGACCAGCCGGCGAGACAGGTTCGGCCGAACTGTCTGAGTTCACCGAGGCTGAAGGCCCGCCGGGCCTCCCTCTTGCGCGGTTGGCTCAGGCCGTCCTCCGACCAGTCGAACAGGGCGGCGTCGACAGTGAACCTCTGCTTGCCCGGTGCCGTCTCCCGGAGGCGGATCTGCAGGACGCGGCGCCCGCCCCGGGCCGTCGGCCGTCGGCCGCGGTCCGCGAGATCGGTCTTCGCTTCGGCAGGAAGCCCCAGTTCCTCCACCGCCAGGCTCACATGGCTGCGCAGCATGGTCTGCTCCGTCCCGGGCAGATCAGCGGCGAGCTCCGCCAGGAAGCGCAGGACCAGGGGCGCGTGGGCGGACGGATCCGTGCCGGCCGCGGTGAACTCACGCGCGTCGCCGAGCCGTACGACCATCTCGGACACGGATTCACTGCCCCGCAGCCCGGAAGGCTCTCCGGGGAGCAACGCCCTGCGCAGCGCTTCGCCCGCCGTCGGCAGTGGCACGGCCTCCCGCAGGGAATCGAGTTGGGCGAGAACCGCCCGCAGTCTCGGCCCGGGGAGCCTGCCGGCGGGCGCCAGTTCGCCGACGACCCGGTCCAGGCGCGTCACCGCGGCCTCGTCCCCCCGCAGGAGGCGCAGGGTGTCGGCGAGAGCCCGCAGAGCGGCGCCGCGATCCCGGTGACGGTCCATGGCGCCGATCAGCGCGGCCACGTGGCTGCGGGGGTCGGCGTGGTGCTCGACCACGAACGGAGCGGTGCCCCCGTCGAGCCGCTTGCCCATCAGGAGCACGACCTGCCGGAAGAAGTCGGGATTGTGGAAGTCGGGGAATCCCACCAGCGCGTGCAACAGCTCCTCGTAGGACCGGGCCGACCACGCGCCCGCGTCCGGCCGGCTCCCGCCGATCGCGGGTACGTCCTCCGGCTCGGCTCCCGGCTTCCCGCTCGGCTTGTTCTCGTACGCCACCGAACGGTGTTTGCCCCACAGGGTGATCCAGGACCACCGCGCGTTACGGGTGGTGCCGGAACGGCCGGGTCCTTCGGACGCACTCACTCCGGGTCCCGGATCATCGCGCCCAACGCGGCGGTGGCCGCATCGTCGGGACGCAGGACGCCGATGGCGTCGCGGAAGGCGGCCAGCGCGGCGGCGCGCAGCCGGTGGGTCTGGCAGCGCTCCACGATCTCCAGCAAGTGATCACGCGGATGCGCCCGGAAGGCGGGGGAGAAGCCCGCCTCCGGCTCCAGGGCGCCCCGCACCAGACCGATCACCCGTCGCCGGAAGTCGGGGTCGTCCATATCGGAGACCTGTTCGGCCACTCGAACGATGTCGATGGTGTCGGGAAAGGCGCTCGGAGGACTCTCGGGGGCGGCTTCCACGGGCCCCGGCGTGCTGCCCGGGCCGATGGTCACGGAACCCGCCGTCGCCGGGGCGGCGGGGGCGGGCGCCGGCTCGGCCGCCGCCCCGGTGGGGGGACCGACGGCGGAAGGGGCTTCCGCGCCCGTCAGGAGGAGCCGCCTGAGTGTGGAATACGCGCGGGGCGACCGCACGATGCCCGAGTGGTCACCGGGGAGGACGGCGGTGTCGGGGAAGGTGCCGAGCGCGGACGCGGGCGGCACCACGTTGTCGGTCTCGCCGGCGTAGACCGAGAACGGGATCGGACAGCTCCGGTCCGTCACCTCCCGTACGTTGACGATGTCGCGCAGGACGATGCGCTGAGTGTCGGCGATCTGCTGGTCCAGCGGCCTCAGCCGGCGCTCCTGCGGGTTGCGCGACAGCAGTCCCCGGCGCAGCGACAGCGCCAGCTGCGAGCCGTTGTTCGGGCAGGCGAAGAGCACGACCCGCCGGATGCGGGCCAGGTCCCTGCCGCGCCCCTCGGCGAGCATCCGGGCCAGGAAGCGCTGGGCCACCAGCCCGCCCTGGCTGTGACAGACCAGCAGCAGGCGGTCGAAGTGCTCGGCCTCGGTGTCCAGGAACTCCTTCAAGCTGTCGGCCACGGTGTCGAATCCTGGAATCCGCCGCACGGGGGCGATCTGCCACAGCCGGGTGTCGTAGGAGAAGGGCAGGGCGGTGACGCCCTTCACCCCGTCGTCCTGGTCGATCGACGCGATGAGCGGACTCCACATCTCCGCCGATGAGCGGAAGCCGTGGACGAACACCACGCCCAGCCGTTCCTGCCTGCCCGCCGATCCCATCGCAGCCCCCATGACGTCCATCCGAAGGGTCAACCTACCTAAGAACACTGCCCTTTGGATCTCTCACGGAGAAGCCGAACGGCATCGCCTTCCGGCCCGGCGCCGTCTGCAACATCATGGAAGGATGACGAAACAACCCGGTCAGGCACGCTCCTTCGACGCCGTCGCCGCCGCCTACGACGCCCACCGTCCTTCCTACCCGCCCGCGCTGTTCGACGCCGTCGAGGAGCTGGCCGGAATGCCCCTCGCCGGGGCTCGGGTCGCGGACGTCTGAGCGGGGACGGGGCTCGGCACGGCTGTACGAGCGCGGGGCCCGGGTCACGGCGGTGGAGCCGGGCGACGGGATGGCCGAACAGTTCCGCCGGGGGGTGCCAAACGTGCCGCTGGTCCGGGGCGACGGGAACGACCTGCCGCTGCGGACCGGCTCCATCCCTGATCTTGCGTGGGTATCCCCGGCTTCAGTCGGGGAGGGAAACGCATCCTTGGCCCGGAGGCGCGGGGTGCCGGAGTTCTCTGCGCCTCTGGGGTGACGGTCAGACGGGCCGCTTCTGTCCTTCGATGTACTGGCGGATCACGGTCAGCGGTGCGCCGCCGCAGGACCCGGCGAAGTAGGAGCGGGACCAGAACACCGAGCCCATGCCGATCCGGTTGATCCGGCCGGTGTACTCCGCCCGCAGATACCTGGAGCTGACGCCCTTGAGCGAGTTGATCAGCTTCGACAGGGCGACCTTCGGCGGGTAGTGCACCAGCAGGTGGACATGGTCGGCTTCGCCGTTGAACTCGCGCAGCTCGGTCTCGAAGCTGCCGCATACCTCCCGCATGATCTCTTCACACCGCTTGAGCATGTGGTCATCGAACACATCACGCCGGTACTTCGTAACGAACACCAAGTGCGCGTGGAGGTTATAGGCTACGTGACGGCCGGTACGGATATCGGGGTTTGGTTCCCAGCGTGGTGACATATGCCAAGTCTAGGATGATCAAGCGAACTTGACCGAAGGGGGTGGGCTGGGTGATCCGTGCATACAAGTTCCTCATGCGGCCCACCGTGGGCCAGACGATCGCGCTCGGCGAGATGCTCCGTGATCAATGCTCGCTGTATAACGGGGCCTTGCAGGAACGCCGTGACGCTCACCGGCACGTTTCGAAGACGAGCGTCAAGTACGGGATGCAGTCCGCGCAGCTCAAGGAGATCCGGGCGTTCGACCCGGAGCGTCAAGGCCGCTGGTCCTTCTCCTCGCAGCAGGCGACGCTTCGTCGACTGGACAAGGCGTTCGCCGCGTTCTTCCGCCGGATCAAGGCCGGTGACACCCCGGGCTACCCGCGTTTTCGCGGGGTGAACTGGTTCGACACGGTTGACTTCCCCAAGGACGGCGACGGCTGCCGGTGGAACTCCACCCCGCACGACCCCGTCACCCGCGTCCGTTTCCAGGGCGTCGGGCACGTCAAGGTCAACCAGCACCGTGCGGTGGCCGGCAAGGTCAAGACCGTGTCGGTCAAGCGTGAGGGACGTAAGTGGTTCGTCGTGCTCACTGCCGAGCAGGAGCAGCCCGAGCCGCTGCCCGCGACGGGCAGTGTGGTCGGGATCGACCTGGGCATCGCCTCGTTCCTCACCACGTCGGGCGGCGAGCACATCCCAAACCCCCGCCACGCCCGCAAGGCCGCCAAGAGGCTCGAAGCGGCACAGCAGGCGCTCAGCCGGTTCCCCCGCCGCAAGGCCAAGGACCGCACCCGTCATCATCAGCGCGCCGTGGAGAAGGTCGCGGCCCTGCACGGCAAGGTCCGCCGCCAGCGCCTCGACCACGCGCACAAGACCGCCCTTGACCTCGTGCGCAACCACGACTTCATCGCGCACGAAGACCTCAAGATCCGCAGCATGAGCCGGGCCCCCAAGCCGAGGCCCGACCCCGGGACGCCGGGCGGCTTCCTGCCCAACGGGGCCTCGTCCAAGGCCGGGCTGAACCGCTCGATCGCCGACGCCGGTTGGGGGGTGTTCCTCGCGATCCTGAACGCAAAGGCTGAGAGTGCCGGGCGGGATGTGATTGCCGTGGACCCCCGCAACACCTCCCGGCGGTGTCCCGAATGCGGGCACACCGCCAAGGAGAACCGGCCCACCCAGGAGAAGTTCCACTGCGCCTCGTGCGGCCACTCAGCGCACGCGGACACGGTGGGCGCCCGGAACGTTCTACGGGCCGGGCTGGTCCGTCGCAACGCCGACCAGGCATAGCGAGAAGCCCCCTCGTTCACGAGGGGGAGGAGTCACGGACCTGATCACGTACGCCCAGGCGTGGCACTGGACCGACCCGGCACGCTCGATACCCGAGGCCCGCCGGGTGCTGCGCCCGGGCGGGGCGCTGGCGCTCTGGTGGAACGACGGCGACCCGTCCGTGGAGTGGCTCGTCGACCAGGAGGACCGGATGCGGGTCTTCTTCGGGGTGGAGGCCCCCGCCGCCCCGTCCCACCGGGCCCGCTTCCGGGCCGAACTGCCCGACGGGCTCGACTTCCGCACCCGGCAGGTGGCGTGGAGCCGGCGCGTACCGATCGACGCCCATATCGCCAACCTGGCCACCCACTCCGACTTCCTGATCGGCGATCCGGCGGCGGTCCGCGACTACTTCGACCGCGAACGGGCTCTGCTGGCCGCCGTGTTCCCGGACGGCGAGGTGGTGGAGGCGTACGTCGTGGGTCTTGCGGTCGCCCACCCCTGATTCCGCCTCCGGACGGGGGCCGAAGGGGGCCGGGTCAGCCGTGGTCCAGATACGCCAGGACCGCCAGCACCCGGCGGTTGTCGTCGTCCGACGGGGGCAGATCGAGCTTGCCGAAGATGTTCGACGTGTGCTTGGCCACCGCCCGCTCCGTGATCACCAGCTGCGAGGCGATGGCGGCGTTGGAGCGGCCCTGGGCCACCAGTCCCATCACCTCCCGCTCGCGCGGGGTGAGTCCGCCCATCGGCTCGTCCCGCGAACGACGCGACAGGAGCTGGGAGATGACCTGCGGGTCCATCGCCGTGCCGCCCGCCGCCACCCGCCGTACAGCGTCGATGAACTGGTCCGCGTCGAAGACCCGGTCCTTCAGCAGATAGCCGATGCCGCCATCGCCGTCCGCCAGCAACTCCCGCGCGTACAACTGCTCCACGTGCTGCGAGAGCACCAGCACCGGAAGCCCAGGACGCGCCCGGCGGGCGGCCAGGGCGCACTGGAGGCCCTCGTCCGTGTGGGACGGCGGGAGCCGGACGTCGACGACGGCGACGTCCGGCTCCAACTCGGCCAGCGCCCTGGTCAGTTCCGGCCCGGTCTCCACAGCCGCGGCGATCTCGAAGTCGTACGCCTCCAGCATGCGCACCAGGCCGTCGCGCAACAGGAAGAGATCTTCGGCTAGGACAACGCGCAAGGAATCTCCATGGTCACCATGGTGGGACCGCCCGCGGGGCTGCTGACGGCCAGTACGCCGTCGAATGTACCCAGTCGCCGTTCGATCCCGCTCAGACCCGAGCCCGATCCGACGACCGCACCGCCCCTGCCGTCATCCGTCACCGAGATCCGGAGCATCCCCTCCGCATAATGCAGGTCCACGAAGACCCGCGTCGCCTCCGCGTGCTTCACCGTGTTCGTCAGGGCCTCGCTGACCGCGAAGTACGCCGCCGACTCCACCGGGGCGTCCGCCCGCCCCGGCAGCTCCACCGTCACCTCGGAGGCGACCGGCAGCCGCAGGGCCAGCGCACGGACCGCGTCGCCGAGGCCCCGCTCCGCGAGGACCGGCGGGTGGATGCCCCGCACCAGGTCCCGCAGCTCGGTCAGCGCCTCCGCCGAGGACTCCCGGGCCATCGCCAGCATCTTCTTCGCCCGCGCCGGGTCCTTCTCGATCAGCGCCTCGACCGTGCCCAGGTTCATGCCCATCGCGACCAGCCGGGCCTGCGCCCCGTCGTGCAGGTCCCGCTCGATGCGGCGCAGCTCGGAGGCGGCGGTGTCCACCGCCTCGTGCCGGGTCTCGGTCAGCCGCTGGACGCGCTGCGCCAGCTCCTGGTCCTGGGTGGGAGCGAGCAGCGCCCGGGCGAGCACGAAGTGCAGCCGCAGCAGCGGCCTGCTCGCCCACAGCCCGATGTGGAAGAGCACGATCCCCAGCGCCAGGGCCGCGATCCCCGTCGCCTGGCTGTCCACCGGCACGAACCCGTACCAGTACGGATCGTCCCGGAACACCCGCCACAGCCCCGCTGCCAGCACCAGCCCTTCGACGGGGTAGATCATCAGGGCCGCCGCCAGGACCGCCACCACCGTGCCCGCCGTCATGTCGACCAGCAGCCACAGCAGGTCCCGCCATGTCGCCGGGTCCTTCAGCATCAGCGTGGTGCGCTCGACCTGGCCGGTGACCCCCGACCGCAGGTCCTTCGGCAGGGGCCGGTACGGGACCGGAATCCGTACGTCCGACCAGGTCACCGCCCACAGGCGCCGCTGGTTGGCGTGCCTGCGAACCGCCTCCAGCACGACGGGGGTGGTGAACACGCCGACGCCCAGCAGGATGAAGGCGATCGAGAGCACCGCGAGCACGAACAGAGTGATGGACGCCGCCAGACCGGCCACTGACAGGAACAGTCCGCGTCCCGCCGCCAGCGCCGCCGGCCGCAGCCGCCCCGAGAACACCTTCATCGCAGGTCTCGCCCCCCTCGCAGGAGCCGGGCTGGTCCCGGTCCGGGTGCCAGTCTCGCCCGGCCCCGCCCCGCCGCGTCAGCCGGTCCGCCACCCGGCGGGGGTGTACCTGGCACCACCCCCCGATCCGCCCCCTACGCCTCCGCGACCGGGGGCCCCGACGGCTGGGGCGCGCCGCGTCCGATTCCTAGATTCGAAGCGTCCCGATCACTTACCTGACGCTTACCTCCGGGGGAGAAACCGTATGAGGCGCAATCTCGCCGCACGCATCGGCGTGTGGAGCACCCACCATCGCAAGACGGCCGTACTCGGCTGGCTGCTCTTCGTCGTGCTCGCCACGGGCGTCGGCGGGGCCACCGGCATGGTCGAGATGACCGACGCGGAGAACGGTGCGGGCGAGTCCGCCCGCGCCGAACAGATCCTCCTCGACGCCGGACTCGACAAGCCCGCGGGCGAACTCGTCATGGTCTCCGCCCCCGCCGCGGGCGACTGGAAGCCGGCCGCCGAAGCCCTCGCCACCGCCGTACGGGACACGGGCGAAACGCAGAACATCGCCCCGCCCGTCGCCTCCGAGGACGGCAAGGACGCCCTGATCACCTTCGAGATGAAGGGCGAGGCCGCCACCTCCTCCGACCGGATCCAGCCCGTCCTGGACGCGGTCGCCGCCGTGGGCAGGGGCCATCCGGACACCGAGATCCACCAGTTCGGCGAGGCCAGCGCGGGCAAGTGGCTCGGCGATCTGCTGGCCGAGGACTTCAAGAAGGCCGAGTTCACCGCCGTACCGCTGGCCCTCGGCATCCTCCTCGTCGCCTTCGGCGCGGTGGTCGCCGCCCTGCTCCCGGTCGGGCTCGCCCTCACCGCGTGCATGGCCGCCTTCGGCCTCCTGTCGATCGCCAGCCACCAGCTGCACCTGTTCCAGACCACGTACTCCGTGATGTTCCTGATGGGCTTCGCCGTCGGCGTCGACTACTGCCTCTTCTACCTGCGCCGCGAGCGCGACGAGCGCGCCGCCGGACGGGACGCCGAGACCGCCCTGCGCATCGCGGCCGCCACCAGCGGCCGGGCGGTCCTCGTCTCCGGCCTCACCGTGATGGTCGCGATGGGCGGCATGTTCCTCTCCGGGCTCATGCTGTTCAAGGGCTTCGCGCTCGCCACGATCATCGTCGTGTTCATCGCCATGATCGGCTCGGTCACCGTCCTGCCCGCCCTGCTCTCCTGGCTCGGCGACCGCATCGACGCGGGCCGCGTTCCCCTGCTGAACCGCCGCGCCAAGCACGGCCAGGCCGGCAGTGGCCGCATCGTCGGCCGGGTGCTCGGCCCCGTCCTCGCCCGGCCCCGTACGTTCGCCGTCGCCGCCGTCGTCCTGCTGCTCGCCCTCGCCGCGCCCGCCCTCGGCATGAAGACCGAATCCCTCGGTCTGGAGAAGCAGTTCGGCTCCGACGCGCAGCTCTCCATCTCCTACAACCGCATCACCGACAGCTTCCCCGGCGGCCCCGCTCCCGCCCTCGTCGTCGTCACCGCGCCCGACATCACCGCCCCCGAGGTCACCAAGGCCCTCGACGGGTTCGAGGACGTCACCGTCCACCGCGCCGAGAACGTCGCCGAGGTCGAGATCCCCCTCCCCGGCGGCACGGCCGACCTCACCGAACTCCGCGAGAAGCGCCTGCCCGCCGCGTTCGACGGCACCGGGGCGCAGGCCCGTGTCACGGGGGAGACCGCCGGATCGGTCGACTTCAACGACCAGCTCCGACGCGGCATCGTCCCGGTCTTCGCCTTCATCACGGCGGTCACCTTCCTGCTCATGCTGTTCTGCTTCCGCAGCTACGTCATCGCCGTGACGTCCATCGTCCTCAATCTGCTCTCGGTGGCCGCCTCCTACGGGGTGATGACCGCCGTCTTCCAGCACGGCTGGGGCGCCTCCCTCATCGGTTCCGAGGGCGTCGGCGCGATCGAGGCCTGGATGCCGCTGTTCGTCCTCGTCGTCCTGTTCGGTCTGTCCATGGACTACCACGTGTTCGTCGTCTCCCGGATCCGGGAGGCGCGCGGCGGCGGCCTGGACAACCGGGCCGCGATCGAGACCGGCATCCGCCGCACGGCCGGGGCGGTCACCGGAGCGGCGGCCATCATGGTGGCGGTGTTCGCGGTGTTCGGCACGCTGTCCATGCAGGACATGCAGCAGATGGGCGTCGGCCTGGCCGTCGCGGTGCTGCTGGACGCCACCGTCGTACGGATGGTGCTGCTGCCCTCCGTGATGCTGCTCCTGGGTGAGCGCAACTGGCGTACGCCGCGCGGCCTTTCGCGCCTGCCGAGCCTGGAGGGCGAGAGCCACGACGGCTACGGCGATGCGGCCGGACCGGTGGACGCGCAGGCTCCGGCGGCCCAGCGGGTCTGACAGCCCCCCGGACTGCCCCGGACGGCCCCGGACTGCCCCGGACGGTCCCGGACTGCCCGGGACTGCCCCGGACGACCCCGGACGGCCTCGGACCACGGTGAGGAGAGACCGTGGCCCGGGGCCGTCGGGCGTGCGGGGCGAACCGGGCGGTCAGGGCGTGTACTTGTACCCGACCCGCCGGACCGTCTGGATCGAACGGCGGTACTGGGCACCGAGCTTGCGGCGCAGCCGGGCGACATGGACGTCGACGGTGCGCCCGTCGCCCACGTGCCCGTAGCCCCACACGGTGGTCACCAACTGGTCGCGGGTGTGCACCCGGTGCGGGTGCGCCACCAGGTGGGACAGCAGCTCGAACTCCAGGTACGTGAGGTCGAGGGCGACACCGTCGACCGAAGCCGTACGCCGGGCGGCGTCGATCCGGACCGGTCCGGCGGGCGTCCCCGCGTCGGCGGGCGACCCCGCATCGGCGGCCGGGACCGGCGCCGGCCGCTGGTCGGCCGGTACGAGCACCAGGTAGCCGACCATCGGCGGCTGTCCGGGCAGGGTGGGCAGAGTGTGCTGCGGGGCGGGGATCCACGTGGCCCCGGGCGGGAGGAAGCCCGCTACATCGGCCGGCCCGGCGGCCTCGTCACGGTCGACCGCGCGCAGCCGGTGCCGGTTCGGGTGGGAGGGGAGGGAACGGGTGGGACGGGCCGCAGCGGGTGCCGGGGGCGCCGTGGTGGCGGCGGACGCGGCGGAGAGAGTACGGGTGTTCGCCATGGGGGTCAGCTCTTTCGCGCGAGGAGTCGTCAGGGACGGACTTGCGTCGTGCGCGCGGACCGAAGGCCGGGGTGAGCGGCTTTAGAGGGCCTGCGCGTTCCACGCGCGGCAACACACCCGGTCGAAATCATGGTGCTGACGGGAAGGCCAGAACGGTTCGAGGTCGCTGCGACCCGACGCGAGGTGCTGGTAGCTGGCCATGTGCCCATTGAAGCAGACATCGCGGCGGTGCATCAGGCTTCTCTCACCCGTCGGTACGGGCCCGTGGCGTCACGTTCCTCACGCCGGGCCGTCACCGCCCACGGAGGAGGGGCCCGCACCGCACGGAGGAAGAGCCCGAACCCACCGCACGGCAGAGGGGCCCGCCGAACCGGCGGGCCCCTCTGCCGTGACCGGCGTCGGGATTCAGGCCTGGCCGGCCTTCTCCAGCGCGGTGCAGCAGGTGTCGACGATCAGCCGGGTGACGACGTACGGGTCGACGTTGGCGTTGGGACGGCGGTCCTCGATGTAGCCCTTCCGGTCCTGCTCGACCTGCCACGGGATACGGACCGAGGCGCCGCGGTCGGAGACGCCGTAGCTGTACTCGTTCCACGGGGCGGTCTCGTGCAGGCCGGTGAGCCGGTCGTCGATGCCCGCGCCGTAGTTCTTCACGTGGTCCAGCGGCTTGGAGCCCTCGCCCAGCGACTCGCACGCGGTGATGATCGCGCCGTAGCCCTCACGCATGGCCCTGGTGGAGAAGTTGGTGTGCGCGCCCGCGCCGTTCCAGTCGCCCTTGACCGGCTTGGGGTCCAGGGTGGCGGAGACCTGGAAGTCCTCGGCGGTGCGGTAGAGCAGCCAACGGGCCACCCACAGCTGGTCGGAGACCTCCAGCGGGGACAGCGGCCCCACCTGGAACTCCCACTGACCGGGCATGACCTCGGCGTTGATGCCCGAGATGCCGAGCCCCGCCGCCAGGCAGTTGTCGAGGTGCTTCTCCACGATCTCGCGGCCGAAGATCTCGTCCGCGCCGACACCGCAGTAGTAGCCGCCCTGCGCGGCCGGGAAGCCGCCCTCGGGGAAGCCGAGCGGGCGGTGGCCGTCGAAGAAGGTGTACTCCTGCTCGATGCCGAAGATCGGGGCCTGACCCGCGAACCGCTCCGCGACCGGCCGCAGCTCGGCGCGGGTGTTGGACTCGTGCGGCGTCATGTCGATGTCGAAGACCTCGCACAGGACGAGGATGTCGTCGCCGCCGCGGATCGGGTCCGGGCAGGTGAAGACGGGCTTCAGCACCCGGTCGGACGCGTGACCCTCGGCCTGGTTGGTGCTGGAACCGTCGAATCCCCAGACGGGCAGCTCCGCCACGCCTCCCGACGGCACGCCGTCGATGATCTTCGTCTTGGAGCGAAGCTTGGCGGTCGGCGCGGTGCCGTCTATCCAGATGTACTCAGCCTTGAACGTCACGGACGCCATCCTTTGCGGGTGCAGCGGTCTATGCGGCGCAGCTTGGCAAGACGCGATTTCCCGTCCGTTGCCCGGATGTGAACCCCGTGTTACCTCGGGCGTTCGCAGGGCCGCGCCCGGAAGGCCACGCGAGATCGAGGGCGGTTCCGGCGCCCTGCCGCCACCGCATACGCGGCCCTGTCCGCGCACCGGGCACACTGGCCACCATGACACCAGCTGCTGCCACCGCACCCCTGCGCATCGGCCTCCTCGGCGCCGGTCCCTGGGCGCGCAACACCCATGCCCCCGCGCTCGCCGCCCATCCCGGCGTGGAACTGAGCGGGGTGTGGGGGCGCAGGGCCGAGGCGGCCGACGCTCTCGCCGCCGCCCACGGCACCCGCGCCTACACCGGTGAGGAGGGCATCGACGCACTTCTCGGGGCGAGCGACGCGGTGGCCTTCGCGCTGCCGCCGGACGTCCAGGCCCCGCTCGCGGTCCGCGCCGCCGAGGCGGGCTGCCACCTCCTGATGGACAAGCCGGTCGCCACGACGGTCGAGGGGGCCCGCGCGGTGGCCGGGGCGGCGGAGAGGGCGGGGGTCGCCTCGGTCGTCTTCTGCACGCTCCGGTTCGCTCCCGAGACCTCCGCGTGGATCGCCGAACAGGCCGCGGTGGGCGGCTGGTTCACGGCTCGCGCCCAGTGGCTGGGATCGCTCTACGCGGCAGGTTCGACCAGTGAGTACGCGGACTCCCCGTGGCGGCGCGAGAAGGGGGGCCTGTGGGACGTCGGCCCGCACGCGCTCTCCGTGCTGATCCCGGTCCTGGGGGACGTGGAGCACCTCACCGCCGCCCGGGGGCCGGCCGACACCACGCACCTGATCCTGCGCCACACCTCCGGCGCGTCCAGCACGGTGACCCTCGGGCTCAGTGCCCCGCCCGGTGCGGCGGGCGTGGAGATCGAGTTCCGGGGCGAGCGGGGCACGGCGTCGGTCCCCGGCTGGGACGGGGCGGAGACGGCGTTCCGGGGCGCGGTGGACGCCCTGGCCGAAGCGGTACGCACGGGAGTGCCGCACGCCTGCGACGCGCGCTTCGGCCTCCACCCCACGGAGCTGCTGGTGGCGGCGGAGAGGCAGGCACGGGCGGCCTGACCGGCCCGGACGCAGGCGCAGGCGGGGCTGAGCGGCGGCGACCCGGGCACGGGCGGCCTGACCGGCCGAGAAGCAGGCGCGGGCGGTCCGACCGGCAGGAGCGAGGGGCGCAGCCGGGCCGACCGGCAGGAGCGAGGGGCGCGGGCGTGCGGCACCTCGCGCCCCCCCCGCCACCGCCTCACCCCGGCGGCAGGGCCCGGCACAGGGCCTCCAGCGCCTCCGGGTAGGCGGGCTCGGCAGGCGTCGCGTACCCGACGACGAGCCCGTCCCGGGGGCCCTCCGCCTGCCCCGCCCCCGGGTGCAGGTAGTCGTTGAGGCCCTCCACCGCCAGCCCCTGCCAGGCCGCCGCCCGGACCGCCGAACGCTCGGTGCCGGGCGGCAGCTCCAGCACCGCGTGCAGACCGGCCGCGATCCCGGTGACCCGGACGTGCGGGGCCCGCCGCTCCAGGGCCGCCACCAGCTGGTCCCGGCGGCGGCGGTGGCGCTGCCGCATCCGGCGGACCTGCCGGTCGTACGCGCCCGACTCGACGAAGTCCGCGAGCGTCAACTGCTCGGTGGCGCTGGAGAACTGCTCCCGCTCGCCCTTCGCCGCGACGAGCGGCGCCACCAGTCGCTCGGGCGGCACCATCCACCCGATCCGCAGGGCGGGGGAGAGGCTCTTGCTCACCGACCCCACCAGCACCACATGCTCGGGATCCAGCCCTTGAACAGCCCCCACGGGCTGCCGGTCGTAGCGGAACTCCCCGTCGTAGTCGTCCTCCACGACGAGGCCGCCGGTGGCCCGCGCCCAGTCGACGACGGCCGCCCGCCGCACGGGGTGCAGCGGCCCGCCGGTGGGGAACTGGTGGGCAGGGGTGAGGAGCACGGCACGGTCGTGGCGGGTGAGCCCGTCGACCCGGGCGCCGTCCGCGTCCACGCCGAGCGGCCGGGTACCGACCCCGTGGGAGGCGAGGAGCGCACGGTGGAACGGCAGGCCGTACTCCTCCGCCGCCCACGGACCGCCCACCACCTCCGCCAGCAACCGCAGCCCGTGCGCGGCCCCCGAGCACAGCACGATCCGCTCCGGCGCGGCCCGCACCCCGCGCACCCGGGCCAGATAGCCGGCGAGGGCCCGCCGCAGCTCGGGCCGCCCGTGCGGATCGCCGGGGCCGAACGCGTCGTCGGGGGCGGCGGCGAGCGCACGCCGCGCCGAGGCCAGCCAGGCGGTGCGCGGGAAGACCGAGGGATCCGGCTGCCCCTGGACCAGGTCATGGACCGGGCGGGCGGTGCGCTCGGGGGTGCGCGGCCGGTGCGCGGGGGTGACCGGGACGGCCCGCTCGGCGACCCGGGTCCCCGAGCCCTGCCGGGCGGCGAGCCACCCTTCCGCGACAAGTTCCGCGTACGCGTCGGCGACGGTGTTGCGGGCGAGGCCGAGATCGGCGGCGAGGGAACGGTAGGGCGGCAGCCGGGTACCGGGGGCGAGCCGCCCGCTGCGCACCGCCTCGCGCAGCGCGTCCATCAGCAGGGCCCGGCGGTTACCGGTTCCGGAGAGCTCCAGGGGCAGGTCGCTGCCCAGGATCTCCGCCGAATTGACCCATGAATTCATCACAGAAATGCACCCCGCACCCAGTCGCCCGTCGCCCTAGATTCGTACCCATGACGACGACGGAGATCAAGACGAACGACCGCACCACCACCCCGGCCCCCGCCGTCCGGAGCAACGACGCCGGCGGCCGGCTGGACTTCGCGAAGAGCGCCCCGAAGGTCTTCCGGGCCGTGATCGGCCTGGACGCGGCGGCCCGCGCCGGGCTGGACCCGACGCTGGTCGAGCTGGTCCAGATCCGCGCCTCGCACCTGAACCAGTGCGCGTACTGCCTGCACATGCACACCACGGACGCGCGGAAGGCGGGCGAGAGCGAGGAGCGCCTGCACATGGTCGCGGTGTGGCAGGAGGCGAAGCACTTCTTCGCGGAGCACGAACGGGCCGCGCTGGCCCTGACGGACGCGGTCACCCGGATCGGGGACGCCGGCGTGCCGGACGAGGTCTACGGCCGGGCGGCGGCCCACTTCGACGAGGAGGAGCTGGCCCACCTGCTGGCCCTGATCCTCACGATCAACACCTGGAACCGCATAGCCCTGTCCACCGCCAAGCGCGCGGGCACGGACGATCGCTGAGCCCTCGGCCGGGCCCCCGGCCCGGACCCGGGGGCCGCATCAGGTGGGGCCGCCGGGCCCGGGCCCGTCTCCCGGAGGCCGGGCCACCGCCTCGTGCGCCGCCGTCAGGAACCGGCGTACGGCGTCCGTCTCCCGGGCGTCGAGCCCCCGCAACACCGTGTCCGCGGCCCCGATGAAGGGCCCGAAGAAGGCCCGTCCCAGCTCCACCGCCCGCTCGTCGACCGCCAGGAGCACACGGCGCCCGTCGCGCGGGTCGCGCGTGCGCGTCACATGCCCCAGCCGCACCAGTCGGTCGACGACCGCCGTCGTCCCCGCGGAGTGCAGTCCGAGCCGTGCCCCGAGCAGGCCGGCGGTCGCGGCGGTCCCGGCCCGCTCGGCGTCGAGCAGACAGATCAGAGCCCGTACGTCGGTGGGGTGCATCCCGTTGCGCGCGGCGAACTCCGCCTGTCGCAAACCGAATTCGACGGTCACCTTGCGCAGCAGATGGATCAGCTCGCTGCGCGCTTCCGGCCCGCCGTCCGGCTCTTCGGCCATCCTCGCCCCTCCATTCTCTCGCTCGGCGAGATAATATCCCCGATGAGGCAGCCGAAGACGCCGACGAGAGGCCGTGCCATGCCGCCGTCCCACAGCACCGGATCCGCGGGAGCTCCGGGCGCCCGGCCCCCGTCCCCCTCCTTCCTCGCCGCCTACGACGAGGTCCTGACCGCATGCTGGCCCGAGGGAACCACGACCTCGCGCATCCCGACCCCGTACGGCACCACGCACGTCACGAGCCACGGCCCCGCCGACGCCATGGCCCCGCCCGTGGTCCTGCTGCCCGGCGGCGGAGCGACCTCCACCGTCTGGCACGCACAGGCGGCCCACCTCGGCCGGAAGCACCGGGTGCACGCGCTCGACCTGATCGGCGAGCCGGGGCGCAGCACACGCGGGGGGCGCCCGATCCGCACCGTGGCGGACCTGACGGGCTGGCTGGGCGTGGTGCTGGAGGCGCTGGGCGCCGCCGCAGGTCGCGGGCCCGTGCTCGCCGGACACTCCTACGGGGCCTGGATCGCGCTCCACCATGCTCTCCACACGGGCCCCGGGCACCTGGCCGGACTGGTGCTCGTCGACCCCACGCAGTGCTTCACGGGCTTCCGCCCCGGCTACCTCCTGCGCGCCCTTCCGCTGCTGCTCCGTCCGACACCGCGGCGGGCCCGCGCGTTCCTGACCTGGGAGACGGCCGGGGCCGGGCTGGACGCCGACTGGCTGCGCCTGTACGAGGAAGGCGCCCGGTTCCCCGCCGTGCGCCCGGTCACCGGTCCGCGCCCCGACCGGCAGGCTCTGCGGGGCCTCGCCGTGCCGACGCTCGTCCTGCTCGCGGAGCACGGCCGCGCGCTCGACCCCGCCCGTACCGCGCGGGCGGTCGACCGTTCACTGCCGGGCGCCCCGACGTACGTGGTCCCCGGCGCGACCCACCACACGCTGCCGATGCACGCCCCGGCGGCGGCCGAGATCAACCGCCGTCTGGACGGGTTCCTCACCGGGCTCCCGGCGGAGTGACGGCGTCGTCCGCTACCGCCCCAGCGCGTCCCGCACCGCTTCCTCGCTCCGCGCCACCACGGCCGTGCCGTCCTCGGCGGTGATGATCGGCCGCTGGATCAGCTTCGGGTGCTCCGACAGCGCGACGATCCACCGCTCCCGCGAACCGGCCTCTCGCGGCCACTCCTTCAGCCCCAGCTCCTTCGCCGCCGCCTCCTGGGTCCGCGTGATGTCCCACGGCTCCAGACCGAGCCGGTCCAGCACGGCCCGGATCTCCTCGGGCGAGGGCACGTCCTCCAGGTAGCGGCGGACGGTGTAGTCGGCCCCTTCCGCATCGAGCAGGGTGAGCGCGCCGCGGCACTTAGAACAGGCCGGATTGATCCAGATCTCCATGGGGCCAAGGTTACGCGAGAGACTGCTCAAACAGGCTCTGGCCAGGGGCGATTGTCAGTGGGGGGCAGTAAAATGGAGGGAGTTCGTGAGGGTTCCACCACGCTGCCAGGAGGATGCCGAATGGCTGTTGCCACAGTCACGACCGAGCCGCGCGACCGACAGCTCCCGATGCCCTTCCACCCGCCGCTTCCCACCCCGCTGCCGAAGAAGCGACTGCCCGCGGGCCGCCCCCGCGAGTGGTACGTCTCCCACAACCGCCGCCTCAAGGCCATGCGCCTGGCCATCGCCCTGCTCGACAGCGGGGTCTACCAGCCCTCCAGCGCCGGAAACCACCGGATACGGATCACCGCCGAGCGCCTCGGCGTCCACCCGCCGTCCGACACCACCTGCCGCATGGTCCGCGCCCTGATCCGCTACGGCCGCTGACCGGAACCGACCAGAGCCACGCCCCCGCCCCCGGACACGTCGAGCGACGTGCCCGGGGGCACCCGGCTGCCGGGCTCCGCCGTGAGGGACCATGGCCCGACCGGACAGAGAAACAGGCGGAACAGGGAACGGGCGAAGGAGCATCACCGTGGCAGCCGATCTGTGGACTTCGGCCATATCGCTCGCCGGGGTCGCGCTGGGGGGCGGCCTGACGGCTCTCGCCCAGCGCGCCACCCAGCGCTCGGCGGAACGCGTTGAGGAACGCCGCCAGACCGTGGCCACCACGGAGAGCCGCCGGGCCGAACAGATCGCTGTGCTCAAGGAGTTCGTCGCCTGCACCCTGGCGGCGGAACGGGCCGCCTACAGCCGCCCCGATCCGTGGGGTGACGACGAGGACGGCTGGATGACGCGGACGGGCCCGGTCATGACCGCGCTGTGGACCGCGTCCGGCAATGTCATGCTCCTGTGCGACGAGGCGTTGCGCGAGCCCGTGAGGACGTACGGCCACGCCCTCAACGCGGCGGTGTGGCGTGACATCGGGGGCATCGAGGTCAACGAGCACCTGGAGGCGGCCAAGACCGCGTTCATGGACGCGGCACGGACGAGCCTCGCCGGCTCCTGACCCGGCCACGCGTACGGGAGTAGGCTCAGGACCTCATGAAGCTACTGATCTCGGTCGACATGGAAGGCATCTCGGGGATCGTCCACTCCTCCGAGACGAACCCCGAGCGCTACGACTACCAGCGCGGCCGGGAGCTGATGACCGCCGACGCGAACGCGGTCGTCGCGGGCGTCCTGGACGCCGACCCCACGGCCGAGGTGCTGGTCGCCGACGCGCACGGCACCTTCCGCAACCTCCTGCCGGAACAGCTCGACCGCCGGGCCCGCCTGGTCCGGGGCAAGCCGCGCGCGCTGAACATGCTCGCCGGGCTCGACGCGGACACCGACGCCGCGCTCTTCGTCGGCTACCACGTCCGCGCCGGCGAGGGGCCGGGCGTACTGGCGCACACCATGAACGGCGAGATCCTCGGCGTACGGGTGTCCGGCCGCTCCCTGGGCGAGATCGGGCTCAACGCGGCCATGGCCGGCCACCTCGGCGTCCCGGTCGTCCTGCTCAGCGGCGACGACGCGGCCTGCGCCGAGCTGACCGACCTGGTGCCCGCGGCGGTCACCGTCCCGGTCAAGGAGGCCCTGGGCATGGGGGCCGCCGTGACACTGCACCCGGAGGAGGCCCGGGACCGGCTCCGCCGGGCGGCGGCGGACGCGGTGACCCGCCGCGCCGAGATCCCGCCCCTTGCCCTCACCGGCTCCCTGGACGTGGCGGTCGACCTCGCGAGCCCGCACACCATCGACCTGGCGACCCTCGTCCCGGGCGTCTCACGCGCCGACGGCGCTCGTACGGTCACCTTCACGTCACCCGACTACGCGACGGCCTACCGGCTGATCCTGCTGCTCGCGCAACTCGCCACGATCAAGCCCGCCTGACCGAACGGCGTCGCCCAAAACGCGTCGAACACCGTACCGGTTCCCTCTACTGTGACCGGGTGACAACCCAGGTGATCGTGCTGAACGGCGGGTCCAGCTCCGGCAAGTCCGGCATCGTCCGTTGCCTCCAGGCGGAGCTGCCGGACCCGTGGCTCGCCGCCGCGATCGACGCGTTCGTCGACTCGCTGCCCGCGTCCCTGCGCACCTCGGACGCGGGCATCGAGTTCGCCGAGGACGGCGGCGTGGCGGTCGGACCGGAGTTCCGCAGGCTGGAGGCGGCCTGGCGCGAGGGCGTCGCGGCGATGGCCCGCGCAGGCGCCAAGGTCATCGTCGACGACGTGTTCCTCGGCGGCCCGGCCTCCCAGGAACCGTGGCGGAAGGCACTGACGGGCGTGAACGTCTGCTGGGTGGGCGTCCGTTGCGACGGCACGGTCGCGGAGGCCCGCGAGATCGCCCGGGGAGACCGCCCGAGGGGCATGGCAGCGGCACAGGCGGAGGCGGTCCACCGGGGCGTGGTGTACGACCTGGAGGTCGACACGACCCACGCGGAGTCCCTGACCTGCGCGAGAACCATCGCCGCCCACCTCGCGCACCAGCACCGCACCACCACCTCACCGCAACCCGGCCCCCGCACGGGCCCCCGAAACAGTGGAGAGCGATGACCGACCTGTGGACCGGCGAGAGAGTACGCCTGCGGGGCATCGAACCGCAGGACTGGGAGGGCTTCCGGGCCCTGGCCCTGCACACGGTGGACGCCCGCAACGCCGACGTGGTCGAGCCGCCCCGCTCGGACGAGAGCTTCCGAGCCTGGGCCACCGAGCGCGCCGGCCGCACCCCGAACCCGGCCGCGTACCACCTGGTCATCGAGACCCGCTTCGAGCACGCCTTCGTCGGCGCGGTGTCCGTGGGCGAGACGGACGCCCGGGCGGGCCGCTTCCGTACGGGCATCGAGGTCACCCGGGAACACCGCCGCCAGGGCTACGCGGCCGAGGCCTCCGAACTGGTCCTCACCTACATGTTCGCCGAACAGCGCAGCCACAAGTGCGAGGTGGAGGTCTACGCCTTCAACGACGCCTCCCTGGCCCTCTACCGCAAACTCGGCTTCGTGGAGGAGGGCCGCCTGCGCCAGCACGAGTTCTTCGCGGGCACGTACCACGACGTGGTCCTGCTGGGCATCACGGCGGACGAGTTCTGGGCGGGAAGGGCGCGGCCTTCGCTGCGGTGAGGGCGAGTCGGCAACTGGTCGCCCTGCAGCTGGAGTCAGCCGAAATGTGCGGGGCGACGGTCGCGGAGTGTGTGCCTCCTTGACGATGCCTTGAGTGCATCGACCGACGGGCTCGGGAGGCTTCATGGGCGAGGATCGCTGCTGCGCCAGCTCCTTCCGGACAAGGCCGCCGTCCAGAGACCCATCTCACGCAGGGCGCTGCGACGGATGAGCTTGAGCCCGCCGTATCCATAAGACAGGCCGTTGACCGGGTTGATCGCCTGCCACACCCGCATGGACACCGCCTCGTTGAGCGGTTCGACTGCAGCCACATCGAAGCCGGCGGCAATGGCGAAGTCCCCATCGGCCAGGAGGAACTGCTCGCGGTCCACGACCTCGGCGCACAGCCGGTAGGCCCTGCGCATCCCGTGCACCCCGTGCAGCCGTTTGACGGACCCCCCAAGAGTCCGCTGCAGCCGCGAGTGCAGACTGTCGGCCATGGGCTCGTCGTACGACAGGAGAACGGCGTCGAAGATCGTCACGACAGGGCCTCCAAGTAGCGTGCGGCGACCAGCGTGGGTGTGAAGTCAGCGGTGGAGGCGTAAGCACGCTTGGCGTGCAAGGAGTGGAACTCGTCGTCAACGGCGAGGCGTTCGGCGAGTCGACGGCTTCAGCCGCTGTGGTGAAGCAGAGCTCGGTATCGATGTGCTCGGCGAGCCAGCCCAGTCGGGGCGCGATGACCGGTAGGCCCATGCCCTGGCAGTCGATCACGCTCATCGACCAAGGGCAGCCGGGGCGGAACGGGGCGATGCCGAAGCGGGCGCCGGCCAGGAGGTTCTTGTAGCGGAGCCGGTCACCTCGGTCGGACACGAGCTGCACATGCGACAGGGCGGCGAGCTGGTCGCGCATCCGTTCAGGGCTGTCGTCCAGGCTTTTCCGTCCAGCCCGACGTGGCCCGAAAAGATCCATGACCCTCAGTCGCACCGTCCCGGAGGCGGCGAGTTGCCGTGCGAGATCCACGAACTGCCCGGTTCCGTAGTGCGCGTACAGCCGGTGGTTGTATACGCCGATCGAACTGGAGCTGTACTCGGGCTTGGCATGGGCGGGGTCTCGAACGAGCCTTTCGTCGCGGGGAGCGGGTACGACCCGTAGCTTGTCATCGAGATTCACCGTCAGCCGCGCGGCAGCCGCGGACACCCATGACGCGGCAACTCCGGAGTGGACCAGTACCCGGTCGCAAGCGGCCAACCCGGCGGCGAACGCCAGCAGCACGGGCCTGCCCATTCCTGCGTCGTTCATGGCGGGGTCCAGCAGGAGCCCCTGGTCAGCGAACGAGAACGGAAGGTAGTGGCAGTAGCCGACCAGCAGCGCGTTCGATCCGGCCTCCATCAGGGCGATGCGTAGCGCGGAAGCCTCCTCGATCTGGTTCGCTACCACCACGTCCGGCCGCTCTTCCCGGATCAGTTCCACCAACTCGTCGAGGTCGGACGAAAACCGTGCCCGGTACTTCGTTTCTGGCACCCCGGTCAGATAGAAGCCGCAACGTTCGTCCCCGACTGCTGCCGGTGCGGCCACGGTCACGCTCGCTCCGGTGTCCACCAACGCCGGAGCAAGCAGGTCCGCGAAGATCCATCCCGAATCAGCGGACAGACGATCAGGGTTGGAGATGTTGAGCAGATACAAAATGTGCATGGAGTTTCGCCTTCCTCAGCTGCCCGGACAGGTCGATCCGGGGTGATGAGGAAAGGAAACCGGTGACGTGGGCCGTGAGGGGATGATGAACTGTGATCACTCACGGTTCATTCATGCTCACTGACCATCACCCGGGGGCGGGTCTTTCGATGGACGCGCAAGGCCAAGAGATCACCGTCGACCAGGCAGCCGAGGACTTCGCGGCGGAAGTGGCACGTTGGCGCGAGGTACGCGGCATGTCCAAACGGGCTCTGGCCAGGGCGATGGGCTTCGACCCTTCCTACGTCAGCCACGTGGAGTCGGGTCGCCACAAGCCCAGTGAGGACTTCGCTCGGCTGGCCGACGAGGCGCTGAACGCAGGGAAGTCCATCTGGCGGCGATGGCGTATGTACGAGAAGGCGCGGGGGCGCACGAGCCTTACTCCTTCAGCTCCGCCGGCTCCCCGCCGTCCCGAGCAGCCGTACGCGACCGATTCAGCTCTCGTCGTTGAACACGACGCGGCCTTCCTCCGCTACGACGGCCGCTCCTACCGGCTCACCATGCGCCGATTACTGCGAAATACCGGCACCGAGCCGGTGACCCGTTACTTGATCCGTATCTCCGTCGACCGCTACCCCGGTGACCCCGAGCAATCCAACGCCCACTACCGAGCGCACCCCCTGACCTGGGAGGAGCTCGATCTCACTGCAACGTGCCGAGGCGAGTCGATGCGGTGGCAGTCGAAGCACGACCGTGATGCCTTCAAGGAAGTCTGGCTGCTCTTCGACAACGAGCACGGCCGCTTCCCTCTCTACCCGGGCGAGTCCGTCTGGATCGAGTACGCGTACACGGTGGGCCACGAGAAGTGGGGCAACTGGTTCCAACGAGCCGTACGTCTGCCCACCGAGCAACTCGAAGTACAGCTGGCCTTCCCGGCTGCTCTCGATCCCGTCGTCTGGGGCACCGAGACATCCATGACCGCCGAAGCCTCGCCGCTGCGCACCCCGCCCATCCGCAGGGACGACGGTGACCAGCGGACTTTCACGTGGATCACGACCACACCCTCACTGCACGCTCGGTACCGTCTGGAATGGCGGTTCCGGGCACAGCCCGAACCCGATTCGGACCAAGGAGAGTTCAGGTGACGGACATGCGGCCCAGCCAGCGGATGCGAGACCTCGGAGTCGTCCAACAGGGCGCCGCCATCCTCACCGAACCGGCCCGTGCGTTCGATCTGCCCGCCCAACGGGACGAAGCCGAGCACGTCGTGGACGAGCTGTTCGCCGCCATGGACCGCATCAGCCAAGTCCACCCCTTTGCCAAGGGCATGGGCCTCGCGGCCCCACAGATCGGCATCAGCCGCGCCGCCGCTGTCGTCCAGCCGCCCGGCGACGCGCCCTCCATCGTCCTGCTCAACCCACGGATCACTGACAGCTGCGACGAGACGGACGAGCACTACGAGGGTTGCCTGAGCTTCTTCGACGTGCGGGGACTCGTACCCCGCCCCATGATGATCACTGTCGAGACCACGGCCCAGACCGG
This sequence comes from Streptomyces sp. MMBL 11-1, assembly GCF_028622875.1. NCBI lineage: Bacteria > Bacillati > Actinomycetota > Actinomycetes > Kitasatosporales > Streptomycetaceae > Streptomyces > Streptomyces sp. MMBL 11-1. The sequence goes on along the minus strand of NZ_CP117709.1, from coordinate 1,840,227 downwards.
CGAGACCGTGACCACTGCGTATGAACGCGGCCTCGCGCGCCTCATTCATCATGAGATCGATCACCTCGGCGGACTGCTCTACACCGCGCGTATGAGCGCGGGAGTCACCCCCATTCCCGTGGAGCAGTACCGGCAGACCGGACAGGCCTGGGCCTACGAACGCTCGTGACCCTCGGCGCTGCTCTCTGAGTGGAGACCGATGCGCTCGCTCGCGTGGTCTCCGGGAACGTACAGGCCCGACCGGATCAGGATGAGGAGATGCAAGTGACCAGTTCCGTGCCATGGCAGGAGCGCTTGTCCGCAGGCACCGAGGCGGTTCAGGAGGAAGTGATCCGCTGGTACCAGGAGACGCTTCACGGGCAGGCCTACGTGCCGAACATGATCTGGGGGACGCTCCAGACGGAGGCGTACGCCACCGTGATCCTCGGCCAGGTAGTCGACTTCCTCGGCGTTCCGAACGACGTGCCCGCAGGTGTTGCCAAGCGAATACAGCGGCAGCAGGTGCTGTACGACGGTGAGCACCGTTACGACGTCGTCCTCGGTGAGCAGGCGCTCTACACGAACATCGGCGGGCCAGAGGTCATGGTGGAGCAGATCGACCGGCTCCTCCGCGACATCGACCTGTCATCACTCACCCTCGGGATCATCCCTGCCGCCGCGCCCGTGGACATGCTTCCCGTCCATGCCTTCAACCTGCACGGGGACGAGGTCCACGTCGAGCTCGTCTCCTCGGGGGTGGATGTGGCCGAGCCTTCCGAAGTCGGCCTCTACCGGGAGGCGTTCCGGCGGCTGAACAATGCGGCACTCCACGGCGACGAGGCCAAGGGGGATCCTGCGGAAAGCTCGGTCCTTCTGGAGCGGGACCCGGCGCGGCTGACCGTACGGCTGAGGGCCACCACCTCCAGGGAGATGGTGGCCCTCAGCGCTTCGGGTGCGGAGACCCGAAGGTGTTCTAGATGTCGAAGTACAGCTCGAACTCGTGCGGGTGCGGCCGCAGCTGGATCGGGGCGATCTCGTGCGTGCGCTTGTAGTCGATCCACGTCTCGATCAGGTCCGGCGTGAAGACGCCGCCCGCCTGGAGGTACTCGTTGTCGGCCTCCAGGGCGTCGAGCACGGCCGGGAGGGACGTCGGGACCTGCTGGACGTTGGCGTGCTCCTCGGGAGCCAGCTCGTAGAGGTCCTTGTCGATCGGCTCGGCCGGCTCGATCTTGTTCTTCACGCCGTCCAGGCCCGCCATCAGCAGCGCCGAGAACGCGAGGTACGGGTTCGAGGACGGGTCCGGGGCGCGGAACTCGACGCGCTTGGCCTTCGGGTTCGAGCCGGTGATGGGGATGCGCATCGCGGCGGAGCGGTTGCGCTGCGAGTACACCATGTTGACCGGGGCCTCGAAGCCGGGGACCAGGCGGTGGTAGGAGTTCACCGTCGGGTTGGTGAAGGCCAGCAGCGACGGGGCGTGCTTCAGGATGCCGCCGATGTAGTAGCGGGCCATGTCCGAGAGGCCGGCGTAACCCTGCTCGTCGTAGAAGAGCGGAATCCCGCCCTGCCACAGCGACTGGTGCACGTGCATGCCCGAACCGTTGTCGCCGAAGATCGGCTTCGGCATGAAGGTCGCGGTCTTGCCGTTGCGCCAGGCGACGTTCTTCACGATGTACTTGAAGAGCATCAGGTCGTCGGCCGCGGCGAGCAGCGTGTTGAACTTGTAGTTGATCTCGGCCTGGCCGGCCGTGCCGACCTCGTGGTGCTGGCGCTCGACCTGGAGGCCGTTCTTGTCCAGCTCCAGGGAGATCTCGGCACGCAGGTCGGCGAAGTGGTCCACCGGCGGGACGGGGAAGTATCCGCCCTTGTAGCGGACCTTGTAGCCGCGGTTGTTCTCCTCCGACCCGGTGTTCCAGGCGCCGGCCTCCGAGTCGATGTGGTAGAAGCTCTCGTTCGCCGACGTCTGGAAGCGGACGTTGTCGAAGACGTAGAACTCGGCCTCGGGGCCGAAGTACGCGGTGTCCGCGATGCCGGTCGAGGTGAGGTACGCCTCGGCCTTCTTGGCGATGTTGCGCGGGTCACGGCTGTACTGCTCGCCGGTGATCGGGTCGTGGATGAAGAAGTTGATGTTGACGGTCTTGTCCCGGCGGAAGGGGTCCACCCGAGCCGTCGACAGGTCCGCGCGCAGCGCCATGTCCGACTCGTGGATGGCCTGGAAGCCGCGGATCGACGAACCGTCGAAGGCCAGTTCCTCGGCCGGGTCGAAGGTCGCTGCCGGGATCGTGAAGTGCTGCATCACCCCGGGCAGGTCGCAGAACCGGACATCGATGAACTTGACGTCGTTGTCCGCTACGTACTTCTGCACTTCGTCGGCGTTCTGGAACATCCAACTCCTCCTACTCCCGGCCCGGGAGGGACGGGGTTGAACCTCGTGGTGCGGCCAGTGCGGTGGCGCACGCTGGACCCGACCATAGGCAGGCGTGATTTCTCGGGCGTGACCCATTTGTTTCGCCCAAGTTAACCGGGGCGGGTGCGGGCGGCATCTCCGCGACTGTTTCCGGTGCCCCGCCCGGCCGGGGGCAAACACGGGCGCAGTACCGTGGACGGGTGGACAACAGGCATGCAATCGGATCGTGGCTCTCGGGGCCCCGCGCGGCCGCCGAGGAGATGGGCGCCGACTTCGGCTACCGGGGCAAGGGTCTCGGGCTGCCCGAGGAGGGGCCCGGCTCGGTCGCTCCGCTCGGCCGGCGCTTCGGGGCCCTCTTCATCGACTGGTCGCTCTGCATGGTGATCGCATACGGGCTGCTCGCTCGCGGTGACCAGCAGGCGGCGGGGAACTGGGCGCTCGGGGTCTTCCTCGTGATGAGTCTGCTGACCGTCGGCACCATCGGCTGCACGCCCGGAAAGCGCCTCCTGGGCGTCCGGGTGGTCGCCGAGGACGGCGGGCGGCTCGGGTTCGTGCGGGTCGTCGTGCGGACCGTCCTGCTCCTGCTCGTCATTCCCGCGCTGGTCTGGGACCGCGACGGGCGCGGACTGCACGACCGGCTCTCCCGCGCCGTGCAGGTCCGGATGTGACGTCCCCGGTCCACGGGCGCGGAGGTGGCGTTCCCGAGGGCTGCCTCGGCCCCGGCTTCGGCCCGGGCCCCGTCTCCGCGGGCTGCCTCGGCCCGGCCTCGGAGGCGGCGCCGGCCCGGCCTCGGGGGCGGGCGGCGGCCCCGGCCCGGAGCGCGTCGTCCTCCGTTTCCGGGTGCGGCTTCGGCATTGGCGCGGTGTGACGGCACTGTCACCGGCGTGAGAACGGGGCGGCCCCGGGACCGTTCACCGGTCCGGGGCCGCCCCGTCGTGTCTCCTGCGCCCGCCTCGCGGTCAGCCGTGAGCGGTCAGCGCATCTTCCCGCCGCGCGGCATCCGCATGCCCTTGGGCATCGGGCCCTTCGGCAGCGGCATGTTGCTCATCAGGTCGCCCATCGCGCGCAGCCGGTCGTTGGTGGCGGTCACCTGCGGGCCGGTCAGGACGCGGGGGAGCTTCAGCATCTTGGTGCGTACCTTCTTAAGGGACACCTGGCCCTCGCCGTTGCCGACGATGATGTCGTGCACCGGCACGTCCACCACGATGCGGGCCATCTTCTTCTTCTCGGCCGCCAGCAGGCCCTTCACCCGGTTCGGGTTGCCCTCGGCCACCAGGACGATGCCGGCCTTGCCGACCGCCCGGTGGACGACGTCCTGGTTGCGGTTCATCGCCACCGCGGGGGTGGTGGTCCAGCCGCGTCCGATCCGGTCCAGGACGGCGGCCGCCGCTCCGGGCTGGCCCTCCATCTGTCCGAAGGCCGCCCGCTCGGCGCGCCGGCCGAAGACGATCGCCATCGCGAGGACGGCCAGGACGAAGCCCAGGATGCCCAGATAGACCGGGTAGCCGATCGCGAAGCCGATGCCGAGGAGGACACCGAACGTGACGATTCCGACACCCGCGACGACAAAACCGATCTTGCTGTCGGTCCGCCTGGTCATCTTGTAGGTCAGGGCGATCTGCTTGAGCCGCCCTGCGTTCTCGGCGCTGTCCGCGCCTTCAGTTTTTGCCTTCCTCGCCATGTATCGAAGTTTACGTGGCGAGGAAGCGACCTAGGAACGCTGGTCGGCCACGGCTTCCAGCACGTGCTGGGCCTCCACCCGGTCCTTGGCGCGGCGGCGGTCCTCCAGGACGGCTGTCCAGGCGTTGCGGCGGGCGGTGCGCTGCCCGCCGCTCAGCAGCAGCGACTCGACGGCGCGCAGGGCGGTGGTGACGGACGGAAGGGCGCGGGCGCGGACCGGTGCGGCCTGCATCGTGGTGTTCCCCCTCGGAATGGACGCGCCTGCGGGGCGCGGAAGAGTGCGGGAAGCGGTGACGGCGGCGGCTGCTGGAGTCGCTGTCGCACGTGTACCCAGGGTTACTGTCTGGTGTTACCAGCGCATGACCAGGCGGTCAAACACCAATGAAGCCCTGATTCCGGCGCCGCGCACGCCGAAGCGGTCCGTACGCGTCCCCGACCTGCGGGGAGCGTCCGGACCGCTTCGACGATGTGGTTACTGCTCGGTACCGCTCGTGAGCGGATTCACACGGCCTGGGCGGCCGGAGTGCTCGCGGCGGCGGCGCCGCGCGCCTCCATCGCCTGCTGGAAGAGACGCCCCGCGCGGTACGAGGACCGCACCAGCGGACCCGACATCACGCCGGAGTAGCCGATCGCGTCGGCCTCGTCCTTCAGCTCGACGAACTCGTGCGGCTTCACCCAGCGCTCGACCGGGTGGTGCCGCACGGAGGGGCGCAGGTACTGCGTAATCGTGATGAGCTCGCAACCTGCGTCGTACAGGTCCTGGAGCGCCTCGCTGACTTCCTCGCGGGTCTCGCCCATGCCGAGGATCAGGTTCGACTTGGTGATCAGACCGGCCTCGCGGGCCCGGGTGATGACCTCCAGGGAACGCTCGTAGCGGAAGCCGGGGCGGATCCGCTTGAAGATCCGCGGCACCGTCTCCACGTTGTGCGCGAGCACCTCGGGGCGCGAGGAGAAGACCTCGGCGAGCTGGTCGGGCTCGGCGTTGAAGTCGGGGATCAGCAGCTCGACCTTGGTCGCGCCCGCCTCCCGCTCCGCGGTGAGCGTGTGGATCTGGCGGACGGTCTCGGCGTACAGCCAGGCGCCGCCGTCCTCCAGGTCGTCGCGGGCGACGCCGGTGATGGTGGCGTAGTTCAGGTCCATCGTGACGACCGACTCGCCGACCCGGCGGGGCTCGTCACGGTCCAGCGCCTGCGGCTTGCCCGTGTCGATCTGGCAGAAGTCGCAGCGCCGGGTGCACTGGTCACCGCCGATGAGGAAGGTGGCCTCGCGGTCCTCCCAGCACTCGAAGATGTTGGGACAGCCCGCCTCCTGGCAGACCGTGTGCAGCCCTTCGCCCTTCACCAGCTGCTGCAGCTGCTTGTACTCGGGGCCCATCTTCGCCCGCGTTTTGATCCACTCGGGCTTGCGCTCGATGGGGGTCTGGCTGTTCCGGACCTCCAGGCGCAGCATCTTGCGCCCGTCGGGTGCGACAGCGGACACTCCGGCTCCCCTTTGCTCTCTGCTGCGTTGGATTCGCGTCGGGTTCGCGTGGGATGCGCGAGCGATGCGCGAGGGACTCGCTTTGGATTCTTTGGCTGACACCAGGGTACGCCCGTACATCGAACGGCCTTGCCCCTGCCCAACCTGCGGCCGACGGGGCCTATTCCCCGGCCGGTGGCGGCGGTCGGGGCTACTGGCCGGTACGGCCGGCACTCCCTAGGCGGGGGCCGGGGTCGCGGCCGGGGCCGTCTCCTTCGGCCGCTCGACCACGCGCGGTGCGAGCTCCGCGTTCTCCAGGATGTCCCGCAGGTGCTTCTCGACGACCGGCAGCACCTCCTCGATGGTGATCTCCCGGCCCAGCTCGTTGGAGAGGGACGTGACACCCGCGTCGCGGATGCCGCACGGCACGATCCGGTCGAACCAGGTGTTGTCCGGGTTCACGTTGAGGGCGAAGCCGTGCATCGTGACGCCCTTGGCGACCCGGATCCCGATCGCGGCCAGCTTGCGGTCCTCGCGGCGCTGGCCGGCGTTGGACGGGGCGTACTCGGGCCCGTTCAGCCGCGGGTCGAACTCCTCGTCCTGGAGCCTCGGGTCGAAGTCCAGCGAGAGCCCGCCCAGCGCCTGGCGCTGCTCGACCGGGTCGCCGAGCACCCAGACGCCGCTGCGGCCCTCGACCCGGGAGGTCTCCACCCCGAAGTCGGCGGCCGTGCGGATCAGAGCGTCCTCCAGCCGGCGGACGTGCGCCACGACGTCGACCGGGCGCGGCAGCTTCTGGATCGGGTAGCCGACGAGCTGCCCGGGGCCGTGCCAGGTGATCTTCCCGCCGCGGTCCACATCGATGACCGGGGTGCCGTCCAGCGGACGCTCGTTCACCGCCGTGCGGCGCCCCGCGGTGTAGACGGGCGGGTGCTCCAGGAGCAGGCAGGTGTCCGGCACCCGGTCCTCGAACCGGTCCGCGTGCACCTCGCGCTGCTTCTGCCACGCCTCCGTGTATGCGACGGCCTGTTCGCCGAAGCCCAGACGGACGAACCGCAGTTCGCTCACCGATGCCTCCCTACGTGGGTCCCGCGCGCCCGGAGGGTGTCCCCGGGGCGACGGCACCCTGCACTGATCGCGCCCGCATCCACTGTACGACCGTCGCCCGGACAGGCCCCCGGCAGGTTCGGGCGCAGGTCCGGCGGCAGGTTCCCCAGCCCAGCCCAGCCCAGCCCAGCCCGGTCCGGTCCGGTCCGGGCCGGGCCGTCCGCGGGCCGGACGTTTGCGTCAGCTCCGTCCTTAATCCTCACACGATCGGATGAACGTGGAGCAAAGGGTGGCTGTGACCGCCCCGGTGGCCGCTAAATTCGCGCCGTTCCCATGAGGGCTGCCCGTCCGGCCCCGAAGGCAGGAGACCGTACAGCTGATGTCGGAACGACCCCCGCAGCGCACGCCCAACCGCCGACTCGCCTCACTCATCGCGGAAGCCGGGTTCTCGCACGCCGGTCTGGCCCGCCGGGTCGACCAGCTCGGCCTCGAACACGGCCTCGACCTGCGGTACGACAAGACCTCGGTCACCCGCTGGCTGCGGGGGCAGCAGCCGCGCGGCACCACGCCCGCGCTGATCGCCGAGGTGTTCACCCGGCGGCTCGGGCGGCGGCTCTCCGCGCAGGACCTCGGGCTCGACGCCTGCGCACCCGTCTACGCGGGCCTGGAGTTCGCGGCCAGCCCCGCCGAGGCGGTCGACATCGTCAGCGGCCTCTGGCGCAAGGACTCCGGCACCCACGTCGAGCTGCGCAAGATCGCCTTCACCCCGGCCGGCCTCGTCGTCCCCAGCCGCGACTGGCTGATCGGCCGGGCCGACGAATGGGTGGCCCGGGACGGCGGCGCCGCCCGCCGGGCCGGGGCGGAGGCGGGGGCACCCTCGCCCGGCCGCCCGGACGGGGTGCCGCGCACCGAGGCCCGGGGTCTGCCGCGCCCTGCCGCCGGGCCGCTGCGGCCCGCGCCGTCGCACCCTGCCGCCCCGCACCCGGCCGTGCCGGGCCCCGCCCCCGCGCGCCCGTCCGCCCCGGGCCCGGCCGCCGGGGCGCCGCCCGGGACCGGGGCGCTGCCCGTGGTCCCACGCCAGCGCCGGACGGACCGCGGTCCCGGGCAGCGGGTCGGCGGCGGGGACATCGCCGCGCTGCGCTCGGTCGGCGAGCTGTTCCGCACCCTCGACCACGCCTACGGCGGCGGCCACGCCCGGCAGGCCCTCGTGCGGTATCTGGAGCACGAGGCCGAACCGATGCTCCGGGGCACCTACGGCGAGGCCACCGGAAGGCGGCTGTTCGCCGCGGTCGCCGACCTGACCCGGCTGGCCGGCTGGACCTCGTACGACATCGCCGCCCACGGCCTCGCCCAGCGGTACTACGTCCAGGCGCTGCGGCTCGCCCAGGCCGCCGGGGACCGCGGGTACGGCGCCTACGTGCTGATCACGATGAGCCGCCAGGCTGTCTACCTCAAGCACGGCAGGGAGGCCGTCCAGCTCGCCCGCGTGGCCCAGCAGGGCGTCGGCTCCGCCGCCCCGCCCCTCGTCCAGGCGCTGCTGCACGCGGTCGAGGCGCGCGGCCACGGCGTGCTCGGGGAGGCCCGCTCCTGCACCGCCGCCCTGACCCGGGCCGAACACGCCCTGGAGACCGCGCGCCCCGGCGACGAGGTGCCGCACTGGGCCCGCACCTTCGACGAGGCGCAGCTCGCCGACGAGCTGGGCCACTGCCACCGCGACCTCCAGCAGTACCGGGCCGCCGCCCAGCACGCCGAGCGGTCGCTCCAGCTGCGCTCACCGGCGTACGCCCGCAGCAGGCTCCTCTGCCGGGTGGTCCTCGCCTCGGCCCGGCTGGGCCTGGGCGAGCTGGACCAGGCCTGTCTGCTGGGCGCGGAGGCGGCCCAGCAGGCGGCCGAGATGCGCTCGGTGCGCGCCACGGAGTACGTGCGCGCGTTCGAGCGCGGCCTGGAGCCCTACCGGGACGCGGTCGCCGTACGCGGCTACCGCGACCGGGTCGCCGCCCTCGGCTGAAGCCCCGGCCGACGTTCCCGTCGAAGCCTCCAGCCGAAGCCCCGGCCGACGTTCTCGCCGAAGCCCCCGGCCGAACCTCCTCCGCTCGGACGGCGGACGGCGAACGGCGGGGGTGGGGGCAGGGGCGGGGCGTCACGCCGCTCTGGGAAGGCGCGGGCCCCCCTCGCGCAGGCCCGGGACGGCCAGGTCGGTGAGGATGGCCCCGGCCGCCCGCTGCCCCGACCGCAGCGCGCCCTGGACCGTGCTCGTGTCGCGGTGGTCACCGCACACATAAAGCCCGGCCAGCACCCGCACAGGACGGCGCGGATCGTGCGGGGCCTCCATCGCGGGCACCGCCTCCGGGTCGTGATGGGCCGCCAGCAGCTCCCAGTCGTCCGTCGGCACGCCGTAGAGCGCCGCCAGCTGCGCCCGTACCGAGCGCTCCAGGTCCGACGGCGGGGTCCCGAGCACCGTCGACGTGATCAGCGTCCGGCCCTCCGGCGCCCGTGAGGGGTCGACCTCGCTCATCACCGCGGTGTACGCCACCGGGCCCGACCGGCCGCCGTCCAGCACCAGCGACCTGCCCGTGGGCGGCGGGGCGGGCGCGGTGTGGTGAAGGACCGTCACCTGATGGAAGGACGGCACCCGCAGACCGGGCAGCAGTTCGGCCGCGGCCCCGGCGCCGGTCGCCAGCAACAGGGAGCGGCACCCCAGTTCACCGTGTTCCTTGGTGCGTACGGAGGTGATGTCGGCGGCCGTCACATGCACCCCGGTCCGGACCGTGCCCGGCGGCAGCGAGGCCGCCAGCAGCTCCGGCAGCACGGACGATCCGCCCGCCGGTACGCAGAGGCCGCCGCGCGCGTAGTCCCGCAGGGCGAGATCGGCGCACCGGCTCGACGTGGTGAGGGCGGGGTCGCTGAGCAGGGCCGTGAGCAGGGGGCGCAGGACGCCGTCCACCGTACGGGCCGGCAGGCCCACGCCGGGCAGGGCGCCGACGACGGTCCGCTCCGGGCGGGCCAGGAGCCGGGCCTGCGGGGTGGCCGCCAACCGGGACAGCGCCGCGCCCAGCCGGGCCCGGTCGATCGCGCCGGTCACCACGCCGCCCCGGCCGCCCCCGCGCACCGGGGCGCCGCGCTCGTGCCCGTACGAGCTGCTCCCCGCCCAGAGCGCGCGGGGAGCGCGGGGCGCCCAAGGGGCTCGGGGGGCGCTCGATCGGGTGCGTACCGCCTTGAGTGTGCCCCTCGCGCTCCGGATGTCGCCGGTGAGATGGCGGCGGCCCTCGCTGTGGACCAGGACGCCCGGCGCGAACTCCCGCAGCTCCGGGACGCCGAGCCCCGGGGTGCCGGTCAGCTCGGGCCAGGACGTGTGGAGGAGCGGGCCGAGCCGGTCGAGCCGGAAGCCGTCCACCTCGTCGGTGGCGAGCCGGCCGCCCACCCGGGGAGAGGCCTCCAGCACACGGACGTCGAGCCCTGCCCGGATGAGCAGGTGGGCCGCTGACAGGCCGGCGATTCCGGCCCCGATGATGATCACGTCCGGGTGGTGTGTCGTCCTGCGCACGTACCCCTCCCCGAGTCGGTGCGACTGGTGGGAGGCTCTTGCCCCCAACAGGCCCCCGGAATGCCGGAGTTCGCAACGAACCTAGGAGGATGGCTGATACTGGGTCAGGCGCGCGTGACGGGGAGCACCGGGGCACGGGGTCGCACACGCGGCCCCCGGCGCGGCCGGTGGGCACCGCGTCGACCGCGAGGCGCCCGGTGGGCCCCGGGCGGCCGGCTCAGCGCAGCGCGGCGCGGATCGCCCCGTCGATGCCGGGGAAGGCGAACGAGAAGCCGGAGTCCAGCAGCTTCGCCGGGATCACCCGCTGGCTGCCCAGCACGTCCTCCGCGAACTCCCCGAGCACGAGCCGCAAGGCGGGCGCCGGCGCGGGGAACAGCGTCGGGCGGCGCAGCACCCGGCCCATCGCGGCGGTCACCTCGGCGTTGGTGACGGGCTCCGGCCCGGTCAGGTTCACCGGCCCCGTCAGCGACTCGGTGTCCAGGATGTGGCGCATCGCCGCGACGTGGTCGTGCAGCGCGATGAAGCTCCAGAACTGGCGGCCGCTGCCCAGCTTCCCGCCCAGCCCCGCCTTGAACAGCGGGAACAGCCGCCCCCAGGCACCGCCCTCGCGGCCGACGACCAGCCCGGTCCGCGCGTGCACCGTGCGGACGCCCGCTTCCTCGGCGGCGGCGGTGGCCGCCTCCCACTCCTCGCAGACCGAGGGCAAAAACCCGTCCCCGGGCGGTGCGCTCTCGTCCACCGGGCGGTCCCCGGTGTCGCCGTAGAAACCGATGGCGGACCCGGCGAGCAGAACGCGCGGCGGGGTGTCGAGCGAGGCGACGGCCTCGGCGACGGCGGCGGTCCCCAGGACCCGGCTGTCGCGGATCTCCCGCTTGTAGGCGTCGGTCCAGCGGTGGTCGCCCACTCCGGCACCGGCCAGGTGCACAACGGCGTCGCAGCCGACGAGTCCGGCCGCGTCCACGTAACTCCGCTTGGGGTCCCACTCGACCTCGTCGCCGGTTCTGGCGGGGCGGCGCACCAGGCGGGCCACTTCGTGCCCGTCGGCGCGCAGCGAGCGCACCAGCGCCGCTCCGATGAGACCGGATGATCCGCTGACGGCGATACGGGAGCTCGGCATGGGCCCATCCTGCCCCATCAAACGCCTCGAACACCGGGAACACCGCGTGGCACAGTGACGCCATGGCCACACTCACACTCCACCCCGTCCGCACCGCCGAGCCCGCCGACGAGGACCAGCTCGCCGAGCTCGACCGTTCCACGTGGTCGATGCTGCACGCGGTCCTGCCGAGGCCGACACCCCCGTACGACCCCTTCTTCGGGGAGCGGCACCCGCCGGAGGACTTCCTCGTGGTGGACGCGGAGACGGAGGGCGGCGCGGCCCGGATCGCCGGGTACCTGCGCCTCGTCCCGCCCACCCCGCTCGCCTCCAACGCCCATGTCCGCCAGATACGGGGGCTCGCCGTGGCGACCTGGGCGCGCGGCGCCGGTGTGGGGCGGACCCTGGTGCGGGCCGCGTTCGCCGAGGCCCGCCGCCAGGGCGCCAACCGGATCACGCTGCGGGTCCTCGGGCACAACGACCCCGCCCGCGCCCTGTACGCCTCCGAGGGCTTTGCCGTCGAAGGGGTGCTGCCCGGGGAGTTCTTCCTGAACGGGCGTTACGTCGACGACGTCTGCATGGGGCGCTCGCTCGGCCCCGCCTGAGCGCCGGGGGTCACCGGGGCCCGAAGCGGTCCCACAGCTCGGGGAAGCGGGCGGCGAGCGCCTCCTCGTCCTCGAAGTCGACCGGGGAGCCCAGCGGCTCCGAGGCCTGCGGCGGCAGCCCCAGGTCCGGCGCGACCACGCCGGTGAGCTGCTCGTACGCCTCGTCGGCCGCGTAGCCCAGCTCCTCGCCGTCCCCGTCGATCTCCTCGTCGAACTCCTCCAGCAGTTCCGCCAGGCTGTCCGGATCGTGCAGCGCCCCCTCGAAGACCTCCCGGCCCTGGCCGATCAGCCAGCAGCGGAAGTAGTCGAACGCGTCGTCGCTCGCCCCGCCCAGCAGCACGGCCGCCGCGCCCCACAGGTCCCAGTGGTAGGCGCGGTTGTAGCGGGCCTCGAAGTGCCGGGCGAAGTCCAGCACGGATTCGGGATCGAGCTGCACCAGCCGTTCCACCAGCAGGTCGGCGTGGTCCTCGGGGTCGCCCTCGGCGGCCTCGCGGGTGTTGTCGATGATCTCCCAGAATTCCGTTTCGTCCATCACGGGTCCAGCATCCAGCCTGCCGGGGGCTCCCGCACGCGCAGACACCGAATTGAAGCCTTTCAGCGATACATCTCGCGCAGACGTTCGGCGGCTTCCGCGAACCGGACCCGCAGCGACTCGGGCGCCAGGACCTCCAACTCGGGCCCCAGCGCCAGCAGCTGGCCGTAGGCGACGTCCAGTGATTCCACCGGCAGCGTGAGGGTGCGCAGGCCGTCCGGACCCGGCTCGGAGGCCTTCGCGAGCGCGGCGGCGGCCGCCGCCCGGTCACCGGCGTACGCCAGCAGCCGCGCCCCGCGCCCGGACACCCGTACGGTCACCTCGGTACGCAGCAGGGACCGGGCGAACCCGGCGGCCCGCTCCTCCCAGAACCCGGGCAGGTCGAAGCCCTCGTCCCGGTCGAAGCGTCCCTCGGCCGGCTCCACGGCGGTGAAGCGGTCGATCCGGTAGACCCGGAAGTCCTCGCCCGCCCTGGCGCAGAGATACCAGACCCCGGCCTTCAGGACGAGTCCGTACGGAGCCAGCTCCCGCGCCACCTCCGTCCCCTCCTGCTCGCGGCCCCCGCCCCTGCGGTAACGGACGCGCAGCAGACGGTCGTCCCAGACCGCGTCGGCGATCGCGGGCAGCAGCTCGGGGGTCTCCGGCTCGTGGTACCAGGAGGGCGCGTCCAGGTGGAAGCGGCGGGCGGCGGAGGAGGAGGCGTCGCGCAGGGAGGGCAGCAGCGCCGCCGACACCTTGAGGCGGGCGGCGGACGCCGCGTCCTCCAGCCCCATCTCGCGCAGCGCGGCGGGCAGCCCGGAGAGGAACAGCGCCTCCGCCTCGTCCCGGGCGAGGCCGGTCAGCCGGGTGCGGTAGCCGCCGACGAGCCGGTAACCGCCGGCCCGGCCGCGCTCCGCGTACACCGGGACGCCCGCGTCGGAGAGCGCCTGCGCGTCCCGGGTGACCGTACGCTCCGACACCTCCAGCTCGGCCGCCAGCTCGGCGGCGGTCATCGCGGGGCGGGCCTGCAGGAGCAGCACCATCTTGATCAGCCGGGCAGCACGCATGGGCCCATTGTGGCGGCACCGGCACGGTGGGCCACGCGGGAAGCCCCGGCCACCGACGCGGAACCCCCGGCCGCCGGCGCGGGCGCGTCGTCGGACGCGCACGCTCCGGGGACCGGGGGCTTCGGCTTCGTACAGGAGGGGTCCGTACGGGAGCGATCTGTACGGGAGTGGCTCAGAGCCCGTAGCGCTCCCGGGCCTCCTTGACCGCGGAGGCCGGGACCTCGCCGCGCCGGGCGAGCTGGGCCAGCGAGGCCACCACGATCGACTGGGCGTCGACGCCGAAGTGGCGGCGGGCCGCGTCGCGGGTGTCGGAGAGGCCGAAGCCGTCCGTGCCGAGCGAGGACCAGTCCTGCTCCACCCACTGGCTGATCTGGTCCGGGACCTGACGCATCCAGTCGCTGACCGCGAGCACCGGACCCGGCGCACCGGAGAGCGCCTGCGTCACGTACGGGACCCGCTGCTCACCGCGGAGCAGCGCCTCGTCGGCCTCCAGCGCGTCGCGGCGCAGCTCGCCCCACGAGGTGGCGGACCAGACGTCGGCCGTGACACCCCAGTCGGCGGCCAGCAGCTCCTGGGCCTCCAGGGCCCAGTGGATCGCCGTACCGGAGCCCAGCAGCTGCAGGCGCGGCGCGTCCGCCTTCGCGGGCGTGCCCTCCTTGAAGCGGTACAGGCCCTTGACGATGCCCTCCTCGACACCCTCGGGCATCGCGGGCTGGGGCTTCGGCTCGTTGTAGACCGTCAGGTAGTAGAAGACGTCCGAGTCCTCGCCGGGGGCCGCCTCGCCGTACATCCGCCGCAGACCGTCCTTGACGATCACCGCTACCTCGTACGCGAACGCCGGGTCGTAGTTGAGCGAGGCCGGGTTGGTGGCCGCGATCAGGTGCGAGTGGCCGTCCGCGTGCTGGAGGCCCTCACCCGTCAGGGTCGTACGGCCCGCCGTCGCGCCGACGATGAAGCCCTTGCCGAGCTGGTCGGCGAGCTGCCACATCTGGTCGCCGGTCCGCTGCCAGCCGAACATCGAGTAGAAGATGTAGAACGGGATCATCGTCTCGCCGTGCGTCGCGTACGACGTGGCGGCGGCGATGAAGTCGGCCATGGACCCGGCCTCGGTGATCCCCTCGTTGAGGATCTGGCCGTCCTTGGCCTCCTTGTAGTACATGAGCTGGTCGCGGTCGACCGGGTCGTACGTCTGGCCCAGCGGCGAGTAGATGCCGGCCGACGGGAAGAGGGACTCCATACCGAAGGTACGGGCCTCGTCCGGGACGATCGGCACCCAGCGCTTGCCGGTCTCCTTGTCCCGCATCAGGTCCTTCACCAGGCGGACGAACGCCATGGTGGTGGCCATCTCCTGCTTGCCGGACCCCTTGTACAGGGCCTTGAACGCGCGCTCCTCGGGCTGCGGCAGCGGAGCTGCGGCGTGCATCCGGCGGGCCGGGGCCGGGCCGCCGAGTGCGGCACGGCGTTCCTGGAGGTAGCGGACCTCGGGGGAGTCGGCGCCGGGGTGGCCGTAGGGGACGAGACCGTCCTCGAAGGCGCTGTCGGGGATCGGGAGGCCGAGCAGCTCGCGCATGCCCTTGAACTCGTCGATCGACAGCTTCTTCATCTGGTGGTTGGCGTTCTTGGACTCGAAGCCCTTGCCGAGCGTGTAGCCCTTGACCGTCTGGGCCAGGATCACGGTCGGCGCGCCCTTGTGCTCGACGGCCGCCTTGTACGCCGCGTACACCTTGCGGGCCTCGTGGCCGCCGCGCGAGGTGTAGAAACACTCGGCGATCTTCGCGTCGGTCAGCAGCTTCGCCAGCTCGGCGAGCGCGGGCTCGGCACCGAAGAAGTGCTCGCGGATGTAGGCGACGTCGCGGGTGGCGTACGTCTGGAACTGCGCGTCCGGGACCTCGCGCAGGCGGCGCAGCAGCGCGCCCGTGGTGTCCAGCTGGAACAGCTCGTCCCAGGCGTTGCCCCAGAGCGTCTTGACGACGTTCCAGCCGGCCCCGCGGAACTGCGCCTCCAGCTCCTGGACCACGCGGAAGTTGGCGCGGACCGGGCCGTCGAGACGCTGCAGGTTGCAGTTGATGACGAAGGTCAGGTTGTCGAGCTGCTCACGGGAGGCCAGCGCGAGGGCCGCGGTCGACTCGGGCTCGTCCATCTCGCCGTCGCCCAGGAAGGCCCAGACGTGCGAGTTGGCCGTGTCCTTGATGTTGCGGTTGGCCAGATAGCGGTTGAAGCGCGCCTGGTAGATCGCCGAGAGCGGGCCGAGGCCCATCGACACGGTGGGGAACTCCCACAGCCAGGGCAGCCGCCGCGGGTGCGGGTAGGAGGGCAGGCCCTCGCCACCGGACTCCTGGCGGAAGTTGTCGAGGTGCTGCTCGGTGAGCCGGCCGTCGAGGAAGGCGCGGGCGTAGATGCCGGGGGAGGCGTGGCCCTGGATGTAGAGCTGGTCGCCCGAGCCGTCCCCCTCCTTGCCGCGGAAGAAGTGGTTGAAGCCGGTCTCGTAGAGCCAGGCCGCCGAGGCGAAGGTGGCGATGTGGCCGCCGACCCCGTACCGGGCTCCCCGGGTGACCATCGCGGCCGCGTTCCAGCGGTTCCACGCGGTGATCCTCGACTCCATCTCCAGGTCACCGTCGAACGCGGGCTCGGCGGAGGTGGGGATGGAGTTGACGTAATCGGTCTCCAGCAGCTTGGGCAGCGCGAGACCGGCGCCCTCGGCGTGCTGCAGCGAGCGGCGCATCAGGTACGCGGCACGGTGCGGACCGGCGGCCTGGGTGACGGCATCCAGGGAGGCCGCCCATTCGGCGGTCTCCTCGGGGTCACGGTCCGGGAGCTGGTCGAGCTCGCTCGGAAGCTTTCCTACGGGGTCGGTCATGATCGCCGCCTTCCGGGGAGGAGGGGGGTGGAGAAGGCCCTGGCTGGCAGGACAGGGCGATGGGGCCGGTGGGCCCGCGAGATGAACTGTAAGGCGCTGATCGATGATCGATCAAAGGATTGAAGGCAAAACTTCTCGATGCGAAGAAAAGTGGCATGGGGTGCCTCGAAAGGGGGCACGGAGTGACGCGAAATAGCGTGCAAATGGGGCGCTGACCTGCACGGAAGAGCAGGTCGGACGCCAGATGATCGGCATCTCGCAGGAGGAGTCAGGCACGGGGCGCGCAGCCCAGCACATGCGCCTTCACCAGGGCCCCGATCGCCGGGTCCTCGGCGAGGAACGCGTCGATGAGTGCCTGGTGCTCCTCCGCGTACGACTTCTGCACCGTGCCTAGCCAGCGGATCGACAGGGCCGTGAACACCTCGATGCCCAGCCCCTCCCAGGTGTGCAGCAGCACCGCGTTCCCGGCGGCCCGCACCAGCTCCCGGTGGAAGCCGACCGTGTGCCGCACCTGCGCCTCGCCGTCGGCCAGCCGGTCCGCCTCGTACAGCGCGGCCACGTGCGGGGCCAGCGCCGAGCAGTCCCGGCCGAGCCGCGGGGCCGCCAGCTCCGCCGCGATCTGCTCCAGGCCGGCCCGGACCGGGTAGCTCTCCTCCAGGTCGGCCGCGGTGAGGTTGCGGACGCGGACGCCCTTGTTGGGGGCCGACTCGATCAGCCGGAGCGTCTCCAGCTCGCGCAGCGCCTCGCGCACGGGCGTCTGGCTGACCTCCAGCTCGGTGGCGATGCGGCGCTCCACGATCCGCTCACCCGGCTTCCAGCGCCCGCTGACGATCCCCTCCACGATGTGCTCGCGGATCTGTTCGCGCAGCGAGTGGACGACGGGCGGGGTCATGGAGGGCTCCTTCAGGGCAGACCGGTGCTGCCTACATCATCACGGCGGCGGTAGGCCTTCTGTGGTGCCGCTCCGGCCTAGACAATACGGCGGCGCCCCCGCCCGGATGGTTTCCGGGCGGGGGCGCCGCTGGTGAGGCTGGTTACAGCAGGGGTGTTCAGAGGCCGAGCTCGACCTCGAACTCACCGGCCTCCAGGATCGCCTTGACCGACGTCAGGTAGCGGGCGGCGTCCGCGCCGTCCACCAGACGGTGGTCGTAGGAGAGCGAGAGGTACGTCATGTCGCGCACCGCGATCGTCTCGCCGAGGTCCGGGTGGTCGATGACCACCGGGCGGCGGACCGTGGCGCCGATGCCCAGGATGGCGGCCTGGTTCGGCGGCACGATGACCGTGTCGAACAGGGCGCCGCGCGAACCGGTGTTGCTGATGGTGAAGGTGGCGCCGGACATGTCGTCCGGCGTCAGGCCGCCACCGCGCGCCTTGCCCGCGAGCTCCGCGGTCTTCTTGGAGATGCCGGCGATGTTCAGGTCGCCCGCACCCTTGATGACCGGGGTCATCAGACCCTTCTCGGCGTCCACGGCGATGCCGATGTTCTCCGAGTCGAAGTACGTGATGGTGCCCTCGTCCTCGTTGATCCGGGCGTTGATGACCGGGTGGGCCTTCAGCGCCTGGGCCGCCGCCTTCACGAAGAACGGCATCGGGGACAGCTTGACGCCCTCACGGGCGGCGAAGGAGGCCTTCGCCTGGTTGCGCAGCTTCATCAGCTTGGTGATGTCGACCTCGAGGACCGAGGTCAGCTGGGCCTGCGAGTGCAGCGCCTTCATCATGTTCTCGCCGATGACCTTGCGCATGCGGGTCATCTTGACCGTCTGACCGCGCAGCGGGGACGCCTCCAGCTTCGGCGCCTTGGCGGCCGCCGGAGCGGCGGCTGCCGGGGCCGGAGCGGCCGCGGCGGCCTTGGCGGCCTCCGCGGCGGCGACGACGTCCTGCTTGCGGATACGGCCACCGACGCCGGTGCCCTTGACCGAGCCCAGGTCCACGTTGTTCTCGGACGCGAGCTTGCGGACCAGCGGCGTGACGTACGCGCCGTCGTCACCGGAGGGCGCGGCCGGGGCGGCCGGTGCCGGGGCGGCGGGGGCGGGCTGCGCCGGAGCCGGAGCGGCGGGAGCCGCGGGGGCCGGGGCCGGAGCGGCCGGAGCCGCGGGGGCCGGGGCGGGAGCCGCGGGGGCCTCCTGCTTCGGCGCCTCGGCCTTCGGCGCCTCGGCCTTCGGCGCCTCGGCCTTCGGGGCCTCCTGCGCCGGGGCGGCGGGCTGCGCCGGAGCGGCGGCCGGGGCAGCGCCCGGGGCGCCGATGACGGCGAGCTTCGCGCCGACCTCGGCGGTCTCGTCCTCGCCGACCACGATCTCCAGCAGCACACCGGCGACCGGGGCGGGGATCTCGGTGTCGACCTTGTCCGTGGAGACCTCCAGCAGCGGCTCGTCCTCGGCCACCTCCTCGCCGACCTCCTTGAGCCAGCGGGTGACGGTGCCCTCGGTGACGCTCTCGCCGAGCGCCGGAAGGGTGACGTCGGTGCCCTCGGCGGACGAACCGCCGGTGGTCGCCTCGGCGGTCGGGGCCTGGGCCGGAGCCTCGGTCTCGGTCGACGGGGCGGTGGGCGCCTCCTCGGCCTGCGGGGCCGGGGTGGAGGCGGGCTCGGCGGCGGGGGCCTCGGCCTCGGCCGGAGCGCCCGAGCCGTCGTCGATGACGGCCAGCTCGGCGCCGACCTCGACGGTCTCGTCCTCGGCGACCTTGATGGAGGACAGAACACCGGACGCGGGGGCCGGGATCTCGGTGTCGACCTTGTCGGTCGAGACCTCGAGCAACGGCTCGTCGGCCTCGACACGCTCGCCCTCGGCCTTCAGCCAACGGGTGACAGTGCCCTCGGTGACGCTCTCGCCGAGCGCCGGAAGGGTTACGGAAACCGACATGGTTTCAGTTGCTCCTTACGAAATTGCGGAAGTGGTCGGTCGTCGCGCCCGGGACCGGGGGATCAGTCGTGGGCGTGGAGAGGCTTGCCGGCCAGCGCCAGGTGAGCCTCGCCCATCGCCTCGTTCTGCGTCGGGTGTGCGTGGATGAGCTGGGCGACCTCGGAGGGCAGCGCTTCCCAGTTGTAGATCAGCTGGGCTTCGCCGACCTGCTCGCCCATGCGGTCGCCCACCATGTGGACGCCGACCACGGCGCCGTCCTTGACCTGGACGAGCTTGATCTCGCCCGCGGTCTTGAGGATCTTGCTCTTGCCGTTGCCCGCGAGGTTGTACTTGAGGGCGACGACCTTGTCCGCGCCGTAGATCTCCTTGGCCTTGGCCTCGGTGATGCCGACGGAGGCGACCTCGGGGTGGCAGTACGTCACCTTGGGCACGCCGTCGTAGTCGACCGGGACGGTCTTCAGACCGGCCAGCCGCTCCGCCACCAGGATGCCCTCGGCGAAGCCGACGTGGGCGAGCTGGAGGGTCGGGACGAGGTCGCCCACGGCCGAGATCGTCGGGACGTTGGTCTGCATGTACTCGTCGACCAGGACATAGCCGCGGTCCATCGCGACGCCCTGCTCCTCGTAGCCAAGGCCCTGCGAGACCGGGCCGCGGCCGATGGCGACGAGCAGCAGCTCCGCCTCGAAGGTCTTGCCGTCGGCGAGCGTCACGCGGACGCCGTCCTCGGTGTACTCGGCCTTGTCGAAGAAGGTGCCGAGGTTGAACTTGATGCCGCGCTTGCGGAACGCGCGCTCAAGAAGCTTGGAGCTGTTCTCGTCCTCGACCGGGACGAGGTGCTTGAGGCCCTCGACGATGGTGACCTCGGTGCCGAAGGACTTCCACGCCGAGGCGAACTCGACGCCGATGACGCCGCCGCCCAGCACGATCGCGGACTTCGGGACGCGGTCCATCTTCAGCGCGTGGTCCGAGGAGATGATCCGGTTGCCGTCGATCTCCAGGCCGGGCAGCGACTTCGGCACGGAGCCGGTCGCCAGCAGCACGTGGCGGCCCTGGACACGCTGGCCGTTCACGTCCACCGAGGTGGGGGAGGACAGCTTGCCCTCACCCTCGATGTAGTGGACCTTGCGCGAGGCGATGAGTCCCTGGAGACCCTTGTACAGGCCCGAGATCACCTCGTCCTTGTACTTGTTGACGGCCTCCATGTCGATGCCCTCGAAGGTCGCCTTCACGCCGAACTGGGCCGACTCGCGGGCCTGGTCCGCGATCTCGCCCGCGTGCAGCAGCGCCTTGGTGGGAATGCAGCCGTTGTGCAGGCAGGTGCCGCCGACCTTGCCCTTCTCGATCAGGGCGACGTCCAGGCCCAGCTGCGCTCCGCGCAGGGCCGCGGCGTAACCGCCACTGCCACCGCCGAGGATCACTAGGTCGAAAACGGTGCTGGCGTCGTTCGCCACGTCACGTCCTCCATGCATGTGCGCCGTACGCCGGGCCCCATGGCTGGGGTGTGACCGGCCGGTCGGCTGGTGTGCGGCCGCTTTTGTCTTCGGCCCTGTGGTGGGGGCCCTGTCCTGCCGAGAACCCATCTTCGCACTTGTCGACGGTGGGCGGGACGCGGGGCCCGGGTCCGGGACGGATGATCGTCCGTTCCGGAGGGTTACTGCTGCGTGGATCGCTACGGATTCGGGCGGTGTTCGTCGAGAGCGAAACCCGCTCGCCCGCCCTCGCCCATCCGTCCTCCGCCGCTCATCCTTGCCGCTTCCGCTCCGAGAACACCTACGGCCCCGGACCTGTGCCCGGGGCCGTACGCGACGGAAGGCGGGAACTCAGCCGAGGTCGCCCGCGGCGGTGCGCTCGGCGAGCCGCACCAGGGTGCGGACCGCGGAGCCGGTGCCGCCCTTGGGCGTGTAGCCGTACGGCGCGCCCTCGTGGAAGGCCGGGCCCGCGATGTCCAGGTGCGCCCAGGCGATGCCCTCGCCCACGAACTCCTTCAGGAACAGACCGGCCACCAGGCCGCCGCCCATGCGCTCGCCCATGTTGGCGATGTCGGCGGTGGGGGAGTCCATGCCCTTGCGCAGGTCGGCGGGGAGCGGCATCGGCCAGGACGGCTCGCCGACCTCCTCGGCGATCTCGTGGATCGACGTGCGGAAGGCGTCGTCGTTGGCCATCACACCGAAGGTGCGGTTGCCGAGCGCCAGCACCATCGCGCCGGTCAGGGTCGCCACGTCGACGATCGCGTCCGGCTTCTCCTCCGACGCGCGGGTCAGCGCGTCGGCCAGGACGAGGCGGCCCTCGGCGTCGGTGTTGAGCACCTCGACGGTCTTGCCGCTGTACATGCGGAGCACGTCACCGGGGCGGGTGGCGTTGCCGGAGGGCATGTTCTCGGCCAGCGCCAGCCAGCCGGTGACGTTGACCTTCAGGCCCAGGCGGGCGGCCGTGACGACGGCGGCGAACACGGCGGCGGCGCCGGCCATGTCGCACTTCATCGTCTCGTTGTGGCCGGCCGGCTTGAGCGAGATGCCGCCCGAGTCGTAGGTGATGCCCTTGCCCACCAGGGCCAGGGTCTTCTCCGCCTTCGGGTGCGTGTAGGCGAGCTTCACGAGGCGCGGGCCGCGCTCGGCGCCCTGGCCGACGCCGAGGATGCCGCCGTAGCCGCCCTTGACGAGGGCCTTCTCGTCGAGGACCTGGACCTTGACGCCGTGCTCCTTGCCCGCGGCGGTGGCCACGGCGGCGAAGGACTCCGGGTACAGGTCGTTCGGCGGGGTGTTGATCAGGTCGCGGGCCCGGTTGATCTCCTCGACCAGGGCCAGGGCGCGCTCGACGGCCGCCTTGTAGGCCTTGTCGCGCGGCTTGGCGCCGAGCAGAGCCACCTCGGCGAGCGGCAGTTTCGGGCCACTGTCCTTGGACTTCGCGTCCTTGGGGGCCAGCTTGTTCTCGCCGCCCTGGTAGGCGGTGAAGGCGTACGCGCCCAGGAGCGCGCCCTCGGCGACGGCGGCGGCGTCCTCGACGGAGGCGGCGGGCAGCGCGAAGCCGGCCTTCTTGGAGCCGTGCAGCGCACGGGCCGCGGTGCCCGCCGCGCGGCGCAGCGCCTCGGCGTCGTAGGCGTCCTCCTTGTCCGGGACCGGACCGAGACCGACCGCGACGACGACCGGGGCCTTGAGGCCGGACGCGGCGGGCAGCTTGGTCAGTTCGCCCTCGGCACCGGTGGCGCCCAGGGTCGCGAGGACGGCGGCGAGCTTTCCGCCGAACGCCTTGTCCACGGCCTCGGAGCCCGGTGCGAGGACCGGACCCGACTTCGGCCCGGTGCCCTTGGCGACGCCGACGACGAGTGCGTCGGCGCGCAGCGTCGCCGCACCGGCAGTGCTGAGAGTGAGAGCAGTCACGGTGGTGAAATCTCGCTTCCGTTGAGTTCGAGTTCGGTCGAGGGGTGGGCCGACCGTGCCCGGCGCATCGTAGACGCCCCGACGATGTGCCGGGAATGAGCCTACGCGCGCGGTTCCTGCTCCGTGACGGCGGCGGGCCCGTTCCGACTGTTACGGCGGTCGGTTCCGGCCGATGCGACGGCCGATGCGACGGACGCGGCGACGGACGCGGCGACGGCCGATGTGAGGGCCGATGCGATGGCTGCGGCGACGGTCGAGGCGGCAGCTGCGCCGGGAGTGGCACCGATGCCCCGGCGATGTGCCCCGCCGTCAGGTCCCGAGCGCCAGCGCCACCAGGGCCGCCGTCGCCGCGGTCTCCTCGACGCCCCCGAAGACGTCCCCGGTGACCCCGCCGAACCGCCGCACGCAGTGCCGCAGCAGCAGTTCGGCGGCGGCGAGCGCACCGAGCACCGCGAGCGCGTGGCGCAGCGCCCCGTACGGGCCCAGCAGCGCGCCCGCCGCCGCGCACAGCGCCACCGTCACCACCGCCACCAGCAGCGCCCGCCCACCCGGGACCGTGGACGCCACCACCGCGCCGAGCCCCTCCGGCCGGGCCGCCGGGACGCCCTGACGGGATGCCAGGGTCAGCGCGAGACGGGCGGCGACGCCCGCGACGGCGGCCCCGACGGCCCCGTGCGCCCAGCCCTCCCCGTACAGCTCGAAGAGGACGGCGACCTGGGCCAGCAGCACCAGGAGCAGCGTGATGACACCGAACGGCCCAATGTCGGACTGCTTCATGATCCGCAGCGCGTCGGCGGCCGGCTTCCCGCTGCCGAGGCCGTCCGCCGTGTCCGCCAGGCCGTCCAGGTGCAGCCCCCGGGTGAGAGCGGCGGGGACCGCGACGGAGGCGACCGCCGCGAGCAGCGGCCCCGAGCCTGCCAGCGACGACAGCGAGCCGAGGGCCCCGGCGAGCAGCCCCACGACGAGCCCGGCCAGCGGGGCGCAGAGCATGCCGGAGCGGGCGGTCGCGCGGTCCCAGCGGGTCACGCGGACGGGCAGCACGGTCAGGGTGCCGAAGGCGAAACGTATGCCGTGGCTGTTCAGGGAGGTCACCGCGCGCAGGCTAGCCGCTGGGCCCCGTCGATAGATTGGGCGAAACGCGCCAATCGCCGCGAAACCTGACGTATCGGGAGTGGGTGGCATGGGTCACTGGTGGCACGACAACATCGCGGAGCCGGGCAAGACGCCGCTGCTCCTCGCGCTGGCGGCCTTCGTCCTGACCTTCGCGATCACCCGCACCATCACCCGCATGATCCGCGCCGGGAAGGGCCCGTTCCGCGACATCACCCCGGGCGGGGTGCACATCCACCACGTGGTGCCGGGCGTCGTGCTGTCGGTGATCGGCGGATTCGGCGCGGTGGCCACCGGGCGGCACGGCCTGGCCGCCGGGATCTGCGCGGTGATCTTCGGGGTGGGGGCCGGCCTGGTGCTGGACGAGTTCGCCCTGATCCTGCATCTGGACGACGTGTACTGGACCGAGGAGGGCCGCCAGAGCGTGGAGGTGGTCGTGCTGACCGTCTCGCTGGTGGCGCTGGTCCTGGCGGGCTTCTCGCCGCTGGGCGTCGACGACGTCACCGACGAGGAGCAGCAGGGGAGACTCGGCCTCATCACGACCTACGTCATCAACTTCTGCTTCGTCCTGACCGCCCTGTTCAAGGGCAAGCTGCGGATGGCGGTGCTCGGCACCCTCGTCCCGTTCGTCGCCCTGGTCGGCGCGGTGAGACTGGCCCGCCCCACCTCACCCTGGGCCAGGCGCTTCTACCGCCACCGCCACCGGGCCCGCTCCCGGGCGCTGCTGCGGGCCTACCACCACGACGTGCGCTGGGCCGGGCCGCGCCGCAAGTTCCAGGACCTCATCGGCGGCGCCCCGGACCGCGTCCCGCCGCCGCCCGCGCCCTGAGCGCGCCGCGGCCCGCGCCACTCCCGTACGCCGCACACCATCACGACGACGGCGATGGCGGCCAGATGCTCACGCCCCGCCAGGTTGTCCTTGACCAGGACCTCCACGATCATCGCGAGGACCACCAGCGCCCCGGTGAACCACGCGCGATGCCGGTGGCAGACGTACACCGCGAGCCCCACGACGGCCGCCGACGGGCCGGTGTCCACCACCTGCGCGTCGGAGGCGGGCAGCCCGGGGAACACCTCCGGCCCGAGCGCGACGCCGATCCGCGCGTACAGCGTCCCGGCCAGCGTCGCCAGATACGCCACCGCGAGCGTCCGCCACCGCCCCAGACACACCTCCGCGACGCCGAACACCAGCAGTATCTGGGCCAGCGCGCCCCACACCGGCAGATCGAGCGCGGGCACGAACAGGGACAGCGGGGTACGCAGGAGAGCGAGCCAGAGCGGGTCCTCGGCCCGTACGGCTCCGAGAAGCCGCACCGGCCCGTGGCCCCAGGCCTGGTTCTGCACCACCTGCACGGTCGCGGTCAGCGCCACCGCGACCGTCGTCAGCGCGAGCGCCCGCACCCCGCGCCCGGCGAGCCCCTGCCGCACTGTCGTGAACAGCGGGCCCCACTCCCGCACCGCCGCCCGGCGCAGGGCGGGCAGACGGCTCATCCGCTCTCCCCGGACAGCACGGCTCATCCGCTCTTCGCGAACAGCGGCACGGCTCGTACGCGCTTCTCGAACAGCATGGAACAGGCCCCCGGGTCGGTCGGTACGCGGCATCGGCGAGGATGCGCGCCGAGCCGCGTCCCCACGCGAAGACGGACCGGGGCAGGGCGGAGTTCAGCGACACCCGAGTGATGCCGGTCTCTTCCGCGCGAGGGGGAGCCCGGGTCTCAGACCCCGTCGAGGGCCGCCGCCTCCGACTCCGGCCCCGACTCCGCGTCTTCCGCTGTCTCCGCGGTCTCCGCGTCCACGGTCTTCTCCGGCTCCCGCTCCCGCTCCGGCAGTTCGGCGGCCAGCGCCGCCGCCGCCTGCACCAGCGGCAGGGCCAGCAGCGCGCCGCTGCCCTCGCCCACCGTCACGCCGTGGTCCAGCAGCGGGGTCAGCGCCATCCGGTCCAGCGCCTTCGTCTGCGCCGGCTCCCCGCTGACCTGGCCGGCCAGCCACCAGTCCGGAGCCCGGAACGCCGCCCGCTGCGCCACCAGCGCGCAGGCCGCCGAGACGACCCCGTCCAGGATCACCGGCATCCGGCGCACCGCGCTCTGCAACAGGAACCCCGTCATCGCCGCCAGATCCGCGCCGCCCGACGTGGCCAGCAGCTCCAGCTGGTCGCCGAGCACCGGCCGGGCCCGGCGCAGCGCGTCCCTGATCGCCGCGCACTTGACCATCCACGCCAGGTCGTCGATGCCCGCACCGCCCCGCCCGGTCACCACGGAGGCGTCCGTCCCGCAGAGCGCCGCGACGAGGGTGGCCGCGGCCGTGGTCCCGCCCACGCTGAGGTCGCCGAGCACCACCAGATCGGTGCCGGAATCCGCCTCCTCGTCGGCGATCGCCATGCCGAGGCGGACCGCCTGCCCGGCCTCCTCCGCGCTGATCGCGTCCTCGACGTCGATCCGCCCCGAACCCCGCCGCACCCGGTGCCGCACCACGGACTCGGGCAGCAGCTCCGGATCGCAGTCCAGGGAGACGTCCACGATCCGCATCGGCACCGAGAAGCGCCGCGCCAGCACCGAGACGGGGCTCGCCCCGTCGAGGGCGGCCCGCACCAGCTCGTACGCGCTTCCCGCCGGCCGGCCCGAAACGCCCAGCTCCGCCACCCCGTGGTCACCGGCGAAGAGCACCAGCCGCGGCTGCTCGACGGCCCTGACCGGCACGGACTGCTGCGCGGCGCTGAGCCACTCGCCCAGCTCGTCCAGGCGCCCGAGCGCACCCGGGGGCACGGTCAGCCGCTCGCGCCGCTCCTCGGCATCGCGCCGCACACCCCCGTCGGGGCGTTGGATCAGGTCGGAGAAGTCGTCCAGGTTCACGGAGGTCTGCCTCGCGGGTCGTCACGTCGGGTCCGGTCCGGGAACCCGGCGGCGGGCCCCCAGGGCGTGTCCGGCGGAGCACACCCCCAGCCGGAACAGTACCGGTCGGCCCCCCGGAAGGACCGTGCCCCGAACAGGGGCCAAGGGGAAGAGGCCGGCCCCCGCTCCCGCCCCCCCCGGCTCCCGCCGGGAGTCTCCTACCCCCGTAGCACCAGCACCTGCCCCGCCACCACCAGCAGCACCTGCTCGCACTCGGAAGCCACCGCCGCGTTCAGCCGCCCCAGCTCGTCCCGGAACCGCCGCCCCGCCGACGTCGCCGGCACCACCCCGGACCCCACCTCGTTGGTCACCAGCACCACCGGCCGCCGGGTCCCGCGCACCGCGGCGACCAGCTCCGCCACCCGCTCCCGCAGCGCCGCCTCGCCGCCGTCGTGCCACCGCTCGTCCTCCCAGGCCTCCACCCGGTCCATCGCGTCGGTCAGCCACAGCGACAGACAGTCGATCAGCAGCGGTGGCCCGTCCGCCCCCAGCAGCTCCGCGACCTCGCAGGTCTCCTCGGTCCGCCAGGCGCCGGGCCTGCGCTCCCGGTGCAGTCCGATCCGGGCCGCCCACTCCGGGTCCCCGTCGCGGCGGCCGCCGGTCGCCACGTACACGACCTCCGGGAACGTCTCCAGGCGCCGCTCCGCCTCCAGCGACTTCCCCGACCGCGCACCCCCCGTCACCAGCACCCGGCGCGGCACGTCCGGCACCGCGCGGTACTCGCCCACCACCAGCGTCGTCCCGTCCGGCACCGCCCGCGCACCGGCCGCCGCCAGCCGCCGCTCCAGCTCCGGACCCGGCGGGGCGTCGTGGTCCAGGTGGACCGCGATCACCTCGGTGGTCGGACCGACCGCTCCGGCCGACCGCAGCCGGGCCACCGCGTCGGGCCGCCCGATCACATCGAGGACGACCGTGTCCACGGGCCGGTCCAGCTGTTCGGGCAGGCCGGAGGGGGCGGCCCCCGGCGGCAGGTACAGCAGCCGCTGGCCCTCCGGGGCGGTCACCTCGTACCCGGTCCCCGGGGCGTCCATCGCCATCGCCCGCACCCGGTGACCGCTGATCAGCGTCAGGACCTGACCGTCCGGCACCCGGCCGGCCGGCGGCAACAGGGCGGGCAGTTCGACGGCGGGCCCGTCGTGCGGGTGCGTCAGCAGCACCTGCCGGACCGCGCTCAGCGAACGCCCCGCACGGGCGGCGGCGAACACCGCCCCGGGCGTGAGGTCCAGCAGCAGCGCGTCGTCGACCAGCAGCGCCGTCGCGGCCCGCGCCCACGGGCCACGGGCCGAGGCGCAGGCCGCGCAGGGACAGGAGGGGTGCGGCAGCCCGTCGGGGGCTCCGGTGCCGAGCAGAGTGAGTTCCACACCTTGATCCTCCCGTGTCCCCGCACGAGGTGCGCGTCCGGCTACGCTTCGGGAAGCAACGCGACCCGGGAGGCTGGCATGGCGTGGACGTGGCGGTTCGAGAAGTCCGACGGTACGGAGACGGAGCCGGCGCTGCAGCCGGAGGAGTTCACGACCCAGGGCGACGCGGAGTCCTGGATCGGTGAGTTCTGGAAAGAGCTCCTGGAGGGCGGCGCCGCACAGGTGACGCTCTTCGAGGACACCACCAAGATCTACGGCCCGATGAGCCTGAAGGCCGACGGCGCCTGACCCTCACCGCCCCGGGGCGGAACCGGGCGGTGAAAGGGCGGGCGGTACGGGGAGATCCCCGTACCGCCCGCCCTTTCGGCCGTCCGGGCTCAGATCTCCCCGAGCGTGACCTCCGCCGTCCGGCTGTCGCCGTCGCGCGTGTACGTCACGGTCACCTTCTGGCCCGGCTTGTCGTCGGCCAGTGCCTCGGAGAGCGAGGTGACCGTGGTGACCTCGCTATCCCCGATCTTCGTGATGGTGTCCCCGGGCCTCAGCCCCGCATCGGCCGCCGCACCGCCCCGGTCCACGCTGACCAGCGTCGCCCCGGCGGGGCGGTAGTTGTCGTCGACGACCGTGCGGGCCGTGATGTTCAGCGCGGCCCGGCCCGAATCGGTGACCTTGCCGTCCTTGATGATCTGGTCGGCGACCGTCTTCACCATCGAGACGGGGATCGCGAAGCCGATGCCCGGAGCCGCGCTGTCGCCCATCTGCGGGTCGGTCGCCGCGAGGGTCGGAATCCCGATCACCTCGCTGTCGAGGTTGACGAGCGCCCCGCCGCTGTTGCCCGGGTTGATCGCCGCGGACGTCTGCACCATGTTGGCGATCGTCGCGCCCGTGCCGCCGCCCGCCCGGCTCTCGCTCACGGTCCGGCCGAGCGCGGAGACGATGCCCTGGGTGACGCTGCTGGACAGGCCGAGCGGTGAGCCCATCGCCATCACGATCTGCCCCACCTGGACCTTCCCCGCGTCGCCGAACTTCGCGGGCTTCAGCCCGTCCGGCACCTCGTCGAGCTTGATCACCGCCAGGTCCTGCTCCGGGTAGGAGGAGACCAGAGTGGCGCTCAGCACCGCCTCCCCGGTGGCGACGCTGACCTTGAACCTCTTCTCGTCGCCGACCACATGGGCGTTGGTGACGATGTGGCCCTTGTCGTCGTAGGCGACCCCGGAACCGAGGCCTTCCGAGGCGTCGATCTGCACCACCGACGGCAGTACGTCGTTGATGACGGCCCGGTAGGCGTTCTCCAGGTCGTCGGGGGCGCGCTTCACCGCGCCCTGCGTCGTGCCGGACGCGCTGGCCTCCGGGGCCGGCGCCGCCGGACTCGTACCGGAGCAGCCGCCCGCCAGGGCGATGGCGCAGACGGCCGCGGACAGGGGAAGCAGCAGCCCGCGCGCCCGGCCGCGGGAGGGGGATACGTCCATATCCGGAGTCTGGGGCCCGCCCCGTCCGGGGGCCCGTGCTGATGGGCCGAACGGGCCCGCCCCCGTGACGCCTGCCCTGGCCGTGACACCTGTCCTGGCCGTGACGTCTGCTCTGGCCGCGACGGGCGTTCTGGCCGTGACCGCCGTTCCGGCCGTGACGCCTGTTCTAGCCGCGCACCCCGCAGAGATGCAGCAGCGCCGCCACCCCGCGGTAGGGATCGGTCCGGCCGGCCCGGTCCTCCAGGGCCAGGGCCCGCTCCAGCTCGTCGGCCGGCAGCTCCGCCCCGTCCGCCACGTTGTCCGTGAAGACCCGCACCCCGTACCAGGCGTGCAGCGGGGCGGCGATCCCCGCAAGCGTGGCCCGCAGCGCGTCGAGCCGGTCGGCCCGCACGGTGAGGCCGAGGCGGTTGGTGTACGTGGCGGTGTCGAAGGCGGTCAGGGCCGCGCCGAAGTCACCGGCGAGCCCCGGGCGCATCGCGAGCGCGTCCGCGTTCCGTACGAGCAGGGAGAGCAGCCCGCCGGGGGCCAGCATCCGGGCGAGCCCGGCCAGCATCGGGTCCGGCTCCTCGACGTACATCAGGACGCCGTGGCACAGCACCACGTCGAAGCTGCCCGGCAGGAAGTGCACACCGGTGTCCCGGCCGTCGCCCTCGATGAGCCTGACCCGCTCCCGGATGCCCTCCGGCTCGGTCGCCAGGGACGCACGGGCCGCCGTCAGCATCTCGGAGTCCGACTCCAGGCCGGTCACCGAGTGACCGGCCCGGGCCAGCCGCAGGGCCTGGGTGCCCTGGCCCATGCCGACATCCAGGACGCGCAGCCGCTGCCCCACCGGGAACCGCCCGGCTATCTGCTCGTCCAGCTGTCGCGCGACGAGCTCCTGACGGACCTGGTTGCGTACGCCGCCGAGACCTGCCAGCCACGCCGAGGAGGCCCCGGTGAAGCCGGAGGCCTCCGTGCTCAGGGCCGCTCTCCGCGCTTGACCTGCGGCTTCGGAAGCCGCAGTCGGCGCATCTGGAGCGTGCGCATCAGGCCGTACGCCACGGCTCCGCGCTTCGGCGTGTCCGGGAAGCGCTCGCGCAGCTGCTTCTTCAGGCGCAGCGAGATACCGATCGAGTCGATCACGATCAGGATGATCACGCCGAGCCAGAGCAGCAACGAGATGCTCTGGATGTTCTGCACCTGGATCACGCTGAGGATCAGGATGATCACGGCGAGCGGCAGGAACCACTCGGCGACGCAGAAGCGCGAGTCCACGTAATCGCGGACGAAGCGCCTGACCGGGCCCTTGTCGCGGACCGGGAGGTAGCGCTCGTCGCCCGAGGCGAGCGCCTCGCGCTGCCTGGCCAGATCGGCGCGGCGCGCTTCGCGCTGGCGCTTCATGGCCGCCTTGCGGTCGGTCGGCGCACCGGACGCGGCACGACGCCGCTGCGTCTGGGCCTCGCTGCGCTTGGGGGTGGGGCGACCCTTGGGAGCCTGCGGGTCGCGGGGCTGCTGGGAGAGGTCCGCCGTCACCTTGTCGGTGGGGGCCTTCTCTGTCTTGGCGCGGCTACGGAACACAAAACCCAAGGGTACGGGGTCCGCGCGCGAGCCCGGAAACCCGGGCGGGAACGATCCGGCAACGGACGGCGTCCCCCCAGGTGCCCCGACGGGGAGATACAGGTGTCAACCACCCGTTCCCGCACCCGTCACCAGAATGTCCCGGAGCCCCGCCTACACCCTGGGCGGGAGTGTTCACGGGACGCAGTCGTCCTTGGGGAGGAGCACATCGACGTCCGAACAGTGCGGTAATAGAGACAGGGCCCGTACTGTGGGTTCTATCGGGAGTGCTGGAGCTCAGTCCGTCAGAAGGGGGCGCGCGAAGCCCATGAGCGGTGTCATGAAGCGTATGGGGATGATCTTCCGCGCGAAGGCAAACAAGGCCCTGGACCGGGCCGAGGATCCGCGCGAGACCCTCGATTACTCGTACCAGAAGCAGCTGGAGCTGCTTCAGAAGGTGCGCCGCGGCGTCGCCGACGTCGCGACGTCCCGCAAGCGCCTGGAGTTGCAGCTGAACCAGCTGCAGGGCCAGTCGTCCAAGCTGGAGGACCAGGGCCGCAAGGCGCTGGCGCTGGGCCGCGAGGACCTGGCGCGCGAAGCGCTGTCCCGGCGCGCCGCGCTCCAGCAGCAGGTCACCGACCTGGAGACGCAGCACACCACGCTGCAGGGCGAGGAGGAGAAGCTCACCCTCGCGGCCCAGCGGCTGCAGGCCAAGGTGGACGCCTTCCGCACGAAGAAGGAGACCATCAAGGCCACCTACACGGCGGCCCAGGCCCAGACCCGGATCGGCGAGGCCTTCTCCGGCATCTCCGAGGAGATGGGCGACGTGGGCCTCGCGATCCAGCGGGCCGAGGACAAGACGCAGCAGCTCCAGGCGCGGGCCGGCGCCATCGACGAGCTGCTCGCCTCCGGCGCCCTGGACGACCCGACCGGCACGGCGAAGGACGACATCGCCGCCGAGCTGGACCGGATCTCCGGCGGCACCGATGTGGAGCTGGAGCTGCAGCGCATGAAGGCCGAGCTGGCTGGCGGCTCCTCGTCCTCGCAGCAGGCCATCGAGGGCGGCGCACAGGACAGCGCGCAGCCGTCGCAGCAGTCGTCCCCGCACAAGTTCGACAAGCAGTAAGGCAGTGTCATGATCGTACGGATCATGGGGGAGGGCCAGGTCAAGCTGGCCGACAGTCACATCGTCGAACTGAACGAGCTCGACGATGTCCTGCTCAAGGAGATGGAGAGCGGCGACGGCCCCGGCTTCCGCACGACGCTCCACGCGCTGCTGGACAAGGTGCGCGAGCTCGGCACTCCGCTTCCGGACGACTCCCTGGAGCCGTCCGAGCTGATCCTGCCGGCGCCCGACGCCACCCTCGAAGACGTCACCGCCATGCTCAGCGACGACGGGCTCATCCCCAACTGAATCCACGGGCCGGCCCCGGCGGGCCCGTGGAGCGCCGTACCAGCACCTTCCCGCCCCCTGCCCCGCGCCCGGCCCGCCGGATGCGGGGCAGGGGCGCTCCGGGCCCGGCCCCGGGGCTTCCCCGGGGTAGGCCCGCCCCCCGAGGCGGGCCGCGTACCGTAGCTGGACGTGACCACCCTCTCGTCCGGCTTCGCGCGCGCCCGCCGCTGGCTCCGGGACCACCCCCTCGCGCTCGACGCGACCCTTGCCCTCGGCTCCCTCGTCGCGATGATCGGCGGCTCGTTCGTGGACCCGGGCGCCGGACACGGGCAGACCTTCGGGACCCGCACGCCCGAGCCGTTCAGCGTGCTCCTGATGGTCCTCGCCGCCGTCACCCTGGTCCTGCGGCGGCGGCGTCCGATGTCGGTGCTCGCCGTCACCGGGGCCCTCTCGGCCACCGAGTACACGGTGATGGACCCGCCCGCACCGGTCGTCATGAGCGCGGTCATCGCCCTCTACACCGTCGCCTCGCGCACCGACCGCCCCACCACCTGGCGGGTCGGGCTGCTGACCATGGGGGCGCTCACGGCGGTCGCCATGGTCTTCGGATCGACGCCCTGGTACAGCCAGGAGAACCTCGGTGTGTTCGCCTGGACCGGGATGGCCGGGGCCGCCGGGGACGCCGTGCGCAGCAGACGCGCGTTCGTCGACGCCATCCGGGAACGCGCCGAGCGGGCCGAGCGGACCCGCGAGGAGGAGGCCCGCCGCCGGGTCGCCGAGGAACGGCTGCGGATCGCCCGGGACCTCCACGACGTCGTCGCCCACCACATCGCCCTGGTCAACGTCCAGGCCGGGGTCGCCGCCCACGTCATGGACAAGCGCCCGGACCAGGCCAAGGAAGCACTCGCCCACGTCCGGGACGCCAGCCGCTCCGCGCTCAACGAACTCCGGGTCACCGTCGGCCTCCTGCGCCAGCAGGGCGACCCCGAGGCGCCCACCGAACCGGCCCCCGGGCTCGCCGTCCTCGACGAGCTGGTCGGCACCTTCCGCAACGCGGGGCTGCCCGTCGAGGTGGCCTGCGCCGACGACGGGAACCGGCTGCCCGCCGCCGTCGACCTGGCCGCCTACCGGGTCATCCAGGAGGCCCTGACCAACGTCCGCAAACACGCGGGCGCCGGGGCCACGGCCGAGGTGAGCGTCGTACGGGTGGGCACCACCGCCGAGGTCACCGTCCTCGACAACGGCCGGGGGAGCGCCTCCCGGCGGCCCGGCTCCGGGGCCGATCCCGACCTGGACGGCGGCGGTCACGGACTGGTCGGCATGCGCGAACGCGTCACCGCCCTCGGCGGGGCCCTCACCGCGGGGCCTCGGTACGGCGGTGGATTCCGGGTCCATGCGATCCTTCCGGTCGAGGCCCGCACGGGTGAACCGGAGCGGCCGGGCACAGCGGGCGGAACGAGGCTCTGCCGATGACCCGGCCGACACCGGCACCGGAACCGACGACCGTGCCGCAGCAGGCTCCCATCAAGGTGCTCCTCGCCGACGACCAGGCGCTGCTGCGCAGCGCGTTCCGGGTGCTGGTGGACTCCGAGCCCGACATGGAAGTGGTCGGCGAGGCCGCCGACGGGGCCCAGGCCGTCGAGCTGGCCCGCGCCACGGGCGCCGACGTGGTGCTCATGGACATCCGGATGCCGGGCACCGACGGACTCGCCGCCACCCGCATGATCAGCGCCGACCCGCAGCTGGCCGCGGTGCGGGTGGTCATGCTCACCACCTTCGAGGTCGACGAGTACGTGGTCCAGTCGCTGCGCGCCGGAGCCTCCGGCTTCCTCGGCAAGGGCGCGGAGCCGGACGAACTGCTCAACGCCATCCGGATCGCCGCGGCGGGCGAGGCGCTGCTCTCCCCGGCGGCGACCAAGGGGCTCATCACCACCTTCCTGGCCCAGGGCGGCACTTCGGGGGAGGGGCGGGACAGCGCGGAGTACGCGGAGCGGCTGGCGGCGCTCACCGGCCGCGAACGCGAGGTGCTGGTGCTGGTCGCGGGCGGCCACTCCAACGACCAGATCGCCGAGCGGCTCGCGGTCAGCCCGCTCACCGTCAAGACCCATGTGAACCGGGCGATGGCGAAGCTGGGAGCCCGGGACCGGGCGCAATTGGTGGTAATCGCCTATGAATCGGGCCTGGTGCGTCCCCGGTCGGACTGACCGGGGGAGCAACGGCGTACACGGGCGTACTCCACCTGCGGTATGCGCGGCATAAGAAAGCAGCCCGGGGGGCGACGTTTCGGCGGCGCGGAGCGGAGATCGTAGGACTGGGCTGGAGGTGTCCCCCTATTTCCCTCCCCGCCCCTCTGCCGCGTACGCCACAGAAGAGAGACCCACCCATGTCCTGGCTGTCCAGATTCAGCCTCGCGCAAAGGGCCCTGATCGGGCTGATCTCGATTGTCGCGCTGGTCTTCGGCGCGATAGCGATCCCGCAGCTCAAGCAGCAGCTGCTGCCCACCATCGAACTGCCGATGGTCTCGGTGCTGGCGCCCTACCAGGGTGCGTCTCCCGATGTGGTCGAGAAGCAGGTCGTCGAGCCGCTGGAGAACTCCCTCAAGTCCGTCGACGGCGTCGAGGGCATCACCTCCACCGCCAGCGAGGGCAACGCCCTCATCATGGCGACCTTCGACTTCAGCGACGAGGGCACCAAGCAGCTCGTCGCGGACATCCAGCAGGCGGTGAACCGGGCCCGCGCCCAGCTGCCCGACGACGTCGACCCGCAGGTCATCGCCGGCTCCACGGACGACATCCCGACCGTGGTCCTCGCCGTCACCTCCGACAAGGACCAGCAGGTGCTGGCCGACCAGCTCGACCGCACGGTCGTCCCGGCCCTGGAGGACATCGACGGCGTCGGCCAGGTCACGGTGGACGGCGTGCGGGACCTCCAGGTCTCCGTCGTCCCCGACGACAAGAAGCTCGCCGAGGCCGGCCTGAACGCGGGCACGCTCGCCCAGGCCCTCCAGGCGGGCGGCGCCACCGTGCCGGCCGGCTCCTTCTCCGAGTCCGGCAAGAGCCGCACCATCCAGGTCGGCGGCGCCTACACCTCGCTGGAGCAGATCGAGGACCTCCAGGTCGTCGCCAAGGACCCGGCGGGCGGCAAGCCCGGAAAGCCGGTGCGCCTCGGTGACGTCGCCGAGGTGAAGCAGGAGCCGTCCACGGCGGTCTCCATCACCCGCACCAACGGCAAGCCGAGCCTCGCCGTGATGGCGACGATGGACAAGGACGGCAGCGCCGTCACCATCTCGGACGCCGTCAAGGACAAGCTCCCCGACCTCCGCGAGGACCTCGGCGAGGGCGCGGAGGTGACGGTCGTCTCCGACCAGGGCCCCGCCGTCTCCAAGTCGATCTCGGGTCTGACCACGGAGGGTGCGCTCGGGCTGGTCTTCGCCGTCGTCGTGATCCTGGTCTTCCTCGCCTCGATCCGCTCGACGCTGGTCACCGCGGTCTCCATCCCGCTCTCGATCGTCCTCGCGCTGATCGTGCTCTGGACCCGCGACCTCTCGCTCAACATGCTCACGCTCGGCGCGCTCACCATCGCCATCGGCCGGGTCGTCGACGACTCGATCGTGGTCCTGGAGAACATCAAGCGTCACCTCGGCTACGGCGAGGAGCGCCACGCGGCGATCATCACCGCGGTCAAGGAGGTCGCCGGAGCGGTCACCTCCGCCACGCTCACCACCGTCGCCGTCTTCCTGCCCATCGGCCTGGTCGGCGGCATGGTCGGCCAGCTCTTCGGCTCGTTCTCGCTGACCATCACCGCGGCGCTGCTGGCGTCCCTGCTGGTCTCGCTCACCGTGGTGCCGGTGCTGTCGTACTGGTTCCTGCGCGCGCCCAAGGGCACCCCCGAGGACGCGGCGGAGGCCCGCCGCCTCGCCGAGGAGAAGGAAGCGGCCAGCAAGCTCCAGCGGATCTACGTCCCCATCCTCCGCTTCGCGACCCGTCGCCGGATCACCAGCCTCGTCATCGCCGTCGCCGTGCTCCTCGGCACCTTCGGCATGGTG
This sequence comes from Streptomyces sp. MMBL 11-1, assembly GCF_028622875.1. Classification (NCBI taxonomy): domain Bacteria; kingdom Bacillati; phylum Actinomycetota; class Actinomycetes; order Kitasatosporales; family Streptomycetaceae; genus Streptomyces; species Streptomyces sp. MMBL 11-1. The sequence goes on along the minus strand of NZ_CP117709.1, from coordinate 1,803,948 downwards.
CCGCTGCTGAAGACGAACTTCTTCGACGCCGGAGAGCAGGAGGTCCTGACCGTCAAGCAGGAGCTGACCCCCGGCACCAGCCTGGAAGCCGCCGACGAGGCGGCCCGCAAGGTCGAGAAGGTCATCCAGCAGGACAAGGGCGTCAAGGACTACCAGGTCACCGTCGGCTCCTCCGGCTTCATGGCCGCCTTCGGCGGCGGCACGGGCGCCAACCAGGCCTCCTACCAGGTCACCCTGAAGGACGCCGCGGACTACGAGGACGCCCAGGACCGTATCGACGAGGCCCTCGGCAAGCTCGACGGCATCGGCGACACCACCATCGCCGCGGGCGACGGCTTCGGCTCCCAGGACCTGAGCGTCGTGGTCAAGGCCGCCGACGGGGACGTCCTGAAGAAGGCGGCCGAGGCGGTCCGCACCGAGGTCGCCACCATCAAGGACGTCACCGACGTCCAGAGCGACCTGGCGCAGAGCGTCCCGCGCATCTCGGTCACCGCCAACGACAAGGCGGCCGCCGCCGGATTCGACTCCGCCACCCTGGGAGGCATCGTCGCCGGAGCCGTACGCGGCACGCCCGCCGGCACCGCGACGCTCGACGACACCGAGCGCGACGTCGTCATCCGGTCCTCCACCCCGGCCGCCACCGTCGCCGAGCTGAAGGCCCTGCCGCTCGGCCCGGCCAAGCTCGGCGACATCGCCGACGTCAAGGTGGTCCCCGGCCCGGTCTCGATGACCCGGATCGACGGACAGCGGTCGGCGACGATCACCGCCAAGCCCGTCGGCGACAACACCGGCGCGGTCAGCGCCGATCTCGCCAAGAAGATCGACGCCCTGGACCTCCCGGAGGGCGCCACCGCCACCATCGGCGGCGTCACCGAGGACCAGAACGAAGCCTTCGGCCAGCTCGGCCTCGCCATGCTGGCGGCCATCGCGATCGTCTTCATGCTGCTGGTGGCCACCTTCCGGTCGCTCGTCCAGCCGCTGATCCTCCTGGTCTCCGTCCCGTTCGCGGCGACCGGAGCCCTGGCCCTGCTCCTCATCACGGGCACCCCGCTGGGCGTCCCCGCGATGATCGGCATGCTGATGCTCATCGGCATCGTGGTCACCAACGCGATCGTGCTGATCGACCTGATCAACCAGTACCGCGCCCAGGGCCTCGGCATCGTGGAAGCCGTCATCGAGGGCGGCCGCCACCGCTTCCGCCCGATCCTGATGACGGCGCTCGCGACCATCTTCGCCCTGCTCCCGATGGCGCTCGGCGTCACCGGCGAGGGCGGGTTCATCTCGCAGCCGCTGGGCGTCGTGGTGATCGGCGGTCTGATCAGCTCCACGCTGCTGACCCTGCTGCTCGTGCCGACGCTGTACGCGATGGTCGAGCTCCGCAAGGAGCGCCGCGCCAAGAAGAAGGCGGCCAAGCGCGCCGCGAAGGCGGGCGTACCGTCCGAGCCGGAGCCGGAGGAGGCCCGCGAGGCCGAGCCGGCGAAGGCCTGATCTCACCACCCGAAGGGGCCTGCCCCGCGCAGCCGCGCGGGGCAGGCCCCTTCCGGATTTCCCGCACCGGAGCCGGCCCGCACCACGTCGTACCGCCGCCGCCACTTCTTCACCGCGACCGGGTCCTCATGGAGGTGACCGGCCTGGATACCGTCCGGGGGGCGGCCGGACGTCGGGTCCGGCCGGCCGGACCCGACGTCGCCGACGGCGGGCCGCCGACCCTCAGACGCCCCCGCCCAGCGCCTGAATGATCCGGTGCCACGCCTTCCCCCGCTGGTCGGGGAGCCGGACGCTGAGGGCGGCCGTCTCCCGCACCAGCCGGGCGCGGGTCTCCTCGGGGGCCTTGTGCAGGAGCGGGGTCAGGTCGTCCGGTTCGAAGCCCTCCCTGGCCCCCGCGAGCACCAGGGCCACCTGGGCGTGGGTGAGCGAGGAGAGCCGGTCGCCGAACACCTGGCCCTCGATGCCCCCGCCGTGCATCAGCGCGACGCCGTCCCCGGCCTCCAACGCCCGGTCCACGTAAGCCTGGAGGGCCTCGCGGTCCTCGACGAGGCGGTACGCGGCGTCCAGGCCCTCGGTGCGGCCGATGTCGAGCATCGCGACGTGGGCCAGCGGGGTGCCATCGGGCGGCCGGACGGTCAGCAGGCGCGGGTGCTCCTCCAGGTAGGCCCGTGACTCCGCCCAGTCCGCGCACTCCAGCCACTGCGCCATCTGCTCCTGGAGGATCAGCGGATCGTAGGCGGCGGTCACCCCGTGGGCGAGGACGGCCTCACGGAGCAGGGCGTGCCGCTGAGCACCGTGCGGGTCCAGGACGGCCAGCTCGTCCAGGGCCGTCGCCGCCTCCTGGCTGCCGAGGACGTCGGCGTGCTCGGACCAGAAGTCGCGTGACCGGGGCCAGTCGGGCGCGAACATCCAGGCGCTGACGAGGTCCAGCGTGCCCGGCGACAGGGCGAGCCAGTCCGGCGCGGGCGTGAAGGTCTCGTCCTCCCAGGCCGTGCGCACCGTCGCGAGGTCACCGTACGCGCGCAGCGCCTGCCGGGCCCGTACGGTCACGGTGTCCGGGCTGCCGGTCCTCTCCACGTCCTCGTCGAGCCAGTTCACCAGCTCGGTCACCCCGGTCGCGGGCCAGGGGGCCGGGCAGCGCAGCAGGAAGGCGCTCCGCTCCACGGCCAGACGCCGGGCGGTCGCCGGACCGGCCCCGGCGAACTCCTTGAGGGTCTCGTCGAACTCCTCGATCGCCGCCGCGTGCTCTCCGGTGCGGGCGAGCGCCCGGGCCAGGCCGTCGAGGGCGGCGACCAGGGCGGCGTCGGGGGCGTCGGGAGCCTCCAGCGCCAGCGACCGGTGGAGGGCCACCGCTTCCCAGAACGCCTCCACCGCCATCTCCGCGTCCCCGTTCAGCTCCACGTAGGTGCCGAGCAGCTGGAGGGAGTCGGCCAGATCGGCCAGGACGGCGTCCCCGTGTTCGCGCAGGAGATCGACGGCCTCGCGCGCCGGGGGCAGGGCCTCCTGCGGGTCGCCGGTGCCGGCCAGGCTCCGGGCGAGGGTGCGCAGCGCGGCGGCGAGGCCGGGGCGGCAGACCGCGGGCCGCTGCGCGGCCAACTCGCGGTACAGGGCGACGGCTTCCTCCGCCACCCGCAGGCCCGCCCCCGCGTCACCGGCCCTGTTGAGGTGGCCGGCCAGGCCGTCGAGCGCCGTGGCCAGCTCCGGGCGGAAGAGGTCCGGCCGCCGCACGGCGAGCGCGCGGAAGCGGCCGCACGCCTCCTGGGCCGATTCGACCGCCCCGGAGGCGTCGCTCACGGCCGCGCGGTGCTGGCCGAGGGCGTGGAGAGCCGCGGCGAGCCGGGGGAGGAACGCCTCCGGATCCTCCTCGGTGAGGCCCCGGAGAAGACCGACCGCCTCCTCGGCATGGGGCACGGCCTCCACGGCCTGCCCGGCGTCCGCCAGGCGCGTGGCGCAGGCCAGGAGGTACCCGGCGAGCGCCGGGACGGACGCACCCGGCTGCTCCTCCTCGACCAGCTCGCGCTGGAGCCGCACGGACTGCTTCGCGAACGGCACGGCTCCCGCCCGGTCCCCGGTGTCGGCGACGCGGTCGCCCAGGGCGCCCATGGCCATGGCCAGCTCCGCCTGGAAGTCGCCGGGGCGCTTCATGCCGAGTTCGGCGTAGATCCGCGCGGCCTCCTTCGCCGGGGGCAGCGCGCCCGTGCGGTCCCCGGCGGCGGAGAGCAGGTTCGACAGCTGGTGCAGGGCCTCGGCCAGCGGGGGCAGGCCGGTGGCGGGATCCTGTTCCGACGCGGCGCGCCGGCCGCGTACCTCCTCCCGCGCGCGGGCCAGCTCCGCTCGCGCCGACGCGTCGGAGGCGGCGTCGCTCTGCCGGACTCCGTCGTGCCCCGTGCCCGCTCCCCCCGCCTCGTCGCCGACGCCCGTCCCACGGTCCTCGTCACTCATGCCCGCCCCACCGTTCTCGCCGCTCGTTCCGGTCAGCCTCAGCGGGCCTCATCGGTCCCGCCCGCGCGAAGATTCGCTGCGGTGAGTAGCAGCGTAGTTACGCGGCGGCGTCATCGGCTGGCGTATGGGAGAACCGGCCCGCCCGGAGGGCCCCTGCCGGTACCTCCGAGCCGGTACCTCGGCGCCGGTGCGCCCCGCCCGGAACGCCCTCGCCGTACGCGAGAGCCCCGGTACGCCGACCTGCGGCACACCGGGGCTCCCCAAGGACCTGCGCGGCTCTACGGCAGCGCGAGCATCCGCTCCAGCGCGAGCTTCGCGTACTTCTCCGTCCCCGGGTCGACCTCGATCCGGTTGACCAGCTTGCCCTCGGCCAGCGACTCCAGGGTCCAGACCAGGTGCGGCAGGTCGATGCGGTTCATCGTCGAGCAGAAGCAGACCGTCTTGTCCAGGAAGACGATCTCCTTGTCCTCCGCGGCGAAACGGTTCGCCAGGCGGCGGACCAGGTTCAGCTCCGTACCGATGGCCCACTTCGAGCCGGCCGGGGCCGCCTCCAGGGCCTTGATGATGTACTCCGTCGAGCCCACGTAGTCCGCGGCGGCGACGACCTCGTGCTTGCACTCCGGGTGCACCAGCACGTTGACCCCGGGTATCCGCGCCCGGACGTCCTCGACCGACTCGACCGAGAAGCGGCCGTGGACCGAGCAGTGCCCGCGCCACAGGATCATCTTCGCGTCGCGCAGCTGCTCGGCGGTGAGGCCGCCGTTCGGCTTGTGCGGGTTGTAGAGGACGCAGTCGTCCAGCTCCAGGCCCATGTCCCGCACGGCCGTGTTGCGGCCCAGGTGCTGGTCGGGGAGGAAGAGGATCTTCTCGCCCTGCTCGAAGGCCCACTCCAGGGCCCGCTTCGCGTTCGAGGACGTACAGATCGTGCCGCCGTGCTTGCCGGTGAAGGCCTTGATGTCGGCGGAGGAGTTCATGTACGAGACGGGCACCACCTGATCGGCGACCCCGGCCTCCGTCAGCACGTCCCAGCACTCGGCGACCTGCTCCGCTGCGGCCATGTCGGCCATCGAGCAGCCGGCCGCCAGGTCGGGCAGGACGACCGCCTGGGCGTCCGTGGTCAGGATGTCCGCGGACTCCGCCATGAAGTGGACGCCGCAGAAGACGATGTACTCGGCCTCCGGACGCGCGGCCGCGTCGCGAGCCAGCTTGAACGAGTCGCCGGTGACGTCCGCGAACTGGATGACCTCGTCGCGCTGGTAGTGGTGGCCGAGGACGAACACCTTGTCCCCGAGCTTCTCCTTCGCGGCGCGGGCGCGCTCCACCAGGTCCGGGTCGGACGGGGAGGGCAGGTCGCCGGGGCATTCGACGCCGCGCTCGCTCCTCGGGTCGGCCTCGCGGCCGAGCAGCAGCAGCGCGAGGGGTGTCGGCTGTACGTCCAGGGGCTGGGCCGTGGTCACGTCACGCACCCTTTCTAGTCTGCGAACTCAAGTTCACTCCACGAGCTTCCGCGGAGTGCTTCGGCGAACTCGCCTTTTCGTCTATTTGACGCTATCTATCATAGCCGCTTCGTGTCACTTTGACGATGCCGATAGCGTCGATGTGACGCATCCCCCGGGCGGCCCGGTGTGCGAGCATGAAAGGGAACAGACAAGCGCTTGGCCCGGAATGAATCCGGGACTGAGGCGGTTGAACCGTCGGCAAGCAGTCCGTACAACCCGGGAGAGAAGCAGATGTCCGTATCGGACGAGACCACCACCGTGAGCGACGGCATTCTCCTGTCCGACGCCGCCGCCGCCAAGGTCAAGGGCCTGCTGGAGCAGGAAGGCCGCGAGGACCTGGCGCTGCGCGTCGCCGTCCAGCCCGGCGGTTGCTCGGGCCTGCGCTACCAGCTCTTCTTCGACGAGCGTTCGCTCGACGGCGACGTCGTGAAGGACTTCGACGGAGTCAAGGTCGTCACCGACCGGATGAGCGCCCCGTACCTGGGCGGCGCCTCCATCGACTTCGTCGACACCATCGAGAAGCAGGGCTTCACGATCGACAACCCGAACGCCTCCGGCTCCTGCGCCTGCGGCGACTCGTTCAGCTAAGCGCTGCGCGTACGGCATACGGAGGCGGCCCCGGGATCGATCCCGGGGCCGCCTCCGTATGTCCGCTCAACTGCTCAGCCGCTCAACTGCTCAGCCGCTCAACTGCTCAGCCGCTCAATTGCTCAGCCGCGCGGCACCGCGCCGCCCGACGCCGCGTCGATCACCGTACGGTCGCCCAGCGGCTTCTCCAGCGTCACGGTCCGCGTCAGCTCCTTGGCGATCATGATGCAGGCCTTCTTGCCCTCCTGCGGCTTCTCCGTGATCGAGATTCGCACCTGGCCCGCGCTCTCCTTCGCGCTCGCCGTGTACGTGCTGCACACGCCGCCCCAGAACGTCACCTCCAGGGTCCGCCCGTCCGCGCCGTACGACGTCACCTTCCGGTCCCCGGAGGGCGTCGTCGGGGTGTCCGGCTTCTCGATGAACTTCGGGTCCACGGCGACCTGCGTGACCGTGCTTTCCGGGCCGCCCGGAGCCTGGCGGACCGTGAACAGCCAGGACGGCACCAGCGTCTGCCGCCCGTCCACGTAGTTCAGCGCGAGGCCGAACACCGCGTCCTGGACCGTCTGCTCCACCGGTGCCCGCTTGCCGTTCGACGGCACGCACTGGGGGTCCGAGGGCTTCGGCTCGCCCTGGTGCGGTACGGGAGTGGCGCAGCCGCCGATGTCCCGGTCGGCGTCACCCTTGCCCCTGCTCGCCGCGTTGAGCTGCTTCAGTGCCTCGTCCGCGCCGACCGTCGGGTAGGTGTCGCCCTTCTCCAGCGCCTTCAGATGTCCGCTGCCGCCGGTCACCTCGCCGTCCGGGCCCACCTGGACGCCGGTCGACCAGCCGTACGTCGGGAGCCCGTCGACCCTCGGATCGGCGTTGACCACACGGACGTCGCCCATCAGCTGGCCCGCGTTCAGCGCCGCGTCGTCCTGCCCGGCCGCCTTGAGCACCGGGATCGCGGCCGCCTTCGCCGCCTTCTCGCTCACCGGGCCGCCGCCCGGCTCCGAGGACCCGTTCGCGCACATCGTCCCCGGCTCACAGGGCTGGGGCGGGGTGGTGCGGGCGAACGTCCAGGTGCCCGGGGCCTGCTTCCCCACCTTCAGGAGCGCACCGGGGCCGTCGTCGTCGCCGACCACCCAGGACGTGCCCTCGGTGCGCGGCGAGCCCGGGATACCCAGCGCCTTCGCCAGCCGGGCCACGTCGGCCGACGCGACCGTGCCCCGCGCATGGTGGACCGCCGCCCTGTCCGGGCCGTCCGGGAGTTCGCCCGCGGCCCGGTAGATCACGGGCGGACCGCCCGGGTCCGGTTCGCCGGGTGCGATGCCGGGGGGAGGGGAGTCCGGGGACGCCACGCCCGGGCCGTCCGCCGCGGCGTCCAGGGCCAGCCGGGGGGCCGACCTCTCGGCCGCGGAGCCGCTGTCCGCCGCACTGCTGTCCGCAGCGCCGCCGTCGCCCGCGGTGGTCGAGGCCCAGTACGCCCCGCCGCCCCCGGCCAGCAGCACGGCCGCGGCCACCGAGGCCACCGCGAGCGGCGGACGCCGCCGCCGGGGGCCGGTCACGTCGTTGTCGGGTCGCTCGGTGCTCACCGGATCGCTCCTTCGACTGCGTTGCCGTCGCGGTGCCTACCGCGTGTCTCCGGACGGGGACACCGGTGGGACGGAGCGGAGGAGCGTGCGGTTCCCCCGGGCGGGGCCGCCCGGATCCGGGCACCGCGCGGTTCTCGCCATCACCCGCGCGGAAAAGGCCGAAAGATGTTGGCGTCCGGCCCTGCCCGGCCGGTATTCAGTCGCCGTACTCGGACATCGCGTCGATCAGCCGCGCCGACGAGGACGGGACCTTCACCCCGTTGATCAGGGACGGCTTCACCGGGACCGGGGCGCTCTTCGCGGGCGCCGTCCAGTGCGGCGCCATCCGCGCGCAGTCACCACGCAGGGCGGCCAGGCTCAATTCCGACTCGGGCAATGCGGTGTGCTTCGACATATCCGCACCGTAACCACGGTTGAGCTCAGGTAGAAAGCCCTACTATCGGGTAGTTTTCCCTTTTCCGGCCCCTCGGCTCACCCGGTAGCGTGAACTGTCACGTCGTCCCGGAGGGCGCACTCACGGCCCTTCGCCTTCCGCAGGAGCAGCCTCCCCGTGCGTATTGCAGTCACCGGCTCGATCGCCACTGACCACCTCATGACCTTCCCCGGCCGCTTCGCCGACCAGCTGGTCGCGGATCAGCTGCACACGGTCTCCCTCTCCTTCCTGGTCGACAACCTCGATGTGCGCCGGGGCGGTGTCGCCGCCAACATCTGCTTCGGGATGGGCCTGCTCGGCACGCGCCCGATCCTCGTCGGCGCCGCGGGGGCGGACTTCGACGAGTACCGCGCCTGGCTCGACCGGCACGGCGTCGAGACCGGCTCGGTCCGTATCTCCGAGGTGCTGCACACCGCCCGCTTCGTCTGCACCACCGACACCGACCACAACCAGATCGGCTCCTTCTACACGGGTGCGATGAGCGAGGCCCGCCTCATCGAGCTGCAGAGCGTCGCCGACCGCGTCGGCGGGCTCGACCTCGTCTCCATCGGAGCCGACGACCCCGAGGCGATGCTCCGCCACACCGAGGAGTGCCGCTCCCGGAACATCCCGTTCGCCGCGGACTTCTCGCAGCAGATCGCGCGGATGGACGGAGAGGAGATCCGCATCCTCCTCGACGGCGCCACCTACCTCTTCTCCAACGAGTACGAGAAGGGGCTCATCGAGTCCAAGACCGGCTGGAGCGACGAGGAGATCCTCGCCAAGGTCGGCCACCGCGTCACCACCCTCGGCGCCCGCGGCGTCCGGATCGAGCGGGCCGGCGAGCCGGTCATCGAGGTCGGCTGCCCCGAGGAGGACACCAAGGCCGACCCCACCGGCGTCGGCGACGCCTTCCGGGCCGGCTTCCTCTCCGGCCTCGCCTGGGGCGTCGGACTGGAGCGCGCCGCCCAGGTCGGCTGCATGCTCGCCACCCTGGTCATCGAGACGGTCGGCACCCAGGAGTACACCCTCCGCCGCACCCACTTCATGGACCGCTTCACCAAGGCGTACGGCCACGAGGCCGCCGCCGAGGTCCGTCAGCACCTGGCCTGATCAGCCGAGCCGGCGGACCACATAGGCCGAGCCGCGGTCCGCCGGCTCCTCGCCCACGTACTCCTGGCCCCGCATCTCGCACCAGGCCGGGATGTCCAGGCGCGCCGCCTCGTCGTCGGCGAGCACCGTCACCGTGGCGCCCACCGCTACCTCCCCGATCACCTTTGCGAGCTCGATCACCGGGATGGGGCAGCGCCGGCCCAGCGCGTCGACCACCAGGGACGCGGCGGGACCGGGGGAGGGGGGCGCGGAGACCGGGGCGCCGAGCCGTTCCCGTACCTCGGCGACCACCCCCGGGAGGATCTCCAGGAAGCGGTCCACGTCAGCCCCGGCCGTGCCCGGCGGCAGCGACACCCGGACGTTCCCCTCCGAGAGCACCCCCATCGCCTTCAGCACATGGCTCGGAATCAGGGTGCTGCTCGTGCAGGACGAGCCGGACGACACGGAGAACTCCCTCCGGTCCAGCTCGTGCAGCAGAGTCTCCCCGTCGACATAGAGACAGGAGAAGGTGACCAGATGCGGCAGCCGCCGCTCCGGATCACCCACCACCTCGACGTCGGGCACCCGCGCGGCCACGACGGTCCGGATCCGGTCCACCAGGGCCCGCAGCCGCACCGACTCCGCCGCCGCCTCACTCCGTACCGCGCGCAACGAGGCCGCCGCCGCCACGATCGCCGGCAGGTTCTCGAACCCCGCCGCCCGGCCCGACTCCCGCTCCCCGCCGGGGCCCCGGGGTGAGAAACGCACCCCCTTGCGGACCGCGAGCAGCCCCACCCCGGCGGGGCCTCCCCACTTGTGCGCGCTCGCCGTCAGCAGCGACCAGCCTTCCGGGACCGGGCCCCAGCCGAGCGACTGGGCCGCGTCCACCAGCAGCGGCACCCCGGCGTCCGCACAGAGCGCGGCGACCTCCGCCACCGGCTGCTCGGTGCCGACCTCGTGGTTGGCCGACTGGAGGCAGGCCAGCGCGGTGTCCGCCCGCAGCGCCCGGCCGTACGCGGCCGGATCCACCGCCCCCGCGCGGTCCACCGGGACCTCGGTGAACGAGCCGCCCGCCGCCTCGTGGGCCGCCGCCGCATGGAGCACCGAGGAGTGTTCGACCGCCGAGAGGGCCAGATGGCGGCCGACACGCCGACGTCCCGAAAGAGCCCCGTCAATTCCCGCGTGCACCGCCGTCGTCCCCGACGAGGTGAAGACCAGCTCGTCGGGGCGGCACCCGACGGCCTCCGCGGCGGCCTCCCGGGCCGCGTCCAGGAGCAGCCGGGCCCGCCGCCCCTCCCGGTACAGGCGGGCGGGATCGGCCCAGCCCTCGTCGAGCGCGGCAAGCAGGGCCTGGCGTGCGACGGGGTGCAGGGGGGCGGCGGAGGCGGCATCGAAGTAGGGCACCCCGCCACGCTAGCCCGCACCCGGCCCCGCCTCGCCGGGGCCCGTTCATCCCGGCCGGGCGAGTGGCCGTCAGATGGGGGCCGGAGCCCCGGATTCCACCCCATGGGCGTGTCGGGCGGCGCGTTGGGCACCCTCCCCGCGCGACCCCAAATAGCGTCCAGTAGGGTTTGGTCCGCATAAACATCCAAACCCCTGCCCGCGTCAGGGCCGGCGACCGACCAGAGACATACGGGCGCGCCGACCGTGCGGGCGAGACTCTCGGGAAGGCGCTACGTGAGTCCCAACGGCTCCGACCGCTCGTCGCGGCGCCCGATGCGGCGGAAGCTGCCGCAGGTGCTGACTGCGGGCCTGGTCCTGGCGACGGCCTCCGGTTGTTCATACAACTGGGAGGATTTCCCCCGCCTCGGAATGCCCACTCCGGTTACGGAAGAGGCCCCTCGGATCCTCTCCCTCTGGCAAGGCTCGTGGGCGGCAGCGCTCGTCACGGGTGTCCTTGTCTGGGGGCTGATCCTTTGGAGCGTCTTCTTCCACCGGCGTAGCCGGACCAAGGTGGAGGTACCTCCGCAGACCAGGTACAACATGCCCATCGAGGCGTTGTACACAGTGGTTCCCCTCATCATCGTCTCGGTGCTCTTCTACTTCACCGCGCGAGATGAGTCGAAGCTCCTCGAGCTCTCCGAGAAGCCCGCCCACACGATCAACGTGGTCGGCTTCCAGTGGAGCTGGGGCTTCAACTACATCGAGAAGGTGGATGGCCAGCCCGCAGCGGGGCCCGAGGTCCCCAAGGAGCTCAACGCCATCCCCGACAAGTTCCAGAAGGACTTCCCCGAGGGCGCCGGCGGCGTCCACGACGTGGGCATCCCCGGGACCCGTAACCCGCAGAACGGCAACCCGGGTCCGACCCTGTGGCTGCCGAAGGGGGAGAAGGTCCGCTTCGTCCTCACTTCGCGTGACGTCATCCACTCCTTCTGGGTGGTGCCGTTCCTCATGAAGCAGGACGTCATTCCGGGCCACACCAACGTGTTCGAGGTGACCCCCAACCGCGAGGGCACCTTCATGGGCAAGTGCGCCGAGCTCTGTGGCGCCGACCACTCCCGGATGCTCTTCAACGTCAAGGTCGTCTCCCCGGAGCGTTACCAGCAGCACCTCAAGGAGCTGGCTGAGAAGGGTCAGACGGGCTACGTGCCGGCAGGCATCGCGCAGACGGACCCGGCCAGGAATGCGGAGAAGAACCAACTGTGAGCATCCTCAACGAACCTCAGGGTGCCGCTCCGGCAGACGACTCGTATGAGGACGAGCTGCCCGTGCGGCGCAAGCAGCCGGGAAACATCGTCGTGACGTGGCTGACCACCACCGACCACAAGACGATCGGTACGCTCTACCTGGTCACGTCGTTCGTGTTCTTCTGCATCGGCGGACTCATGGCGCTCTTCATGCGCGCCGAGCTGGCCCGTCCGGGCACGCAGATCATGTCGAACGAGCAGTTCAACCAGGCGTTCACGATGCACGGCACGATCATGCTGCTGATGTTCGCGACGCCGCTGTTCGCCGGATTCGCGAACTGGATCATGCCGCTGCAGATCGGCGCGCCCGACGTGGCGTTCCCGCGGCTGAACATGTTCGCGTACTGGCTGTACCTCTTCGGCTCGCTCATCGCGGTGGCCGGCTTCCTCACCCCGCAGGGTGCGGCCGACTTCGGCTGGTTCGCCTACTCCCCGCTCTCGGACGCGGTCCGCTCGCCGGGCGTCGGCGCCGACATGTGGATCATGGGTCTGGCCTTCTCCGGCTTCGGCACGATCCTCGGCTCCGTCAACTTCATCACCACGATCATCTGCATGCGCGCCCCCGGCATGACGATGTTCCGCATGCCGATCTTCACCTGGAACGTCCTGCTGACCGGTGTTCTGGTCCTGCTGGCCTTCCCGGTCCTCGCCGCCGCGCTCTTCGCGCTGGAGGCCGACCGTAAATTCGGCGCGCATATCTTCGACGCGGCCAATGGCGGCGCATTGCTCTGGCAACACCTCTTCTGGTTCTTCGGCCATCCAGAGGTGTACATCATCGCGTTGCCGTTCTTCGGAATCATTTCCGAAGTCATCCCGGTATTCAGCCGCAAGCCGATGTTCGGCTACATCGGTCTGATCTCCGCGACGATCGCCATCGCCGGCCTTTCCGTGACGGTGTGGGCCCACCACATGTACGTCACGGGCGGCGTGCTGTTGCCGTTCTTCTCCTTCATGACGTTCCTCATCGCCGTGCCAACAGGCGTGAAGTTCTTCAACTGGATCGGCACGATGTGGAAGGGGTCGTTGTCCTTCGAGACACCGATGCTCTGGGCCGTCGGCTTCCTGATCACCTTCACCTTCGGTGGTCTGACCGGTGTCATCCTCGCCTCGCCCCCGATGGACTTCCACGTCTCGGACTCGTACTTCGTCGTCGCGCACTTCCACTACGTCATCTTCGGCACCGTGGTCTTCGCGATGTTCTCCGGATTCCACTTCTGGTGGCCGAAGTTCACCGGCAAGATGCTGGACGAGCGGCTCGGCAAGATCACGTTCTGGACGCTGTTCGTGGGCTTCCACGGCACGTTCCTGGTGCAGCACTGGCTCGGTGCCGAGGGCATGCCGCGTCGTTACGCGGACTATCTCGACGCCGACGGCTTCACCGCGCTGAACACGATCTCGACGATCTCCTCGTTCCTCCTCGGCCTGTCGATGCTGCCGTTCTTCTACAACGTCTGGAAGACCGCGAAGTACGGCAAGAAGATCGAGGTCGACGACCCGTGGGGTTACGGCCGTTCGCTGGAGTGGGCGACCTCCTGCCCGCCGCCGCGGCACAACTTCCTCACGCTGCCGCGGATCCGTTCCGAATCCCCGGCGTTCGACCTGCACCACCCGGAGATCACGGCGCTCGAACAGCTCGATCACCTCTCCGAGTCGGACAAGGCCCTCGCCGGCGGCAAGGAGGCAGGCAAGTGAAGATCCAGGGACAGATGTTCATCTGGCTGAGCGTCTTCATCCTCGCCATGGCCGTCGTGTACGGCGTGTGGTCGAAGGAGCCGGTCGGCACCACGGCCCTCTTCCTGGCCTTCGGGCTGTCCATCATGATCGGCTTCTACCTGGCCTTCACGGCCAACCGGGTCGACGCCATGGCCCAGGACAACAAGGAAGCGGACGTCGCCGACGAGGCGGGCGAGCTGGGGTTCTTCTCCCCGCACAGCTGGCAGCCGCTCTCCCTGGCGGTCGGCGGGGCCTTCGCCTTCATGGGCGTCGTCTTCGGCTGGTGGCTGCTGTACTTCTCGGCCCCCATGCTCCTGATCGGCCTCTTCGGCTGGGTCTTCGAGTACTACCGGGGCGAGAACCGCACCCAGTGACACCGCACCCCGTGACACCGCGCCGCCGGTGACACGCGTTACACCACGAAGGGCCCGCGTCGCCGACAGCGACGCGGGCCCTTCGCTCGTTTGCAGTCACTGAACGCGCTGGAACGGATGAATCTTCTTAGCGTGGACGGCATGAACCACACGCCGCGCATCCGCACCGTTGTGAGCTGCACCCTGCTGGTCGTGACCCTCGCCGCGGGTGCGACCGCCTGTGGCTCGCCCGACAGCCACCCGCTCTCCACGAGGCCGTACGACGCGAGCGACCAGGTCGCCTTCAACGGCCCCGCCAAGAAGGGGAAGGCCGACCCCGACAAGCCCCTGGAAGTCACCGTCAAGGGCGACGACGGGCGCATCACCGACGTCAGCGCCGTGGACACCGGCGGCCGCCACCTCGCGGGAGAGCTCTCCGCCGACGGGAAGCGCTGGCGCTCCACCGCCCCGCTCGCGGCCGGCACCGGATACACCGTCAGGGTCGCCATGGAGAACAGCGACGGCGCCCCAGGCGTCCGTACGCTCTCCTTCGACACCTCCTCGCCCAAGAAGCTGCTGAAGGTCGCCTTCGGCCCGGAGGCGGGCACCTACGGCGTCGGACAGCCCATCACGGCGGAACTCAGCGCTCCGATCACCGACAAGGCGGCCAGGGCCACCGTCGAGCGCGCCCTGAAGGTCCGCTCCACCCCGGCGGTCACCGGGTCCTGGTACTGGGTCGACGACAAGAAGCTGCACTACCGCCCGAAGGAGTACTGGCCCGCGAACGCCTCGATCGAGGTCCGTTCCAACCTGGCGGGCATCAAGGTGACCAACGCGCTCTACGGAGCCGAGGCCAAGCCCCTGAAGCTCGCCACCGGCGACCGGATCGAGGCCGTCACCGACGCCGCGGACCACACCCTGACGGTGTACCGCAACGGAGAAGTGATCAATACCATTCCGGTCACCACCGGCAAGCCCGGCTTCTCCACCCGCAACGGGGTCAAGGTGGTGCTCGCCAAGGAGCAGTTCGTCCGTATGCGCGGGGAGAGCATCGGCATCGCCGCCGGCTCCTCGGAGTCGTACGACCTGCCGGTCTACTGGGCCACCCGGGTGACCTGGAGCGGCGAGTACGTCCACGCCGCCCCCTGGTCCACCGGCTCCCAGGGCAACGCCAACGTCAGCCACGGCTGCACCGGCATGAGCACCGACAACGCCGAATGGTTCTTCGACACCGTGCGCGAGGGCGACATCGTCAAGGTCGTCGGCAGCGAGGGCGAGGACATGGACCCGTTCGGCAACGGGTTCGGCGACTGGAACCTCTCCTGGGAGAAGTGGCAGAAGGGCAGCGCCCTCCACGAGGGGGCGCCGGACAGCCCGGGGACGCTCCAGGCCGCCCGCCTGCGTCCCCACGTCTGACCCCGGGCCGGGAGTGCCTCGCGGCGCGGAACGTCCCTCAGCGGGCCACAGGGGCCTCTCAGGCCTCCACGGCGAGCCGGTGGCGCAGCAGCGCCGCCAGCGCGTCGGCGAACTCCACCGGGTCCACCGGAAGCGTCACGGCGGCCTCCGCCCGGCTCCAGGTGGCCAGCCACGCGTCCTGCGGGCGGCCGATCAGCAGGAGCACCGGCGGGCAGCGGAAGATCTCGTCCTTGATCTGGCGGCAGACGCCCATGCCGCCGACGGGAGCCGTCTCCCCGTCCAGCACACAGACGTCGACGCCGCCGTCGTCCAGCGCCTTGAGGACGGCGGGGAGCGTCGCGCACTCCAGGAACTCCACCGGTGGGACGTCCGCGGCAGGCCTGCGACCGGCTGCCAGCCTCACCTGCTCGCGGATGTTGGCGTCGTCGCTGTAGACCAGGACCGTGGCGGTCGCCTGCATTGTTCCTCCGTGACATCGACGTCGTCGGGGCTCTCGGGGCATGAACCGATGCGCGGATCGTACTCCGCCCGACCGGTCGTCAGCACCGGTAATGACGACGTTCCGATGGGCCGTTCGGCGCAGGGTGCGACCCCTGCGGACGGGACGGACACACCGAACGGCACCCCCCGGGGTGAGGGCGGGATAAGCGACCGACATAATGTCGGTCGTGGCGACAGCAACGACAGTAGAAACCGGGCACGCGCACCCGTCGGTCAATCGGCCGAACCTCACCAGCGTCGGAACCATCATCTGGTTGAGTTCCGAGCTGATGTTCTTCGCGGCCCTCTTCGCGATGTACTTCACCCTGCGATCGGTGATGGGACCCGATTACTGGAAGGAGATGTCCGATCATCTGAACTTCCCGTTCTCGGCGACGAACACCACGATCCTGGTGCTCTCCTCACTCACCTGCCAGCTCGGCGTCTTCGCCGCCGAGCGGGGCGATGTGAAGAAGCTCCGCACCTGGTTCATCATCACGTTCGTGATGGGTGCGATCTTCATCGGCGGCCAGGTCCTGGAGTACGTGGAGCTGGTCAAGGAAGCGGGGCTCTCCCTCTCGTCCGACCCGTACGGATCGGTGTTCTACCTGACCACCGGCTTCCACGGCCTCCATGTGGCGGGCGGCCTCATCGCCTTCCTGCTGGTCCTCGGCAGAACGTACGCGGCCAAGAGGTTCACCCACGATCAGGCCACCGCCGCCATCGTCGTGTCCTACTACTGGCACTTCGTCGATGTCGTATGGATCGGCCTGTTCGCAACGATCTACATGATCAAGTAACCGGGCTCGCACCCGCCCACCATCGACGCAGAAGATCCTGACACCGGGGTAATCCGTGAAAAAGCTCTCCGCACGACGACGCCATCCGCTGGCGGCGGTCGTCGTACTACTCCTCGCGCTGGCGGCTACCGGGGGGCTGTACGCCGCGTTTGCGCCTGCGGGCAAGGCGCAGGCCGATGAAACCGCCCAGTCCCTCGCCATCGAAGAGGGCAAGAAGCTCTACGCCGTAGGCTGCGCCAGCTGCCACGGAACCGGCGGTCAGGGCACCACCGACGGGCCGTCCCTCGTGGGCGTGGGCTCCGCCGCCGTCGACTTCCAGGTCGGTACGGGCCGTATGCCCGCGCAGCAGCCGGGCGCCCAGGTACCGAAGAAGAAGGTCATCTACACCCAGGCGGAGATCGACCAGCTCGCGGCGTACGTCGCGTCGCTCGGCGCCGGTCCCATCACGCCGACCGACAAGCAGGTCGACCCCGCGGGCGCGGACATCGCCAACGGTGGCGAACTGTTCCGCACCAACTGTGCCCAGTGCCACAACTTCACCGGTAAGGGCGGAGCCCTGACGGAGGGCAAGTACGCACCCGACCTCGAAGGCGTGAGCGCGAAGCACATCTACGAGGCCATGCAGACCGGCCCGCAGAGCATGCCCTCCTTCCCCGACACGACGATGCCGGAGCAGGAGAAGAAGGACATCATCGCGTACATCGAGACCGTGAACGGTGACGAGACGGAGAGCCCCGGCGGCCTGGCCCTCGGCGGTCTCGGTCCGGTCAGCGAAGGTCTGTTCGCGTGGATCTTCGGACTCGGCGCGCTCGTCGCCGTCGCCGTTTGGGTCGCGGCCCACACCGCTAAGGCCAAGAAGTCATGAGTAGCCAACAGATTCCAGAAGACAACCTGCCCGTGGTGCAGGAGACCGCGCAGGGCGCGGTGGAGCGTCACGACGACCCGTTCGCCGACCCGGGGCTGCCGGCCCACCAGCCGCGCATCCAGGACCTCGACGAACGCGCCGCGAAGCGCTCGGAGCGCGCCGTCGCGTTCATGTTCACCCTCTCGATGCTGGCGACGGTGGGCTTCATCGCCTCCTACGTCATCTTCCCGGTGGACAAGATCGTCTACATCTGGCCCTTCGGCCATGTGAGCCCGCTCAACTTCTCCCTGGGTCTCACCCTGGGCGCGGCGCTCTTCTTCATCGGCGCGGGAGCCGTCCACTGGGCGCGCACCCTGATGTCCGACGTCGAGGTCGCCGCCGACCGCCACCCGATCGAGGCCCCGCCCGAGGTCAAGGCTCAGGTCCTGGCCGACTTCAAGGCAGGCGCCGAGGAGTCCGCGATCGGCCGGCGCAAGCTGATCCGCAACACCATGTTCGGCGCGCTGGCCCTGGTGCCGCTCTCCGGTGTGGTCCTGCTGCGCGACCTCGGTCCGCTGCCGGAGAAGAAGCTCCGGACCACCCTGTGGGCCGAGGGCAAGCAGCTCATCAACATGAACACGATGAAGCCCCTGCGCCCCGAGCACATCACCGTCGGGTCGCTGGCTTTCGCCATGCCCGAGGGGCTCGACCCGGAGTCGCACGACTTCCAGACGCAGATGGGCAAGGCGGCCCTGATGATCGTCCGCATCGAGCCGGACGACATCAAGGACAAGCGCCAGCGTGACTGGGCCCACGAGGGCATCGTCGCGTTCTCCAAGATCTGCACCCACGTCGGCTGCCCGATCAGCCTGTACGAGCAGCAGACCCACCACGTGCTCTGCCCGTGCCACCAGTCCACCTTCGACCTCTCCGACGGCGCTCGCGTCATCTTCGGTCCGGCCGGCCACGCCCTTCCGCAGCTGCGGATCGGTGTCAACAGCGAGGGCAACCTCGAGGCGCTCGGCGACTTCGACGAGCCCGTCGGTGCTGCCTTCTGGGAGCGCGGATGAGTACTGCACCGAAGAACCCCTCCGCCGCCGGACCGGCGAGCGGGCGCAAGGCTCCGGCCGGCGAGCGGGTGGCCGACTGGGCGGACGGCCGACTGGGCATCTACGGCCTCGCCAAGGCCAACATGCGCAAGATCTTCCCGGACCACTGGTCCTTCATGCTCGGTGAGGTCGCGCTCTACAGCTTCATCATCATCATCCTCACGGGTGTGTATCTGACGCTGTTCTTCCAGCCGAGCATGGGCGAGATCGTTTACCACGGTCCGTACGAGCCCATGCAGGGCATCCGGATGTCCGAGGCCTACGCCTCGACCCTGAAGATCAGCTTCGAGGTCCGCGGTGGTCTGCTCGTACGGCAGATCCACCACTGGGCCGCGCTGATCTTCCTGGCCGCCATGTTCGTGCACATGATGCGCGTGTTCTTCACGGGTGCGTTCCGCAAGCCGCGCGAGATCAACTGGCTCTTCGGCTTCCTGCTGTTCGTGCTCGGCATGTTCACCGGGTTCACCGGCTACTCCCTCCCGGACGACCTGCTCTCCGGTACGGGTGTCCGCTTCACCCAGGGCGCGATCCTGTCCGTGCCGATCGTCGGTACGTACATCTCGATGTTCCTGTTCGGCGGCGAGTTCCCCGGCCACGACTTCGTGGCCCGGTTCTACTCGATCCACATCCTGCTGCTGCCGGGCATCATGCTCGGTCTGCTGGTGGCCCACCTGATCCTGGTCTTCTACCACAAGCACACGCAGTTCGCGGGTCCCGGCCGGACCAACAAGAACGTCGTCGGCATGCCGCTGCTGCCCGTGTACATGGCGAAGGCCGGAGGGTTCTTCTTCC
Organism: Streptomyces sp. MMBL 11-1; assembly: GCF_028622875.1. Classification (NCBI taxonomy): domain Bacteria; kingdom Bacillati; phylum Actinomycetota; class Actinomycetes; order Kitasatosporales; family Streptomycetaceae; genus Streptomyces; species Streptomyces sp. MMBL 11-1. Next base: position 1,784,662 of record NZ_CP117709.1, on the reverse strand, counting down.
TCGTCTTCGGCGTCATCGCGGCCATCTCGGCCATCGCCACGATCAACCCGATCTGGGCGCTCGGTCCGTACCGGGTCGACCAGGTCTCCACCGGCGCCCAGCCCGACTGGTACATGGGCTTCGCCGAGGGGCTGGTCCGTGTGATGCCGGGCTGGGAGATCAACCTGTGGGGCCACACGCTCGCCCTGGGCGTGTTCATCCCGCTGGTCGGCTTCGGCGTGGTCCTCACCGCGATCGCGGTGTACCCGTTCATCGAGTCCTGGATCACCGGCGACAAGCGCGAGCACCACATCCTGGACCGCCCGCGCAACGCCCCGACCCGTACGGGCTTCGGCGTCGCCTGGATCACGGCGTACTTCATCGGCCTCGTCGGCGGTGGAAACGACCTGTGGGCCACGCACTTCCACCTGTCGATCAACGCCATCACCTGGTTCGTCCGGATCTTCTTCTTCGTCGGACCGGTCATCGCGTTCATCGTCACCAAGCGGATCTGCCTCGGCCTCCAGCGCCGCGACCGGGAGAAGGTGCTGCACGGTCGCGAGACCGGCATCATCAAGCGCCTGCCGCACGGTGAGTTCGTCGAGATCCACGAGCCGCTCAGCCCCGGGCAGCTGCACACGCTCACGGCGCACGAGCAGTACCAGCCGCTCGACCTCGGCCCCGCGGTCGACGAGAACGGCGTCAAGCGCAAGATCTCCCCGGTGCAGAAGCTGCGCGCCAAGCTCAGCAAGGGGTACTTCGCCGACGGGAACCAGATCCCCAAGGCGACCCCGGAGGAGTACAAGGAGATCAGCGAGAGCCACAGCCACCACTGATCGCCTGAAACGGTCGCCACCGTGAGAGCCCCGTCCATTCGATGGACGGGGCTCTTCGCGGTCCCTCCGGCTGGATAGGGTGGAGCCAACTTTCCTGACCGGCTGTGGACCCTGGAGCGGACCATGAACGTTGTGACCCCGAGCGGCGGCGACAGCGTGGCGGACCGTTCCTGGCCCGGCCTCCTGAACCCCCTCCTGCGCGGCGAGAACCTCAGCTCCGAGGAGACCGCGTGGGCCATGGACCGCATCATGAGCGGCGAGGCCACCGACGCCCAGATCGCCGGGTTCGCCGTCGCGCTGCGGGCCAAGGGCGAGACCGTCGACGAGGTCACCGGCCTGGTCCGCGCGATGTACACCCACGCCAACACCATCCACGTGCCGGGCCGCACCGTCGACATCGTCGGCACCGGCGGCGACCTCGCCAGGACGGTCAACATCTCGACCATGTCCGCGATCGTCATCGCCGGCACCGGTGCGAAGGTCGTCAAGCACGGCAACCGGGCCGCTTCCTCCGCGAGCGGCTCCTCCGACGTGCTGGAGAAGCTCGGCGTCAACCTGGAGTTGACCCCGCGGCGGGTGGTCGAGGTCGCCGAAGCGGCGGGCATCACCTTCTGCTTCGCCGTGAAGTTCCACCCCGCCCTGCGGTACGCCGCCAAGGCCCGCAAGGAACTCGGCGCGCAGACCACGTTCAACATCCTGGGCCCCCTCACCAACCCGGCCCAGGTCCGCGCCCAGGCGGTCGGCGTCGCCGACGCCCGGATGGCGCCCATCGTCGCGGGTGTGCTGGCCGACCGGGGCAACTCGTCCCTGGTCTTCCGCGGTGACGACGGCCTCGACGAGCTGACCACCACCGCGACCTCCCGGGTCTGGGTGGTGCGCGACGGCGTGGTCCGCGAGGAGCCCTTCGACCCGCGCGACGTCGGGCTGCCCATCGTCCCCGTCGAGGCGCTGCGCGGCGCCGACGCCTCGTACAACGCCGATGTGGCCCGCCGCCTGCTGGACGGCGAGGGCGGCGCGGTACGGGAGGCGGTGCTGCTCAACTCGGCGGCGGCCCTGGTGGCCCTGGACCCGGGCCCCGGCACGCTGACCGAACAGCTCGCGGCGAAGATCCTCGTCGCGGCCGAGGCCATCGACTCCGGAGCCGCCAAGCGGGCCCTGGAGCGCTGGGTGGCGGCCAGCAACGCCTGACGCGCCGCGGAGAAGCCTCCGGGGCACACGGTGTGACGCGGGGCGCGGTCCGGATGCCGGACCGCGCCCTTGCGCGTGTGCGCACATATGGCAAGATGCTGCGCAGGTCATGAGTGACAGCGACTACGGCCCCGGCCCGCTGTCCGGCAACCCTCCGTCCGTGGCGGGGTGCCCCGGGTGAAGACCAGGCCGCAGGCAGCGAGGTCTGCGGCAAGCGCGGGCCCCTCGGCATCCAGCGGATGCCAGCCCCCGGGGTCCTGGTCCCTAGGGAGCCTTCTGTGAGCAAGCGAATGCGCTAGGGCTGAACGCCCTCCTTCCGCGCATCCTTTTTTCTTCCCCCTGCGCTGCCGCGTACTGCCGGCGCACGGATTTCGCCTGCCTGTTACGGGAGTTCGCCATGTCTGTCCCCACCGCTGCCCTCGACCCGTCGGTTTGTGCCCCGTTGCCCGTTCTGGGGCAGAACGTCACCGTCCCGCTCGTCACCGGTGGTGAGGTCACCTACGCCGCGCTCGACTACGCCGCCAGCGCCCCGGCCCTCCAGCGGGTCTGGGACGACGTCGCGGCGTACGCCCCGTACTACGGCAGCGTCCACCGCGGCGCCGGCTACCTCTCCCAGCTCTCCACCGACCTCTTCGAGAACAGCCGCCGCACGGTCGCGGAGTTCCTCGGCTGCCGCGCGGAGGACCAGGTGGTCTTCACCCGCTCCACGACCGACTCCCTCAACCTGCTGGCCTCCGCGCTCCCCGCCGACTGCCAGGTCTTCGTGTACGAGACCGAGCACCACGCGTCCCTGCTGCCCTGGCGCGACGCCCGGGTCACCTACCTCGACGCGCCCCGCACCCCGGCCCAGGCCGTCGAGACCCTGGAGCGCGCGCTCGCCGACCGCGACCCCTACGGCCCCGCCCTCGTCTGCGTCACCGGCGCGTCCAACGTGACCGGCGAGCTGTGGCCGGTACGGGAACTGGCCGCCGCCGCCCACGCGCACGGCGCCCGCATCGTGCTCGACGCCGCCCAGCTGGCCCCGCACCACCCCGTGGACATCGCCGAACTGGACGTCGACTGGGTCGCGTTCTCCGGCCACAAGCTGTACGCGCCCTTCGGCTCCGGGGTCCTGGCCGGCCGCGCCGACTGGCTCCGGGCGGCGGAGCCGTACCTCGCCGGCGGCGGCGCGTCCCGCACGGTCGCCCGGCGCGCCGACGGCGGCGTGGACGTCGACTGGCACACCACGGCCGCCCGTCACGAGGCCGGTTCGCCCAATGTCATCGGCGTCTACTCCATCGCCTCCGCCTGCAAGGCCCTGACGGAAGCGGGCTTCGAGGGCCTGGTCGCCCGGGAGCAGGAGCTGGTGAGCCGGGTCCGCGAGGGGCTCGCCGAGGTGCCCGAGGTGCGGGTGCTCTCCCTGTTCGGCGACGACGCCCCCCGGGTCGGCGTCATCTCCTTCGTGGTGCGCGGCTGGAACAGCTCGCACTTCGCCGCCGCCCTCTCCGCCGAGTACGGCATCGGCGTGCGCGACGGCCTCTTCTGCGCCCACCCGCTGGTGCGCACCCTGCTCGGCAGCGACCCGCAGGACCCGGGCGAGTGCGGCGCGCCGGAGGCCGAGCCGGGTGAAAGCTCGCTCAACGCGATCCGCGTCAGCTTCGGCGCCGGTACGCCCGACGAGCACATCGACCGTTTCCTGCGCGCGGTCTCCGAGCTGGTCCGCGAGGGCGCCCGGTGGAGCTACCGGACCGAGGACGGCCGCTGCGTCCCGGACCGGGGCGAAGCCGCCCGGCTCTGAGACACGTCCTGATGAAACGCCTCGGCCGGGGACAGGCCCGCTGCCTGTCCCCGGCCGAGGCGCGTCGCCGGTGGCGCCCGCGCCTACACGTCGAGGCCGATGGAGAAGGCCGCTTCCAGGTCGTGCTGGGAGTACGTACGGAACGCCACGTGGGTGTCGGTGCCCTCGACGCCCGGGATCTTGCTGATCCGGCCGGGGATGACGTCGGCGAGGTCGTCGTGCCTGGCGACACGGACCATGGCGATCAGGTCGTGGGTGCCGGTGACGGAGAAGACCTCGCTGACGCTGTCCAGCGCGGCGATGGCCTCGGCGATCTCCGGAATCCGGTCCACGCTGGTCTTGATGAGCACGATCGCGGTGATCACGGCTGGCTGTCTCCCTCGGTGGCCGTGGCTGGAACCTTCACTCTAGCCGTACGCCCATAACGTCCCCAGGCGTAGAGGAACCCGGCCGCGAAGCCCGCCACATGCGCCAGATACGCCACCCCGGGGCCGCTGCCCGCCCCCTGCGCCGCCGCCCACTGGAGCCCGAACCAGAAGGCCAGCACGATCCAGGCGGGGAAGCGCAGCGGCAGGAAGAAGAGAAACGGGAACAGGCTGGTCACCCGGGTCCTGGGGAACAGGTACAGGAACGCCCCGAGCACCGCGGAGATCGCCCCCGACGCCCCGACCAGCGTCTGCTCGGAGTCCGCGTGCGCCGCCGCGTAGCAGGCCAGGGCCACATAGCCGCAGCCCACGTAGAACAGGGCGAACCGCACCCGGCCCATGCGCTCCTCGGCCATCGCGCCGAACACGTACAGGAACAACAGGTTCCCCAGCAGGTGCAGCCAGCTGCCGTGCACGAACAGCGCCGTGAACGGTGTGATCAGCGCGTGCGCCGACCCCTCCCACAGGTCGGCGGGGATCACCCCCCACCGCTCGAAGTACCCCGCCTGCGCGGCGAGCAGCGCGTCCTCGCTCCGATGGGCGGCACCGCCGAACCCGGACAGCGGGCTGATCAGGAAGATCACGCCGCAGGCGCCGATCAGTCCGTAGGTGACCGGGGCGCCGCTCGACAGCGCCGCGTCCCGGATCCTTCCGGCCGTGGTCCGCCAGTCGGCCTGCCGCCACTCGATCATGGACAGAGCATGACGTACCGGTGGGGAAGCGGGAGGGAGCGCCTCGCCGTGCCGGTGCCCGTACGCGAGGCCGTAGGGTTACGCCAGGACTTCCGCAGTTCGACGGCGCACCGCGAGATCCTTGACGTAGACAGGCGGAGTCGCGGCGGCGCGCCCGGCGCGGGCTCCTGGAGACGACGAAAGAGGACGCAACGATGACGACGGTTCCCCTGCCGACGGACGGGACGCGCTGGCGCTGCACGCTGTGCGGCAATCTCACGCGCTTCGATGTGACCCGCTCCTCCAAGGTCGTGGAGTACGTGCACCTCGACCTGGCCGGTGAGTCGAGTGTCGAGGAGCGGGAGGTCGTCAGTGAGACCATCGAGTCGGTCCGCTGTCGTTGGTGCAACGCGGTGGACCAGATCGAACTGGTGGACAGGCCGGGTGCCGCTTCCTGAGAGGGAGCGCACCCATCACACATCTATGGGGTGACGGACGGTGGATCAGCCGACCAGCGGCGCCGGACCGGCCGATGAGGCCGACGGCGGTGCAGAGGCGCTCGGCCGTCCGCTGCCCGAGGGTGTGCGACGGCGGGTCGTCGCGCTGGTCTCGGACGCCTTCGGCGGGCTGACCGTCGCCGAACTGCCCGCCCAGCTACGGCAGTACGCCCGGTTCACGCCGACCCGGCGAGCGAAGTTCGCGGGGAACGCGATGGCCGCCGCGCTGGAGAGCGACGCCGTCTTCCGGCAGCGCATCGGTGAGCGGCTCGGCCAGTCCCAGCCCGAGCTGACCGGCGCGCTGGAAGCCGGCTCGCCGCCCGCCGCCGCCGATCCCCTCGACGTGGCCGCCGCCGCCTACGTGCTGCGCCCGGTGGGCTGGGTCAAGCTGGTCGAATCGGCCGGCGAGGAGGTCCAGCGCGCCGACGCGGAACGGGCCGACGAGGAGACCCGTCGGGAACGGGACCATCTGCGCGAGGAGCTGGAGCGGGCCCGTGCCCACACCCGCGCCGAGACCGAGCGGCTGCGCACCGAGCTGGATGCGGCCCGCAAGGAGACCGAGTCGCTGCATCGCAAGCTGCGCAGCGCCCTGAGCGAGGTGAAGCGCGGCGAGGCCGCCCTGCGCCGCGGCGCCGCCGAGGCCGAGGCCGTACGCGCCGAGTCGGCCGCCCAGCTCTCCGCCGCGGAGAGCGAGTCGCGCCGGCTCAAGGGGCGGCTGGGGGAGGCCGAGGCGGCCCTGGAGGCGAGCCGCCGGGCCGCCCGGGAGGGCCGATCGGTGGAGGACATGCGGCTGCGGCTGCTCCTGGACACCGTGCTGGACGCGGCCTCGGGGCTGCGGCGGGAGCTGGCGCTCCCCCCGGCGACGACGCATCCCGCCGACACCGTGGACGCGGTGGAGCCCGGCCGGATGTCCCCCAAGGACATTGCCGCCAGGGCCCTTTCCGAGACCGACCCGGCGCTGCTCGACCAACTGCTGGCGCTGCCGCAGGCCCACCTCATCGTGGACGGCTACAACGTCACCAAGACCGGCTATCCCCAGATGCCGCTGGAGAAGCAGCGGTTGCGGCTGCTGGGCGGGCTCTCGGTGCTCGCGGCGCAGACCGGCGCCGAGATGACCTGTGTCTTCGACGGGGCCGAACTGGCAGCCCCGGTGCTGCTGGCCCCGCCCCGGGGCGTACGGGTGCTGTTCAGCAAGGCCGGGGTCACGGCGGACGAGCTGATCCGTCAACTGGCCCGCGCGGAACCGCCGGGGCGGCCCGTGGTGGTCGTCTCCACCGACCGGGAGGTGGCGGACGGCGTGGCCAAGGCCGGCGCGCGACCGGTCGCGTCCGTCTTGCTCCTCAAACGCCTTTCGCGCGTCTAGCGGAATATGCTCGACATGTGTGGCATGCCGGTTTTCTGGGAACGTACCGTCAAGTCGCCGCTACACGCGGTGGGGTGAGAGTAAAGAAGTGCCTGGTGTGACGAGAAAAATCCTGTGAGGATTTGAACTGATCACAGGATGGTCACTAGGGTCAGGCCTCGAACCTTCGCACGGTTGATCACCCACTGGGGGTGACGGCGAAGGAACCGCCGAGTCCGTCATGTGCACGGAGCCGGGGATTCTTTCCCCCACAGCCCGGTAGGCGGCTCTGAGGAAGAAGGAGCTCGCCTTCGTGGCGTCCCACCGTCGTCCCAAGCAGCCGAGCCGCACCCGCGTGACCGTGCTCACCGCGACCGCCGCCGCGGCCGTGGCCCTGACCTCCCAGGCCGCCCACGCCGACCCCAAGCCGAGCAAGAGCGAAGTCAAGGCGAAGGTCGACAAGCTCTACCACGAGGCCGAGGCGGCCACCGAGAAGTACAACGGGGCCAAGGAGCGACAGGACAACCTGAAGAAGGAAGTCGACGCGCTCCAGGACAAGGTCGCCCGCGGCCAGGCCGAGCTCAACACGCTGCGCACCGAACTCGGTTCGATCGCCACCGCGCAGTACCGCTCCGGCGGCATCGACCCCTCCGTGGCCCTCTTCCTCGCCTCGGACCCGGACAGCTTCCTCGACCAGGCCTCCGCGCTCGACCAGCTGACGGTCAAGCAGACGGAGTCGCTGCAGAAGATCCAAGCCAAGCAGCGCACCCTCGCCCAGCAGCGCCAGGAAGCCCAGGGCAAGCTCGGCGACCTCGCCGACGTCCGCAAGGCGCTCGGCGAGAACAAGAAGAAGTACCAGGGCAAACTGGCCGACGCCCAGCAGCTGCTGAACACGCTGACCCAGGCCGAGCGCGCCAAGATGAAGAAGGACGAGCAGCGCGCCAGCCGCGCCGCCGGCGACCGGGTCGCACTCGGCAACGAGGCCCCCGCGTCCGGCCGCGGAGCCGCCGCCCTGGCCGCGGCCGCCACGCAGATCGGCAAGCCGTACGTCTCCGGCGGCACGGGCCCCTCCTCCTACGACTGCTCCGGACTGACCCAGTGGGCCTTCGCCCAGGCCGGCGTCTCCATCACCCGGACCACGTTCACCCAGCACAACGACGGCACGAAGATCGGCCGCAGCCAGCTCAAGCCGGGCGACCTGGTCTTCTTCAACAACCTGGCGCACGTCGGCTTCTACGCCGGCAACAACCAGATCCTGCACGCCCCGAAGCCGGGCACCGTCGTCCGCTACGAGTCGATGGACTACATGGGCACCTTCCAGTTCGGCGTCCGCATCTGACGTCACGGCCCGCCCGCGGCACGCCCGAACGAGGGAATCGCCGCGCACCACACTGACGCCCCCGCCCCGCCGGAGACCAAGGTCACCGGCGGGGCGGGGGCGTTGGACCCTTCCGCCACCACCGGCGCGGTCTTTTGCCGGTGCGTAGTCGCGCGATTACTGTCTGGCTGCCGCGCAGCTCCCGGACTCCGTCCGCCCGACCCGGGCGGCAGGGGCTGCGCACGACCGCGTCAGCGGAAGGGAGTGCGGCTACCCGTGGTGTCCCATCGCCGTTCCACACCGTCCGGCTTCACCAGAGGCGTCCGGGTCACGGTCGTCTCGGCGGCCGCCGCCACCGCGGCCGCGACGCTGACCGGGGCCCCGGCGAGCGCCGACCCGAAGGAGACCCGGGAGAGCGCCAAGGCAGCCGTCGACCGCCTCTACGGGGAGGCCGAGCGGGCCACCGAGCGCTTCAACGAGGCGGGGGAGCGCGTGGACCGGCTGCGCGGTGAGGCGGGCCGCGCCCAGGACGCCACGGCCCGGGGCCAGGAACGCGTCAACCGGATGCGCGACGCCCTCGGCGCGATGGCGGGCGCGCAGTACCGCACCGGCGTCATCGACCCGGCGCTCGCCCTGCTGCTCTCCGCCGACCCGGACACCTACCTGGAGCGGGCCGCCGCCCTCGACCGGGCCGGCGCCCGCCAGGCGATGATCCTGGACAAGCTGCGGCACGCCCAGCGGGGGCTCGCCCGGACCCGCGCGGAGACCACCCGCGCCCTCACCGAGCTGGAGCGCGGCCGGGCCGCCGCCACCCGCCACAAACGCGCCGTCGAGTCCAAGCTCCGCGAGGCCCGCCGGCTGCTCGACTCGCTGCCGCCGGAGGAACGCGCCACCTTCGACCGGGTCTCCCGCTCCGGCCGCCAGGGACCGCCCGAGCTGTCCGGCGTCGCCCCCGGCTCGGCCCGCGCGATGTCCGCCGTGGCAGCCGCCCACCAGGCGCTCGGGAGACCCTACGTCTGGGGCGCCAACGGGCCCTCCGGATTCGACTGTTCCGGACTCATGCAGTGGGCCTACGCCCAGGCCGGGGTGAGCCTGCCCCGCACCTCCCAGGCCCAGCGCTACGCGGGCCGCATGGTGCCCCTCTCCCAGGCGCTCCCCGGTGACCTGGTCGCCTACCGCGCGGACGCCAGCCACATCGGCATGTACGTCGGCAACGGACAGGTCATCCACGCCCCTTACCCCGGCGCCCCGGTCCGCTACGATCCGGTCGGCATGATGCCCGTCTCCTCGGTGACCCGGATCTGACCGTACGATCGGCAGGGTGGCCGTACGAGGACGTGACGCGCGAGGGGGACGCCCCCGGGGACGACGGCGTGCGGCGGGCACGCTGCTCGCCGCGCTCCTGACCGCGTCCGCCTGCACGGCCCCCGCCGACGCCGACACCTTCCTCACCACCGACGCCCTCGACACCACCCTGGAGCGCCGCGCGGCGGCCGTCCTCGCCCACGACCCGGCGGGCTACCTCGACCCCCTCGCCCCGGACGCCGCGAAGCTCCGGGCCGCCCAGCGCACCGAGCTGGACCGGCTCGCCGACGTGCCCCTGAAGTCCTGGACGTACGACGTCAAGGGCATCACCCGGCAGGACGGGCGGTGGGCCACCGCCGACGTGGAGCTGCGCTACCGCATCGACGGGTACGACACCGCCCCGGTCGCCACCCGCCGTGTCCTGGAGCTGATGCGCGACGGCGAGCGCTGGTACATCACCGCCGACCGGCCCGCCAAGGGCGCCTCCGGGCAGCTGTGGCAGCAGGGGGACGTCGAGGTCGTCGAGGGCGAGCACAGCATCGTCCTGGGCGTCGGCCGGCCCGAGAGCGAGCTGCGCCAGGTCGCCGACACCGTGGACCTCGCCGTGCCGGCCGTCTCGGACGCCTGGCCGAAGCCCTGGGCCCGCCGGGTGGTCGTCCTCGTGCCGGAGTCCGTCGAGGACATGGCGGGGCTGCTGGGCTCGCCGGAGACCAGCTACCGGGGCATCGCCGCCGTCACCACCGGTGAGGTCGGCGGCACCGGCAAGCGCCCGGCCCTCGCCGACCGGGTCGTCGTCAACCCGCAGGCGTACGCCACCCTGGGCAGTTTCGGGCAGCGGATCGTCCTGACCCATGAGACGACCCATGTCGCCACCCGGACCAGCACCTCCACCGCCACCCCGGTCTGGCTCTCCGAGGGCTTCGCCGACTGGACTGCCTACCGGGGCGAGGACCGCGCCGCCGACACCATCGCCCCCGAGCTGGCGGAGGCCGTCCGCACCGGCCGGACCCCGGCCGGGCTCCCCGCCGACCCGGACTTCGGCTTCGACGGCGACCCCGCGAAGCTGGCGGCGGCCTACGAGGGCGGCTGGCTGGCCTGCGAGCTGATCGCGGAACGGTGGGGCAAGGAGAAGCTGATCGCCTTCTACGAGGCCGTCGGCGCGCACTCCGGGCGCGAGGGGGCGGTGGAGCAGGGGCTGAAAGCCGTGCTCGACACCACCGCCGAGCAGTTCACCGCCGACTGGCGCGACTACCTCGCCACCCGGCTCGGCTGACCCCCGCCCGGGAGAAGAGCGACCTCGGCACGCGGCCTCCCCGACACCGTCGACCGCCATAGCCGCCGCGCCGCGATCAGCGAGGCCGCCACCAGCAGCCCGTTCCGTACGAGGAGGAGCGTCACGCCCCACGCGTCGCTCGCCACCACATGGCCGAAGCCGATCGGGAACTCCAGCAGCGTCACCCCGGCCGCCGCCAGCACCAGCACGGCCGGCAGGGTCATCGCGGCCCCCCGGAACACCAGGCACACCGCCGCGAGCCCGACCAGCCACACCACGTACTGCGGGCTGATCACCCGGCTGGTGACCGTGAACAGCAGCACCGCCGTGAACGCCGCCTCGGCTGGGGTGTGCGCGGCGAACGCCCGGGCCCGCAGCCGCCACACCAGGAGCCAGCCCAGCGCCAGGACGGCGAGCCCCAACGCCAGCGTCGACACCAGCTCCACGTGCGGGCCGAGGAACTCCAGCGAGCCGTAGCGCAGCTCCACCCGCCCCTCCCAGCTGAACCGCCGCGCCACGTGGAAGACCAGCGCTCCCAGGGACTCGACCTCGGTGCCCCGGTCCCGCTGGAAGGCCAGGAACGCGAAGGCCCCCGGCATCCACAGCGCGAACGCCGCCGCGAGCCCCGCCGCCGTCAGCGCCGCCGACGCCCACGCGGCCCGCGTCGGGCGCCCCTTGCGCACCCCGGCGAGCAGCAGCGCGGGCCACCCCTTCAGCAGCGCCCCGCAGGCCGCCAGCGCCCCCAGCGCACGGGGCCGGCGCACCCCCGCCAGCAGCGCGGCCACCGCGACCGCCGTCACCATCAGGTCGTAGCGGGCGTACACCGTCGGCCCCAGCAGCGGCACCCCCGCGATCCACACCCAGGCACCCGCCGCCCTTATGCCGGGCCGCCGGGCCGCGTACAGCAGCAGCCCCAGGACCAGGGCGTCGCAGACCAGCACCAGCACGAAGAACGCGGTCGCGTACTCCAGGAACGGCAGCAGGGCGGGGGACAGGACCGCCAGCGCCGCCCCGGGCGGGTACTGCCAGGTGACGTCGTCCAGCGGATACGTTCCGGCGAGCAGCACCTCGTACCAGCCCCGGTAGATCACCGACACGTCCACCGTGACGTCCGGGCCCGGCACGGTGACCACCTTGAACACGCAGGCCAGCAGCCATGCCCGGGTCAGCGCCCACAGCGCGTACGGCCACGGCCCGGCGCCGCTGGGCCCTCGTCCCGCCACAGCCGTCATCCGCCGCCTCTTCGTCGCTCGTGTCCGGCCGGGTCCCCGGCGGCTCATGATGCCGCCGGGAGAGCGCGTCAGCGGGGAAGCGCGGCCGTTCGGTACTGTCGGCGACGATGGACAAGACCTTGATCGTGACCAACGACTTCCCGCCCCGCCCCGGTGGCATCCAGGCGTTCCTGCACAACATGGCGCTGCGCCTGGATCCCGACCGGGTCGTCGTCTACGCCTCCACCTGGAAGCGCGGCGAGGAGGGCGCGGCGGCCACCGCCGCCTTCGACGCCGAGCAGCCGTTCACCGTGGTCCGCGACCGGACGACGATGCTCCTGCCGACCCCGCGCGTCACCCGCCGGGCCACCGCCCTGCTGCGGGAGCACGGCTGCGCCTCCGTCTGGTTCGGCGCCGCCGCCCCGCTCGGCCTGATGGCCCCGGCGCTGCGCCGCGCGGGGGCCCGGCGGCTCGTCGCCACCACCCACGGCCACGAGGCCGGCTGGGCGCAACTGCCCGCCTCCCGCCAGCTGCTGCGCCGGATCGGCGATGCCACGGACACGATCACCTATCTCGGTGAGTACACCCGCTCCCGGATCGCCGGGGCCCTCACCCCCGAGGCCGCCGGGCGCATGGTCCAACTGCCGCCCGGCGTCGACGAGGGGACCTTCCACCCGGCGTCCGGCGGGGACCGGGTCCGGGCCCGCCTCGGGCTCTCGGACCGCCCGGTGGTCGTCTGCGTATCGCGCCTGGTGCCGCGCAAGGGCCAGGACACGCTGATCCTGGCCATGCCCGCGATCCTCGCGCGGATCCCGGACGCGGTGCTGCTGATCGTCGGCGGCGGCCCGTACGCCAGGGACCTGGAGCGGCTCGCGGCGGAGACCGGGGTGCGGGACTCGGTGCGCTTCACCGGACCGGTGCCCTGGGCCGATCTGCCCGCGCACTACGGGGCCGGGGACGTCTTCGCCATGCCCTGCCGCACCCGGCGGGGCGGCCTCGACGTGGAGGGCCTCGGGATCGTCTACCTGGAGGCGTCCGCGACCGGGCTGCCCGTGGTGGCCGGCGACTCGGGCGGCGCCCCGGACGCGGTGCTCGACGGCGAGACCGGCTGGGTGGTGCGCGGCGGCAGCGCCGAGGAGTCGGCGGACCGGATCGTGACGCTGCTCGGGGACCCGGAGCTACGGCAGCGGATGGGGGAGCGGGGCCGGGCCTGGGTCGAGGAGAAGTGGCGCTGGGACCTGCTGGCGGAGAAGCTCAGGACCCTGCTGTGAACGTGCCGCATGCCGAGGGGGCCCGCACCGGGAATCGGTGCGGGCCCCCTCCACGTGACAGCGCTCAGGTGCGGTAGATCGACTCCACCTCGTCCGCGAACTCCTTCGCCACCACGTTCCGCTTCAGCTTCAGCGACGGCGTGATGTGGCCCGCCTCCTCGGTGAACTGGGCGGGCAGGACACGGAACTTGCGCACCGACTCGGCCTTGGACACGGCCGCGTTGCCGTCGTCCACCGCCCGCTGCACCTCGGCCAGCAGCTCCGGGTCCTCGCGCAGCGACAGGGCCGTCGAGCCGGCCGGTTTGCCGTTCTCCTCGGCCCAGCGGCTCAGGAACTCCTCGTCCAGCGTGACGAGCGCGCCGACGAACGGACGGCCGTCGCCGACCACCATGCACTCCGCGACCAGGGCGTGCGCGCGGATGCGGTCCTCGATCACCGCCGGGGCGACGTTCTTGCCGCCCGCCGTCACGATGATCTCCTTCTTGCGGCCGGTGATCGCGAGGTAGCCGTCCTCGTCGAGCGTGCCGATGTCCCCGGTGTGGAACCAGCCGTCGGCCAGCGCCTCGGCCGAGGCCGACTCGTTGTTCCAGTAGCCGGAGAACAGGTGCTCGCCGTGCAGCAGCACCTCGCCGTCGTCCGCGATCCGCACGACCGAACCGGGCAGCGGCTGGCCGACCGTGCCGATCTTCTGCCGGTCCCACGGGTTGAACGCGGTCGCCGCACACGTCTCGGTCAGGCCGTAGCCCTCCAGGACCGTGAAGCCGATGCCCCGGTAGAAGTGGCCGAGCCGCTCGCCCAGCGGAGCGCCGCCGGAGATCGCGTGCTCGCCCCGGCCGCCGAGCACCGCGCGCAGCTTCCCGAAGACCAGCTTGTCGAAGAGCTTGTGCTTGAGCCGCAGCCCCAGCGAGGGGCCCCCCGGGGTGCTCAGCGCCCGGCTGTAGGCGATCGCCGTGTCGGCGGCCCGGTCGAAGATCTTGCCCTTGCCGTCCGCCTGCGCCTTGGCGCGGGCCGCGTTGTAGACCTTCTCGAAGACCCGGGGCACGCCCAGGATCAGCGTCGGCCGGAACGAGGCCAGCTCTTCGGTGAGGTTCTTGATGTCGGGGACGCAGCCGAGCTTGATCGGGGCCATCACCGACGCCACCTCGACCAGCCGGCCGAAGACGTGCGCGGCGGGCAGGAACAGCAGCACCGAGCACTCGCCCGTACGGAAGAGGGGCTTCAGTCGCTCCACCACGTTGCCGCACTCCGCGAAGAAGCTGCGGTGGGTGAGCACACAGCCCTTGGGGCGGCCCGTGGTGCCCGAGGTGTAGACGATGGTGGCCGGGTCGTCCGCCTTGGCGCTGCGCGTGCGCAGGTCCATGGTCTCGTCCGAGACCTCGGCCCCGGCCTTGCCCAGTGCCTCCACCGCGCCCGCGTCGATCTGCCAGAGATGCGCGAGATCCGGCAGCGCGTCCCGTACGGAGGCCACGGACGCGGCGTGCGCGTCGCTCTCCACGAGCACCGCCACCGCCCCCGAGTCACCGAGGATCCACTGCACCTGCTCGGCGGAGCTGGTCTCGTACACCGGCACGGTCACCGCGCCCGCGCTCCAGATCGCGAAGTCCAGCAGCACCCACTCGAACCGGGTGCGTGACATCAGGGCGACCCGGTCACCGGGCTGCACACCCGAGGCGATCAGGCCTTTGGCGGCGGCTCTCACCTCGGCCAGGAACTCCGTGGCACTGACGTCCGTCCAGACGCCGGCCACCTTGCGGCTCATCACCGCGACTTCGGGATGCTGAGCGGCATTGCGGCGGATGAGATCCGTCAGGTTGCCGTCCGTCGGGACCTCGTACAGGGCCGGAAGGCTGAACTCGCGCAAGACTGCTGCTCCTCATCGGGCTCCGGTGCCACGGCTCTGTGTGACGCACCGGCTGCGGTCCAAGAGTGGCGGGTGCTCAGTGGGGTGAGCACGACTGGACTGCCCGGACGTTACCCACCGGTACTCGGTTCCGGATAGGGGGTTCCGGCCAGATGTCTTATGCATCACACATATAAATGGCCCTTTCGCGCACAGTAGTCCACTGCCGTCCCGACGGGGAAGTAACCGCAGGTCCGGGCGGTCTACCCGCGACGGAAGCGGCGCCCTAGGGTGATCCCATGCGAGGCAGCGAACCGGACAGCCGGGTCCCGGCCGGGGGACCGACCCGGATCCACGTGGTCAGCGACGTGCACGGCAACACCGAGGCCCTGGCCCGCGCCGGGGACGGCGCCGACGCCCTGATCTGCCTCGGTGACCTGGTGCTCTTCCTCGACTACGCCGACCACGCGCGCGGCATCTTCCCCGATCTGTTCGGCAAGGAGAACGCCGACCGCATCGTCGCCCTGCGCACCGCCCGCCGCTACGAGGAGGCCCGCGCCTTCGGCCGCGAGCTGTGGGCGGGCCGCGACCGCAACGCCGAGATCCTCGGCGCGGTGCGCAAGCAGTACGCCGAACTCTTCGCGGCCTTCCCCACCCCGACGTACGCCACCTACGGCAACGTCGACGTCCCCGGCCTCTGGCCCGAGTACGCCCGCCCCGGCACCACCGTGCTCGACGGCGAACGCGTCGAGATCGGCGGCCGGGTCTTCGGCTTCGTCGGCGGCGGCCTCAGAACCCCGATGAACACCCCGTACGAGATCAGCGACGAGGAGTACGCCGCCAAGGTCGAGGCGCTCGGTCCGGTCGACGTCCTCTGCTCGCACATCCCGCCCGACGTCCCCGAGCTGACGTACGACACCGTCGCCCGCCGCTTCGAGCGCGGCAGCGGCGCCCTGCTGGAGGCGATCCGCTCCACCCGCCCCCGATACGCGCTTTTCGGCCATGTTCACCAGCCGTTGGTCCGCAGGATGCGGATCGGGACCACCGAGTGCGTCAACGTCGGCCACTTCGCCTCCACCGGAACACCCTGGGCGCTGAGCTGGTGACCGGGGGCGGCCGGGGCGTGCGCCGGAGCGTCCCGGGCACGCGATAGCCTGCACAGCGGCAGGCACCTGCCGAACGCGACCGGTTACACCGCACTGGAGGGCCACGGCGATGGCTGAACACACCAGCTCGAGCATCACGATCGAGGCGGCACCGGCCGACGTCATGGGCGTGATCGCCGACTTCGCCCGCTACCCGGAGTGGACCGGCGAGGTCAAGGAGGCCGAGGTCCTCTCCACCGACGACCAGGGCCGCGCCGAGCAGGTCCGCCTCGTCCTGGACGCCGGAGCGATCAAGGACGACCACGTCCTCTCCTACACCTGGACCGGCGCGAACGAGGTCAGTTGGAGCCTCGTCAAGTCCCAGATGCTGCGCTCCCTGGACGGCACCTACGCGCTCGCCCCGCTCGGCGGCGGCGAGCGCACCGAGGTCACCTACCGGCTCGCCGTCGACGTCAAGATCCCGCTGCTCGGCATGATCAAGCGCAAGGCCGAGAAGGTCATCATCGACCGCGCCCTCGCCGGTCTGAAGAAGCGCGTCGAGTCCGCACCGGGGAACTGAGGGCCGTGCGTACGGTCCTGGTCACCGGCACCGGCGGCGCGGGCCGCACCACCGTCGCCGCCGCCACCGCGCTGGCCGCCGCCGCGAACGGCGGCCGCACGCTGCTGGTCTCCGCCGAGGCCGTGCCCGGCTTCCCCGCCGCCCCGGAACCGACCCGGGCCGCCGACAACCTCGACCACGCCCGCATCGACTCCGGCGAGCACTTCCGCGCCGAACTCACCGAGCTCCAGAAGCGCGCCTCCGGCGTCCTGGACCTGCTGGGCGCGGGCCGGCTCGACGGCGAGGAGCTCACCGAACTCCCCGGCTCCCCGCAGCTCGCCCTGCTGCACACCCTGCGCCGGGCCGCCGAGGGCGACTGGGCCGGCTACGACACCCTCGTCGTCGACCTCCCGCCGCTCACCGAAGCCCTGGCCCTGCTCGCCCTGCCCGGACAGCTGCGCCGCTACCTGCGCCGGCTCCTCCCCGCCGAACGCCAGGCCGCCCGTGCCCTGCGCCCGGTCCTCGCCCAGCTCGCCGGGGTCCCCATGCCCGCGCAGTGGCTGTACGAGGCCGCCGCCCGCAAGGACGCCGAGCTGGCCGCCGTCCAGGCCCTGATCGAGGACGGGGCCACCACACTCCGCCTGGTCGCCGAGCCGGGCCCCGCCGCCGAGGACGCCCTGCGCGCCGCCCGCACCGGCCTCGCCCTGCACGGACTCCGCGCCGACCTGCTGGTCGCCTCCCGCGTGCTGCCCCGGCACTCGCCCGACCCCTGGTTCGCCGCGCTCGCCGCCCAGCAGGAGAAGTGCCTGGACCACTGGCACCAGGACCTGGCCCCGGACCTTCCCGTGCACGAGGCCGCCCACCTGGGCCGCGACCCGCAGGGCCCGGACGACCTGGCCGCGCTGGAGATACCCGCCCCCGACGACCGGACGCCCGGCCGGGCCGGCGAACCCTGGTGGACCGAGGAGGACCCGGACGCCGAGGACGGGTCCCTCACCCTCACCTGGTGCCTGCCGCTGCCCGGGGCCGCCAAGGAGGACCTGCGCCTGGTCCGCCGGGGCGACGAACTGCTCCTGACCGTCGGCCCCTTCCACCGGATCGTGCGGATCGCCTCCGCGCTGCGCCGCTGCACCGTCTCCGGCGCGGCCCTGGCGAACGGGGTGCTGCGGGTGCGGTTCACGCCGGATCCGGCCCTGTGGCCGCGCACCTCCTGAACCGCCCGCGGCCATTCGGGTAACGTCGGTGGTACGTGGTACGTGTACCGCAGGCCGACCGTCGGCCGCCCCGCGTCGCAGGAGTCCGCCATGAGTGAAGCCACCGATCGTCCCGTCGACGGCGACGCGTGGGCCGACGCCTGCGCCGAGGACCTCGCGGCCGAGAAGGCCCGCCGCCGGGCCCAGTACGGGCCCCAGCCCGGATCCGCCGCCGAGGAACTGCGCAAACTGGTCGACGCGGTCGCCGACAAGGTCTCCTCGCTCCAGGCCCCGCTGCTGGGCGTCGCCGCCCAGGGCGCGGTCCAGCAGGCCATCCGGCAGGCGAAGGCCGCCGTCGATCCGGTCATCGAACGCAACCCGCAGCTCTTCGACCACCTCGCCGCCGCGGGCAGCGAGCTGCTGGCCGCCTACCGCTCCGCGGTCGAGGGCCAGGAGAGCCGCTGGACCCGCACCACCGAGGGCGCGTCGGGCACCACGACCCCCGCGGACCCCTCGAAGAAGGCCGCCGACGACCCGTCCGACCCCCGGGACGAAGGGCCCTCCGGGCCCGAACGCATCGACCTGGACTGAACGGACGACCGGCCGTTTCCGGCCGGACACATCGGCCGGGACCCACCGGCCCCGGCCGGGCCGGGCCACGCCCTCGGGTACGGTTGCCCCTAGCGGGGCTCGACCGAAACTGAGGGATTCATGGGACTCACCATCGGCGTCGATATCGGCGGCACGAAGATCGCGGCTGGAGTGGTCGACGAAGAGGGCCGGATCCTCTCGACGTTCAAGGTGGCGACCCCGCCGACGGCCGAAGGCATCGTCGACGCGATCTGCGCGGCGGTGGCCGGGGCGAGCGAGGGACACGAGGTGGAGGCCGTCGGCATCGGCGCCGCCGGTTACGTCGACGACAAGCGCGCCACCGTGCTCTTCGCACCGAACATCAACTGGCGTCACGAGCCGCTCAAGGACAAGGTCGAGCAGCGCGTCGGCCTGCCCGTCGTCGTCGAGAACGACGCCAACGCCGCGGCCTGGGGCGAGTATCGCTTCGGGGCCGGCCAGGGGCACGACGACGTCATCTGCATCACGCTCGGCACCGGCCTCGGCGGCGGCATCATCATCGGCAACAAGCTGCGGCGCGGACGCTTCGGCGTGGCCGCCGAGTTCGGCCACATCCGGGTCGTCCCGGACGGTCTGCTCTGCGGCTGCGGCAGCCAGGGCTGCTGGGAGCAGTACGCCTCCGGCCGCGCCCTCGTCCGGTACGCGAAGCAGCGCGCCAACGCCACCCCCGAGAACGCCGCCGTACTGCTCGGCCTCGGCGACGGCTCGGTGGACGGCATCGAGGGCAAGCACATCAGCGAGGCCGCCCGCCAGGGCGACCCGGTGGCCACCGACTCGTTCCGCGAGCTGGCCCGCTGGGCCGGCGCCGGACTGGCGGACCTCGCCTCGCTGTTCGACCCGTCCGCCTTCATCGTCGGCGGCGGCGTGTCGGACGAGGGCGAGCTCGTCCTCGACCCGATCCGCAAGTCGTTCCGGCGCTGGCTGATCGGCGGCGAATGGCGCCCGCACGCCCAGGTGCTGGCCGCCCAACTCGGCGGCAAGGCAGGGCTCGTGGGAGCGGCCGACCTGGCCCGCCAGGGCTGAGAACGGCTTCGTACGACCTGCCGGACGCCCGTCGTCGCCCTCCGGGGCCGCGGCGGGCGTCCGTCGTATCGTGGCCCGCATGGTCCTGACGCCACTGCCCGACTCCCGTACCGAGCCGGACGGTTCAGCCGTCATCAGAGTGCTGAGCTACAACGTCCGGTCGATGCACGACGACACCGCCGCGCTGGCCCGGGTCATCCGCGCCTGCGCGCCCGACCTGGTCCTCGTCCAGGAGGCCCCGCGCTTCTTCCGCTGGCGCAAGGCCGCGGCCAGGCTCGCGAAGAGCAGCGGCCTGGTGGTGCTGAGCGGCGGGGCCACCGCCGCCGGACCGCTGCTGCTGTGCTCGCTGCGGGTGGCCGTCGAGCGCACCGAGGACATCCTGCTGCCGCTCACCCCCGGCCTGCACCGCAGGGGCTTCGCCACCGCCGTGGTGCGGATCGCCGGGACCGGGCTCGGCGTGCTGAGCTGCCATCTGAGCCTTCGGCGCGACGAACGCCTCGCCCAGGCAGACCTGCTGCTGGAACGGCTGGCCGCGATGGGCGTGGAGCACGCCGTGGCGGGCGGCGACCTCAACGACGTACCGACCGGGGAGGCGTTCCGGCGCCTGGCCGGGCCCCTCCAGGACTGCCGGGCCGTCGCTCCGTGGGGCGGCGAGCTGACGTTCCCGCCCGACGAGCCCCGTAAGCGCATCGACGCCGTCTTCGCGACCCCGGGCATCGAGGTGCTCGGCTGCGGTGTCCCGACCGGTCTGGACGGTGTGAGCGGGGAAGACCTGAGGGCGGCCACGGACCATCTGCCGGTCCTGGCCGCCCTCAGAATCCCCGCGGGGTGACGCCCGGGGGGCTGTCGTCGTGCGCCCGCCGGGGATGACGGGACAGCCCTCAGACGACCGCGCCGCGCCCCGGGTCGCCGTAGGTGTCGTCATCGTCGTCGTGCGGCATCCGGGCCACCAGGGTGGCGAAGCCGCCGAGGAAGCCGCCGACGCAGAGCGTGGTGAGCCACCACGTCATCTCCCACTGGAACAGCACCGCGACGAGCATCAGGACCGGCCCGCCGATCACCGCGAGCCACGCGAACTTCGCCGTGACGTCCGCCTCCGGCAGCGGGGGCGGCTCCGGGGGCACGAAATGGCCCTCGTCCCCGTCGTCCGGCTCGCCGACGCCGTCGTCCTTGGACTCGGGCAGCTCGTAGTCACGGGGACCGGCGACGCCGGGCGCGAACACCACGGAGCTGCCGAGCGGCTTCTTCTCCGGCGGCTTCGGGGGCGTCTTGCCGGACCCCTTGTCCGCCGGACCACCGGCGGGGCCGTCCTTCGGCCCCACCACGTTGCGCTGATCGTCCTCCAGCAGGGCCAG
Source organism: Streptomyces sp. MMBL 11-1 (assembly GCF_028622875.1). Classification (NCBI taxonomy): domain Bacteria; kingdom Bacillati; phylum Actinomycetota; class Actinomycetes; order Kitasatosporales; family Streptomycetaceae; genus Streptomyces; species Streptomyces sp. MMBL 11-1. The sequence goes on along the minus strand of NZ_CP117709.1, from coordinate 1,763,884 downwards.
GTCCTCGACGGACTTGAACGGCTTGGCGCCCGGCGGGTCCGGCGGCTCCTCCCCGTACCCCTCGACGATCGCGGCCCATGCCGCGTCCTCGTCGACCGTCCGCTCCTGCTCCGCTCCCTCGGTCCCCTCCGGCCGCGCCCCCTCGGGCCTCGTCCCCTCCGGGACGGCCGCCGACTCCGTGGGGCGCGGTTCGCGCTCCTCGTCGCTGCCTGTGCGTTCCGCGTCGTGCTCAGCCACCGGACGTGCTCCCCTTCATCCCGACGTTCGGTGCGAGACGGCCGATGAACCGGTAGCTCTCATCGAAGATCCGCTCCGCATCATGGTCCAACGTCGCCACGTGGTAGCTCTGTTCCAGCAGGATCTCCGAGACGTCCCGGGAGGAGATCCGGCTCAGGATCCGCGCGCTGTCCGCGGGCGGCACGACATGGTCCTGCGGGCTGTGCAGCAGGACCACCGGCTGGGTCACCTGGGGCAGCTCCCCGTCGACCAGGCGGAAGAACTTCCGCACCGAGTGCGCGGCGTGCAGCGGCACCCTGTCGTAGCCGACCTCGTGCGACCCCGGGAGCGCGATGTCGTCGGCCAGGCCCTTGGTCGTCCGCACCAGATGACGGGCCACCGGCAGCGCGTACGCGGAGAGGCCGTGCACCTTGTTGGCCGGATTGACCAGCACCAGACCGCTGATCGCGTCCCCGTGCTTGGCCGCGAGCCGCAGGCTCAGCGCGCCGCCCATGGACAGACCGAAGACGAAGACCCGCTCACACTTCCGCCGGAGGACCCGCAGCTCCCGGTCCACCTCCGCGTACCAGTCCTGCCAGCCGGTGACCGCCATGTCCTCCCAGCGGGTGCCGTGGCCGGGCAGCAGCGGCAGCGAGACCGTCAGCCCGCGCTCGGCGAGGTAGTCCGCCCAGGGGCGCAGCGACTGCGGCGATCCGGTGAAGCCATGACAGAGGAGGACGCCGACCTCTCCGCCCTCGTGGCGGAACGGCTCGGCTCCGGGGAGGACCGGCACCAGGGTCTCCTGTTCGTGGAACGGGGCGGGCGGGCATCCGGGGGAGTGCTTGACGGATGACTTCACCGTACGCGACCGGACCGACACCGACCAGGGCCGTCACGCCCCCCGGAACCGCTCCGCACGGCCCGCCGGGGAGAGCCCGGCTTCCCGTGCCGGGCAGAGGCCGCGACGACCTCACAGGCTAAGGTCTCAACCACAGCACACAGGAGGCACACGAGTTGATCTACGGCGCAATGAAGTTCTCCATCGGCGGGTCCCTGAAGCTCGCCTTCCGGCCGTGGGTGGAGGGCCTGGAGAACATCCCCGAGCGCGGTCCGGCGATCCTCGCGAGCAACCACCTGTCGTTCTCCGACTCGTTCTTCCTCCCGGCCGTGCTGGACCGCAAGGTCACGTTCATCGCCAAGGCCGAGTACTTCACCGCCCCCGGGGTCAAGGGCAAGCTCACCGCCGCCTTCTTCAAGGGCGTCGGCCAGCTCCCCGTCGACCGCTCCGGAGCCCGCGGCGCGGGCGAGGCGGCGATCAAGGCTGGCATCCAGGTCGTCGAGAGCGGCGGCCTCTTCGGCATCTACCCCGAGGGCACCCGCTCGCCCGACGGCCGCCTCTACCGGGGCAAGCCCGGCGGTCTGGCCCGGGTCGCGCTGGCCACCGGAGCGCCCGTGATCCCGGTCGCCATGATCGACACCGAGAAGATCCAGCCGCCCGGCCAGGTGATGCCCAAGCTGATGCGCCCCGGCATCCGGATCGGCAAGCCGCTGGACTTCAGCCGCTACCAGGGCATGGACGGCGACCGCTTCATCCTGCGCTCGGTGACCGACGAGGTCATGTACGAGATCATGAAGCTCTCCGGCCAGGAGTACGTGGACATCTACGCCACCGCCGCCAAGCGCCAGATCGCCGACGAGGCGAAGGCCAGGGCCCAGGAGGCGAAGGACAGGGCCGAAGAGGCCAAGCGTGACCGGAAGCAGGCCGCCGCGAGCGACGAGAACGGAACGGAACGGTCCGGCGCGTAACCGCGTCGTTCACCGTCCGGGGGGTGTGGGGCCATGGCCAAGCGTGAGCGGGTCGTCAGGATGTCGGTCGAGCTGCCGCTGTGGCGCGCGCTGACGGGTTACCGCGTCATGACGATGATCTACGCGGTGCTGCTCGCGATCTTCGGGAAGGACGACTTCGGGCAGCAGAGGTTCGAGCGGCCCTGGGTCGCCGTCGCCTATCTGGCGTTCCTCTTCGTCTGGACACTCGCCACCCTGCCCAAGGTCCGCTCGGCGGCGAGCTGCACCAAACGCTTCCTCGTCGCGGACCTGGTCGTCGCCCTGACCGGCATCCTGCTCACCCCGCTCGCCGACTTCGACGCGCAGTCGTTCGACGGCCCGACGCTCCCGTCGATCTGGACGGCCGGCTCGGTCCTCGCCTTCGCGATCAAGGGCGGCTGGCGGTGGGCGGCCTTCGCCTCCACCTTCGTCGCCGCCGCCAACATCATCCAGCGCGGCGAGCCCAGCCGGGACACCTACCACAACGTCCTGCTGGTGTGGGTCGCCTCCATCGCCATCGGGTACGTCGTCGAGGTCGCCCGCGCCAGTGAGCGCACCCTCGCCCGCGCCCTGGAGATCGAGGCCACCACCCGCGAACGCGAACGGCTCGCCCGCGACATCCACGACAGCGTGCTCCAGGTCCTCGCCATGGTCCAGCGCCGGGGGACCGCGATCGGCGGCGAGGCGGCCGAGCTGGGCCGGATGGCCGGGGAACAGGAGGTCGCCCTGCGCACCCTCGTCTCCAGCGGCCTGGTCCCACCGACCCGGGTCTCCGAGGACGCCGCCGAAGGAGCCGTGGTCCGCACGGTCGACGTGGACGACGGCCAGGGCTCCGGCGACGGGGCCACCTGCGACCTGCGGGCCCTGCTCGCCCCGCACGCGGGATCCCGGACGAGCTTCGCGGAGCCGGGCGCTCCGGTGCTGCTCCCCGCCGAGTCGGCCCGGGAGCTGGCCGCCGCCGTCAGCGCCGCCCTGGACAACGTGACCGTGCACGCGGGCCCGGACGCCCAGGCGTGGATCCTGGTCGAGGACGAACCGGACGAGGTGATCGTCACCGTCCGGGACGACGGCCCCGGCATCCCGGAAGGGCGGCTCGCCCAGGCGGAGGGGGAGGGGCGGCTCGGGGTCGCACTGTCCATCCGGGGCCGCCTGCGCGACCTGGGCGGCACGGCAGAGCTGATCTCGGTGCCCGGACAGGGGTGCGAGGTCGAGTTGAAGGTTCCGAAAGCACCGAAGGTTTCCCGGGGGAAGGCAGGCACGGCCCGATGAGTACACGGAACGCGGCACACGCAGAAAACACGGCACAGGACGAGCAGGGGGCCACCGGCAGCCCCATCAAGGTCATGGTCGTCGACGACCACCCCATGTGGCGCGACGCGGTCGCCCGCGACCTGGCCGAGTCCGGCTTCGACGTCGTCGCGACCGCCGGGGACGGCCCGCAGGCGGTCCGCCGGGCCAGGGCCGCGAACCCGGACGTCCTCGTCCTCGACCTGAACCTCCCCGGCATGCCCGGCGTCCAGGTCTGCAAGGAACTCGTCGGCTCCCACCCGGGCCTGCGGGTCCTGGTCCTCTCCGCGAGCGGCGAGCACGCCGACGTCCTGGAGGCGGTGAAATCCGGGGCCACCGGCTATCTGCTGAAGTCCGCCTCCACCCAGGAGCTGACCGACGCCGTCCGCTCCACCGCCGCCGGCGACCCGGTCTTCACCCCGGGCCTCGCGGGCCTGGTCCTCGGCGAGTACCGCCGGCTCGCCTCCGACCCCGTGCCCGCGGCGTCGGACGAGCCCAAGGCCCCGCAGCTCACCGACCGGGAGACCGAGGTGCTGCGGCTGGTCGCCAAGGGCCTCTCGTACAAGCAGATCGCCGAACGCCTGGTCATCTCGCACCGCACCGTGCAGAACCACGTGCAGAACACCCTCGGCAAGCTCCAGCTGCACAACCGTGTGGAGCTCGTGCGGTACGCCATCGAGCGCGGCCTCGACGACGTCTGACCGGCGGGTCCGCGGGCGGGGCCGTATATTCGCGGTGTCCGGCCCCGCCCGCGGAAACAGCTCGGGAGTACCCGTGGAAATCCTGGCCTTCGGTGTGCAGTCCGACGAGAAGCCCCTGATCGAGAAGGCCTTCGAGGGGCTGCACGACGTCCGCTGCCTGGACGTCTTCCTGAACCGGGACACCGCCCCCATCGCGGCCGGCCACGAGATCATCTCCACCAGCGTCAACGCCGACCTCGGCTCCCCGGTACTCCAGACGCTCGCCGCGGGCGGCACGCAGATGATCGCCCAGCGCTCCACCGGCTTCAACAACATCGACCTGGAGGTCGCCGAGCGCCTCGCGCTGCGCGTCGCCCGGGTCTCGTCCTACTCCCCGTACTCGGTCGCCGAATTCGCCTGGACGCTCGCCATGGCCGTCAACCGGCGCATCATCCGCGCCGCGAGCCGCACCCGGGACTTCGACTTCCGGCTGGACGGGCTGCTCGGCCGGGACATGCGCGGCCGGACCGTCGGGGTGCTCGGCACCGGGAAGATCGGCGAGGCCTTCACCCGGATCGCCCACGGCTTCGGCATGAGGCTGCTCGGCTGGGACGTGGCCCGGAACCCGGCCTGCGTCGAGCTGGGCATGGAGTACGTCGACAAGGAGCGGCTGTTCGCCGAGGCCGACCTGATCAGCCTGCACGTGCCGCTGCTGCCCAGTACCCACCACATCGTCGACAAGGCCGCCCTCAAGGCGATGAAGGACGACGCGATCCTCGTCAACTCCAGCCGGGGCGGCCTCATCGACACCGCCGCCCTGGTCACCGAGTTGCGCGCGGGCCGCTTCCTCGGCGTCGGACTCGACGTGTACGAGGCGGAGGCGGGGCTGTTCTTCCTCGACAAGTCCCTGGAGGGCATCGACGACGACACCCTCGCCCGGCTGGTGACCTTCCCCAACGTCGTCGTCACCTCCCACCAGGCGTACTACACCGAGGACGCGGTGGGCCAGATCGTCGAGGCGACCGTCAGGAACGTCACCGACTACCTGGCCCGCCGCACGAGCGAGAACGTCCTCGTGCCGAGGAGCTGAGGCTCCCCGCCCGGATCAGCCCGGCACGGGCAGCCCCGCCAGCAGCTCCGTCACGATCGCCGAGCCCCGCAGGGTCAGCACCGACTCCGGGTGGAACTGCACCGAGGCGAAACCGGGACCGCGCAGCGCGTGCAGCTCCCCGCTGTCCTCGTCGCGGCTCACCTCGATCCCGTGCGCGGCCAGCTCGACGGCGGCCGGACCGTCGCACCGCCCGGTGAAGCTGTTGTAGAAGCCCACCGTCTCCGGCCGGCCGAACAGCTCGATCCGGGTCTGCGCCCCCTGGTACGGCACGGCCTTGCGCACGATCTCCAGCCCCAGCTCCGCCGCGATCAGCTCGTGCCCGAGGCAGACCCCCAGCAGCCCGTGCCGGTGATCCCGCACCAGCTCGGCGGTGAGCTCCCGCAGCAGCCGCATCTTCGGATCGGTGAGATCACTCGGATCGCCCGGACCCGGACCCAGCACCACGGGCCCCCGGTGCGCCCGGACCACCTCGCGCAGCCCCGGCTCGTCGAAGCGGCGCACCGAGACGCCAAGACCGGATGCCCGCAGCAGATGGGCCAGCATCGCGGTGAACGTGTCCTCGCCGTCCACCACCAGCGCGTGCCCCGAAAGATCCCGGGTGCGCTCCCGCATCCGCAGCCAGAACGGCGCGAGCCCTCCGCGCCGGTCATCCAGAGCCGCCCGCACCCGAGGATCGGACGCCAGCCGCGGGCGGTCCGCGTCCGCCCCGGGCCGGCCCGGCCGCACCCCCAGCGCTGCGAGCACCCCGGCCGCCTTGGCATGCGTCTCGGCGACCTCGCTCTCCGGGTCCGAGTGGCGTACGAGGGTGGCCCCGACGGGCACCTCCAGCGAGCCGTCCGGGGCGATGTCGGCCGTACGGATCAGGATCGGCGAGTCCAGGGTCTGCACACCGTTCGCGTCCCGGCCCAGCAGGGCCAGCGCGCCCGCGTAGTAGCCGCGGCCCCCGGACTCGTACCGCTCGATGACCCGGCACGCGTTCTGCACCGGGGAGCCGGTGACGGTCGCCGCGAACATCGTCTCGCGCAGCACGTCCCGCACATCCAGCGAGGACTTCCCGCGCAGCTCGTACTCGGTGTGCGCGAGGTGCGCCATCTCCTTGAGCCGGGGCCCGACCACCACCCCGCCCATGTCGCCCACCGTGCACATCATCTTCAGCTCCTCGTCGACCACCATGGACAGCTCCTCGCTCTCCTTGCGGTCCCCGAGGAACGCCAGCAGGCTCGTCGCGGTGGGCCCCTCGGGCGGGTAGCGGTACGTCCCGCTGATCGGGTTCATCACGACCGTCCCGCCGGACATCCGCACATGCACCTCCGGGCTCGCCCCGACCAGCGTCCTCTCCCCGGTGTGGACGACGAACGTCCAGTAAGCGCCCCGCTCGCCCGCCAGCAGCCGCCGGAACAGCGCCAGCGCGTCCGCCCGCCCGAACCCGGGGATCTCGCCCCGGAACGTCCGCCGGATCACGAAGTTCGCCCCCTCGCCCCGACCGATCTCGTCGCGGATCACCCGCCGCACGATGTCCGCGTACTCCGCGTCCTCCACGTCGAAGCCCCGGTCCTCCACCCGCACGTCATGGGCGGGCAGCGCCGCCAGCACCTCCGCGAGCTCCAGCTCGTGCGTCTCGTCGGCGACCAGCACGCTCAGCGGGGTGCCGTCGTCGCGCACGTCGAAGCCGCGCTCGGCGATCTGCCGGAACGGCACCAGGGCCAGCGCGGGCGCCGTGCCCACCGGCAGGTCGGCCAGCCGGTCCGCCTCCCGCACCCTGCCGATCAGCAGTTCGACGTGATCGTGGTCACGGCCGGGCGTGCGCCGGCGCAGCAGGGCGAACGGCGGGGCGTCCTCCGCCAGCAGCCGGCGGAGGAGACCGGAGGCGGTGCGGGATGCGGTCTGCGACATGGGAGCAGGTTCCTTCCGGACGGCCCGTACGGGATTCCGTACGGGATTCACAGGGGGAGGAACGGCTCCGCAACGCAGAAAGGCCGCCCCTCGGGCGGCCTTCGCGAAGTGTCAGCGCGATGAATCAGCGGGCCGCCGGATGAGCGGTCCACCACCAGTTCTGGATCGAGATCTCGATCAGTCGCGTCGGCATGCCCGAACTTTAGCGGACCGGTCCGGCGCCGGAGCGGGTGTCTCATCTGTTGAGCGCACGGTTGGACGCCTCTTCCGACCCCGTAATGTTGTGCTCGTGACCGTGAACGCCAATACCTCCGCCGCCGGTGGCAACACCTGGCGAGACCTTCCCGCGGCGCAGCAGCCCGAGTACCCCGACTCCGAGGCCCTGCGCGATGTACTCGCGGACCTCGCGTCGTATCCGCCGCTCGTCTTCGCCGGCGAGTGCGACCAGCTGCGCGCCAACCTGGGAGCCGTCGCCAAGGGCGAGGCGTTCCTGCTGCAGGGCGGCGACTGTGCCGAGGCCTTCGACGCCGTGTCCGCCGACCACATCCGGGCCAAGCTGAAGACGCTGCTCCAGATGAGCGCCGTCCTGACCTACGCGGCCTCCGTGCCCGTGGTGAAGGTCGGCCGGATCGCGGGCCAGTACTCCAAGCCGCGCTCCAAGTCGACCGAGACCCGCGACGGCGTGACCCTGCCGACCTACCGCGGCGACTCGGTGAACGGCTTCGCCTTCACCGAGGAGGCCCGGATCCCGGACCCCGCCCGGCTGAAGCAGATGTACCACGCGTCCTCCTCCACGCTGAACCTGGTGCGCGCCTTCACCACCGGCGGTTACGCCGACCTGCGCCAGGTCCACGCCTGGAACCAGGACTTCGTGAAGTCGTCCCCCTCCGGGCAGCGCTACGAGGCGCTGGCCCGCGAGATCGACAACGCGCTGAACTTCATGAAGGCGTGCGGCACCGACCCGGCCGAGTTCAAGGCGGTCGAGTTCTACGCCTCGCACGAGGCCCTGCTGCTGGACTACGAGTCGGCGCTGACCCGTACGGACTCGCGCACCGGCGAGCTGTACGACACCTCCGCCCACATGGTGTGGATCGGTGAGCGCACCCGCCAGATGGACGGCGCGCACATCGAGTTCGCCGCCCGGATCCGCAACCCGATCGGCATCAAGCTCGGCCCGACGACCACCGTCGACGAGGCGCTCGGTTACGTCGACCGCCTCGACCCCGAGCGCGAGCCGGGCCGGCTGACCTTCGTCGTCCGGATGGGCGCCGACAAGGTCCGCGACAAGCTCCCCGAGCTGGTCGAGAAGGTCACCGCCTCGGGCGCGACCGTCGCCTGGGTGACCGACCCGATGCACGGCAACACCTTCGAGGCCGCGTCCGGCCACAAGACGCGCCGCTTCGACGACGTCCTGGACGAGGTCAAGGGCTTCTTCGAGGTCCACAAGGGCCTCGGCACCCACCCGGGCGGCATCCACGTGGAGCTGACCGGCGACGATGTCACCGAGTGCGTGGGCGGCGGCCACGAGATCTTCGTGGACGACCTGCACCAGCGCTACGAGACGGCCTGCGACCCCCGGCTCAACCGCAGCCAGTCCCTCGACCTGGCCTTCCTCGTCGCCGAGATGTACCGCGACCAGTAGTCGGCAGGCCGGGAGCGTTCCCGGCAGTCGCACGTGTGGGGCACGGATCCATGTGATCCGTGCCCCACAGGCGTATCCGGGCTTTTCCGCCGGTTGAGCGGCGGGTAAGGTTAGGTTAGCCTCACCGTGGAAATCGGGGCGGCACCCGTGACCGACCCGCAGGGAGGTGAACCGCATGTACGTCTGTTCCTGCTTCGGCATCACGGAAGCGCAGGTCAAGAAGCATGCGGACGCCGGAGCCTGCACACCCCGGCAGATCGCGTCGGCCTGCAAGGCCGGGACGGACTGCGGTGGATGTGTGCGCCGCATCCAGGCCCTGCTGGGCCGCGGCGACTGCCCCCGCCGCGAGCTGCTCGACCAGCGTCAGGGCCCCGCGACCGCATCTCCCGCGCACCCGGTCGCCGCGACCGTCGCGGCATCGGCCGCGGCGGCGGCCGCCATCGGAGCGATCCGGGACGTGACGCTCTCCGACGCCGCCTGACCGGCCCGCACTCCCCGGGAGCCCTGACCGGCCCGCACTCCCCGGGGGAACAGCCCGGTCAGCTCTCCGGCTGCTCGATCAGCTGGGCGATGTAGAGCGGCTCACCGAGCTTCTCGACCAGCTCCAGCTGGGTGTCGAGATAGTCGATGTGGTGCTCCTCGTCCGCCAGGATCGACTCGAAGATGTTCGCGGACGTGATGTCGCCCTTGCCGCGCATCACCTCGATACCGCGCTTGAGGCGGTCGATCGCCTCCACCTCGACCTGGCGGTCCGCCTGGAACATCTCGGTGACCGTCTGGCCCACCCGCACATGGAAGAGCCGCTGGTAGTTCGGCAGCCCGTCGAGGAACAGGATCCGGTCGGTGAGGATCTCGGCGTGCTTCATCTCGTCGAAGGACTCGGCCCGGGTGTATTTCGCGAGCTTCGTCCACCCGAAGTTGTCCTGCATCTTGGCGTGCAGGAAGTACTGATTGATGGCGGTCAGTTCGGCGGTCAGCTGCTCATTGAGAAACTCAAGGACCTCGGGGTCGCCCTGCATGGCAAAGGCTCCTTCCAACCGGTGATCGATTCTGCGAGTTGGCCAGATCCTCGCACCGCGCCCACCGGCCGTCCAGTAAGTGCACGCTTAGTACGAGTTGCCCGGATGGGTTCCTCCCCTGGTCATGACCACCCCTGCCTGTCTGTCACCATGGAGGCATGGGTCAGCCGGAAAGCCGGAAAAACCGCGAGACAGAGCAGTCCGAGCTTCCGCCGGGACAGCGACTGCAGCGCGGATGGCCGGTCACCCATTACGGGCCCGTTCCCAAGTTCAAGCCCGACCGCTGGGAGTTCCGGGTCTTCGGGGCCACCGCCGACGGCGAGAAGCACCGCTGGAACCATCAGGACTTCTCGGCGCTGCCGTTCTCCTCGGTCGTCGCCGATCTGCACTGCGTGACGAAGTTCAGCATGATCGGCGCCGAATGGGGCGGGGTCCCCGCCCGTACGCTCCTCGACCTGGCGCCGCCCGCCCCCGACGCCACCCATGTGATGGTCTGGGCCGAATACGGCTTCTCATCGAACCTGCGCCTCGACGACTTCGCCTCCGAGCGCACCCTCTTCGCCACCCACAAGGACGGCGAACTGCTCACCGCCGAGCACGGCTTCCCGCTCCGCCTCGTCGTCCCGCACCTGTACGCCTGGAAGGGCCCGAAATGGGTCCGGGGCATCGAGTACATGACGGCGGACCGGCGCGGATTCTGGGAGGAGCGCGGCTACCACAACATCGGCGACCCCTGGGGCGAGCAGCGCTACTCCTATCAGGAGGAGCCCGGGGACGGCCCCGAGCTCTGACCCGTCTCCCGCAGCCCTTTCAGACGGGCCACGTCCGCCGCGTGCCCCTCCTTGCCGCCGGGCGTCTCGATGATCAGCGGCACACCCTGGGTCGCCGGATGCGTGAACAGCTCCCGGAAGGGCTCCACCCCGATGTGACCTGCGCCGATGTTCTCGTGCCGGTCCTTGTGGGCCCCCACGACGGCCTTGGAGTCATTGGCGTGGATCAGCTTCAGCCGCCCCTCGCCGACCGTGTCCACCAGCAGGTCGAGCGTCTGCCGCATCCCCGAGGGACCGGCCAGATCGTGCCCGGCGGCGTAGATGTGGCACGTGTCCAGGCAGATGCCGAGCTTCGGGTGGGAGTCCAGTGCCTCGAAGTACGGACCGAAGTCCCAGGTCCGCGAGCAGAGCGAGAAGCCCTGGCCGGCCGTCGACTCCAGCAGCAGATCCGGGGAGTCCTCGTGGGCCAGCTCGTCCAGCAGCGGGCGCATGTGCTCGCGCACCTGGGCCAGCGCCTCGGCGCGCGGCCGTCCGCCGGTCGCCGAACCGGTGTGCACCACCACGCCCAGCGCGCCGATCTCCCGGGCCCGCCGCAGTGAGTGGCGGAGCGACTCCACGGACTTCTCGACCGTCGCCCCGGTGTGCGAGCCGAAGTTGATCAGATACGGGGCGTGGACGTACGCCGGGATCGAGGCCGCCGCGCACCCGGCGCGGAACAGCTCGTCCTGCGCCGGGTTCCCGGCGGGCGTGGCCCAGCCGCGCGGATTGGCCACGAAGACCTGCACGGCCTCCGCCGCCAGCTCCCGGGCGTACTCCAGGCCGACCTTGGCCAGGCCGCCGGCCACCGGGACGTGTCCGCCCACCGGATTGCGCAGAGCGTGCATCTGGTTCTAGAGCCCCTTGGTCCTGATCGTGATCGTGGACCCCTCGGGGGCCTGCTCGCCGCCGTCCACGGACTGGCTCGCGATCGTGTCGCTGAAGGAGAGGAACGGCCGGTCGACCTTCACCTCGAAGCCGGCCTCCTCCAGGGTGCTCCGCGCTTCGTCGGCGTCCCGGCCGGTGACGTCCGGGACGTCGAGCATGCGGGGGCCCTTGGAGACGGTCAGCTCGATCGTGTCGCCCTCGGCGGCCTCGACGCCCGCGCCGGGGGACTGCTCGGCGACGGCACCCTCGGTCTCGGCGGAGTGGATCCGGCCGGGCAGCACCTCGGCCTTCAGCCCCTCGGCCGTCAGCTCGGCGGTGGCCTCCTCGGCGGAGAGCCCGGTGACGTCCGGGACGTCGATCGGGGCGCCCTTGCTGACGACGAGCGCCACGGCCGTGTCCGGGTTGCGGTCCGTGCCCGCGCGGGGGTCCGTGCGGATCACCTCGCCGCGGGCCACGTCCTCGCTGAACTCCCTGGTCACCATCCCGGGGGCCAGGCCCACCTTCTTCAGGGAGCGCCGGGCGTCCGCGAGGGAGCGGCCCACGACGTCGGGCACCCGTACGATCTCCGGACCCCGCGAGACGACGAGTTTCACCGAGCCGTTGCCCCGGATCCGGTCGCCCGAGGCGGGGTCGCTGCTCACGACCGAGCCCCGCTCGACGGTGTCGCTGAAGACCCGCTCCACGCCCTTCAGCCCGAGCCCTTCGTCGGAGAGCCGCTTCTCGGCGGTCTGCTGGGTCTGGCCCAGCAGCGAGGGGACCTGGGTGAACTGCCCGGAGTTGATGTACCAGACGCCTGTCCCTATGCCCAGCGTGAGCAGTACGGCGCTGAGCACCATGATCAGCTTGCGGTGCGGCCCGCCGAACGGGCCGCGACGGCCGGCCCCGCGCCGGGGAGCGGCGGGCTCCGCGGGCGGCGTCTCCAGGCGGCTGGTGCGGTGCACGCCGTCGCCGTCCTCCGGGAGGGCCCGCGGGATCACGCTCGTACGGTCGTCCGCGCCGTCATGGGTGTCCGACAGGGCCCCCGGCGGTACGGCGTCCAGCTCGGCGTCGGTCAGCGTGGCACGGGCCTCACGCGCCTCGGCCAGCAGCAGCACCGCGTCGTGCGGGCGCACCTCGGGATTGCGGGCGGTCGCGCTCGCCACCAGGCTGTCCAGCGCGACCGGGAGCCCCGGCACGACGGCGGACGGGGCCGGGACGTCGGAGTTGAGGTGCCGGTAGATGACCTGGGCGGCGTTCTCGCCGGTGTGGGGCTTGGCGCCGGTCAGCATCTCGTACAGCACGACCCCGCAGGCGTACACGTCGCTGCGGGTGTCGGCGCTGCCGTGCTCGATCTGCTCGGGGGCCAGATACGACACGGTGCCCAGCAGGGAGCCCGTCGTGTCGGTGGCCGTGCCGACCGCCCTGACCAGGCCGAAGTCGGCGACCTTCACCCGGCCGTCGTCCCCTATCAGGACGTTCTCCGGCTTCATGTCGCGGTGCACGAACCCCGCCCGGTGCGCGGCGCCGAGCGCGGCGAGGACCGGCTCCAGGATGTCCAGCGCCGCCCGGGGCTGGAGGGCCCCGCGCTCGCGCAGCACGTCACGCAGGGTGCAGCCCGCCACGTACTCCATCGCGAGGTAGACATACGCGCCCTCGGCCCCCTGGTCGAAGACCGCGACGACATTGGGGTGCGCCAGACGGGCCACCGACTTGGCCTCCCGGATGAAGCGCTCGACGAACGAGACGTCGGTGGCGAGCGCCGGGTGCATCACCTTCAGGGCGAGCACCCGGTCCAGGCGGGTGTCCACGGCCCGGTAGACCGTGGCCATCCCGCCGACGGCGATGCGCGCCTCAATGCGATACCGGCCGTCGAGCAGCTGCCCGACGAGAGGGTCCTGGAGGGTCGTGTCCACCCCGAGAGTCTACGAGCCGCCGCCGACACCCCGGACGGGCGAGGGCGTTCCCGGGCCCGTTCTGCAGCCGATCCGTGACAGGGACACGTTCTGCGGCCCCCGACCGCGTACCGGTGCTCAGAACGCCGGCCGCTCCGGGTCCAGCGCCGCCCGGCCGTCCACCGGGGACGACGCCTGAGCGAAGTGGCGGCGGGGGATGCGGCCCGCACGGTGGGCCAGTCGGCCCGCCTCCACCGCGTGACGCATCGCACCCGCCATCAGCTCCGGCTCCTGGGCCCGGGTCACCGCCGAGGCGAGCATCACGGCGGCGCACCCCAGCTCCATCGCCTGCGCCGCGTCCGAGGCGGTCCCGGCCCCCGCGTCGAGGATCACCGGCACTCCCGCCCGCTCGACGATCAGCTCGAAGTTGTGCGGGTTGCGGATGCCGAGCCCGGAGCCGATGGGGGAGCCGAGCGGCATGATCGCCGCGCACCCCACGTCCTCCAGCTTCCGGGCCAGGACCGGATCGTCGTTGGTGTAGGGCAGTACGGTGAACCCGTCGTCGACCAGGACCTCCGCCGCGTCCAGCAGCTCGATCGGATCGGGCAGCAGGGTCCGCTCGTCGGCCACCACCTCCAGCTTCACCCAGCTGGTGCCGAGTGCTTCCCTGGCCAGCCGGGCGGTCAGCACCGCCTCGCCCGCGGTGAAGCAGCCCGCCGTGTTCGGCAGGACCCGGATGGCGAGCCGCTCCAGCACCGAGAGCACCGAACCGCGCACGGTCGGGTCCAGCCGGCGCATCGCGACCGTGGTCAGTTCGGTGCCGGAGGCGATCAGCGAGCGCTCCAGCACCTCCAGGCTCGGGGCTCCGCCGGTGCCCATGATCAGCCGGGAGCGAAACGTGTCGGCCCCCAGGGTGAAGACGTCGTCCGACATGGTCAGCCTCCCTGTACGGCGGTCAGGACCTCGACGCGGTCGCCCTCGCCGAGGATCGTCGCGGCCCACCGGCCGCGCGGGACGACGCTCTCGTTGACGGCGGCGGCGACCCCGGACCGGGCCGGGGTCAGCGTGGCGACGAGGGCGTCCAGGTCCGTACCGGCGGGAATGGCGCGGACTTCCCCGTTCACCGAGACGGAAACGGCGGCTCCGTGGGGCACCGCGTCTCCGGAAGGCACCGCGGCTCCGGAAGGCACGGGCGCGGGGGCGGGGACAGGCGCGGAGGCGGACTGCTGGGTCATACGGGCTGCTCCTGGGGTGCGGGCGCGGCGGGTTCGAAACGGCCGGGGGCGAAGGGGCGGGCCGTCTCCGGCAGCTCGCCGGTGGTCAGCGCGTCGGCCAGCGCGTCCCCGGTGACGGGCGTCAGCAGGACGCCGTTGCGGTGGTGGCCGGTGGCGAGCAGCAGACCGGGCAGGGCGGTCGGTCCGAGCAGCGGGGCGTTGTCGGGCGACGCGGGACGCAGACCGGCCCGGGTCTCGGTGAGCGGCAGCTCGGTGATGCCGGGCACCAGCTCGTGGGCGTCGCGCAGCAGCTCGTAGACCCCGCCGGCGGTGACCGTGGTGTCCCAGCCCATCTCCTCACTGGTGGCGCCGACGACCAGCTCGCCGTTCTCGCGCGGCACGAGGTAGAGGTGCCCGCCCCGGACCACCGCGCGCACGGTGCGGCTGAGGAAGGGGGCGTACGCCCGGGGCACGGTGAGCCGGAGCACCTGGCCCTTGACCGGGCGGACCGGCGGCAGGAGCTCCGGCGGGAGCCCGTCGAGCCGGCCGCTGAGACTGCCCGCGGCGAGCACGACCTGATCGGCCGCGCACTCCGTACCGTCGCCGAGCAGCGCCCCGGCGGCCCGGCCCGCGGCGACGGTGAGCCGCTCGGCGGTCGTCCGGCGGAACGTGACTCCGGCCCGTTCGCAGGCGGTCAGCAGCGCCGCGGCGAGGCGGCGGGGGTCCACCTGGTGGTCGCCGTCGACCCGGAGGCCGCCCCGGACGCCCGGGGCCAGCATCGGCTCCAGCCGACGGCACTCACGGCCGCTCAGCCAGACCGACTCCAGGCCCGAACGCTCCTGGAGGGCGTGCAGTTCCCGCAGATGCGCCCGGTCGTCGGAGTCCAGGGCGACGGCGAGCGTGCCGCAGGTCCTGAAGCCGGTGTCCCGGCCGCTCGCCTCCTCCAGCTCGGCCACGAACGAGGGATAGCGGGCGGCGGAGGCGAGATTGAGCCCGAGCAGCATCTGCTCGCCGTAGTGCAGTTCGGTGACGGCGGCCAGCATGCCCGCCGCGACCTGGGCGGCGCCGCCGCCCGGTTCCGGGTCGGCGACCGTGACGCGCAACCCCCGCTGGGCCGCCCGCCACGCCGTGACCAGGCCGATGATTCCGCCCCCGATGACGAGGACGTCGGATCCGGAGGCGTTCCCCGAGACGCGCATGGGTGTCCAGCCCCTCCCTTCGCCGGCATGACCCGGAGCAGGTTCGTACGGTCGGAGGCCGTCCAGCCTCCCTCTCAGCCCGGTGCGTCCGGGCTCCCGCGAGTGTTCTACCTTGGCCACCCTAAACCCCGCCGTCCCCGGCCAGTAGAGGAGCAGCCACCATGGCCCGTTCGCTCGACGGACTCGTCCTGTCGCCCGTCGCCGACCAGGCCCCCGGCCAGGTCGGCACCCGTACCCGCTTCACGTACCACGAGCTGGACGGCCGGATCTGGGCCGAGTACGCGGGCGGCGACGTGGTCCGCGGCCATCTCGTCGGCACCCGCGACGGGGACGCGCTGGACTTCCGCTACGTGCAGCTCAAGCAGGACGGAACGACCTCGTCCGGGCACTGCCTCTCCACGGTGGTCGACCTCGCCGACGGGCGGGTGCGGCTGGAGGAGCGGTGGGCCTGGGAGTCCCAGGAGGGCAGCGGCACCAGCGTGGTGGAACAGCTCCCTTCCTGAGCTCCTGCCCGAGATCCCCGAGTTCTCCGAGATCCCCGGGTTCCCCGAGATCCCTCCCCTTCCTTCTCCGCACCCCCCTGCCTGATGCCCCGTCAGCTGATTAAGGTGGACGGGTGAGCGAGCAGACGGAACAGCGGGCGGCGCGACCGGCACGGCACGTCGTGGTCGTCGGAGCGGGCATGGCGGGCGTGCAGAGCGCCGTGGCCCTGCGCGAGGCGGGCTTCACCGGGCCCGTCACCCTGATCGGGGCCGAACCCCACCAGCCCTACGACCGCCCGCCGTTGTCCAAGGCCGTACTGCTGGGCAAGGCCGAGGACTCCGCCTTCGACATCGACTTCGAGGCGCTGGACATCACGCTGCGCATCGGCCTGGACGTCACCGCGCTGCGGGCCGCCGACCATGTGCTGGACACCGCCGACGGGCCGGTGTCCTACGACGCCCTGGTCCTCGCGACCGGCGCGGAGCCCATGACCCTGCCCGGCGCCGAGGGCGTGCCCGGTGTCCATCTGCTGCGCACCCTCGACGACGCCGCCCGGCTGCGGCCCGTCCTGGACCGGCAGCACGACGTGGTCGTCGTCGGGGCGGGCTGGATCGGCGCGGAGTTCGCCACCGCCGCCCGCGCCGCGGGCTGCGCGGTCACCGTCGTCGAGGCCGCCGCCCGCCCCCTCGCGGGCACGCTGCCCGCCGAGGTGGCCGCCCCGATGGCCGCCTGGTACGCCGACAGCGGCGCCGAACTCCTCACCGGGACCCGGGTCGACCGCGTCGAGGAGGGGGCCGTCGTCCTCGACGACGGCCGGGTCCTGCCCGCCGGGGCCGTGGTCGTCGGCATCGGCGCGCGCCCCGCCACCCGCTGGCTCGCCGGCTCCGGGGTCGCGCTCGGCCCGGACGGCTCGGTCACCGCCGACAGCGCGCTGCGCACCTCGCTGCCCGATGTGTACGCGGTCGGGGACTGCGCCTCCTTCCCCTCCACCCGCTACGGGACACGCCTGCTGGTCCACCACTGGGACAACGCACTCCAGGGCCCGCGCACCGCGGCCGCCGCGATCATGGCAGCCCAGGACGGGGGACCGCTCCCCGTCTACGACCCCGTCCCGTACTTCTGGTCCGAGCAGTTCGGCCGCTTCGTGCAGTACGCCGGACACCACGCGGACGCCGACACCCTGGTGTGGCGCGGCGACGGGGCGGACGCCGCCTGGTCGGTGTGCTGGCTGCGCGGCGGCGCGCTGGTGGCCGTGCTCGCCGTGGGCCGCCCGCGCGACCTCGCCCAGGGCCGCAGGCTCATCGAGTCGGGGGCCGCCCTCGATCCGGAGAAGGTGGCCGACCCTGCCGTACCGCTGAAGTCCGCCGCCCTGTGACGGGCCCGGTGGTCCGCCGGGCCGCCCCCGTACGGTCGGCCCGGCTACCGGCTGTCGGTCCGGGATGGCACGCTTGTCCCTGTGACCGAGATTGACGCAAAGACCGATGCTCTCGTCCCCGCCTGGCTCCACCTCCCCGACATCGCGGACATGCTCGATGTCCAGGTGACGCGCGTGCGGCAGCTGGTCAAGGAAGGCCAGCTCATCGCCGTACGCCGTGGTGAGAACCGGGCGCTCCAGGTGCCCGCCGCCTTCATCGACGGCGACAAGGTGGTCAAGGGCCTCTCCGGCACCCTGACCCTGCTGAGGGACGACGGCTATTCCGACGAAGAGATGCTGGAGTGGCTCTTCACTCCCGACCCGACCCTGCCCGGCACCCCCGCGCAGGCGCTGAGCGAGAATCGCGGTACGGAGGTGAAGCGCCGCGCCCAGGCGCTCGCCGTCTGACCGACACGACAGGAAGCGGAGCACGGGCCGCCCGACGCGGCCCGTGCACCGTCACGACCACGGGGGAGCCCACCCATGCCCACGCCTCGCGAGCAGCTGTCCGACGCCCGGCTCTACCTGTGCACGGACGCCCGCAAGCGCCAGGGTGACCTCCCCGCCTTCCTGGACGCCGTGCTCGCCGCCGGCGTCGACATCGTCCAGCTCCGGGACAAGGGCATGGAGGCCGCCGAGGAGCTGGAGCATCTCGCCGTCCTCGCCGACGCCTGCCGCCGGCACGGCAAGCTCCTCGCCGTGAACGACCGCGCCGACGTCGCCCACGCCATCGACGCCGACGTCCTCCACCTCGGCCAGGGCGATCTGCCGGTTCCCGCCGCCCGGGCCATCATCGGCGACGACCGGCTGATCGGCCGCTCCACGCACGCCGAGGCCGAGGTCGACGCGGCGCTCGCCCAGGACGGTGTGGACTACTTCTGCACCGGCCCCTGCTGGCCCACCCCCACCAAGCCCGGCCGCCACGCACCGGGCCTCGACCTCGTGCGCTACGCCGCCTCCCTCGGCGGGCCGCGGCCCTGGTTCGCGATCGGCGGGATCGACGCGGGCAACCTGGACCAGGTGCTGGACGCCGGGGCCCGCCGTGTCGTCGTCGTCCGGGCCATCACCGAGGCCGACGATCCCGCCGCCGCCACCGCGGAGCTGGCCCGACGGGTCAGGGCCCGCGCGCTCTGATCTTCCGCGTGCCGCCGGGTGCCGCCGCATGCCGAGCCGCCCATCGGCCGACGCGCCGATGGGGGACAACTCCGGCACTTGTCCGAGGGATGGACAACAGTCCGGCAAAACGAGACAAAGTCAGCCGCTCTGGTTGGGGGAGCGTCCACCCCCTGGTTAACCTCCCTTTATGGCCCTTGGCACACCATCCACCAGGACGGATCACGCGCGCACCGTGCGTGACCTGCTAGCGACCGGCAGAACGTCGTACTCCTTCGAGTTCTGGGCGCCCAAGACGGAAAAAGGTGAGCGGAACCTCTGGAACGCGCTCCGCCGCGTCGAGGCGGTCCGTCCGAGCTTCGTCTCCGTGACGTACGGCGCCGGCGGCTCCACCCGTGCCGGGACGGTCCGGGCCACCCAGCAGATCGCCGCCGACTCGACGCTCACCCCGGTCGCCCACCTCACCGCGGTGAACCACTCCGTCGCCGAGTTGCGCAACATGATCGGGCAGTACGCCGACGCGGGCATCAGGAACATCCTCGCGGTCCGCGGCGACCCGCCGGGCGATCCGATGGGGGAGTGGGTGGAGCACCCGCAGGGGGTGAAGTACGCCGCCGATCTCGTCCGTCTGATCAAGGAGTCGGGCGACTTCTGCGTCGGCGTCGCGGCCTTTCCCGAAATGCACCCCCGGTCCTCCGACTGGGAGACGGACATCGGGCATTTCGTGGACAAGTGCCGGGCGGGCGCGGATTATGCGATCACCCAGATGTTCTTCCGCCCGGAGGACTATCTCCGGATGCGTGACCGAGTGGTCGCCGCGGGTTGCGAAACGCCGGTGATCCCCGAGGTCATGCCCCTTACCAGTGTGAAGCAACTGGAAAAGTTCTCCCAGCTCAGCAACGCGACCGTGCCCGCGTCGCTGAAAGAGCGCATCCTCGCGGCCAAGGGCGATCCAGCCGCTGTACGCTCCCTTGGTATCGACTTCGCAACGGAGTTCTGCGCGAAGCTGCTGTCCGAGGGTGTGCCCGGACTGCACTTCATCACGCTGAACAACTCGACGGCGACGCTCGAGATCTACGAAAATCTCGGACTGCACAAGCAGTCCTGACCGGCCGTACCCGCCTCCGACGCGGCTACGGCCGAAGGAGGGGGCGGGCGTGGGCTGGACGGTCCTCTACATCGCTTTCGGTCTGGTGGCCCTGTGGCTGCTCGGCGAGGTGCTGTTGCAGTACAAGGCGCGACTGCGCTGGCGGCTTCTCGCCTTCGGAGGCTTCCTCGGCGTGGTGGTCGGGGTGCTGCTGGCCTCCGTTCCGGTCATCGTCGTCGGGACGCTGGCCTTCGCCACCGGCCAGACCTTCGTGACGCTGTCCTTCCGGCGCGGCTTCTCCACCGGCTGGGCCATAGGAGGCAACCCGGGGGAGAGCCGCCGGCGCAGGGGCGGCGGCGAGGGCGCCGCCGTGAAGGAACCCACGCTGGAGGTCTCGGACCTGGAGGTCACCGGCCCCGGGCACGGCCAGCCCCCGCCCGCCCCGCCCGCCTACGAACCGCAGCCCCTGCCCGACGACACCGGCCAGTACGGCGTGTACGGGACCACGGGCTTCGGCGCGGACAGCGGCGCCCGCCAGGACCAGGGCCGGCAGGCAGACCCCTCGGCCCAGCCGCAGTACGCCGCGTACGACCCGTACACCGGCTACGAACAGCCCCCGGCCCAGGACCCCTTCGCCGGGACGTACGACTACGGCACCGGCCGGGAGAGCTACGCCGCCTACTCCGACCCGTACATCGGCACCACCAACGGAGCACCCTCCCACGGCGGTTACGACGCCTACGGCCCTGGCGGCGACGGCCACGGCAGCCAGATCGGGCAGCAGAGCGGTCCTGACCCCTACGCCCAGGGCTACGTCGCGGACACCCCGCCCGGCGGCGTCTGGGTCCCGCAGCAGCGTGACACCGAGCAGTACCCCCCGATGCCGTCGGAGCAGCCGACGGCGCCCGCTCCGTACGGCCACGGCCACGGCTACGACACGGGACAGAACGAGCAGTACCGCTACTGAGACCGTGCCGCCGCCGACGGGCTCGTCGTCGGCGGCACGCGCTCCCCGGCCCACACCCGCCTGCTCCGGCACGCGCTGCGGCTCCCGCTCCCGCTTCTGCTCCCGTTCCCGCTCCGGCTTCCGCTCAGCGGGAGCCGCGGAAGTCGTCGCCCTCCACCACGAGACCGGCCACCAGCGTCCCCGACATCCCGGCGTGCGCCAGCCCGCCCCCCGGGTGCGCCCAGCCGCCCGCGAGATACAGCCCCGGCAGCCGGGTGAGATTGCCCGGGTGCAGATACGCGCCGCCGGCCCCGGCGAGCGCGGGCGGCGGCACCGCACCGCCCTCGGCCCCCGTCTCCGCCTCGGTCTCCACCGGCGTGCGGATCTCCGTGTGCAGGATCCGCTCCCGCAGCCCGGGCACGGCCGCCGCCGCCTGCTCCACCAGGACATCGGCGAACCGCCGCCGCACCTCCGTGTCCCGCCAGTCGACCGGACCCTGCGGAGCCACCGTCGCGGTGAGCGTCACCGCCTCGTGCTCCGCGTCCGGCCGGGTCGCCGGATCGTCCGGGCGCAGCACCGTCACCGTGGGGTGGCCGGCGACCCGGCCCCCGAACACGGCATCCCACTCCGCCGCCCCGTCCCCGCTGTGCACCACCGTCCGGTGCACCGCGTCCGCCTCCCGGGCCCCGCGCAGCGACAGCAGCACCGTGAACCGGCCCGCCGCGCCCGCACCGGAGCCCGGCCGGACCGTCACGTCGCCCCCGCTCCCCACCTGCTGACCCGGCACCAGACCCGGGCGCGGCCGCACCCCGAGCACCACCCGGTCGGCCTCCGCCACCGCACCGTCCGCCAGCTCCACGCCGGCCGCCCGGCCGTCCCTCTCGACGACCCGGACTACCTCGGCCCCGAAGACGAACGTCACCCTGCGGGCCAGGCACCGTTCGTACACCGCCCGCGCCAGCTCGCGCATCCCGCCCATCACGTACCAGGTGCCGAAGGTCTGCTCCATGTACGGCAGCAGCGCGGCGCTCGCGGGGGCGGTGCGCGGGTCGAGGCCGTGGGACAGCGCGTACCCGTCGAGCAGGGCGGCGAGCCGGGCGTCCGCCAGCTCCCAGGCGCCGATCTCCGCGACCGTGCCCGCCTGCCGTGCACCGCGCAACAGGCGGCGCTGCCGCACCGCCGGATACGGGTCGCGCCCCAGCACCTGGTGATCCGCCCGCAGGGGCTCCTCCAGGAGCGGGCGCCGCGACCGGTCCCAGGCGTCCCGGGCCCGGTCCATGAAGTCGCTCCAGCGCGCCCCGGCGCCCGTGCCGAGGGCGTCGTCCAGTGCGGTGGCCACCCCGGCCCGGGAGGCGTTGGGCAGGGACACGGCCGTGCCGTCCGCGAAGAGGTGGCGGCTCGCCGGATCGACCTGCGTCAGGGTCACGGACCGCTCCAGCGACTCCTTGCCGGTCTTCACGAAGAGGTCCCGCTGGACGGCGGGGAGGTGCAGCAGCCCGGGACCGGTGTCGAAGACGAAGCCCTCGTGCTCATGGCGGCCGACCGAGCCGCCATAGCTGTCGGACCGCTCGTAGACCGTCACCTTCTCGCCTGCCACGGCGAGCCGGGCGGCCGCCGCCATCGCGCCCGTCCCGGCGCCGATCACTGCAATGCGTGCCATGCCGGTGACTTTATCGACCGGCACCGACAGCTCAGCCGGGAGGCCAGGGCCCACCCGTGCCGGTCAGGCGTTTCTCCTCGCGGCGCTGGGCCCGGCGGCGCAGGAAGCGGCGGATCCGCGAGGCGAGGAAGAGCACGGTGACGATGCCGAGCACCAGCAGCACGGCCGCGATCACCGCGGCCGCCACCGGGTTGAATATGGCGAAGGTGATGACTCCGGCGACCCCGAGGTCCTCGACGATGCTCATCCCGACGTTGCTGAACGGCTCCGGGGAGGTGTTGACGGCCATCCGCGTGCCGGCCTTCACCAGATGGCTCATGAGCGCCGTTGACCCGCCGATCGCACCGGCGGCCAGCTCCGGGAGCGAACCGCTCTCCCCGGCCAGCAGCGCGGCGATCACCGCCCCGGTCACCGGCCGGACGACGGTGTGCACGGTGTCCCAGACCGAGTCCACGTAGGGGATCTTGTCCGCCACCGCCTCGCACAGGAACAGCACACCGGCCACGATCAGGACGTCGGTGCGCTGCAGGGCGGCGGGCACCTCGTCGGACACACCGGTCGCGCCGAACAGGCCGAGCAGCAGGACCACCGCGTACGCGTTGATTCCGCTCGCCCAGCCGCTTGTGAACACCAGGGGTATGACCGACACACAGGCGATCGTAGCGACCCCGTGCCGGGCCCGGGTGGGGTTCGGCACGCGTCCCTGAGTACCCGTACTCAGGGACGGAGATGAGTAGCTGCGCGGATAGG
Organism: Streptomyces sp. MMBL 11-1; assembly: GCF_028622875.1. Classification (NCBI taxonomy): domain Bacteria; kingdom Bacillati; phylum Actinomycetota; class Actinomycetes; order Kitasatosporales; family Streptomycetaceae; genus Streptomyces; species Streptomyces sp. MMBL 11-1. The sequence continues at coordinate 1,740,781 of NZ_CP117709.1, read as the reverse complement.
CCGTCACCCGCTCGGACGGCAGAGTGATGTCCACGGAAGGGGCGCTGCGCCAGGACCGCCGGCACGGGGCGGCGGAACGGTGCGGTTCCCCCGACGCAACGGGGGTGCACGACGGAGGCCCAGGGACCACGGGGGACATACGGGGTCACGGGAGAACGGGTTTCCGGAAGCACGGAAGACGCCGGTCCGGTGGAGTTCGCGGGGGATGCGAACTCCAACGGCCGGCGTCTTCGGCTTTCCCGGTCCGCTTCCGGGTCTACCTCGGGGCAGGTCTCAGTGCCCGCTGACCCGCCCGTGCAGCAGCAGGGACAGCGCCGAGTGGACCTCGTCGATCGAGCGCTCCGGCTGGAACGCCTGCCAGTCCAGAGCCGCCACCAGCACCATCCCGACCAGCGCGGCGGCTGTCAGCGGGATGTCGATCTCCTCGCTCAGCTCGCCGCCGCGCACCGCGTCCAGCAGGACGTCCTCGACGACCGCGACGGCCTCCTGACGTACGACCAGCAGCGTGGACTGCCACGCGCGGTTGGTGCGCCAGAGCTCGGCCACGTACAGCTGGGTGAAGGCCGGGTAGCGGTCGATGAAGGCGAGCCCGGCCCGGATCATCGCGTCCAGCGCCTCGACCCGGGTGCCGCCACGCTCCTCGGACTCCTCGGCGGCGGCCCGCAGCGACGCCGTCAGCAGCCCCACGCCGTGCCGGAGCAGCTCCTCGAACAGCTCGGTCTTGCTCTTGAAGTTGTAATAGACCGTGCCCTTGGCGACCCCGGCCCGCTCCGCGATCTCATCGACGGTGGTCGCCGAGAACCCCTTCTCGGCGATGAGCGTCACCGCCGCCTCGTAGAGCCTCTGCCGGGTGGCCTGGCGGCGCGTGGTGCCACTGCTTTCCATGGGGCTGATTCTTTCAGGCCCCGCCGCTCTCGCGGGCGCGGCTCCGGGCGCGCTCACAGGCTCAGCTCCGGGTGCAGCCGGCTCAGGCTCCACACCTGCTTGCGGCGGGCGGTGAACGCGGTCAGGGCCAGCGCGCCGACGGTGAAGGCCCCGAGCACCGCGCAGCCCAGCCACACCGGGCCGAGCGGGCCGCCCGTGATCAGCCTGCGCAGTCCCTCGACGACGTACGTCATGGGGAGGTACGGGTGGATCGCGCCGAAGAAGCCGGGGCTGGTCTGGACGGGGTACGTGCCCCCGGCCGAGGTCAGCTGGAGCATCAGCACCACCAGCACCAGGATCCGCCCGGCCGCCCCGAAGCAGGCGTTCAGCCACTGCACGATGGCGGCGAAGCAGCAGGTCACCAGGGCCAGGAAGCCGATCGTTCCGGCGGCGTGGGTCATCTGGAGACCGAGGCCCCAGTGCAGGACCGCCATCAGGGCGCCGACCTGGAGCGTACCGAGGGCGGCGACCGGGAGCCAGCCGGCGAGCGCGATCCGCCAGGAGGAGGCACCGGCGGCGAGCGCCCTCCTGTTGAGCGGCTGGATCAGCATGTACGCCACCATCGCGCCGACCCACAGGGACAGCGGGATGAAGTACGGGGCGAAGCCGGTGCCGTAGTTGGGCGCCTCGTGCAGGGACTTGGAGGCCAGCTGGACGGGGTCGGCCATGACGTCGGTCCGCGCGTCGCGGTCCTTCTCGTCGTAGTCCGGGATCTTGTCCACGCCGTCGTTGAGGCCCCGGGCCAGCTCGGTCGAACCGTCGCCGAGCCGGAAGAGCCCGCCGTCCAGGTTCTCCGCGCCGGTCTTCAGCTTCCCGACGCCGGTGTCCAGGTCACTGGAGCCGGTCTGTGCGCCGCCGAGTCCGGTGTGCAGCGCCCGCGCCCCCTTGGCGACTTTGTGTGCGCCGGTGTTCAGTTCATTGACCTTGGCCACGGCCGACGCCAGGTCGTCGTCCAGTGTCGGTGCGCGCTTCGCGAGGTCGTCGGCCTGCTTCTGGAAGGCGGTCAGCTGGGTGCTCAGCTTCTTCAGGTCGCCGCTCTGGTTCGTGACCAGGACGTTCACATCGGAGGCGATCTTCGCGACGTCGACCGCCGTGCCCTTCGCGCGCTCCAGCGGGGCGCAGACAGCGGCGTCGGGCTCCTCGGCCTCCTCGCACCGGGTGCGGTGGAGCCCGGTCAGCTCGTCGGCCGACTCCTTGGCGTCGGCGGCGGCGGTGGGCGCGCTCTTCACCAGCAGGTCGAGGTCGTGCCGGACGGCCCCGGAGGCGTCGGCGACCAGCCGGGCCGTGTCGCGGATGGACTTCCCGTTGTCCTGGAAGAAGGGGCGCACGTCATCGGCGATCCCGTTGACCTTGTCGGCCAGGACCTGGGTGCCTCCGGCGACCTGGGCGGAGCCCGCGGCGAGATCGCGCGAGCCCTGGTTCAGCTTGACGATGCCGTCGGAGAGCTTCTTGCTGCCCGCCTTGGAGTCCTTGAGACCGTCCGCGAGGTCCTTGGACCCCTGCTTCGCCTTGGAGATGCCGCCCTTGAGGTCGTCGGCGCCCTTGGCCGCCTCGGCGGTCTTGTCGTGCAGATCGGAGAAGTTGATGAAGATGCGGTCCAGGAAGGACCGGGAGGCGTTCGTGGAGGCGGCGTTGCGCACCTCTCCGAAGACGGTCCTGGAGATCTGCCCGACGATGTAGTTGTTCGCGTCGTTCGTCCGCACCTGGAGCGCGCCGGTCTCGGGGGAGTCCCCGCCACTGGACGCGATCTTCTCGCTGAAGTCCGACGGCATCGTCAGCGAGAGGTAGTACGTACCCTCCTCGACGCCCTTCTCGGCCTCGGCGGAGCTCACCTCGTGCCAGTCGAACACCTTGGAGTCGAGCAGTTTCTCGCTGATCTCGTCCCCGGCCGCGACGCGCTTCCCGTCGCTGGTGGCCCCCTTGTCGTCGTTGACCAGGGCGACGGGCAGCTTGTCGAGCCTGCCGTACGGGTCCCAGAAGGAGCACAGGTACAGGGCGCCGTAGAGCAGGGGCAGGAGCAGCAGGGCCACCAGCGCGGCGGCCGGCAGCCTTCCCCGCCCGAACCGCTTCAGCTCAAGCGCGGCCAGCTTCGGAATGCGCATCGACCGTCTCCTCCTCGGTGGTGGGTTCCTCGGTGGCGGGCGCGGTACGCACCACCTGGGTGTTCTCGGGGGCCTCGCTGCACACGGCGAGCACGGTCGTCCCGGCGTCGGCCACGGAGCGCAGCAGCGCCCAGGCCCGGTCGCGCTCGGCGTCCGCGAGCTTGAGGTCGGTGTCGTCGACGGCGAGCAGCCGCGGCTCTCCGATCAGCGCCAGCGCGACGGACAGCCGCAGCGCCTCCAGCCGTTCCAGGTCCCGTACGGAGGTGCGCCCCGCCTTGGGCAGCGTGGCGAGGTCGAGCCCCGCGGCCTGGAGAGCCGCGTCGATCCGGGCCCCGGCGGCGGCCCGGCGTTCGGCGCGGGGTCGCAGGAGGGTACGCAACGAGGCGCCGTAGCGGCCCTGGAGGAGGGCGCGTTCGTTCAGGTGCTCGGCGACCGTGAAGGCCGGGTCCAGCTCATTGACCGCCGGGACCGGCCCCAGGGCGGCGATCCGGCGGACGGCGGCGGCCTGCTGGGGCAGCCGCAGCCCGCCGGTCCGCGCGTGGCCCTCGGTGGTGCGCATCCGGCCGGTCAGGGCGAGCAGCAGGCAGGTGCGGCCCGATCCCGACGGCCCCTCGATGGCCACCAGCGACCCTGGCTCGGCACTGAACGTCACGTGCCGGAAGACCCGGCCGCGCGGCCCTTCCAGTCCGAAGTCCTCGGCGGCGACAGCCGCGCCGTGCGGGCTCTCCACAGACCCTCCCCTTTTGAACTGACCAGTCAGTGCAAAAAATAGTACGCCTGTGCGCTCGAAGCAAAACGGCAGGTGTCCGGTCCTCGCGAACCTGGCGGATGTGTGCTGGACCTGGCGAAGGGTCCGCTTCGTGTCCCGCTGGAGTTGGCGAAAGTGGCGAAGGGTGTGGCCTCGGAGGAGTGAAATCAGATGTTCCTCAGGCCCTGAGTACCTGATCCGTATTCCGGGATGCTCATCGGCCGGCGCGGGCCGGGCCCCTGTAGCGTCAGTGCCAGGGGGATGAGATGAATTTCGACGAGAACGAACCGCAGTCTGTTCGAGAGGAGCGGTTTGCCGCAGAACGGGCCGACCGCAGAGAGGCACGCAAGGCCGCGTTGCTCGACTCGCGGGGAGCCCACCTCGGCGTGGCCATCGTGACCATCGCCCTGGCCCTCCTCGGCTGGAACGGGAAGCTGGTCGCCCTGGGCATCGTCGGCGGAGTCTTTCTGCTCTGGTTCTCCGCAGCCCTCGCATGGGCCTACGCCGACGGAGACCACGGCCGACACGCACTCCAGCGCGCGTACAACGTCACTTTCGGATGGGGCGACGGGTTCTGAGCACCAAGGTCAAAGCAGAGGGCGCGATTTGACGTTCCAGGTGTTGAGGTCCGCTCCGGACCGGAACGTCCACCAGCGGGCCCGCGGCCTCGGCTGCTCTGCTGTTGGGCACGCGGTGGGCTCCCCTCGCCACCATCACTGAGGAAGAACAGCAGGTCAGAGACGCATCGAGGTCGATTGTCAGTGGGGCCCGCCACCATGGGCACAGACGGCCACGAAGCCGTCACACGACGACAGGAGGTTCGTCATGGCCAGCTCGTCCGCAGCCGCCGCCCCGCGGCGCCGCGCAGGCAGCCCTGCCCCCTCACTGACCGGTCCGGCCGGCGATGTCCACCCCGTGCTGCGGCGCAGCACGGCGCCGCCCGCCGCTCTCGAACTGCTCGCCAAGGCCCGCTCCGGCCTCGACGAGGCCGCCGTGCTCCACGAGCCGAACGAGCGGTACGCCACCGCGCACCTCGCCGCCCTGCGCACCGCGGCGGCCGTGCTGGCCGCCCGAGGCCGCCCCGAGACGAACAAGCGCCGCCGCGAACGCATCCGCAGCGCCTGGGAGGTCCTCCCGGAGATAGCGCCGGAACTGACCGAATGGAGCGCCCTCTTCGCCTCGGGCGCCCTGCGCCGGGCCCGTGCGGAGGCCGGCATGCCGGGAGCCGCCAGCGGGCGCGACGCCGACGACCTGCTGCGCGACGCGGCCATGTTCCTGCGCCTGGTGGAACGGCTCCTGGCCCTCCAGCCGCTGCTCCCGCAACCACGCCCGGAACGGCCGGGCGGCGGGTGACCCAGGGCCCGGCGTTGGACCGTCGCCCGCCGGGCGAGGGCACGGGACCGAGGCAGGGCCCTGGACGGCGGTGCGAGGCAATAGGGTGGTGACCGCTCACCTCACCACCCGCACTGTTCACGCTCCGCCGTCCCCGGCGGCACGTTGCCGAGGAGTCATCTGCTGTGTCGGACCAGCTGCGCCCCCGCGCCTCCCTCCGTACCGCCGTGGTCTGGGAGGTCCTCAAGGACGCTCTGGACCGTCAGGTCAAGGCGACCGGCAGGGACGCCCTGGATGTTCTGGACACCGGCGGCGGCACCGGCAACTTCGCCGTGCCCGCGGCCCGGCTCGGCCACCGGGTCACCGTCGTCGACCCCAGCCCCAACGCGCTCTTCGCGCTGGAGCGCCGCGCGGCCGAGGCCGGGGTCGCCGACCGGGTCAGTGGGGTCCAGGGCGACATCCTCGGCCTGTTCGACGTCGTGGAGCGCGACGGCTTCGACGCGGTGCTCTGCCACGGCGTTCTGGAGTACGTCGACGAGCCCGCCGAGGGCGTGAGCAACGCGGTCGAGGCGCTGCGGCCCTCCGGCGCGCTCAGCCTGCTCGCCGCCGGCCTGGGCGGAGCCGTCCTGTCCCGCGCCCTCGCCGGTCACTTCTCGGAGGCCCGGCAGGCGCTCACCGACCCGGCCGGCCGCTGGGGCGAGGGCGACCCGGTGCCCCGCAGGTTCACCGCCGAGCAGCTCTCCGACCTGGTCTCCTCGGCCGGTCTGGAGATCGCCGCGGTGCACGGGGTCCGGGTCTTCGCCGACCTCGTGCCGGGCGTCCTGGTGGACACCGAGCCCGGCGCCCTGGAGGCGCTCCTCAAGCTCGAAGCCGCCGTCGCCGAGCAGCCCGCGTTCCACTCCGTCGCCACCCAGCTCCACGTTCTGGGCGAGAAGCGCCGCTGATCAGCAACGCAGCCGCGGACGGAGTGGGACTCAGGACCCCCGTACGGGGCGTACGCCCCGTATGATCGGGTGACACCATCCGGCATGGCGGATCGGTCGTCGGGGAATCTACGCCTCAGCAGCCGAGCCGACATAGCGGTCCGGACTGGCTGAGCGCTAGAGGGCGGGTTTCACGGGGGCGAATCCCCGCCTATCCTGGAAGGGCCGCATACCGGTCGCCCCCGCGGCCGACGACGAGGAGGATCCCGTGCCGCTCTCGGAGCACGAGCAGCGCATGCTCGAGCAGATGGAGCGAGCGCTGTACGCCGAAGATCCCAAGTTCGCGACAGCGCTCGAGGGAAGCGGACTGCGTACGTACACCCGACGAAGGGTCTATCAGGCGGTCGCTGGCTTCCTGGTGGGTATCGCGCTCCTCATGGCCGGAATGGTCGCCCAGCAGATCTGGATCAGCGTGGTGGGGTTCCTCGTCATGCTCGGCTGTGCCGTGCTCGCGGTCACCGGATGGCGCAAGGCGCCCAAGCCCGGTGAACAACAGCCGGCTGCCGCGGGCAGCGGGGACGGCGGCGCAGCCCGCCGACCGAGACAACGCCGGTCGATGATGAACCGCATCGAGCAGCGGTGGCAGCGCCGCCGCGACGAACAGGGCCAGTAGTCGCCGCGGCCCACGTTCTTCGCAGGGCCGGGTGACAGCACGACGTATGACACCGATGGGTGAGGGGCGGCCGCTTTTCCGCGGCCGCCCCTCAGCCGTCACCGGACGGGGCCCATGAGCCCCGTCCACGCCGTCGGCCGGAGCGCCGGCGCCCGACAGCGCCGGGCCTCCGGGCCCGCCCTTTCGCAAGGGTGGGCCCGGAGGCTCTGTCGTGCGCGCCCCCCGGGCCGCCTCAGCTGTGCTGACGCGTGAGCCGCCGCATCCGGGCCGTCCAACGACCGGCTCCCGGGCGGCTCGCCCATCGCTCCGCGAGCACCGTGCGGCGCTCCGTGAGGGCCCACACCACCCGGACGGACGAACGGGGCAGCAGTGTCGCCCGCAGCCGGGTGGAGCGGCCCGCTGTTGCCCGCAGCCCCGCCCGTACCGCTGCGGCGTCCTCGGCCAGTCCGGCCGCCGGACGCGGCTCCGGGGCGTACAGCACCTGCTCCACCGAGCCCGCGATCCGGTGCACCGCCTCGGCCGCGGTGGTGTCGAGGCGGCCGAGCCGTACGATCCGGGCCGCAGCCTTCCGGGGCGTCAGCGACTCGTCCGGCGCGATGCCGTGGTCCCAGGCCGCGTCGGTGATCTCCCGCCAGACCGCCAGTGTCCGCGCGGCGGCGTCCGCCGGCGTCCGGCCTCCGGAGCCCAGCCGGCGATTCCGCGTCCGGGTCCGCCACAGCAACGGCGACAGCGGCAGGACCAGCACCACGACCGCCGCGAGAACCAGCAGCGGCACTCTCCAGATCGGAGTACCCCGGTCGGTCGGCAGCGCCGCCCCCGGATCCTGCGAGGGACCGCACCCGCCTTCCTGACGCAACTGCGGCGGGCAGCTGTCCTCGGCGGAGGACGCCGCGGACGGTTCGGCGGACGTGTCCGCGGAGGGCTGGGCCGCGTCGCTCGCGCTGTCCGTGGGGACCTCGGGCCGGGTCCACGAGGGAGTGCTGCCCCGGCTCGGGGTGGGCTCGAACCGGGTCCACCCGACGCCCTCGAAATACAGCTCGGGCCAGGCGTGCGCGTCGCGCAGCCCCACCGAGATCGCCCCGTCCCCCTTCATGGTGCCCGGGGTGAAGCCCACCGCTACCCGTGCCGGGATGCCCAGCGTCCGGGCCATCGCGGCCATCGAGAACGAGAAGTGGACGCAGAAGCCCTCCCGGTCGCGGAGGAACCGGGCGATGGCGGACGACCCCGTCCCCGAGGTGACCGTCGTGTCGTAGGTGAAGCCGCCGTCGGACGCGAACCAGTCCTGGAGCTTCACGGCCTGTTCGTAGGCGTTGGACGTGCCTTCGGTGACCTGCTCGGCGGTCTCGGCGACCACCTTCGGCAGCGAGCCGGGCACCTGGGTGTACTCACGGACCAGCTCCTGGGGCGGCGAACCCGCGGCCGCGAGCTGCGCCGCCGTGGGTTCGACGACCAGACTGCCGACCTCGTACCGCGCGCCGCGCGTGGTCTGCCCGTCGTCGCCGACCAGGGTGCGGCCCTCGGGCTCGTACCGCCAGCGACCGCCGACGCGGACCTCGCTGGCCGGGTAGGGGAGCGGCAGATAGGTCTGCTGGTAGGAGGGCGACGCGGAGATGTTCGTCCGGACCTCGGTGACGGAGACGTCCCTGCCCAGCCCGGTGGGCTGCGGGAGGCGGTCGGGAACGTCCGTCAGCCGACGGGTGGAGGAACGCCACTCGCTGCCGTTGAACTCGTCCAGGGCCAGGATCCGGAGATAGAGGCTCTGCGGGTCCTCGATGTTGCTGCGGTACGTCATCACCTCCCGGTTGTCCGGCTGGTTGAGGTTGTTCTGCAGCGAGACCAGCGGATTGACCGCCGAGATGGTGCCGCCACCGCTGCCCCTGCCGTTCCCCGGGCCGTCGCCGCCCAGCAGGCCGCTGTCCAGGGCGGGCAGGGCCAGCGGAGCCACCAGGGCGATACCGAGCGCGAACACGCCGATCCGCCGCCCGGTCCGGACGGGGGAGGAGCCTCCCCTCACCCCGGCCACCCCGTCGGCCAGACCGCCCGAATTCCGCGCGGCGCCGCCGAAGACGCGGCCCCACTGGGAGAGCCGGTCCCGGCCCTCCGCCAGCAGGAGCAGCAGATAGCCGGAGGCGGCCAGCAGGAACCACAGCCAGCTCGCCCCGCCGTCGGAGAGACCGGCCGCGACCGAATACAGGGCGAGGAGGGGCAGCCCGGCCGGGGCCGCGCTGCGGAAGGTCACCGCCAGGGCGTCCACGGCGAGACCGATCAGGACCACCCCGCTGACCACCATCAGCTTGATGCCGTCGGTCATCGGGGCCGGGACGGCGTACGTGCCGACGTCCTCCCCGCCCGCCACCAGCAGCTCACCGAGCCGCATGAGCGCCCCCGGCCCCGGCACCACCCCGAACAGGGCGTGGTCCCGGACGAACACCAGCGTCAGCAGAAGCAGGGTGACCAGCGTCTGGACGCCGATGGTCAGCGTCCTCGCCAGCGGCACCCGGCGCGCGAGGGCGCCCACCCCGCTCTGGACACCGAGCAGCACCGCCGCCTGCACCAGCCAGTCGGCCCCCTTCACCAGCGGGATCAGCGCCCCCGCCGCCAGCAGCGTCGCCGCATAGGCGCACAGCGCCAGCCTGGCCCGCCCGCTCATGACCATCCCCCCGGGAAACCTGTCGGGCCGCCGCTCGTGGCGGATTTCGAATCCGTGCGCATCCCGCCCGCCACCTGCCACAACGCGGGCAGTTCGGCCCCCGGCTCCACGGGCACCGCGATCCAGCCCGACTCGCGCAGCCGTCGCAGCCGCTCCTCGGCCCGCCCCGCCTCGTGCCCGCCGCCGGCCCAGGCGGCGCTGTCCAGGACGAAGGCGACCCCGGCCCCGGCCCGCTGCCGCATCCGGGCCGCGACCGCGGCCTGTTCCTCGTCCAGATCGCCGAAGAAGGCGATGAGCAGTCCCTCGTTGCCCCCGCGCAGCACGTCATGGGCGCGCGAGAGGCCCCCGCCGTCGGAATGGCCGACCACCGCGAGCGTGTCGAGCATCAGCCCCGCCGAGTCCGCGGACTCCTGGGTCGAGCCCGCGAATCCGCCCGACCCCTCACCGGGCACCGCGTTCCCGTCGTCCGTGAGCAGCCGTACGGCGAAGCCGCGCTCCAGCATGTGCACGAGCGCCGAGGCCGCCCCGGAGACCGCCCATTCGAAGGCCGAGTCGGGCCCGGCCCCCTGGTAGCCGATCCCCCGGGTGTCCAGCAGGACCGTGCACCTGGCCCGCTGCGGCTGTTCCTCACGGCGCACCATCAGCTCGCCGTGGCGGGCGGTGGAGCGCCAGTGGACCCGGCGCAGGTCGTCGCCGTGCCGGTAGCCGCGCGGAATGATGTCGTCCTCGCCCGCCAGCGCGAGGGACCGCTGCCGTCCGTCGCCGTATCCGGATGCCTCGCCCGCCAGCCGCAGTGCGGGCAGCGGCACCGTGCGCGGGATGACGACGAGGGTGTCGTACGCGCTGAAGGAGCGGGTCAGCTCGCACATCCCGAACGGGTCGCTGAGCCGCAGCTGCAACGGGCCCAGCGGATAGCGTCCGCGCAGGTCGGAGCGGACCCGGTAGGACACCTCGCGCCGGCCGCCCGCCTCCACCCGGTCCAGGACGAAGCGGGGGCGCGGACCGAGGACGTACGGAACACGGTCCTGGAGCATCAGCAGTCCGGTGGGCAGTCGGGAGATATTCTCCATCCGCAGATGCACCCGGGCCTCCGCGCCCGCGGCCACCCGGGACGGCGAGAGCCGCCGGGTGCCCGTCACCCGGTAGCGGGTGCGGTAGAGCACGCTCACGCAGACCAGGGGCAGCACGGCCAGCAGCAGCCCGACCCGCAGCAGATCGCCCTGACCCAGGACGTACGCGCAGACGGCGGCGGCCAGCCCGGCGGCCAGGAACGAGCGTCCCCGGGTGGTCAGTCCGCCCAGGGCCGCCCGGAGGCCGCCCTTCCTGTCGCCGTCCTCCACGGCGCCGGGCTCGCCGGCCGCCATCACAGCTGCCGTGCCCCGGGCTGGTGCTGGTGGTAGAGCGGGCGGCCCGGCCCCTGCCCGCCCGGAGCGGGCGGCGCGGTGCCGCCGGCCGAGGTCGGCACGGGGGTGCGCTGGATGATCTCCAGGACCACCTGCTCCGCCGTGCGGCGGTTCAGCTGGGCCTGGGCGGTGGGCAGCAGCCGGTGCGCGAGCACCGGCGTGGCCAGCGCCTGGACGTCGTCCGGCAGGGCGTAGTCGCGCCCGCTGAGCGCGGCGGACGCCTTCGCGGCCCGCAGCAGGTGCAGCGTCGCGCGCGGGGAGGCGCCGAGTCTGAGGTCGGGGTGGCTCCGGGTGGCTCCGACGAGCTCCACGGCGTAGCGCCGCACGGCGTCGGCCACATGCACCGTACGGACGGCGTCGATCAGCTTCACGATGTCGTGCGCGTGGGCCACCGGCTGGAGGTCGTCCAGCGGGGAGATGCCCCCGTGCACGTCGAGCATCTGGAGCTCGGCCTCCGGGCTGGGGTAGCCGATGGAGACCCGGGCCATGAACCGGTCGCGCTGGGCCTCGGGCAGCGGGTAGGTGCCCTCCATCTCGACCGGGTTCTGGGTGGCGACCACCATGAACGGGTCGGGCAGCTCGTAGGAGTGTCCGTCGATGGTGACCTGGCGCTCCTCCATCGACTCCAGAAGCGCCGACTGCGTCTTCGGCGAGGCGCGGTTGATCTCGTCGCCGATCACGATCTGGGCGAAGATCGCACCCGGCTTGAACTCGAAGTCCCGCCGCTGCTGGTCGAAGATCGACACACCGGTGATGTCCGAGGGCAGCAGGTCCGGCGTGAACTGGATCCGTCGCACCGAACAGTCGATGGACCGCGCCAGCGCCTTGGCCAGCATGGTCTTGCCGACACCGGGGACATCCTCGATGAGGAGATGCCCCTCGGCGAGGAGCACGGTCAGCGATAGCCGTACGACCTCGGGCTTGCCCTCGATCACCCCCTCGACCGACCTGCGCACCCGCTCTGCTGTGGTGGTCAGATCCGTGAGGCTCGCTCGATCGTCATAGGTCGTCACCCGGCCCTCCTCGGCCCTTTTGCGCAGGGGCCGTCGCGCGTACCCGCGCGGCCCACCCCGGAAATCGGACACTCCTCCGGACTGCCCGGGGGTGTCACACCCGCATTCTTGTTGCCGTTACCGCTTCGTGTCACTCGCCTGTGGATAAGTGGGTGTGAAAAGTCAGCGTCTGTCGCGATTTCGGCATCGCGAGGCGCGGTGATGCGTGCGTGAGGTGCGACGGAGGGCCGGGAAGCCGGGTGAGTGCGTTCAGGAGGCGGAGGGGATCTCGCGCAGCAGGCCGGTGGTCACGTCGAAGACGAACCCGCGCACGTCGTCGGTGTGGAGCAGGAACGGCGAGGTGCGCACCCGCTGCATCGACTGGCGTACGTCCTGGTCGGCGTCCGTGTAGGCCTCCACCGCCCAGACCGGACGCTGGCCCACCTCGCGCTCCAGTTCCTGCCGGAAGTCCTCGGTGAGGGACTCCAGGCCGCAGTTGGTGTGGTGGATGAGGATCACGCTGCGGGTGCCGAGCGCCCGCTGGCTGATGGTCAGGGAGCGGATCACGTCGTCGGTGACCACGCCGCCCGCGTTACGGATGGTGTGGCAGTCCCCGAGCTCCAGGCCGAGCGCCGCGTGCAGGTCGAGACGGGCGTCCATGCAGGCGACCACGGCCACCTGGAGGACGGGACGCGCGTCCATGCCCGGATCGCGGAAGTCCTTCGCGTATCCGGCGTTCAGTTCGATGAGCCGGTCGGTGACCTGGCCCCCCTCGCGGACCGCCGCGGCGGTGGATGTCATGGACTCGGCGGGAGAGTGAGCAGAAGTCGACATGGATACGACGTTAGCCTTCCCGCCTGGGCCGGGCGTGCTGTGAGAGCGGACAAAGAACGTCAACTCGGCTTGTTGTGAGCTAACCCACAAGACTCCCGGGGATGCGCCCGTTCGGGTGAGTTCGCCGCATCCGGACGGGTGGCACGACTCGCTGCCCGGTTCGTTGATCGCGCATCGATCGAATGGCAGGGTGGACTAAAGTAACGCGAAGTCACCAACCACCCCTCGTATCCACTGCCCCATCGCACCCCCTGTACCTCCTGCATATTCCGTATTTCCCCCGTGATGTGCGGCGTACGTGCGACCCGGCCCTCTCCCGCTCTCGGTCGGCCGACGCCTCTTCCCCGGCGCCGGCGGACCTCCCCTTCAGGGCGGGCGGGGACCAGGACGTACGTGCCGGCCGCGCGGGACAGAGCCTGAGAGGGCGCATTGAGCCAGACCCGACACGTCCCCGTGATGCTCCAGAGGTGTCTGGACCTGTTGGCCCCGGCTCTCCAGGACCCGGCCCGCCCGGAGCCCGTGGTCGTCGACTGCACCCTCGGCCTCGGCGGCCACAGCGAGGCGCTGCTCGCCTCCTTCCCCACCGCCCGGCTGATCGCCCTGGACCGCGACAAGGAGGCGCTCCGCCTCTCCGGCGAACGGCTCGCCCCCTACGGTGACCGGGCCACGCTCGTCCACGCGGTCTACGACGAGCTTCCCGAGGTCCTGGCGCGGCTCGGGGTCCCGAAGGTCCAGGGTGTGCTGTTCGACCTCGGCGTCTCCTCCATGCAACTGGACGAGGCCGACCGCGGATTCGCGTACGCCCAGGACGCCCCGCTCGACATGCGGATGGACCAGAGCACCGGCATGGGCGCCGCCGAGGTGCTCAACACCTACCCGCCCGGCGAACTGGTCCGCATCCTGCGCGCGTACGGCGAGGAGAAGCAGGCCAAGCGGATCGTCTCCGTCGTCGTACGCGAACGCGAGAAGGAGCCGTTCAGCAACAGTGCCCGGCTCGTCGAGCTGATCCGCGACGCGCTGCCGCAGGCCGCCAAGCGCACCGGGGGCAACCCCGCGAAGCGGACCTTCCAGGCCCTGCGCATCGAGGTCAACGGCGAGCTGAGCGTCCTGGAGCGGGCCATCCCGGCCGCCGTTGAGTGCCTCGACGTCGGCGGCCGTATCGCCGTGCTGTCCTACCACTCGCTGGAGGACCGGCTGGTCAAGCAGGTCTTCGCGGCCGGCGCCGCCAACACCGCGCCCCCCGGACTGCCCGTCGTCCCCGAGCGCTACCAGCCCCGGCTCAAGCAGCTCACCCGGGGCGCCGAGCTGCCCACCGAGGAGGAGGTCGCCGAGAACCGGCGCGCCGCCCCCGCCCGGCTGCGCGGCGCCCAGCGCATCCGCGCGGAGGAGCGATGAGCACCCGGCGCCCCCCGAAGCGCAGCGGCCGCCCAGCGCCGGGCGGCAGGGGAGCCGTGCGGTGAGCAAGCCGGCCGCACCGCTGAAGGGGCGGGCCGCGCGGCTCGCCCGGCTGATGCCGTCCACCGGGCCCAGCACCGCGGCCCGCACCCCCTTCGTGCTGCTGGTCGTCCTGCTCCTGGGCGGCGGGCTCATCACCCTGCTCCTGCTGAACTCGGCGCTCAACGAAGGTTCGTTCAGGCTCAGCGAGCTGAAGCGGGAGACCACCGAGCTCACCGACGAGCAGCAGGCGCTCCAGCGCGACGTCGACAGCCGTTCCCAGCCCGACGCCCTGGAGCGCCGAGCCCGGGAGCTGGGCATGGTTCCCGGCGGCAGCCCCGCCTTCCTGAACCCCGACGGCACGGTCCGCGGCGAGCCCTCCGAGGCCACCGCCCCGCCGTCGCCGAGCCCCAGCCCCACGCCGAGCCCGGGCGCTCCGACGGACGCCGCACCGGACCCCGACGCCTCCGGGGCCGCGGCCGGCCCCTCCGGCTCCGCCCCGTCCTCCGGATCCGTCCCCGCGACCGAGTCCGGCCCCGCAACCGCCCCGGGGGCGGAGAGCCCCCCGCCCCCGACGAGCCCCGGCAGGTGACGCAGTGCCGCCCAAGGAACCGCCGCGCCGCCGCGTACCCGGACCGGCCCGCCCCCGCAGCGGGGGATCAGGATCCGGCCGCTCCGGCGCGCGCCCACCGGCCCGCCGCCCCCGCCCCACGCCGGGGCGCACCTCCGCGCGCGGAGGCACACCGCGCTCCCTGCGCCTCGGCAGCCCCCGCCCCCGGCTGCGGCTCGTCAGCCTCGGGCTGACGCTGGTCATGCTGGCCTTCGTGGCCCGCCTGCTCCAGGTCCAGGCCGTCGACGCCAGCGCGTACGCGGCCAAGGCCGAGAAGAACCGTTACCTGGAGTACACGGTCGCCGCCGAGCGCGGCGAGATCACCGACCGCAAGGGCGTCGCGCTCGCCACCAGCGTGGACGCGCACAACATCACGGCCGACCCCAAGCTGTTCACGCCCGAGGAGAGCCACGCGCCCGACGCGCCCCAGCAGGCCGCGGCGCTGCTCGCCCCGATCCTCGGCAAGGACGTCGACGAGCTGGTCAAGAAGCTCTCGACGCCCAAGAGCCGCTACACCGTCCTCGCCCACCGGCAGACCCCCCAGGTCTGGAAGCAGATCAAGGACCTCAAGTCCGTCTTCGCCGAGAAGGCGTACGAGGACAAGCTCAAGGGCGGCCCCGGAGCCAACGTCCTGGCCGGCGTCCTCCAGGTGCCCACCACCAAGCGCGTCTACCCCAACGGGGACCTCGCCGCCGGGATACTGGGATTCGTCAGCGCCGACGGCAAGGGCGGCGGTGGCCTCGAATCGCAGCTGAACGAGGAACTCGCGGGCAAGGACGGCAAGATCCGCTACGCCCAGGCCGGCGGCCGCCGGGTCCCCACCGCGGGCAGCAGCGAGATCCCGGCCGTGCCCGGCTCCGACATCGAGCTGACCATCGACCGCGACATCCAGTGGGCCGCCCAGAAGGCCATCAGCGACCAGGTCGAGAAGTCCAAGGCCGACCGCGGCTACGTCATCGTGCAGAACACCCGGACCGGCGAGCTGCTGGCCATGGCCAACGCCCCCGGCTACGACCCCAACGACCTCTCCCAGGCGACCGCCGCCTCCCTCGGCAACGCGGCGCTCCAGGACGTGTACGAGCCCGGCTCCACCAGCAAGGTCATGTCCATGGCCGCCGTACTGGAGGAGAAGGCCGCCACACCCGGCACCCACGTCACCGTCCCCAACCGGCTGCACCGCGGCGACCGGCTCTTCAAGGACGACGTGGACCACCCCACCTGGTACCTCACGCTCAACGGGGTCCTCGCCAAGTCCAGCAACATCGGCACCATCCTGGCGACCGGCCAGCTCGGCAAGACCCAGGCGGAGGCCAACCAGGTCCTCTACTCCTACCTGCGCAAGTTCGGCCTCGGCTCCAGGACCGGGCTCGGCTACCCCGGGGAGTCGCCCGGACTGCTGGCCCACCCCAAGGACTGGTCGACCTCGCAGCAGTACACGATCCCCTTCGGCCAGGGCCTCTCCCTCAACGCCGTCCAGGCCGCCTCGGTCTACTCCACCATCGCCAACGGCGGCGTACGGATCGCCCCCACCCTCGTCCGCGGCGCCAAGGGCTCCGACGGCCGCTTCACGGCCGCCGAGGCCCCCGAGGAGAACCGGGTGGTCAGCGAGAAGACCGCCAAGACCCTGGCGACGATGCTGGAGTCCGTCGTCGACGACCGCGAAGGGACCGGCACCAAGGCCGCCATCCCCGGCTACCGGGTCGCGGGCAAGACCGGCACCGCCAACCGCGTCGACCCCGTCCGCGGCGTCTACAAGGGCTACACCGCCTCCTTCGCGGGCTTCGCCCCTGCCGACAACCCACAGGTCACCGTCTACTGCGCGATCCAGAACCCCACCAAGGGCAGCTACTTCGGCGGCCAGATCTGCGGCCCGATCTACAAGCAGGTCATGGAGTTCGCGCTCAAGACGCTCCAGACCCCACCGTCCGGCAGCGAGCCGCCCCGGCTGCCGGTGTCCTTCAAGCCCGGCGAGTGAACACGGGGATGCGCGAGCATCTCCTCCAAGGGAACCCTCAGTGACAACCATCACCCCCGATCCCGGGAACCGGAACGAGAACCACCGCAACGGGGGTCCCTCGCTTCGCGAGACGCCGCACCGGCCCGGTACGCTCACCGCCGTGCCCCACGCTGATCAGCCCCAAACCTCTCAGAAGGACGCGCCTGTGACCTACCCGGGAGCGCCCCGACCGGACCGGCTCCGGCCCACCCCCCTCGGCGAGCTGGCAGACCGGCTAGGCGTCGAAGCGGCCGGGACCGGCGAGGTCACCGGCATCACGCACGACTCGCGGGCCGTGCGCCCGGGCGACGTGTACGCGGCCCTGCCCGGCGCCCGCTTCCACGGCGCCGACTTCGCGGCCCAGGCCGCGGGCCTCGGCGCCGCGGCCGTCCTCACCGACCCCGCGGGCGCCGAGCGCGCCGCGGCCACCGGTCTGCCGGTGCTGGTCACCGAGGACCCGCGCGCCGTGATGGGCGAGCTGGCCGCCGACATCTACGGTCGGCCCGGCATCGGCCTCCTCCAGCTCGGCATCACCGGAACCTCCGGCAAGACCACCACCGCGTACCTCGTCGAGGGCGGACTGCGCGCGGCCGGGCGCCCCACCGGGCTGATCGGCACCGTCGAGATGCGGATCGGCGACGAGCGCATCAAGTCCGAGCGCACCACCCCCGAAGCCACCGACCTCCAGGCGCTGTTCGCCGTCATGCGCGAACGCGGCGTCGAGGCCGTCGCGATGGAGGTCTCCAGCCACGCCCTGGTGCTCGGCCGGGTCGACGGCTGCGTCTTCGACGTCGCCGTCTTCAACAACCTCAGCCCGGAGCACATGGAGTTCCACTCCGGCATGGAGGACTACTTCCAGGCCAAGGCCCAGCTGTTCACCCCCGAACGCAGCCACCGCGGCGTCGTGAACTTCGACGACGAGTACGGCCGCAGGCTCCTGACCGAGTCCGGGGTGCCCGTCACCAGCTTCTCCGCCGAGGGCCACCCGGACGCCGACTGGCACGCCGAGGACGTCGAGGTCGGACCGCACGACAGCACCTTCACCGCCGTCGGCCCGAAGGGCGAGCGGATCACCGCCCGCGCCCCGCTGCCCGGCCCGTTCAACGTCGCCAACACCCTCGCCGCGATCGTCACGCTGGCCGTCGCGGGCGTCGACCCGCAGACCGCCGCCGACGGCATCGCGGCCGTCCCCGGGGTCCCCGGCCGGCTGGAGCGGGTGGACGCCGGACAGCCCTACCTCGCCGTCGTCGACTACGCGCACAAGACCGACGCCGTCGAGTCCGTACTGCGCTCCCTGCGCAAGGTCACCGAGGGCAAGGTGCACATCGTCCTCGGCTGCGGCGGCGACCGCGACACCACCAAGCGCGGCCCGATGGGCGCGGCAGCCGCCCGGCTCGCCGACACCGCCGTGCTGACCTCCGACAACCCCCGCTCCGAGGACCCCCTCGCGATCCTCGCCGCGATGCTCTCCGGAGCCGCCGAGGTGCCCGTCCACGAGCGCGGCGACGTGCTGGTCGACGCCGACCGAGCTTCGGCCATCGCCGCCGCCGTCGCCCGCGCGGAGGCGGGCGACACCGTCCTCGTCGCGGGCAAGGGGCACGAACAGGGCCAGGACATCCACGGGGTGGTACGCGCCTTCGACGACCGCAAGGTCCTGCACGCAGCCATCGAGCGGTCCCTGGCGCGTCCCGGCGCCGCGGACCGTGCCCCTCACCTCGAGAACAACAGTCAGGGATGACCAAGTGATCACCCTTTCCCTCGCCGAGATCGCCGAAATCGTCGGCGGGCAGTCGTACGACATACCGGATCCGGCAGTCACCGTGACCGGACCCGTCGTCATCGACTCCCGCGAGGTCGCCCCCGGCAGCCTGTTCGCCGCGTTCGCCGGCGAACGGGTCGACGGCCACGACTACGCCCAGCGCGCCGTCGAGGCAGGCGCGGCAGCCGTGCTGGCGGCCCGCCCCGTCGGCGTTCCAGCGATCGTCGTGGACGATGTCGTCGGCGCCCTCGGAGCCCTCGCCCGTGCCGTCGTCGAACGCCTCGGCACCACCGTCGTCGGCCTCACCGGATCCGCCGGCAAGACGTCCACCAAGGACCTGATCGCGCAGCTCCTCCAGCGCAAGGGCCCGACCGTCTGGACGCCCGGCTCCCTCAACAACGAGATCGGCCTGCCGGTCACGGCGCTGACCGCCACCGCCGAGACCGAGCACCTGGTCCTGGAGATGGGGGCCCGCGGCGTCGGCCACATCCACTATCTGGCCAACCTCACACCGCCCCGCATCGGCCTGGTCCTCAACGTCGGCTCCGCCCACCTCGGCGAGTTCGGCAGCCGGGAGGCCATCGCCCAGGCCAAGGGCGAGCTGGTCGAGGTCCTGCCCGAGGACGGCTGCGCCGTGCTCAACGCGGACGACCCGCTCGTCCGCGCCATGGCCTCGCGCACCCGGGCACGCGTCCTGCTCTTCGGAGAAGCCCCGGAAGCGGACGTACGGGGCGAGAAGGTCAGGATGACCGCCGACGGGCGGCCCGCCTTCGAGCTCCACACACCCACCGGGTGCAGCGACGTGACCATGCGCCTGTACGGTGAGCACCACGTGTCGAACGCGCTCGCCGCGGCCGCCGTCGCCCATGAGTTGGGCATGTCCGTGACCGAGATCGCCGAGGCGCTCTCGGAGGCGGGCACCCTCTCCCGCTGGCGCATGGAGGTCACCGAGCGTCCGGACGGTGTGACGATCGTCAACGACGCCTACAACGCGAACCCCGAATCCATGAGAGCCGCACTGCGTGCGCTGGCTGCCATGGGCCAGGCCCGAGGGGCCGACGGGGGACGCACCTGGGCGGTGCTCGGTCAGATGGCCGAGCTCGGTGACGCGTCGCTCGCCGAGCACGACGCGGTCGGACGGCTCGCCGTCCGGCTCAACGTCAGCAAGCTCGTCGCTGTCGGGGGGAGAGAAGCCTCCTGGCTGCAACTGGGCGCATATAACGAGGGTTCGTGGGGTGAGGAGTCGGTGCACGTGTCCGACGCACAGGCGGCCGTCGACCTGTTGCGCAGTGAACTGCGCCCGGGAGACGTCGTGCTGGTGAAGGCGTCCCGGTCGGTCGGCCTGGAGAAGGTCGCCCAGGCACTGCTGGAGAACTCGACCGAGGGCGAGGTCGCCGGCCGATGAGGCAGATCCTCTTCGCGGGGGCCATCGGGCTCTTCCTGACCCTGGTCGGTACTCCGCTGCTGATCAAGCTGCTGGCCCGCAAGGGATACGGGCAGTTCATCCGGGACGACGGCCCGCGCACCCACGGCAGCAAGAAGGGCACGCCCACGATGGGCGGCATCGCCTTCATCCTGGCGACGGTCATCGCGTACCTCCTCGCGAAGGTCCTCACGGGAGAGGACATCCGCTACTCCGGCGTCCTCGTGCTGTTCCTCATGACCGGCATGGGGCTCGTCGGGTTCCTCGACGACTACATCAAGATCGTCAAGCAGCGTTCGCTCGGTCTGCGGGCCAAGGCGAAGATGGCGGGACAGCTGATCGTCGGCATCGCCTTCGCGGTGCTCTCGCTCCAGTTCCCCAACTCAGCGGGCAGCACCCCGGCCTCCGACCGGCTCTCCTTCGTGGAGGACTTCGGCTGGTCGATCGGCCCGGTGCTCTTCTGCGTCTGGGCGCTGTTCATGATCCTCGCCATGTCCAACGGCGTGAACCTCACCGACGGCCTCGACGGACTGGCCACCGGCGCCTCCGTGATGGTCTTCGGCGCCTACACCTTCATCGGCCTCTGGCAGTTCCAGGAGTCCTGCGCCAACGCGGACAAGCTGACCAACCCCAGTGCCTGCTTCGAAGTACGCGACCCGCTCGACCTCGCC
This sequence comes from Streptomyces sp. MMBL 11-1, assembly GCF_028622875.1. Classification (NCBI taxonomy): domain Bacteria; kingdom Bacillati; phylum Actinomycetota; class Actinomycetes; order Kitasatosporales; family Streptomycetaceae; genus Streptomyces; species Streptomyces sp. MMBL 11-1. The sequence continues at coordinate 1,720,307 of NZ_CP117709.1, read as the reverse complement.
GTCGTCGCCGCCGCCCTGATGGGCGCCTGCTTCGGCTTCCTGTGGTGGAACACCTCGCCCGCCAAGATCTTCATGGGCGACACCGGCTCGCTCGCCCTCGGCGGCGCGATCGCGGGCCTCGCGATCCTCTCCCGCACCGAGCTCCTGATGGCCGTCCTCGGCGGCCTGTTCGTGATGATCACCATGTCCGTGGTCATCCAGGTCGGTTCGTTCAAGATGACCGGCAAGCGGGTCTTCCGGATGGCGCCGCTCCAGCACCACTTCGAACTCAAGGGGTGGTCCGAAGTCCTGGTCGTGGTCCGCTTCTGGATCATCCAGGGCATGTGCGTGATCGTCGGCCTCGGCCTCTTCTACGCGGGATGGGCAGCCAAGAAGTGAGCAGCACCGTGGACTGGCAGGGCAAGCATGTCACCGTCGCGGGGCTCGGCGTCAGCGGCATTCCCGCGGCCCGCGCCCTGCACGAGCGCGGTGCGCTCGTCACCGTCGTCAACGACGGCGACGACGAACGCGCCCGCGCGCAGGCGGCCGGACTGGAGGCGCTCGGCATCACCGTGCGCCTCGGCGACGGCGCGACGCTGCCGCCGTCCACGGAACTCGTCGTCACCGCCCCCGGCTGGCAGCCGGACAAGCCGCTCTTCCTGGCTGCCGCTGAGGCGGGCGTCCCGGTCTGGGGCGACGTCGAACTGGCCTGGCGACTGCGCGGAACGAACGGCCGGAAGGCCGCTCCCTGGCTCGCGGTCACCGGCACCAACGGCAAGACCACGACCGTACGGATGCTGGCGTCGATCCTTGAGGCGGCGGGCCTGCGCACCGCCGCCGTCGGCAACATCGGCGTATCGCTGCTGGACGCGGTGCTCGGCGAGACCGAGTACGACGTCCTCGCCGTCGAACTCTCCAGCTACCAGCTGCACTGGGCGCCCTCCCCCCGCGCGCACTCGGCGGCCGTCCTCAACCTGGCGCCGGACCACCTCGACTGGCACGGCTCGATGGAGGCGTACGCCGCCGACAAGGGCCGTGTCTACGAGGGCAACACGGTCGCCTGCGTCTACAACGCGGCCGACCCGGCCACCGAGGACCTGGTGCGCGAGGCGGACGTCGAAGAGGGCTGCCGCGCCATCGGCTTCACCCTCGGCGCCCCCGGCCCCTCGCAGCTCGGCGTGGTGGACGGCATCCTCGTCGACCGGGCGTTCGTCGCCAACCGCCAGAAGCAGGCCCAGGAACTGGCCGAGGTCACCGACGTCGACCCGCCGGCCCCGCACAACATCGCCAACGCCCTCGCCGCCGCCGCCCTCGCCCGCGCCTTCGGCGTGGAGCCGGCCGCCGTCCGCGACGGACTGCGCGCCTTCCGGCCGGACGCCCACCGCATCGAACACATCGCGGACATCGACGAAGTCCGTTACGTGGACGACTCCAAGGCCACCAACACCCATGCCACCGAGGCCTCCCTCGCCGCCTACGACTCCATCGTCTGGATCGCGGGCGGACTGGCCAAGGGCGCCACGTTCGACGAGCTGGTCGCCGGTGCGGCGAAGCGGCTGCGCGGGGTCGTGCTGATCGGCGCCGACCGGGCGCTGATCCGCGAAGCCCTGACGCGACACGCCCCCGAAGTCCCGGTGGTCGACCTCGACCGGACCGACACTGGGGCGATGTCCGAAGCGGTCGCACGGGCGGCCGCGCTCGCCCGGCCGGGGGATACGGTACTGCTGGCCCCGGCCTGTGCCTCGATGGACATGTTCACCAACTACAACAAGCGGGGCGAGGCGTTCGCGGACGCGGTCCGCGCACGCGCCGACGAGAGCGCCTGACCGACCGGGCCTCCGCGCCCGGGGTCACGGGCCCCGGGCACGAGCAGTGGAGGGGACAGCGACAATGCCGGCCGACGAGAGATTCGCCGTACGGCGGGACCGCGCACGGGCCTCGGTACCCCGCCCCCTCGCCGCGTCGCCCGCACCCGCCGGAGTACCGCTGCCCGACGGGCTCGCCCTGCGCGGGCGCCTCGCCACCGGAGCCCGGCGTCCGGAGACGTCCCGCGGCTCCGGACGCGGCGGCACGGGGCCCCGGCCCCCGCGCACCGGGCGCGGCGGCGGACCGCGCCGGGCCTACGAGCGGGCACGGCGGGCCTGGGACCGGCCCCTGACCGCCTACTACGTGATCCTCGGCTCCAGCCTCCTGATCACCGTGCTGGGCCTGGTGATGGTCTACTCCGCCTCGATGATCAAGGCGCTGGACATCAGCAAGCCCTCGACCTACTTCTTCGGCAAGCAGTTCCTCGCCGCGGTCATCGGGGGCGCGCTGATGCTGCTCGCCGCCCGGATGCCCGTGAAGCTCCACCGTGCGCTGGCCTACCCGATACTGATGGTCACCGTCTTCCTGATGGTCCTGGTCCAGGTGCCGGGGATAGGGATGTCGGTCAACGGCAACCAGAACTGGCTCTACCTGGGCGGCCCCTTCCAGCTCCAGCCCAGCGAGTTCGGCAAGCTGGCCCTCATCCTGTGGGCGGCGGACCTGCTGGCCCGCAAGCAGGACAAGCGGTTGCTGACGCAGTGGAAGCACATGCTCGTGCCGCTCGTGCCGGTCGCCTTCATGCTGCTCGGACTGATCATGCTCGGCGGCGACATGGGAACCGCGATCATTCTCACAGCGATCCTGTTCGGTCTGCTCTGGCTGGCCGGCGCCCCCACCCGGCTGTTCGCCGCGGTGCTCGGCTTCGCCTCCGTCCTCGCGTTCCTGCTGATCAGGACCAGCCCCAACCGGATGTCCCGGCTCGCCTGCATGGGGGTGAGCGAACCCGATCCGGAGGGCGGCTGCTGGCAGGCCGCACATGGGATCTATGCTCTGGCGTCCGGCGGATGGTTCGGTTCCGGGCTGGGTGCGAGTGTGGAAAAATGGGGTCAACTCCCGGAACCCCACACCGACTTCATCTTCGCGATCACCGGTGAGGAACTGGGTCTGGCGGGGACGTTGTCGGTGCTCGCCCTGTTCGCGGCTCTAGGCTATGCGGGTATCCGCGTGGCCGGACGCACGGAGGACCCCTTCGTGAGGTTTGCCGCGGGAGGCGTGACCACGTGGATCACGGCCCAGGCCGTGATCAACATCGGTGCGGTGCTCGGTCTGTTGCCGATCGCCGGGGTTCCGCTCCCGCTGTTCTCCTACGGGGGGTCGGCCCTGCTGCCGACGATGTTCGCGGTCGGGCTGATGATCGCCTTCGCACGGGAGGACCCAGCCGCCAAGGCGGCCCTGGCCATGCGGAAGCCCGGGGTGAGATGGAAGACGATGAGACGGCGCGTCAAGAAGCGTCCGTCCGGAGAGCGGTGAATTTCGGTGCATGTCGTACTCGCCGGCGGGGGGACCGCCGGACACATCGAGCCCGCGCTTGCCCTCGCAGACGCCCTGCGCAGGCAGGACCCGACCGTGGGAATCACTGCCCTCGGCACGGAACGCGGACTGGAGACCAGACTCGTGCCCGAGCGGGGGTACGAGCTGGCGCTCATCCCGGCCGTGCCGCTGCCCCGTAAGCCCACGCCCGAACTGATCACCGTCCCGGGCCGGCTGCGCGGCACCATCAAGGCGGCCGAGCAGATCCTGGAGCGGACCAAGGCGGACTGCGTGGTCGGCTTCGGCGGCTACGTCGCCCTGCCCGGCTACCTGGCCGCCAAGCGGGCCGGTGTGCCGATCGTCGTCCACGAGGCCAACGCCCGCCCGGGCCTGGCCAACAAGATCGGCTCGCGGTACGCCCACGGGGTCGCCGTCTCCACCCCCGACAGCAAGCTGCGCGGCGCCCGCTACATCGGCATCCCGCTGCGCCGCACCATCGCGACCCTGGACCGCGCCCGGGTCCGCCCGGAGGCCCGCGCCTCCTTCGGCCTCGACCCCAACCTGCCCACGCTGCTGGTCTCCGGCGGATCGCAGGGCGCGCGCCACCTCAACGAGGTGGTCCAGCGGGTCGCGCCGCTGCTGCAGCGTTCCGGGATCCAGATCCTCCATGTGGTCGGCCCGAAGAACGAATTGCCGCGGATCGACAACATGCCCGGGATGCCGCCCTACATCCCGGTACCGTACGTGGACCGGATGGACCTCGCGTACGCCGCGGCCGACATGATGCTCTGTCGCGCGGGCGCGATGACCGTCGCCGAACTCTCCGCCGTCGGGCTCCCCGCCGCCTACGTGCCGCTGCCCATCGGCAACGGTGAACAGCGGCTCAACGCCCAGCCGGTGGTCAACGCCGGCGGCGGCCTGCTGGTGGACGACGCGGCGCTCACCCCGGAGTGGGTGCAGGGCAACGTCCTGCCGGTACTGTCGGACCCTCACCGGCTGTACGAAATGTCCCGCGCCGCTGCCGAGTTCGGCCGGCGCGACGCCGACGACCTGCTCGTCGGCATGGTGTACGAAGCGATTGCCGCGCGCCGCTAGGCGCCCGGCGCGATGCGGTGCGGACCCGGGGCGGGCGCCACGGGTCCGGCGAAGGAGCGAGCGTGGCCGGACCGACGACCGCCCAGCGCGGCGCACCCGGGCGGGCGGACACCTCCGCCCGCCCGCCGCGGACCGGCCCCGACGAGCCCCGGATCAGCCGCCGCACCCTGCTGATCCTGATCGGCGTCGCGGCCGCCCTGTTCACCGCGTTCGTGATCTGGGTGCTCTACGGCTCCTCCTGGCTCCGCGTCGAGAAGGTCGGCACGAGCGGAGTCGAGGTCCTGACCCGCGAAGAAGTGGAAGCGGTTGCCGCCACGCCGATCGGCGCCCCGCTGGTCTCCGTGGACACCGACGCCATGGAGCGGCGGTTGCGCCAGAAGTTGCCTCGTATCGACACAGTTGATGTCGTTCGGTCCTGGCCGGACGGCATCGGCCTTAAGGTGACCGAACGGAAGCCGGTCCTGCTGGTCGAGAAGGACGGTGCGTTCGTGGAAGTGGACGCCAAGGGCGTGCGCTTCGCCACCGTGGACAAGGCCCCGAAGGGCGTGCCTCTGCTGGAGCTGACTCCCGAACCGTCCGCGAGCCTGCGCCGCTTCGGTGGTGACGGTCTGTTGCGGGAAGCGGTCCGCGTCGTCGGCGACCTTCCGGCAGCTGTGGCCGAGGACACCGAGGCCGTACGGGTCACTTCGTACGACGCGATCTCCTTGCTGCTCACCCGGGATCGTGTGGTGACCTGGGGGAGCGGCGAAGACGGACCGGTGAAGGCGCGCGTCCTCACCGCACTCATGAAAGCCGCTCCCAAAGTGGGACACTTCGACATAAGCGCTCCCACCGCCCCGGCGGTATCGGCGAGTTGACGGGTATTTGTGCTGGCCAGCACCCTGGTTGGTCAGCGCTACGGGTGATCACATAGGGTGAAAAGAAAAACGGGAGGTTCGGCGTGTTCGTTGAACGTGCGCCACTTGTCGACTTAGTGTCCTGTTCGGAAGAGTCCAGGAAGCAGGCACACCGGTAACCCTAAACTTCAACGTTAGGGTTTGGGTCGGCGTTCGGACCGTCCCCATCGACATCAGTCGTCGCCGCGGAGCTACCGCGGAGCGACGACACGTAACTCGAGGCGAGAGGCCTTCGACGTGGCAGCACCGCAGAACTACCTCGCAGTCATCAAGGTCATCGGTGTCGGCGGCGGTGGTGTCAATGCCATCAACCGAATGATCGAGGTCGGTCTCAAGGGCGTCGAGTTCATCGCGATCAACACGGACGCACAAGCCCTGTTGATGAGCGACGCCGACGTCAAGCTCGACGTCGGCCGTGAACTCACCCGAGGCCTCGGCGCCGGGGCGAACCCGGCCGTCGGTCGTAAGGCGGCAGAGGACCACCGTGAGGAGATCGAGGAGGTCCTCAAGGGGGCCGACATGGTCTTCGTCACCGCCGGAGAAGGCGGCGGCACCGGCACCGGCGGCGCACCAGTCGTCGCCAACATCGCGCGCTCGCTCGGCGCCCTCACGATCGGCGTGGTCACCCGCCCGTTCACCTTCGAGGGCCGGCGACGCGCGAACCAGGCGGAGGACGGCATCGCCGAACTCCGCGAAGAGGTCGACACCCTCATCGTCATTCCCAACGACCGCCTGCTGTCCATCTCGGACCGCCAGGTCAGCGTGCTCGACGCGTTCAAGTCGGCCGACCAGGTGCTGCTCTCGGGTGTCCAGGGCATCACCGACCTCATCACCACCCCGGGTCTGATCAACCTCGACTTCGCCGACGTCAAGTCGGTCATGTCCGAGGCCGGATCGGCGCTCATGGGCATCGGCTCGGCACGCGGCGACGACCGCGCGGTGGCGGCGGCGGAGATGGCGATCTCCTCGCCCCTCCTGGAAGCCTCCATCGACGGCGCCCGCGGTGTCCTCCTCTCCATCTCCGGCGGCAGCGACCTCGGTCTCTTCGAGATCAACGAGGCCGCCCAGCTGGTGAGCGAGGCCGCGCACCCCGAGGCCAACATCATTTTCGGCGCCGTCATCGACGACGCCCTGGGCGACGAGGTACGGGTCACCGTGATCGCGGCGGGCTTCGACGGCGGGCAGCCGCCCGCCCGCCGGGAGAACGTCCTCGGCGCGAACAGCAACAAGCGCGAGGAGCCGGCCGCCCCGGCCAGGTCCTCCGTCGAGTCCCCGCGCCCGACGGGCGGACTCGGTTCCGTGCCTCCGCGCGAGGAGAGCCCGGCTCCGGCCGAGCCCGCCCCCGCGTCGGCCTCGAGCGAGAGCGCGCTCGGGCCGGTCTCGCCGCCGCACGTCCCGCCGGCCCGTCCCTACCAGGACACCCAGGCCGAAGAGCTGGACGTTCCGGACTTCTTGAAGTGATAGCTCAGCACCGGGCGGAACCCGTCACGGGCAGCGCTCACTTCGCCTTCACCGACCGGTGGGGCGGAGTGAGCGCCGCTCCGTACGGTGAGCTCAACCTCGGCGGCGCGGTCGGCGACGACCCCGCCGCCGTCGGCGCGAACCGGGAGCGTGCGGCCGGCCGACTCGGCCTCGACCCGGCCCGCGTCGTGTGGATGAACCAGGTGCACGGCCGGGACGTCGCGGTGGTGGACGGCCCCTGGAGTGCGGACGCGGAGATTCCGGCCGTGGACGCGGTGGTGACCGCCCGGCGCGGGCTGCCGCTCGCGGTCCTCACCGCCGACTGCACCCCCGTTCTTCTCGCCGACCCGGTCGCCGGAGTCGTCGGGGCGGCGCACGCCGGGCGGCCGGGACTGGTCGCCGGAGTCGTTCCAGCGGCGGTGGAGGCCATGGTCGCGCTCGGCGCACACCCCTCCCGGATCACCGCGCACACCGGACCGGCCGTCTGCGGACGGTGTTACGAGGTGCCGGAGACGATGCGGGCCGAGGTCGCCGGGGCCGTTCCCGGTACCTGGTCCGAGACCAGCTGGGGTACCCCGGCCGTTGATGTCACCGGTGGAGTCCACGCCCAGCTCGCCGCCCTCGGTGTGGCGGACCGGCACTCCTCGCCGTACTGCACGCTGGAATCGGGCGACCATTTCTCGTACCGCCGCGACCGCACCACCGGGCGGCTCGCCGGATATGTCTGGTTGGACTGATAGGGCATGACGGACCGTAAGGCTCAACTCGCCGCGAATCTGGCACAGGTGGAGGAAAGAATCGCCTCCTCCTGCGCCGCGGCCGGTCGCAAGCGCGAGGAAGTGACCCTGATCGTGGTCACCAAGACCTACCCCGCGAGCGATGTGCGGATCCTGCGTGAACTCGGTGTGCGTCATGTCGCGGAGAATCGTGACCAGGACGCCGCCCCCAAAGCCACCGCTTGTGCGGATCTTTCGCTGACATGGCACTTTGTCGGACAACTGCAGACGAACAAGGTTCGTTCTGTGACCAGTTATGCCGATGTCGTGCAGTCGGTGGACCGCACCAAGCTGGTCACCGCCCTCTCCGCCGCCGCGGTGCGCGCCGAGCGCGAACTCGGCTGCCTGATCCAGGTCGCCCTGGACGCGGAGAGCGGCGCGCGTGGCGAGCGCGGCGGCGTCGCGCCGGACGGGGTCGAGGAGTTGGCGGCCGCGATCGGCGCGGCTCCCGGACTCCGGGTCGACGGACTGATGACCGTGGCGCCGCTGGCCGGGGAGTACGCGGGCCGGCAACGGGCCGCCTTCGACCGGCTGATGGAAATCTCATCCCGCCTGCGCGCCGGTCATCCGGCTGCGAACATGGTCTCCGCAGGTATGAGCGGGGACCTGGAGGACGCGGTGGCGGCCGGAGCGACACATGTACGCGTCGGTACGGCGGTACTCGGAGTCCGACCCCGGCTCGGGTAACGTCGCGAAGCAAGTCGGACCACAGCAGAAAATATGGTCATTACCGCTCACAGCGGTCAGACCACAGTGGATCGCGGGCACTTGGTGACGAATGCCGATCCACCACAGAGCGGAGGACTCGGAGCATGGCCGGCGCGATGCGCAAGATGGCGGTCTACCTCGGCCTCGTGGAGGACGATGGGTACGACGGCCCGGGGTTCGACCCCGACGACGAATTCGAACCTGAGCCGGAGCCCGAGCGCGACCGGCGGCGGCACCAGCCCCCGCACCAGGCGGAGCGGGAACGTGAACGCGAGCGCGAAAGGGACGAACCGGTACGAGTAGTACAGCCGCCCGCCCAGCGCGAGCCGGTCCAGCTCCCCGCGGAAAGCGTGCGACCCGCCCGGATCGCACCCGTGGCATCCATCACACCTGAACGCCCGAACATGGAGAAGAACGCACCGGTGATCATGCCCAAGGTCGTGTCCGAGCGGGAGCCGTACCGCATCACCACGCTGCACCCCAGGACCTACAACGAGGCCCGTACCATCGGGGAACACTTCCGTGAGGGCACTCCGGTGATCATGAATCTCACGGAGATGGACGACACGGACGCGAAGCGACTTGTCGACTTTGCCGCGGGGCTCGTCTTCGGTCTCCATGGCAGCATTGAACGCGTGACGCAGAAGGTGTTCCTGTTGTCGCCTGCTAACGTCGATGTCACGGCGGAGGACAAGGCCCGCATCGCAGAGGGCGGATTCTTCAACCAGAGCTGAGAACACGACACCGGGAACAACCCGGCCGAGAGGCCGGTGCCGGCCAGGAGGCCGGAGCTGACGAGAGCCAGGGGAGAGGGAACCGCGGGACATGGGCGTCGCACTGGATGTGGTCTATATCGCGCTGATGTGTTTCCTCATCGTGCTGATCTTCCGGCTGGTCATGGACTATGTCTTCCAGTTCGCACGTTCATGGCAACCCGGCAAGGCGATGGTGGTCGTACTTGAGGCCACCTACACTGTCACCGATCCACCGCTCAAGCTTCTGCGGCGGTTCATTCCGCCGCTGCGTCTCGGGGGCGTGGCACTCGACCTGTCCTTCTTCGTTCTGATGATCATCGTCTACATCCTGATCAGCGTTGTGGTCAGGTTGTGAGCGATACGGTCTTGCCGACTGCCGACGACTACGTAGAGGTGAAGAAGAGATGCCGTTGACCCCCGAGGACGTGCGGAACAAGCAGTTCACGACCGTCCGCCTCCGAGAAGGCTATGACGAGGACGAGGTCGATGCCTTTCTCGACGAGGTCGAATCGGAGCTGACCCGTCTGCTCCGTGAGAACGAGGACCTGCGCGCCAAGCTGGCCGCCGCGACGCGTGCCGCCGCGCAGAACCAGCAGCAGCAACAGCAGCAGGGTATGCGCAAGCCTCCGGAGCAGCAGGACCGCCCCGGTGCCCCCGTTCCCGCCGCCATATCAGGACCGCCGCAGCAGCAGCAGCCCCCGCAGATGGGTCCGCCCCAGCTGCCCGGTGGCGCGCCGCAGTTGCCCGCAGGTCCCAGCGGCCACGGCCCCCAGGGCGGCCACGGCCCCGGTCCGCAGGGCCCGCACGGCCCCGGCCCGATGCAGGGCGGTCCCATGGGTGGCCCGATGCAGGGTGGCCCCATGGGTCAGCACCCCCAGCAGCAGCAGATGCAGCAGATGCAGCCGCCGCAGATGCAGCAGCAGGGGCAGGGCCCCGGCGGCGACAGCGCCGCCCGTGTCCTCTCGCTCGCACAGCAGACCGCCGACCAGGCGATCGCGGAGGCCCGTTCCGAGGCCAACAAGATCGTCGGCGAGGCGCGCAGCCGTGCCGAGGGTCTGGAGCGCGACGCGCGTGCCAAGGCCGACGCGCTGGAGCGGGACGCGCAGGAGAAGCACCGCGTGGCGATGGGCTCGCTGGAGTCGGCCCGCGCGACCCTGGAGCGCAAGGTCGAGGATCTGCGTGGCTTCGAGCGCGAGTACCGCACGCGGCTGAAGTCCTACCTGGAGAGCCAGCTGCGTCAGCTGGAGACCCAGGCGGACGACTCGCTCGCCCCGCCGCGGACTCCGGCAGCCGCTTCGCTGCCGCCGTCCCCCTCGCTGGCCCCGGCCGGCGCGGGTGCGATGGGGCACTCCATGGGCGGCTCCAACCACGGTGGCCACGGCGGCCAGCAGATGGGTGGCGGCCCGTCCTCGATGGGCGGTGCGCCGTCCTACGGTGGCCAGCAGCAGATGTCGCCGGCGATGACGCAGCCGATGGCGCCGGTGCGGCCGCAGGCGCCGCAGCCGATGCAGCAGCAGGCGCCTTCGCCGATGCGTGGCTTCCTGATCGACGAGGACGACAACTGAGCGGTTCGCGCTCGCTGAGCGCGTAGCCGTCGGCAGGCAGAGGGCCGGGCCCCGGGATCTTTCCCGGGGCCCGGCCCTTTGGCGTGGGCCGGGCCCGTTGGGGTGGTGCGGATGGGGTGCGCCTGCGGCGGGCCTGTTCCCCTACCCGCCCCTTCCCGAAACCGGGGCGCTGCCCGGGCCCCTTTGCCCTCAAGCGCCGGGCGGGCTGGGTTTTGGGGCGGGGCCCCCGAGGGGGTACGCGGAAGGGCCCGCCGGAATCAGGTCCGGCGGGCCCTCTGGTCCTGCGGGCTACCGCTACCGCTACCGCTTGCGCAGGCGGAACGTCAGCGCCAGGCCCTCGTCCTCGAACACCTCGCCGTACGTCTCGTCCGCCTCGCCCTCCGCGTAGTCCAGGGCGAGCACCTCCTCGGAGATCAGCGGGGCGTGCTCGGTGAGGGCTTCCACCGTTGCCGGGGACGTCGAGGTCCAGCGGACGGCGATGCGGTCCGCGACGTCCAGCCCGCTGTTCTTGCGGGCCTCCTGGATCAGGCGGATCGCGTCACGGGCCAGGCCCGCGCGGCGCAGTTCCGGGGTGATCTCCAGGTCCAGGGCGACGGTCGCGCCCGCGTCCGAGGCGACCGACCAGCCCTCGCGCGGGGTCTCCGTGATGATGACCTCGTCGGGGGAGAGGGTGATCTGCTCGCCGTCGACCTCCACCGAGGCCGTGCCCTCGCGCAGGGCCAGGGACAGGGCGGCCGCGTCCGTGTTCGCCACCGCCTTGGCCACCGCCTGGACGCCCTTGCCGAACCGCTTGCCCAGGGCGCGGAAGTTGGCCTTCGCCGTCGTGTCGACCAGGGAGCCGCCCACCTCCGAGAGCGAGGCGAGCGAGGTGACGTTCAGCTCCTCCGTGATCTGGGCGCGCAGCTCGGCGGAGAGGCCATCGAAGCCTGCCGCCGCCACCAGCGCGCGCGACAGCGGCTGACGGGTCTTCACACCCGACTCGGCGCGCGTGGCCCGGCCCAGCTCCACCAGGCGGCGCACCAGCGCCATCTGCGTGGAGAGCGTCGGGTCGATCGCCGAGAGGTCGGCCTTCGGCCACGTCGACAGGTGGACCGACTCCGGGGCGTCCGGGGTCACCGGCGCCACCAGGTCCTGCCAGACCCGCTCCGTGATGAACGGGGTCAGAGGGGCCATCAGCCGGGTCACCGTCTCGACGACCTCGTGCAGCGTGCGCAGCGCCGCCTTGTCACCCTGCCAGAAACGGCGGCGCGAGCGGCGTACGTACCAGTTGGAGAGGTCGTCCACGAACGCCGAGAGCAGCTTGCCCGCGCGCTGGGTGTCGTAGCCCTCCATCGCGACGGTCATCTGGTCGACCAGCGCGTTCAGTTCGCTCAGCAGCCAGCGGTCCAGGACCGTTCGGTCCGCCGGGGCCGGGTCGGCGGCCGACGGGGACCAGCCCGACGTGCGCGCGTACAGGGCCTGGAAGGCGACCGTGTTCCAGTAGGTGAGGAGCGTCTTGCGGACGACCTCCTGGATCGTGCCGTGGCCCACGCGCCGTGCCGCCCAGGGGGAGCCGCCCGCCGCCATGAACCACCGCACCGCGTCCGCCCCGTGCTGGTCCATCAGCGGGATCGGCTGGAGGATGTTCCCCAGGTGCTTGGACATCTTGCGGCCGTCCTCGGCGAGGATGTGGCCCAGGCAGACGACGTTCTCGTAACTCGACTTGTCGAAGACCAGGGTGCCGACCGCCATCAGCGTGTAGAACCAGCCGCGGGTCTGGTCGATGGCCTCCGAGATGAACTGCGCGGGGTAGCGGCTCTCGAAGACCTCCTTGTTCTTGTACGGGTAGCCCCACTGCGCGAACGGCATCGAACCCGAGTCGTACCAGGCGTCGATGACCTCCGGGACGCGGTACGCCTCCAGCTGGCAGTTCTCGTGCGAGCAGGTGAAGGTGATCTCGTCGATGAACGGGCGGTGGGGGTCGAGCTCCGACTGGTCGGCGCCCGTCAGTTCCGTCAGTTCGGCGCGCGAACCCACGCAGGTGAGGTGATTGTCCTCGCAGCGCCAGATGGGCAGCGGGGTGCCCCAGTAGCGGTTACGGGAGAGCGCCCAGTCGACGTTGTTGTTCAGCCAGTCGCCGAAGCGGCCGGTCTTGACCGAGTCCGGGAACCAGTTGGTCTTCTCGTTCTCCTCAAGGAGCCGGTCCTTGACCGCCGTCGTCCTGATGTACCAGGAGGGCTGCGCGTAGTAGAGCAGCGCGGTGTGGCAGCGCCAGCAGTGCGGGTAGCTGTGCTCGTAGGGGACGTGGCGGAAGAGCTTGCCGCGCGCGTCCAGGTCCGCGGTGAGCGCCTCGTCGGCCTTCTTGAAGAAGACGCCCCCGACCAGGGGGAGATCCTCCTCGAAGGTGCCGTCGGGGCGGACCGGGTTGACCACCGGGAGTCCGTAGGAGCGGCAGACCACGAGGTCGTCGGCGCCGAACGCGGGGGACTGGTGGACCAGACCCGTACCGTCCTCGGTCGTGACGTACTCGGCGTTGACGACGTAGTGCGCTTCGGACGGGAAGTCGACCAGGGTGAAGGGGCGCTCGTAGGTCCAGCGCTCCATCTCCGCGCCGGTGAACGACTGGCCGGTGGTCTCCCAGCCCTCGCCCAGTGCCTTCTCCAGGAGCGGCTCGGCGACGACGAGCTTCTCCTCGCCGTTCGTCGCGACGACGTAGCGGACCTCGGGGTGCGCGGCGACCGCCGTGTTGGAGACCAGCGTCCACGGCGTGGTCGTCCAGACGAGGAGCGCCGCCTCGCCGGCCAGGGGGCCGGAGGTCAGGGGGAAGCGGACGAAGACCGAGGGGTCGACGACCGTCTCGTACCCCTGGGCCAGCTCGTGGTCGGACAGGCCCGTGCCGCAGCGCGGGCACCAGGGGGCGACGCGGTGGTCCTGGACCAGCAGGTCCTTGTTGAAGATCTCCTTGAGCGACCACCAGACGGAGTCCACGTACTCCGGGTCCATGGTGCGGTACGCGTCGTCCAGGTCGACCCAGTAGCCCATGCGGGTCGTCAGCTCGGCGAACGCGTCGGTGTGCCGGGTCACCGACTCACGGCACTTGGCGTTGAACTCGGCGATGCCGTACGCCTCGATGTCCTTCTTGCCGTTGAAGCCCAGCTCCTTCTCGACCGCGAGCTCGACCGGCAGGCCGTGGCAGTCCCAGCCGGCCTTGCGGCCGACGTGGTAGCCCTGCATCGTGCGGAAGCGGGGGAAGACGTCCTTGAAGACGCGGGCCTCGATGTGGTGGGCGCCGGGCATGCCGTTGGCGGTGGGCGGGCCCTCGTAGAAGACCCACTCGGGGCGGCCCTCGGACTGGTCGAGGCTCTTGGCGAAGATCTTGCTCTCGCGCCAGAAGTCGAGCACGGCGTGCTCGAGCGCGGGCAGGTCGACCTGGGCGGGTACCTGGCGGTACTGCGGCGATGTCATGTGCGGCTTCCTCCGGCGGACGTCTTCCACTTCCGTCGGAGGGACGAGAGCGTCTCGGCTCCCGCGGTACCACCCTCCTTGGCCCCGGGCACAGGCCCGTGGCCCCCTCATTGGGGTCGCGACGCCGGGTCTAGTGGCCCTGCGCCGTTGGGCGGAGCCCACGGTCGCAAGGCGTTCTTCCGGCGGCTCCGGGGTGATCTTCACGACGCGCTCGCCCCCGGGCTCCCACCGTCCCCGGGTCGCTGCTGGCTGCGTACGGCGCTACTCGTCCCATCCAAGCCTCTCGCTGGGCTCAGTGTACGGGCCCGTACGGGCGACGGCCGACCGGTTATCACCGGCGCGTGGGTGTGACCCGAGTGGCGGGACGGGGTACAAGGACTTCCCGGCGGGGCCCGGGGAGCCGGATTACCGGGCGGGGAGCAGGGAACAACGGAGGCAGGCGCGCCGCGACCGGACAGGGGGAGGGGCGAGAGGGCGGCGTGCCCCGTTGCCGCGGGGCTGGAGTCGATTTATCGTCCCAGCACGATTCGCGAGCAAGATCACAATATGTGAAGGGGCCGCGGCCATGGTGGCGAAGAAGACGGCGGAAGAGACCGTGGCCGAGCGTGACGGCGCCCACGCGTCACCGGCCGAGCAGGCGCCCGCGCCCGCGGAGAGTGCGGCGAAGAAGGCCGCCGCCAAGAAGAGCACCACCAAGAGCACCACCAAGAAGAGCACCGCCAGGAAGACGACGGCGGCGGCCAGGAAGGCGACGGCGAAGAAGGCCGCCGCCAGGAAGAGCACCGCCGAGAAGGCGTCGGAAAAGGGCGCGGCGGCGGCCACGGAGGCGGCTCGGGCCGCCGAGCAGACGGGAGCCCACACGGTGGTAGCCAAGAAGAGCGCGAGTCGTCACGCAGCAGGCGCACAGGCCACGGCCCCCGTGCCGCCGGCCCGCGCCGCCGCCCCCGAGGAGCTGGCCGTCCGGCCCGGGGAGGACCCCTGGACGCCCGAGGAGGTCACCGAGGCGCGCACCCTGCTGACGAGCGAGACACTGCGGCTCCGCAGCGAGCTGGAGGCCTCCGGCGCGGCGCTCGCCGGGCTGATGCGGGACTCCGGCGACGGCGCGGGCGACGACGAGGCCGACACCGGCACCAAGAACATCACCCGCGAGCACGAGCTGTCGCTGGCCGCCCACGCCCAGGAGACGCTGGAGCAGACCGAGCGGGCGCTCGCCCGGCTGGAGGCGGGGACGTACGGGCTCTGCGAGGTCTGCGGCAAACCGATCGGCAAGGCGCGGATGCAGGCCTTCCCCCGGGCCACCCTGTGCGTCGAGGACAAGCAGAAGCAGGAGCGGCGCGGCTGACCCGCGCGGGTGTGTCGTACCCTCATCCTCAGGCAGGCACCTAGGTTGAGGGACTCACGTGGCAGAGGCGGAGCGCATCATCGGTACGCCGGAAGATCCCGATGCCGAGGGCACGGACGAAGGCGGCAGCACGGCCGCCGACGCGGCCGTGAACGCGGGCCGGGGCAAGCGGAGGGTCCTCGTTCTCCTGAGTGTGGCCGTCGTGGCCTACCTGCTGGACCTGGTCACCAAGATGATCGTGGTCGCGAAGCTGGAGCATCAGCCGCCGATCGACATCATCGGCGACTGGCTGCAGTTCCGGGCGATCCGGAACGCGGGCGCCGCGTTCGGGTTCGGCGAGGCGTTCACGGTGATCTTCACCATCATCGCCGCCGGCGTGATCGTGGTGATCGTCCGGCTGGCCCGCAAGCTCTACAGCCTGCCGTGGGCCATCGCCCTGGGTCTGCTCCTGGGCGGTGCGCTCGGCAACCTCACCGACCGGCTCTTCCGGGCGCCCGGTGTGTTCGAGGGCGCGGTGGTGGACTTCATCGCCCCCAAGCACTTCGCCGTCTTCAACCTCGCCGACTCCGCCATCGTGTGCGGCGGCATCCTCATCGTGATCCTCTCCTTCAAGGGTCTGGACCCCGACGGGACCGTGCACAAGGACTGACCGCCCGGCGCGGAGAGCGTTCCGCGCAAGGCATACTCGACAGGTGAGTACGCACCCCGAGATCCGCACCCTGCCCGTACCGGACGGCCTGGAAGGCGAGCGCGTCGACGCCGCCATCTCCCGGATGTTCGGTTTCTCCCGCACCAAGGCCGCCGAGCTGGCCGCTGCCGGGAAGGTCCAGGTGGACGGTTCGGTGGCCGGGAAGTCCGAGCGGGTCCACGGGGGCGCCTGGCTGGAAGTGGAGATGCCGGGGGCGCCCGCTCCCGTCCAGATCGTCGCCGAGCCCGTCGAAGGCATGGAGATCGTCCATGACGACGACGACATCGTCGTCATCATGAAGCCGGTCGGCGTCGCCGCCCACCCCAGCCCCGGCTGGACCGGCACCACCGTCATCGGCGGCCTCGCCGCCGCCGGCTACCGGATCTCGACGTCCGGAGCCGCCGAGCGCCAGGGCATCGTCCACCGCCTCGACGTCGGCACCTCCGGCCTGATGGTCGTCGCCAAGTCCGAGCGCGCCTACACCCTGCTCAAGGCCCAGTTCCGCGACCGGGTCGTCGACAAGAAGTACCACGCCCTCGTCCAGGGCCACCCGGACCCGATGAGCGGCACCATCGACGCCCCCATCGGGCGTCACCCCAACCACGACTACAAGTGGGCGGTCACCGCCGAGGGCAAGCCGTCGGTGACCCACTACGACCTGATCGAGGCCTACCGCGCCGCCAGCCTCCTCGACATCAAGCTGGAGACCGGGCGCACCCACCAGATCCGGGTCCACATGTCCGCCCACCGCCACCCCTGCGTCGGCGACCTGACCTACGGCGCGGACCCGACCCTGGCCAAGCGCCTCGGGCTGACCCGCCAGTGGCTGCACGCCGTGCGCCTGGGCTTCGAGCACCCGAGCGACGGCAGTTGGGTGGAGTTCGCCAGCACCTACCCGGCCGACCTCCAGCACGCCCTCGACACCATCGCCGCGGAGAGCCAGTGAGCTCCGCCCCCTCCTCGTACAGCACCCGCAGGGCCGTCGAGGAGAGCGACCTCCAAGCCTGCTTCCAGGTGCGCAAGGAGGTCTTCGTCGGCGAGCAGAACGTGCCCGAAGAGCTGGAGTACGACGCCCACGACGCGACCGCGGCGCATGTCCTGGCGGTCGCGGCGGACGGCACAGCGCTCGGCACGGGGCGGCTGCTGCACGGCGCCGACGCGGCCGGGAAGACCGGCGGCGACCCGTCCGTCGGATCGCTCGGCCGGCTCGCCGTGAGCCGGGAGGCCCGCGGCCTCGGGGTCGGCGCGGCCCTCGTACGGGCCATCGAGGACGAGGCGCGGGCGCTGGGCCTGGCCGCCGTCGACCTGCACGCACAGACGCACGCCCTCGGCTTCTACGAGCGGCTCGGATACGTCGCGTACGGACCCGAGTTCCCCGACGCGGGCATGCCGCACCGGGCCATGCGGCGGGAGATCCGCCCGGCCTGAGCGCCGGACAACGGAGGGTATCGGCCGAATCACGCGTTTCGCGTGGCAGGGTGGGGGCCTTGGTCGGCCGCTCGTGGTGTGCCGGAACCGCCCGCTCCGGAAGGCGCCTCGTGGAACAGATGTCCCTCCTGCTCCTGCTGCTGCTCGGCGCCGTGGTCACGGTGCCGCTCGGCGACCGGCTGAGGCTCCCCGCGCCGGTTCTGATGACGCTCATCGGCGTCGCGATGGCGTTCATGCCGTTCGTGCCGAATGTCGACATCCCGCCGGAGATCATCCTCCCCGCGCTGCTGCCGCCGCTGCTCTACGCCTCCGTGCAGCGCACCTCCTGGCGGCAGTTCGCCGCCAACAGACGCCCGATCTTCCTGCTGGCCGTGGCCCTCGTCTTCGTCACCACCGCCGCCGTCGCCGCGGTCGCGGGCTCGATCGTGCCGGGGCTGCCCATCGCCGCAGCCGTCGCCCTCGGCGCGCTCGTCGCCCCGCCCGACCCGGTCGCGGCGACGGCGGTGGCGGGCTCCGTGGGGCTGCCGCGCCGGCTGGTGTCGATCCTGGAGGGCGAGGGGCTCTTCAACGACGTGACCGCCATCGTGCTCTACCACGTGGCCGTCGCCGCCGCCGTCAGCGGCACCTTCTCGCTCCCCGAGGCCTTCGGCCTGCTGGTCCTCTCCGCCGTCGTCGCGGTGGCCGTCGGCCTCGCGCTCGGCTGGCTCACCATCAAACTGATGGGCCTGCTGGGCGACGCCACCCTCCAGGTCGGCCTGACCCTGCTGGTGCCGTTCGTCTCCTACGCCCTCGCGGAGGAGCTGATGGGCTCCGGCGTGCTGGCCGTGCTGACCGTCGCGCTGTTCCTCGCCGAGCACACCGCGGACGCCGACGACGTGCTGGGCCGGCTCACCGGACGTACCTTCTGGGACATCGTCGACACCCTGGTCACCGGTGTGGCCTTCGGGCTGATCGGCCTGGAGCTGCACGGCGTGTTCGGCACCGCCGACGGGCGCGCCCCGGAGATGGCCGGCTGGGGGCTCGCGATTGTCGCCGTCGTCGTCGGCGTACGGCTGCTGTGGCTGCTGCCCGCGACCTGGCTGGCCAAGAAGCTGCACGCCCGACGCGACGTCAGCGAGGACATCCCCACCAGCTGGCGGGAGACCGTCGTGATGTGGTGGGCCGGGATGCGCGGGGTGGCCTCCGTCGCTCTGGCGCTGGCGATCCCGCTGGAGACCGACGACGGGCAGCCCTTCCCCGGCCGCGAGGAGATCATCTTCATCGCGTTCGCCGTGATCATGGCCACGCTGGTCTTCCAGGGGCTCACCCTGCCCTGGCTGGTGCGCAAGCTCCGGGTCCGGGCCGACACCGCCGCCGAGGAGTCACTGGAGCGGGAGCTCGCGATCCGGGCCGCCAGGGCCGCCAAGTACCGCCTCAAGGAGATCCAGGACGCCGAGGAGTTCCCCGAGGAGGTCCTGGAGCGGCTGCAGCGCGCCGCGTACGACATCGGGGCCCGGATCAGCCCGGACATGGTCGACGAGGAGCGCCGCGAGGCCTACGCCAAGCGCGCCGAGCGCTTCAAGGCGGTCGGCCGTGTCCAGCGCGAGATGATGTCGGCCGCCCGCCACGAGGTGCTGTCCGCGCGCAGCGAGCCCGGCTCCGACCCGGAGGTCGTGGACCGGGTGCTGCGGTATCTGGACGTCCGCTCGCTGCGCTGAAGGCCGTCGCGGGGCGGCCTCAGCCGCGGCCCGTGCGCGGGGCCTTGGAGTCGTCCCCCTCGGCGGGCGGCACCGTCCGATCACGGCCCGCCCGGCCTCCCGCCCCCGTCGGCTCCGCCCACTGCTCGCCCGGCGGCGGTACGGCGGGCCCGGTGGCGATCCGCGGCAGCGCGTACGGATGGTGATCGCGCAGCCAGCCGATCAGCTGCTCACGCACCGCGCAGCGCACCGTCCAGATGTCGTCCGCGTCCTTCGCCGTGACCACCGCCCGCACCTGGATCGTGGACGGCGTCGTGTCCGTGACGGCCAGCGACCAGTCCCGGCCGTCCCAGGCGGCGATGTCCCCGAGGAGGTCCCGCAGCTTCTCCCGCATCGCGGCGACCGGAGCGGAGTGGTCGAGGTGGAAGAAGACCGTGCCCGTCATCTGCGCCCCGCCGCGCGACCAGTTCTCGAACGGCTTGCTGGTGAAGTACGAGACCGGCATCGTGATCCGCCGCTCGTCCCAGGTCCGTACCGACAGGAACGTCAGGGTGATCTCGTCGATCGTGCCCCACTCGCCGTCCACCACCACGGTGTCGCCGAGCCGCACCATGTCGCCGAACGCGATCTGGAATCCGGCGAAGAGATTGCCGAGCGTCGACTGGGCGGCGACACCCGCGACGATGCCGAGCAGACCGGCCGAGGCGAGCATCGACGTGCCGACCGCCCGCATCGGCGGGAACGTCAGCAGCATCGCCGCGATGGCGACCACCGTCACCACCGCGATGACCACCCGCTGGATCAGCGTGACCTGCGTACGGACCCGGCGGACCCGGGCCGGGTCGCGGCTGCCCGTCGCGTACCGGGCGTAGCTTGCCTCCACGACCGTCGCCGCGACCCGCACCACCAGCCAGGCGGAAGCGCCGATCAGCACCAGGGTCAGCACCTGGCCGATCCCGGCCCGGTGGTCCCACACCCAGGAGACACCCATCTGGCGGTAGCTGCCGCGCAGCAGCGCCGTGATGATCACCACCTGGAGCGGAGGCCGGCAGCGTCGCAGCAGCCCCCACAGCGGGGTCTCGTGGTGACGGCTGTCGGCCCGCCGTAGCAGCCGGTCGACCAGCCAGCCGACCAGCAGGGTGATCACCACGGAACCGCCGATGACGATCAGCGGGCGCAGCACGCTCTCCATTCCCTCGTCCTCCAAGCTGTAGGGCAGCCACCAGGGCACAAATGGCACCATGGGCCTCATGAACATCATGCTTTTCCACTCGACGTACGGGCTCCGGCCCGCCGTGCACGCCGCGGCCGCGCGCCTCCGGGACGCCGGCCACGAGGTGCGCGTGCCCGATCTGTTCGAGGGGCACACCTTTGACACGGTGGAAGAGGGCATGGCCTACCAGGACGAGGTCGGCAAGGAGGAGCTGCTGAAGCGCGCCGTGCTGGCCGCCGCGCCCTACTCCGACCAGGGGCTCGTCTACGCCGGCTTCTCCCTCGGGGCGGCGACCGCGCAGACCCTGGCGCTCGGCGACGCGAAGGCGCGCGGGCTGCTGCTGTTCCACGGCACCTCGGACATCGCCGAGAACGCCTCGGTGGACGAACTCCCCGTCCAGCTGCACGTCGCGGACCCGGACCCCTTCGAGTCCCACGACTGGCTCAACAGCTGGTACCTGCAGATGCAGCGCACCGGCGCGGACGTCGAGGTCTACCGCTACCCCGGGGCCGGGCACCTGTTCACCGACCCCGATCTGCACGACTTCGACCAGGCGGCCGCCGACCAGACCTGGAAGGTCGCGCTCGGCTTCCTGGCCACCCTGTAGAGGGCGCGGCACCCGGCGCACCGGGCGGTCGGCCCGCCCGGTGCGTCCGGTGCGCCGGGTGCCGCGGCAAGCGGGGGCCTCAGGCCTTGAGCGCCTTGTCGAGGGCCTTCGTGAACTCGTCGGCCGTCATCGGGGCGTTCTCGCTGCCCTCGGCCGTGACCTTCTTGCCGTCCATCTTCAGCGTCGGCGTGCCCTGCACCCCGCTCTTGTCGAACGACTCGGACATCTTCATGGCCCAGGCGTCGTACGTGCCGTCCTCGACGTCCTTCTGGAAGTCCTTGTTCCCCTTCAGCGCGTCGACCGAGTCCGCGACCTCGATCAGATAGCTGTCCTCGGCGAACTTGTCGTCGCTCTCCTCGGGGTGGAACTTCGCCGAGTACAGCGCGGCCTTGTACTCCATGAACGCCTCGGGGCTCACGTCCAGCGCCGCACCGAGCGCGCTCAGGGCGTTCTTGGAGCCCTCGCCGTTGTCGGTGTTGTCGATGAAGGTCGCGCCGACGTACCGGACCTTGTACTTGCCGGCCTCGACGTCCTTCGAGACGGTCTCGCCGACGCCCTGCTCGAACGTGGCGCAGACCGGGCAGCGCGAGTCCTCGTACAGCTCCAGGGTCTTCTTCGCGCTCGACTTGCCGATCACCACGGTGGTGCCGTCGTCGCCGGAGGTGTTCTTCGGCGCGGTGACGTTCTTCGCGTCCGCGGCCGCCTCCCAGGCGTCCGGCTTGTTCAGCTGCGTCACCCCGTAGCTGATGCCGCCGACCACGGCGAGGGCCGCGACGACCGAGGCGGCCACGACGAGCTGCTTGCGGGTCCTGTCCTTCTTGGCCTGGGCCTCGCGCTCGGCGCGCAGCCGCTCGCGGGCCGCTGCCTTGTTCGCCTGGGTGTTGCGCTTGCTCATGATCGTTCTCCGTGAGTACGTGTGTGGGGGAGGGGCGGTGCTGCCGTCGTCGTGCCGTCGTGCCCGTGTCAGGCAGCGGCGTACGTCGCGAGCGGCGGGCCCCTGAGTCCCACGCAGTGCACGAGGAAGCGGGCGGTCAGCGGCGGATGCGGACGCCCGGCGGGCCGGGAGCGGCGGGCCGCGGCCCGGGCGCCCGAGCGCACCACGGCGACCGCTACCAGCAGCGGCCGGAACGCCAGCAGGGCCGCCGCGCGCAGCAGCCCGGCCAGGGCCGCCTCGCCGCGTCGCAGCCAGGCCGCGGCGAGCAGCCCGACCGCCACATGCGCGACGAGCAGCAGCCAGGGCACGGCCGGTCCCGGCTGCGCCAGCAGCGCCGCCGCGCGGTCGCCCGCTCCGGCCACCTCGGCCAGCGGGGTGCCCACCGCGCCGACGCCCGCGATCCGGGCCCCGCCGACCCCTACCTCGCCGCCGCAGAGGACGTCGAAGCCCACCGCGCGCAGCGTGCCCGCGACCGGACCGCCGGCCGCCCCGTAACAGAGGTGCTGGCCCGTGGTGAAGAGGGTGTCGGCGGCCAGCTCCAGCGGGACCAGCAGGCCCGCGATCGCCCCGAAGCCGCGCTCCCGGCCGGCCAGCGCGTACGCCACCGCGAAGACCGCGGCGGCCAGCAGCGCGACCGCGGTCAGCGGCAGCGGGACCCGGGAGAGCAGCACATGGGACGCCGTGGACAGGGTGACGGCGAGCGCGGTGAAGACCGCCGCGCGCGCGACCCTGAGCTGCGTCCCTGAGATGTCCATCGCCGGAAAGTGTGTCATGCGCCGAGGTAAGCGGACCTTAAAAGAGGCTGAGAGTCCCCGCCCGGGGCCCTTGGGCCCGGGGCCCCTACAGCCCCGGGATCCGGCCGTTGCGGAAGAGGTCCACGAAGATCTGGTGGTCCGCGCGGGCCCTCGCCCCGTAGCTGTGGGCGAAGTCGACGAGCATCGGAGCGAAGCCCTCCTCGTCGGCCGCGATGGCCGCGTCGATCGCCCGCTCGGTGGAGAACGGCACCAGCGAGTGCCCGCTCTCGTCGTCGGCGGCCGCGTGCATCGTGGCCGTGGCCCGGCCCAGATCCGCGACGACCGCCGCGATCTCGTCCGCCTCGTCGATGTCGGACCAGTCCAGATCGACCGCGTACGGCGAGACCTCGGCGACCAGCTGACCCGAGCCGTCCAGCTCGGTCCAGCCCAGCCACGGGTCCGCGTGCGCCTGCAGCGCGCGCTGCGAGATCACCGTGCGGTGCCCCTCGTGCTGGAAGTACTCCCGCACGGCGGCGTCCGTGATGTGGTGGGAGACCGCCGGGGTCTGCGCCTGCTTGAGGTAGATCACCACGTCGTTCTCCAGGGCGTCGCTGTTGCCCTCCAGGAGGATGTTGTACGAGGGCAGCCCGGCGGACCCTATGCCGATGCCCCGGCGGCCCACCACGTCCTTGACCCGGTAGGAGTCGGGACGGGTCAGGCTCGACTCCGGCAGCGTCTCCAGATAGCCGTCGAACGCGGCCAGCACCTTGTAGCGCGTCGCGGCGTCCAGGTCGATCGACCCGCCACCGTCCGCGAACCGGCGCTCGAAGTCCCGGATCACCGTCATCGAGTCCAGCAGCGAGAAACGCGTGCGCGACCGGGCGGCGCGCAGCGCGCCCAGCAGCGGACCGTCCGCGGTGTCCAGCGTGAACGGCGGCACCTCGTCGTTCTTCGCGCCCGTCGCCAGCGCGTGGATCCGCTCGCGGTAGGAGAGGGCGAAGATCGTCACCAGCTCGCTGATCTGCTCGTCGGCCAGCGCCTTCGCGTAGCCGATCAGCGCCACGGAGGCGGCGAAGCGCTTCAGGTCCCAGGTGAAGGGGCCCACGTACGCCTCGTCGAAGTCGTTGACGTTGAAGACGAGGCGGCCGTTGGCGTCCATGTAGGTGCCGAAGTTCTCCGCGTGGAGATCGCCGTGGATCCACACCCGGCCCGTGCGCTCGTCCAGGAACGGGCCGCCGTGCCGCTCCCGCTCCAGGTCGCCGTAGAACAGGCAGGCCGTGCCCCGGTAGAAGGCGAAGGCCGAGCCCGCCATCTTGCGGAACTTGACCCGGAAGGCGGCCGGGTCGGCGGCCAGCAGCTCCCCGAAGGCGGTGTCGAAAACGGCGAGAATCTGCTCCCCGCGCCGCGCTGCGCCGGTCTGCGTTTCCGACATTTCTTGCTGCCTCCTGCTGTAGCTGCCGTGTCTGGCCGAACCGTGGGCCCACGTGACCACGTCATGACTGAGCGCATGACAAAACGGACAGGTGTTCCGCCCTCTCCAACGCTCGGCGGGAGCCGGGAGTGCCCGTCGTCCGACTCCGTCACGTCGTAGACTTCCACGCTGTCCCCCCGTCCGTCATCGCCCGACATCCCGGAGGCCCGACGCCGTGACCAAGCCGCCCTTCACGCACCTGCACGTGCACACCCAGTACTCGCTGCTGGACGGTGCGGCGCGGCTCAAGGACATGTTCGAGGCCTGCAACGAGATGGGCATGTCGCACATCGCGATGACCGACCACGGCAACCTCCACGGGGCCTACGACTTCTTCCACTCGGCGACCAAGGCGGGCGTCACGCCGATCATCGGCATCGAGGCGTATGTCGCCCCGGAGTCGCGCAAACACAAGCGCAAGGTGCAGTGGGGGCAGCCGCACCAGAAGCGCGACGATGTGTCCGGATCCGGTGGTTACACCCACAAGACGATCTGGGCGTCCAACAAGACCGGGCTGCACAACCTCTTCCGGCTCTCCTCCGACGCGTACGCCGAGGGCTGGCTCCAGAAGTGGCCCCGGATGGACAAGGAGACCATCTCCCAGTGGTCCGAGGGCCTCATCGCCTCCACCGGCTGCCCCTCCGGCGAGGTGCAGACCCGGCTGCGGCTCGGCCAGTTCGACGAGGCGGTCCAGGCGGCCTCCGACTACAAGGACATCTTCGGGGCGGACAAGTACTTCCTGGAGCTGATGGACCACGGCATCGAGATCGAGCGCCGGGTCCGCGACGGGCTGCTGGAGATCGGCAAGAAGCTCGACATCCCGCCGCTCGTGACGAACGACTCCCACTACACGTACGCCCACGAGGCCACCGCCCACGACGCCCTGCTCTGCATCCAGACCGGCAAGAACCTCTCGGACCCCGACCGCTTCCGCTTCGACGGCACCGGCTACTACCTCAAGACGACGGACGAGATGTACGCCGTCGACTCCTCCGACGCCTGGCAGCAGGGCTGCGCCAACACGCTCCTGGTCGCCCAGCAGATCGACACCACCGGCATGTTCGAGGCGAAGAACCTCATGCCGAAGTTCGAGATCCCGGACGGCTTCACGGAGATCACCTGGTTCCAGGAGGAGGTCCGGGTCGGCATGGCCCGCCGCTTCCCGAACGGTGTCCCCGACGACCGGCAGAAGCAGGTCGAGTACGAGATGGACATCATCATCCAGATGGGGTTCCCGGGGTACTTCCTGGTCGTCGCCGACTTCATCATGTGGGCCAAGAACAACGGCATCGCGGTCGGCCCCGGCCGAGGCTCCGCCGCCGGTTCCATCGTGGCGTACGCGATGGGCATCACCGACCTCGACCCGATCGAGCACGGGCTGATCTTCGAGCGGTTCCTCAACCCCGAGCGCGTCTCCATGCCCGACGTCGACATCGACTTCGACGAGCGCCGGCGCGTCGAGGTGATCCGGTACGTGACCGAGAAGTACGGCGCCGACAAGGTCGCCATGATCGGCACCTACGGCAAGATCAAGGCCAAGAACGCGATCAAGGACTCCGCCCGCGTCCTCGGCTACCCGTACGCGATGGGCGACCGGCTCACCAAGGCCATGCCCGCCGACGTCCTCGGCAAGGGCATCGACCTCAACGGCATCACCGACCCCAAGCACCCGCGCTACAGCGAGGCGGGCGAGATCCGGGGGATGTACGAGAGCGAACCGGACGTCAAGAAGGTCATCGACACCGCCAAGGGCGTCGAGGGCCTCGTCCGGCAGATGGGCGTGCACGCCGCAGGCGTCATCATGTCCAGTGAGCCGATCGTCGACCACGCGCCGCTCTGGACGCGGCACACCGACGGCGTCACCATCACGCAGTGGGACTACCCGCAGTGCGAGTCGCTCGGCCTGCTGAAGATGGACTTCCTCGGCCTGCGCAACCTGACGATCATGGACGACGCCATCAAGATGGTGAAGTCCAACAAGGGCATCGACCTGGAGATGCTCTCCCTCCCGCTGGACGACCCCAAGACGTACGAACTGCTCTGCCGCGGCGACACGCTCGGCGTCTTCCAGTTCGACGGCGGGCCCATGCGTTCCCTGCTGCGCCAGATGCAGCCCGACAACTTCGAGGACATCTCCGCCGTCTCGGCCCTCTACCGGCCGGGCCCGATGGGCATGAACTCGCACACGAACTACGCGGAGCGCAAGAACGGCCGCCAGGAGATCACCCCGATCCACCCGGAGCTGGAGGAGCCCCTCAAGGAGGTCCTCGGCCTCACCTACGGCCTGATCGTCTACCAGGAGCAGGTCCAGAAGGCCGCCCAGATCGTCGCCGGGTACTCGCTCGGCGAGGCCGACATCCTGCGCCGCGTGATGGGCAAGAAGAAGCCCGAGGAGCTGGCGAAGAACTTCGTCCTCTTCGAGAAGGGCGCCAAGGAGAAGGGCTTCTCCGACGCGGCGATCAAGGCGCTGTGGGACGTCCTGGTGCCGTTCGCCGGCTACGCGTTCAACAAGGCGCACTCCTCGGCGTACGGCCTGGTCACCTACTGGACCGCCTACCTCAAGGCGAACTACCCGGCCGAGTACATGGCCGCGCTGCTGACCTCGGTCAAGGACGACAAGGACAAGTCCGCGGTCTACCTCAACGAGTGCCGCCGCATGGGCATCAAGGTGCTCCCGCCCAACGTCAACGAGTCGCTGTCCAACTTCGCCGCCCAGGGCGACGACGTGATCCTCTTCGGCCTGACCGCCATCCGCAACGTCGGCCAGAACGTCGTCGACTCGATCATCCGGTCCCGCAAGGCGAAGGGGAAGTACAGCACCTTCCCCGACTTCCTGGACAAGGTCGAGGCGGTCGTCTGCAACAAGCGCACCGTGGAATCGCTCATCAAGGCCGGCGCGTTCGACGAGATGGGCCACACCCGCAAGGGCCTCGTCGCCCACCACGAGCCGATGATCGACAACGTGGTGCAGGTCAAGCGCAAGGAGGCCGAGGGGCAGTTCGACCTCTTCGGCGGCATGGGCGAGGAGGAGAGCGACGAGCCGGGCTTCGGGCTCGACGTGGAGTTCTCCGACGTCGAGTGGGAGAAGGCCTACCTGCTCGCCCAGGAGCGGGAGATGCTCGGCCTGTACGTCTCCGACCACCCGCTGTTCGGCCTGGAGCACGTGCTGTCCGACAAGGCCGACTCCTCGATCTCCCAGCTGATGAGCGGGGACTACGGCGACGGCGCCATCGTCACCGTCGGCGGCATCATCTCCGGGCTCCAGCGCAAGATGACCAAGCAGGGCAACGCCTGGGCCATCGCCACCGTGGAGGACCTGGCGGGCTCCATCGAGTGCATGTTCTTCCCCGCCACCTACCAGCTGGTCTCCACCCAGCTCGTCGAGGACACCGTCGTCTTCGTGAAGGGGCGCCTCGACAAGCGCGAGGACGTGCCCCGGCTGGTCGCCATGGAGATGCAGGTCCCCGACATCTCCAACGCCGGGACCAACGCGCCCGTCGTCCTCACCATCCCCACCGTGAAGATCACCCCGCCCATGGTCACCCGGCTCGGCGAGGTGCTCAGCCACCACCGGGGCGACACCGAGGTACGCATCAGGCTCCAGGGCCCCCGCAAGACCACGGTGCTCCGGCTCGACCGGCACCGGGTCAAGGCCGACTCGGCTCTCTTCGGGGACCTGAAGGTGCTGCTCGGCCCCGCCTGCCTGGCCGGCTGAGCGGGCGCGCCACCGGCGACGCGAACGGCAGGAGGGGCGCCCCGCACGTGCGGGGCGCCCCTCTCGCTGTCCTCGATGCCAGTCTCTACCGCGAGCGGCCGACGGGTCAGTTGTGGCCGAAGCGTCGCTGATGCTTGCGCGCCACGTCGGACGGGCTGCCCTGGGCCTGCGCCTGCGGCTGGTTCTGCGACTCGTACGCCGTCGACTTGGCCTGCTCCGCGCTCCGCTCCGACGCGGACGCGCGGTCGTGCTGGCTGCCCTGCTTGCGGTTCTTGTTCTTGGCCATGGTGAGTGCCTCCTGTGGGGAATCCTGGTGGGCCAGGACCGCTGTCAGACTCACATAGGGCCGCAAACGCCGCATGTTGGATCATTACCGTACGTAGTGGTTCCCGCAGTGGGGTCCCGCTCCGCCGCCTCCGGCCGGCCTCTCCGCGCCCTCGTCCCTTCTCTCCTCCCTCCCGCCTCCCTCTCTCGTCCTTCCTCCCTCCCTCTTCCTTTCCGGATCCGCCACGCCGATGATCCAGTTCCGGCCGTGAACCCCTTCCCGGTCGGGCAGACTCGAAGGAAACCCTGGGTAAGCGGACCCGGTCATCGAGGAGCGGGCCGCTGAACCGTTCCCGAATTCGGAAGAGGGTGGAACGCGTGGACCGTTGCGTCGTCCTGGTGGACGCCGGCTACTTGCTGGGCGCAGCCGCGAGTCTGCTGGCCGGAGAGCCCGCCCGTTCCCGCATCACCGTCGACCACGCGGCCCTCATCCAGGGGCTGCGCGAGCGCGCGGAGGCCGACACCCAACAGCCCCTGCTGCGCATCTACTGGTTCGACGGCGCCCCCGACCGGGTGCCCCAGCCCGAGCACCGGCGGCTCCGCGTGATGCCCCGCGTGACCGTCCGGCTCGGCGCCCTGACCCGCAGCGACGGACGCTGGGCGCAGAAGGGCGTCGACGCCGCCATGCACGCCGAGCTGACCGAACTGGCCAGGAACCGGGCCTGCTCGGACGTGGTCCTGGTGACCGGTGACGGCGATCTGCTGCCCGGTCTGATGTCCGCCAAGGAACACGGGGTCGCCGTCCACCTCTGGGCCGTGCAGGCCGCCGACGGCGACTACAACCAGTCCGAGGACCTCGTCGCCGAGGCCGATGAACGGCGGGTCCTCGACCGGGCCTGGATCACCAAGGCCGTACGCGCCAAGGACCTCGGCGGCACCTGCGCCCCGCCGCCCGTCCCCCGCCCCGAGATCGCCGCGATCCTCTCCGCGCCGCTGCCGGAGGCGGCCCTCGCCGCCTCCGCCGAACGCGCCTCCGAGGCCCAGGCCGCAGCGGCCAGGGACGGCGCCGCCGCACCCGCCGAGACCACCGCCGCCACCTCGTCCGGCACCCCGTCCGCCCCCGGCCACAAGACCGTCCCCACCCCCAAGGACCTGGCCGCGCTGCGCGCCCACGCCACCCACCCGGACCGCCAGCACCCGCCCCAGCCGGCGAACGCCACGCTGCGCTGGTCCTCCGACAGGGGCTGGGTGGAGCGCGGCGGCCCCCTCGGCGAGCCGGCGGAGACCGCGTCCCTGCCGACCCTCGCCCAGGTCACCAGCGCCGAACAGCGCTGGGCGGACCGCGAGGAGGACATCACGACCGTCGGCGGCGACCCCTTCGAAGTGGGCCAGGTGTTCGCCCGCCGCTGGATGGAGCGCCTGCCGGAAACCGTCCACCTGCAGAAACTCTCCACCATGTACCCGCGCATCCCGCACCGGATCGACGGCGAGCTGCTGCGGTACGCGGCCCGCTTCGGGCTCCTCGCCCACAAGGACGACCAGATCGACGAACACGACCGTTACGCGATCCGGGCCGGCTTCTGGCGGGAGATCGACGTGCGGGCCGCCGCCGAGCACGTACCGGCGGGGGAGTAGCCGCTCCTTCGCGGGGCGACGCGGGGTGGCCCCGGACGCGGACCGGGGCATGTGACCCCGTACCCTCGTACCTCGTGAGTACGGGCACAGCGCAGGCGCAGAGGGGCACCGGCACCGTGTGCGCGGTGCGCGATCTGGTCAAGACCTATCCCGCCGTCCGGGGCCGCCGGGGTGCGCCCGCGACGCCCGAGGTCCGCGCCACGGACAGCATCGGTCTGGACGTGGAGCGCGGCGAGATCTTCGGACTGCTCGGCCCCAACGGCGCCGGCAAGTCCACGCTGGTCCGCCAGCTCACCGGGCTGATGCGGCCCGACTCCGGCAGCGTCGAAGTGCTGGGCCACGACCTCGTACGCCACCCCGAACGGGCCTCCCGGCTGATCGGCTACCTCGGGCAGGAATCCACCGCCCTCGACGAACTGACCGTCTCGCTCGCCGCCGAGACCACCGGACGGCTGCGCGGTCTCGCCGCCCGGGAAGCGCGCGCCGAGCGCGACGCGGTCCTGGAGGAGCTGGGCCTCACCGCGATCGCCGGGCGGCCCCTGAAGAGGCTCTCCGGCGGTCAGCGCCGTCTCGCCTGCTTCGCCGCCACCCTGGTCGGCGACCGGCCCGTCCTCGTTCTCGACGAACCGACCACCGGAATGGACCCGGTCGCCCGCCGCGCCGTCTGGGCCGCCGTCGACCGCCGCCGGGCGGAGCGCGGGGCCACGGTCCTGCTGGTCACCCACAACGTGATCGAGGCCGAGACGGTTCTCGACCGGGTCGCCGTCCTCGAACGCGGCCGGGTCATCGCCTGCGACACCCCCGCCGGGCTCAAGGAGAAGGTCGCCGGGGAGGTGCGCGTCGAGCTGGTGTGGCGCGAACGGGCCCCGCTGGACGTCCCGGAGGTGGCGGCGCTGCGGCCGTCCGCCCAGGAGTCCGGGCGGCGCTGGGTGCTGCGGCTGGGGCCGGACGAGGCGCGGGCCGCGGTCGCCGCGGTGACGGGCGGTGCGGCCTTCGCCGCGCTCGACGATTTCACCCTGGCCACGCCCAGCCTGGAGGATGTCTATCTCGCGCTCGGGGGAGACGCGGCCAATGCGACCAAGGGGCTGGTGAAGGCGTGAGAGGTGTGAAGGGCGTGGGGAACGTGAACGCCGCGGACGTGGCGGAAGTACGCGGCAGGCCGGACGGTTTGGACGTGTTGGACATGTTGGACGTGTCTCAGGGGAGCGGCCGCAGGTGACGAGCATCATTCCGGCCAGGACCGCGCCGCCGCGTGTCCGGCACGCGGCCGGCCCCTCCGGCACGGGCCCCGTCCGTACCGTCGCCGCGCCCCTCGCGCCGCGCGCCCGGCTGCTGCCCTCGCTGGCCGCCGTCTACCGCGCCCAGCTCTCCCGGGCGCGGGTCGCCCGGATCCCGCTGCTCTTCGTGGCGACCTTCCAGTCCGTCGGGATCATGGTCCTGATGCGGGGTGTCGTGGACGGCGGCGCGGAGGCCCGCGCGGTGGTCGCGGGGTCCAGCGTCCTGGTTGTCGCGTTCGTGGCGCTCAACCTGCTCGCCCAGTACTTCGGGCAGCTGCGGGCGGGCGGCGGACTCGACCACTACGCCACCCTGCCCGTGCCGCCCGCCGCGGTGGTGCTCGGCGCTGCCGCCGCCTACGCCTCGTTCACCGTGCCCGGCACGGTCTTCACCGCGATCACCGGAAGCGTGCT
This sequence comes from Streptomyces sp. MMBL 11-1, assembly GCF_028622875.1. Classification (NCBI taxonomy): domain Bacteria; kingdom Bacillati; phylum Actinomycetota; class Actinomycetes; order Kitasatosporales; family Streptomycetaceae; genus Streptomyces; species Streptomyces sp. MMBL 11-1. Next base: position 1,688,897 of record NZ_CP117709.1, on the reverse strand, counting down.
GTTCCAGCTGCCGATGACCCATCTGTGGGTCCTGGTGGCCGTCGTCCCGCTCTCCGGCGCCGCCCTGGCCGGTCTCGGCGCGGCCCTCGGGCTGCTCGCCCCGCGCCCGGAGCTGGCGACCCTGCTGGGCCAGCTGGGCATGTCCGCCGCCCTGCTGCTCGGGGTGCTGCCGGCGGACCGGCTGCCGGAGCCGGTGGGGTGGGCGCGCGACCTGCTGCCCTCGACGTACGGGGTCGAGGCGCTCGCCCGGTCCTTCGACGCCCGCCCGGACTGGGGGCTCATCGCCTTCTTCCTCGCGATCTGCGCGGCGGTGGGGGTTCTCTCCCTGGCCGTGGCGACGTGGGCGTACCGGCGGGCCGCCGTACGGTAGCGGCCCCGGGCCCGCCGGGCCCGGGCAGGGCGCGGCCGGGTGCGGCATCCGGTGAGGCGCCTCACCGGGTGGCCTGGCACGATGGCACGGTGACCGCACCTCTGACGCCGCCCGACCAGCCCGGCCCCCACGACCCGTGGCAGGCCCCGCCCTCGGGCTCCTACCTCGCGCCCCCGACGGGCGATCCGGCCGACCCGGACACGGCCACAGAGCTTCGTCAGGCCGCCGCCGTCGTCGTCCTGGTCGCGCTCGCGGGTATCGCCCTCGGTCTGTTGTGGCTGTGGCTCGCGCCGCGCGTACCGCTGGTCTCCGACGACACGGCGGTCTTCCTCGGGAACAGCGAGGGCGAGGAGGCGATCGGGGCGGACGGAACGTTCGTCCTGCTGGCCATCGGCTTCGGCGCGCTCTCGGCCGCCGCGGTCTTCTGGCGGCTGCGCCGAGGGGGCGTCCTCGTGGTCGTGGGGCTGGCGCTGGGCGCGCTGCTCGCCTCGCTGGTGGCGTGGCGGGTCGGCATCTGGCTCGGGCCGTCCTCCGACGTGGTGGGGCGGGCCCGGGAGGCCGGCCAGGGCGTGACGTTCGACGCTCCGCTGGAGCTGCGCTCGGTGTGGGTGGCGGTGCTGGCGTGGCCGTTCGTGGCGATGGGGGTCCATCTGCTGCTCACCGCGGCGTTCGGGCCTCGGGACGCGGAGCCGGGCTGGCCGGGGTACGCGGAGTATGACGGGGGGCCGGTGCGGGGGCCCCTGGCGGGGCCGTCCTCCGGGTCTCCGGCCGGGACGCCTCCTGCGGGCGGGGGCGGCGGGGCGGCCTAGGTCGCCTGCGGCGGGCCTCTTCCCCTGCCCGCCCCTTCCCGAAACCGGGGCGCTGCCCCGGACCCCGCTCCTCAAACGCCGGAGGGGCTGGGGTGTGGGGCGTTGTCCGGGGGCCTGCTTCTCGTGTGCGGAGAAGCAGAGGCGCTAGGTGTATTGATCACGAGCGTTGTTAACGCCGACCGGCTTGATCATGGCGAAGACCTCCGGTGTGGTGGAGGTGTCTAGGCTCCACACCGCACACGGAGGTCTTGGTGTCCCACCGTGATGCCCGGCTGACCGTTCACGGCAGGCGAATCCTGGTCGATCGCCTCCTCGGTGGGCGGCCAGTTGCTCATGTGGCAGCCGAAATGGGCATACCGAGGCCTACCGCCCATAAGTGGATCCGCCGTTGGCGCGCTGAGGGCGACACGGGCCTGGCCGACCGCTCCAGCAGGCTCCATCGCACACCGCACCGCACCCCACGGGCCGTCGAGGCTCGTGTCTGCGACCTCCGCAGGACCCGCAAGCTCGGCCCCCGCCCGCATCGGCCCGGTTCTGCCCGCCTCGACCGTGCCCCGGATCCTGACCCGCCACAGCCTCGACCGGCTGTCCTGGACCGACCGTCCGACCGGCACCCTGATCCGCCGCTATGAACGCGACCGGCCCGGCGAGCTGATCCACATCGACGTGAAGAGACTCGGCCGGATCCCCGACGGCGGCGGCCACTGGACCCTGGGCCGCCAGGCCGGCCGCGCCACCCGCAGCAACATGGGCTTCTACTACATCCACTCCGCCGTCGACAACCACTCCCACCTCGCCTACAGCGAGATCCACCCCGACGAGAAGGTCACCACCTGCGCGGGCTTCCTCACCCGCGCAGCCGCGTTCTTCCACCGCCAGGGCATACCCCGCGTCGAGCGGGTCCTGACGGACAGCGCCTGGGCCTACCGCAAGGGCTTGGCCTGGAAGAACGTCCTCGCCGACCTCGATGCCACAGGCAGACTGACCCGGGCCTACCGGCCCCAGACCAACGGCAAGGTCGAACGCTTCAACCGCACCTTGCTCGAGGAATGGGCCTATATCCGGCCCTGCACCTCGAACACCGACCGGGCCGAAACCCTGACAGACTTCCTCCACACCTACAACCACCACCGCTGCCACACCGCACTCGGAGGCCAGCCCCCGATCAGCCGCGTCAACAACCCTGCGGGTCAATACAGGACCCGGTAGGCACCTTCGACGCTTGACCACGATTCTGTCGCCGCCGAGGCATCCGGAATCCATTGCCCCGGCGGCCGCCGGACGGGCACGCTTCCGGCATGCGATTCCCCGCCGAAGCCCGCCGCGAGGTCCACGTCCGCTACACCCGGCCCAGTTGCATGGGCAGCTTCGCGGTGTTCACCGGGTGGACTTCGAGCCGCTCCCGGACGGACGGCTCGGCTTCGAGTTCGTCAACCCGCTCGGCCCGGAGGACATCGACGCCAAGTGGGCGCAGGCGGTGAGCGACGGCGCACTGCTGTGGCTGATCGGAGCAGGACTGCGGAACGCCCACTTCGACCGCCCGCCCCTCCCTAGGCGAAGGAGTTCGCTGCGGGGGTACCCGTGCGCCCGGACGCGGGACCGGGGCTCATGCGCGCGGTACTCCGGCACTCACGTATGAAGCCCATCGACTCCCTGCCTGGACCCATGCGCGCGCCGGTTGGCGAGCCGCCGACAAGACCTGGCGGGGCACAGAGGCGGCCGGTGACCCGATGGACCTCGCGCCGTAGGGCCGTGGCGAGTCCGAGTTGGATGTTGCGTTTCCAGCTCCATGAACTCCCCGAGAGGGTGCGGAAGCGTTCCTGCGGTGAACTCTCCCCCGCGCGGGGGTGTTCGGCCGCGCAGGCCAGAGGCGGCGGCTCCGATCCTGCGTCATTCCTCCTGTATTCGGCAGCGGAATGTACGGCCCGCTGCAGTGGGCTGCAGTCAAGTGGAATTATCTATTCCGGCCTCTGCGGAGTAGCTCCCTTTTTCGGCCATTCAATTTTTCTGTGTTCACCTGGGTTTCGGTCATGATCCCTACGGGCAGTCTGTGCCGGTCAAAAGAACGGGCCCCGAGTCTTGGAGTATGGACATGAGTCGTACGCGCAAGGGGCTGGCAGCTGTAGCACTCGCTGCCGGAGCCGGAATGCTTGCAGCCAGTCCCGCCGTAGCCGCACCGAATTGGAGCCAGATATCGCCGGACTCGAACTGGAATTGCGGCAGCACCACAACACATCCGGCCGGGGGTGTACTCTTCCAGACCTGTATCGTCAGCCGACCTGGTGGAAATACCCAGGGCGTGCTCGTTGTACGGAACAACTCGGGCCGTTCCATCAAGGTCCAAGGCGAGGTAACAGTTACCGCCGAGTGGTCCAACGGCTACACGGCACACAACGGGGACTGTGTTGAGTCCACCCTCAGCAGCGGATACGGGGCAGGCTGCCTCGCTTCCACCGCTGACCTCTCCGGATCTGCGGTCAGGGCGGTTTCGAGACTGGCAGTGGATGGGCACTGGGCCTACACAGTCGCCGCACCGGTCGTCTACCCGAGCTGAAGTCAGGCCCCACAGCACCCACGAGCGGCGAATCGCAGGCTGAGCGCCCTCCCGCGCCGGGACCCGACCCGGCGCGGGAGGGGCAGTGGTCCGTAGAGGTGATTACTGGTGCGCGTGTGGTCTTTAACCAGGGGTGGGACCCACCGGCCGTGCCAGGCGGGGCCGGGGCGGTGAGTGTGGTTATCCTCGGAGGCGGATGAAGTGGCCGGTCATGCGGTCAGAGTCACTCCCGCTCGCGCAGGCTCTAATTCCACAGGTACATTCCGTCAGGCACTGCTCGCAGGCCCCTCCCGCTCGCGCGGGCTTTTAGAGGTTGTCTCACGTGGTGAGTTCGGCAAGTTTATCAATCACGAGCGGTGGTTGCGTTGACGCGATCAGCCGGAGCTGAGCGGGCCAAATAATGAGTGCGAGGCTGCGTGGCGTCACCGGCTATGTGAGCATGACCGATCAGTTGGCGATCAGTACCTTGACTTTGCAGCACAGGATCCCGGACGACTGGGCGGCGGACCCATGGGCCGAGGTGCGTCCTCTGCCCTTCCGGGTGGACATCCTGAGAGAAGTCCACCCGGAAGGGCTGACGCCCAGCTGTCGGCATTGGACAGGCCCGGCCGAAAAGTGGATGCTGGCGGTCACGCGGGAACCGCGCAGGATCGTGATCACCGAACCGACCTGCACCGCCGGCTGCTGCGGCGCCCTGTACGTCACCGTGCGCCGAGGGCGACCGAGTGATCTGGGACGCTTGGGAGAACAGCAGCGACATCACCGCCCTGCCCGCGGACATCACCTTCGACGCCGCCCAGTACGAGGTCGAACTCGCGCGGGCCGCAGCGGACCGCAGCTGGGAGGAGCCGGTAGACACCGTTGCCCGGCGGCTCGGGCAGACCCTTACGGACAGCGGCTGGTTCGATCAGGGGGCTGCGTCCTCACGGGCGTCTGGCCACGACGCGTGGAGCCGGAAGACCCCGAGAAACTCACCAGACCGGAGGGGGTCGATGTCGAGTTCCACGACGTGCAGGCACCAGGAGAGCGTGCATGTTCCTACGCGTACGAATTGTTCGTCACCCACGATCAGCCCCTGGAGGAGCAGGTACGGCAGCTTGCGGCCCGCATTCTGGCGGACGATCCGCGGAAGACCGCTGAGCTTCGAGAACGCTGAGGGCCAGGCGCAAGAACGCGCGAGCTGAGAGTGGCCACGTCCTTGACGGGGTCCGCCCTGTGTCAAGGCAGCTTCGCCATGATCCGGCCCGGGGTCTTGAGGTGGAGCGGTGCTGCGGAGACGTCTGGGACACGGCGGGCGAGCCGGACCCGGTCGTCGTCGGTCATGATGCCGCTCAGGATGTGCTGCCGGGAGGCGATGACGGTGAGGGATCAGGGGGTGAGCCCGCCGGTGATGGCGTCGAGGTCGCGGAATCCGGTGGGGAGCCCATTGAGTCCGGTGTAGGTGGTGGGGCCCTCCATGTCCAGGTGCATGTCCGAGCCAGGCACTCGAACGGTAGTCACGCCTGTCGGTCCACACCACGCCCAACGCAGCCGTGAAAGCGGAATGCGTAGATTCCGGTCCTGGAGGTCGCGGCCTTTGTACCCACCCCGATAGAGAGTTTTCGAATCAAAAGCACCAACAACGTCAACCAGGCGATCGGATGATGCAATCGTGTGACCTTCCGGTACCCGCCATCCCTATCGAGCGCATCTACTGCATTCACTCGAACGGAGCACCGGGGCTGTCTGAGTGGTGCCCTGCGCGCAATTTCACGCGCCTCGGGAGGAGAGTGAGAGCCTGCGCCACCACGGCACTGGACCCGTGCTCGTGTCAGCCGGGGAGCGGCGGCCGCAGGCCGTCGCCCGCACCTGCCCGGACACCGGCGACCGGGACAAGTCGCTCACCCTGACCGGCTTCCACTACGCCTCCCGCTCCCAGAACCCGGCCGGGCTGCTGGCTGGTGATGTCGCTCTGCACCTGCGGTCTGGCCGTCGCCCTATCAAGAACTCCCGTGCGGTCGCCACCCGTTACGACTAGCGGGCCAACGTCTTCCACGGCACGGTCACCGCAGCGGCAGTCCGCTTATGGCTCCGCCCATGATCCGCCGGACAGTGCCTAGGCGCCTCGCGCGATCTCCGCGAACACCGCCCCCGTCAGCTCCGCCAGATCCGTCGCCGCCAGCTCGACCTCCAGACCGCGCCGACCCGCCGACACACAGATCGTGGCGTGGGCGCGCGCCGACGCGTCCAGCACCGTGCGCAGGCGCTTGCGCTGGCCCAGGGGGGAGATGCCGCCGCGTACGTAGCCCGTGGTGCGCTCCGCGGCGGCCGGGTCCGCCATCGTGGCGCGCTTGCCGCCCACCGCGGAGGCCAGGGCCTTGAGGTCCAGGGAACCGGCCACCGGGACCACCGCGACCGTCAGAGCGCCGTCCACATCCGCCACCAGGGTCTTGAAGACCCGGTCGGGGGAGACGCCCAGGGCCTCGGCGGCTTCCTCCCCGTAGGAGGGGGAGGCCGGGTCGTGGTCGTAGGCGTGGACCGTGAAGGCGGTGCCCGCCGCGGTCAGGGCGACCGTGGCGGGGGTGCCGCCCGGCTGCTTCTTCGACTTCTTCGCCACCGGGAGAGGTCCTCGATCAGTTGGGGTGGGTGGGGACCCGGGTCAGGTCGGTCGCGGGCAGCGAGGGCAGGTGCCGGATGACCGCGGTCTCCTTGCGCAGCAGCGTCAGCTCCTCGCGCAGCCGGGTCGCGGTGTCCGGGGCCTGGAGCAGGCGCTGCTTGGTGGGGACGTCCAGGACCGTGGCCGCCGCGACCAGGTAGGAGATCACGGAGGGGTCGTCGGGGAGGTCGGCGCCGGTCGCCAGCGACCGTTCGTTCGCCCCGGCCAGCCGCTTCTGGTAGGTGCGGAAGGCCCGCAGGACGCCCTCGGCGAGCGCTCCCGCCTCGTCGCCCTCGTCCTCGCCGAGCGGTTCGTCGGCCAGCTCCTCCACCTCGGCGGTCAGATACGGGCCGCTCGCCTCGACGGACAGCAGCCTGACCCGGGTGGTGCCGGTGGCCAGGACCTCGAAGCTGCCGTCGGCGCGCTCGCGGACCGTCGCCGCGTCGGCGACGCAGCCGACCCGGTGGAAGGTCTGGATGGGGTCGGGGCCGAAGCCCTCCGCCGGGGCGCGCTCGGAGGGAGGGGCCGCCGCGACGGTGTCCGGCATACCGGTGGCCGTGGGGGCGATCTCGCGGCCGTCGCGGATCGCGACCACGACGAAGCGGCGAGGTTCGTCCTCGTCGCTCTTCAGCAGCTCCCGCAGCATGGCGCGATATCGCTCTTCGAAGACGTTGAGCGGCAGCACCAGGCCGGGGAACAGCACCGCGTTGAGCGGGAAAAGGGGAAGGCGGGCGGTGGTCACAACGGTCAAGCGTAATGGCCCCGGGGGCGGCCGTGGTCTGCCCGGTTGCGCAACGGGGTCAGGGAGGCCGCCCGGAGCCGTGCGCCGTCCCGCGCGTCCAGGAACCGGCCGAGCGCGTCCTCGGACACCGACGACCACGGGAACGACGTCGCGTGCACGCCGATCAGGCTGAACTGGTGCAGCGCCTCCGCCCAGCGGCCCCGGGCGAGCAGGACGTACGCGAGGAGATTGCGGACCTCGGCCGGCCACGGATCGCCGGGCCGGTAGGCGGCGGAGAGCCTGATGGCCAGGTCGGCCGCCGCGTCGATCCGCTCCTCCAGTACGGGGGTGGTCCGGCCCGCCGCCTGGGTGTCCAGGAGCAGCGCGAAGGCCGCCCGGATCGGCAGGGCCTGCACCAGGGAGTCGGGCAGCGCGTCCTCGGCCGCCCGCTCGGCGAAGTCGAAGCACTCGCGGTGCGAGCCGTACCAGGCGGCGGAGAGGTAGCGCAGGGCCGCGACATGGCAGCCGTAATGGTGTGCGGAACGCCGTACGGCCTGCTCCCACAACGCTTCGAAGGCGGTGTGCGTGGCGTGGGTGCCGCGTGCGTGGTCCAGGGCGAGCCGCCACGGCACGGGGTCGCGCGGGTCCGCCTCGGCGGCGGCGGTGATCAGCGGGCCGACCTCACGGAGCCGTTCCGCGCGGGCGGGCGACTCCCAGGCCCGGCGGACCGACAGCTCCGCCTTGACCAGCAGCGCGTCCGGGTCGCGCGGGGCGGCGGCCAGCCAGTCGACGAGCCAGCCGTCCCGGCCGCGGGCGAAGGTGACGAGCCGGCCGAGATAGCGGTCCCGGTTCTCCCAGTCGGCGCGGTCCCGGGTGGTGGCGAGCAGCTTGGCGGCCGGTTCGTAGTCGCCCAGGGCAGCGGCGACCAGCGCGGGAGAGAGCCGCTCGTCGGGGGCGTCGAGCAGCACCGCGTCATCCGCGGACAGCCCGGCGGACAGCGGAGGGCTGTGCCGGATCATGCGCGCGGTACTGAGCAGAGCGCGAAGGAATGCCATGGTGCAGACCATTGAAAAGCGCTGGTGAGGGCCGCGCCAGAGGTGTGCTGTGAAGCTTCTGTGCCGAGTGAATGGGTTGTATCGGGCAGGGTCAAGAAAAGGCAAAGGAAATGCTCTTCGTTGGCTTGATCGCACCCCTCCGTGACGCTCGCGCGTTCCTCCGCTCACACGGCCGCGGGCGGCCGGACTCCCGGCCCCGGCCGCCCATGGCCGCGCGAACGCCCCGGAGAGGTCAGCCCCTGCGCAGCGTCCGCGACGCCCCCGCCGCCACGGTGGTGGCCAGAACCCATCCCACCAGCACCAGACCGGCCGCGGCCCACTGCCAGGCGTCCTCCATCCGCCAGTAGCCGTCCTGCCCCAGGTTGATCACCGGGATCAGCAGATCCAGCGCGTACAGGGCGGGATTCCACTGCGGATGCTCCTCGCCCTTGATGGAGGGCGGAACGTGCTGCGCGAACGCCGCCGTGCCCGCCGCCCACAGCACCGCCATCCACACCGCGGCCCGCCCCGGCCGGTAGCCGTACGCCACCGTCCAGTCCTGGAGATAGCCCCACGCCTTCGCGGCGGGAGGCAGCGTCTCGCGGCGGCGGCGCTGCTTGGCCAGCAGCACCTCGCGCGCGTCCGCGTCCTCGCCGCAACTGCGCATCACCGTGGCCAGCCGCTCGTACGGCTCGGGGACGTACTCCGGGGTCGCGGCGAGCACCCACTCCAGCCGCCGGGAGAGCGGGAAGTGGCCGTAGGGGACGAGGTTCTCGTAGACGAAGCCGCCCATCGCCAGACCGCCCGGGCCCGGCCAGCTCGTCGACAGGTCGATCAGGGTCACCACCTTCGCGCCGTTCAGGACGACCCGGCCCTCCTCCGGGCGCTCCGCGTTGAACCGCAGCTCCGGCGTCACGATCCTGCGCAGCGACAGCTCCTCCTGCCGGGTCATGGTGAACCGGGCCTTGTGCAGGTCCACCGCGTCCCCGAACCGCCCGTCGTCCAGGCGCACCCCGCCCCGGCACTCGAAGATCTGCGAGCGGGTGCCGCGCGCCGGCGTCGGGGCGTAGACCACGCCGTACGGGGGTGTGGTGCCCTGGTTCCCCGTGTCGACGCTCACCCACGCCTCGGTCATGTAGAGCGTGCGCTCCACCGTCAGCTGCGGGGCGTTCAGCGCGCGGCGGTCCTCCGCGGCGCGCAGCCGGCTGCCGCGCAGGCTCAGCGAACCACCCACCTTCGCCCCGCGCAGGCTCAGCTCGCCGAGCGTCTCGATCATCTCGGCCTGGAGGTCCTGGGCGACCGCCATGCCGTCCCCGACGACGGCCCGCCCGTGCCGGTCCGGGCCGACGCTGAGCTGGTTGATCAGCAGATCCGTGCCGATCTGGGCGTCGGTCAGCCGGATCCCCCGGTCGATCCGGCAGCGCGGCAGATGCAGATCGCCCTCCGTGTGCAGCCGTGCGGCCTCCAGCCGGGGCAGCGCGCAGCCCACCAGCCGCAGTGTGGTGAAGTGGCACTCGGGGAGCACCACCTCCTGCTCGAAGCGGCAGCCGGTCAGCTCCACGTACGGAGCCACCCGCCCGCCCGCCAGATCCAGCTTTCCGGTGATCCGCACCCCCCGGAGCTTCAGCGCCGCCACCCGGCCCGGCCGGGCCGGCGGACCGCTCAGCAGCAGCCGCGCCACCGTGCGCGCGCCGACGCTCCGCTCGGGCCCCCACACCTGGGGGGTGAACGGATCGTTGTGGGTCGGGTCGTAGCTGCGTAAGTCGTAGGTGGTCCCGTTGCGGAAGGACTGCCACATGCCCAGCTCCGCTGCGCTGAGGCCGTCCGGGATGTCGCCTTCGTGCGGCTCGGTCACGGCCGCTCCCTCCGTGCACACATGCTGTAGTGCTGTTCTTCCCTCTGCGTGACGCCACGAAAGCTAGCGGTCAGCAGTGACAGCCGGACATGGCCGAGACGCGTATCGGCCAGTGGTACGGGCGACCGGTATCAGCCAGTGATACGGACGACCGGCCGCTCCGGGCGGTCTGAGAGAATTGCCGTGTGATCTCTCGAATCGATCTGCGCGGTGACGCCCTCCCCGAGGGTGCCGCCCTGCGCGACCTGCTGCCCCGTGCCGAGTTCGACGTGGAAGCCGCCCTGGAGACGGTGCGGCCCATCTGCGAGGACGTGCGCCATCGTGGCTCCGCGGCAGTGATCGACTGGGGGGAGAAACTGGACGGTGTCCGGATCGAGTCGGTCCGGGTGCCCGCCGACGCGCTCTCCCGTGCCCTGCGGGAGCTGGATCCGGCCGTCCGCGCCGCCCTGGAGGAGTCGATCCGCCGCGCCCGCCTCGTCCACCGCGAGCAGCGCCGCACCACGCACACCACCCAGGTCGTCCCCGGCGGCACCGTCACCGAGAAGTGGGTGCCCGTCGAGCGCGTCGGCCTCTACGTCCCCGGCGGCCGCTCGGTCTACCCCTCCTCCGTCGTGATGAACGTCGTCCCGGCCCAGGAGGCGGGGGTCGAGGGCGTCGCCGTCGCCTCCCCGCCGCAGAAGGACTTCGGCGGGCTGCCGCACCCCACGATCCTCGCAGCGTGCGCCCTGCTCGGCGTCGACGAGGTGTACGCCGCCGGCGGCTCGCAGGCCGTCGCGATGTTCGCCTACGGCACCGAGGACTGCCTCCCGGTCAACCTGGTCACCGGCCCCGGCAACATCTACGTCGCCGCCGCCAAGCGCCTCCTCAAGGGCCGCATCGGCATCGACGCCGAGGCCGGGCCCACCGAGATCGCGATCCTCGCCGACGCCACCGCCGACCCGGCGCACGTGGCCGCCGACCTGATCAGCCAGGCCGAGCACGACCCGATGGCCGCCGCCGTCCTGGTCACCGACTCCGAGGAGCTGGCCGCCGCCACCGAGGCCGAGCTGGCCCCCCAGGTCGCCGCCTCCAAGCACGTCAAGGACCGCATCGAGCCCGCCCTGGCAGGCCGCCAGTCCGCGATCGTCCTGGTCTCCTCCATCGCGGACGGCCTCAAGGTCGTCGACGCGTACGGCGCCGAGCACCTGGAGATCCAGACCGCCGACGCCGCCGCCGTCGCCGACCGGGTCCGCAACGCCGGAGCGATCTTCGTCGGCCCCTTCTCGCCGGTCTCGCTCGGCGACTACTGCGCCGGCTCCAACCACGTCCTGCCCACCGGCGGCTGCGCCTGCCACTCCTCGGGCCTCTCCGTGCAGTCCTTCCTGCGCGGCATCCACATCGTCGACTACAGCCGCGACGCGCTCGCCGAGGTCACCCACCACGTCGTGACCCTCGCCGAGGCGGAGGACCTCCCCGCCCACGGCGCGGCCCTCAAGGCACGTTTCGCCGAAGGCGAACTCGACGAACACAGTGGCTGGAAGGTTCCGCAGCAGTGACGAACGGCAGCACCACCCCCCGTAACCCCTGGGACGAGCTTCCCATCCGCGACGAACTGCGCGGCCAGTCCCCGTACGGAGCACCCCAGCTCGACGTCCCCGTACGCCTCAACACCAACGAGAACCCGTACCCGCTCCCCGAAGCCCTGGTCGACCGGATCGCCGAGCGGGTCCGCGAGGCCGCCCGCGGCCTCAACCGCTACCCCGACCGGGACGCCGTCGAGCTCCGCACCGAGCTGGCCCGCTACCTGTCCCGCACGGCGGGACACCCGGTGAGCCGGGCCAACGTATGGGCCGCCAACGGGTCCAACGAGGTCCTCCAGCAGCTGCTCCAGACCTTCGGCGGGCCCGGCCGCACCGCGATCGGCTTCGAACCCTCGTACTCCATGCACGCCCTGATCTCCCGGTCCACCGGCACCGGCTGGATCAGCGGGCCGCGCAACGAGGACTTCACCATCGACGTGGACGCCGCCCGCGCCGCCATCGCCGAGCACCGGCCCGAGGTCGTCTTCATCACCTCGCCCAACAACCCCACCGGCACCGCCGTCGACGCGGACACCGTCCTCGCCCTGTACGAAGCCGCCCAGGCCGCCGGCCCCTCGATGGTCGTCGTCGACGAGGCCTACGGCGAGTTCAGCCACCACCCCTCCCTGCTCCCGCTGATCGAGGGCCGCCGCAACCTGGTCCTCTCCCGGACCATGTCCAAGGCGTTCGGCGCGGCGGGACTCCGCCTCGGCTACCTCGCCGCCGACCCGGCCGTGGTCGACGCGGTCCAGCTGGTGCGGCTGCCGTACCACCTCTCCTCCGTCACCCAGGCCACCGCGCTCGCCGCCCTGGAGCACACCGATACGCTGCTGGCATACGTCGCGCAGCTCAAGAGCGAGCGCGACCGGCTGGTGGCCGAGCTGCGCGCCACCGGCTACGAGGTCACCGACTCGGACGCCAACTTCGTCCAGTTCGGCCGCTTCGACGACAGCCACGCCGTCTGGCAGCGGATCCTCGACCGGGGCGTCCTGGTCCGGGACAACGGCGTACCGGGATGGCTGCGGGTCTCCGCGGGAACCCCGGCAGAGAACGACGCGTTCCTCGATGCGGTACGCGAACTGAAGAAGGAGCACGACGCATGAGCCCCCGCGTAGGCCGCGTGGAACGCACCACGAAGGAAACGTCCGTGCTCGTCGAGATCAACCTCGACGGCACCGGCAAGGTCGATGTCGCCACCGGGGTCGGCTTCTACGACCACATGCTCGACCAGCTCGGCCGCCACGGCCTCTTCGACCTCACGGTCAAGACCGAGGGCGACCTGCACATCGACAGCCACCACACCATCGAGGACACCGCGCTCGCACTGGGCGCCGCCTTCAAGCAGGCCCTCGGCGACAAGGTCGGCATCTACCGCTTCGGCAACTGCACCGTGCCGCTGGACGAGTCGCTCGCCCAGGTCACCGTCGACCTCTCCGGCCGCCCCTACCTCGTGCACACCGAGCCCGAGAAGATGGCGCCGATGATCGGCGCGTACGACACGACGATGACCCGGCACATCCTGGAGTCCTTCGTCGCCCAGGCGCAGATCGCCCTGCACGTCCACGTGCCGTACGGGCGCAACGCGCACCACATCGTCGAGTGCCAGTTCAAGGCGCTCGCCCGCGCCCTGCGGTACGCCAGCGAGCACGACCCGCGCGCCGCCGGCATCCTGCCCTCCACGAAGGGCGCCCTGTGACCGGCCTCAACACCATCCTGATCGTCGTCGGCCTCTTCCTGGCCGGTGGCGTCTACTCCTTCGCCAAGCAGGGGATGCCCAAGGGCGTCATCGTGCTGCTGTCGATCGGCTCCGTGATGTGCCTGGTGGCGGGCATCCTGCGGATCCAGGGACTGTGGGACTGAGGACAGGTACGTCATGAGTGAGAACAAGAAGAAGGTCGTCGTCTTCGACTACGGCTTCGGCAACGTCCGTTCCGCCGAGCGGGCCCTCGCCCATGTCGGCGCGGACGTCGAGATCACCCGCGACTACGACCGCGCGATGAACGCCGACGGGCTCCTCGTCCCCGGCGTCGGCGCGTTCTCCGCCTGCATGGACGGGCTCAAGAGGGCCCGCGGCGACTGGATCGTCGGCCGCCGGCTCTCCGGCGGCCGCCCCGTCATGGGCATCTGCGTCGGGATGCAGATCCTCTTCGAGCGCGGCATCGAGCACGGCGTGGAGACCGAGGGCCTGGACGAATGGCCCGGCACGGTCGGCCCCCTGAAGGCCGACGTCGTCCCGCACATGGGGTGGAACACCGTCGAGGCCCCCGAGGACTCCCGGCTCTTCGCGGGCCTGGACGCCGACGCGCGCTACTACTTCGTGCACTCCTACGCGGCGCACGACTGGTCCCTAGAAGTGACCAACGCCAAGATCCGTGCCCCCAGGATCACCTGGGCCACGCACGGCGAACGGTTCGTGGCCGCCGTGGAGAACGGCGCGCTGTGGGCCACCCAGTTCCACCCCGAGAAGTCCGGCGACGCCGGCGCCCAGCTGCTGACCAACTGGATCGAGACGCTGTAATGCCGAAGCTTGAACTGCTCCCCGCCGTCGACGTCCGTGACGGCCAGGCCGTCCGCCTCGTGCACGGCGAGTCCGGCTCCGAGACCTCCTATGGCTCCCCGCTGGAGGCCGCCCTCGCCTGGCAGCGCGCCGGTGCCGAGTGGCTGCACCTCGTCGACCTGGACGCCGCCTTCGGCACCGGCGACAACCGCGCCCTGATCGCCGAGGTCGCCGGGGCCATGGACATCAAGGTCGAGCTGTCCGGCGGCATCCGCGACGACGCCTCGCTCGCCGCCGCCCTCGCCACCGGCTGCCGCCGGGTCAACCTCGGCACCGCCGCCCTGGAGACCCCCGAGTGGGTCGCCAAGGTCATCGCCGAGCACGGCGACAAGATCGCCGTCGGCCTCGACGTCCGCGGCACCACCCTGCGCGGCCGGGGCTGGACCCGCGACGGCGGCGACCTCTACGAGACCCTCGCCCGCCTCGACGCCGAGGGCTGCGCGCGCTACGTCGTCACCGACATCGCCAAGGACGGCACCCTCCAGGGCCCCAACCTGGGCCTGCTGCGCGACGTCTGCGCGGCCACCGACCGCCCGGTCGTCGCCTCCGGCGGTGTCTCCTCCCTCGACGACCTCCGCGCCATCTCCCTCCTCGTCCCCGAAGGAGTCGAGGGCGCGATCGTCGGCAAGGCGCTGTACGCGAAGGCGTTCACGCTGGAAGAAGCCCTCAAGGCGGTCGCCGCATGACCGAATCCGCTGAGTCCACCAGCGCTGCCGCCGTACGCCGGATCTCCACCGGCGCGCCCTGGGAGGAGAAGTTCGGCTACTCGCGCGCCGTCGAACTGCCCAACGGGCTCGTCCTGGTCGCCGGCTGCACCTCCGTGATCAACGGCCAGATCTCCGCGGGCTCCCCGTACGAGCAGGCGATCACCTCCTTCGACGTCGCGTTCGCCGCGCTGGAGCAGGTGGGCCTCGGCCGCGAGGACGTCGTCCGCACCCGCATGTACCTCACGCACGCCCGGGACGTGGAGGACATCGGCCGCGCCCACAAGGAGCTGTTCGACGCCGTGCGCCCCGCCGCCTCCATGATCATCGTGTCCGGTTTCGTGGACCCGAGCCTGGTCGTCGAGGTCGAGGTAGAGGCCTACCGAGGAGGTGCGCGGTGACCCTCGCCGTACGCGTCATCCCCTGCCTCGACGTCGACAACGGCCGGGTCGTCAAGGGCGTCAACTTCCAGAATCTGCGCGACGCGGGCGACCCCGTCGAGATGGCCAAGCTGTACGACGCCGAGGGCGCCGACGAGCTGACCTTCCTCGACATCACCGCCTCCAGCGGCGACCGCGAGACGACGTACGACGTGGTCCGCCGCACCGCCGAGCAGGTCTTCATCCCGCTCACCGTCGGCGGCGGCGTCCGCACCCCCGACGACGTCGACAAGCTGCTGCGCGCCGGGGCCGACAAGGTCGGCGTCAACACCGCCGCCATCGCCCGCCCCGACCTCATCCGCGAGATCGCCGAACGCTTCGGACGCCAGGTCCTGGTGCTCTCCGTCGACGCCCGCCGCACCCCGGAGGGCACGTTCGAGGTCACCACGCACGGCGGCCGCAAGGGCACCGGCATCGACGCCGTCGAGTGGGCCCACCGGGCCGCCGAGCTGGGCGCGGGCGAGATCCTGCTCAATTCGATGGACGCCGACGGCACGAAGGACGGCTACGACACCGAGATGATCGAGGCGGTGCGCAAGCACGTCACCGTCCCCGTCATCGCCTCCGGCGGCGCGGGCCGGCTCGCCGACTTCGCCCCGGCGATCGAGGCGGGGGCCGACGCGGTGCTCGCCGCGTCCGTCTTCCACTTCGGCGACCTGCGGATCTCCGAGGTCAAGGGCGCCCTGCGGGAAGCGGGCCACCCGGTCCGCTGACTCCGCGACGAGAACCGGCGGTATCACCGGCCCGCCCGAGGCCGGTGATACCGCCGATGCGTGTTCACGGGACGCGGCGTGAGAGTGGCGAACGCCGACGGACGACGTCGGTGGCCACGCGGCGCACCCCGAGCCCCCGGACGACGGGCTTCGTGGGCCTCGCGTGGTGAGGTTCCCGCCACCACCGAGAGGACCCCCCCCGTGCAGCAGCACCTCCCCTCCGGCACCGTCCCCCCGCGCCCGAGCCGCCCCCGTACGCTCGCGGGTCTGCTGACCGCAGCCGCGGCCACCGCCGGTCTCCTGATGACCGCTCTGGTCCCGGGCGCCCAGGCCGCCGACAACCCCTACGAGCGCGGCCCGGCCCCCACCAACGCCTCCATCGAGGCGAGCCGCGGCTCCTACGCCACCTCGCAGACCTCCGTCTCCTCGCTCGCCGCGAGCGGCTTCGGCGGGGGCACCATCTACTACCCGTCGTCCACCGCCGACGGCACCTTCGGCGCGGTCGTCATCTCGCCCGGCTTCACCGCCTACGAGTCCTCCATCGCCTGGCTCGGACCGCGCCTGGCCTCGCAGGGCTTCGTGGTCTTCACCATCGACACCAACACCACGCTCGACCAGCCCGACAGCCGTGGCCGCCAACTCCTCGCCGCACTGGACTACCTCACCCAGCGCAGCTCGGTGCGGGCCCGGGTCGATGCCTCCCGGCTCGGTGTGATGGGCCACTCGATGGGCGGTGGCGGCTCCTTGGAGGCCGCCAAGAGCCGCCCCTCGCTGAAGGCGGCGATCCCGCTGACCGGCTGGAACACCGACAAGACCTGGCCCGAACTGCGCACGCCCACGCTGATCGTCGGCGCGGACGGTGACACCGTCGCCTCCGTCGCCACGCACTCCGAGCCGTTCTACCGGTCGCTGCCCGCGTCGCTGGACAAGGCGTACCTGGAGCTGCGAGGGGCCTCGCACTTCACGCCCAACACGTCCAACACCACGATCGCGAAATACAGCATTTCGTGGCTGAAGCGCTTCATCGACAACGACACCCGCTACGAGCAGTTCCTCTGCCCGCTCCCGCAGCCGAGCCTGACCATCGCGGAGTACCGGGGCAACTGCCCGCACACCGCGTAATCCCGGCGCCCCGGGGCCCTGCCGCACTGTGCTCCGGCACAGCGCGGCAGGGCTCCGGCTGGGAGCGCGCACCGCACCGGGCCGTCCCCGACCGCGCCCCGGACGCGCCGCTTCCACCCTCGCCGGCACGAACGTACGGTGCCGGTGTGACCCCATCGACGACCGTGCGCAGTCCGCTCCGGCTGTACGGCCGGGACGATGAACTCGCCATCCTGGAAACCCTGTTGGCCCATCTGCGGCGAGGTGACGGAGGGGCGCTCGTGCTGGCCGCGTCCCCCGGTCTCGGCCGTACGGCGCTGCTGCGCGCCGCCGCCGAAGCGCACCGCGCCCGGGGCCCCGTGCTCTACGCCACGGCCGACCCCGCGGCGCGTGCCGTGCCCTGCGGCGGGCTGCACGCCCTGCTCGGCTCGGGCCACGCCGCCGCCCTTTCGCCCGCCGCCCCTGACGCGGACCAGCAGGGGCCGCCCGCCGCCCCGCCCCCGGCCATCACCCCCGACGCACTGGCCGCCCGGCTGCGGGAACTCGGCGCCGGGCGGCCCCTGCTGGTCTGCGTCGACGACGCGCACACCTGGGACCAGGCGTCCCGGAGCGCCCTCGCCTTCGTGGCCCGCGGACTGGGCGCGGGCAGCCGGATCGCCGTCCTCCTCTCGGCCGTCGACGGCACGGTCTTCGCCGGGCTGCCCGCGCTCCCTCTCGGGCCCCTGGGCCAGGCCGCGGCATCGGCGCTCCTGGACCGGCTGGCCCCCGGGGCGGCCCCCGGCACGGCCCCCGGTACGGAAGGGATCGACCCGATCGTGCGCGCCGAGCTTCTCCGTGAGGCGGCCGGAAACCCCCGCCTGCTCGCCGGGCTCACCGGCCGCCTCACCCCGGACCAGCTAGCAGGCCGCACCCCGCTGCCCTTCCCCCTGCCCGGCGCCGAAGCGGTGCTCGCCGCCCACGCCGAACGCCTCGACGGCCTGCCCGACCGGACCCGGGCCCTGCTCCTGCTCGCCGCCGCCGCCCAGGAGCACGAGCCGGACGGCGCCGGGGCGGACGCCCTGCTCCTGCTGCGCGCGGGCACCCGCGGCGGACTGCCCCGGGACTTCCTGGACCGGGCCTTGTTCGGCGCCTCCGCCACCGCCGGCCTCCTCCAACGGGCGGGCAGCCGCGTCCACTTCGCCGACCGCCTGGTCGCCCGCGCCGTGCTCCACCACGCCCCCTGGGCCCACCGCCGCGCCGCCCACGAACTGCTCGCCACCCTGCTGACGGAGACCGGCGACCGGGCCCGGGCCGCACGGCCGGACGCCGCTCCGGCGGCGCCCGCGGTGGCCCCTCCGGGGACCGGCACCCCACCCCCTCCGGCCGCCCCGGCCATCATCGGCGCACCGGCGGAGGCCACGACGGCCTCTCCGGGCAGAGCCCTTACGCACCCTCCGGCCGCCCGGGTCCCCGCGCCCCCGCCCGTCCCGCTCGCCGCACTCGTCCAGCGGGCCTGTGCCGCGCCCGGACCGGATGCCGCGCTGGCCGCACGGCTCGAAGCAGCCGCCGACGCCCCCTTCCCGCACGCCGAACGCTCCGCCGCCCTGGTCCGCGCCGCCCTGCTCTCCGCCGAACCCGCGCTGCGGGCGGCCCGGTTCGCCGCGGCGGCCGAGCAGGCAGGGCTGGCGGGCGACCCGTCCCTGGCCCGGGCCCTGCTGGCCAGGACCGGACCTCGGGCGCCCGGCACGGCGGGGCCGGCCGCCGAGCCCGCACGGGGCCTCGCCCCCTACGTCCACGGCATGCTGGCCCTGCGCTCCGGGCCCGCGGCCGACGCCCACGAAGCGCTGCTCGCCGCGGCCGGGCTGCTCGGCCCGCACGATCCCCGCCGGGCCCTCGACGCCCTTCTCGGCGCGGCCGAGGCCGCCTGGGCGGCGGGGGACGCGCTCGGCTACCTCGACGCCATGAACCGCCTCGCCCGCTCCCCGCTGGAGGCGGGCCTGGAGCACTACCGGGCCGGCATGTGCGCCGTGCTCGAAGGCCGCACGGCCGAGGGCCACGCCCTGCTCCGCCGCTGCCTCGACCCCGCCCGCGAACCCGGCGACCCGGCCGCGCTGCTCCGGGCCGGGGTCGCCGCCCTGGTCCTCGGGGACGTGGCCGCCGCCTGCCGCGCGGGCGCCCGCGCGCTCGCCGCCGTACGGACCAGGGGGCCCGACGCGCTGCTGCCCGGAGCCCTCGAACACCTCGCCTACGCCGAACTGCGGGCCGGCCGGCACGCCGGGGCGCGGGCCCACGCCCTGGAAGGGCTGCACGCCGCCCGCCTTGCGGGGCAGCCCAACAGCTCCGCCCGTCTGCACGCCGTGCTCGCCCTCGCCGCGTCCGTGGAGGGCCCCGCGGAGGCGTGCGCCGCGCACGGGGACGCCGCGCTGGCCGGGGCGGGGCCGCACGGACTGTCCCAGGCCGTCACCCTCGCCACCTGGGCACGGGCCCGCGCGGACCTGGCCTCCGGGCGGCCCGGCGAAGCCGCCGCCCGGCTGGCCCCCCTCGTGGGAACCGGCCCCGGCCGGGGCCACTTCGCCGCCCGGATGCTCGCCGTGCCCTGCTGGGTCGAGGCCGCGGTGCTGGGCGGTCGCCTGCCCGAGGAGTCCTGCGAACTCCGGGCCGCCGTCGACGAGTTCGCGTCCTGGGCCGCCCGGACCGCCGACGCGGGAGCGCCCGCCCAACTGGCCCGCTGCCGGGCCCTGCTGGCCCCCGCCGACGAGGCCGACGCCCGCTACGCCGAGGCCCTGGCCCACCACGGCCGCGCGGGCGGCGACTTCGAACGGGCCCGCACCCAGCTGCTGTACGGACAGTGGCTGCGCCGCCGCCGGCGCACCCGCGAGGCCCGCGGCCCGCTGCGCGACGCCCTGGTCGCCTTCCAGCGCTGCTCGGCCCGCGCCTGGGCGGACCGGGCGGCCGGGGAGCTGCGAGCCGCGGGGGAGCAGGCCCCGGCCCGGCGGAACGCGGCGGACGAACCGCTGGCGGCGCTCACTCCCCAGCAGCAACGCATCGCCCGCTGCGTCGCGGAGGGGGCCACCAACCGGGAAGTGGCGCTGCGGCTGTCGCTCAGCCCCCGCACGGTCGACCATCACCTCCGCAATGTCTTCGCCGCCCTCGGCATCCGCTCCCGCACCGAACTGGCCAGGCTGCTGAGCCCCTAAGGGGTGTCCGCACGCACTTGTCCCCGTGTCCGGTGCCGCTTGGCGTACGACCAGGTCACCGCGGTCATCAGGGCCGGGATGGCGAACAGCGGAGCGAAGGCGAGGCCCCAGACCGTCTGTGCCGTACCGCTCGACAGGTACGTCCGGCTCTCGACGGTGACGGCGACCACGAGTTGCCACGACGCCATCAGAACCAGGGCGCCCGAGGCGGTCCAGGCCAGCGGGGCGAGGACCCCGGGACGCAGCGGTCGCCACCGGTCGCTGACGAGCAGCAGCGGAAACAGAGCGGCCAGCTCGGCGAGGACGGAGAGGCCGACGACGTAGGCGATGCCCCAGCCCGGGATGTCGAAGACGTCGCGCAGCACCTGGTCGCTGTAGCCCACAGGAACACCAAAAGCCATGGCGATGCGCCACAGGCCGGACGGGACGGCGCACAGGGCGATCGCGTGGGCGGCGCGGCGAGCCCAGACAGGCGCGGGCGCGGAGGCGGGGAGAGGCAGGGTCACCGACGTCATGACGCACATGCTGGTCCTGGGCATGGCACCGCGCATCGTCCCCCGCGGCGGACCGTCTCCGCACTGCCTCCGCACTGCGGATGAGGGACGTACCCGCCAGGGAGGAACGGGACCTGGTCGCCGAGTATGACGCGGCCCTGGTCGTGCCCGCGCGGGCACGGTGGTGGACGCGGCCGTTCGTATCCGACGCCACGGGCACGGTCCTGACCGAGTGAAACCTCCTCCCTCTCCCGCTCGGCCCCGAAGAGCCGGCCGCGGTGACGGTCTCACCTGCTCACGCCGGTTCTCCGGGCCCCGTGAAGGCCGGGAGGTTGCGAGACCGTGATGACGAGTTCCGCGCAGACCTCTAGGTACCGACTGGGCGGTATGTCATTCTGCGGGCGTCAGGATCGTGTACGCCGCGCTCGCGCCCCGACCGGGCCGGGTGCGCCGGGCCCGCCGCTCGCGCGGTCGGCCGATTCCCGGTGGAGGCCGCCATGCCACAGGTCGTACGTTCGCGGATCGGGGCGCTGCGCGGCCCGTCCACGGCAACGCCGTTGCCGCACCGCTTCCGGTCCCTGGCCGACCGTGAGGCCGTCGAGGTGCTGCACCGGGCCGCCCGGGTCCTCGTCGCGTCGCTGCCGGCCCTCACCGACCGGCTCGTCGAGGCCCTGTACGCCCAGGAGCCCGGCTACCGGGCGGCCATCGACTCCGGCCGGGCCGAGGTCTGGCAGGAGGTCCACCACTCGCTGCGGCACAACGTCGGTTCTCTGATCCAGCCCCGGGAGTTCCGGGAGTCCGCCCATCGCACCTCCCGCTGGATCGGCGAGATCAGGGCCGAGCAGGGCGTGCCGCTCGACGCCGTCCTGCACGCCTTCCGGATGGGCGGCGCGATGGTCTGGCAGGACCTCGTGGACGAGACCGC
The DNA here is from genome assembly GCF_028622875.1 of Streptomyces sp. MMBL 11-1. NCBI lineage: Bacteria > Bacillati > Actinomycetota > Actinomycetes > Kitasatosporales > Streptomycetaceae > Streptomyces > Streptomyces sp. MMBL 11-1. The sequence goes on along the minus strand of NZ_CP117709.1, from coordinate 1,667,250 downwards.
CCGGCGCGACCCCGACGACGTCCGGCTGCTCGTCCATGTCGCCGCCGACGTGTGGAACTTCGTCGACGAGCACTGCGGGATCGTGGCGGACGCCTACCGGCAGGCCGAGCGGCGGCTGTCCTGGCGGCGCGAGAACCGGCAGCGGCTGATGATCGCGGCCCTGCTGGACGGAACCGCCCGGATCGCGGACCTCGCCGAGGCGGCCGCGATGCTGGGGCTGCCGGAACAGGGCCGGTACGCCGTGCTCGCGGTGGCCGGGGCCCCGAGCGGGCCGGGGCCCGCCGGCCGCCCGGCGGCGCTGCCCGTCGCCGCCACGGAGGTCCCGGTGCTCTGGCACCCGGGCCCGGACGCCGAGTTCGCGATCCTGCCGCTGACGGGCCGGCCGGGCGAGCTGAGCGCGCTGGCCGCCGCGCTGGACGTACCGCCCGGCGCCCGGGCCGGGATCGGCTCCGCCGTCGAGGGCCTGGCCGCCCTCGGCGATGCCCGCCGGCTGGCGGAGACCGCGCTGCGCGCCTGCCCCGCGTCCGGAGGCACCATCCTGCTCGACGAGAACCTCCCGGACGCCCTCGTCGTGTCCTCCCCCGCGCTCGCCGCCGCGCTCGCGGGCCGGGTGCTGGGGCCGCTGGACCGGCTGGACCCCGCCGACCGCGACGTCATCGTGGAGACCCTCACCGCCTGGCTGGACGCGGACGGCTCGGCGCAGCGGGCGGGCGCGCGGCTCTACTGCCACCGCAACACCGTCCTCAACCGGCTCCGCCGCTTCGAACAGCTCACCGGCCGCTGCCTCACCCGCCCCCGGGACGCGGTCGAGGTCTCGCTCGCCCTGGCGGCGCGGCGACTGCTCGGCGACTGAAGCGGTCCGCGACGCTCGAAGGGGTCCGGAACCCCGGACCCCGGTCCTACATGCCCAGCTCCGCCGCCCTCAGCCGCTCCACCGCCGCCTGGTCGCCCTCCACCTCGACGTCCGCCGCGTCCTGCCGGCCGAACGCGTACAGCAGCAGCTCGGCGGGCTCCCCGGTCACCGTCACCACCGGGGCCCCCTTGTGGGCCACCGCCGTCTGGCCGTCCGGGCGGCGCAGCACCAGCCCCACCGGGGACCTGCGGCCCAGCAGCCGGGCCGTCCGCTCGGTGCGTGACCACAGCACATCGGCGAAGACCGGGTCCAGCTCGCGGCGCGACCAGTCGGGCTGGGCCCGGCGCACGTCCTCCGCGTGGACGAAGAACTCGACGGTGTTCGCCGCCTCGTCGATCTGCTTGAGGGACATCGGGGAGAACCGGGGCGGGCCGGTACGGATCAGCTGGATCAGTTCCTCGTACGGCTTCGCCGCGAACTCCGCCTGCACCCGCTCCAGCCGCGCCTTCAGCGCGCCCACCAGCAGCCCGCCCGCCGCGTCCGCCCGGCGTTCGCGGACCACCACGTGGGCGGCCAGGTCGCGGGTCTTCCAGCCGTCGCACAGGGTCAGGGCCTCGGGACCGGCCGCTTCCAACAGATCGGCGAGCAGAAGACGTTCACGCTTCGCATGGGTCGACATGCCCGCCAGCGTACGACCGGCGCCCGGGGTCCGCCCAGTGGACGTCCTCCCGGAGCGCCCTCGCCGCCACGGCACAATGGGCCCATGACGAGCCCGCCCGGCGCCACGCCGCCCGCCAGCAGCCTCGACCCGGCCATCGCCGCCCGCCTCAAGCGCGGCGCCGACGGTCTGGTCCCGGCCATCGCCCAGCAGTACGACACCGGCGAGGTGCTCATGCTCGGCTGGATGGACGACGAGGCGCTGCACCGCACCCTCACCACGGGCCGCTGCACCTACTGGTCGCGCAGCCGCCAGGAGTACTGGGTCAAGGGCGACACCTCCGGCCACGTCCAGCACGTGAAGTCCGTCGCCCTGGACTGCGACGCCGACACCGTCCTCGTCAAGGTCGACCAGACCGGCGCCGCCTGCCACACCGGCGACCGCACCTGCTTCGACGCCGACGTCCTGCCTCTCGGAAAGTAAGGTCACCGGCCATGGATCTCGCCACCTTCCGCAAACTGGCCGTCGACCGGCGCGTCGTCCCGGTCAGCCGCCGCCTCCTGGCGGACGGCGACACGCCGGTCGGCCTGTACCGCAAGCTCGCCGCCGAACGCCCCGGCACCTTCCTGCTCGAATCCGCCGAGAACGGCCGGACCTGGTCGCGCTACTCGTTCATCGGCGTCCGCAGCGACGCCACCCTCACCGCCCGCGACGGCGAGGTCCACTGGCTCGGCACCCCGCCCGTGGGCGTCCCGGTGACCGGCGATCCGCTGGACGCGCTGCGCGCCACCGTCGAGACCCTGCACACCCCGCGCGACCTGGTCGGCGACGCGGCCCTGCCGCCGTTCACCGGTGGCATGGTCGGCTACCTCGGCTACGACGTCGTACGCCGCCTGGAGAAGATCGGCGAGCACGGCCGCGACGATCTGCGGCTGCCCGAGCTGACGATGCTCCTCACCTCGGACCTCGCCGTTCTCGACCACCGCCACGGAACCGTCCTGTTGATCGCCAACGCGATCAACCACAACGACCTCGACACCGGCGTCGACGAGGCCCACGCGGACGCCGTCGCCCGCCTCGACGCGATGGAGCGGGACCTCCGCCGCCCGGTCGAGAACGCCCCGGCCGTCCTGCCCCCGTCCGAGCTGCCGCCGTACACCGCGCTGTGGGGCGGCGAGGCCTACCAGGACGCCGTCGTGGACATCAAGGAGCGGATCCGGGCGGGCGAGGCCTTCCAGGTCGTCCCCTCCCAGCGCTTCGAGACCCCGTGCACGGCGAGCGCCCTGGACGTCTACCGGGTGCTGCGGGCCACCAACCCGTCGCCGTACATGTACCTCTTCCGTTTCGACGGGTTCGACGTCGTCGGCTCCAGCCCCGAGGCCCTCGTCAAGGTCGAGGACGGCCGGGCCATGGTCCACCCGATCGCCGGGACCCGGCACCGGGGCGCCACCCCGCAGCAGGACCAGGCGCTCGCCGACGAACTCCTCGCCGACCCCAAGGAGCGCGCCGAGCACCTGATGCTCGTCGACCTGGGCCGCAACGACCTGGGGCGGGTCTGCCAGCCCGGCAGCGTCGAGGTTGTCGACTTCATGTCGATCGAGCGCTACTCCCATGTGATGCACATCGTCTCCACCGTCACCGGCCGCGTCACCGAGGACCGCACCGCCTTCGACGTCCTGACCGCCTGCTTCCCCGCGGGCACCCTCTCCGGCGCCCCCAAGCCCCGCGCCATGCAGATCATCGAGGAGCTGGAGCCGAGCCGCCGCGGACTGTACGGGGGCTGCGTCGGCTACCTCGACTTCGCCGGGGACTCCGACACCGCCATCGCCATCCGGACCGCCCTGCTCCGCGACGGCACCGCGTACGTCCAGGCCGGAGCCGGGGTCGTCGCCGACTCCGACCCGGTCGCCGAGGACACCGAGTGCCGCAACAAGGCGGCGGCCGTGCTCCGCGCCGTCCATACGGCCAACCGGCTCCACGACCGCTGAACCGGTAGGGGATAGTGGAGGGCGTGAGCGCTGTCCCCGTACCCCCGCCCCGTGCCCGAACCGCCGACTCCGCGTCCGGCGCCGCGCCCGACTCCGCAGGGAGCCGCCGCAGTCTCGCGGCCGGTCTGCTCCTCGGCGCGGTCGGCGCGACCGTCGTCCTCCTCGCCTCCGGGCAGACCTGGGCCGAGGGTGACGCGGCCACCGGCGGGGGCGCCCTTCCGCTGGCCGTCGACGGCCGGGACGTCACCGGCGTCCCGGCCGCCCTGGCCGTCGTCTCTCTCGCCGCGCTCGTCGCCGTGTTCGCCGTACGCGGCGCCGCCCGCCGGATCGTCGCCGCCCTCCTCGCCCTCAGCGGCCTCGGAGCCGCCCTCAGCGCCTGGGCCGGCGGGTCCGACAGCACGGCCCTCGACGAGGAGGCCGCGAGGGCGACCGGCGACGCGGCGGCCACCATCCACGCCATCGGCCACACCACGTGGCCCTATGTCACCGCCGTCGGCGGCCTGCTGATCCTGCTGGCCGGGCTCCTCGCGCTGCGCTACGGCACCCGCTGGCCCGCCATGTCCGGAAAGTACGAGCGCGACGGCACCCCCCGCCCCGGCAAGGCGCCCCGCACCGCCCCCGACCCTGACCGGCCCGAGGACCTGTGGAAGGCCCTGGACCGCGGCGAGGACCCGACGCGCGAGGTGTGACCCCAGGCTCACGCCCGGCAGCCCCGTACGGGACAATGGACCCGAGCCGTCCCCCGGGCGGCGGCCCCACGCACAGCGTCACCCACAGCGCAACACCAACGAGGAGCAACTCATGGCGGGCAGCAGCCACGGACACACCCCGGCCGCCTGGACCGGTGTCATCATTGCTTTCATCGGCTTCTGCGTCGCAGGCGTCTTCATGGTCGCGGCCAACCCCCTCGGCTTCTGGGCCGGAATCGCCGTCATCTTCGCCGGCGGCCTCGTGGGCCTCGCCATGAAGGTGGCCGGCCTCGGCATGCCGAAGGAGTCGGCCGAGCTGGTCGAGGCCCGGGAGCGCGCCGGGCGGGCGCAGATCTCCCACTGACCCGGCGCCGGCCCGTCCCGGCGACCGACACGCCGACAGGCGCAGCCCTTACCGGGCTGCGCCTTTTCGCGTCGGCGGGGGACAATCGGCGGGTGGACGCCTCGCCTGCCCCCTCTGCCGCCCAGCCGCCGGACCCGGAATCGGAGTCCCCGCCGGACCACGGACCCACGCCGCTGACGGTCTGCCCGACCCCCGACATGGCCACGCCCCCCGCAGGCCGGCCGCCCGCCCCCGAACACCGGACGGGCCGGGCAGGCCCGACCGGCCGGGTGCGGCGCCTCGCCACCCCCGTCGGCATCCTCGCCGCCGTCGCGGGCGCCTTCGCGTACGTCGGCACCGTCGATCCCAACGAGCCCGGCCACTACCCGGTCTGTCCGCTGCTCCAGCTGACCGGTGTCCTCTGCCCCGGCTGCGGCGGGCTGCGCAGCGCCCACGCCTTCATCCACGGCGATCTCGGCGCGGCGCTCGAAGCCAACGCGATCGCCACCGTCGGCTACTTCCTCTTCGCCGCGGTCTGGGTCCTCTGGCTGGTCAGGGCCTGGCGCGGACAGCCCCTGCGCATCGGCCTGGCACCCGTCTGGTGGTGGGGCGTGGGGGCCGTCCTGCTGATCTTCACCGTGGTCCGGAATCTGCCGTTCGGCTCGGCCCTGGCCCCCTGAACTCCGCGGGCCGGGCCGGGCCGGACCGCGGAATGACCACGAAGTGGGATGCCAGGTGGCCGGATGCGAGCCCCGGGGCATCCTGCGGATACCATCGGTGTGGCTGATCCTGTTCACCGTCAACCGTTCGGAAGGGGGCCGCTCGCGTGAGTGTGCTCGACGAGATCATCGACGGCGTTCGCGCCGACCTCGCGGAGCGGCAGGCGCGCGTCAGCCTCGACGAGCTGAAGGAGCGCGCCGCCCGCGCTCCCCAGGCCAAGGACGGAGTCGCCGCCCTGCGCGGCGAGGGCGTGACCGTCATCTGCGAGGTCAAGCGCTCGTCCCCCTCCAAGGGGGCTCTGGCCGCCATCGCCGACCCGGCCGCGCTCGCCGCGGACTACGAGGCCGGCGGCGCGTCCGTCATCTCGGTCCTCACCGAGGAGCGCCGCTTCGGCGGTTCGCTCGCCGATCTGGAGGCCGTCCGCGCCAAGGTCGACACCCCGATCCTGCGCAAGGACTTCATCGTCACCTCGTACCAGCTGTGGGAGGCCCGCGCCTACGGCGCCGACCTCGCCCTGCTGATCGTCGCCGCCCTCGACCAGGAAGCCCTGGTCTCCCTCATCGAGCGCGCCGAGTCGATCGGGCTCACCCCGATCGTCGAGGCGCACGACGAGGAGGAGGCGGAACGCGCCGTGGACGCCGGAGCCAGGATCATCGGTGTCAACGCGCGCAACCTGAAGGACCTCAAGGTCGACCGCTCCACCTTCGAGCGCGTCGCCCCCGAGATCCCCGACCACATCGTCAAGGTCGCCGAGTCCGGCGTCCGGGGCCCGCACGACCTGATCGCGTACGCCAACGCCGGCGCCGACGCCGTCCTGGTCGGCGAGTCGCTGGTCACCGGCCGCGACCCGCGCGCCGCCGTCGCCGACCTCGTCGCCGCGGGCGCCCACCCGGCGCTCCGCCACGGCCGCGGCTGACCGGGGACCGACGACCATGACCGACCGTCCCGTGCCCCGTACCCGGCCGGGCCTCGGCCCCGCCGGGGCCCCGGCCCGGGACCCGCACGCCCCGCTGGCGCGCGGCTGCCGCCCCCGTGGCTGCCGCGCCCCCGCCCGGCGCGTGCACGGCCGGCGTGTGCGGTACGTCATCGGGGACGAGCCCGGCCAGGTCAACGGCATGCGATGGCGCCCGGGGTCCGCGCAGTAGCGAGCCCCGGCCGACGTACCGCAGTACCCGCAGCACTCTCGTACGTACGACCGCACCGCCGCGACCGCAAGCCGGTCCCGGTGGCGCTCGCCCCTCCGCGCATCCGGTGAACCCACCCGTTGCCATGCCAAGGAGCACGTCGCATGACGTCCGAATTCTTCATTCCGGACCCCGAGGGTCTCATTCCCAGCGCCGAGGGCTATTTCGGCGCGTACGGCGGCAAGTTCATCCCGGAGGCGCTCGTCGCCGCCGTGGACGAGGTCGCCGTCGAGTACGACAAGGCCAAGGCCGACCCCGCCTTCGCCGCCGAGCTGGGCGCGCTCATGGTCGACTACACGGGCAGGCCCAGCGCGCTGACCGAGGTCGCGCGCTTCGCCGAGCACGCGGGCGGCGCCCGGATCTTCCTCAAGCGCGAGGACCTGAACCACACCGGCTCGCACAAGATCAACAACGTGCTGGGCCAGGCTCTCCTCACCAAGCGCATGGGCAAGACCCGTGTCATCGCCGAGACCGGAGCCGGCCAGCACGGCGTCGCCACCGCGACCGCCTGCGCCCTCTTCGGCCTCGAATGCACCATCTACATGGGCGAGATCGACACCGAACGCCAGGCGCTGAACGTGGCCCGGATGCGGATGCTCGGCGCCGAGGTCGTCGCCGTGAAGTCCGGCTCGCGGACGCTGAAGGACGCCATCAACGAGGCGTTCCGCGACTGGGTCGCCAACGTGGACCGCACGCACTACCTCTTCGGTACGGTCGCGGGCCCGCACCCCTTCCCGGCGATGGTCCGCGACTTCCACCGCGTCATCGGCGTCGAGGCCCGCCGCCAGATCCTGGAGCGCGCGGGCCGCCTCCCGGACGCGGCGGTCGCCTGCGTCGGCGGCGGCTCCAACGCCATCGGCCTCTTCCACGCCTTCATCCCCGACGCCGACGTCCGCCTGGTGGGCTGCGAGCCCGCCGGGCACGGGGTGGAGACCGGCGAGCACGCGGCGACCCTCACCGCGGGGGAGCCCGGCATCCTGCACGGCTCACGCTCCTACGTCCTCCAGGACGACGAGGGCCAGATCACCGAGCCGTACTCCATCTCGGCGGGACTGGACTACCCCGGCATCGGGCCCGAGCACTCCTACCTCAAGGACATCGGGCGCGGCGAGTACCGCGCGGTCACCGACGACGCGGCCATGCGGGCGCTGCGCCTGCTGTCCCGCACGGAGGGGATCATCCCGGCCATCGAGAGCGCCCACGCGCTCGCCGGCGCCCTGGACCTGGGCAAGGAGCTCGGCAGGGACGGGCTGATCCTGATCAACCTGTCCGGCCGCGGCGACAAGGACATGGACACCGCCGCCCGCTACTTCGGGCTCTACGACACCGACGCCGCCGTCGAAGCGGATGCCGACAGCGACCGCGCCGAGATCGAGGGGGACGCCAAGTGAGCGGCAACATCGAGCTGTTGAACACCACCCTGGCTGCCACCAGGGCCGCGGACCGGGCGGCGCTCATCGCCTACCTCCCTGCGGGCTTCCCGACCGTCGACGGCTCCATCGAGGCGGTCAAGGCCGTCATCGCGGGCGGCGCGGACATCGTCGAGATCGGGCTCCCGCACAGCGACCCGGTCCTGGACGGGCCGGTCATCCAGACCGCCGACGACATCGCCCTGCGCGGCGGCGTCCGGATCGCCGACGTGATGCGCACGGTCCGCGAGGCGCACGAGGCCACCGGCGTCCCGATCCTGGTCATGACGTACTGGAACCCCATCGACCGCTACGGCGTCGAGCGCTTCACCGCCGAGCTGGCCGAGGCGGGCGGCGCCGGGTGCATCCTGCCCGACCTGCCGGTCCAGGAGTCCGCGCTGTGGCGCGAGCACGCCGACAAGCACGGCCTCGCGACCGTGTTCGTCGTCGCCCCCAGCAGCCAGGACGCCCGTCTCGCCACCATCACGGCGGCCGGGAGCGGCTTCGTCTACGCCGCGTCCCTGATGGGCGTCACCGGCACCCGCGCCTCCGTCGGCGCCCAGGCGCAGGACCTGGTGGGCCGCACCCGCGCCACCACCGACCTCCCGGTCTGCGTCGGCCTCGGCGTCTCCAACGCGGCGCAGGCCGCCGAGGTCGCCGGGTTCGCGGACGGCGTGATCGTCGGCTCGGCCTTCGTCAAGGCCCTGCTGGACGCCCCCGACGAGGCCGCCGGTCTCGCCGCCGTCCGCTCCCTGGCGGGCGAACTGGCCGAGGGTGTTCGAAAGCGTTGACCCCCTGAATCACCCGAATGGGTGGATTATGGACCGGGGAGGCGCGGAGGCGCCTCCCCGGTTCGTTCCCCGGGTGTGAGCGACAAGATCCCAGAGGGAAACAGAAGCGCGCGTGAGCGCCTGGCCCAGCAGCGCGAGCGGGAGAAGGGGCGCGAGAAGCGCCGCCGGACACTGATCGTCGCCTCGGCGGTGGTCGGGGTGCTCGCCCTGGCCGCCGTGGTCGGCCTGATCGCGGCCAACGCGGGCAAGGACGACGGCGGCGACACCGCCTCCGGCCCGGCGGTCGCCCCTTCGGGTGCGATCGGCGAGGACGCCCTGACCGTGCCGGTCGGCGCCGCGGACGCCCCGTCCACCCTCACGATCTGGGAGGACTTCCGCTGCCCCGTCTGCGCCCAGTTCGAGACCGCCTTCCGGGACACCGTCAAGGAGCTGGCGGACGAGGGCCAGGTCAAGGTCGAGTACCACCTGGCCACGATCATCGACGGCAATCTCGGCGGCACCGGGTCACTGCGCGCCGCCAATGCCGCCGCCTGCGCCCAGGACGCCGGCAAGTTCGCGCCGTACCACGACGTGCTCTTCGCCAACCAGCCCCCGGAGCCGGACGACGCCTTCGGCAAGAACAGCCGGCTGATCGAGCTGGCCGGCGAGGTCGAGGGGCTCGACACACCGGGCTTCCGCAGCTGTGTGGAGGACGGCGAGCACGACAGCTGGGTGAAGAAGTCCGACACGGCGTTCCGCGAGGGCGGCTTCCAGGGCACGCCGACGGTGCTGCTCAACGGGGAGTCCGTCTTCCCGAGCAAGGGCGACGAGCAGATCTCCCCGGAGAACCTGAAGAAGTGGGTCGCCGCGGCCAACAAGGGCAAGAAGCCGGGCACCGCCACCCCGCCGGCCCCGGCCGACGCGTCCTCCGCCCCCGCCCCCTGACGGCTCCTGCCCCCTGACCGGGCCCGCCCCCGACCGGGCCCCGGCGCCGCCCGCGAGGCGCTCCTCGTTACCCAGACGTTGCCGGGTGGCTTGCCGTACCCACCGCCCGGCAGGGTAGCGTCGACCTCGCCATGAATCTTGCCTTCATCCCCAGCCCGTCGACCGGCGTGATCGAGCTCGGCCCGATCCCGCTCCGCGGCTACGCGTTCTGCATCATCATCGGTGTCTTCGTCGCCGTCTGGTTCGGCAACAAGCGCTGGGTAGCCCGGGGCGGCAGAGCCGGCACCGTGGCCGACGTCGCCGTCTGGGCGGTGCCCTTCGGCCTCGTCGGCGGCCGGCTCTACCACGTGATCACCGACTACCAGCTGTACTTCAGCGACGGTGAGAACTGGGTCGACGCCTTCAAGATCTGGGAGGGCGGCCTCGGTATCTGGGGCGCCATCGCGTTCGGCGCCGTCGGCGCCTGGATCGCCTGCCGCCGCCGGGGCATCCCCCTGCCCGCCTGGGCCGACGCGCTGGCCCCGGGGATCGCCATCGCCCAGGCCATCGGCCGCTGGGGCAACTGGTTCAACCAGGAGCTGTACGGCAAGCCCACCGACCTCCCCTGGGCGCTGGAGATCAGCGAGGGCCCGAACCGGGTCGCCGGGACCTACCACCCGACCTTCCTGTACGAGTCGCTGTGGTGCATCGGCGTCGCGCTCCTGGTCATCTGGGCCGACCGGCGCTTCCGGCTCGGCCACGGACGGGCGTTCGCGCTGTACGTCGCCGCCTACTGCGCGGGGCGCGGCTGGATCGAGTACATGCGGGTCGACGAGGCCCACCACGTCCTCGGCCTCCGCCTGAACGTGTGGACCGCGATCATCGTCTTCGTCCTCGCCGTCGCCTACATCGTGATCTCCGCCAAGGTCCGTCCGGGCCGCGAGGAGATCGTCGAGCCCGAACGGGACGACGCCCCCACGAACGCCGCCCCCGCGAAGAACGACGGCCCCGCCGACGAGGACGGCTCCGACGAGGACGGCTCCGCGAAGGCGGACGCCGCCGAGAAGGACCCGCTCACGAAGGGCGAGCCGGGCCAGTCCGGCAAGGGCGCCACCGCCGAGAGCCCCGAAGCCGCCGAGAAGAGCTGACCGCAGCGCCCCCTCGGGGGGCGCCCCCCCCGGCGCACCTCCCGCTCGCCGGGCGGGCCCGCAGTCTCAGGCCCGCCCGGCGAGCGCGATCGTCCGGCGGGCGGACGCCACCACCGCCGCGTCCACGAACCTCCCGTCCGGCAGCGCCAGCGCCCCCGCCTCCACCGCCGAGGCCGCGACGATCTCCTCGGCCGCCTCGATCTCCTCGGCGGTCGGCCGGAACGCCCGCTCGATCACCGGCAGCTGGCGCGGGTGGATCGCCGCCCGGCCCAGCATCCCGAGCGCCCGCCCCCGCCCGCACGAGGCCCACAGCCCGTCCAGGTCCCGGACGTCCGGGAACACCGACTGGGCGGGTGGCGGAAGGGCCGCCGCGCGTGCCGCCACCACGACGCGGCTGCGCGGCCAGTCGAGCCCGGTGTCCTCCCGTACGCCCAGATCCGCCCGCAGGTCCGCCTCGCCCAGGGCGATGCCGTGCACGGCGTGATGGGCCGAGGCGATCGAGTACGCGTGCTCGATCGCGAGCGCCGACTCCAGCAGCGGATACAGCGCCACGCCGGGCGCCACGGCCGCCACATGGGACACCGAGACCGCGTGGGTGATCTTCGGCAGCCGGAACGCGGACAGGCCCGGCAGCGCCGCCAGCGCCCGGATGTCGTCCTCGCCGTGCACCCGCACATGGACCGGCACCGCGTCCGGGGCCGCCGTGACCTGGTCGCCGAGGAGCTCGGCGGTGGCGGAGCGCGCGTATCCCTTACGGTCCGGGGCGACGGCGTCCTCCAGGTCGACGATCACCACGTCCGCCCCGCAGCCCAGCGCCTTGGCCACCACCTCCGGCCGGTCCCCGGGCACGTACAGCCAGGTCAGCGGTGGCCGCCCGACGGGCGGCGGCGGGCCCTCCGGCAGCGGCGGGGCCGGGATCGGCCGGCCGGTCACAGCGCCCCCTGGTCCCGCAGCGCCGCGATCCGCGACTCCGGGAGGCCGAGCCCTGCCAGGATTTCCTCGGTGTCCGCGCCGTGCGGGCGGCCCGCCCACCGGATCCCCCCTGGGGTCCGGGAGAGCCGGAAGAGGACGTTCTGCATCCGCAGCGGCCCCAGCTCCGGGTCGTCGACCTCGGCGATGGTCCCCAGCGCCCGGTACTGCGGGTCCTCCATCACCTCCCGTACGTCGTGGACCGGCGCGACGGCCGCCTCCGCCTTCTCGAAGCGGTCGAGGACCTCCTCGCGGCTGTGGCGGGAGATCCAGTGCCCGACCGCCCCGTCCAGCTCCTCGGTGTGCTCGGCCCGGGTGGTGCCCGTGCCGAACCAGGGCTCCTCGATCAGGTCCGGGCGGCCGACCAGACGCATCACCCGCTCCGCGACGGACTGGGCGGAGGTGGAGACCGCGACCCAGTGCCCGTCGGCGGTGCGGTAGGTGTTGCGCGGGGCGTTGTTGCGGGAGCGGTTGCCGGTGCGCGGCTGGACGTGGCCGAGCTGGTCGTACCAGAGCGGCTGCGGGCCCAGCACGGTGAGGATCGGCTCGATGATCGCCAGGTCCACCACCTGGCCCTCGCCGGTCTTCTCCCGTCCCGCGAGGGCGGCCATCACCGCGTACGCCGTGGCCAGCGCCGCGATGGAGTCGGCCAGCCCGAACGGCGGCAGGGTCGGCGGCCCGTCCGGCTCCCCGGTGATCGCCGCGAAGCCGCTCATCGCCTCGGCGAGCGTCCCGAAGCCGGGGCGGTGGGCGTACGGTCCGAACTGGCCGAAGCCGGTGACCCGGGCCAGCACGAGACGCGGGTTGACGGCGTGCAGCTCCTCGGGGCCCAGGCCCCAGCGCTCCAGGGTGCCGGGCCGGAAGTTCTCGATGATCACATCCGTCCCGGCGGCCAGCTCCAGCAGCACGTCCCGGCCGCCGGGCGCGGACAGGTCGAGGGTCAGGGTGCGCTTGTTGCGGCCGAGCAGCTTCCACCACAGGCCGACCCCGTCCTTGGCGGGCCCGTGCCCGCGCGAGGGGTCCGGCCTGCGGGGGTGCTCGACCTTGATCACATCGGCGCCGAAGTCCCCGAGCATGGTGGCCGCCAGCGGTCCGGCGAAGAGGGTGGCCAGATCGATGACGCGCAGCCCGGTCAGGGGTCCAGCCGCGGTGGTGCTCATGAGGCCTCGATCTCGCTGCGGTAGGGCATGGACGTGGACGCGCCGGGCTTCCGGACGCAGAGCGCGGCGGCCGAGGACGCGAACGCCACGGCCTCGGCCACCGGTCGTCCCTCGCCGAGCGCCACGGCCAGCGCCCCGACGAAGGTGTCCCCGGCGCCGGTCGTGTCGACGGCGGTCACCGAGGGGGCCTCGAAGAGCACCGGTTCGCCGCCCCGGGCCGCGTACAGGCAGCCTTTCGCGCCGAGCGTGACGATGACCTCGGGCACCCGGCGCAGCAGGATCTGGGCGGCGGCGTGCGGTTCGGCCTGCCCGGACAGCTCGGCCGCCTCGTGCTCGTTGGGCACCAACAGGTCGATGCAATCGAGGAGTTCATCGGGCAGGGGCTGCACAGGGGAGGGGGTGAGGATGGTCCGTACGCCCTGGGCCCGGGCCGCTCGGGCGCCCTCGACGACGGCGGACAGGGGGAGTTCGAGCTGCGTGAGCAGCAGATCGGCCGCGGCGATCGCCGCGATCTCCCCGGGCCCCAGCGCGGTGACGACGCCGTTCGCGCCGGGGACCACCACGATCGCGTTGGACCCGGTGTCGTCGACCACGATGTGCGCGGTGCCGCTGGGGCCCTCGGCGGTGTGCAGGAGGTCGGTGTCCACCCCCGCGTGTTCGAGGCCGTCACGCAATCGCGCCCCGTAGGCGTCGTCGCCGACCGCGCCGATCATCGTCACATCCCCGCCCGCGCGGGCGGCGGCGACGGCCTGGTTGGCGCCCTTCCCGCCGGGGACCGTCCGGAACTCCCGTCCGGTGACGGTCTCTCCGCGTCCGGGGGCGCGGGCGGTGTGGGCGACGAGGTCCATGTTGGTGCTGCCGAGCACGGCGATGCGGGTCATGGGCGCAGAGCCTCCTGGTGGGTCAGTGCGGCGAGGGTGTCGAACCCGGTCCGGTCGAAGCCGGGTACGGAGGTGGCGAGCCGGTTCTTCAGCGGAGCCGTCCAGTGCTCGGGCAGGGCGTCCGGCCCGCCCGCCAGGAGTCCGGCCAGCGATCCGGCGGTCGCCCCGTTGGAGTCGGTGTCCCAGCCGCCGGAGACCGCGAGACCGATCGACCGGGTGAAGGCGCCGTCGGCGTGGGTGAGGGCGGCGGCCAGCAGCGCGGCGTTGGGCAGGACGTGCACCCAGTGGTGGGTGTCCGCGTAGGCGGCGTGCAGCCGGTCGACGACGGCGTCGAAGTCCCCTTCCGTACGGGCCGCCCCGATGCCGAGGCGGATCGCGCGCGCGTACCGCGAATGCGGCGGCACCACCCGCAGCCCGGCGGCCAGGCAGCCGTGCACATCGCTCTCGCCGCCGGCCGCGACGGCGAGCGCGGCGGCGGTGAACATCGCGCCGTACACCCCGTTGCCGGTGTGGGTGAGGACCGCGTCGCGGTGGGCCTGGGCGGCGGCCCCGGCCGGGTCGCCGGGGTGGGTCCAGCCGTGCACGTCGGCCCGGATCTGCGCGCCGATCCACTCCCGGAACGGGTTGCGGCGGCGGGCGGTCTCCGGCGGCTCGACGCCCGCCAAGAGGTTGCCGTACGCGATGCGCTCGGCGGTGAACGTACGGCCCGCCGGGAGTTCCTCCAGCCACAGCCGGGCCAGGTCGCCGGTGGTGAAGGAGCGGCCGTGCCGCTGGAGCAACAGCAGCGTGAGAAGGGGGTAGTTGAGGTCGTCGTCCTCCGGCATGCCGTCGATGTTCTCGGCCAGCGACGTGGGGGCCGAGCGGCGGTTCCAGGGGTACGCGGCCAACAGTTCGCCGGGGACCCCGCGTGCGGTGAACCAGATGGTCGGGGGCCAGTCGCCGGTGGCGCGGCCCAGGGCGCGGATGCCCTCCAGCGGCAGCTTCTCGACCGGTTTGCCGAGCAGGCAGCCCGCCGCCCGGCCGAGCCACGCCGCGTGCAGCCGGTCCCGGCCGACGGCGGGCGCGCTGTCCACCGGGCCCGGCCAGTGCGGGCACGCGGCCACGATCGCGTCCAGCCCGGTCGGCTCTTCGGCCTCCAACGGCGCGTCGAGCATCGCGAGTTCGTCGAGGAGCCGCTCTGCCAGCGCACGCAGGCGGGGCGGTGCGGGCGGCTCGGAGGCACCCGCCCGGACCGGGCCGGGGGCGCCCCCGGCCGCGTACCACCGCTCCTCGATCTCCCGGGCGTCCCGGCCGTCCTGCACGGCCTGCCGCAGCTCGTGACCGACCAGGTCCTCGGGCTGCACCCAGGTGAGGCGGACGTTCACCGCGCACCGGCCAGCGCGCCGAACGCCTGCTCATGGGCCCGGCGGCGCTCCAGGTCCCGGGCGAACACCTCCCGGGCCACCTGCGCCAGCACCCCCGCCGGGGCGTCCAGGTCCAGTCGGCTCGCCTCCGCGACCGTGGCGGCCCAGCCCGCGGGGGCCTCGCCGCCCAGCGCGCCCACGATCGCCCCACTCATCGTCGCGATGGAGTCGCAGTCCCGCCCGTAGTTCACCGAACCGAGCACCGTACGCCGGTAGTCGCCGCCCCCGACCAGCAGCATCCCGAGCGCGATGGGCAGTTCCTCGATCGCGTGCAGCCGGGAGGGGCGGCGTGCGCCGAGCGAGGGGCTCCGGTAGTCGGGGCCGACCGTGTCGAAGGGCTCCACGGCCGCCCGCAGCGGGACGAGCGCGGACTCGAAGTCCTCGTGGCGCACCGCCACTTCGGCGACCGCCTCGATCGCCGACCGGGTGCCGTCCTTGGCCAGGGAGAGGGCCGCGTCGACCACGGTGCCGGGGGTGGCGCCCGGACGGCAGGCGGCGGCGACGGCGGCCGCGAAGACCCCGGCGGCCTCCCGCCCGTAGGAGGACTGGTGGGGCGCCGCGACCTCCAGCGCCTCGGCGTACGCGGCCTCCGGGTGGCCGGCGTTGACCAGGCCGACCGGGGCCATGTACATCGCCGCACCACAGTTGACGATGTTCCCCGCACCGGCCTCGCGCGGGTCCATGTGCCCGTAGTGCAGCCGGGCCACGATCCACTTCTCCGCCAGGAAGATCCGCTGGAGGGGGAGGGCGTCCGCCTCCAGCTCCGGGATCCAGCGGGGCGACAGCAGATCCGGGACGAGGTGGTCCGCGACGGCGTACGCGTCGAGGTGGTCGCGGACCCGGTCGTAGACCCGGATCAGGGCGTGGGTCATCAGGGTGTCGTCGGTGACGTGCCCGTCGCCCTTGTGGTACGGGGCGATGGGGCGCGCGGTGCGCCAGTCCGCGCCGTGCCAGGGGCCGACGATGCCGGTCACCCGGCCGCCGTGGCGCTCGGCGATCTGCTCGGGGGTCCAGCCCTCGACCGGGCCGCCGAGGGCGTCACCGACGGCGGCTCCGACGAGGGCCCGGGTGACGCGTTCATCGAGTCGGGGCGTGGTGGGGGAGGGGCGCGGTGTCGCGAGGGCGGCTTCCGTGGCCGTTGTGGGCGTCATGTCGGAATTGTCCACCCGGGGTGGCCGGTTCCGTGGCTGCCAGCAGCCCGGCGAGTTCGATCAGGTCCGTACCCGCGAGCCGGGGCAGCGCACAGCCCGCCAGCGTCCGGCACGCCTCGCGCCAGCCCGCCGGCACGGCGGTGACCGAGCCGATCGCCCCGGTCAGCGCCCCGGCCAGGGCGGGTGCGGAGTCCGCGACCCGGGACAGGCAGGCGGCGGCCGGGATCGCCTGGGCGATCTCGCCCCGTGCCGCGGTGGTGAGGGCGAGCGCGACCGGCACGGTCTCCGCCGCCGCGATCCCGTAGCTGTAGACGTGGTCCACGATCTGGTGTTCCACCACCGGGACCAGGGCGAACGCCCCGGCGGGCTCGTCCGCGAACTCCCGGGCCAGGCGGACCGCGTGCGCGGCGTTGCGGGCGATCTCGGTGCCCTCGGGGAGCCGGTCCAGGGCCGCGTTCACCACGGTGTCGACGTCCGCCCCGGCCAGGGCCACGGCGATCGCGGCGGCCATGGCCCGCGCCCCGTGCACCCCGTCGCCGTCCTGGGTGTAGCGGGCGTCGAACTCGGCGAGCGCCGCCGCCTCTTCCGGGTCGCCCGGGTGGACCACGGCGAGCACGGCGGCGCGCACGCAGGCGGCGTCGTCGAAGTAGTGCGGGTTGTCGTGTCCGGTGGCGGGGGGCCGCAGTCCGGCGGCCAGGTTGCCGAGCCCGGCCCGCACCGAGATCCGGGCCCGTAGCGGGAGCACGGCCGCCTCGACCTCGGGGGCCCGGGCGCTGGCGGCGGCGACGGTGGCGGCCAGTGCGTTCCAGGCCCGGTCGACGGCGTCCCGCATCCGGCGGCCGGAGGGGAGCCCCACCGCGTCGTCGGCCGCCGCGGCCAGCACCGTACGGGCGGCGAACGCGGCCCACTCGGCGTCGTCGGACGGGCCGAGCCGCAGCGGCTCGGGCGGCTGGTTGAGGGCGATGGGCACCGGGAGTGTGGTGGTGGCGTTCTGCTCGGCGAAGGTGTCCAGCTCCCGGGTGAGCCGCCGGGTCCACTCGGGCATCCGGGCGGCCCGGTGCCGGGCGGCGGGCCACCCGGCGGCGTCGCCCGCCGCGAGCCCGAGCAGCAGCCCCTCGATCCGGGCGCGGCGGGAGGGGGCGGGGCCCCCGGGGGCGACCGCCGGTCCGGCCGCGTCGCGTCCCGTCTCCGCCGGGCCGCCCGCGAGCCCTCCACGGGGTGTGGTCACGGCTGGTCCCCCTCCGGTCGCCCGCCCGCCCGACGTCGTCATCGCCGGTCCTCCCGTACGGGTGCGGGGGAGGCTGCCGCCGTCGCCGGGTCGCGTACGGGTGCGGGGGAGGCTGCCGCCGTCGCCAGGTCGCGTACGGGTACGGAGGGGGCCGCCGTCGCCAGGTCCCGTGCTGACCCGGGGGAGGCTGCCACCGGCGCCGGGTCCCGTACCGGCTCGCAGGGGGCCGCCACCGACGCCGGGTCGGCCCCGGTCGAAGGGTCCCGGCCGTGGGCGACCCGTTCCTGCGGGGTGCCGGCCGGTCCGGCCCCGGCCGGGTCCTCCGGGGTCAGCAGTTCCGCGATGTCCAGCACGTGGTAGCCGCGCATCGACGGCAGGCAACTGCCCCGGACCGGGCCGATCGCGCCCGCCCAGTCCGGCGGGATGGCGCTCTCCCCGTTCAGCGCCCCGGCCAGGGCGCCCGCCACCGCCGCCGTCGTGTCCGCGTCGCGGCCCATGTTGACGGCCGTGAGCACCGCCGTCCGGAAGTCCCCGCGCGCCGCCGTGAACGCCCCGAACGCCAGGCCCACCGCCTCCGGCGCGAGGTCCGTCCACGGGTAGCCGGCGATCACCACCGCCGAGCGCACCGCCCGCTCCATCGTGAGCCGGTCGGGGTGGGGCCGCTGGGCCGCCGCCACCGCCCGGCGCAGCGACCGGGCCGTCCAGGAGTCCATCGGGACCACCGAGAGCGCGGCCGCGATCACCGAGGCGAGGCCCGCGCCGACCATGGCCGCCGCCACCCCGGCCGCCACCGCCTGGCCCCCGTAGATCCCCTCGCCCTCGTGGCTGACCCGGCCGTCCACCGCGACCAGCCGGGCCGCCTCGGCGGGGCGGCCCGCCGCGAAGACCCCGAAGGGGGCCGCCCGCATCGCGAGCCCGTCGCTCCAGGCGTGCCGGTGCTGGGCCGAGATGGGGGCCGCCAGGCCCCGGCGCAGGTTCTCCAGCGTGCCGCGCTCGCTGAACCCGGCCCCCCGGAACGGGCCCTCGTCCAGATCGGCGATCCAGTGGTGCCAGGCCCGCTCCACATGGGAGACGTCGAGCGCCGAGCCGTGCCGGGCCAGCAGCAGTCCGGAGAAGATGGCGTACTCCGTGTCGTCGGTGCCCGCCGGGTCGTCGCTCACGAACCCCTCGATCCGCCCCCAGCGGCGGCGGATCTCGGAGGGCCGCAGGTTCTCCGCCGGGGCGCCGAGCGCGTCCCCGACGGCCAGTCCCAGCAGCGCACCCCTGGCCCGGTCATTGCCGACGGCCGTGTTCATCGCGTCGCCCTTCCGCTCGTCCGGGGAGTCCGAGTCCGAGTCCGGGTCCGCATACGCATCCGCTTCCGCAGCGCATCTGCGTACGCATCCGCGTCCGCGTCCGCAACACGTCCGCGACGCATCCGCATCCGCATCCGCGACGCGTCCGCATCCGATCCCGAGGCTGGGCCCTGTTCGCATCTGTGCCACGCGGCGGGCGAGGAGAGGCGGGAAACGCCGGGAAAGGGGCCAGGCGGATGACGGCCCGGATAGCTGAGGCTGGCCTTTCTTCGCAGGTCAGAGCGGTGGTAAGCCAGGCCTGCCTTGCTGGCGGGGGTCGCTCGGACGGCGTAGTTTGGACTTTGTCGAAAGTTGTATTCAACGGGGAACGGCGGGGTGACGGCCCGCCGGAGCGAAGGGGAGAAGCACGCCGTGGCCATCATCGAGACCGACGCCGTCCTGCACGAGGCACACCGGGACAACCACACCCACCGGGATGTGAACGGCGGCTGGCTGCGCCCCGCCGTCTTCGGCGCGATGGACGGCCTGGTCTCCAACCTCGCCCTGATGACCGGGGTCGCCGGCGGCGTGGTCTCCCAGCAGACCATCGTGATCACCGGCCTGGCGGGGCTCGCGGCCGGGGCCTTCTCCATGGCGGCGGGCGAGTACACCTCCGTCGCCTCGCAGCGCGAGCTGGTCGAGGCCGAGCTCGCCGTCGAGCGCCGCGAGCTCGTCAAGCACCCCCAGGACGAGATGGCCGAGCTGGCCGCCCTCTACGAGTCCCGCGGGGTGGACGCCCCGCTGGCCCGCGAGGTCGCCCGGCAGCTGTCGCGCGACCCGGAACAGGCGCTGGAGATCCACGCCCGCGAGGAGCTCGGCATCGACCCGGGCGACCTGCCCTCGCCGCTCGTGGCCGCCGTCTCCTCGTTCGGCGCGTTCGCGCTGGGCGCCCTGCTGCCCGTCCTGCCCTACCTCCTCGGCGCGAGCGCCCTGTGGCCCGCGGTGCTCCTCGCGCTGATCGGCCTGTTCGCCTGTGGTGCGGTGGTGGCCCGGGTGACCGCCCGCAGCTGGTGGTTCAGCGGGCTGCGCCAGCTCGCGCTGGGTGGTGCGGCGGCGGCCCTGACGTACGGACTCGGCACCCTGTTCGGCGTCGTCGTCGGGTGACGCGGGCGGTGCGGGGGAGCGGGAGGACGGGGACAGGGCCGCCCGAACGGCGCAACGGCGCCGCAACCCGTGTGACGTACGTCCTGGCACCGCCCACTGGGCGCGACGGGCCCGGCGGCCATAAAATGAGACCCTATGCAGGGCTCCACATAAGTAGCCGATTTCCGGTGGTTTCGTTTCCTTTGCCGCCGGGCATGAGCCGTAGGCACCGCAGGCAACGACGCCTGCTCTCTCCGCGGGTCCCCGGGCGCCGATCGTTCCGACAGCGACCCACCCCCTGGTTCAGCCGGTCACCTCTGGTCACCCAGTCACCTCCGGTCACCACGGTGTCCGCATGTTGGAACACACCTTCCGCTTCTTGAGAAGCGCCCCATCATGTAACCTGCACGAAATTTCGCAGAGGGCCAACGTCGTCCCTCGGCACCGCAAATGCCACGACGACGACGGGAGAGCCGATGCGTATCGACGCCTGGTCGCCCATGGACGGTCGCCCCGCCCAGCAGGGGATGTACGACCCCCGTAACGAACACGACGCCTGTGGTGTCGGGTTCGTGGCCACTCTGACCGGTGTGGCCAGCCATGAGCTGGTCGAGCAGGCGCTGACCGTGCTGCGCAACCTCGAACACCGCGGCGCCACCGGCTCCGAGCCCGACTCCGGCGACGGCGCCGGCATTCTCTGCCAGGTCCCGGACGCCTTCCTCCGCGCCGAGACCCCTTTCGAGCTTCCCGAGGCCGGCTCCTACGCCGTGGGCATCGCCTTCCTCCCCGCGGGCGACTCCACCGAGGCCGTCCGGACGATCGAGCAGATCGCCGCGCAGGAGGGCCTGAAGGTCCTCGGCTGGCGCGACGTCCCGGTCGCCCCCGCACTTCTCGGCAACGGCGCCCGCGCCACCATGCCCACCTTCCGCCAGGTCTTCGTCGCCGACGGCGAGTCCACCGGCATCGTCCTGGACCGCAAGGCCTTCGTCCTGCGCAAGCGTGCCGAGCGTGAGGCCGGGGTGTACTTCCCCTCGCTCTCCGCCCGCACCATCGTCTACAAGGGCATGCTCACCACCGGGCAGCTGGAGCCGTTCTTCCCGGACCTCTCCGACCGCCGCTTCGCCTCCGCGGTCGCGCTGGTCCACTCCCGCTTCTCCACCAACACCTTCCCCAGCTGGCCGCTGGCCCACCCGTACCGCTTCGTCGCGCACAACGGCGAGATCAACACGGTCAAGGGCAACCGCAACTGGATGAAGGCCCGCGAGTCCCAGCTCGCCTCCGAGCTCTTCGGCCAGGCGCAGCTCGACCGGATCTTCCCCGTCTGCACCCCGGACGCCTCCGACTCGGCCTCCTTCGACGAGGTCCTGGAGCTGCTCCACCTCGGCGGGCGCTCCCTGCCGCACTCGGTGCTGATGATGGTCCCCGAGGCGTGGGAGAACCACGACTCGATGGACCCGGCCCGCCGCGCGTTCTACCAGTACCACGCCACGATGATGGAGCCCTGGGACGGCCCGGCCTGCGTCACCTTCACCGACGGCGTCCAGGTCGGCGCGGTCCTCGACCGCAACGGTCTGCGCCCCGGCCGCTACTGGGTCACCGACGACGGCCTCGTCGTCCTCTCCTCCGAGGTCGGCGTCCTGGACATCGACCCGGCGAAGGTCGTCCGCAAGGGCCGCCTCCAGCCCGGCAGGATGTTCCTCGTCGACACCGCCGAGCACCGCATCATCGAGGACGACGAGATCAAGGCGTCCCTCGCCGCCGAGCAGCCCTACCAGGAGTGGCTGGAGACCGGCGAGATCGAGCTGAGCGACCTGCCCGAGCGTGAGCACATCGTGCACACCCACGCCTCGGTCACCCGCCGCCAGCAGACCTTCGGCTACACCGAGGAAGAACTGCGCGTCATCCTCGCGCCGATGGCCCGCACCGCCGGCGAACCGCTCGGCTCCATGGGCACCGACTCGCCGATCGCCGCGCTCTCCGAGCGCCCCCGGCTGCTCTTCGACTACTTCACCCAGCTCTTCGCCCAGGTCACCAACCCGCCGCTGGACGCCATCCGCGAGGAACTCGTCACCTCGCTGCGCTCCTCGCTCGGCCCCCAGGGCAACATCCTGGAGCCGACCGCCGCCGCGTGCCGCAGCGTCACGCTGCCCTTCCCGGTGATCGACAACGACGAGCTCGCCAAGCTGATACACATCAACGCCGACGGCGACATGCCGGGCATGAAGGCCGCCACCCTCTCCGGTCTCTACCGGGTCGGCGGCGGCGGCGAAGCGCTGGCCGCGCGGATCGAACAGATCTGCACCGAGGTCGACGCCGCCATAGAGGACGGCGCCCGCCTGATCGTCCTCTCCGACCGGCACTCCGACGCCGAGCACGCCCCGATCCCCTCGCTGCTGCTCACCTCCGCCGTCCACCACCACCTCATCCGCACCAAGCAGCGCACCCAGGTGGGCCTGCTGGTCGAGGCCGGGGACGTCCGCGAGGTCCACCACGTCGCGCTGCTCATCGGCTACGGCGCCGCCGCGGTCAACCCGTACCTCGCCATGGAGTCCGTCGAGGACCTGGTCCGCGCCGGCACCTTCATCGAGAACATCGAGTCCGAGCAGGCCATCCGGAACCTGATCTACGCGCTCGGCAAGGGCGTCCTGAAGGTCATGTCCAAGATGGGCATCTCCACCGTCGCCTCCTACCGCGGCGCCCAGGTCTTCGAGGCCGTCGGCCTCGACGAGGCCTTCGTCGCGACGTACTTCAACGGCACCGCCACCAAGATCGGCGGCGCCGGCCTGGACACCGTCGCCAAGGAGGTCGCCGCCCGGCACACCAAGGCGTACCCCGCCTCCGGCATCGCGGCCTCGCACCGCGCGCTGGAGATCGGCGGCGAGTACCAGTGGCGGCGCGAGGGCGAACCGCACCTGTTCGACCCGGAGACGGTCTTCCGCCTCCAGCACGCCACCCGCAACCGGCGCTACGACATCTTCAAGCAGTACACGGACCGGGTGAACGAGCAGTCCGAGCGCCTCATGACGCTCCGCGGCCTCTTCGGCTTCGACTCCGGCCGCGAGCCGATTTCCCTCGACGAGGTCGAGCCCGCCTCCGAGATCGTCAAGCGCTTCTCCACCGGCGCCATGTCCTACGGCTCCATCTCCCGCGAGGCGCACGAGACGCTCGCCATCGCGATGAACCAGCTCGGCGGCAAGTCCAACACCGGCGAGGGCGGTGAGGACCCCGACCGCCTCTACGACCCGGCGCGCCGCTCCTCCATCAAGCAGGTCGCCTCCGGTCGCTTCGGCGTGACCAGCGAATACCTGGTCAACGCCGACGACATCCAGATCAAGATGGCCCAGGGCGCCAAGCCCGGCGAGGGCGGCCAGCTGCCCGGCCACAAGGTCTACCCGTGGGTCGCCAGGACGCGGCACTCGACGCCCGGTGTCGGCCTCATCTCGCCGCCGCCGCACCACGACATCTACTCCATCGAAGACCTCGCCCAGCTGATCCACGACCTGAAGAACGCGAACCCGCGGGCGCGGATCCACGTGAAGCTGGTCTCCGAGGTCGGCGTCGGCACGGTCGCCGCCGGTGTCTCCAAGGCCCACGCGGACGTCGTCCTCATCTCCGGCCACGACGGCGGAACGGGCGCCTCCCCGCTCACCTCGCTCAAGCACGCGGGCGGCCCCTGGGAGCTCGGCCTCGCCGAGACCCAGCAGACCCTGCTCCTCAACGGCCTGCGCGACCGCATCGTCGTGCAGACCGACGGCCAGCTCAAGACCGGCCGCGACGTCGTCATCGCCGCACTGCTCGGCGCCGAGGAGTTCGGTTTCGCCACCGCGCCGCTCGTCGTCTCCGGCTGCGTCATGATGCGCGTCTGCCACCTGGACACCTGCCCGGTCGGCATCGCCACCCAGAACCCGGTGCTCCGCGACCGGTTCTCCGGCAAGGCCGAGTACATCGTCAACTTCTTCGAGTTCATCGCCGAAGAGGTCCGCGAGATCCTCGCCGAGCTGGGGTTCCGCACCCTCGAAGAGGCCGTCGGCCACGCCGAACTCCTCGACACCGACCGCGCGATCACCCACTGGAAGGCGCAGGGTCTCGACCTCGCCCCGCTCTTCCACGTCCCCGACCTGCCCGAGGGCGCCGTCCGCCACCACATCGTCGAGCAGGACCACGGCCTGACGAAGGCGCTCGACAACCAGCTGATCAAGCTGGCCGCCGACGCGCTCGGGGCCGAGACCCCCGAGGCCGCCCAGCCGGTCCGCGCCCAGGTCGCCATCCGCAACATCAACCGCACCGTCGGTACGATGCTCGGCCACGAGGTGACCAAGAAGTTCGGTGGTTCCGGCCTGCCCGAGAACACCATCGACCTCACCTTCACCGGCTCGGCCGGCCAGTCCTTCGGCGCGTTCGTGCCGCGCGGGATCACCCTGCGCCTGGAGGGCGACGCCAACGACTACGTCGGCAAGGGCCTCTCCGGCGGCCGGGTCGTCGTCCGCCCCGACCGGGGCGCCGACCACCTCGCCGAGTACTCCACCATCGCCGGCAACACCATCGGCTACGGCGCGACCGGCGGCGAGATCTTCCTGCGCGGCCGCACCGGCGAACGCTTCTGCGTCCGCAACTCCGGTGCGCTCGTCGTCTCCGAAGGCGTCGGCGACCACGGCTGCGAGTACATGACCGGCGGCCAGGCAGTCGTCCTCGGCGAGACCGGCCGCAACTTCGCCGCCGGCATGTCGGGCGGCGTCGCGTACGTCATCGACCTGAACCGCGACAACGTCAACGTCGGCAACCTCGGCGCTGTCGAGGAACTGGACGCCACCGACCGGCAGTGGCTGCACGACGTCGTGCGCCGCCACCACGAGGAGACCGGCTCCACCGTCGCCGAGAAGCTCCTCGCCGAGTGGGACACCTCCGTGACCCGCTTCAGCAAGATCATCCCGTCCACGTACAAGGCCGTGCTCGCCGCCAAGGACGCCGCTGAGCTCGCCGGTCTCTCCGAGCAGGAGACCACCGAGAAGATGATGGAGGCGGCGACCCATGGCTGACCCCAAGGGCTTCCTGACCACCGGACGCGAGGTCGCCCAGACCCGCCCCGTGGCCGAGCGCGTCAAGGACTGGAACGAGGTCTACGTTCCGGGCTCGCTGCTCCCGATCATCAGCAAGCAGGCCGGCCGCTGCATGGACTGCGGCATCCCGTTCTGCCACAACGGCTGCCCGCTCGGAAACCTCATCCCCGAGTGGAACGACTACGCCTACCGCGAGGACTGGACCGCCGCCTCCGAGCGGCTGCACGCCACGAACAACTTCCCGGAGTTCACCGGGCGGCTGTGCCCGGCCCCCTGCGAGTCGGCGTGCGTGCTCGGCATCAACCAGCCCGCCGTCACCATCAAGAACGTCGAAGTCTCCATCATCGACAAGGCGTGGGACAGCGGCGACGTCACCCCGCAGCCGCCGGAGCGCCTCTCCGGCAAGACCGTCGCGGTCATCGGCTCCGGCCCGGCGGGACTCGCCGCCGCCCAGCAGCTGACCCGGGCCGGCCACACCGTCGCCGTCTACGAACGCGCGGACCGCATCGGGGGCCTGCTGCGCTACGGCATCCCCGAATTCAAGATGGAGAAGTCGCACATCAACCGCCGCATCGAGCAGATGCGCCTGGAAGGCACCAAGTTCCGCACCGAGGTGGAGATCGGCAAGGACATCGACGCCGCGAAGCTCCGCCGCCGCTACGACGCCGTCGTCATCGCCGCCGGCGCCACCGTCTCCCGCGACCTGCCCGTCCCCGGCCGTGAGCTGGGCGGCATCCACTTCGCGATGGAGTACCTGCCGCTCGCCAACAAGGTGCAGGAGGGCGACCTGACGGTCTCCCCGATCCACGCCGGCGGCAAGCACGTCGTCGTCATCGGCGGCGGCGACACCGGAGCCGACTGCGTCGGCACCGCCCACCGCCAGGGCGCGGCCTCCGTCACCCAGCTGGAGATCATGCCGAAGCCGGGCGAGGAGCGGAACCCGAACCAGCCGTGGCCGACCTTCCCCATGCTCTACAAGGTCACCTCCGCGCACGAGGAGGGCGGCGAGCGGGTCTACTCCGTCTCCACCACCCACTTCGAGGGCGACGATGACGGAAACGTCGCGGCCCTCCACCTGGTCGAGGTCGAGTTCAAGGACGGTAAGCTGGAGCAGAAGCCCGGCACGGAGCGGCGCATCCCCGCGCAGCTCGTCACCCTCGCCATGGGCTTCACCGGAACCGACCAGTCCAACGGTCTGGTCCAGCAGTTCGGCCTGGAGCTCGACCAGCGCGGCAACGTCGCCCGCGACGAGCACTACGCGACCAACGTCGACGGCGTCTACGTCGCCGGTGACGCGGGACGCGGCCAGTCGCTGATCGTCTGGGCGATCGCCGAGGGCCGCTCCGCCGCCCGCGGAGTGGACCGCTTCCTGACCGGGACCAGCGCCCTGCCGGCGCCGATCCGCCCGACGGACCGCTCACTGCTGGTCTGAGCACCACCCGGGTTCCCCCTGGGCCACGCGGCCCGGGGGAGCCCCCCAAGACGTCCCGTACAACGGCGTACGGAACTGAACGCGGCGCCTGCCTGTCCCCGACCGGACTCAAGCGGGCGCCGTGGCGCGTCCGGGGCCGGACTCCTTCCGCCGGGCCCCTGCCGCGGTGCCCGGCCTCAGCCGCCCGTCAGAGCCGAGGTCTTCAGTACCACCGCCACCGCGAACAGGCCCGCCAGCACCAGCCCGCCCGCGAGCTGGACCGGCCAGACCCGCAGCTTCGCCGGTGCGAAGGCGAGCCCGTACGTCACCAGCGCCCCGGTCAGCAGCCCGCCCAGGTGACCCTGCCACGAGGTGAACGCGGCCGAGATCAGCATCCAGAGCAGAAATCCGGCCATGAAGCGGTTGACGGCCGCCATGTCATGGCCGAGCCGCCGGTGGATGACCCAGTACGCGGCCGCCAGCCCGAAGACCGCCCCGGAGGCGCCGACCGTCGAGGTGTCCGGGGCCAGCAGGTACACCAGGACCGAACCGCCCACCGCCGACAGCAGATACAGCGCCAGATAGCGGGCCCGCCCGAGCTGCCCCTCCACCGCCCGGCCGATGTTCCACAACGCGAACATGTTGAACACCAGGTGCATCACCCCGAACGAGGCGTCCGGCGGAAGGTGCAGGAAGGCCCCGGTCACCAGCCGGTACCACTCCCCGTCCGCGATCCCCGTCAGCCCGTACCCGGCATACGTGTCACCCCGGTAGTAGTACCGCTCACCGTCCGGCCCCGTGAGCGCCGCCCCGAGCACCGCGAACCGGTCCACGAGCTCCGGCCTGACCACCTCGCCGATGTAGACCAGGACGTTGAGCGCCATCAGGACGTACGTCACGACCGGCGCCGTCGCCCGGGACACCGCGCCGCCGAAGACCGTACGGGCCCGGCGCACCGAGCGCTGCCCCTCCTTCACACACTCCACGCAGTGATGACCGACGGCCGCCTCCCGCATGCAGTCCGGGCAGATGTAGCGGTCGCAACGGGTGCAGCGGACATACGTCTCGCGGGACGGATGGCGGTAACACGCGGTGGCGGCGGCCTCCATGGCCGGCTCCTTCACTGGGAATGTGCAACGGGGCCGGTGGGGGCGGCGGCGATCAAGATAGCGAACCGGAAGGACGGGCGTTACGTCCGGGCCCGTGGTGGCCTACGCTCGAAGTCCGCGGAGCACAGAACGGGGGCCCGTCATGAACGGCGCGAACACGGCCGTAGGCACCGGCCCGGCCATCAGCCTCACCAAGGTGCGGGAGACGGCTCCGGCCCTGGTCGGCCCCTACAGGAGCGCCGGGACCTCGCTGGAGAAGCACGGCCTCGGCGGTCACCGCGCGGCCGTCTACCTCGTCCTCGACCACTCCGGCTCGATGAGGCCGTACTACAACGACGGCAGCGTCCAGGCGCTGGCCGACCGGGTGCTGGGCCTGTCGGCCCACCTCGACGACGACGGCACGGTGCCGGTCGTCTTCTTCTCCACCGACGTCGACGCGGTCACCGGCATCGCCCTCGACAACCACCACGGCCGGATCGACGAGATCCGGGCGGGCCTCGGGCACATGGGGAAGACCAGCTACCACCTGGCGATGGACGCGGTCATCGACCACTACCTCGACAGCGGCTCCACCGCGCCCGCCCTGGTCGTCTTCCAGACGGACGGCGGGCCGATCAACAAGCTCGCCGCCGAGCGCTACCTCTGCAAGGCCGCGAAGCTGCCCCTGTTCTGGCAGTTCATCGGCTTCGGCAACACCCGCAGCAGCCAGTTCGACTTCCTCCGCAAGCTCGACGAACTGGCCGTCCCCGCCAAGCGGACCGTCGACAACGCCGGGTACTTCCACGCCGGCCCGGACCCCCGAAAGGTCCCGGACCCCGAGCTGTACGACCGGCTGGTCGCCGAGTTCCCGCTCTGGCTGGCCGCCGCCCGGGAGCAGGGGATCGTCCGGTGACGGTACGTATCCTGCGCGCCGCCGACCGCGCGCCCGTCCCCTGGAAGAACGGCGGCGGGACCGTCCGCGAGATCGCCGCCGCTCCCGAGGGCGCGGGGACGGACGCCTTCGACTGGCGGGTGAGCCTGGCGGACGTCACCGCCGACGGGCCGTTCTCCGCCTTCCCGGGTGTGGAGCGGGTCCTGACCGTGGTCGAGGGCGCGGGCATGGACCTCCTCGTCGGCGGCGAGCACCACATCGTCGACGAGCCGTTGTGGCCGCACGGCTTCCCCGGGGACCTGCCCACCGAGGGCTTCCTGCTGGGCGGCCCCGTCGTCAATCTCAACGTCATGTACCGCAGGGCCCGTACGCGGGCGGAGACCGCCGTCGTCTGCGGCACGGTCCGCCTGCTGCCGCCGGAGGGCGGCGCGGTGCTGGCCGTCTCCCTGGACGACGGCGCGGAGCTGGAGGAGGGAGAGCCGGAGGAGGGAAGCGTCCGGCTGGACCGCTACGACGCGGTGCTGGCGACCGGAAGGCCGCCCGGCGTCCTGCGGACGATGGGCCAGGCGGTGCTGATCACGTTCTCGGACGCGTGACCGGCCCGCCCCGACCGGCCCCTGCCCCGGCCCCGGCGGGCGGCAGGGGGAAACTCGGCTGCCGATCTGGCCGCCACCCGATACGGTCGCGCGCATGCCCGAAAACGTATCCGGAAACACGGTGATCCGCCGCTACGCCGCCGCGGACGAGGACGCCTCGATGGACGTCTGGTCCCGGGCCGGCCGTACCGCCCACCCCTTCATCCCCGGCGAGGGCGAGGGCGAGCGCGCCCGCAAGATGCGCGAGATCTACCTCGTCCACGCCGAGAACTGGGTCGCCGAGACGGACGGCCGTGTGGTGGCCCTCCTGGGACTCCTGGACGCCGAGATCGGCGGCCTCTTCGTGGCCCCGGAGGCACAGGGCACCGGGGTGGGCCGACGCCTCGTCGAGCACGCGGCGGCCCTGCACGGCGCACTGACCCTCGAGGTGTACGAGAAGAACTCGGGGGCCCGGAGCTTCTACGCCCGCATGGGCTTCGTTGAGGAGAGCCGCCGCCTGGACGAGGAGTACGACGAGGTCATGCTCAGGCTCCGCCGCCCGGCCCCGGAGAACCCGGCCCGGAGCGGGGCGGCGGACGGGCCGGTCTGACCCATCCCGGGGTCCGTCAGCCTGTCGCGCGCAAAAGCCGACAGGAGATGTCGGGTATCCGGTGTTCCATGGCGCCCATGACGCCTTCATCGCCCTCACCCGCAGCGGTCTCCTGGGACGGCTTCGCCGCCGCCGAACCCGAATTCGCCGACACCGTGCAACGGCGCTTCCGGCTCTACAAGCACCACGTCCTGGCCACCCTGCGCAAGGACGGCTCGCCCCGGGTCACCGGCCTGGAGGCCGACTTCCGCTTCGGTGAGCTGCTCCTCGGCATGATGCCGAACTCGCGCAAGGCCCTGGACCTGCGGCGCGATCCGCGTTTCGCGCTCCAGGCCAACCCCGGCCCCGACGCCGAGCTGAACGACGGGGACGTCCGCGTCAGCGGCCGGGCCGTCGAGATCACCGACCCCCGGGTGATCGCCCGCTTCATCGAGGAGGCGAGCCCGCCCGAGCCCTTCCACCTCTTCCGGGCGGAGCTGACCGAGGTGGTCCGCATCGGGCTCGACGGCGATGCGCTGGTCATCCGGTCCTGGCGTCCCGGGCAGCCGCTGCGCACCGTCCGCCGCACCGGCGACGACACCCCGCCGACCGACGTGTCCTGAACGCCGGCCGACGTGCCCTGAACCGACCCCGCCTCGCCGAGGCCACCTCCGCCGAGCTGCTCGCCGAACTCACCGCGAAGGAGGCCTTCGGAGGTGGTCCCCGTCAGCAGCCGGCATGCGTGAACACACGGGCCGCGGGCGGACAATGGCCGGGTGCCTACCAAGAAGAAGCCCCAGGTGACCCCCACGCCGGAGCGACGCCGTGAACTGCTCGCCACCGCCGCCGAGGTCTTCGCCGCCCACGGATACAACGCCACCACCGTCCGCCGGATCGCGGACGAGGCCGGGATGCTCGCGGGCAGCCTCTACTACCACTTCGATTCCAAGGAATCGATGATCGACGAGATCCTCTCCACCTTCCTCGACGAGCTCTGGCAGGGCTACGACGCGGTCCTGGAGGCCGGCCTCGGCCCCCGCGAGACCATCGAGGCCCTGGTCACCGAGTCCTTCCGGGAGATCGACCGGCACCGCCCCGCCGTCGCGATCTATCAGAAGGAGTCCAAGCACCTCGCCACCCAGCCGCGCTTCGCCTACCTCGTCGACTCGCGGACGAAGTTCGAGAAGGCCTGGCTGGGCACCCTGGAACGCGGCGTCGCCGAAGGCGCCTTCCGCGCCGACCTCGACGTCCGCCTCACCTACCGCTTCGTCCGCGACACCGTCTGGGTCGCGGCCTCCTGGTACCGGCCCGGCGGACACCACAGCCCCGAGGAGATCGCCCGTCAGTACCTCTCGATGGTGCTCGACGGAATCGCCCTGCGTACGTAGTCGGCACCCGGCACCCGGTAGCCGGTACCGGTCCGTCCCGAGCGCACCGGGGAGCAGCAGCCATGGCCGAGGCCCACATCGGCGAAGCGGTACGCACCCCCGTCACATGACCCGGATCCCGACCCCCGCCACCGCGTACGCCCCATCGTCGAGCGGCTCCGAGAACCCGGCCCCGGGCCTCGGTGACCCCGCTCGTACACCCTCTGGTCAGCAAAGTTTTCCCTCGGGAGGTGCGGCGTGCCCCGCCACCGGAGGAGAGGACGTGCTAAGGTGTTTCCCGTTGCAGTTTTGGTACCCATGAACTTTATGTGCGCCTGACGGGAATGCTTCCTCAGGCGCTTTATTGTTTTCCGGCTTTCTCCGGGTGGGGCTCAATGCGGCGACTTGGAATCCGTAAAGTGCGGATTCTCGGCACTGCACCTCTTTTAGGAGAATGACATGGCTACTGGAACCGTGAAGTGGTTCAACTCGGAAAAGGGCTTCGGCTTCATCGAGCAGGACGGCGGCGGCGCCGACGTCTTCGCCCACTACTCCAACATCGCCACCTCGGGCTTCCGTGAGCTCCAGGAGGGCCAGAAGGTCTCCTTCGACGTCACGCAGGGCCAGAAGGGCCCGCAGGCGGAGAACATCGTCCCGGCCTAATTGCCGGACGCGTACCTCGCTGACCGGGGCCCGCACCGTGAAGGTGCGGGCCCCGGTTTGTGCTGTCCGAGCGACAACCCGTCGCAACAACCCGTTCTGTGCGCACATCCTGGGGGCGCACCCGGACGGCCGGGCCGGCACATCGCAGTAATCCCATTCGGCAGTTGCCCAGGAATCCCCCAGGAGGGCAATTCCGTATGACCAGCTCCGAACGCCAGGACCGCACCCCCCGCTCGCGACCGGCCCGTGGCCGAGGCCGCGGCCAGGGCGCCGGCGCGCAGGCTCCCGCGAACGGCCGGGGCGGCGCACCCCGCTCCCGGGCCCAGGGCGGCTCCAAGCCCCCGGCCCGCCGCCGCGCCACTCCGCCGCAGGGCGAGTTCGCCCTGCCGGAGACCCTGACCCCCGCGCTGCCCGCCGTCGACGCCTTCGCCGACCTGGACATGCCCGCCGCGCTGCTGAAGACGCTCGCCGCGCAGGGCGTCACCGAGCCGTTCCCGATCCAGGGCGCGACCCTCCCGAACTCGCTGGCCGGCCGCGACATCCTCGGCCGCGGGCGCACCGGCTCCGGCAAGACGCTCGCCTTCGGCCTGGCGCTGCTGGCCCGCACCGCCGGCCGCCGCAGCGAGCCGCGCGCCCCGCTCGCCATGGTCCTCGTGCCCACGCGTGAGCTGGCCCAGCAGGTCACCGACGCGCTGACCCCGTACGCGACCGCCGTGAACCTGCGGCTCGCCACCGTCGTCGGCGGCATGTCGATCACCAAGCAGTCCGCCACCCTGCGGCGCGGCGCCGAAGTGCTCGTCGCCACCCCGGGCCGGCTGAAGGACCTCATCGAGCGCGGCGACTGCCGGCTGGACGAGGTCTCCATCACCGTCCTCGACGAGGCCGACCAGATGGCGGACATGGGCTTCATGCCGCAGGTCGTCGCCCTGCTCAAGCAGGTCGAGGCGGACGGGCAGCGGATGCTGTTCTCCGCGACCCTCGACAAGAACATCGACCGGCTCGTGAAGATGTTCCTCACCGATCCCGTCGTGCACTCCGTGGACCCGTCCGCCGGTGCGGTGACCACGATGGAGCATCACGTGCTCCACGTCCTGGACGAGACCGACAAGAAGGCCGTCGCCACGAAGATCGCCGCCCGCGAGGGCCGGGTGATCATGTTCGTCGACACCAAGCGTGCCGCCGACCGCTTCGCCAAGCGGCTGCTCGCCAGCGGTGTACGGGCCGCCGCCCTGCACGGCGGGCGCTCGCAGCCGCAGCGCAACCGGACGCTCGACCAGTTCAAGAACGGGCAGGTCACCGCGCTCGTCGCGACGAACGTCGCGGCCCGCGGCATCCACGTCGACGACCTCGACCTGGTCGTCAACGTGGACCCGCCGACCGACCACAAGGACTACCTCCACCGCGGCGGGCGCACGGCGCGCGCCGGGGAGTCCGGCAGCGTCGTCACGCTGGTCCTGCCCGAGGAGAAGCGCGAGATGACCCGGCTGATGCAGGACGCCGGCATCGCGCCGCGCACCACACGGGTCACCTCCAACGACGCGGAGCTGGGCCGGATCACGGGGGCCCGTGAGCCGTCGGGCATCGCGATCGTCATCGAGGTACCGCAGCCGACGCCGCCGAAGCAGCGGACCCGGTCGGGCGGTTCCGGCACCGGCGGGGGCACGGTACGGTCCGGCAGCCGGGGACGTGGGCGTCGCGGGGCCGGTACGGGCGCCGGCGCCGGTGGCGGCGGCGGGGCTGCGCGCTCCGGCGGCGGGGCGCGGTCGGGCGGCGAGTCCCGCGGCACGGGGCGCTCCGGGGCACCGGCACGGGGACGTCGGGCCGCGTAGGGCGGGGCCGGGGTCACTGATCCAGGGCCGGGACCCGGTCCAGGGCCGAGCGTCCGGGCCCGGCCCGGCCCTGGATCGCTGACGCCCGCGACGCGGATATCGGGTGGCGTGGCCTCGCCGCCGGCTGTGAGGATCGCCGGATGCGCACCTTCCTGGAGACCGACCGGCTCGTCCTGCACCCGGTCACGGACGCCGACGCCCCCGACCTGCTCGCCCTCGACAACGACCCCGCCGTCATGCGGTACATCAACGGCGGCCGGCCGACGAGCCCCGAGGACATCCGGGAGCGGACCCTGCCGAGGCT
The DNA here is from genome assembly GCF_028622875.1 of Streptomyces sp. MMBL 11-1. Lineage (NCBI taxonomy): Bacteria > Bacillati > Actinomycetota > Actinomycetes > Kitasatosporales > Streptomycetaceae > Streptomyces > Streptomyces sp. MMBL 11-1. Next base: position 1,633,580 of record NZ_CP117709.1, on the reverse strand, counting down.
GCTCCACGACCACCCGTGCACCGGAACCCGCGGCTTCTGGGCCGCGCGGGAGAAGGACACCGGAGCCTTTCTGGGCTGGTTCGAGCTCCGGCCGCTGGACGACCACGACCCCGCCGTGGTCGAGCTCGGCTACCGGCTGAACCGGGCCGCCTGGGGCCGCGGTTACGCCACCGAGGGCGCGCGGGCCCTGGTCGCCAAGGGGTTCACCGACCTCGGGGTCCAGCAGGTCACCGCCAACACCATGGCCGTCAACACGGGATCCCGGCGCGTGATGGAGAAGACGGGGCTGACCTTCCTGCGGGCGTACACCGAGGACTGGCCGGAGGCCATCGAGGGCTCCGAGCACGGCGAGGTCGAGTACGTACTCACCCGTGAGGCATGGGAGCGAGGCCGGTAAGGACCCCGGTGACGACTACGACGACGGCCCGCCGAGGAGGTCCGCGATCTCTCCGTGCCCCGTGTGCTGGTCCGCGCCGGCCGTCGGCACCCCGTCCCGGAGCAGCTCCACCGCCAGCGTCTCCTCGCCGTCCCTGCGGTCGCGGAGCGTCACCGTCTCGATATCGGAGCCGTACGACTCCTCCAGCAGCCGCCGCAACTCCCGTTCCGGATCGAGGGCGGCGATGCGCCGCGCCTCGGCCCGTGCGAGGGCGACCACGGACTCCTGACCCGCTGCCCCCGCACCGTGCGCGAGCAGCGCCCGTACCGTCCGCACCGATCCGCGCTGCGCCGCCAGCACCAGCATCGCCTCGCCCCGGGGCCCCGGCAGCAGCGGGTCGGCGCCGTGGGCGAGGAGCACTTCCACCGTCGGGGCGTGCCCCAGGCCGACCGCCCACCGCAGCGCGGTGAAGCCGAACTCCTCGCGCAGATCCGGCCGTGCCCCGGCGGACAGCAGCGCCTCCACCACCTCGGTGTGCCCGCCGCACGCCGCCCCGCACAGCGGCAGGTCACTCGCCCCGGGGCCGCTCGCCCGGTTCGGGTCGGCCCCCGCGGCGAGCAGCAGGCGCACGGCCTCCAGGCGGTCCTGCACCGACGCCAGGTAGAGCGCCGTCGTGCCCTCCTCGTCGCTCGACTCGGCCGGTGCGCCCGAGCGCAGCGCCCGTACGATCGCGTTCTCGTCCTCGTACAGCGCGTCGAACAGGAGTAGTTCGTCCCTGATCGGCTCGTTCGTCATGCTTCGATCCTACGGTGGCCGGAACGGCGCTCAGGTGTCGCATTCCAGGGCGGTCCGGCACAGCCCGCAGCGCGCGGTGAACCGGCCCCGGACGGGGACCCGGATGCGCTGATGGCAGGTGGGGCAGGGGAAGGAGACGCGCAGGTGCGGGTCGCCGGTCTCGAAGGCGTAGGGAACGTTCGGGTCCGCGCTCGTGCCGGGGTGGTCCTGGGCGTACCGCCGGTCCTTGGTGTAGCGGCGGCGGCTCGCCCAGCCGGCGGCGGTCAGCGGGGGTCTGCGCAGATCGCGCAGCGCCCGCTCCCGCCCCTTGGTGTACGCGGTGTACGCCTGGGGGCTGGTGAACCAGGGGGAGGGATCCTCGCCGAAGGCGAACGCCCGCTTGGCCAGGACGTATCCGAACTCCTCCGGGGTGAGGTAGCCGAGCTTCTGACGGGACGTGGCGTCCTGTCGGAACGCGTCCAGCAGCAGCCAGCCCGCGCCGAGGTAGGCCGTCGTGGTGTCGGTCAGGATCTCGTTGGCGCGGGTGCCGGGGAACTCCAGGCCGAGCCGGTGCAGCAGTACATGGGTGACCTCGTGCGCGAGCGCCGCGCCGACGTCCCTGCGGTGGGTGCGGAAGCGGTCGTTGAGCTCGATGAAGTACTCGGGGCCCGCGGTGAGTTCCACGCTCGCCGCGTGCTCCATCGCCCGGAAGCCGACGATCATGCGGGCCTCGGGCAGGTGGAGGTGCTGGACCAGGGAGCGCGCCACCCGCTGGGCTCCCAGGTGCAGATCGTCCTGGTCCGTGAACGCGGCGTCGGCGGGCGGGAGGCTGGTGGCATAGGCGTGGACGCCGTCCGCGGAGAGCCGCCGGTAGAGGGCGGTGATGGCGGAACGGACCGTGTCCAGATGTGGAAAGCCATGGACGACGGGTGCGCCCGGAGGGCCGTTCGCCACGTCGGAACCCCCCATCCGTGACGGTCGACGGACCTCCACTGTATGCCGGGCCGGGGGAGAGGTTCCGAAAGCACTCTGATGGCCGTGGCCGAAAAGCACACCTTGTGTCAGCGGTCATCACGCACCGATAATCGGAACGTTCTTGTCGGGTACATGACTAGTTCGGCTGCGATGCCGGAGGTCGTCACCCGGCCGGGACACGCGTGCCGGACCGCGCGACCCACAGCACTCCCGTGACTCCCGTACTCCAGGGACTCCTGCACCACCACGCGGCACGGCAACCTCCCACAGCAACCCCCACACGAAATCCCCCCACACGAAAGAAGGCCTCCGTGAAGCTTCTGAGCGCGCTGAAACGGTGTTCCGTCGCCATAGCCGCCGTCGCCCTCGCGACCGTCAGTCTCCAGCCCGCCTCCGCCGCCCCCCAGCCGATCGTCGGCGGCGAACGCGCAGAACAGGGCGAGTTCCCCTTCATGGTCCGGCTCTCCATGGGCTGCGGCGGTGCGCTCTACACCCAGGACATCGTCCTCACCGCCGCCCACTGCGTGGACGGTTCGGGCGACAACACCTCGATCACCGTCACCGGCGGCGTCGCCGACCTCCAGTCGCCCGACGCGGTCAAGGTGCGCTCCACCAAGGTCCTCCAGGCCCCCGGCTACAACGGCACCGGCAAGGACTGGGCGCTGATCAAGCTCGCCCGCCCGATCGATCAGCCCACCCTGAAGATCGCCACCGACAGCACCTACGACGAGGGCACCTTCACCGTCGCGGGCTGGGGCGCCGACCGTGAGGGCGGCAGCCAGCAGCGCCACCTGCTCAAGGCCGACGTCCCGTTCGTCTCCGACGCCGACTGCCAGAGCGCCTACAGCGACCTCGTCCCCGGTGAGGAGCTGTGCGCCGGCCTCCTCGACACCGGCGGTGTCGACAGCTGCCAGGGCGACTCCGGCGGCCCGATGTTCCGCAAGGACGACGCCGACGAGTGGATCCAGGTCGGCATCGTCAGCTGGGGCCGGGGCTGCGCCCGCCCGGACTACCCGGGCGTCTACATCGAGGTCTCGCACTTCGCGGGCGACATCGCCTCCGCGGCCGACTCGCTCTGACCTCGATCCGGGCCCTGGCCCCGGTCGGAGCCCGGACCCCGGTCCGGGCTCGGCACCGGGTCACCGTACGCCCGCCCGGTGATCACGGCTGAACCACCCCGGGGGTGTCCGTATCGACGGGCGCCCCCGGACCCAGCTCCACACGCGGCTCGCCCGCGTCCTCCAGCTCCAGCACCCACACCTCGTTGGCGCCGGCGCGGAGCACCGGGCCCGGCACGTACAGGGTCCGCTGCGGGCCCACCGACCAGTACCGGCCCAGGCAGAAGCCGTTCACCCAGACGAACCCGCGCGTCCAGCCCGGCAGTTCGAGCCCGGCGTGATCGACGCCGGAAGCGCCGGAGGTGCCGGAAGTGCCGGATGTGTTGAAAGTGCCGGAGGCGTCTGAAGCGCCCGGGGCCCCCTCCATGGCGAACGTCCCCCGGAACAGGCCCGTCCGCCCCGCGTCACCCGCCCCGGCGGCGGCCTCCACCGGACCGAACGGCACCGCCGCGACCGCGTCCGCCCCCTCGAACGCATCCAGCCGCAGCCCCCGGGCCCGTACCCCGTGCAGATACTGCCGCTCGTGCAGCACCCCGCCGGTGACGCCCTTCGGCTCGCCCAGGCGCGGCCCGTAGTTGACCCGGCCCAGCGACTCCACCCACAGCTCGACCTCCGCCGGGCCCGCCACCGGCTCCGGCAGCGCCCCCGACTCCTCGGTCAGCACCCCGGCCCGGACCCCGTCCACGTACACCACAGCCCGGTCCCGCAACCCCGAAGCGCCCAGCGGATACGCCTGGCGCGGCCCCGGCACCGCCACCCGGTAGCGCACGACCCCCCGGTCCACCCCCAGCTCCTCGAACGTCGGCGGCACCCCCGACTCCGTCTCCGGACCGCCCAGCGCCTCCAGTACGTCCCCGAGCCCGGCCCACTCCGTCAGCTCCACCCCCACCGGCCCGGGGAGCCCGACCGGCGCCGGCGGCAGCGCGGGCAACGGCCCCTCGGCATAGGGCTCCAGGACCTCCCGGAACAGCCGGAACTTCTCCGTGGCCCGCCCGTACTCGTCGACCGGCGCGTCGTAGTCGTACGACGTCACCGTCGGCTGGAACGCCTCGTCCTGCAGAGGGCCGGACCGGTTCGCCCCCGCCCAGCCGGCGAAGTTCGTCCCCCCGTGCGCCATGTAGATGTTCACCGACGCCCCGCACTCCAGGATCTCCCGCAACGCCCCGGCGGCCTGCCCCGGATCCCGCAGCACCGGCGCGGCCCCCCAGTGGCCGAACCAGCCGCACCAGAACTCCATGCACATCAGCGGGCCCCTCGGCCGGTGCCGGCGCAGCACCTCGAAACCCTCCCGCGCCCCCGAACCGAAGTTCGCCGTCGCGAGAAGCCCCGCCACCGAACCCCCGGTCAGCATGTGGTCCTCCGGCCCGTCCGACGTGAACAGGGGAACCGTCACCCCGCACTGCCGCAACAGCCCCGCCAGCCACTCCAGATACACCGCGTCGCTGCCGAAACTCCCGTACTCGTTCTCCGCCTGCACGAGGATCACCGGGCCGCCCCGGGACACCTGCCGTCGCACCACCTGGGGCAGCAGCTCCCGGAACCACCGCTCCACCACCGCCCGGTACTCCGCGTCCCGGGTGCGCACCCGCCGCCCGAACCGGCCCGTCACCCACACCGGAAGGCCGCCGTTCTCCCACTCGGCGCAGATGTACGGGCCCGGCCGCACGATCGCCCACAGCCCCGCCCGCTCCGCCGCGTCCAGGAACCGGCCGAGCGCCCCCACGTCCCGGACCTCGCCCTCCCGGGGCTCGTGCAGATTCCACGGTACGTACGTCTCGACGCAGTTCAGCCCCATCGCGGCGAGCATCGCGAGCCGGTGCTCCCACTGCGCCTCGTGCACCCGGAAGTAGTGCAGGGCGCCCGACAGCAGCCGTACCGGCTTCCCGTCGAGCCGGAAGCAGTCGTCCCCCACGGTGAACTCGGTCATGGTGCTCGTACGCTCCTGTGCTCGGCCGCACCCGGCGGCCCTCGGGTGGATCGGTCCGACCACCTTCACCTCTGGCGCCGCACCCGGTCCATGGACAAAGATCGCTGCTGATTGGACGCAACGGACCGGCGCGCACTCGGACACCACGGACACGGACCGGCGGGCACGGGCACCACGGACCGGCAGGGAGAGGAAGGACCGCGATGTACCACACCTGGATGCGCTTCTTCACCCCGAGCCCGCTCCACCACCGCCTGGGCCTCGTCTGCCTCGGCGTCGGCCTCCAGCACGGCGCGCTGCCCACCATCGGACCCCGCACCCTCGACCACCACGTCGCCGTGATCGTCAACTCCGGTACCGGCTGGTTCAAGGGACCCGACGGCCGCCGCACCCCCGTCACCGGCCCCAGCCTCATCTGGCTGACCCCCGGCACCCCCCACCACTACGGCGCCGACCCCGGCACCGGCTGGGACGAGAGCTTCGTCGACTTCACCGGCCCCGCCACCACCACGTACACCGAACTCGGCTACATCGAGCCCGAGCGCCCCCTCGTCCCCCTCTCCGACACCGCCGCACCCCGCGCCGCCGTCGGACGCATCGTGCGCGCCGCCCGGCGCGGCAACCCCCTCCTGGAGGTGGAGACCGGGGCCGCCGTCCATGAACTCCTGGTCTCCCTGCGCCGCGCCCGCGCCGACATCGGCCCCGACGGCGACCCGGTGCTCCAGGCGCTGGCCCGCGACGCGTACCAGCCGCTCACCGTCGCCGAGCACGCCGCCCGGCACGGCATGACCCCCGCCGAACTGCGCACCGCCGTACGGCGCGGCGCCGGGTGCAGCCCCAAGGACTACCTGCTGGGCATCCGCCTGGGCCGGGCCAAGGAACTCCTCGCCGCCACCGACCTCCCCGTCGCCGCCGTGGCCCGCCGCGTCGGCTACGACGACCCCGCCTACTTCTCCCGGCTCTTCGCCCGCCGGGTCGGCACCGCCCCCGTCCGCTTCCGCGAACAGCAGGGCCGCAGCGTGCCCGGCGGCTGGAGCGACCGGGTGCCCGATCCCGGCGACCCACCGACGATCACCACGTGAGCGCGGCGGTCGAAGATTCCCTCGATCTCCGGTACGTCTAAGCTCGCTGACCATGAGTAGCGAAACCGACGTGTCCGTACGCGCCGAGCTGAACCGGCTGCGGGAGAGCATCGACAACATCGACGCCGCCGTCGTCCACATGCTGGCCGAACGCTTCAAGGCCACCCAGCAGGTCGGCCGCCTCAAGGCGGACCACAAACTGCCGCCCGCCGACCCCGCCCGGGAGACCCGCCAGATCGCCCGGCTCCGGCAGCTGGCGCAGAGCGCGAACCTGGACCCGGCGTTCGCCGAGAAGCTCCTCACCTTCATCATCGCCGAGGTGATCCGCCACCACGAGCGCATCGCCGACGAAGCGGAGAACGGCTACGCCGCCGGCCGGACCGGGGGCACGACGGGCACCGCCGCCGAAGCCTGACCGGCCCGCCCCGGGGGAGAGCCCGCGCGAGACCCGCCACGCCTGCCCCGAGGACACCCCACCGCGAGACCCCGGGGACGCACGCCCACCGCGAAACCCGCCCCGTCCGCTCCGGGGGACGCCCACCGCGAGACCCGCCCCGCGGCGCCCGCCCGGACCGCCCCGTCCGCCCACGGAGAACCCCACTGCGCGCGCCGCCCCCCGTACGGCAGCATGGGGCCATGTCCGTACTGACGCGCGACGAAGCGCAGACCCGAGCCCAGTTCCTCGACGTGGAGCGGTACACGATCGCCCTCGACCTCACCACCGGCGAGGAGACCTTCGACTCCCGCACCGTCATCCGGTTCACCGCCCGCGCGGCCGGAGACACCTTCGTCGAGGTCAAGCCCGCCACCCTGCGCTCGATCAGTCTCGACGGACACCCCCTGGACCCCGCCCTCCTCGACGGCAACCGCTACCCCCTCACCGGCATCACCGCCGGCCCCCACGAACTGCACGTCGACGCCGCGATGCGCTACTCCCGCACCGGCGAGGGCATGCACCGCTTCACCGACCCCACCGACGGCGAGACCTACCTCTACACCCAGCTGTTCATGGAGGACGTCCAACGCGTCTTCGCCGCCTTCGACCAGCCCGACCTCAAGTCCGTCTTCGCCATCGACGTCACCGCCCCCGAAGGCTGGACCGTCCTCGGCAACGGCGTCGCCGAACACACGGGCCAGGGGCGCTGGACCATCGCCGCCACACCCCTCGTCTCCACCTACCTCGTCGCGATCGCCGCGGGCCCCTGGCACTCGATCACCACCGAGCACGCCGGGCTGCCCTTCGGTATCCACTGCCGCCGCTCCCTCGCGCCCTACCTGGACGCCGACGCCGACGAGATCCTCGACATCACCCGCGCCCTGTACGACCGCTACCACGAGAAGTTCGACGAGCCCTACCCGTTCGACTCCTACGACCAGGCCTTCGTCCCCGAGTTCAACGCGGGCGCCATGGAGAACCCCGGACTCGTCACCTTCCGCGACGAGTTCGTCTACCGCTCCGCCGTCACCGACACCGAGCGCCAGACCCGCGCCATGGTCATCGCCCACGAGATGGCCCACATGTGGTTCGGCGACCTCGTGACCCTGACCTGGTGGGACGACATCTGGCTCAACGAGTCCTTCGCCGAGTACATGGGCTACCAGACGCTCACCGAGGCGACCCTTCCCCGAGCCCTCCACTCCGTCTCCGCGGGAGAGACCCCCTTCCCCGACACCTGGGTCGACTTCGGCGTCGCCCGCAAGGGCTGGGGCTACGACGCCGACCAGCGCCCCTCCACCCACCCCGTCGCCCCGGACCCCGACGCCGTCCCCGACACCGCGTCCGCCCTCCTCAACTTCGACGGCATCAGCTACGCCAAGGGCGCGTCCGCACTGCGCCAACTCGTCGCCTGGCTCGGCGAGAAGGACTTCCTGGCCGGCATCAACACCCACTTCGCCCGCCACAAGTTCGCCAACGCCACCCTCGCCGACTTCATCGACAACCTGGCCTCCGCCACCGACCGCGACGTCCACGCCTGGGCCGAGCAGTGGCTGCGCACCACCGGCATCGACACCCTCACCGCCAGGATCGGCACCCCCGAGACCGCCGAACCCGCGCCGAACGGCAACGGCACCGGGCAGTCCTGGGCCCTCACCGTCACCCGCGAGGGCTCCCGCCCCCACCGCATCACCGTCGGCGCCTACGACCACGCCCTGAACACCCAGGCCGGCCCCGGCCACCTCGCCCCCCGCGACCGCTTCGAGATCGACGTACCCGGCGACGGAACGCCCACGATCCGCCCCGGCCGCCGCCCCGCCCTCGTCGTCCTCAACGACGGCGACCTCACCTACGCCAAGGTCCGCCTGGACACCGCCTCCTGGGACACCGTCCTGACCAGCCTCTCCGGCATCCCCGACGCCCTCACCCGGGCCGTCCTCTGGAACACGGCGCGCGACATGGTCCGCGACGCGCAGCTCCCTCCCGCCACCTACCTCGCGACCGCCCGCAGGCACCTCCCGCACGAGACCGACCTCGCGCTCGTCCAGGGCGTCCTGTCCTTCGCCGCCGGCCAGGTCGTCGACCGTTACACCAACCCCGAAGACCTGCCCGCCGCCCGCGCCACCCTCACCGACCTCTGCCGCGACCTCATCCGCCGCACCGAGGACGGCTCACAGCCGGGCCTCCGCCTCATCGCCGTACGCCACTTCATCGACGCCGCCACCCAGCCCGACACGCTCCGGAGCTGGCTCGACGAAGGCACCGTCCACGGCGGCCCCGAGCTCGACCCCGAGCTGCGCTGGCGCATCCTCACCCGGCTCGCCGTCCTCGGCGCCACCGACGAGTCCGCCATCGCCACCGCGCTGGCCGCGGACCCGAGCGCCACCGGCCGCGAAGGCGCCGCCCGCTGCCGTGCCGCGCTGCCCACCGCCGAGGCCAAAGCCGCCGCCTGGGACGCGCTGTTCACCGACGACTCCCTGTCCAACTACCTCTTCACCGCCACCGCCCAGGGCTTCTGGCAGCCCGGCCAGGAAGAGCTCCTCGCCGCATACGTGCCCCGCTTCTACCCCGACGCGATCGCACTGGCAGCCCGCCGGGGACCCGCCATCGCCGAGGCCGCCGGACGCCACGCCTTCCCCGCGTTCGCCGTCGACCCGGGGAGCCTCGGCACCGGCACCCGCGCCCTGGACGACCCGGACCTCATCCCCGCCCTGCGCCGCAAGCTCGTCGACCAGCTCGACGACCTCCGCCGCGCCCTCGCCGTACGGACCGCCGCCGCCGCGACCGGCTGACCCGACGCGTACGGCCGCGGGGCGGGAAGGAACCGCTTCCCGCCCCGCGGCCGGGACGGGCCCACCCGGACCGTACGGAGATCAGCGGCCGCCGTCGTCGTGGCCCGCGTCCGGGGTCTCGTCCGGGGCGTCCTCCGGGGCGTCGTCCCCGGAGCCGCCCGCCGCCCGCAGATCGGCCAGCAGCTCCGCCTGGCCCGCCAGCACCCCGGTCAGGATCGTCCGCGCCACCCGCAGCAGCTCCGCCACCCCCGGGTCGGCCAGCGTGTAGTGGACCGCCGATCCCTCCCGCCGGGCCGTCACGAGACCGGCGCGGCGCAACACGGCGAGCTGCTGGGAGAGATGGGCGGCCTCGACCCCCACCTCGTTCAGCATCTCCGAGACCGCGTGCTCACGTTCACTGAGCAGTTCGAGCACCCTGATCCGGACCGGGTGCCCCAGCGTCTTGAAGAACTCCGCCTTCAATCGGTACAGCGGCGTGCTCACCGGCGCGGCCCCGTTCCGCACACCGGGAACCCGGCGCACCCCAGCTGACCAGAACTCTTCTCCATGGGGTCATCCTCGCGCCTTCGCGCTCCACGGACGCACCCGGGGACCACACCCGCCCCCGAAGTCACCCAACGGCCCGGGCAGCCGCCCGACAGTCCGGGCAGCCCCCCGACAGTCCGCTCACCGGCCGCCGGGCCGCAGCGGAAGGGTGATCCAGATGCTCTTGCCGCCCTCGTCGACATCGCCCCGCACCACCGCACTGCCGCCAAGACCGTGGGTCAGCTCCATGACGGTGGCCAGACCCCGGCCCGGCGCCGTCCCGGCGGACGCGAACAGCGCCGGCCGATAGGGGTGACGGTCGTGCACGCCGAACGCGAAGGTGCCCGGCCCGCCCGCGAACACCACCGTCACGTTCGGCGAGAGCACCGCCGCATGCCGCACACTGTTGGCCACCAGCTCGCTGAGGATCAGCAACGCCGGATCCCGGCACGCGTCGCCCACCCCCCACTCCAGCAGCACCTGCTCGGCCGTCTCACGGGCGATGCGCACGGCCGGCCCCATCGCGGGCAGCGTCAGCACATGCCGGTACGGCAACGTGTCGGGCGGCGTGATCATCGGGCGGACTCCCGGACAGGAAAACCACCGCCGCGGGCCGGAGAGCCGCGCGGGGGCCGCGCGCCGACGGCGAAACGACCCGTACAGCATGTAGTGAATTGCCGAAATCTGCAATTCACTCATCGAGCAAGAGCAAGAGCAAGAGCGTGGGCGAGGAAGGGAGAAAGGGGCGGCCCCTCCACCCCGCCCCGGCCGCTCGGCCCGAAACCCGCCCAGCCCCCGCCCCCACACGCACCCCCGTCCGTCCCACAACCGCACCCCCACCCCACAACCGCACGCCCCTACCATCCCGCCCCTCCCCAACCAGGCCACACCGATCACCAGTACCCCATGCGAGTTCGGATCGTTGGGCTCTTCGGCCGCGCCGCCCGAAACCCGGGACAGGCCGACAAGAGACCCCCCGCACCCGAAGGACCACCCCACCCATGCCCACCCCACCCCTCGCCGGAGGCACCACGGGCCCCGCCGCCCTCCGCCCCCTCATCGACACCGTCCTCACCGCACTCCACGACGGCGCGACCCTCCGCGGCGGCCCCCTCCCCGCCGGCGGACCCGACACCGTCACACCCCGCACCCGCACCGCCACCCACCCCCTCATCCCCGACCACGGCACCGGCCCCCACCACGCCCTCCGCACCCTCGTCACCGCCCTCGCCGCAGGCGCCGCCGACCCCGCCCACCCCCACTGCGCCGCCCACCTCCACACCCCACCCCTCGCCCTGGCAGCAGCAGCCGACCTCGCCGCCAGCGCCCTCAACCCCTCCATGGACTCCTGGGACCAGGCCCCCGCCGCCTCCACCCTCGAAGCCGACCTCACCACCGCACTCGCCGCAGAGATCTACCCCCACACCCGCTCACCCGACGCCGTCATCACCACCGGCGGCACCGAAGCCAACCAACTCGCCCTCCTCCTCGCCCGCGAACGCCACGGCCCCGTACAGACCATCTGCGGCGCCAACGCCCACCACAGCGTCACCCGCGCCGCCTGGCTCCTCGGCCTCCCCGAACCCGTCATCGTCCCCGCCCCCACCGGCACCCTCGACCTCGCCGCACTCGACGAAGCCCTCACCGAACTCCACCGCCCCCTCCTCGTCGTCGCCACCGCCGGCACCACCGACACCGGCGAGATCGACCCCCTCGACGCCATCGCCGACCTCTGCACCACCCACGGCGCCGAACTCCACATCGACGCCGCCTACGGCGGACCCCTCCTCTTCAGCCCCACCCACCGCCCCCTCCTCCACGGCCTCGACCGCGCCCACAGCGTCACCCTCGACCTGCACAAACTCGGCTGGCAACCCGCAAGCGCCGGCCTCCTCGCCGTACCCGAACGCCACCACCTCACCCCCCTCCACCACCACGCCCCCTACCTCAACGCCGACGACGACACCGAAGCCGGCCTCCCCGACCTCCTCGGCCGCTCCCTGCGCACCACCCGCCGCCCCGACGCCCTCAAGATCGCCGTCACCCTCCAAGCCCTCGGCCGCACCGGACTCGCCGACCTCATCGACCGCACCCTCACCACCGCCCACCACCTCGCCGACCTCATCACCCAAACCCCCACCCTCGACCTCTACGACCGCCCCACCATCAGCACCGTCCTCCTCCGCCCCACCGACGCCGACGACCACACCGTCGCCACCGTCCGCCGCACCCTCCTCCAACGCGGCCACGCCGTCCTCGGCCGCGCCCACGCCGAAGGCCGCCTCTGGCTCAAAGCAACCCTCCTCAACCCCCACACCACCCCCCAGGACCTCCGAGCACTCCTCGACCTCATCACCGACACCACCGCCGACCTCATCACCAACCACGTCACCCACCCACCCGCCACCCCCACCGCGAACCACCCCACCCCTCACCTCACGGAAAGCGACACCCCGCGATGACCGCCCGGCCCGCCCCCGCCCCCGACCAGCCCCACGACCTCGTCGGCATCGGCATCGGCCCCTTCAACCTCTCCCTCGCCGCACTCGCCCACAACCTCCCCGCGAGCACCGACGACCCCCGCCCCCTCGCCGCGACCTTCTACGAACAACGCCCCGCCTTCCACTGGCACCCCGGCCTCCTCCTCGACGGCGCCAGCCTCCAAGTCCCCTTCCTCGCCGACCTCGTCACCCTCGCCGACCCCACCAGCCCCTGGAGCTTCCTCAACTACCTGCGCACCCGCGACCGCCTCTTCCCCTTCTACTTCGCCGAGCGCTTCCACATCCAACGAGCCGAATACGACGCCTACTGCCGCTGGGTCAGCGAACAACTCCCCGGCCTCCACTTCGGCCACCAGGTCGACGCCGTCCGCTGGAACACCGAACGCGCCCTCTTCGAAGTCGACTTCACCCAACTCGACCGCGACGGCGAAGCCGAAGCCCTCGGCCGCGCCTACGCCCGCCACATCGCCCTCGGCATCGGCACCGAACCCTTCGTCCCCGACCCCCTCAAACCCCTCGCCGAAGCCGAAACCGTCCCCGTACTCCACTCCGCCGACTACCTCCGCCACCGGACACGGCTCCTCACCGCCGAACACATCACCGTCATCGGATCAGGCCAGTCCGGCGCCGAGATCTTCCTCGACCTCCTGCGCGCCCGCCCCGAAGGCGCCGAGAAGATCCACTGGCTCGCCCGCACCCAGGCCTTCGCCCCCATGGAGTACTCCAAACTCGGCCTCGAACACTTCACCCCCGACTACAGCCGCTACTTCCACGCCCTCCCCGAAACCGCCCGCGACGAACTCGTCCCCCGCCAATGGCAGCTCCACAAAGGCATCGACGCCGACACCATCGCCGCCATCCACGACGAGCTCTACCGCCGCACCCTCCACGGCGGCTGGCCCGACGCCACCCTCACCCCCGGCGTCCACGTCCGCACCGCCGGACGCGTCGCCGACTCCCGCGTGGAACTCCACCTCGAACACACCCAGCAGGGCACCCGCGCCCGCCTCACCACCGACGCCGTCATCCTCGCCACCGGCTACCGCGAACGCCCCCTCGACGCCGTCCTCGGCAGCCTCGGCCCCTACCTCAGCCGCGACGCCTCCCACCGCCCCCGCATCGACGACCAGTACCGCCTCGTCCTCGACCCCGCCGTCACCGGACACGTCTACGTACAGAACGCCGAACGCCACACCCACGGAGTCGGCGCCCCCGACCTCGGACTCGCCGCCTGGCGCAGCGCCACCATCCTCAACAACCTCACCGGCGCCCACCCCTACCCCCTCCCCGACCGCACCGCCTTCACCACCTTCGGCCTCACCCCCCGACACCCGGGAATCCCCGCCCAGGGACCCGCCCTCGCCCCCCTGAGCCAATCCGTCTGACCCCGCACAACGAACGCCCGGGCCCCCGAAAGAGACCCGGGCCGCTGTCGAAGCGGAAGACTATTCGGGACGCGGCCCGTCCCGGCCGACGTCGATGGTTCTGTGGGCTTCGGCGAGTGCCGTGTCGAGCCCACCGAACAGTTCCCTCGTGGCGGGAACGATTCCGCCGTCGCCGAGCCGGCCGGCGATCCCGGAGCGATGCAGAAGGCGTACGAGTGGAGGCTGGACGCCGCACAGGATCAGCCGGCCGCCCCGGTCGGCGAGCTGTCCGGCGTACCGGTCGAGAAGCTTGAGCATCGCCGAGGACGGCACATCAGGCAGGGCACGGACGACGAGAATGAGAACTGCGCCCCGGGCCCCGTCGGGAGCGGGAAGCTGGGACTCGACGCGGGGCAGTTCGGCGAAGAGCGAAGAGCCGGCGTAGTCGAGGACGGTGATCCTGCCGGGGGTGAGGGCGGCGGGCGGCCGCGCCGTCTCCCAGCGGCCGTCGTCTCTCCGTACGAGGGCGACGAGCTTCGCCTGGCGGGCTGCCTGGGCGCAGTACAGCAGCAGCGAGACAACGGCACCGAGGACGATCGCCTGCTGCAGGGGGAGCTGGGTGGTCGCGAGGAAAGTCAGCACCATGGCTCCGGCCGACACCCATGACGTACGGAGGACCAGCACGATGTCGTGGCGTCTGCCCCAGACGAGCTCGCCGCCGACGACGAGGATGAGCCCGCCGATGACGGGCATGGGGATGCGTTCTGCGAGCGAGCCGCACAACAGGACGACCAGAGCGAGGAAGACGCCGGAGATGACCCCCGCCCAGCGGGTGCGGGCACCGGCGGAGACGGCGACGCCGGTGCGGGACATCGAGCCGCCGGACGGCAGCGCCTGGAAGAGACCGCCGGCGAGATTGGCGTAACCCTGGGAGCGGAAGTCGCCGTTGATGTCGGAGCGTGTCCCGTCCGGGTTGGGCATGGACGGTGCGATGCCGGCGGCCTGCGCGAGCGCGACCAGAGCGACCGAGACCGCCCCCCAGGCGAGGTCGGGGACGGCGGAGAGATCGGGAGCGGAGAAGGAAGGCAGCGAGCCGGGGATGGAAGCGATGTCCCTCACCATCTCCACGTCCGTGGAGAAGACCGCCACCACCAGGCTGACCAGCACCATCGCGATGAGCAGGGCGACGGGTTCAAGGCGTCTGACCGCGCGGGCGAGCGCCCAGACAGCGACGGTGGCGAGAGCGGTGAGGGTAGCGGCGAGTTCCCAGTCGCCGATGTGCCAGAGCCAGTCGGCGAGCTGATGGAGCTTGTTGTGGCCCTGGGGCTGGTAGCCGGTGGCGTCCTTCAGCACCCCGGTGATGATCTGCAGCGCGATACCGGTGGAGAAGCCGGTCATCACCGCGTTCGACACGAAGCTCATCACCGCGCCGAGCCGCAACATGCCCATCAGCAGCATCACCGCTCCGACCATCACCGACAGCAGGGCGACGTTCCCGGCGACCTTCGGGTCCAGGCCCGCCTCCGACAGCACGCTCTGCGAAGTCAGCGCGATGGCACTCGTCAGGGTGGTGACCATCAGAACGGAGCGGGAGGACAACGAGCCGACGATCGCGGGAACGACACCCGCGTACAGCCCGGCGACCGGGTTGAAGCCGGCGATCGCCGCGTACGCCATCCCCTCAGGAATCGAGAAGAGGCCGGTCACGGCACCCGAACCGAGGTCCGCGGGGACGGGCCTGCCGAGGCGGCGGCGAACCCTGATCGTCGTGAGGGCATGGGTGCGCATGGTCGACCGGAAGTCCCCTTCTCCCCGCGGTGATGTGCCACGCGGCCGATGCAGGTCGGGCCGTACGGCGGCATCTGCACGGGACCCTAGATCGGCTTCGGGCCGAGCGCCCGCCCACACTCCGCCCCCCGACGGCCGCAGGCACCTGCCATCACCCGTTCGGTCCGCTCCCACCGGTCGGTCGCCCTCAAGGCGGCCGAGAATGGCGTGACCGGGCTCGCACCGGCCCCCGGAGCGCGCCGGTACGCCCGCCCCGACCTGGAGGTCCCCCTGTGAGCCCTGCCGACGCCGCCCCCGATTTCGCCGATCGAACCGACTTCGAGGACGCCGACCGGGGCCTGGTGGCCGGCCCCGCGAACGCGAGGATCACGGCACCGGACGGGCGGGTGGTCTGGGACTTCGAGGCGACCGCGTTCCTGCGGCAGGACTGCCCCGACACAGCAGACCGCAGCCTGTGGCGCCAGTCGCAACTCTGTGCCAGAGCCGGCCTGTACCAGGTCACCGAGGGCATCTACCAGATCCGGGGCTTCGACCTGTCGAACATGACCCTGATCGAAGGCGAGCGCGGGATCGTCGTCATCGACCCGCTCGTCTCACAGGAGTGCGCCGCCGAAGGACTCGCCCTCTACCGGACCCACCGGGGCGAGCGGCCGGTGACCGCAGTGCTGTTCACCCACTCCCACATCGACCACTTCGGCGGGATCCTCGGCGTGATCAGCCCCGACGACAACGTACCGATCGTCGCCCCCGAGGGCTTCATGGAACACTCCGTCGCCGAGAACGTCTACGCCGGCACCGCGATGCTGCGCCGCGGTGCCTACCACACCGGCGGCGAACTCGAACCCGGCCCGCGCGGCCTCATCGGCGTCGGCCTCGGCTTCACCGCCTCCCACGGACTGCCCAGCCTCCTGCCGCCCACCGTGGAGATCACCCGCACCGGCCAGGAAGAACGCCTCGACGGTGTCCTGCTCCGCTTCCAGCTCACCCCGGACACCGAAGCCCCCTCCGAACTCAACTTCCACCTGCCTGAACGCCGCGCCCTGTGCATGGCCGAGAACGCCACCCACAACCTCCACAACATCCTGACCCTGCGCGGCGCCCTGGTCCGCGACGCCCGGATCTGGTCCCGCTACCTCACCGAGGCCATCAACCTGTTCACCGCCGACTCCGACGTCGTCTTCGCCTCCCACCACTGGCCGACCTGGGGCACCGAACGCCTCACCACCTTCCTCTCCGAGCAGCGCGACCTGTACGGCTACCTCCACGACCAGACATTGCGTCTGCTCAACCAAGGCCACACCGGCACCGAGATCGCTGAGATGATCGAGCTGCCGCCCCGCCTGGCGAACGCCTGGCACACCCGCGGCTACTACGGATCGGTCAGCCACAACGTCAAGGCGATCTACCAGCGCTACATGGGCTGGTACGACGGCCACCCCGCCTCCCTCTGGGAACACCCGCCCACCGCCTCCGCCCAGCGCTACGTCGACTGCATGGGCGGCATCGACTCCGTCCTCACCAAAGCCCGCTCCTACATGGACACCGACGACCTGCGCTTCGCCGCCCAGCTCCTCAAACACGCCACCTTCGCCGCCCCCGACGAGACCCGGGCCAAGGAACTGCTCGCCGAAACCTTCGAACGCCTCGGCCACGGAGCCGAATGCGGCACCTGGCGCAACAACTACCTCATGGCCGCCCAAGAGCTGCGCACCGGCGTCAAACCCACACCGATCACCACCGGCAGCATGACCACCACGCTCTCCGTCGAGCAGATCCTCGACTCCCTCGCCATCCGCGTCAACGGCCCCCGGGCATGGAACCACTCCCTGACCATGCTGTGGCGATTCACCGACCTCGACCAGACATACCGGACGAGCCTGCACAACGGCGTCCTCGTCCACCACCCCGCCACGGACACCTCCGCCGACGACACCGCCGATCTGACGCTCACCCTGACCAAACCACAGCTGACGGACATGCTCACCAGCGGCAGCCTCGACGGCATCGACCACACCGGCGACCCCGGCACCCTGGCCACCCTCATGTCCGTCCTCGACGAACCCGACCCCAATTTCCCGATCGTCACACCCTGACCGACCACAGCCACCCAGCTCGCCCCCCCGCATCCGGACAACGAGACAGCCCACGGGCGACGCCACCGGTCAGACGCTGAAACACCCCACACAGGTTTCGATCCGACCACCCCACGACACACACCACCCCATGCCACAGTGAACCCATGACCCAGACCCCCACACCCACCACCCACCACCCCTACGGAACCCCCACCACCCCCCACGTCACCGTCCGCGGCGAAGCCCACCTCGAAGTCGACCCCGAAATCGCCCACATCACCATCACCCTCACCGCCCGCTCCACCGACCGCCGCACCACCCTCGACGACCTCACCCGCCGCAACACCACCACCCTCGACCTCATCAAGACCTACGGCGACGCCATCGACAAACTGGAAACCGGCACCCTCACCATCCGCCCCGAACTCACCCGCCACGGCCGCGCCGAACGCATCCGCGCCTACCACGGCAGTATCCAACTCACCGCCACACTCAACGACTTCACCGCACTCGGCGAACTCATCGCCCGCCTCGCCAACCACGACCTCACCCGCGTCGACGGCCCCTGGTGGGCACTGCGCCCCACCTCCCCCCACCACGCCACCGCCCGCCGCCAAGCCGTCCAGGAAGCACTCCAACGCGCCCGCGAGTACGCCGAAGCCCTCGACACCCGACTCGACGCCCTCCTCGAACTCAACGACACCGGCACCCACAGCGGGCCCCACATGGCCCGGGCAGGCTTCTCCACCCAGGCGATGACCCACCGAGGCGCGGGCACGGAAGCCGCCACCGACGCCGCACCCGTCGACCTCGAACCCGTACGCCAGACCATCGACGCCCAAGTCGAAGCCTCCTTCACACTCGCCCCGCCGAACCTCGGATAAACGCTCATCAGAGCACCCCGCCGCACAATTCAACAGTTGTCAACAACCCTTCATGAGAAGGTTGTTGAGGTGTCACGCAGAGCCAAATACCTACCCGAAGGTAAGGTTTAGTCTCGAACCATGCGCCGAGCGAAAATCGTTTGTACCCTGGGACCCGCCACCGACACATACGACCAGATCAAAGCCCTGGTCGAAGCGGGAATGGACATCGCCCGCTTCAACCTCAGCCACGGCAGCTACGCCGAACACCAACAGCGCTACCACCACGTCCGCAAAGCCTCCGAGGAAACCGGCCGCAGCGTCGGCATCCTCGCCGACCTTCAAGGCCCGAAGATCCGCCTCGGACGCTTCCGCGAAGGCCCCGTACTCCTTGAACGCGGCGACACCTTCACCATCACCGTCGAACCCCTCGAAGGCGAAGGCACCGGCGACATCTGCGGCACCACCTACGACGGACTCGCCACCGACGTCACCACCGGCGAACGCATCCTCGTCGACGACGGCCGCGTCACCCTCGAAGTCACCGACGTCGAAGGCCCCCGCGTCCACACCACCGTCATCGAAGGCGGCATGGTCTCCGACAACAAGGGACTCAACCTCCCCGGCGTCGCCGTCTCCGTCCCCGCCCTCTCCGAAAAGGACATCGACGACCTCCGCTGGGCCCTGCGCACCGGCGCCGACATCATCGCCCTGTCCTTCGTCCGCACCGGACGCGACATCGACGACGTCCACCGCATCATGGACGAGGAGAACCGCCGCCTCCCCGTCATCGCCAAGGTCGAAAAACCCCAGGCCGTCGACAACATCGACGACATCGTCGCCGCCTTCGACGGCATCATGGTCGCCCGCGGCGACCTCGGCGTCGAAATGCCCCTGGAACAAGTCCCGATCGTCCAAAAGCGCGCCATCAAGCTCGCCCGACGCAACGCCAAACCAGTCATCGTCGCCACCCAGATGCTCGACTCGATGATCGACAACTCCCGCCCCACCCGCGCCGAAGCCTCCGACGTCGCCAACGCCATCATCGACGGCACCGACGCGGTCATGCTCTCCGGCGAGACCAGCGTCGGCAAATACCCCACCGAGACCGTCCGCACCATGTCCCGCATCGTCGAGGCCGCCGAGGAAGACCTCCTCGCCAAGGGCCTCCCGCCCCTCACCGAGCGCAACAAACCCCGCACCCAGGGCGGCGCCGTCGCGAGGGCCGCCGCCGAAATGGGCGACTTCCTCGGCGCGAAATTCCTCGTCGCCTTCACCCAGAGCGGCGACACCGTCAAGCGCCTCTCCCGCTACCGCTCACCCATCCCGCTCCTCGCCTTCACCCCCGACGAGGCCACCCGCGCCCAGCTCAACCTGACGTGGGGCGTCGAGACCTTCCTCGGCCCGCAGGTCGACTCCACGGACGCGATGGTCGCCCAGGTCGACGAGGAGCTCCTGCGCATCGGCCGCTGCGAGAAGGGCGACGTGGTCGTCATCACCGCCGGCTCCCCGCCCGGCGTCGCGGGCTCCACCAACCTGGTCCGCGTCCACCACATCGGCGAGGACGACAGCCCGAAGTAGGGCGGCTCGGGATCAGCTCAGTATTTGGGCCCGACGTGCGCATCCATGAGGGCTACGGATGCCCGTCGGGCTACGGAGATGTTGTACGGCTTGCCCGCGCGGGTGCAGTGTGTCCATACGATGCCGAGTCCGTCGAGGGTGTCGGTGTAGAGGCGGCGGATGTCGTCGGAGACGTTGGTGAAGTAGTACCGGGGGTACTCGTAGCGCTTTTGTTCGCCCTTGACGATCCTGGTTGTCCAGTTCATGTTCCGACATCCGTCGGAGTGGATGAGGCCGCGGATGAAGTGCCACGGGTGGGTGCCGACGATTTCCTGCTGCCACGTTTCGAGAACGATCGGCCGCTCGTGCTTCTTGCCCGGTCCGTGCTGTGGAAAGGCGCAGGTCCAGTGTTTGCTGTACGACTTCACTTCGATGCAGTTGTCTCGCTCACGCCGACCGATGCGCGGCATCGGCATGACCGTGCGCATGGCCGATTCCGCCTCGTCGATCACGCCCGGCCAGATGGCGTCGCAGAAGATCGATAGATGATGCTGCTTGGTCTTCGACGTGATGTGGCCGTCGCCGAGGTACAGCCCCAGTAGGTAGGCGTAGGCGGCGCGATCGACCTGTCGGCCTGTGCACACAGGGCAGTCGGTGGGCGGTTCGTACTGCACACCGCGTCGCTTGCGGTCCTCGTGCAGCCACCAGCCGACGGTTCCGCGCGGCACGTCGAGATGTTCTGCCACTGCTCGATTGGTGCTTCCGCTCCGCAAGAGGGCAAGTGCTTCGTCACGTATCGAGGGGTTGTGCTGCTCCATGCCGCGTAGTTTTCTGCGACCTTCGAAGGGGCGTGCCCGGATCGAAGGAGCGTTCACCAGCAAGGGTGAAGATCGTCAAATTGTCGCTTCGCCTTGGAATCCAAGGAGAAGTGCCCCGAGTCGGATTCGAACCGACGCTGTATGGGTTTTGAATCCATCGCCTCTGCCGCTGGGCTACCGGGGCCCCTTCGAAACGAAGGATACCGAGGACCCTCCGTGCCTCAAACATACCGTAACTAGGTAGGCTCTTGGGAGCTGCACCCCTGTCCTAACAAGGAGCCCCGTGACCACCCCCGAGTCGCCCCAGCCCGTAGACGCCGTCGACGACGACAAGTCGCACGTCCCGCCGCTGACGACCCGCGTCGTCATCGCCGAGGACGAGGCCCTCATCCGCCTCGACCTCAAGGAGATGCTGGAGGAGGAGGGTTACTCCGTCGTCGGTGAGGCGGGCGACGGGCAGCAGGCCGTGGAGCTGGCCCGGGAGCACAAGCCGGACCTCGTCATCCTGGACGTGAAGATGCCGGTCCTCGACGGGATCTCCGCCGCCGAGAAGATCGCCGAGGAGTCCATCGCCCCGGTCCTGATGCTCACCGCGTTCTCGCAGCGCGACCTCGTCGAGCGGGCCCGGGACGCCGGGGCCATGGCGTATCTGGTGAAGCCGTTCAGCAAGAGCGACGTGGTGCCGGCCATCGAGATGGCCGTCTCCCGGTTCGCGGAGCTGAAGGCACTGGAGAGCGAGATCGCGGACCTTTCGCAGCGGCTGGAGACCCGGAAGCTGGTGGACCGGGCGAAGAGCATCCTCCAGACGGATTACGGGCTCTCCGAGCCGGCCGCGTTCCGGTGGATCCAGAAGACGTCGATGGACCGCCGGATGTCGATGCAGCAGCTGGCGGAGGCGCTGATCGAGGACGCCGAGGAGAAGAAGAAGTCGGCCGAGTAGCCGCGTACACGTACGTACGCGAGAGGCCCGCACCCGGGGTGAACCGGGGTGCGGGCCTCTCGCGTACGGCGGGGCGGCGGGGTGTCAGTCCTCGCCGAGGTAGGCCTTGCGGACCGACTCGTCGTGGAGCAGGTCCGAGCCCGCGCCGGAGAGGACGATCTTGCCGACCTCCATGACGTGACCCTGGTCCGCGAGGGACAGGGCGGCCTGGGCGTTCTGCTCGACGAGCAGGATCGTGGTGCCCGAGGCCTTGAGTTCGACGATGGTCTCCATGATCTTCTGCATCATGATCGGGGAGAGTCCCATGGAGGGCTCGTCGAGCATGAGCAGTTTGGGCTGGGACATCATGGCGCGGCCCATGGCGAGCATCTGCTGCTCGCCGCCCGAGAGGGTGCCCGCTGCCTGCTTCCGGCGTTCCCCGAGGATGGGGAAGAGGTCGTAGGCGCGCTGGACGTCCTTCTCGATGCCTGCCTTGTCGTTGCGGAGGTAGGCGCCGAGGAGGAGGTTCTCGGTGATCGTCAGCCGGGGGAAGATGTGGCGTCCCTCGGGGGAGTGGGCGATGCCCAGGGAGACGATCTTGTGGGCGGGGATGTTGGCCAGTGGCTTGCCCTCGAAGAGGATGCGGCCGCCGAGTGGCTTGAGCAGTCCGGAGAGGGTGCGCAGGGTGGTGGTCTTGCCCGCGCCGTTGGTGCCGATGAGGGTGACGACCTGGCCGGCTTCGACGGTGAAGGAGATGCCCTTGACCGCTTCGATCTTGCCGTAGGCGACCCGGAGGTCTTCGACCTCTAGCAGTGCGGTCATCGGGTGCCCTCCTCATCGGTGCTGGTGGTGTCGGGCGTGGTGTCCTTTGCCGGGGTGGTGGTGCTGGTGGTTCCGGCGTGGGCTTCGGCTGCTTCGACCTCGGCGATTTCTTCGGCGCCGGGGGCGCCTTCGAAGGGAGTGCCGAGGTAGGCGGCGACGACGCGTTCGTCGGCCTGGACGTCGCCGGGGGTGCCTTCGACGAGTTTTTCGCCCTGGACGAGGCAGGCGACGCGGTCGCAGAGGTTGAAGATGAACCGCATGTCGTGCTCGATGACGAGGACGGCGATGCCCTGGTCCCGGATGGCGAAGATGAGTTCTTCGGTGACGCGGGTTTCCTGGGGGTTCATGCCGGCGGTGGGCTCGTCCAGGAGGAGGAGTCCGGGGTCGCTGGCGAGTGCGCGGGCGATTTCCAGCTTGCGCTGGTCTCCGTAGGGGAGGTTGCGCGCGAGGTGGTCGGCCTTGTCCTGGAGGCCGATGAACTCCAGGAGTTCCATGGCGCGTTCGCGGCTGGCGTCTTCTGCCTTGTGGTAGCCGGGGAGGCGCAGGAGGGCTGACCAGAGGCCTTCCTTGGTCCGGGTGTGGCGTCCGACGAGGACGTTTTCCAGGACGGTCATGTTGGCGAAGAGCCGGATGTTCTGGAAGGTGCGGGCGATGCCGGCCTTGGTGACGAGGTGGGGTTTGGGCGGCAGGACGGTGCCCTTGTAGCTGACCTTGCCCTCGGTGGGGATGTAGAGGCCGGTGAGGCAGTTGAAGAAGGTGGTCTTGCCGGCGCCGTTGGGGCCGATGAGTCCGACGATTTCGCCACTGTTGACGGTGAGGTCGACGTCGCGTACGGCGGTGAGTCCGCCGAAGCGCATGGTGACGCCGCTGGCGTCGAGGACCGTGGTGGCCGGGCTGGCCGGGGTGGTTGTTGTGGTGGTCATGTGATCACGCCCCCGCCTTCGTGGTGCCGGCGGCCTGGTCGGTGAGTGGGGTGTCCGGTGGGACGTCGAGTTGGCCGGTCTCGTGGAATTCGAGTTGCTTCCTGCGGTCGGCGACGAGCCCTTCGGGGCGGAAGCGCATCAGGAGGATGAGTGCGATGCCGAAGAGGAAGAGCTGGTAGTCCTGCATGAACTGCAGCTTGGCCGGGATGAGGTAGAGCAGTGCGGCGCCGACGAGGGGTCCACTGAGGGTTCCCATGCCGCCGAGGATGACGGCGGCGAGGAGGAAGGCGGAGTTCGGGGGCACGGAGCCGGCGAACTGGTACTGCTCGGGCGTCACGGTGTAGGAGACGTGGGCCTGGACGGTACCGGCGAGTCCGGCGAGGGTGGCGCCGAGGGCGAAGGCGAGCAGCTTGAGCCGGAAGGCGTTGATGCCCATGGCGGTGGCTGCGGTTTCGTCCTCGCGGATGGCGACCCAGGCGCGGCCGATGCGGGATTCTCCGGAGCGTCGGAAGACCAGGACGACGACGGCGGTGAAGACGAGCATTAGCAGGTAGTAGTTGGCCGACCTGCCGAGGGTGAATCCGGCGATGTCGTGGCTGACGCCGAAGTCGAAGCCGAAGAGGTTGAGGTCGGGGATGCTGGGGATGCCCTGGGAGCCGTTGGTGAGGTCGGGGCCGCTGACGCCGTTGAGGGCGTTGACGGTGAGGCGGAAGATCTCGCCGAATCCGAGGGTGACGATGGCGAGGTAGTCGCCGCGCAGTCGGAGGGTCGGGGCGCCGATGACGACGCCGAAGACCAGTGAGGCCGCGGCGCCGGTGAGGACGGCGGCCCAGAAGGGGAACTGGACGCCGACGGGGGAGAGCGGGGAGCCGGAGACCAGGGCGGCGGCGTAGGCGCCGACGCCGAGGAAGGCGACGTATCCGAGGTCGAGGAGGCCGGCGAGGCCGACGACGACGTTGAGGCCGAGTGCGACGGTCGCGAAGATGAGGATGTTCGCGCCGATGAGTGCGTATTGCTCGTTCTGCTGGGTGAAGGGGAAGCAGAAGGCCGCGATGAGTGCGGCGGCCATGGTGACGTTGCGGTGCTTGGTGGTCAGCCGGGTGATGCGGGCGATGAGGCCGGCTCGGGTGAGGGCGGTGAAGCCGAACGCGACGCTGATGATGTAGCCGATGAAGAGTTCGGCGTATTCGGTGTCGATGCCGTACGTGAAGACGTGGAGGGCGACGCCGAAGGCTCCGGCGATGATGAGGATCTCGGCCCAGTTGGGGAGTTCCTTGGCGCGTCCGGGCGCGGGGGCTCGGAGGCTGTTGACCAGGCGGTTGAGCGGGGTGGGGTGGGTGGTGTCGTCGAGTTCCTGGTCGCTGGGGAGGCCGAGGGAGGCGACGGTGGCGATGATGGCGCCGACGAGCGCGACCCAGGCTCCGGGTTCGAGGTTGACGATGCCGCCGAGTTTGGCGGCGATGGCGCCGATGGTGAAGGCGGTGGTGCCGAGGACGCCGAGGGCGGCGAGTCGGACGGGGCTGTTGGTGCCGCCGGGGGTGAGCCAGCCGAGTCCCTTGATTCCGTAGCCGGAGAGGGCGAACAGGAGGGTGAGGACGGTGCCGACGAGGGTGAGGACCTGGAGGCCGCCGGGGTAGCCGGTGACGGTGAGGTCGCCGGGGAATTCGGCGGTCCAGGTCCAGGCGAGGAAGGTGCCGATGAGGGCGATGGCCGCGCCGGCGGTGGTGAGGTGGCGGGCCGTGCTCGCGGGGAGCGGGATGAGAGCGCTGGTGGTGGGTGTGGTGGTGGTAGTCATGGTCATCACGCCCGATCCGAGACGCGCTCGCCGAGCAGGCCCTGGGGGCGTACGAGGAGGACGATGATGAGGAGCGCGAAGGCCCATACGTCCTTCCAGGCGCCGCCGCCGAAGAGTTCCATGCCGGGGACTTCGCTCATGTAGCCGGTGGCGAGGGCTTCGGCGACGCCGAGGACGATGCCGCCGAGCATGGCGCCGTAGATGTTGCCGATGCCGCCGAGGACGGCTGCGGTGAAGGCTTTGAGGCCCATGATGAAGCCCATGCGGAAGCCGATCTGGCCGTTCTTGAGCCCGTAGGCGACGGCGGCGACGGCGGCGAACGCGGCACCGATGGCGAAGGCCATGACGATGATGCGGTCGGTGTTGATGCCCATGAGCTTGGCGGTGTCGGGGTCCTGGGAGGTGGCCTGCATGCCGCGGCCGGCGCGGGTCTTGGAGACGAAGAGGCCGAGGGCGAGCATGCAGAGGGGGGCGACGACGAGGACGAAGATGTCGCCGCGCTGGATGGTGGCGCCGAGGATGTCGAAGGCTTCGCCTTCGAACTGGGGGAAGGAGCGGTCCTTGGTGGCGTCGGGGTACCACATCCATACCGCTTGCTGGAGGGCGAGGGAGAGCCCGATGGCGGTGATGAGTGGTGCCAGGCGTGGTCCGCCGCGCAGGGGGCGGTAGGCGAAGCGCTCGGCGGCCATGCTGATGGCGACGGCGGCTATGACGCCGCCGACGATCATGAGGGGTATCGCGGCTATGAGGGAGAATCCGGACGGAAGCCCGAGGTAGACCGTGAGGGCTCCGAAGCCCCCGATCATGAAGATCTCGCCGTGCGCGAAGTTGATGAGCTGGATGATTCCGTAGACCATCGTGTAACCGATCGCGATGAGACCGTACATCGCGCCGAGGATGAGTCCATTGGCCAGCTGTTGCGGCAGTTCGTTCACCGCAGGGCCTCCGTGGAGTGGTTCGGATATGGCACCGCGCGGGAGGGCTCGTAGCGCTCCCGCGCGGTCTGGTTGCTTTGTGTGGTGGTGGCGGGGCCGTGCCCGGCCGGTGGTTACTCGACGGTGCTGCTGACCTTGGAGACCCACTTGCCGCCGGTGACCTGGTAGGCGGTCATCAGGGTGTTGGTGGTGTCGCCGTATTCGTCGAAGGAGACGGGGCCGGTGACGCCCTCGAACTTGACCTTGGCCATGGCTTCGAGGACCTTGGCGCGGCCGTCCTCGGCGGGGATCTTGCCGTCGTTCTCGGCGGCGACGATCTTGACGGCTTCGATGATGGACCAGGTGGCGTCGTAGGTGCCGCCGCCGTAGGCCTCGTAGGCGTCCTTGTAGCCGGCCGTCTTGTAGTCCGCGATGAACTTCTTGGCGGACTCCAGCTCCTCGACGGGCTTGCCGACGGAGGTGGCGATGTCGCCTTCGGCCTTCTTGTTGAGCTTGATGAAGTCGGCGCTGTACATGCCGTCGCCGCCCATGAAGGGGATCTGGACGCTGTCCTTGATCTGCTGGCTCAGGGGGGCGCCGGCGGGGTACTCGCCGCCGTAGTAGACGGCCTTGGCCTTGGAGCTCTTGACCTTGGTGGCGACGGAGTTGAAGTCGCGGTCCTCGGGGTTGACGTGGTCGGTGCCGACGATCTTGCCGCCGAGTTCGGTGAACGTCGCCTTGAAGGAGGCGGCGAGTCCGGCGCCGTAGGGCTTCTGGTCGTCGATGAGGTAGACGTCCTTGATCTTCGCGGTTTCGAAGAGGTACTTGGCCGCGAAGGCGCCCTGGATCTGGTCGGTGGTGGCGGTGCGGAAGTAGGAGGCGAAGGGGCGCTTCTTGTCGCCGGTCTTCCACTTGTTGCCCTGGGTCAGCTCGGTGCCGGTGTTGGCGGGGGAGACCTGGGTCAGCTTGGCGTCGTTGAGGGGCTTCTGCATCGACTGGGCGACGCCGGAGTTCAGCGGGCCGACGACGCCGAGGACCTCTTTGGTGCCGATGAGCTTGACGGCGTTCTGCTGGCCGACGGAGGGCTGGGCCTGGTCGTCGAGTGCTTCCAGTTTGAAGGTGATGCCGGGGACGGTCTTTTCCTTGTTCGCCGTCTTGACGGCGAGGTCGGCGGAGTTCTTGATGCCGAGGCCGAGGGCGGACAGGTCGCCGGTGAGCGGGGCGTCGAGGCCGATGACGACCGTCTGGTTGCCTCCGTCGCCGCCGCCGCTGTTCTTGCTGTCGTCGCGCGAACCGCAGGCGGTGAGGGTGAGTGCTCCGGTGGTGAGCACTGCGGTGAGTATGAGCAAAGAACGGTGTCGCACGAAAAGTCCTTTCCCTGGCGCGGCCTCCTCTGCTTGAGGTGCCGTGACGATCGCCGGGCCGTACTGGGTTGGTACAGGGCCGTGCAGCAGACGCGCCCGGCGGCGCGGTGACTGGCGGTGACTCTAAGCGCAGCCGGGGGCCACCGGGACTGGTCGGCGGCGGATGTGACTCTCTTGTTATGCCCTTGAGCAAGGCTTGAGGTTCCTGTGAGGACATGTGGCGGTTTCGCCTGGACTGCGAAGGGACCACATGGTGAGAACGCGCAGCTCTGCTAAGGGGCTTGGGGTGATCTTGGTGCTGACGCGGTTCGGTGGTCGCGGTGGGTGCGGCGAAGCTCCCGGGGTGTCTGTGGCCGGGGTGCGCGGCTGGATTCCGCATTGCCTGCACGTTACGCAGTGTTACATCGGCGGTGGGGTCCCGGGGGTCGTGGGGGCCGATGTGGCTGCTGAGTGGCTCATGGAACGCGCGGTGGAGTCAAGGAAGTTGACCGAGTGTGTTGGCCAACTGTCGTTTTTTGGTGGGGAAATGACACTGCCCGGCCGGAACGCGCAGGTGCGGTTCCGGCCGGGCAGGGGGTTGTGCCGCGGGGCGGGGGAGGCGGTGCGTGGAGGGGTCGGTCCGCGGTGGAGGTGGCGGGCCGGTCCGCGGTGGAGGTCAGTTCGCTCCGGGGCGGGGGGCGTCGCGGAGGAGGCAGGTGAGGCGTGCGGTGCAGACCCGCTTGTCCTGTTCGTCGGTGATGACGATCTCGTACGTGGCGGTGGAGCGGCCTTGGTGTACGGGGGTGGCGACGCCGGTCACGAGGCCGCTGCGGGCGCCCCGGTGGTGGGTGCAGTTGAGGTCGACGCCGACCGCGATTTTGGAGGCTCCGCCGTGGAGCATGGAGCCGATGGATCCGAGGGTTTCGGCGAGGACGGCGGAGGCGCCGCCGTGCAGGAGGCCGTAGGGCTGGGTGTTGCCCTCGACGGGCATGGTGCCGACGACGCGGTCGGCGGAGGCCTCGACGATGGTCACGCCCATGCGCTCGCCGAGGTGGCCGGCGGAGAAGAGGGCGGGCAGGTCGACGCCGAGTGCCGCGTATTCGTCGATGACTTCCTGCGGGAAGAGGGGTGTGGTGTGCTCGCCCATGGGTCCGGCTCCGTTTCGGTGCGCTGGTTCGTTGCTGTCTGCACCGTTCTTATCAGACGGCTGAGCGGACGCTTAGGGGGTGGCGGTTTTCAGTCGCCGCCGGGGGCGTTCCGGTGCTCCTCGAAGCGGACGATGACCGACTTGCTGGCCGGGGTGTTGCTGGTGTCCGCCGTGGAGCCGAGGGGGACCAGGACGTTGGTCTCCGGGTAGTAGGCGGCGGCGCAGCCCCGGGCGGTGGGGTAGTGGACGACGCGGAAGCCGTCCGCGCGGCGCTCGACGCCGTCCTTCCATTCGCTGATGAGGTCGGTGTAGGTGCCGTCGGCGAGGCCGAGGGCGGCGGCGTCCTCGGGGTTGACCATGACGATGCGGCGGCCGCCCTTGATGCCCCGGTAGCGGTCGTTGAGGCCGTAGATGGTGGTGTTGTACTGGTCGTGGGAGCGCAGTGTCTGCAACAGGAGCCTGCCGGGCGGGAGTTCGGGGTACTCGATGGGGGCGGCGGTGAAGTTGGCGCGGCCGGTGGCGGTGGGGAAGCGGCGCTCGTCGCGGGGGGCGTGGGGGAGGGTGAAGCCGCCGGGGCGGGCGACGCGGGTGTTGAAGTCCTCGAAGCCGGGGACGACGCGGGAGATGCGGTCGCGGATGGTGGCGTAGTCCCGCTCGAAGGCCTCCCAGTCCGTACGGGAGCCGGCGCCGAGGACGGCGCGGGCGAGGCGGGCGACGATGGCGGGTTCGGAGAGCAGGTGGGGGCTCGCGGGGGTGAGGTTGCCGCGTGAGGCGTGGACCATGCCCATGGAGTCCTCGACGGTGACGAACTGTTTGCCGCTTGCCTGGACGTCCTTGTCGGTCCTGCCGAGCGTGGGCAGGATCAGGGCGCGGGTCCCGGTCACGGCGTGGGAGCGGTTGAGCTTGGTCGAGACGTGGACGGTGAGGCGGGCGCGGCGCATCGCGGCCTCGGTGACGGTGGTGTCGGGTGTGGCCGCGACGAAGTTGCCGCCCATCGCGAAGAAGACCTTCGCGTCGCCGTCGCGCAGGGCCTGGATGGAGCGCACCACGTCCAGGCCGTGGTGGCGCGGCGAGGTGATGCCGAACTCCTTGTCGAGGGCGTCGAGGAAGGCCGGTGCGGGCCGTTCGAAGATGCCCATGGTGCGGTCGCCCTGGACGTTGGAGTGGCCGCGCACCGGGCAGACTCCGGCGCCGGGGCGGCCGATGTTTCCGCGCAGGAGGAGGAAGTTGACGACTTCGCGGATGGTGGGCACGGAGTGCTTGTGCTGGGTGAGGCCCATCGCCCAGCAGACGATGGTGCGTTTCGAGGCGAGGACGAGGGCGAGGGCCTGCTCGATCTCGGCGCGGGTGAGGCCGGTGGCGGTGAGGGTCTCGTCCCAGTCGGCCGCTTCGGCGGCCTTGGTGAACTCCTCGTAGCCGTGGGTGTGTTCGGCGACGAACGCGGTGTCGACGGCTCCGTCGGTCGCGAGGATCAGCTTGTTGAGGAGGCGGAAGAGGGCTTGGTCGCCGCCGATGCGGATCTGGAGGAAGAGGTCGTTGAGGGCGGTGCCCTTGACCATGCCCTGGGGGGTCTGGGGGTTCTTGAACCGCTCCATGCCGGCTTCGGGCAGGGGGTTCACCGAGATGATCTTCGCCCCGGCGGTCTTGGCCTTCTCCAGGGCGGACAGCATCCGGGGGTGGTTCGTGCCGGGGTTCTGTCCGGCGACGATGATCAGGTCGGCCTGGTGCAGGTCCTCCAGGGAGACGCTGCCCTTGCCGACGCCGATGGTCTCGGTGAGCGCCGAGCCGGACGACTCGTGGCACATGTTGGAGCAGTCCGGCAGGTTGTTGGTGCCGAACTCGCGGGCGAAGAGCTGGAGGAGGAACGCGGCCTCGTTGCTCGTGCGGCCGGAGGTGTAGAAGAGGGCTTCGTCGGGGGAGTCGAGGGCGGTCAGCTCCTCGGCGATGATTGAGAACGCCCGCTCCCAGGTCACCGCCTCGTACCGGTCGGCGCCCTCGGGGAGATACACCGGCTGGGTGATCCGGCCCTGCTGGCCCAGCCAGTATCCGCTGCGTTCGGCGAGGTCGGCCAGCGGGTGGGCGGCGAAGAAGTCGGGGGTGACGCGGCGCAGGGTCGCCTCCTCGGCGACGGCCTTGGCGCCGTTCTCGCAGAATTCGGCGGTGTGCCGCTTGTCGCCCTCGGGCCAGGCGCAGCCCGGGCAGTCGAAGCCGTCCTTCTGGTTGACCTTGAGGAGGGTCCGCGCGGTGCGGCGCACCCCCATCTGCTGCTGGGCGATGCGCAGGGAGTGGGCGACGGCCGGCAGTCCTGCGGCGGCGTGCGGGGCCGGCTCGACCTGCGGGGCGTCCTGGACCGGGTCACCGGTCGGCGGCTTGGTGGCCATGATGCTGCTCCCCTTCGAGCGCTTCTTCCGCGTGTCTGCGTCCTCACCGTCGATCCTGCCACGGACCTCCGGGTGTCGCGCCGGTCCGGATTGTCAGTGGGCCGTGGCAGGATCGGGGGCGTGGCTGAGACGGCATCGAAGAAGACGGCAGACAACCGACCGCGCCTGCTCCTCATGGACGGGCACTCCCTGGCGTACCGGGCGTTCTTCGCCCTGCCCGCGGAGAATTTCACGACGGCGGTGGGGCAGCCGACGAATGCCGTGTACGGCTTCATGTCGATGCTGGCGAACACGCTGCGTGATGAGGTGCCCACGCACTTCGCGGTGGCGTTCGACGTGTCGCGCAAGACGTGGCGTGCGCGGGAGTTCCCGGAGTACAAGGCGAACCGCTCCAAGACCCCCGACGAGTTCAAGGGGCAGGTCGAGCTGATCGGCGAGCTGCTGGACGCGATGCGCGCGGACCGGTTCGCGGTGGACGGCTTCGAGGCGGACGACGTCATCGCGACGCTGGCGACGCAGGCCGAGGCGGCCGGGTTCGAGGTGCTGATCGTCACCGGGGACCGGGACTCCTTCCAGCTGATCACGGAGAACGTGACCGTGCTGTACCCCACCAAGGGGGTCTCCGAGCTGACCCGGTTCACGCCGGAGAAGGTCGTCGAGAAGTACGGGCTCACCCCTCAGCAGTATCCGGACTTCGCCGCCCTGCGCGGCGACCCGTCGGACAACCTCCCCGGTATCCCCGGGGTGGGGGAGAAGACGGCCGCGAAGTGGATCAACCAGTTCGGTTCCTTCGCCGAGCTGGTGGAGCGGGCCGAGGAGGTCAAGGGCAAGGCCGGGCAGAATTTCCGCGACCACCTGGACGCGGTGAAGATGAACCGGGTGCTGACCGAGATGGTCCGTGACGTGGAGCTGCCGAAGGCCCCGGCCGACCTGGAGCGCGCTCCGTACGACCGCACGGCGGTCACCGGTGTCCTGGACATACTGGAGATCCGCAACCCGAGCCTGCGCGAGCGCCTCCTCGCCGTCGATCCCGGGGCGGCGGAGGCCGAGCCGCCCGCGCCCGCCGCCGGGATCGAGCTGGACGGGGCCGTGCTGGGCTCCGGCGAGGTCGCCCCGTGGCTGGAGGCGCACGGCGCGCGGCCGCTCGGCGTCATGACGGTGGACACCTGGTCGCTGGGCGCCGGCACGGTCACCGAGATCGCGCTCGCCGCCGCCGACGGGGCCGCCGCCTGGCTGGACCCGGCGCAGCTGGAGGAGGCCGACGAGCGGGCGTTCGCCGCCTGGGTCTCGGACCCGGCCCGGCCGAAGGTCCTGCACAACGCGAAGAACGTGATGCGGGTCTTCCCCGAGCACGGCTGGCGGCTCGAAGGCGTCACGATGGACACCGCTCTCGCCGCGTATCTGGTGAAGCCGGGCCGTCGCTCCTTCGCCCTGGACGCGCTGGCCGTGGAGTATCTGGGCCGGGAGCTGGCCCCGGCCGCCGCCTCCGACGGGCAGCTGGCCTTCGGCGCGGACGACCGGGCCGAGGCGGACGCGCTGATGGCGCAGGCCCGGGCCGTGCTCGACCTGGGCGACGCGTTCACCACCCGCCTGAAGGAGGTGGGCGCGGCGGAGCTGCTGCACGACATGGAGCTGCCGACGTCGATCCTCCTGGCCCGTCTGGAGCGGCACGGGATCGCCGCGGACCGGGCCCACCTGGAGGGGATGGAGCAGCAGTTCGCGGGGACCGTGCAGCAGGCGGTGAAGGAGGCGCACGCGGCGGTGGGCCGTGAGTTCAACCTCGGATCGCCCAAGCAGCTCCAGGAGATCCTCTTCGGCGAGCTGGGCCTGCCGAAGACGAAGAAGACCAAGACGGGATACACCACGGACGCGGACGCGCTGGCCTGGCTGGCGGCGCAGACCGAGCACGAGCTGCCGGTGCTGATGCTGCGCCACCGCGAGCAGGCCAAGCTGCGGGTCACCGTCGAGGGCCTGGTCAAGACGATCGCTGCGGACGGCCGGATCCACACCACGTTCAATCAGACGGTGGCGGCGACCGGCCGGCTCTCCTCCACCGACCCCAACCTGCAGAACATCCCCGTCCGTACGGACGAGGGCCGGGCGATCCGCCGGGGCTTCGTCGTCGGTGAGGGCTTCGAGACGCTGATGACGGCGGACTACAGCCAGATCGAGCTGCGGGTGATGGCGCACCTCTCCGAGGACGCCGGTCTGATCGAGGCGTTCACCTCCGGCGAGGACCTGCACACCACGGTCGCCTCGCAGGTCTTCGGCGTCGAGAAGGACGCGGTCGACGCGGAGATGCGCCGCAAGATCAAGGCCATGTCCTACGGACTGGCCTACGGCCTCTCCGCGTTCGGCCTCTCCCAGCAGCTGAACATCGATCCCGCCGAGGCCCGGGTGCTGATGGACACCTACTTCGAGCGGTTCGGCGGGGTACGGGACTATCTCCACCGGGTCGTCGAGGAGGCCAGGGCCACCGGGTACACGGAGACGATTCTCGGCAGGCGCCGCTATCTCCCCGACCTGAACAGCGACAACCGCCAGCGCCGTGAGGCCGCGGAGCGGATGGCGCTCAACGCCCCGATCCAGGGCACCGCCGCGGACATCGTGAAGGTGGCGATGTTGCGGGTGGACCGGGCGCTGACCGAGGCGGAGCTGACCTCGCGGATGCTGCTCCAGGTCCATGACGAAATCGTCCTGGAGATCGCGAAGGGCGAGCGGAAGCGGGTCGAGGAGATCCTGCGCCACGAGATGGCCCACGCGGTCGAGCTGCGTGCCCCGCTCGACGTCTCGGTCGGCGTCGGCGGGGACTGGGAGTCGGCCGCGCACTGAGCCACCGGCACAGGCCGGGCCCGGGCCGCGTCACGGTTCCGGGCCCGGGCCGCGTCACGGTTCCGGGCCCGGGCCTTCCGCGCGGCCCTACCTCCGGCCTGCCTCCGCTTCCGTACGGGCCCCCTCCGCTACCGGGGTCCCCTGCCCTGCCGGCGTCCGCGCCGGGCCCCGCGTCCCCGGCCGTCTGCCCGGCAGCCGCATCCACACCCCGTACAGCAGAAGCCCGGCCGCCAGTCCGGCGCCCGCGCCGAAGCAGGCCGTGGGGATGATGTCGAGCGGGCTCTCCACCCGGCCGAAGCGGGCGTACCAGCGGACGCACCGGTGGACGGCGCCGAGCAGCACGCACAGGCCCAGCAGACCGAGAGCGCCCCACCTCTCCCGGCGGCCGAGCACCGGCACCTCCTCGGCCGCGGGCACCTCCGGGGTCAGCCGGAGCCCGCTGACGGCGAACCAGCCGATGACCACGAGGGCCAGGGCCGAACTGCCGTACTGGACGAACTGGTACACGGGAAAGCCGCCGACGACGCGGCTGAGCACCGGCACCAGCTCCGTCCCCCACCGGCTGTGGTGGGTGAACGCGTCCCACACCACATGCGTGGCCGCGCCCAGGGCACCGGAGACGGCGAACCACAGCCAGGCGGAAGGACCGAACGAGGCCCGCGTCCACCGCTGCCCCCGGACGAAGGCGTGGACGCGACCCCTGACCCGTACCGGCAGCAGCGCCGCCAACGGCTCCCGCAGCAGGACCCACACCGCCACCAGCGCCGCCGCGATGACCACGTTCACCGTGACGACCCCGAGGAAGGTGTGCGTGAACGACCCGAACTCCATCGCCCCGGGGACCACCGTGTCCGCGAAGTAGGTGATGTCGGGCGCGAACGAACCGGCGACGAGAGCGGAGGGGAACAGCGGCCACCGGGCCGTCCCGTTCCGGCGGATCACCGGGAGCACGGCCGCGGCATGACTGAGCGTGAACGGCATGGCGGCAAGTATGCGGGACCGTTCGGGCACCCTTCTGTGGCCGACAGGACAACATGCGCCCGTGAACGTGAAAAAACAGTAAGAAGCGGTCAGGGGCCCATGCTCGGGCGACACAAGTTGCCGTAGGGTCGCTGGAGTCCTTGCGCTGGGGAGCGCGAGCAGCCTTCGAGGGGGAGGGACCGGAACGTATGGCAGCCCACATTCGCCGACGTCTGCGCAAGGGGGCCACGACCACCGCGGTGGCGGCGGCCGCCGTGGCGGCACTCGCGGCTTCGCAGGCGCCCGCGGCGACCCTGGCCGACGGATCCGCCGGCGGCGGTGACCCGAAGGCGGCCGGCGAGGACACCGCGGGCACCGAGGACGACGGCGCCGCGACCGGCAACTCGCCCTACTACACGGACCTTCCGCCCCTGGTCACGCCCGACAAGCCCGGATCCTCCAGCAATCTGCCGGTGACCGGGAGCGCGGAAGCGGGCATTCCGGCGTCGATCCTGGCCGCGTACAAGCAGGCCGAGCGGACCGTCGCGACGACCGACCCCTCCTGCCGGCTGCCCTGGCAACTTCTCGCGGCGATCGGCAAGGTCGAGTCCGGCCAGGCACGCGGCGGGCGCGTCGACGCCAACGGCACCGCCAGCCCCCGCATCCTCGGCCCGGCCCTCAACGGGCAGGGCTTCGCCCTGATCAAGGACACCGACGGCGGGGCGTACGACGGCGACGCGGTCCATGACCGCGCGGTCGGCCCGATGCAGTTCATCCCGTCGACCTGGGCCTCCTGGGGCCAGGACGCGAACGGCGACGGCCGCAAGGACCCCAACAACATCTACGACGCGGCGCTCGCCGCCGGCCGCTACCTCTGCGCCAACGACCGCGATCTGGCCATCACCGCCGACCTCGAAAAGGCCGTGCTGAGCTACAACCGGTCGACGGAGTACCTGCGCACGGTCCGCTCCTGGTTCTCGTACTACCAGCGCGGTACGCACGAGATCCCCGACGGCACCGGAACGCTGCCCACCACTCCGAGCACTCCCTCCCGCTCCACCCCGAGCCCGAACCCGGGAACCCCGAGCCCGGGAGCCACCCCGAGCCCGAAGCCCTCCCCGGACAAGCCGGGCGGCAAGCCGAGCACAGGCCCCTCGAAGCCCGGCGACGGTTCCCCCAGCCCGACGCCGAAGCCGCCCACCTCCAAGCCGACACCGGCCGAGACCTTCGGCTCCCTGGAGAACGCGGGCACCGGGCCGCTGCGCGCCACCGCGGGCCAGGCGTTCGACGAGCGGGTCGCCGTCCTCGCCCGCAACGCGCTCGGCGCCCCGCTCGGCAAGGTGTCCGTCACGTTCACCGTCACCGGGGACACCGGCACGCTCTTCGCCGGCGCCAAGAAGACCGTCACGATGCGGACCGCGGCCGACGGCACCGCCACCGCACCGGAACTCCGCGCGGGCGAGAAGGCCGGGGAGTTCACGGTGACCGCCGTCGCGGGCAGCGGCAGGCCGCGCACCCTGACCTACGCGGCGACCGTCACCGCCCGCGAGGCCGACGCGATCGCCCGGACCGACGAGAAGGCGCTCGTCGCCGCACCCGGCGAGAAGTTCGCGGACGCCGTCACCGTCAAGGCCACGTACAAGGACGCCGCCGCGGCCGGAGTGGCCGTCACCGCCACCATGGTCAAGGACTCCCTGGGGCTCTTCGACAACGACAAGGGCCCGTACTTCAAGGACGCGGCCGGCAAGCCGGTCCGCACCCTGACCACGCTGACGACGGACGCCGAGGGCATGCTCCGGCTCCCGGAGATCTTCGCGGACGGCACCGAGGGCACATTCAAGCTGCGTCTCACTGCGGAGGGCGGCGCCTCGGTCGTCATCGAACTCACCATCAAGGCCCCGGAGGAGACCGCCCCGGAGGAGACGACCCCGGCGGAGACCGCTCCTCCGGAGGAAGGGGCCCCGGAGGAAGGGGCCTCGGAAGGGACCGCTCCGAAGGAGACGGAAACCCCCGGAGCCTGACCCCGCCGTACCGCACAGCCATCGCACAGCCCCCCGGCCGTCCGGCCGAGGGGCTGTGTGACGGAGCTGGTGAAGCCGCAGCGCGTCCCGGTCCTCCCCCTCACCTCGTACCTGCCCCGGGGCCTCCTCGGCCTCGGCGTGGGACTGCTCGCGCCCGCCCTCCGGCTCAAGGCTCAAGGCGCGGTCCCGGCGGGCGGAGCGTCCTACGACCGCTTGAGCCGCGCCGAGGTGAACCGCGTCGCCGGTACGGTCGTGGGGTCCTCCGGCCACGGATGCTTCGGGTAGCGGCCGCGCAGCTCCGCCCGCACCGCCTTGTAACCCTCCCGCCAGAACGACGCCAGGTCCGCCGTGACGGCCGCGGGCCGCCCGGCGGGGGAGAGCAGGTGCACCAGGACCGGCACCCCGGCCACCCGGGGCGTCTCGCCCATCCCGAACAACTCCTGGAGCTTCACCGCCAGGACGGGCTGCTCACCGCCGTACTCGACCCTGATCCGGGAGCCGCTCGGCACCTCGATCCGCTCCGGCGCCAGCTCGTCCAGCCGGGCGGCCTCCCCGGTCGCCCAGGGCAGCAGCCGCCGCAACGCCTGGCCCCCGTCGATCCGGCCCAGATCGGAACGCCGACGGGCCCGCGACAGCTCCGGCTCCAGCCACGCCCCGGCCTCCGCGAGCAGCGCCCCGTCCGCGACGTCCGGCCACGGCGCGCCCAGCACCCGGTGCAGGAACGCCAGGCGCCACCGCAGCTGCTCACTGTCCCGGGTCCACCGCAGCAACCCGAGCCCCTCCCGCCGCAGCCCCTCGACCAGGGCCCCGCGCACCAGTTCCGGATCGGGCTGCCTCAGCGGCCGTGCCGCCAGCTCCACCGCGCCCAGCCGGTCCACCGACCGGGCCACCACCTCGCCGTCCACCCACCGGACCTCCTCGCCCCGCACCCGCAGATGCCCGGCTGCCAGCAGCGCGGTGGGCTCGTCGACCACCGCCGCCAGCCGCACCCGCGCCGACGCCGCGTGGGAGGGCCGGTCCGCGACCGCCACGGCCAGCCAGGGCGCGCTGCGCAGCCGAGAGGCGTCCCGCAGCTCCGCGCCCGTGCCCGACGCCATCAGGAAGGCCCCGTCGCCCCGGGCCCGCGCCACCCGCTCCGGGAACGCCAGCGCGGCGACGAGGCCGACGACCGCGTCGTCGGAGCGGCCGCCGTCCTTCCCGCCCGCCGGGCCGCCCCCCAGCGACGACGACAGCCGGCGCACCTCCTGCTTCCAGCGCGCCGCGTATCCGTCCTGGCCCCGGCGGGCGGTCCGCAGCGCCGCCGCGAGATCGTCCCCGTACTCCCTGGGCGGTTCCTCGCTCAGCAGCGCCACCACCTCGGCGGCCCGCCGCGCCCCGACCTCCCGCGCGCCGTCCAGCAGGGCCCGCGCCAGCCGGGGATGCAGCCCCAGCCGGGCCATCCGGGCGCCGCGCTCGGTGACCCGGCCCCCGCCGTCCACCGCGCCGATCGCCTCCAGCACCTCCCGGGCGGCGCCCATCGCCCCGGCGGGCGGCGGGTCCAGCAGCGCCAGCGAGGAGGCGTCCGGGTCGCCCCAGCACGCCGCCTGGAGTGCGAAGGCGGCCAGGTCGGCGACCTTGATCTCGGGCGAGGGGAACCGCGCGAGCCGCCCCTCCTCGGCCTGGTCCCAGCACCGGTACACCACCCCCGGGGCCTCCCGCCCCGCACGCCCGGCACGCTGCCGCCCGGCCGCCCGGGAGGCCCGTACGGTGCTCAGGGCGCTCAGCCCCCGGGCATGGTCGGTACGGGGTTCCCGGGCGAGACCCGAGTCGACGACGACCCGCACCCCCGGCACCGTCAGTGACGACTCCGCCACCGAGGTCGCCAGGACCACCCGCCGCCCCCCGGAGGACCCGGCCAGCACCGCGTCCTGCACGGCGGCCGGAGCCCGCCCGTGCACCTGGAGCACCTCCGCGTCCACGCCCGCGAGCTGCCCGGCCACCCGCCCGATCTCGCCGACGCCGGGCAGGAAGCAGAGCACGTCCCCCGCCCGCTCGGCGAGCGCCCGCCGCACGGTCGCCGCCACATGCGTCAGCAGGGCGGGGTCCACCCTCATCCCGTGCGGCGGCTTCACCGGACGGGCGGGCGGCGCCCAGAGGACCTCCACCGGGTGCGAGACCCCCTGCGCCTCGATCACCGGGGCGTCGCCGAGCAGCCGCGCCCAGCCCTCCGCGTCCGTCGTCGCGGACGCCGCCACCAGCCGCAGATCGGGCCGGATCGTCTCCCGTACGTCCAGGAGGAACGCGGCGACCGTGTCGGCGTCCAGGTGCCGCTCGTGGCACTCGTCGATGATCACCGCGTCCACCCCGGCCAGCTCCTGGTCCCGCTGGAGCCGCTGGAGCAGCACCCCGGTGGTCACGACCTCCACCACCGTGTCCCGTCCCACCACGCGCTCGCCGCGCACCGTGAACCCGACCCGTTCGCCCGCCTGCTCGCCCAGCAGCCACGCCATCCGCCGCGCCGCCGCCCGCGCGGCGATCCGGCGCGGCTCGGCGACCACGACCCGGCGCACCGGGCCCTGGCCGGTCAGCCCGGCCAGCACCAGCGGGACGAGCGTCGTCTTGCCGGTGCCGGGCGGGGCGCACAGGACGGCGACGCCCCGGTCGTCGAGAGCGCGCCGCAGGGCGGGCACAGCGGTACGGACGGGCAGTCGGTCCAGGGCTTCGGTACGGATCACGCCCCCAGTGTCGTACGGGAGCGGCCCCGGGAGTTCCGCGCGCCCCGGCCCGTCAGCCGTGGCTCAGCCGCGCTCGCAGACGAAGATCGCCGTGCCCGGGATCAGGTTGCCGCGCAGCGGGGACCAGCCGCCCCACTCCTGGTCGTTCCACGCGGGCCATTCCGGTTCGACCAGGTCGACCAGTCGGAAACCGCCCGCCACCACGTCCCGGACCCGGTCACCCAGCGTGCGGTGGTGTTCCACATAGACGGCCTCGCCGTCCTCGTCCTGCTCCACGTAGGGGACGCGGTCGAAGTAGGAGGCGGCGACGGACAGCCCCTCGGGCCCGGGCTCGTCCGGGAACGCCCAGCGGATCGGGTGCGTCACGGAGAACACCCAGCGTCCGCCGGGCCGCAGCACCCGGTGGACCTCGCGGAAGACCCGCACGGGGTCGGCGACGAACGGCACCGCCCCGTACGCGGAGCAGGCCAGGTCGAAGGACCCGTCCCGGAACGGGAGCCGGCCCGCGTCCGCCTCGACCAGGGGTACGTCCGCGCCGATCCGCAGGGCGTGCTGGAGCTGGCGGTGGGAGAGGTCGAGCGCGACCGGGCGGGCGCCCCGGCCGGCCAGCCAGCGTGAGCACTGGGCGGCCCCGGCGCCGATCTCCAGGACATCGAGGCCCTTGAGGGAGTCGGCGGGCCCCAGCAGGGCGGCGTCCGCCTCGTCCAGCCCTTCCGGGCCCCAGACGAAGCGGTCGTCCCCCAGGAAGCCGCCGTGGTCGCTCTGGTACTCATCGGCGTTCCGGTCCCACCAGCCGCGGCTGGCCCGGCTGCTCTCCGCCTCGTCCGCCGCGCGGCGCGTGGCCTCCGGCTCGGGGGGTCCCGCGGGTTCTGCGGAGGAGGCCCCGTGGATGTCTTGGCTCATCGTGCCCGTCGCTGTAGTTTGCCTTCACCCGCCGCGCGCGGTACGTACCAGGGGGCGCACCCCGGGGGTACGGACGCGCGTCCGCGGCGTGGTGCCGTAGTGTTCTCAGGCCGATGTGGCCTCGGCGAACACGAGTTGTGCCGGAATTGGGGCGATGTGCCCCGGGTGTGCGCCTTCGCGCATTGACCCTGTCCGGCTGCCCCCGTATGCTACAAGTTGCGCTGCGAGCCTGCGCGCCTCAGACCTAGCAGGCCGCGCTCGCGTCTGTTGCATGTCCCCTCGGTTGTCGAGGCGTCTCTCCGGAAACGGATTGCGCGCTTTCCCGGCTGTCCGGCTTCTGCAGAGGCGATACGGGCTTTCGGCGTAGCAGTACCTACGACTCTCTGTCCGTACCGGAGCCCTTTCCCACATGACGAGCAGCACCGAGACCACCGCCACCACTCCGCAGGTTGCGGTCAACGACATCGGCGACGCGGACGCGTTCCTCGCGGCGATCGACGAGACGATCAAGTACTTCAACGACGGCGACATCGTCGACGGCGTCATCGTCAAGGTTGACCGGGACGAAGTTCTCCTCGACATCGGTTACAAGACCGAAGGTGTCATCCCGAGCCGCGAGCTCTCGATCAAGCACGACGTCGACCCGAACGAGGTCGTCAAGGTCGGCGACGAGATCGAGGCCCTGGTTCTCCAGAAGGAGGACAAGGAAGGCCGCCTGATTCTCTCGAAGAAGCGTGCTCAGTACGAGCGTGCTTGGGGCACCATCGAGAAGATCAAGGAAGAGGACGGCATCGTCACCGGTACCGTCATCGAGGTCGTCAAGGGTGGTCTCATCCTCGACATCGGCCTCCGTGGCTTCCTGCCGGCGTCGCTCGTCGAGATGCGTCGCGTCCGCGACCTCCAGCCCTACGTGGGCAAGGAGCTCGAGGCCAAGATCATCGAGCTGGACAAGAACCGCAACAACGTGGTCCTGTCCCGCCGTGCCTGGCTCGAGCAGACCCAGTCCGAGGTTCGCCAGACGTTCCTTACCACCCTGCAGAAGGGTCAGGTCCGCTCCGGCGTCGTCTCGTCGATCGTCAACTTCGGTGCCTTCGTGGACCTGGGTGGCGTCGACGGTCTCGTGCACGTCTCCGAGCTGTCCTGGAAGCACATCGACCACCCCTCCGAGGTTGTCGAGGTCGGCCAGGAAGTCACCGTCGAGGTCCTCGACGTCGACATGGACCGCGAGCGCGTCTCCCTGTCGCTCAAGGCGACGCAGGAAGACCCGTGGCAGCAGTTCGCCCGGACGCACCAGATCGGTCAGGTCGTCCCGGGTAAGGTCACCAAGCTCGTTCCCTTCGGTGCGTTCGTCCGCGTCGACGAGGGCATCGAGGGTCTGGTCCACATCTCCGAGCTGGCCGAGCGCCACGTGGAGATCCCGGAGCAGGTCGTCCAGGTCAACGACGAGATCTTCGTCAAGGTCATCGACATCGACCTCGAGCGTCGTCGCATCAGCCTCTCGCTGAAGCAGGCCAACGAGTCCTTCGGTGGCGACCCGGCCTCGGTCGAGTTCGACCCGACGCTGTACGGCATGGCCGCGTCGTACGACGACCAGGGCAACTACATCTACCCCGAGGGCTTCGACCCCGAGACCAACGACTGGCTCGAGGGCTTCGAGGCGCAGCGCGAGGTCTGGGAGACCCAGTACGCCGAGGCGCAGCAGCGCTTCGAGCAGCACCAGGCCCAGGTCATCAAGTCCCGCGAGGCCGACGAGGCTGCTGCGGCCGAGGGCGCTGCTGCCCCGGCCGGCGCTGCTCCGGCCGCCTCCGGTGGCAGCGGTGGCGGTGGCGGCGGCTCCTACTCCTCGGAGTCGGCGGACAACTCCGGCGCCCTGGCGTCGGACGAGGCGCTTGCCGCGCTGCGCGAGAAGCTCGCGGGCGGCCAGAGCTGACGCTCTGACCCCGGCGGCCCATCGGCCGCGGTAGCTGAAAAGCGGTAAGTGAGGCCCGTCCCCTTCGGGGGGCGGGCCTCACTCGCGTTCACGGGACCGGGTGCCGGGCGGTTACGGGGTGACGGCGATGTTGGTCAGCCCCTTGCCGCCGGTGACGGTGTTGCTCGCGTAGACGGTGGTGCGGCAACCGGAGCTGTGGTTGGTGACGTTGATGGCGAGTTGCTTGTCGCCGGTGGCCCCGGAGAGGTTCGAGGCGTTGTCGCGGAAGACGGTGCCGCAGCCCCAGCCGCTCTGCTGGGTGTGGGTCTCGTAGCCGTTGTTGGTGGTGCGCGACCCTCTGTTGCCCTCGACCAGGACGTTGTTGCCCTTCACGTCGACCCAGGAATCGTCGTAGTTGGCGCCGGTCAGCCCGTCGCCGTCGAAGGTGTTGCCGATGATCCGTGCGCCGGTCGTCCCCTCCTTGATGTCGATGCTCTCGCCGCCGACGCCGGGGCCGATGGTGTTGTTCAGGATCTGCGCGTTGTCGCTGCGGTCGGAGAGGCCGCCGGCCGAACCGACGTACACGCCCTCGCCCATGCCGCGTCCGTTCTGCCCGGTGTCGTAGATCCGGGAGTTCTTCAGAACGCCGTTCTTGCTGGAGTTACGGAAGTGGACGCCTTCCATGTCGAGGTCGTGCACGGTCACCGAGTCGATCACGACACCGTTGGCCGCGTCGGTCATGATGCCCTTCTGGCCGCCCTTGACCGTGACGCCCCGGACCGTCCAGTACGAGGCGCCGTTCAGGTGCAGCCCGTAGCCGCCGCCCGCGGTCAGGACCGCCCGGCTGGAGCCGGTGAGAGTGATCCGCGCCCCGGACGTGCCGGGCCGGGTGGCCTTGAAGTTCCCGGTGTACGTGCCGTCGGCGAGCCGGATCGTGTCACCGGGGGAGACGGTGGTGAGCGCCGCCTTGAGCTGGGTCGCGGTGCTGACGTCGATGACCGCGGCGTTCGCGGTCCCGGCGCCGGCGAGGGTGAGACCGCCGGCGGCCAGAGCGGCGGCGAGCAGGACGGTGAGGGGGGAGCGGGTGCGCATGGGGGGTGCCTTCCCGTCGGAGGAGTCCGGACGTCTCACGCGGTTCTCGTACATGAATATGAGGCGCGTGTCTGAACGTGTTGCCCAGTGACGGTAGGGACGGTGGTGGGGCGCGTCAAGGTCTGGACCAATATCGGCGGGCGACGCCGGCCGGGCCGAACCGCTTGTGCGGCACGGGCGGCTGACGCGCCGTGACCCGTCCCCGCCGGG
Organism: Streptomyces sp. MMBL 11-1; assembly: GCF_028622875.1. Classification (NCBI taxonomy): domain Bacteria; kingdom Bacillati; phylum Actinomycetota; class Actinomycetes; order Kitasatosporales; family Streptomycetaceae; genus Streptomyces; species Streptomyces sp. MMBL 11-1. The sequence continues at coordinate 1,589,721 of NZ_CP117709.1, read as the reverse complement.
AAAGACCCGGGCGTGGGGAATGTGCCTGCCGCCGTTCGCGTTCTTCCCTAGGAACACGAGGAGGAGCGGTAACCGTGCCTGATCCGCAGAGTTTGTATGAATGGGAGCCGAAGGGCCTGGCCGTCGTCGACATGGCGCTGGCGCAGGAGTCGGCCGGCCTGGTCATGCTCTACCACTTCGACGGCTACATCGACGCGGGCGAGACCGGCGAGCAGATCGTCGACGGCCTGCTCGAAACGCTGCCGCACCAGGTCGTCGCGCGCTTCGACCACGACCGGCTCGTCGACTACCGCGCACGGCGCCCCCTGCTCACCTTCCGGCGTGACCGCTGGACGTCCTTCGAGGCCCCCACCCTGGAGGTGCGGGTGGTCCAGGACGCCACCGGAGCGCCCTTCCTGCTGCTGTCGGGACCGGAGCCGGACGTGGAGTGGGAGCGGTTCGCCGCCGCCGTCGAGCAGATCGTCGAGCGCCTCGGCGTCCGGCTCGCGGTCAACTTCCACGGCATCCCGATGGGCGTCCCGCACACCCGTCCCGTCGGCCTCACCCCGCACGGCAACCGCACCGACCTGATGCCCGGCCACCGCAGCCCCTTCGACGAGGCCCAGGTGCCGGGTTCGGCCGAGGCCCTCGTCGAGTACCGGCTGATGGAATCCGGCCATGACGTCCTCGGCGTCGCCACCCACGTCCCGCACTACGTCGCCCGGTCCTCCTACCCGGACGCGGCGCTGACCGCGCTGGAGGCGATCACCGCCGCGACCGGTCTCGTGCTGCCCGCGCTCGCGCACTCCCTGCGCACCGAGGCCCACCGCACCCAGACCGAGATCGCCCGGCAGATCGGCCAGGGCGACGAGGAGCTGGTCTCCCTCGTCGAGGGCCTGGAGCACCAGTACGACGCCGTCGCCGGCTCCGAGACGCGCGGCAACCTCGTCGCCGAGCCGGTCGATCTGCCGTCGGCCGACGAGATCGGCCGCGAGTTCGAGCGCTTCCTCGCCGAGCGGGAGGGCGAGGGCTGAACGCCTCCGCCCGGCCCGTAGGCTGCGGCCCATGCTGAAAGTGGGCCTGACCGGCGGCATCGGCGCCGGCAAGAGCGAAGTGTCGCGGCTGCTCGTGAAGTACGGCGCCGTCCTGATCGACTCCGACCGGATCGCCCGTGAGGTCGTCGAGCCCGGGACTCCCGGACTCGCGGCCGTCGTCGAGGAGTTCGGGCCGGGCGTCCTGACCGCCAAAGGCGCTCTGGACCGCCCGGCGCTCGGCGCGCTCGTCTTCGCCGACGCCGGGCGTCTGGCCGCGCTCAACGCGATCGTCCACCCGCTGGTCGGCGCCCGGGCGGCCGAACTGGAACGGGCGGCCCCCGAGGACGCCGTCGTCGTCCACGACGTCCCCCTCCTCACGGAGAACGGGCTCGCGCCCCTCTACGACCTGGTCGTGGTCGTCGACGCCACCGCCGGGACCCAGCTCGAACGGCTCGTCACGCTGCGCGGGATGACGGAGGCCGACGCCCGTGCCAGGATGGCCGCACAGGCCACCCGCGACCAGCGCCGGGCCGTCGCCGACCTGATCGTGGACAACGACGGGCCGTTGGAGGCGCTGGAACCCCAGGTCCGCGCGGTCTGGGAGGAGTTGGTCCGCAGGGCCGCCGCCCGCTGAGTCCGCGTACGGGGACGCCCCCGCGGGCGTGCGGGAACGCCGGCTCCGGGCCGGACGTGCCGGAATACCGGCTCCCGGGCGGACGTTGGAAACCGGCGAGGGAAGGGAAGGACGCGACCGTGCCCGAAAGGAATCCGGAGACCCATGTCATCGACTTCCGCGCGGCCGAGCAACTGCTCGACGCCCGGGACCCCCGAGGCGCCGTCAAGCTCCTCGACTCGGTGATCGCCGCGCATCCCGAGAACACCGCCGCCCGGCTGCTCCGGGCCCGCGCCTTCTTCGCCGCCGCCCAGCTGCGCCCCGCCGAGCTGGAGTTCGAGCTGGTGCTGGAGCGCGAGCCGGACAACGCGTTCGCCCACTTCGCCCTGGCCCGCACCTTCGAGCGGGCGGGGCGTCCCGAGCAGGCGACCCGGCACTTCCGCCTGGCGGCGGCGCTCGACCCGAAGCCGGAGTACCTCCGGGCCGCGAAGTTCGACGGCGGTCCTGACGGCACGCCCTAGGGGCGCCCGGAGGAAGGGCCCGCCCGCCCCCCGTTCTTCCAGCCGCTGTCCGGGCCGGGCCCCGCCCGGCGTGGACGGCCGTCGCCGCGGTCCGGCTCGTACGGTGGGATGTCCCGGCCCGGCTGGTAGTGCGGGCCCTGGCGCATGCGGTATCGGATCACGCAGAGGTCCAGGGTCGCGAGCAGCAGTACCACCCCGCAGGCCGCGGCCCAGCCCGGCCGTCCGGCAAGGGAGAACGCCACCAGGCCGAAGAGGGCCCAGAGCATGCCCCACAGGCTCAGCCAGAGCCGCATCCGCAGCGGACTGCGGGCGGTCGCGGGTTCACTGCCGGTACGCATGGTGATCACCTCACTCCACCAGCATGACCCCGTCCGGCGGTGAGCGGAACCGGACGCGGCGCACGGGGAGGGCGGCTACGCCGCGGGGTCCGGCGCTGACCCGCCGTCACGGCCGGGGAACCGTGCCCGGCGACGGCTCGTTCGTCCTTCATGAGCGAATCACTGGTACGCGAAGGGTACGAGGGGACCGGGCCCGGAGCCATCACGCCGGACGGGTGCGCGGTCGAGCTGTATCGCAGGCTGTCCGTCGGCGAGGAGCCGGACGTGATCGCGGGCGCGGCCCCCGCCGGGGCGAGCATCCTCGAACTGGGCTGCGGGGCGGGCCGGGTGACCCATCCGCTGGTGCGGCGCGGGTTCAGGATGACGGCGGTGGACGAGTCGCCGGAGATGCTGGAGCAGATCGTCGGGGCACGCAGGGTGCGGAGCCCCATCGAAACGCTGGACCTGGGCGGCGAGCGGTTCGACGTGGTGCTGCTCGGTTCCTTCCTGGTCCACGCGGGCGAGCACCGGGTGCGCGACGGGATGCTGCGCGTCTGCCGTGACCATGTGCGGGACGACGGGATCGTCCTCGTCCAGCGCGAAGGGGCGGCGCACCGCTCGGAGCTGCCGTGGGAGCGGACCGACCCGTCCGGCGGTCTGATCCGGATCGTCTCCGCGGATCCGGTGGGCGACGGAGTGCGCTCGGTGCGCGCGGAGTATCACTTCGACGACGCGCGGTGGACGCAGACCTTCCTGTCGCGGGAGCTGTCCGACGAGGACATCGCCCGGCATCTGGCGACGGCCGGACTCACGCTGGACCGCACCCTCACCGACGACGGGACCTGGCTGCTGGCCCGGCCCGTGCTCTGAGGGGCCGCGGTCGGCCGAATCCCGTCCCGCCCGGCCCAGCCGCTCAGTGCACGAAGCGGTAACTGCGCCACGGCCCGCTGCCCGGCGCCGTCACATCGCTGAACCTGGTCGGCACGTACGTCGTCCTGCCGCCCGTGCAGTCACGTGTGCGGTACAGGATGACGTCGACCAGCGTCCCGTTCTCCACCTCGTGGGCTCCCGCCGGGGCGATCCGGTGGCAGCCGCGTACGGTCGGGCTGTTCACCTGCAGCACCGCTTCGCGCTCCGTCGTGTACGTCACCGGGCCCACCGCGGTGCGGCCGAGTCCGGAGCAGCCCGAGACGGCGAGGGTGAGGAGCGAGGCCCCGGCGGCGACCCCGAGGCGGCGTCGGCGGCGGGCAACGGTGGCGGTCACGGACATGGGCGGGTCCTCGTCTGCTCGTCCGGTGCTCGTCCGGCGATCGGGTACGTCGGAACGACGTGCTGGCGCTGGCCACCCTGCCCGCCCGGGGGCGGTCCCGCACCCGATGCGCGGCTGACCGGGCGAGCCGCGGAGCGACCGAGATTCGCGCTACCCCTAAAAGGTGCATAAGCGAATAAAAGGTGCTATGCCGTAAAGAGTGTTCCGCGGTCACGCAGGTGTCCGCACCCCTTCCTTCCGGGGGGCCGTCATGGTTGAGGAACTAGTGATCGCCCTGGTGGCGGTGGTCTGCGCCGGGGCGCTGTACGTGGCCTCGGCGGCGCGGGTGATCCGGCAGTACGAGCGCGGTGTCGTGCTGCGGCTCGGCAGACTGCGGAAGGACGTGCGGCTGCCGGGCTTCACGATGGTCGTGCCGGTGGTCGACCGGCTGCACAAGGTCAACATGCAGATCGTCACCATGCCGGTGCCCGCCCAGGACGGCATCACCCGGGACAACGTCACCGTCCGCGTGGACGCGGTCATCTACTTCAAGGTGGTCGACCCGACGAACGCCGTCATCGCGGTGGAGGACTACCGGTTCGCCGTCTCGCAGATGGCCCAGACCTCGCTCAGGTCGATTATCGGCAAGAGCGACCTGGACGATCTGCTGTCCAACCGCGAGAAGCTCAACCAGGGGCTGGAGGTCATGATCGACAGCCCGGCGGTCAGCTGGGGCGTGCAGATCGACCGGGTCGAGATCAAGGACGTCTCCCTGCCGGAGACCATGAAGCGGTCCATGGCCCGCCAGGCCGAGGCCGACCGGGAGCGGCGCGCCAGGGTGATCAACGCCGACGCGGAGCTCCAGGCCTCGAAGAAGCTGGCCCAGGCGGCGGGCGAGATGTCCGCCCAGCCCGCGGCGCTCCAGCTGAGGCTGCTGCAGACCGTGGTCGCCGTCGCGGCGGAGAAGAACTCCACGCTGGTGCTGCCCTTCCCGGTGGAGCTGCTCCGGTTCCTGGAGCGCGCGCAGCAGTCGGCGGCGGAGACGGGGCACGACGAACCCGCCGTACCCCGTGCCCCGGCCGTACCTGCCGACCTCCTCGCCCCCGCCGCGCCTCCCACCGCCCCCGCCCCGACCGCACCGTCCTCACCGGAACAGCCCCTCGCCCATCACTGAGCGTGGCGGCCCGCGCGCGGAGCAGGACGCCCGCCCGCCCGGTTCCACCGCCGCTGACCTGGAGTGACGCGGCGGGCGTCAGCGGTGTCAGACCGCCCGCCTAGACTCGCGGAGTCAGCACATTCCGTGCCGACGGAGACGGTGGACCAGGTGGGAGGGGGTGGGGGACATGACAGCAGGGGCCCGAGAAAGCGAGCGGCGGGACAACACCGGGGCCACGCCCCGGACCGCGGACGCCGCACGGCTGCTGCGCCGCGCGGCGGTCTTCCTGCCCGGCCCGGTGCCCCGGGACGGTCGCGTCGCCTTCTGGGACCCGCTCGCGGACGCCGGTCCGTGGCACGACGACGCGCGGGGAGGGAGCGGGACGCCCTTCACGTACGTGGAGACCCCCGATCACCCCGACTCCGTCCCGTACACCGACGCCCGGCTCACGATGGTCCGGCCGGACCCGGCGGCGGGCCCCGGGAGCGTCCGCGCCGTGGTGACGCCCGTGGCGTTGCTGTCCGTGGCCGACGCGCTGCCCCTGCTCCTCCGGGCACGTCACCAGAGCTCCGCCCACCCCGCCACGCGCTGCTGGGGCGCGGCCGCTCTGCACGCACTTCAGCTCGTCGCCCGCGGCCGGCTCCTCCCCGGACTCACGGCGGACGGTCACGACGCCTGGCGGGCGGGCCCGAGGGGCGCCGAGGACGTCGCGCATCTGCGGGCGGTCGCCGCCGCCCTGCCGCCCGAGGGGCACGCGGCACCGGTCCCCGGTTCCGGGGCGCCCCGGCTCCCCGACCCCGAAACCCTGATCGGGGCGTTCCTGGACGCCGTCGCCGACACCCTGCCACGCACGCCCGCCGCCGCGTTCGCGATGGGGGCGCCGTTCGCCGCGCACGAGCCCCAGCATCTGCCCCATGCCGCGGCCTGGGCCGTGGAGGTCGCCTCGGGCCTGGACGCGGGCGTGCGGGTCTCGCTGCGGCTGGACCTCTCCGCGTACGAACTGTTCGACACCGCCGACACCTACGCGGTCACGGCCGCCGGGGAGGCGGCGGAGACCGCCGACGGATCTGCGCCGGAACATCCGGACGACCCGGCGGTCCGGCACGCCGCCGCTGCCGTCGTCCAGGTGCACAGCCTCGCCGACCCGACCTACGTGGTGGACGCGGCCGCCCTGTGGAACGGCGGGGCGGGCGAGCCGTTCGGGCCGCGCGCCCGGGTCGACGCGGTGCTGGCGCTGCGCCGCGCCGCCCGCGTCTGGGCCCCGCTGGAACGGCTGCTGGGGCAGCCCGTCCCCGATGTGCTCGCGATCACCGAGGACGAGCTGTACGAGCTGCTGAGCGACGCGGGATCCCGGCTGGCCGCCGCCGGGGTCGAGGTGCACTGGCCGCGCGAGCTGGCCCGTTCCCTCACCGCGACCGCCGTCGTGCGGCCCGCGCCCGGATCGGCCACCGACGGCACGTCCTTCTTCGACGCCGAGCACCTCTTCGCCTTCGACTGGCAGCTGTCCCTGGGGGAGGAGCGGCTGACCGAGGCCGAGATGGACGCCCTGGCCGAGGCCCACCGCCCGGTGGTACGGCTGCGCGACCAGTGGGTGGTCGTCGACCCCGCCCTCGTACGCAAGGCGCGCAAGCGGGAGCTGGGGCTCCTGGACCCGGTGGACGCGCTCGCCGTCGCCCTCACCGGCAGCGCGGAGGTGGACGGCGAGCGGGTGGACGCCGTGCCCGCCGGGGCGCTGGCCGCCCTCCGTACGCGGATCCTCGCCCAGGACACCACGATCGCGCCCCCGCCCGGCCTCGACGCGACCCTGCGCGACTACCAACTGCGCGGTCTGGCCTGGCTGGACCGGATGACCTCGCTCGGGCTCGGCGGCTGCCTCGCCGACGACATGGGCCTCGGCAAGACGATCACCCTCATCGCCCTCCATCTGCACCGGGCGCACCCCTCGCCCACCCTGGTGGTCTGCCCCGCCTCCCTCCTCGGCAACTGGCACCGAGAGATCAACCGCTTCGCCCCCGGCGTCCCCGTGCGCCGCTTCCACGGCACGGACCGCACCCTGAGCGACCCGGACGGCGGCTTCGTCCTCACCACCTACGGCACGATGCGCTCCAGCGCTCCCCAGCTCGCCGAGCAGAGCTGGGGCCTGGTCGTCGCCGACGAGGCGCAGCACGTCAAGAATCCGCACTCCTCCACGGCCAAGGCGCTGCGCACCATCCCTGCCCCGGCCCGGGTCGCCCTCACCGGCACCCCCGTCGAGAACAACCTCTCCGAGCTCTGGGCCCTCCTCGACTGGACCACACCCGGACTGCTCGGCCCGCTCAAGGCGTTCCGGGCCCGGCACGCCCGGATCGTGGAGAACACCGGCACCGCCGCGGGCCTGGGCAACGAGGAGGCGGTGGAGCGGCTGTCCCGGCTGGTGCGGCCCTTCCTCCTGCGGCGCAAGAAGTCCGATCCCGGCATCGCCCCCGAGCTGCCGCCCAAGACGGAGACCGACCACCCCGTCTCCCTCACCCGTGAGCAGGCCACGCTCTACGAGGCTGCCGTCCGCGAGACGATGGCGCAGATCGAGGCGGCGGAGGGCATCGCCCGCCGGGGTCTCGTCATGAAGCTGCTGACCTCGCTCAAGCAGATCTGCAACCACCCCGCCCAGTATCTGAAGGAGGAGCCGACCCGGCTCACGGGCCGCTCCGGCAAGCTCGCCCTCCTCGACGAACTGCTCGACACGATCCTGTCCGAGGAGGGCTCGGTCCTGATCTTCACGCAGTACGTGGCGATGGCGAAGCTCCTCTCCGCACACCTCGCCTCCCGCGCGATTCCCTCCCAGCTCCTCCACGGCGGTACGCCGGTGGCCGAGCGGGAGCGGATGGTGGACCGCTTCCAGTCCGCCGAGGTCCCCGTCTTCCTGCTCTCCCTCAAGGCGGCCGGCACCGGGCTGAATCTGACCCGCGCCGCCCATGTCGTCCACTTCGACCGCTGGTGGAACCCCGCCGTGGAGGAGCAGGCCACCGACCGGGCGTACCGGATCGGCCAGACCCAGCCCGTGCAGGTCCACCGGATCATCGCGGAGGGCACGGTGGAGGACCGGATCGCCGAGCTGCTGGAGTCCAAGCGGGTCCTCGCCGACGCGGTGCTCGGCAGCGGCGAGAGCGCCCTGACCGAGCTCAGCGACCGTGACCTCGCCGACCTCGTATCGCTGCGGAGGCCCGCATGAGCCCCCGCCCGGCCACCGGCCCCGCCGCCCGGCGATCGGCCCCCCGCGCCCGGCCCGGCCCGGACGATCTGCGGCGCACCTTCGAGGCGGTGCCCGCCCGCACATCCGCCGAGGGCGAGCCGTTCGCGGGCAGCTGGTGGGGCCGGGCCTGGGTGGACGCGCTGGAGTCGCTGTCGATGGACGAGGCCCGCCTCGCCCGCGGCCGCGCGTACGCCGACGACGGGCAGGTCGCCGCGATCACCGTCACCCCCGGACGCGTCGTCGCCTATGTGCACGGCAGCCGGGCCCGCCCCTACCGCGCCGAACTGCGGCTGCGCACCTTCACCGACCCCGGCTGGGAGACCCTGCTCGACGCGGTCGCCGCCCACCCCGGCCACCTGTCCGCGCTGCTGGCCAAGGAGATGCCGCACTCCCTGGCCCACACCGCCGAGGAGGCCGGTGTCCGGCTGCTGCCCGCCGCCGACGACCTCGACCCGAGCTGCACCTGCCCCGACCACGGGCGGCCCTGCAAACACGTCGCCGCCCTCTGCTTCCAGACGGCCCTGCTGCTCGACAGTGACCCGTTCGTCCTCCTGCTGATGCGGGGCCGGGGCGAGCGCGAGCTGCTGGACGAGCTGGGCCGGCGCAACGCCGAGCACTCCGCCCGCGAGCGCCCCGCCGCCCCCGACGTTCCGTCGGTCGGGGCCCGGGAGGCCTTCGCCGCCCGCTTCCTGCCGCCGCTCCCGGCGCCCCTGCCCGTACCGCCGCACCCCGGCCAGCCACCGTCGTATCCCGATCTGCCCGGCGCCCGCGACCCGCTGGCCCTGGACCACCTCGCCACCGACGCCGCCGCCCGCGCCCACGCCCTGCTGACCACGGGCCGTGATCCGCTGGCCGGGCTCACCCCGTGGCAGGACGCGGTCCGCCTCGCCGCCGCACGGCGGACCGCCGGGCTCACCGCCACCACCCGCGCGCTCTACCGGGAGCTGGCCTACGCCACCGGCCGCACCACCACCGACCTCGCCCGCGCCGTCGCCGCCTGGCGACAGGGCGACGCCGAGGGCCTCGCGGTCCTGGAGACGCCCTGGGACCCGCCGGCCGGCCCCTTCGACCGGGCCAGGCCCGCCCTCGCCGCCGCCGGCTTCCCGCGCTTCACGCCCCGGCGCAACCACCTCACCCACCCGGACGGTTCGCTCCAGCTCCGCTTCGGCCACGACCACCGGTGGTACGGCTACGAATCCGACCCCGGCGCCGACGACTGGTGGCCGCGAGCCGCTCCGGGCCCCGACCCGGTCTCCGTCCTCGAAGCGATGCTGGCCGGTGACTCCGTACCGGACACCACCGGGGACGACGACCCCCACTACGTACGGTAAAAGCCTTGGCCGCAGGGGTGTTGCCCCTGTTAGCGTCCTCGACGTGGCGAAACTCAATCAGATCATCGCAGTGGAGAAGGGCGTCAAGTCCAAGGCACACCAGGACCTGACGGCGGCTCATCACGGCCTCCAGAAGACCGGACTGCTGGCCGGGATCTCCCGTACCTACCAGCCCAAGGACGAGGAGGGCGAACAGCTTCCGCCCGAGTCGACGCTCGTCCAGGTCAAGGCCGAGGACGTGCTGCGGGAGACCGCGGTCACCCTGACCCGGCTCTTCGATGTGACCGCCACGAAGGACTGGGCGAACTGCTCGGCCAGGGCCGATGTGTCGGTCGACGGCCGGGTGCTGGTGAGCGAGGTGCCGGTGTCGTATCTGCTCTTCCTGGAGAAGCAGCTGACCGACCTCAACACCTTCGTCCGCAAGCTGCCCGTGCTGGACGCGGCCGAGGCCTGGGTCCAGGACCCGTCGACCGACTCCTGGAAGACCGAGCCGGTCCGCACGGTCCGCACGAAGAAGGTGCCCCGCAACCACGTGAAGGCGGAGGCCACCGAGAAGCACCCGGCGCAGGTCGAGGTGTACTACGAGGACATCCCGATCGGGTACTGGACGACGGTCAAGTTCTCCGGGGCGCTGCCGGCGCGACGCGTCAACGAACTGCTGGACCGGATCGAGAAGCTCCAGCAGGCCGTGAAGTTCGCCCGCGAGGAGGCCAACGGCGCGGAGGTCACCGACCAGCGGGTGGGTGATGCGGTATTCGGTTACCTCTTCGGGTGACCGACCATGGATTCCCCGGGCGCCGCTCAAGGCGGCCGGGGTGCGCGAGGAGCGCAAGCTGAAACTGAAGCTTGTCGTGAAGGCGCGGTCCCAGCGGAGGTTCGACTCCTCCCTCCGGCACGGGCCGGAGTAGCCCAAGCAGGCAGAGGCAGACCGCCGTCAATCTCAGACTCTTGCTCCAGACTCAGCATTCGCCGCCGATCGCCGGATCGAACGGGCCCGGGCCCGCGCGCGTCGAAATGCCGGTTCAAGTCCGGCCCGCAGAGCTTCGATCTGCGGTGGTCCAAAGGCAGGACGCGACGACATCAGACTGACCCGGATCCTTAAACGTGCCGGCGTGCCCGATGGGCGGCACACTCAGGGCCCGGAGGCCGGCTACGCCTCCGGGCCCGCTCCCGTTCCCGGGGGCGGCGGAGCCCCCGGGCCACCGGGGCGCGGGACCGACAGGGCACAATGCGGGACGTGCGAGGTACAGACGTGCGAGACGCAGGGGACGCGCAGGGCACCGCCGCCGGGCTGCGGGCGATCTGCGAAGAGGTGTCGGACCGCTTCTACGAGCGGGCCGACGTGGTGCGCACGCTCGTGGTGGCGCTGCTCGCCGGGCAGCACTCGCTGGTGCTCGGCCCGCCCGGGACGGCGAAGTCCGAGATCGCCCGGGAGCTCACCGGCAGGGTCGAGGGGGCGGCCTACTGGGAGATCCTCCTGTCGAAGTTCACCGCGCCGACGAGGATGTTCGGTCCCGTCGACGTCGCCGCGCTGGCCCGCGGGGAGTACCGCCAGGTGTACGAGGGCCGCGCCACGACCGCGCACGTCGCGTTCATCGACGAGATCTTCAAGTGCTCCACGGCGGCGCTGAACGAGACCCTGGGCTATCTCAACGAGCGGATCTACCACCCGGAGAGCGGCGGGGAACCGATCCGCTGCCCCCTGATCGGCGCCATCACGGCGAGCAACGAACTGCCCACCGGACAGGACACGGCCGCGATCTACGACCGGCTGCTGGTGCGGATCGAGGTCGGGTACCTGGCGGACCCGTCGAACTTCGCCGCGCTGGTCCGATCCGCCGTCAGCCGGCCGGCGGCACCGGTCCGTACCACCGTCGAGCTGGCCGCGCTGCAGTACGCCGTGACCGTGTCCGTTCCGGCCGTGGACGTCCCCGACGCCATCGTGGACGCCGTGTGCGCGCTGCGGGCGGCCCTGCGCCGCAAGGAACTCGTCGCCTCCGACCGCCGCTGGCGGCAGGCGGTGGGACTGCTCCAGGCCTCCGCGTACCTCGACGGACGCCCGGCGGTCGCCGAGACCGACCTGTCCGTGCTCACCCACGTCCTGTGGGACTCCCCGGCCCAGCGCCCCACCGTCGAGCGCGAGGTACTGCACCTGGTCAACCCCGACGCCAAGGAGGCGCTCGACCTGGCCGACGCCCTCGACGAGCTGGAGGCACAGCTCGACGCCATGGCGGGGCAGTCCCGCGAGGCGCTGAGCGACTGGGTCATCAAGAAGGCCCACAACAGGCTCGCCACGGCGGGCAAGCGGCTGGAGAGACTGCGCGCCGAGGCGGCGGGCGCCGGCCGCTCCACCGCCGCCATCGACCGGGTCGCCGGCCGTCAGCGCGCCGTCCGCGCCCGCGTCCTCACCGAGGCACTCGGCATGGACGCGAGCATGGTCAGGGCCCAGCTCTGAACGCCCGGGGGAACACCGGCACGGGCACACCGCCGGCCGGGCTCGACGCACTGGCGGGCCGGGCCCGGACCTGGCTCGGACACTCCAGCGCCGAGCGGTGCGCCGGGGCCGTCGTCGCGGACCGGTTCGAACGGCTCACCTGGCGCGACACCTGCGAACAGTCCGAAGGACTGCGCGAGCTGGCCGAGGTACTGGGCGCGCGTCACGACCACGCCGCCGACCTCCTGGCCGATGTGTTCCTGGCCGCCTACAAGGCCGGCCTCCGACTGCGCGAGCGTGCGGAGATGGACCCCTCGCGGCTGGTCAACCACGTGATCGTCACCGCCTTGGTGGAGTCTCCCGACTTCGCCGCACTGCGCAGGGAAACCGTCGGGGACCCGTACGCCGCCGCCATGGCCGTCCTCGCCCAGTCCGGCGCCCTGCGCAGGATGCTGGAGCGCTCCGAGGACGCCCAGCGGCAGGCCGAACAGGCGGCGAACGCCCGCCAGGACGCCGAGAACGCGGCGACCGCCGTGGCCGACGCGCTCCAGCGGGCCGCCGAGGAGACCGATGCGGACGGCGACGTACCGGCCTCGGCCGCCGACGCCGTGCACCGGGCGATCGAGGCCGCCGAGGCGGCCGGGCGCACGGCTCGGCAGGCCGCGCAGGGCGCCGCACAGGGCGCCGCCACTGTTCCCGGCCTCCGCACCGACGCGCACCACGCCGCGGCGGAGGCCGCCGAGGCCGTGCGGGAGGAGGCCGTACTGATGCGGGCCTGGGGCATGGGCTCCGGCGAGCTGGAACGGATGCCGTACGCACGGCGCGCCCGGCTCGCCGAGCGGCTGCGCGCCGGCCGCCTCGCCCGGTGGGCCGAACTGATCGGCCGCTTCCGGCAGATGGCCGACGGGGAGCGCGCCCGCAAGGTGGAGAGCACCGCCGGGGAGCTGGTCGGCGTCACGCTCGGCGACGACCTCTCCCGCCTGATCCCCTCCGAGCTGGCCAACCTCGGCCTGCCCGAACTGCGGGCCGTCTTCGCCGCGCGGTACGCCGCCGGGGAGCTGATGCTCTACGACAGCCAGGGAGAGCAGCCGACAGGGCGGGGCGCGGTCATCGCGTGCGTGGACACCTCGCACTCGATGTACGCGGCAGGGCCCGGCGGGGTCACGCGGGAGGCGTGGTCCAAGGCGTGCGCCCTGGCGCTGCTGGACCAGGCCCGCCATGCCGGGCGCGACTTCGTCGGCATCCTGTTCTCCGCCGAGGACAGGATCCAGGTCCACCGCTTCCCGGCCGGCCCGCCCGCAGGCGTCGAGCAGGTGCTCGACTTCGCGGAAACCTTCCTCGGCGGCGGCACCAGCTACCAGACGCCCCTGACAGCGGCCCGCGAACTGCTGGAGGAGGAGTTCGACGACGCCGCCACCCCGCGCGGCGACATCGTGATGATCACCGACGACGAATGCGGTGTCACCGAGGCATGGATGCGTGGCTGGAACGACGCCAAGCGGGCGCTGGGCTTCCGCGTCTTCGGCCTCGCCGTCGGCGCCCCGGGGGCCGCCGAGGCCGGCTCGGTCCTGGACGCGCTGTGCGACAACCTCCGCTCCATCGAGGACCTCACCGACGTCCACGCCGCCGCGGATCTCTTCCGCCTCATCTGACGCCCGACCGGATCCGCCTCGTCCGAGGCCCGACCGTATCCGCCTCAGCCGGCCCCGGCCGGACGGTGCGCGCGGATCACTGCCGGTACCCGTTCAGGAAGCGGCCGATGCGGCTGATCGCCGCGTCGAGGTCGTCGGCGTACGGGAGGGTGAGGATGCGGAAGTGGTCCGGGCGCGGCCAGCTGAAGCCGGTGCCCTGCACCACCTGGATCTTCTCCCGCAGCAGCAGGTCCAGCACGAACTTCTCGTCGTCGACGATGGGGTGCACCTCGGGGTCGATGCGGGGGAAGGCGTACAGCGCGCCCTTCGGCTTCACGCACGAGACGCCGGGGATCTCGTTCAGCCGCTCCCAGGCCCGGTCGCGCTGTTCGTGCAGCCTCCCGCCCGGCGCGACCAGCTCCCGGATGGACTGCCGCCCGCCGAGCGCGGCCTGAATGGCGTACTGGGCCGGGGCGTTGGGGCACAGCCGCATGGAGGCCAGCATGGTGAGGCCCTCCAGATAGTTGCGGGCGTGCTGCCGGGGGCCGGACACCACCATCCAGCCGGAACGGAAGCCGGCCACCCGGTACGTCTTCGACAGCCCGCTGAAGGTCAGGCAGACGAGGTCGGGGGCGAGGACCGCCGCGCTGTGGTGCTCGGCCCCGTCGTACAGGATCTGGTCGTAGATCTCGTCGGCGAACACCATCAGCCCGTGCCGCCTGGCCAGATCGAGGATGCCTTCGAGGATCTCGCGCGGATAGACCGCGCCGGTGGGGTTGTTCGGGTTGATGATCACGACGGCCCTGGTCCGGTCGGTGATCTTCGCGGCCATGTCGGCGAGGTCCGGATTCCAGTCGGACTCCTCGTCGCAGACGTAGTGCACCGCCTTGCCGCCCGCGAGTGTGGTCACCGCCGTCCACAGCGGGAAGTCCGGGGCCGGGATCAGCACCTCGTCGCCGTCCTCCAGCAGGGCCTGCACGGCCATGGAGATCAGCTCGGAGACCCCGTTGCCGAGGAACACGTCGTCCACGCCGATCTCGGTCAGGCCCATGGCCTGGTAGCGCTGGACCACCGCCCGCCGGGCCGAGAGGATGCCGCGCGAATCGGTGTAGCCATGGGCCCGCGGCAGCATCCGGATCATGTCCTGGACGATCTCCTCGGGGGCCTCGAAGCCGAAGAGCGCGGGGTTGCCCGTGTTGAGCCGGAGCACGCTGTGGCCCGCCTCCTCCAGGGCGTTGGCGTGCTCGATGACCGGGCCCCGGATCTCGTAGCAGACCTCGTTGAGCTTGCTGGACTGCCGGAACTCCATGCGCTGCCTCCCGAGCCGAATTGCGATACTTGGTTTTACCAAGCTTGAGCTTGGAAAGTCCAACAACATGTCTAGACTGCGTCGCATGCCACGTCAGCAGCAGCCAGCAGCACGTCCCGTCCGCCGCCGGAGCTACGACCAGTTCGACGCCACCGCCCGCGCCCTCGACTCCGTCGGCGACCGGTGGACCCTGCTGATCGTCCGTGAACTGCTGGGCGGGCCGCGCCGGTACACGGACCTGCACGCCGACCTGCCCGGCGTCAGCACGGACGTGCTGGCCTCCCGTCTGAAGGACATGGAGCAGTCCGGGCTGGCCCTGCGCCGCAAGCTGCCGCCCCCGTCGGCGGCGTCGGTCTACGAGCTGACCGCGCGCGGACGCGCCCTGCGGCCCGTCCTCGCCGCCCTCGCCGACTGGGGAGCGCCCGCCCTCGCCGAGCGCCGCCCCACGGACGCGGTGCGCGCCCACTGGTTCGCCCTGCCCCTGCTCGGCGCCCTCGCCGGGCTCACCCAGGAGGGCGTCCTCGAAGTCCGGCTGGAGGAGGGCGAGTTCCACCTCCACGTCGGTGGGGGAGCGGGAGCCGTGCTCCCGGACGCCGAAGCGGTCGCCGCGGTGTACGGATACGGTCCCGCCGACCGCCCCGACGCCCGGATCGTCCTCGACGCCGAGGTGTGCCTGGAGCTCGCGCGCGGTGGGGCGGCACTCGCGGAGGCGGTGAAGGACGGCCGCGTCGAGGTGTTCGGCGAAGGCCCGCTCGCCGCCGAACTGCGGGGCGCCTGAACCTCGCCCACGGGCGCCCGGACTCCCTCGCCCGAGCGTCCCTTCGCCGGTCCGGCGATGATGGAGCCGTGCGACTCGAAGCGATCACCTGGGAACGGCTGGCCGGCGAACTGGCACGGTACGGCGACGGGCTGTCCGCCGCCGACGGCGGGCCCTGGCTCGCACTCGGCATCGACGGCGCGCCGGCCGCCCGCCCCGGCGAGGCCGCCGAGAGCCTCGCGCGGGAACTGCGGCTGCTCGGCCGCGCGGTGCTCGTCATCTCCACCGAGGGCTTCCTGCGCCCGGCGAGCCTGCGCTTCGAGTACGGGAAGCGGGACCCGGACGCGTACGCCCACAGCTGGTACGACACCGGGGCGCTGTGGCGCGAGGTGTTCGGGCCGCTGGAGGCCGGCGGCTCCGGCCGCGTGCTGCCCGATCTGTGGGACCCCGTGACCGACCGGGCCACCCGCACCCCGTACCACGCCCTTCCCGAGGGAGGGGTGGTCCTCGTGCACGGCCCGTTCCTGCTGGGGCACTGGTTCCCGTTCGCGCTCAGCGTCCATCTGCGACTGTCCCCGGGGGCGCTGCGGCGACGCACGGCGGAGCCGGAGCGCTGGACCCTGCCCGCCTTCGCCCGGTACGAGGACGAGGTGGCGCCCACGGACCGCGCGGACGTGGTGGTCCGCGCCGACGACCCGGCGCGCCCCGCCTGGTCGGGGCTGCCCGGGGGCGGGTGAACGGCGCCCGCCCCGGCGCCGCCCGTCACCGGACCGGCGGCCGGCCGCCCACCGTGGCCACGGCCACCGCCCCCGCCCGGCAGCCCTCGGCCGCCGCGGCCAGGTCGTCCGCCCCGGCCAGCAGCGCCGCGAGGAACCCGCCGGTGAACGCGTCGCCCGCCCCCGTCGAGTCGACCGGCTCGGGCACCGGCGGGGCGGGGACGCGGCCGACGACCTCGCCCCCGGCGGCCACCACGGCTCCGCGCGCCCCCAGGGTGACGACGACGCGCGGGAAGTGCCGGCTCAACTCGGCCGCCGCGGCCTCCGGTCCGGGCAGCCCGGTGAGCAGCCGGGCCTCGTCCGCGTTCGGCAGCAGCAGCTCCGCGCCCTCCGCGAACTCCAGGAAACGCCGGGGCCCCAGCTCGCCGAGGAACCCGGCCGACGCCGGGTCCACGCTCACCGGAACGCCCCGCTCCAAGGCGGTGCGCAGCGCGAGGAGGGCGGCGGCCCGGCTCACCGCGGCGAACAGGAGATAGCCGGACAGATGCAGCCTCCCGACGCCGTCGAGCATCGAGGGCGCGAAGTCCTCGACGGCGAGCCGCAGTACCGCCCCGCCGTCGGTCAGGAACGTGCGCTCGGCCGCCGCGTCGACCAGGGCGATGACGGTCGCCGTCGGGAACGCGTCGTCCACCGCCAGGAACGCCCGTACCCCCGCCCGCTCCAGCTCCTCCCGGTGCCAGTCGGCCGACTCCGCCCCCGCCCTGGCCAGCAGCCGCACCTCCGGGCAGCCCGAACGCACGGCCCAGCAGGCGACGTTGGCCCCGGCGCCGCCCGCCAGCGTACGGATCCGGGCTGCCGTGTCCGTACCGTGGGCGAGCGCCGATCCGTACCGCGCCACCACATCCGTCACCACGTCCCCCACCACCAACAGCCCATCGCCCGCCGCCGGACGGTTCACCGGGCGTCCGCCGCCGCGACGGCGATCCGCGCCGCGAGAGCCACGTTCCCGCGGACGGCCGCCAGGTTCGCCTCCAGCGACGCGCCCCCGGTCCGCCGCGTCAGCTGGTCCAGCAGGAAGGGAGTGACGCCCTGCCCCGAGACGCCCCGCTCCCGGCACGCCTCCAGCGCCTCCGCCAGCACCCGGTCGTGCAGTACGGGATCCAACTGATCCCGTTCCGCCACGGGGTTGGCGACGACCAGCGCGGCCGGCGGGCCGCCCAGCGCCTCCTTCGCCCGGATGACCTCCACCACCTCCTCGGGGCTGTGCACCGTCCAGTCGACGGGTTCGCCGGAGCTGCTCAGGTAGAAGCCGGGGAAGTGTCCGGTGCCGTGGCCGACGACGGAGACGCCGAGGGTCTCCAGCCGCTGGAGGGTCGCCGGGATGTCGAGGATCGACTTGACCCCCGCGCAGACCACGGTGATCCCGGTGCGGGCGAGCAGCCGCAGATCGGCCGACTCGTCCTGGCTCTCGGCCCACTCCCGGTGTACGCCGCCGAGCCCGCCCGTCGCGAAGACGCCGATCCCCGCCCGCGCCGCCAGGAACGCCGTCGCGGACACCGTCGTCGCCCCGCTCGCCCCGGCGGCGAGCGCCGGGGCGAGATCGCGGTGCCCCAGCTTGCGTACCGCCGGGTCCCCGGCGATCCGCCCCAACTGGCCCTCGCTCAGGCCGATCAGGGCCCGCCCGTCCAGGACGGCGATGGTGGCCGGGACGGCGCCGGCGGACCGGACGAGCCCCTCCAGCTCCCGGGCCACGGACAGGTTGCGGGGGCGCGGCAGACCGTGCGCGATGATCGTCGACTCCAGCGCCACCACGGGCAGACCCGCCTCCAGCGCGGCGCGCACCTCTGCCGAGAGCGCGGGTTCGTAGGCGTCCGGCTCAGGGTTCTTCGTATCCGCGGGACGTCGGTCCGGTGGGTTCTGAGGCATGCCCCCATCCCTGTCGCGGCCGGGAGGGGCGCAAACCACGGACGGTGGACCGGTGGCGGGTCCTGGCCGCGGGGTGGCCGGAAGCGGTCGCTAAGGTGACCGGCCATGACGACACATGACCAGCTCCCCGCCTCCTTCGCCGTGCACATCCCGGACGCCGAACTCGTACCGGAACCTCTCGATCCGGCGCAGATCGTCTCGGGCGAACCCGTGGTGACGGGCAAGGTGCTGTGGGAATCCGCCGACGGCAAGCAGCTCCGGGGGATCTGGCAGATCACCCCCGGCGTGGTCACCGACACCGAGGCGAACGAGCTGTTCGTGGTCGTCGGCGGACGGGCGACGGTCGAGGTGGAGGGCGGGGCGACGCTGGAGATCGGTCCGGGGGACGCCTGCGTCCTGCGCGAGGGCGACCGGACGACCTGGACGGTTCATGAGACGCTCCGCAAGGCGTACCACATCAGCCTCTGACGGCCGTTGCTCGTAGCTGTGGCCGCCTCTACGGCGGTTGTGGGGGCGGCAGTTGCGGGGCGGTGGCTGTGGCACCGGCGGCGGCGGCCGGGGTGCCGGTCCGGCGGGTGTCAGCCGCTGACCGCTCCCGGCCGCCGCAGGCTCCGGCGCAGGGCGATCGCGGCGACCGGCAGCAGCAGTGCGGCGCCGATCGCGTTGAGGGGGCCGTACCCCCACTGGGCGACGATCACCCCGGCCGCCGCCCCGCCGACGGCCGCCGCCGCGTTCATGGTCAGGTCCGACAGCCCCTGCACCGCGGCGTGGGCGGAGCGCGGTACCGCGTCGGTGAGCAGCGCCGAACCGGCGATCATCCCCGCCGACCAGCCGAGGCCCAGCAGGAACAGGCCCGCGGCGGTCTGCCCGTGCCGGGGCCCGGCGGTGCCCGCGAGCAGCGCGGCGCAGCTCAGCAGTCCGACGGCCAGCCCGATCACGGCCAGCCGGCCGAACCGGTCGGCCAGCCACCCCATCACCGGTGAGAACGCGTACATGCCCGCGATGTGCCCGCTGATCACGAGCCCGATCAACTGGAGACCCGCGCCGTGCCGGCCCAGGTCGACCGGGGTCATGACCATGATCGACACCATGGCGGTGTGCGACACGGTGACCGTCAGCAGGGCGAGCCGCGCCATCGGCGACTCCCGGACGGCCTCGATTCCGGCGCGCAGGGAGCGCTTCGGCGGCCCCGCCGGGCCCTCCGGGGCCAGGGCGCGGGCGGTGAGGAGCGGATCCGGACGCAGCGCGAGCGCCACGACCAGCCCGGCGAGCAGGAACACGGCTGCCGAGCACAGATACGGTCCGGCGGCCTCGGGCACCGGCGTACCGCGGAACAGCCGGCCGGCCGGGGCCGAGATGTTGGGGCCCACGACCGAGCCGATCGTGGTGGCCCAGACGACGGTGGAGATCGCCCGCCCCCGCCGCTCGGGCCCCACCAGGTCGGCCGCCGCGAACCGGGCCTGGAGACCGGCCAGGGACCCCGCGCCGAACGCGGCCATGCCGAGGAGCAGCAGCGGGAAGCTGGGCAGCACCGTGGCGAGGACCACCAGGCCACCGCCCAGCGCACCGATCAGATAGGCGAGTGTCAGACCGGACCTGCGGCCCCGGGTGGCCATCAGGGCGGCCAGCGGCAGCGACAGCAGCGCCGTGCCGACGACGGACGCGGTCGGCGCCAGCCCGGACAGCGCCGGTGACCCGCTCACCTCGACGGCCAGTATCGGGGCCAGGGCGATGCCGACGGCCACGCCGAGGCCGCCGAGTATCTGGCTGACGATGAGCACGGCCGACGTCCGGCGCTGAAGAGCGGGCAGACCGGCGGCCGTGACCGGGGGGAGGGAGATGGGTCGCGTCACCGGCGCAGTGTGTCACCGCCCGGCCGCCGCCGTTCACCCGGGAGGGTGAACGGATCCCGACGGTGACCGGTCGGGCACGACCTAGAACAGCGGCTGCGGCAGGACCCCCTCCAGCGCCAGCAGCCGCCGCTTGGTCTCCAGACCGCCGCCGAACCCGCCCAGACCTCCGTCGCTCTCCACCACCCGATGACACGGCACCACCACCGGCAGCGGGTTGGCCCCCATCGCCGCGCCCACCGCCTGCGCCCCCTCCGGCCGGCCGACCCGTGCGGCCAGCTCCCCGTACCCGACGACCGTCCCGTAGGGCACCCCGGACGCCAGCTCGCGGAGCACCTCACGGTGGAACCCGGAGGTCAGCGACCAGTCCAGAGCGAGGTCGAGGTCCTGCCGCTCGCCCGCGAAGTACGCCGCGAGCGCGCTTACGGGCCCGGCGAGCCGCGCGGAGGCGGGCGCCTCCACCGGCTCCGCGCCGAACCGGGTCCGCAACCGGTCGAGGACCGCGTCCCGCACGGCGGGGAGGGCATGGAAGGACACGCTCACCAGACCGGACCCGGTCGCCGCGAGCAGCAGCGGGCCGACGTCGCTGTCCACGACGGTCCACTCGACGGCCGGCCCGGCACCGGTCCCGTAGCTGTTCATGCCGACCACCGTACGACCCGCCACTGACAGCGGCGGGCCCGTCGGCGGAAAACCGACGGGCCCGCCCCCCTGCCCGCGTCAGCTCGTCGCGTCGCGCACCACGTCGGGGAAGTTGGTGATGATGCCGTCGACCCCGTAGTCGCGGGCCTTCACCGCGTCCGCCGCCTTGTTGACCGTCCACGTGTTCACCCGCAGACGCTTGCCGTGCGGGCCCTTGAGCCGCTGGACGGCCGCCACGTAGTCGGCGCCGATCGTCGCGTACGAGGGGTTGATCTGATCGGTGAACGCCGCGTACGAGGGCAGGTCCGCCACCGCGGGCGTGCCAAGGAAGCCGGTCGTGATGTCGGGGCGCAGGCTGTGCACCTTCCTCACGCTGTCGGCGCCGAAGCTCTGGATGACCAGCCGGCTCCGTACGTGGGAGCGGTCCAGCCACCCCGACCGCCCCAGGACCTGGATGATGTCCCGCTCGATGCCCGGGTAGGTCGCCGGGCTCTTGATCTCCAGGAGCAGCTTCTGCCGGTTGCGCTCCATCCGGTGCAGGAACTGGGTGAGCGTCGGCACCCGGGCCCCGGCGAACCGCGCTCCGAACCAGCTGCCCGCGTCGAGCTTCGCCACCTCCGCCGCGGTGAAGTCCTTGACCGCCCACGGGGCCCGGTCGGGGAAGACCTGCTCGGCGTCCGTCGTGCGCTTCAGGTTGGTGTCGTGCAGCACGACGAGCACGCCGTCCCGCGTGCGGTGGACGTCGTTCTCGACCCAGTCGATGCCGAGCGCGTCGGCGGCGTCGACGGCGGCGAGGGTGTTCTCCGGCGCGTAGCCCGACGCCCCCCGGTGGGCCACGACGACCGGGGCGTCCCGGCGCTCCGGAGCCTCGGGCCGGTCGGCGGGCAGCAGCAGAGCGCCGGCGCCGAGCAGGGCGGCGGCCGTGGCGGAGGCGGTGGCGGTGCGGACGAACACGGGGACTCCTCACGTCGGGAGTGTGCGGACACGCAGAGAGTGACAGCGGCCCGCCAACGCCCGGCGGGGCGGCGATGGCCGCGAAATGAACGGAACCTTCGAACCCGGGGCCACCGCCGGAGCAGGGCACCCGGCTGTGCCGATAAAATGTGCTTTCTTTGTCTGCCTGCCGGGACTCGCCCCTTAAGGACCCTCCTCGACCCCGGGCTTTCTCGAAGGGCGTACGCGCATGCAAGGAACGGTCGACGGATTCACCTACGGCCTGGTGACCCCGGTCGCGGCTTTCCTCATGGCCGCCCTGGGAGCCGCCCTCGGACTCCGCTGCACCACCCGGTCCCTTCACTCCGCTCGCACCTGGCGGGCCGGCTGGCTGGCGCTGGGTTCGCTGTCCATCGGCTCCGGGGTGTGGACCATGCACTTCGTCGCGATGACGGGCTTCACCGTCCGGGAGACGCCGATCTCCTACGACAAGCCCCTCACCTTCGCCGGCCTTGCCGTGGCCGTGGTGATGGTCGGCATCGGCATCTTCATTGTCGGGTACCGGGGCGCGACCCGCATGGCGTTGATCACGGGAGGCACCATCACCGGCCTCGGTATCGCCTCGATGCACTATCTCGGCATGGCGGGCATGCGCATGGCCGCGAGGTTCGCCTACGACACCCCGCTCGTCGTCCTCTCGGTGCTGATCGCCGGATGCGCCGCCACGGGCGCCCTGTGGGCGGCCGTCACCCTCCGGGGAGCCCTCTCCGGTATCGGCGCGAGCATGTTGATGGCCGTCGCCGTGACCGGGATGCACTACACCGGCATGGCCGCGCTCGACGTGCACCTGCATCTGCCGCCCACCCTGCCGTCCGACCTGGCCGACGTCCTGCCCGGTGAGCGGCCCGCCGAGATGATCGGCCCGATGCTGGTCGGCCCCGGCTGCTTCCTGCTCCTCGCCGCCGTGGTGCTCCTGTTCGACCCCCGGGCCGTGACGGGCGGGGCCGCCCCGGACCCACGGGCCGGGCTGCGCCCGCGGAGCACCGGCCGGGAGGGCGCGGGAGGGGCCCGGTACCGCTGATCCGGGGCCGTTGTCAGTGGCGAGCCGTACGGTGGATGCATGCGGCCCGTTTCCAAGATCGAACGTTCGGTGGCGCCCTTCGAGGTCGTCAGTCCCTACCAGCCCAGCGGCGACCAGCCGGCGGCCATCGCCGAGTTGGAGCGGCGCATCCGCGCGGATGAGAAGGACGTCGTCCTGCTCGGCGCGACCGGCACCGGCAAGTCGGCGACCACCGCCTGGATGATCGAGAAGCTGCAGCGCCCCACCCTGGTGATGGCGCCGAACAAGACCCTCGCCGCCCAGCTGGCCAACGAGTTCCGTGAGCTCCTCCCGAACAACGCGGTGGAGTATTTCGTCTCGTACTACGACTACTACCAGCCCGAGGCGTACGTCCCGCAGTCGGACACCTACATCGAGAAGGACTCCTCCATCAACGAGGAGGTCGAGCGGCTGCGCCACTCGGCGACGAACTCGCTTCTCACCCGGCGCGACGTCGTCGTGGTCGCCTCCGTCTCCTGCATCTACGGCCTCGGCACGCCCCAGGAGTACGTGGACCGCATGGTCCAGCTCAAGGTCGGCGAGGAGATCGACCGCGACCAGCTGCTGCGCCGCTTCGTCGAGATGCAGTACAGCCGCAACGACCTGGCGTTCACCCGCGGCACCTTCCGGGTCCGGGGCGACACCATCGAGATCTTCCCGGTCTACGAGGAGCTCGCCGTCCGGATCGAGATGTTCGGCGACGAGATCGAGGCCCTGTCCACGCTCCACCCGCTGACCGGCGAGATCATCAGCGAGGACCCCGTGGTCCACGTCTTCCCCGCCAGCCACTATGTCGCCGGGCCCGAGCGTCTGCAGAAGGCGGTCAGCGGCATCGAGCAGGAGCTGGAGCAGCGCCTGGCCGAGCTGGAGAAGCAGGGCAAGATGCTGGAGGCCCAGCGTCTGCGCATGCGCACCACGTACGACATCGAGATGCTCCACCAGATCGGCACCTGCTCCGGCGTAGAGAACTACTCGATGCACTTCGACGACCGCGCGCCCGGCACCGCCCCCAACACCCTCCTCGACTACTTCCCGGACGACTTCCTGCTCGTCCTGGACGAGTCCCACGTCACGGTCCCGCAGATCGGCGCGATGTACGAGGGGGACGCCTCCCGGAAGCGGACCCTCGTCGACCACGGCTTCCGGCTGCCGTCCGCGATGGACAACCGGCCGCTGAAGTGGGAGGAGTTCCTGAAGCGGATCGACCAGACGGTCTACCTCTCCGCCACCCCGGGGAAGTACGAGCTCTCGCGCGGCGACGGGTTCGTCGAGCAGATCATCCGCCCCACCGGCCTGGTCGACCCCGAGGTCGTGGTCAAGCCCACCGAGGGCCAGATCGACGACCTGGTCCACGAGATCCGCGAGCGCGTCGAGCGCGACGAGAGGGTCCTGGTCACCACGCTCACCAAGAAGATGTCGGAGGACCTCACCGACTACTTCCTGGAGCTCGGCATCCAGGTCCGCTATCTGCACAGCGACGTCGACACCCTGCGCCGCATCGAGCTGCTGCGCGAGCTGCGCTCCGGCGAGTACGACGTGCTCGTCGGCATCAACCTCCTGCGCGAGGGCCTCGACCTCCCCGAGGTGTCCCTCGTCGCCATCCTCGACGCCGACAAGCAGGGCTTCCTGCGCTCCGGCACCTCGCTCATCCAGACCATCGGCCGCGCCGCCCGTAACGTCTCCGGCCAGGTCCACATGTACGCCGACAAGATCACTCCGGCCATGGCGCAGGCGATCGACGAGACGAACCGCCGCCGCGAGAAGCAGATCGCCTACAACACCGAACGGGGCATCGACCCGCAGCCGCTGCGCAAGAAGATCAACGACATCGTCGCGACCATCGCCCGTGAGGAGGTCGACACCGAGCAGCTGCTCGGTACCGGCTACCGGCAGGGCAAGGAGGCCAAGGCGCCGGTGCCCGCGCTCGGCGGCAAGGCCGCCAAGGGCGGGGCGAAGGGACGGGCGGCCTCGCCGGGCGCGGTTCTCAGCGACCGGCCCGCGACCGAGCTGGCCGGGATCATCGAGGAGATGACCGAGCGGATGCGGGCCGCCGCCGCGGATCTGCAGTTCGAGGTCGCCGCCCGGCTGCGCGACGAGGTCGGTGAACTGAAGAAGGAACTGCGTCAGATGAAGGAAGCGGGTCTCGCCTGATCCCGGTGACCCGCCCGGCGCGGGATCGCCACCGACGGGTGCTGGTCCCGCGGCGGTTCCGGAGTGGATTCCGGCGAGGACGCGGGCGTGGATTCCGTGGCGCCGGGCCCACCACGCCGGGTGTGTTGCAAGACCGACACGAAAACGGACCGAGCCTGCTGCCGCCCGGGGTGGAATGCGTAGGGTGCGGGGAAACCGCACACGGATGGTTGCGGGGCAATGCCGAGAGGGGACAGCGCGTGACGGTCAATATGACCAAGGGTCAGGCCATCAGCCTGCAGAAGAGCGACGGGGGGACCCTGACCGCGGTACGGATGGGGCTCGGCTGGCAGGCGGCTCCGCGCCGTGGCCTGTTCGGTTCGCGCACCCGCGAGGTCGACCTGGACGCCTCGGCGGTGCTCTTCGCCGAGAAGCAGCCGGTCGACGTCGTGTTCTTCCGCCACCTCATCAGCGATGACGGCTCGGTCAAGCACACCGGGGACAACCTGGTGGGCGGCGCCGGCGCCGGCGGCGACGACGAGGCGATCCTCGTCGACCTCCAGCGCGTACCGGTCCACATCGACCAGATCGTCTTCACGGTGAACTCCTTCACCGGGCAGACGTTCCAGGAGGTCCGCCACGCCTTCTGCCGCATCGTGGACGAGACCAACGGCCAGGAGCTCGCCCGGTACACGCTCGACGGCGGCGGCCAGTACACCGCCCAGATCATGGCGAAGGTGCACCGCGCGGGCGGCGGATGGCAGATGACGGCCCTGGGGAACCCGGCCAACGGCCGCACGTTCCAGGATCTGATGCCGTCGATCCTCCCGCACCTGTAGGACCCGCACCGGTCCGGCGGGGCCGACACCGCGACGGCCGGGCGCGGCTCCCGGAGGCACCCGCCGCCGGGAGCCGCCCCCGCACGCGGCACGCACAGGACCCACACGCGCGACACCGGGCCACGCACGCCCGTACACGGTCACGCACGTACACGGTCACGCACGCACGGCATCACAGAACGCGGCATCGCAGGACGCGGCATCGCACGGCACCGCGCCCACGCGCGCGGGCCATCGTCGAGGGGGACAGGGCAATGACGGCCGAACTGGTCCGGGGGCAGAACCACACCTTGCCCCAGACCCGTCTGGAGATCCGGGTGTCGGCGGGCACGCCCGTCGTGGCCGGGGCCACCCTCGGCGACGAACGGGGCACGGTGCGCGGCGTCGAGTGGATCGCCCACCCCGGCTCGCCCCAGCTCCCCGGTCTTGAGGTCTCCCAGCAGGCGGCGGCCGACCACCGCCTCGCCGTCGACCTGGAGGCGTTGCCCGCCGGCGTCCACCGGGTCACCGTGCTGCTGGCACTCCCCGTCGGAGCGGGCGGCCCGGCACGGTTCGGCGCCGTCCCCGCCCCCTTCGTCGCCGTCACCGGGCTCGACGGCGCCGAGATCGCCACCTTCACGCTCACCGGCCTGGACGCCGAGTCCGCGGTCAGCGCCCTGGAGATCTACCGCCGCCAGGACGCCTGGAAGGTCCGCGCCGTGGGACAGGGATACGCCGGCGGGCTCGCCGAGATGCTCGCCGACCAGGGCGTGGCCGAGGCCGCCGGACTGGCCGGATCCATTCAGGAGGCCGTCAGCCGGGGCATGTCCCGCTCGGTGACGCCGCCGCCCCGGCCCCAGGGAGGCGACCGCGTACGGCACACGACGGGCGCCGCGGACCACCGCCCGCCCGCACCGCCCCCGGCCCCCGAGCCGCTGACCGACCCGGCCGCCACCCCCCGGCCGCACCCCGCCCAGGGTCCGGCCGCCGCGTCACCCGCCTCCGAGGGCCCCATCAACTACGCGCACCCGCGGCGGCAGCACACGGCACCCCCGTCGCCCCCGCCCACCGCGCCCCCGGCCCAGCCCGGACAGGCCGCGCAGCCGGTGGCCGGGGACGCCACCGGCTGGTCGATGGACGAGCGCCTCTACAACCAGATCTGGGGCATGTTCGAGGACCTGGCCCGCGCCGTCGCCGCCTACCGCTCCGCCGTGGACTTCGCCGAGTCCCGCATGGACCAGGAGATCGACCGGGCGCTCTCCGACCCGCGCAACCGGATCGGCGGGGCGGGCGACCGTGCCCGCGAGGCGGCCCGCGCCAAGCGCGACGAGCTGGCCGCCCGGGCCCGGGAGGCCCTCGACCGCGATCTGGCCCAGCTGGCCGCCGAGGCGGCCGTCGTCGAGCCCGCGCTCCCGGCCGCGTACGCCGGATGGGCCAACCCCGTCTGGCACGCCCACCAGGTCCCGATGGAGATACCGATGGCCCTGCGCATCGGCGACCTCCACCTTCCCGAGCGCACGGACCTGCGCGTCCCGCTGCTCGTCCGGCTGCCGCTGGAGCGCGGGATCTGGGTGGACAGCGGACGGACGGCGTCCGAGGCGGCCGCCCCGATGGATCCGGACCGGCTGCGCCGACTGGCCGTGGAGACCGCGGTCACCCACGCGGCGCGGCTGCTCGCGGTGTATCCCCCCGGTGAGTTCTCGGTGCACGTCATCGACCCGGCGGGCGCCGCGGCCGGTCCGCTCGCGCCGCTGGTCGACGCGGGCGTCCTCGCCGGACCGCCCGCCGCCGGGCCGGGGGGAGTGGCCTCGGTCCTCGCCCACCTCACCCGGCGGGTGGACCTGGTGCAGATGGCGGTGCGGGCCGGGGCGGCCGATGCGCTCCCGCCCGATCTGGACACCGGCGAGCAGCTCCTGGTGGTCAACGACTTCCCGCACGGCTTCGACGACCGGGCCGTCACCCAGCTCCGCTATCTCGCCGACGAGGGCCCCGCGGTCGGGGTGCACCTCCTGATGGTCGCGGACCGGGAGGAGGCCGCCGCCTACGGGCCGGTGCTCGATCCGCTGTGGCGTTCGCTGCTGCGGATCACCCCCGTCGCCGACAGCCACCTCGCCGACCCCTGGGTCGGGCACGCCTGGACGTACGAGCCGCTGACCGTCCCGCCGGGCAGCCGCGTCCTGGAACAGGTGCTCGCGGCGGTGGCAGCCGCCCGCCGAGCCGCCGGCCGCTGATGAGCAGCGCCACTGACCTGGGGTTTTGACGATCTCTTTACCTTTCCCTTTACCTACCCTTGGTGATGCCTGTACTGTTTGGGGAACGGAGGGGAGTACTCCTTACGCGACGTCCCGTCAATACGGACCGTTATCGGTCCCGGGGCGCCGGCCCAGGCGCGCACACCGCGTGCGGGGTGGAAGAGACCTCCGGCAGCGACGACGCTGATCAGTAGCCGTAGCGAACTGCCGGAGGCGCAGTGGACGTTTCATGGACCCTATGGGCTGTGACCATTCTTGGTCTGTCAGCCCTGATCGCCGTCGACTTCTTCATCGGGCGCAAGCCCCATGACGTGTCGACCAAGGAAGCCGGAATCTGGACGATCGTCTGGATCGTGCTGGCCATCCTCTTCGGAGCCGGTCTCGCGGTCTTCGGTGAGACCCAGGCCTCCGGCGAGTTCTTCGCGGGATTCATCACCGAGAAGTCGCTGAGCGTCGACAACCTCTTCGTCTTCGTCCTGATCATGGCGAAGTTCTCGGTGCCCTCACACCTCCAGCAGCGTGTGCTGCTCATCGGTGTGCTGATCGCCCTGGTGCTCCGGGCGATCTTCATCGCCGCCGGTGCCGCCGTGATCGCGAACTTCTCGTGGGTGTTCTACATCTTCGGTGCGTTCCTGATCTACACCGCCTGGAAGCTCATCCAGGAGGCGCGTGCCGACGAGGAGGACGAGGAGTTCGAGGAGAACCGTCTCCTCAAGAAGATCGAGCACCGCTTCGGCGTCGCCGACCAGTACCACGGCACGAAGCTCTTCATCCAGAAGAACGGCAAGCGCATCATGACCCCGCTGATGGTGGTCATGCTCGCCATCGGTATGACGGACGTGCTGTTCGCGCTGGACTCCATCCCGGCGATCTTCGGCCTGACCCAGGACCCGTACATCGTCTTCACGGCCAACGCGTTCGCGCTGATGGGTCTGCGTCAGCTGTACTTCCTCATCGGCGGTCTGCTGAAGAAGCTGGTCCACCTCAGCTACGGCCTCTCGGTGATCCTCGGCTTCATCGGCGTCAAGCTGGTGCTGCACGCCCTGCACGAGTCCGGGGTGCACGTGCCCGAGATCTCCATCCCGTTCTCGCTCTCCGTCATCTGCGGCGTCCTGGTGATCACCACGATCACCAGCCTGATCGCCAACAAGAAGCAGGTGGCGGCCGAGGCGGAGGAGGCCGCGAAGGCCGGGACCGCCGGTCCGTCCGACGAGGAGAGCAAGAGCGTCAACAACTGACCCGGGGCCGCCCCGGGCGGCACAGGGACACACCGGCAGCGGCCGGGGCGGTAACGGCGAAGGCCGTCCGCTCCGGCCGCTGCCGTGTGCGTGTGGGTACCTGCGGTGGGTGGTGTGCGCGCGGGCTACCAGCCGCGGGCGCGCCACTCGGGCAGCTGGGGCCGCTCGTCGCCGAGCGTGGTGTCGTGCCCGTGGCCCGGATAGACCCACGTCTCGTCCGGCAGCCGGTCGAACAGCTTCGTCTCGACGTCGCGCAGGAGGCTCGCGAACGCCTCGGGGTTCTTGTTCGTGTTCCCCACCCCGCCCGGGAACAGCCAACCCGCTTGGTAGGTAATATGTCAACTGTGACCAACTGCTTGCTGTACGCGAGGATCAGCGAGGACCCCCGGGAGCAGGAACGGGGTGTCAAGCGCCAGGTACAGGACCTCCGGGCCTACGCGCAGGCGCGGGGCTGGACCGTCCTGGAGACGTTCACCGATAACGACATCTCCGCCTACAACGGCGAACAGCGACCCGACTACGTGAAGCTGATCGCCCGGGTCGCGGAGGGCGACATCGACGTGGTCGTGGCCCTCCACCCATCCCGGTTGTGGCGACGACGGGTCGAGCGGGCCATCGCCATCGACCTGTTCCAGCAGCACGGGATAGCCGTCGCGTTCGAGACCGGCGGGTACTTCGACTGCACCAAGGCCATCGAGCGTTCCCAGCTCGCCCAGGTCGGTGAGTCCGACACCTTGGAGTCCGAGGTCAAGGCCGAACGGGTAGCGCGCGAAGCTCTGTCCCGGGCGGAGGAAGGCCGGGCGAACGGGGCCGTGTCCTATGGGTGGCGGCGTGTCTACACCTACAACCAGCAGGGGAAGGTGGAGAGCTTCCACGACGAGATCAACCCGGAGGAAGCCGAGATCGTCCGGGAGGTCATCAAGCGTCTGCTGGCGGGGGAGTCCGTCATCAAGGTCACGGCTGACCTGAACACCCGCCGGGTTCTGCCTCCGGGCGCGAACCTCGTGATGAAGAAGAAGCAGCGGGCGAAGGGCAACGAAGACGGGCTGCGGTGGAGCAAGACGTCGGTGAAGAAGCTTGCGCTGCGTCCGGCGAATGGCGGGTTTCGTCAGCATCGTGGGGTGCTGTACCCGGCGGCGTTCCCCGCCTTGGTGGACGAGGAGAAGTGGCGGCAGGTCGTGAAGCTCCTCACCGCCCCTGAGCGGTCGGTGAAGCGAGACGGCTCCAGGAAGCACCTGCTGTCGTGGGGCATCGGTGAGTGCGGTGTCTGCGCGAGTGTGCTGAGGGTTGCGACGAAGAGCCGGTACAAGCTGTACGTGTGCGACTCCATGGCGGGCTGTACAGGCCGTAACGAGGCGTACGTGGACGCATGGGTCACCGAGGTCGTCCTCGCCCGCCTGTCGCGTCCTGACGCCCTTGCCGTGTTCGGTCCGGACGAGGAGAGGATCGGCCGGCTCCGGGTTTCTGCTGACGGGATGAAGAAGCGGCTGGAGGAAGCGGCCGATGACTATGCGGACGGGTTGCTGACCCGTGAGCAGTTGCGGGCGGTCACGGTGAAGTTGAAGCAGCAGATCGCGGGGGTGGAGCAGGAGATCGAGAGGGAGACGCCGACGTTGGATCTGGCGTCGATGGGTGATCTTGTGGGTGCCCCGTTGGAGGTCGCGGAGGTGACGTGGGAGGGCTTGGATGTGGTTCAGCGCCGGGCTGTGTTGGAGGCGCTGAATTTGCGGGTGGTGATTTTGCCGACGGGGAAGCGGGGTCCTGGGTTTGATCCGGACTTCGTGAAGGTGTTGACGGCTGGTGGTGAGCCGTTCGCTTCTTCTTGAGGCAACCGAAGGAAATGTAAAGGGTTTTCCGTGACTCATAGACGGAAAACCCTTTACATGCACGGCAGATGCTTCACGTCGCCTTGCTTTCCTTCTCACGAACGTGTCTAATTCTTTTCAAGAACGCATCCGGTGAAGGCGCGGACGGACTCCCTGTTCGCGTGCGGAACTGCCTTCGGGCAGTGAGCGAGGTGTGTCGAGCCGAAAGGCGTCGGCATGCAGAAAGCGCAACCCTCCCGAGTTTTCTCGGGGGAGAAGTTCCGGGAACTCCGGAAGGAACGCGACCTCAAGGCCAGCGACATCTGGCGTGCGACGGGCATCCCGCAGCGGAGCCTGAGCGCCTGGACATGCGGCCGTAGGTCCCCCAGCTCGGAAAGCCTCATCCTTCTTTCCGACGCTCTCAGCTGCGACATCAACGACTTCTTCGTGGAGGTCGGACGATGACGCCCGAGATGCGGCAGCTGCTGCGCGAGAAGGCGCAGAAGGTTGCGGCCGACATGCCGCCCCTTACCCCCCACCAGATTGCTCAGCTCCGGAACCTGCTGCGAGGTACACGGTGATCAAGGAAATGAAGAAAGCCCCCGAAGGGGCTTTCAAACGGCCTGGCGAGCCTTCGGTCATTGTACCGCTAGGGCCTGACGGTCGGGTAGTCCGCACGGTGTTTCTTCCGAACACCCGGCGGGCTATTGAAGCCGGAGCATTCCACGACGGAATCATGGCCCCGGCCGGTTCCGTCGTCGTCCTCGACGTTGGTGTCGGAAACCGCATGGACCGGTTCACCGCCCGCATCGTCGGAAAAGCCCTCGCCCTCTGCTCGTACATTCAGGTGCAGGGTGACGACCTCGGCCGGAGCTTCTGCGACGAGCACTACTTCTACGGCCTCGAAGCCATCCTCCACGGGATCCGGCAGGCAGCCGTCGAAGAAGCAGACCTTCGCCAGCTGCGGGAGGGCGTCGCATGAGTGTCTACAGCATCGACGAGTCGAAGTACTGCACATACCCGGGCTGCACCTACATGGAGCCCACCCATCAAGGCGACATGCTGGGGCACGAGTTCGTACCCCTCAGGGTCAGCCGGCCCGCCCCGCTGCGCGTCGAAGCCGACGTTGTGCCGATTCGCCCAGTCGAGGAGGAGCGGGTCAACACCCAGACGGGAGAGGTCTTCGAGTCGGACGAGGAGATCCAGGAGCCGACAGTCGTCGTGCCCCGCGGTCTCCTGCCTGAGACGTTCTGGGGCGCACGTCCGGTGTTCCAGCACATCCGGCAGGCTGCTCACTCGCAGTGCTGCTCCGGAGAGGTGGCGCTGTACACGGTCCTGGCGCGGCTGTCGTCGATGATCTCCCACCGCATCAAGGCGAACACCGGGATGCGCGGCAGGGCGTCCCTGAACGTCTTCGTGGCGATCGTGGGGCCCAGCTCGGCCGGTAAGAGCACGGGCAAGGACGCGGGCAGCAAGCTGCTCACGATCCCCGACCGCGAGTTCCGCGACGACCTGTCCATCGGAACAGGTGAGGGCATCGCTGAGACGTTCATGGGGACCGTCGAAGAGGAGGTCATTGGTCCGGACGGTCAGCCGAGGAAGGGGGACGTACGCAAGCAGGTACGCCACAACGCGTTCTTCTACGCCGACGAGGGTGAAGCTCTCACCAAGGTCAACGGCAGGCAGGGTTCCACGATCGGCGAGACCATCCGACGCGCTGCGGGCGGGGAGACACTCGGCCAGACGAACGCGGAGGCTGCCAGGAACCGACACATTCCGAAGGGTGAGTACGCGATGGGGATGGTCGTCGGGTTCCAGCCCGAGACCGCTCTGCCTCTGTTGCAGGAAGCCCACCTCGGGACACCGCAGCGGTTCCTGTGGTCGCCGGTCACCGACCCCGCGATCCCTTCACGGATCCAGGACAAGCCGGACTGGCCTGGAGTCCTGGAGCACCAGCCGCAGTTCAAGGAGCCGGGGGCAGACCTCGACATCACGTTCCCGCCCGAGGTCCAGCAGGAGCTGTGGGACATCAACATCAAGCGGTCCCGGGGAGAAGTCGAAGTCGACGAGCTGAACGGCCACGAACAGCTCACCCGCATCAAGGTGTCGGCGCTCCTCGCCCTCCTCGACATGCGGACCGAAGTGAACCTGGAGGACTGGGAGCTGTCCAAGGTGATCTGGGAAGCCTCCTGCGCCCT
Source organism: Streptomyces sp. MMBL 11-1 (assembly GCF_028622875.1). Lineage (NCBI taxonomy): Bacteria > Bacillati > Actinomycetota > Actinomycetes > Kitasatosporales > Streptomycetaceae > Streptomyces > Streptomyces sp. MMBL 11-1. Next base: position 1,556,554 of record NZ_CP117709.1, on the reverse strand, counting down.
CCGCAACGCCCTGGTGGAGAAGGCCAAGCGGAAGGCAGCACAGGAGCAGGAGGAGAGGACGAAGCAGAAGGTCGACCAGGCTGTCCGCACCCACAGCGCGGTGAGCGACGCCGACCGGGCCATCAAGCGTGTCGCCCGGACCATCGCCAAGAAGGTCAGCGAGAACGGAGGGATGACCCCAGGGGCTATCAGCAGGGTGCTGCGGAGCACTGACCGGGGGCTGTTCTCCCGAAGTCTCAGCTACGCCGTGGCTGAGGACTGGGTGTCTGACGAGGGGGACCAGATCGTCCCCGGCGGCGCTCGACCTGCTGACTATCGGTGATGAGGGGGCCGGGCATGCGGACATGTGGACGTGTGGACAGATGTGGACATGTGGACATGCCCGGCCCCCGAGCGTCCACATTCATGAGTGAACACCATCAAGTCACCACCCCCCTGACCTGCATATATGTAAAGAAAGAGAGAGAAGGTGCTTCGCGTATAGGGCGGCGAGAGACGCGGACGAATGTGGACGTCCACATGTCCACATCGAAGAAAACGTCCACACCGATGTCCACATCAGTCCGAGCACGCTGCGTAACAAGGAGGTCAGCATGCAGCAGCTGAAGCTCATCGACATCGAAGCCCCACGGCAAGCGGCCGACCGCCGCCGACGCGAACACAACCGCCAGTACAAGCGGGTTCACCGAACTCGCCGGCTCAAGGGCCTCGAAGCCCGCCACGCCAAGAAGCTCACCCGCTACCAGAAAGCAGCCTGATCATGCGACTCACCCTCTGGAAGAAGAACACCCGCAAGCAAACGAACCTCACCGAAACCGCACTCAACACCGCCCTTGAAACATTCCACGAGCGCCGCAAAGACCTCACCAACAAGACACAGGCCATCCTGAACGCGATCAACGAAAAGGACGGCCCCCATGGAAACCCCACCCCCTGACACCCTCGAAGAACTCGGCCACCGACTCACCGAAACACTCCACCAAGTCGGTGCCCTATGCGCCCCACTCTTCGACGCCGCCGAAGGCATCCGAAACGAACTCGACCGAAGGGGATGGTCCCCCACCGTCAGCGAAGAGCTCGCCGCTGAATACCTGACCCTTTGCCTACGCCGCCTCTTCGCTGACCTCGCCACCCCGTAACCGAAAGGACGGAACTACGTGTCGACGCGGTACCCGGGAAGGTCATCAAACTCGGGTACCGCCACGATCCCCATCATCCGACGCGTCCACGAGAGCATCTGCTCGGGCGGCAACGGCACGGTGTTCGGAAGCTCACGCCACAGCGACAGGAACATCATCAGAGACATGCTGGCAATCTCGATGATCTTCTTGGTGTCTGACTCGAAAACCGTCTCAACCCACTGCTCGCCCGCATCGTGGAAGAGATTCTCGATCAGACTCCGGGGAGCCGCATGGGCCTGCTCCGACCAGACGGTGAACAGGTGGTCGTACTGGTGTACCCGCATCTTGTCAGGCGACAGCTCAGCCAGTGCCTTCGTGGACTTGCGGCTCCACGAAGGCACCCATCGAGTTGTTCCGTCAGCCCTGGGCTGCCCCTTGAACTGGTCGAAAGCGGTGTCCAGCGTCTTCTCCAGGTATGCAAACTGCTCCGCGTTCACGGGGCGCCCCGTCTCCTTGCCATACAGGGCCTCCCGGTGCTTCTCCCGTATGAACTGGAGAACCCCGAAGTGGCAATACTCAAACGTCGCCTGAAAGCGATCGGGCTGCGCCCCGAGGTACTCCAGATTCACCACCAGTTCGAACAGCTGCCGAGTAATCCCCGACGCATGCTCCCAATGCCCGTTCTCCAGCAGCAGCTGCACCGACTTCAAGCTATTGATGGCCCGAACCAAGATCTCGGTATCGAAGCGGGCAAGTAGATCGTCAGGATCGACAGGTGTTTCAAGAACAAGCCTGTCGGCTGCCGCCGCTACCTCGGTGAGGATCTTGTTTAGCGGCTTCAAATGCGTCAATGGCGCAATGACAACCCGTGGATCCCTGGGCCCCGCAGCCCCAGCCTTCCTGGGCTTCTTCTTCCTGTTCCTCTTACCGCTCGCCATCCCGGCACCCTAGCGGCGAACTCCCCAGTAGCCAGAACCCTTTACCGGGCCCCCGGGATCAACGATTCCCCACGCACCAAAAAGACAACAAAGTCGAATACCATTCCAACAAGAACAAACAAGAAACCCCACACGGTCCGGCGGGAGGAGGTGAACGATGGGAGCTAACAAGCCCAAGGCCGTCATCGCGGAAGAAGCAGCCGAATGCTTCCGCCTCCAACTCTCCGGCCTCACCTACCGAGGCATGGCCAAAGAAACCGGCCTGTCCGTCGCCACCGTCCACAAACGCGTCCGACAAGCCCTCACCGCCGTCATCGTCCCCGCCGTCGAAGAACTCCGCACCCGCGAAGGCGAACGCCTCCTGTACCTCCTGGAGCGCCTCCAGCCCGCCGTTGAAGCCGGAGACCTCGACGCCATCAAGACAGCGGCACGGCTGTCCGAGAGCTACCGCAAGCTCATGGGCTTGAACGCCCCGGAGCAGCACTCCCTCCAGATCCATGAGGTCACGCAGAACGACCTGGAGTTGCAGGACATGATCCGCGCCGCCCAGGCGAAGGCGCAGCTGACCAAGGAGACGCAGGGATGAGCGACGAGAACGGCACGAAGAAGACCCCGACCAAGCCGAAGCCCGCCTGAACCCCGGACAACTTGGACACGCTCACCGTCGGGAGACCCACATGGTCACGTACGTCCTCCTCGCGATAGCCGCAGCCCTGTTCGTCATCGCCGCGTTCACCGACCAAGGCCGCATCAACCTCATGGCCCTTGGACTCGCATCCATGGCCGGGGCGTTCCTCATCCAGGCAGGGGACACCCTGTCGTGACCACACGCCTGGACTCCTACATCGCGGGATACGACCCCGCGATGTTCGGCGTTCCGGAGTGCAGGCGCATCCTCACCCGCGACAACCCGCTCCTCTTCGCGTTGACGTACTTCGCCCACCACCTCCAGGGCGACGAAACCGGCGGCCACATCTCCCTGTCCCCGGTGCACTGGGAATGGTCCGCACAGGCCCAGCTGTGGACCCAGGCACCCGCCGTGCCGAAGGAACAGCGGAACGCCTACGTCGCCCCCCGAGCCATGGGCAAGTCCACCTGGTGGCAGCTGATCCTGCCCCTGTGGGCCGCCGCGCACGGGCACGTGAAGTACATCGCCGGGTTCGCCTCCGCAGCCGCACAGGCCCGCCAGCGGCTCCGCGACATCAAGCACGAGCTGGAAGCCAACCCGCTGCTCCGCACCGACTACCCCACTCTGTGCCAGCCGGCCCGCCGACTCACCGGTGTCTCCGATGCCGACCGGCAGGACATGTACGTCTCCAAGGGCGGTTTCGCGTTCACCGCTCAGGGGGTCGACTCCGCGGTCCTCGGGGCGAAGATCGGGGCGCAGCGCCCGGACCTCCTGATCCTCGACGACATCGAGCCCGACGAGTCGAACTACTCGGCGTACCAGATGGAGAAGCGGCTGCGGACGGTGCAGGACGCGATCCTGCCGCTGAACGTGTACGCCCGCGTCGTCCTCGTCGGCACCGTCACCATGCCCGGTTCCATCGTGCACCAGTTCGTACAGGCCGCGAACGGCCTGAAGCCCGAAGACTGGATCCTCGAAGAGAACTTCCGCCCCCACCACCACCGGCCGTTCGTTATCGCCGACGACGGCACGGAGCAGTCCGTCTGGCCGGAGAAGTGGTCGACCGAGTTCCTCCAGGGGGAGCGGCACACGCGGTCGTTCCGGAAGAACATGGAGAACGACCCCCTCGGCTACGACGGGGACTACTGGTCCGCCGAGGACTTCCAGTACGGGCCCCTCCCCATCACCCGCTGCGCCCTGTTCATCGACCCGGCCGTCACGACGAAGACGACATCCGACGAGACGGCCTACGCGATCGTCGGGCACAACCGCACCGACGGCACCGCCCTCGTCCGCTACACCCACTCCGCCCGGCACACCGGACGCCAAATCCGTGGGCACGTCCTGGACCTCTTGGAGCGCCACCCAGAGATCCGCATGGTCCACATCGAAGCGAACCAGGGCGGCGACGTATGGAAAGAGATCCTCCACGATCTGCCGGTGAAACTCGTGACGCACAACGTCGAAGGAAAGAAAGAAGTCCGTGCCCTCGACGCACTGCATCACTATCAGAAGCGCAAGGTGTGGCACGAGACACCGCATCAGAAAGCGGAGCAGCAAATGGTCACGTTCCCCCGAGGTCTGCACGATGACCTTGTTGATGCTGTGGGTGCCGGAGTTCGGTTCTTCCTCGGGAAGCCCGCCCCGGTGAAGACATTCCGTGCCACAACTACGAGCTACATGTGAGGGGGCGGGAATGCCGTCCGATCTGATCCACGCCGTAACCGAAATCCGGGAAGCATACGAGAACTACCAGATCGCCGAGGACTACTACGAGGGCAACGTCCCCGAGATCTTCTGCAACCCGAAGCTGCGCACACTCCTTCAGAAGACAGGCGAGGAATACACGTTCAACCTGGCGAAGACCCCGGTGAACGCCGTCGCGAACCGGCTCGTCATCCAGGCGGTCACCGTCCGGGGCAACGAGACCACGACCCGCCTGTTGCAGGAGCAGGTGTGGGAGCCGAACAACCTGACGTTGGGCACCGCGAAGATGAACCTGCGGGCCTGCGAGTACGGGGACGCCTACGTCTTCGTGTGGGACGGAGTCGAGGACGGCACAGTCCAGGTCATCTACAACTCCCCGAAGACAACCCGGGTGTTCTACGACGCGGAGACCGAGCAGATCCCGCAGTACGCCGGGAAGCTGTGGCAGGAGAAGCGCGGGGAGCAGCCGGTGTGGCGCTGCACCCTGTACTACCCGGACCGGATCGAGCGGTACATCACGAAGCCCGGCACGAAGGAGACCGAGGAGGGTTCGTGGGAGCCGTACACCCGGACCGTGTCCGAGGACGGCGACCCGGTATGGCCTGAGCCGAACCCGTACGGGCGTCTCCCGGTCTTCCACCTCCGCACCGACACCCCGTACGGGCGGCCTGAGCACAAGGACGCCTACGGGGCGCAGAACGCCGTGACGAAGCAGCTCGCCACCCAGCTCGCCACGACGGACTACCAGGGCTTCCGGCAGCGCTACGCCCTCATGGACCCCGACCTGGTGGGCGCGGAGACCGACGGCAGCAGCGCCGCGTACCCGGACGACGACGGCTTCGACCCCAAGGCGTTGAAGTCGAAGCTGACGACCGGCCCAGGACAGCTGTGGGAGCTGCACGGGGCGAAGGCAGTGGGGGAGTTCAACCCGTCCGACCCGGGCAACTTCATCGATCCTGCCCAGTTCTACATGCGGATGATGGCGCAGGTCACCGACACCCCGCTGCACTTCTTCGACCCCGGTGGGGAGCAGCCCTCCGGGGTGTCCCGCCTCATCTCCGACGCGACGCTGACGAAGAAGGTCGAGGACCGGCAGGCCGCCCTGTCCACCCCGTGGGCTGACGTCTTCGAGTTCGCCCTGACGGTCCTCGGAACCAAGGGCGCCACGGTCGACGTGCGGTGGAAGCCCGCAGTGTCTCTCCTCGACAAGGAGGGCTGGGAAGTCGTCGCCTTGAAGATCTCCGCCGGAGTGCCGGCTCGCCAGGCACTCATGGAAGCGGGCTACACAGCCGAGCAACTCGACGCGTGGGGCATTCCCGAACAGGCGGCCCCCGACCGGCAGAACACAGCTCCTGGGGCCGCGCAGGACCTGGAGCCGGAAGACCAGAACCGCCCCGAAGTCATCACCGCAGCAACCATGTAGGAGAGCGCAATGAACCCGAACACCCTGCCCCGCCACATCGTCGGCTACCGCAAGGCACGCCCTGGCGAAAGCCTCGACGAGCTGTACCCGATCTACCCGATCGCGGGCGGAGCCCCCGACGACGAGGACGTCGATGGCGACGAGGAAGGGGGTGAGGACGACGACGCCGAGGATGTGGACGATGGCGACGACAAGGACGCGTGGAAGGCCCCCACTGAGTACGAGTGGAAGAAGGTCCAGCGGGCCTTGAAGCGGGCCAACAAGGAAGCTGCCGACCTGCGCGGGAAGTCCGGCACGGACGCGGCTAGCGCCGTCGAGGAGACGGAGAGGAAGGCCCGCGAAGAGGCGACACAGGAAGCGGAGTCCCGCTGGAAGCCGATGCTGGTGAAGCAGGCTGCCCGCGCCGCTCTCGCTGAAGCCGGGCTTATCAAGAACCCGAACCGGCTACTCCGCATGCTGGAAATGGACGACATCGAAGTGTCTGAAGACGGTGAGATCGAGGGCCTCGATGAGCAGATCCACGATTTCAAGAAGGAGTTCCCCGAGTTCTTTGGACGCCGTTCCGCGAAGGATGTGGACGGTGGAGACAAGGCCCTTCGGCGCGGCGCGGATAAGGCCAGTGCGACGTTGATTGCACGAGCGCTGACCGGCGGTCGATGACCGGGTATTGTCATATCAGGTTGCTCGTGATGAACAACCCGACTTAGCCCGACAGGTGGCGTGATGCCCCGGGGATTTCCGAATCCTCGCCATCACGCCATTGTCATGTGCGGTGGTGGCTTCACAGCCAGGAGCCGTCATGGCGCGCAACACCTACGAGGACTGGATTCCCGAGGAGTACTCCGGGCCGGTCATCACCCGAGTCCAGCAGATGTCGGCCGTTGAGCGTCTCGCCCGCCGCGTCCCGATGGCCACTGACACCAAGCATGTGCCGCGTTCGGCTGGTGTCGACGTCAACTTCACCGCGAAGGGCAGCGCGTACACCGAGGACACCTCGGTCAACGACGATGTGCTGCTCACCGCGCTGAAGTTCACCCGGGCGATCCGCATTGCCGATGAGGACCTCCAGGACACCCGTCAGGTCGCCGACATCATCTCGACGAAGCAGACCGACTGGGCGACGTCGTACGCGAAGTTCATCGACAACGCCACCCTTGCTACGTCGGCCGCCGCGAACGGCACCACGGTTCCGTTTGCGTCGCTGTACTACAGCCTGACCCAGAACAACTCCGACACCGGATACACGGCGAACTCGAACCTGACGCAGACAGGTTCCGGGGGCACTACGTACGCGAACCTGTCGGCCACGCTCGCGGACTACGAAGAGTCCGACTACTTCGACGACGGCAACACGATCGTCATTGCATCCCCGGCGTTCAAGGCGAAGTTTCGCGGTGTCGTGGACGTGCAGGGACGGCCGATCTTCGTGCAGGGCCTGGCCGGTACTCCGGACACCTTGTTCGGTTACCAGGTCGCATGGTCCAACGGCTGCCGTCTTTCGGCGACCGCAGCGTCGGCCCCCACCGGTAAGCCGGTCCTGTTCGTCGGCAACCGCGAGTACCTGTTCCTCGGTGTCCGTTCCGGCCCCGAATCCCGAACCGCCCCTGCTGACTCCGGCGTCGGATTCCTCACCGACGAGGCCGTCCTGAAGATGCGCGCTCGCCGTGGCTTCGTCGTCGCCCACGAGAAGGCATGGGCGTGCCTGGAGGACAACTCCTGACCGGGCGGAGGCGGGCCCCTGCGCTCGGGCCCGCCTCTTCCCTCCCTGTCACGTCTAGGAGGAGGACTTCATGCCTGCGGTCGGCTACACATCCGGAGACCCGCGGAAGGTCAACGACACCGGGGACACCCTCACCGGGCCCCTGGTGCTGTCCGGTGGTGCCGCAAACCTGACCGTCGGCGGGTCCGGAAGCATCTCCGGTGGCCTGTCCGTCGCGGGCCGGCTGGAGTCGGCTGGGTTCGCTCTGCCCGCCCACTACCCGGGCCGCCCGACCCCTGTACGGCAGCCCTCCCGAATCGTGGAGCACTTCCAGACCGGCCACGGGTGGGCCACGTCGGGTGGTGTGGCGTCCTCGGAACTGAACGACACCACGGACTTCTGCAAGGGCACCCAGTCTGCGAAGGTCGTTTTCTCCGGGAACGGGAACCTCGACAAGTCGGGGATCTCCTCGATGGACCTGACCGGTAAGGCGATCCGGTTCGTCGTGAAGGTCGACGACGTGTCGAAGCTGTCGCAGCTGAACATTCGGGTCGGCACCAGCGCGACGAACGTGTTCCAGTGGCAGACCCTCGCCACCACGGCAACGTCGAAGCTCTACAAGTCCGGGGAGTGGACGACGGTCACCGTCGGCTGGTCGGACGTGCACTCCGCCGCAGGAACGTTCTCCCTCGACGCGAACCGGGTGCCGTCCGCGAAGTCCGGGTTCACGTTCATCCGGTTCCAGGTCGTCGCCACGGGCGGGAACTGCACCGTTCACTTCCAGTCCGTCGAGATCATCGACGCGATCACCGCGACGTTCCCCAACGGCGTCGTGTCGATCACGTTCGATGACTCGTGGGACTCCCAGTACGCGCTGGCCCGCCCGAAGATGGACCAGTACGGGTACCGGGGCACGTTCTACACGATCGCCCAGTCCATCGGCGCAGCGAACCGTATGACGCTGGCGCAGCTGCGGACGATGCAGGACCAGTCCGGGATGGAGATCGCCGGGCACGCGTACACCAACGCCATGCACGACGGCCGTTTCACGAACTTCACCGCCCGGCAGGTCGATGACGAGCTGAGGAACCTGCGGTCGTGGCTCCTGTCGAACGGGCTGCGTGGCGACAACTTTGCCTACCCGGGCGGGAACTTCGAGAACACCATCGACGGGGTGCCGGTCGAGCAGATCGTCGCCCGGTACTTCGCGACCGGCCGGACTGTCCTCACCGGCTACGGGTCCTCCACGAACGTCCTGAAGGAGCAGTGGCCCCCGCCGCGCCCCTACCGGATGCTCGCCCAGTCCGCGATCTCCGGGGCCAGCGTCGGCATGGATCTGCCCGCCTCGGTCACCCAGGCCGGGGGCTCCCTCGACGTGTGCAAGCGGCAGGGCGCCTGGTTGCAGCTGACGTTCCACGTCCTGACCACCGGGTCCGAGGGCGGGGACGCCGGGGTCATCAAGCAGTCCGACTTCAACAGCATCATCGACGCGATCAACAGCTACGGGATTCCCGTGCTGCCGGTCGCGGACGTGATGCGGTACACGGTCTGAGGCGGGCTGCCATGAGCCTTGTGCGCCTCACGATCCGCCCGTGGGAACTCGTCGACGTATCCGACCGGGAACTCGCTGAACTGGAACGCCAGGGCCTCATCTTCACGCAGCTCGCCACGTTGTACGCGAACTTCTACGCCTACGAGGGCGGGCCGGCTGCGGACGTCGCCGAGCTGACGGTGACGGTCACGAAGGACGGGCAGGGCGAGCCGTTGGTCGGCCCGACGGGGGACGGGATCGGTCACATCGCGGCGGGGGCGTACGGCTACCCGTGGTCGGAGGACGACCGGGACGGGCCGGGGGACTACCTCGTCGAGTGGGATGCCCTCGACGCCACACAGGCCCCGGTGTACGCCGCCGAGACCGTAAGCCTGGAGGCGTGACATGGCCTTCTTGCAGGGTGCCGATATTCCTCTGACCGCCCAGTTCTTCGAGTACGCGGGCGGTCCGGGGGCTGTGCTGACCGGGGTCACCGTCACGGTCACGAAGGTCGGGGACAGCACCCCGACGCTGGGCCCGGTATCGGCGGGGATCAGTAACCCGGCGAACGGTCTGTACACCTACACGTGGACTACCACAGCGGCGACAGCCCCGGGGGACTACCTGGTGGTCTGGGGCGGTGTGGACGGCGATCTGGAGGCCGTCCAGGCGTCCGAGACCGTCACGGTCACCGAAGCCGTCACGGGCACGTGGGCGTCGATTCAGGACGTCGTCGACATCACCGGTGCCACCGTCACCGATGCCCAGCTGCGCCGCGCTCAGTACGTCATCGACCTGGTATCCGGCCGCACCTACGAGATCCACACGGTCCTCGTGGAGGAGGGCCGTACCCGCGACTTGCGGTGGCTGAAGCAGGCCGTTGCCTACCAGGCCGCGTGGATGGCCGCGCAGCCCGACATGTTCACCCGCCTGAACCTCACGAGCGTCAACCAGGACACCGCGCAGGCCCAGATGGGGGCCTCCGCTTTGACGCTTGCCCCTCTCGCGCGCCGAGCCCTGCACCAGGTGTCGTGGCAGGGCACCCGCAGCGTCCAGGTCCGCACTCAGCGTTCCCGGCTGCTTCCCGGCCAAGGCGTCCAGCCCGCAGGGGCCCCCGTGCGCGATTACGGGTGGGAAGAGTGGGAGCCGCTGCGATGAGAGCTCTGGCGAACACCACCATCAGCGTGCTGCGCGGCACCACCACCGACGAGTTCGGCGACCCTGTCGACGCACCCACCACGGTTGCCTCCGGTATCCCCGCGTCGCTTATCGAGGTGACGCGGCGCGCCTTCACGCCGGAAAACCCGACGCCTCGGGTTGTTCGCTATTCCATCGCCCGTACTGGCGCTGATGTGGATGTTCTGGAGGACGACCGAATCAGAGACGAATCCACAGACCGCATTTACATCGTGGAGGCCGTCTCGCAGACCGGGGGTATCGGCATGGTCAACGACCTGCGGCTGGACTTGAAACAAACAACCTAGCCCCGTCGAACCCGGCCAACACATACTGAATCCGGATCATGCAACACCCTGCGAAAAGCAGGGGGATCCACCGAACTACCACCACCCGAAAAGGGGGCGGCTGTGACACTGGTTTTCCGTATCGAAACGGCGTGGCCGAAGCATCTCAACATGGTCCGAGACGACCTGATGGAGAAGCTCGGCGAGGAGATCCTCGAAGACGCCAAGAGGTATTGCCCAGTGAACACCGGTCGCCTTCGCGCCTCCCTCTTCGCCGAGGTTGAGGACGGAGAACTCCGGGTCGGTTCCCGCGATGTGAAGTACGCGCAGATGGTCGAATTCGGAACCCGCCCCCACGTCATCAAGCCCCGCAACAAGCAGGCCCTGTCGTGGCCCGGAGCGGCGCACCCCGTCGCACAGGTCAACCACCCCGGAACGCAGGCGCAGCCCTTCCTCCGGCCGGCTCTGCACAAGCCGAGGGTGATCATCTGATGGCGACCGTCCTGCGGGCCACAACGGAGCTGGTCGCCGCCGCGTGGCTCAACACCCTGTTCGACCAGCCGATCGTCGCGACGACCCTTCCGAAGCCCGCCGACGGCACCCCGGGGTGGGCGGACACCGGGTTCATCACCGTGGCTGTCGTCGGCGGTGGTGCGGGCATGTACGTGCCGCTGAGGTCCCCGGTCGTGTCGGTCGACTGCTGGGCGGTGAACCCCCAGTCGGCGAAACCGCCGTGGGGAAAGGCGAACAACCTCGCGGAAACCGTTCAGGCCGCCTGCTACGGGCCTATCAACATGCGTCTGGAACTCCCCGGAGGATTTCCGGACGTGCGGGTTCTGTCGGCTTACTCGGTGAGTGAGTCCCGGCGGATCACGGACGACCAGTCGTCGTATGCCCATTACTCCCTGGACGTTCAGCTGCACTGGGTGGAGGCGTCATGAAGCGCTATGCCCTGTACGGCGAAAAGTCGAGGACGCTCCTCACCTTCATGGGGCGCGTCCTGGTCCACGACAACAAAGCCGAACTGGAGTACCTGACCGTCGGCGCGAAAGCCGTGGAATGCCCATCGGATATTCCTGAAGGGCAGACGTTCCCGCTGCGCCTCCACCCAAATCTGACCACCGTCGAGTGGCCCCTCCGAAAGGAATCCTTCCGATGAAGGTCCGCACCATCCTGCGCCCCCACGAGGAAATCGAAGTCGACGAGGCCGAATACACCGACCTCAAGCGGCACGGCCTCCTCGCCGTGACCCCGGACCCGCCGAAGCAGGCGGCGAAGAACGAGAAGAAGGAGAGCTGATGCTCCGCAAGCTCGGAGTTGTGGCCGCCGCCGTGGCGCTGCCTCTCAGCCTCTTGACCGCAAGTACGGCCAGCGCCGACACCGACCCTGCGGTCTACCAGGCATGCAGCACCGCATACGAGTTCACGACCGACGTGAACGGGGTCGACGTCACGTGCGAGCCGATGACGTTCAGCGGTGCGTGGGTGTGGCTGCCCGTGCTGCACCCCGACCCGCTGCCCACTCATGCCGCTCTGGACCCGTGCAGCGTGCCCGGCCTGGTCTCCGCGAAGAGCGGCGGCGGAACTCTCGTCTGCGAGGCCCACTTCAACGGCTTCTTCTACTGGCAGCGAAGCATCTAGGAGGACTGACTCATGAGTTTGACTGCGACCAATCTGACGCTGGGCCCGGCGACTCTCTACACCGGAACCTTCCCGACAGAAGAGCCTGCCGACACGGCGGTGAACACCGCCCCGGCTGCCTCCGCATGGACGGACGTCGGCGCGACGAACGACGGCGTGAAGCTGACCGTCGACCAGACGTACACCGAGCTGGAGGTCGACCAGGTCGTCGACCGTGTCGGCTCCCGCCTCACCAAGCGGGACGTGATGGTCGAGACGACTCTCGCCGAACCGACCCTGGACAACTTGAAGCTCGTCATGAACGGCGGCACTACGGCCTCTGGTGCGGGCTTCGAGTCGTTCGAGCCGTCTTTTGCGACCTCGGCGACGATCCCGGCGTACAGGGCGCTCCTGTTCGACGGCTACGCCGACGAGTCGCTGCGCCGCCGCGTCATCGTCCGCCGCGCCCTGTCCACGGACGCCTTCGAGGTCGCGTACACGAAGGACACCATGACCGTCCTGACGGCCAAGTGGGCTGCTCACTACGTGTCCGCGTCCATCGCGCCGATCCACATCGTCGACGCCACCGCCTGACCGCTGGGGGCCGTCGACCCGGCCCCCAGCTCCTCCCCAAGGAGACTGCGATGCCCCCGACCCGTAAGAAGACGACCAACCGTCCGAAGGCCCCCACAGCGTTCGTCCCGCCTCAGCTGTCCTCGGACACCCCGGTGGAGGAAGAGCGGGAAACCCTCTTCGTCATCGACGACGTCGAGTACACGATCCCGCTGAAGGTCCCGAAGTCCCTGTCGCTGCGCGTCATGCGCACCGCCCGCCTCCACGGAGAGCTGGCGGCCAGCCAGGAACTCATGGAGGCCGTGATGGGCGAGGACGGGTTCCTGGCCCTCATGAACTGCCCCGGTGTCACGGACGACCAGTTCGACGCGATCTCCGACCACCTGATGAAGCGGGTCATGGGCGAAGCCGAGGGAAAAGCCTGATCCCTGGTCTGGGCGAGCGCCTGTCGGAAGTCCTGTGGGTCCTCGACCACGAAGCGGACCTGGATGCCGACTTCCTCGCCCAGTACGGCATCGACCTCGAAACGTACGACATCACCGGCCCCCGATATCTCGCACTTGCACACCGCGTCACGGCCTACGGAGGCGTCATGGCAGCCCGCGTCGAGCAGCAGGCACCGCAGTCGGACAGCCCTGCCCGCACCTCCGAGCAGGGGCGTACCGAGGTGACGCTCACCGCGATGAGTGTCCAGCTCCCCGGCTGGATCGACCAGGTGACGGTCCCGGCAGGGGAGGCGTGACATGTCGTTCCTGATCGCTTCCGCTTACGTCCGGGTCGACGCGGACACCGGCCGCGTCACTCCGACCATCCTCCGCGCCCTTCGGGATGCCCGCCGACCCTCCGATGCGGAAGCTGGCCGGCTGGGGGCGTCGATCGGCGGCCGAATCCGCGACGGCATCAGCTCGGCGCTGCGCCGACTCCCGCAGATCCGGGTGGACCTGGACCTGCTGCACCTGCGGTCGCAGACCCGGGACGTGCGGAACACGTTGCAGCGCATGGGCCCGTTCCAGATCCGTCTGGACCTGAGCACCCAGGCCGTGCGGGAGCAGCTGCGGCAGCTTCAGCGGGAGCTGTCCCGGCTCGGCCCGTTCACGTTGCGCGTGGACCTGGACACTGCGTTGGCGCAGCGTCGGATCGCCGAGTTGCAGCGCCAGGTCAACGACCTGGCAGGGCAGCGGGTCCGGGTACGGGTCGACGCGGACACCGACCAGGCGTCCCGGGGCTTGGGCGGGATCGCGTCGGCGATCGGGGCGCTGGCTCCGGCGATCGTTCCGGCGGCTGCTGCGGTCACCGCCGGGGTCGGGGCGATGGGTGCGTCGTTCGCAGCTGCTGGTGCGGCCGGTGGGGTGTTCGCCTTGGCGGTGAAGCCTCAGTTCGCGGCGATGACCGAGGCGGTTAAGGAGTACGACAAGCAGATCGAGAAGGGCATTGCCCCGACGAAGGCGCTGACCGAGGCGACGAAGGGCATGTCCGCCCCGGCCCGTGCTCTCACGGTGTCGTACCTGGGGTTGCGCGGGGCGATGAAGGAGTGGTCGGACTCCCTCGCACCGACGACGCTGCCCGTCTTCATCACGTTGTTCGACAAGCTGCGCGGGCTCATACCGAAACTGACGCCGGTCGTGAAGTCCGTCAGCGGCAGCGTCACCGAGTTCCTCTCGACTCTGGGCGACAACCATGCGGGGCCGGTGTTCCGCCAGTTCGGGGCGAACGTGGAGCGCCTCGGTGGTGGTCTGCTGCTGTCGCTGCTGCGGTCGGTGAAGAACGTTGCGACCGGGTTCGTCGGGATGCTCAACGCGTTCATGCCGATGTCCGTCGGGATCTCCGGTGGCCTCGAAACGATGACGGCTCGGTTCGCGAAGTGGGGGGCGACCCTCAAGAACAACCAGGGGTTCCAGGAGTTCCTGGCGTACGCGAAGAAGAACGCCCCCGTGGTCCTGGACCTGCTGAAGAATCTGGTCCAGACGGGCATCAACGTGGCGAAGGCCCTGGCCCCGATCGGCGGCATATCCCTGGCCATCGCTAACGGGTTCGCGAAGCTGATCTCGCTGATCCCGGTGCCGGTCCTGACCGCGCTGGCCGGGGCGATCATCTCGGTGTCCGTCGCCGTGAAGCTGTGGGCGACCGCCCAGGCCGCGTTGAACACCCTCCTGGCCCTGAACCCCATCGGTCTCGTCGTCGTCGCTGTCGCAGCCCTGGGTGCGGCGTTCTACCTGGCGTACAAGAAGTTCCAGCCGTTCCACGACTTCGTGAACCAGACGTGGGCGCTCCTCAAGCAGAAGCTCGGCCCGGTCCTGTCCGAGATCGGGGCGAAGCTGAAGTCGGAGCTGCTCGCCACCCTCCAGACGCTGGCGTCGAAGTTCCAGACGACGATCCTGCCGCCCATCAAGCAGCTGTGGACCACGCTGAAGACCCAGCTGCTGCCGTCACTCCTCGCGCTGGGTCAGGCCGTCGCGAACGCGGTGATGCCGGTCCTGTCGACGCTGTGGTCGCTGTTCACGAAGAAGATCGTCCCCGCGGTGATGGAGGTCTACGGGGCGATCCTGAAGAACCTGTCGCCGATCCTGAAGGCCCTGTCGGAGTTCATCCGGGAGCGCGTCGTCCCGGCAGTCCAGTCGATCGGGGCGAAGCTCAGCGAGCTGGTCACGAAGGCCCAGCCGGTCATCAACGTCGTGATCTGGATCGTGAAGGAGCTGGGGAAGCTCGCCGCCGCGATCCTCGGCACGGTCGTTCCGATCATCATCCGCCTGGCCGGGCCGGTGTTCTCCGAGCTGATCAAGGCCATCGGCAAGGCCATCGACGCCGTGATCAAGGTGATCGACTGGCTGGTGAAGTTCGGGCGGAAGGTCGGCGAGATCGCCGTCTCCGTGAAGAACTGGTTCGTCGGGATGTGGACGAAGACCCGGGACGTCTTCGACGACATCAAGAAGAAGATCGAGACGGTCACCAACTGGATGAAGACGGCCTTCGCCCTGCTGAAGGCGGCGGTCACGAAGGTCTGGTCCGACCAGTGGAACACCATCAAGAAGGCGTTCACCGACACGTGGGCGCTGATCCGCTCCGCCATCGACAAGGCGTGGGCGTGGCACCGGACCTCGTTCGTCAACGCGAAGAACGCGGTCACGAAGCTGTGGACCGACCAGTGGAACGCGATCAAGAACCGGTTCACCAGCACCTGGGCGGACATCAAGACGGCCATCGACCGGGCCTGGCTGTGGCTGCGGACGTCGTTCTCGAACGTCAAGACAGCGGTGTCCCGCACTTGGTCGGAGCTGTGGACCGGACTGAAGACGAAGGCCGACGACCTGTGGGCCCGCATCAAGGATGGCGCCAACCGTTTCCGGGACGCCGTCGTCGCCTCGTTCACCTCCGCCAAGGACCGGATCGGTGCGGCGTGGGCGAAGCTCCAGGACCTGGCGAAGAAGCCGGTCAACTTCATCATCGGCACGGTCTACAACAAGGGCATCAGGAAGGTTTGGAACGCCGTCGTCGGCGCGTTCGGCGGGAAGACCCTCGGCGAGGTCAAGGGCCTGGCCCGCGGTGGTGTCCTGCCCGGTACTTCCACCTACCGGCAGGGTGATGACCAGCTCGTCCCGATGCGTAAGGGCGAAGGCGTCTACGTGTCGGAGGCCATGCGCGACCCGTTCGAGCGGGCCCGCCTCCACGCCGTGAACAAGGCCGCGATGATGGGCAAGCCCCTCACCGGCTACCAGACTGGCGGCTTCGCCCTGGGCGGCATCTTCGACGGGATCGGGGATGTGGCGTCCGGGGCGTGGGACAAGGTGAAGAAGGGCGCTTCCTGGCTGAAGGAGTCCTTCGGTGACGCCGTGAAGTCCGGGGCGAAGTCCATCGTGAACCCGCTGATCAACAAGATCCCTGGCGGCAACACGAAGTTCGTGGACCTGCTGAAGGACGGAATGAAGAAGGCCGTCCAGCTGCTCTTGGGCGCGGGTGAGAAGGGCGATGGTGCCGGGGGCGGTGCTGCGGTCGCCGCCGCGTTGAAGTGGGCCCGTACGCAGGCCGGGAAGCCGTACCAGTGGGGTGGGGCGGGCAACCCGTCGTGGGACTGCTCCGGGTTCATGTCCGGCATCCAGAAGAAGATCCTGGGCCAGTCTCCGAACGGCCGGCTGTGGTCAACGTTCTCGTTCCAGGGGAACACGGCTCCGGAGGGCTGGAAGCGCAACCTGAAGGCCCCGTTCATGATCGGCATCACCAATAAGGACAAGGGCCACACGGCGGGCACCTTGAACGGGGTGAACGTCGAATCGCGGGGCGGGCGGGGTGTGGTCGTCGGTAAGGACGCCCGTGGCTACCGGGATTCGCTGTTCGACTCCTGGTACGGGTTCAAGCCGTCGATGGGCGGGGCCGGTGGGAAGGAAGGCACCGTGTTCGCCCCTGGCTCTGGTGTCGGCCGGTGGCGTCCGCAGGTTGCTGACGTCCTGAAGCAGCTGGGCCAGTCTCAGGGCTGGCAGGACACGGTGCTGCGCCGGATGAACCAGGAGTCCGGTGGTGACCCGAACGTCGTCAACAAGTGGGACTCGAACTGGAGGGCCGGTCACCCGTCGGTCGGGTTGATGCAGGTGATCGGCCCGACGTTCCGTGCGTACGCGAAGAAGTACCTGTTCCGGGGCCCGTTCGCGTACGGGGTGTCGAAGGACCCGATGGCGAACATTTTCGCCGGGTCGAACTATGCGATCCAGCGGTACGGGTCGTTGGCGGGGATGAACCGGCCGGGTGGTTACGACTCGGGTGGTCTGTTGCAGCCGGGGGCGACGTTGGCGGTCAACAAGACCGGCAAGCCCGAAGCGGTCCTCACGAACGAGCAGTGGGGCAACTTCGCCCGCGCCGTCGACCAGCTGGAGCGGCTGGCGAACGGCGGCGGGGGCGCGGTCATCGAGAACGTCAACATCCAGGGCGTCATCGACCCGTCCAACCCCCGGCAGCTGCGCCAGGTCGCGGTCGTCCTGCGCGATGAGCTGCGGAACGTAGAGAGGTCGTACCGATGAGTGCGGATTGGGGCACGGTCACCGTCGGCCGGATCACCCTGCGGGAAACGTTCACGGTCACGGAGTCCGGGCTTGACGGCCGGGAGCTGTCCCTGTCAGGCCAGGAGTCGTCCCCGGACCTCACGCGCGCCCAGTTGGTGGTCCGGCACGACAACCTGCTGGCGTTGCAGGACTCCGTGATCCCGGTGACGTTCACCGACAAGCCGGAGCGCAACGGGTACTACACGGTGAAGTCCGTGTCGGCGGACTACGCCGAGTGGTCCGGAGAGGTCGTCACCAGCACCTGGAAGCTCGACCTGACCCGGCTGGGCACCCAAGGGTCCTTGGACCTTCAGTCGCGCCTCACGGGGGCTGTGAGGGCCAACCCGTACAACCTGGCGGGGGAGCGGTGGCACGCCCCGCCGATCGGGCACTACGGGTACTTCACGGGGGCCACGAACCCCGGGGTGATGACCCGCACCGGGGCAGACGGACCGCACCTCGTGTACCGGGAAGTGCCAGCCGGCTCGGCCCCGAGGTGGGGGTGTGACCCGACGGACTACCTGCGGGGCCGGGTCCGGTTCCTCTCCGGTGGTGAGGAGCTGGTGGGCTGCGACCAGGAGTGCTCCACCACCTCTTGGTCGTTGTCGAACGGGCTGGTGAACGTCACCCCGTCGGTGTCGGCGTCGCTGGACGTGCAGACGTACTCGGGTGGGGCGTGGCAGCCGAAGCTGTGGCGAGTCTTCTCCGACACCTCTACGGAGGTCACGTCGTGGGATGCGGTGACGCTGCTCCACAACGAACCGGAGATGGTCACGGTCAGGCTGACGAAGGGCCTGAACCCGGGCCGGTTCGTCATGGACCTCACGATGCGCCGGGGAGCCCGGCTGGTGGAGGGCTATCTGAAGCGCGGCACGGCGGACACGCTCACGGTGCGCCTGGCGGCGATGGAGAACAACACGGCCCCGGCGTCGGGGGAGTACGTCGTCGCGACCGGGGATGACCCGGCGGGGAACCGGTTCGTTGCCGGGTCTGCGTCGAACTTCACCCCGCACGCCTCCGGTGGCCTGTCGCTCGCTGCGACGACCCGCCTGGACTTCTTCCTCGGGGCCGTCGTGAACGGCTCCTCACCAGCCTCCGGTGACGGTGCTGCGGCCTTGCGTGACCAGTACCTCGCTGCGATGCCCGAGACGATCCATGGGGTGCGACGCTGATGGCTGTTCACCAGGTAGCAGGAGCCCTCGGGGACTGGAACGTCACCCTGTCTGCGGCGACCCCGACGGATGTGGCGGACGCTGTCCGGTACTTCGGGCACATGGCGATCCTCCCGGGCCGTGTGGATCCGGCCCAGTACGGCGACCGGCTGCTGGGCATGGCCCGGTACGTCGGTGTCGTCCGCTCCCGGAGCATTCAGAAGGACGACCGGCGCAGCAACGCGGTGGAACGGTCCATCAGCGTCGGCGGTGCCGGGATGACGTTCTGGCTCGGCGACGAGGACAACAAGGGTGCCGTTCTGGAGAACACGGTCACCGCGGCCTCCGGCAGCTTCGCGAACGCGGTCCGCGCGGTTCTCCCGGACTCTGTGCAGGAAGGCGTCCTGCACTCGGTGGCGGGGGTCGCGAACTACAACTTCCAGTGGAAGTCTCCCAGGGAAGCCCTGACGGCTCTGTGTGACATCTTCGGCACCCCGTCGGCCCCGGTGGAGTACCGGGTGAACCATGACGGCACCGTCGACGCCGGGTACGTCTCCGACCTGTACGACACCACCCCGACCTGTGTCATCACCGCCCGGAACCCCGGCTACGACCTGGACTTCATCGGCCTGCCGGGGGCGTTCTCCGCCGACCAGGACGTCGAGGACTACTCGACCCGCGTCGTTGCCCTGTCGCAGGGAGAAGGCGACGCGATCACCACCGGGTCGGCGGACCTCTCCGATGTCGGGGCGACAAACCCGTACTTGGACCTGTTCGGGAACCCCGTGACCCTCACGCGGCTGATCGACGCCGCAGACGCCGAGAACGCGAACCTCGACAACCTTGCGGCGCAGCAGCTCGGCCGCTTCCAGAGCATCCGCCGGGCGATCACCCTGTCCGCCGAGGAGTACGACCTCGCCGGGGACATCACCGCCGGGGACTTCGTGTGGGTGTACCACCCCGACCTGGACCTGATCGACCTGAACGAGGAGATCTACTTCCGGGGCGAGCGGATCAACCCGATCAAGCTGCGCGTCCTGGAGACCACGTGGCCGATCGAGCAGGGCATGACGGTCGCCTACCGTGCCAAGGACGGCACGTGGACCGACCTGACGGACTATGTGGAGTTCGAGGTCAACCGCACCGGCGGCCAGGAAGGCGGCGTCACCTCGCTCGTGGTGTCCGGGTACGACCGGCCCCTCACCGGTGGTGTCACGACCCCGGTCGGGGACCGAGTCAACGGCGACACCTCCACCCCAGGCATCCCGGTGTTCGGGCCGTTCTTCGGGAACACGTACCAGGCGAACGGCGACGAGACGAAAGCCCAGATCCAGGTCACGTGGGCGCAGCCGCTGAACACCGACGGGTCGGCGATCGTGGACGGCTCCCACTACGAGATCCGGTACCGGCCCAACATCACTGCCCCGTACGCGGCGACGTGGACGGAGGCAGGGCAGGACACGTGGAACGAGTTGCACACGTGGAACCAGCCTCGGGTCGCTCCGATCACCAGCACCGACTGGCAGACGATCACGGTGCCGTTCGACCAGAACAGCCAGGTTGTGCAGGAGCTGACCCCGTCGGTGGTGTACGAGTTCCAGATCCGGGCGGTGGACACGGCATCACCGCCGAACCGGTCCACGTGGTCGTCGACGCAGGCGTTCACCGCGCCCAGGGACACGATGCCCCCGTCGACTCCTGCTGCGCCCCTGGTGGCGGGCTCTCCGATCGCGTTGCAGGTCCGGCACGACCTCGGCGTCAGCGCGGGCGGCACCTTCAACCTGGAGGCTGACACCAACCACCTCGAAGTCCACGTCTCCAACGACTCTGTGTACCTCCCGGACGAGACGACGCTCGTCGGCCGGCTCGTGTGCGCAGCGGCGTTGCAGTCCGGTATCCCGGTCATTGGGACGTTCCCGGTGACGGAGACCGACGAACGGTTCGTGAAGGTCGTCGCGGTCGACCGGTCGGGCAACAAGTCCCCTGCTTCGGATGCTGCGTCGGCTACGGCGCTCCTCATCGACGACGCCCACATCTCGGATCTGTCGGTGTCGAAGGTGACGGCTGGGGAGATCACCGCGGATTGGGTGCTCGCCGCTTCGATCAAGACTGCTACTGCTGGGCAGCGGGTCGAGCTGAACGCTGTGGGGCTCCAGTCGTACGGGGAGGAAGGCGATCAGACGATCAATCTGTCTGCCGACCCGGACGAGACCGGCAACTACATCACCTTCACGAAGGCCGGGGTGGCTGTTGCGTCGATCGACGAGGACGGCAACCTGTCCGGGCAGAACGTCGCGGTCAACGGCGACCTCACCGTCGCGGGCACCAACGTCATGGATCTGATCAACAGTCTCCCGAAGGGCCTGCTGTTCCGGGGGGAGCGGAGCGCGGACTCCGACACGACGTCTGGCAGCACGGAGATCGCTGTTCTGGAGCTGGACACCACCCTGGTGAGTGGCCGGATGTACCGCATCTCGACATCGACGATGCGGCTGTCCGGCACGGTGATCGGCGACACGGCCGCCATCCGAGTCCGGGACGG
Organism: Streptomyces sp. MMBL 11-1; assembly: GCF_028622875.1. Lineage (NCBI taxonomy): Bacteria > Bacillati > Actinomycetota > Actinomycetes > Kitasatosporales > Streptomycetaceae > Streptomyces > Streptomyces sp. MMBL 11-1. The sequence goes on along the minus strand of NZ_CP117709.1, from coordinate 1,535,132 downwards.
CGGGGCCGGATCCCCGTCGACATCGTCGGACCAGCTGGCCATGCACACCGCCGGGATCACGAACACCAGCGGTGGCGGTGTCACGGTCGGCCCGTTCAACCTGATCATCTCGTGCGACGACTCCAGCCCCAAGACGTTCACGAACTACCACTCCGGTGAGCACCACTACCTGCTGACGCTGGCCCGCCTGACCGGGACGGGCACCCTGTCGTTGACGACGAACTCCGCGACGGTGAACGCGATCCAGCTGTCCGTAGAGGACCTCGGACCGCTGATCGACGACACGGGCGTGGACCAGTCCGCCGGTGGTGGTGGCACGGTGCCCGTGCAGACGTACACGAAGTCCTACCAGGCGACATGGTCGGGCTCGTACGACTCGGGGAACGCCTACATCTCGTACTGGGGCAACAGCGCGAACCAGGGCGACGCGCCCCCGGCGTCGTACGGCAACCAGCGGGGCCTCATCGGCTTCAACTCGGCGTCGATGGTGTCCGATCTGGCAGGCGCCACGATCAAGAACGTCACGGTCACCCTGTACGCGAACCACTGGTACTACAACGCGGGCGGCACGGCCCGGATCGGGACGCACAACTACACGTCCCGGCCGACGACGTGGGCCGACGCGCGGGTCAACCAGAACCGGTGGACGTCCACGAAGTGGCCGAAGCCCGGCAAGCGCACCGTCACGCTGCCGACCAGCGTGGGCGACGAGTTCAAGACCGGCACCTCGACCGGCATCTCGGTCGGCCCCGGAACGTCCAGCTACACCGACTACGGCCGCTTCGCCGGGGCCGGGTCAGGTTCGAACACCCCCGTCATCACGATCACGTTCACGAAGTAAGGAGGGGCCATGACCGGAACAACGACCCCGCGCCTGGGCCTGTACAAGCCGGACGGCGACGACAACGTCAACGTCGACACCGACCTCAACGACAACGCCGACCTCCTGGACGTGGTCGTCGGGACGACGGTCTGCACGTCCAGCACCCGCCCCGCCACCCCGTACGAAGGCCAGGGCATCTACGAGACCGACACCGGGAAGTTCCTCCTCTCGAACGGCACACCCCCGCTGTCCGGGTCGTGGATCGACCCGGTGGCGAACGGATTGGCGTCCACGAACGTCACGGTCGGCGGGTCCGGCGGTGCCGCCACGTTCCCGGGCCGGCTGCTGTCGTCCCGAGCCACCGCGGCGAGTACCGCTGTGGATGCGCAGCAGGTCGGGGACTCGGTGTCCCGGTTCAATCTGCGGAACGACGGCCAGATGGAATGGGGTGCGGGGTCGGGGGCGAGGGATACGAACCTGTACCGGTCGGGGGCGAACACCCTCAAGACCGACGACTCTCTGATCGTCGGCGGCACGGTCACCGCGACCGGCAACATCGAGACGTCCGCGAACCTTGATGTTGCGGGGGACACGAACGTCGACGGGAACCTGACCGTTTCTGGGGTCGGGAGGGTTCAGCTGGTCAGGAAGACGGCTGATGAGTCGGTGACGTCGTCGACGGTGTTGCAGAACGACAACCACCTGGTTCTCCCGGTGGTCGCGAACGCCAGCTACAGCTTGTTCCTGCTGTGCATCTTCTCCGGGGACACGGCGGGGGACATCAAGTTCGACTGGGCGGTCCCTGCGGGCACGGTGCTGCGGTGGGCCGACCAGACCGGCACGTCGGGCCTGGCGTCGGACACGGACTTCTACAGCGCCCCCGGTGGAAGCACGCAGGTGGCTTTCCAGATCTGGGCGACGGTCGTGACGTCCAGCACGGCGGGCAGCATCCAGTTCCGGTGGGCCCAGAACGCTTCGTCTGCGACGGCGACGATCGTCCGAACGAACTCGACACTCCGCTTGGACCGCGTGGCCTGACCACGAAGGCCCCCACGATGCGCTGTGGGGGCCTGTCGTGTGTCACCAGCGGCTTGGCTGCCCGCTCGTGTTCCCAGGCCGTCCTGGGGTTCCGTAGCCGTGGTGATTCCAGATGAACGTCGGCTCGTGGAGGTGCGCGAACCGGAAACCGGCCGTGTGGAGCTTCAGGTAGAAGCCGTGGTCATCGTTGACGGCTCCGGTCCGGTCGGTGATGAACGCGAAGCCGCCGACCGCCAACGCCGCCTCGGTCCGCACAAGGGACGTCGTCTGGATGTACGCCTTCGTCTGGAGCAGCTCCGGGTCGAACTCGGGGCCGCCACCCCAGTCCCACGCTCTCGGCTGCTCCTGCCCGTCTGGGCCGATCACTCGGGGCAGCGAGTACACGACGTCCGCCCCGGTCTCCAAGGCATGGGCGTGGAGGGCCGCCAGGTGGTGGGGGAGGAACAGGTCGTCGTCGTCCAGCGGGGCGACCCATTCGGTGGTGACCTTGTCCAGGGCCCGGTTCTTCGTCGCTGCCGCCCCGGTCCGGTCGTGGTCGTACTCCACGACGACCGCGTGCGGCTGAAGCGTCTGGGCGGCGACGGAAGCGAACGCCTGCCGGAGCCTCTTCGCTCTCGGGGGGATCGTCGCGATCGTCACGGTGACTCCGGGGAGCATCACGCCACCAGCCATTCCGGGTTGGTGAGCGTCCACCCGATCGTTCGGGTCAGCGACTCCTCCAACGGGACGGGGGCCTTCCACCCGGCGGCGGCGAGCTTTCTCCCGTCGAGGGCGTACCGCAGGTCGTGGCCCGGTCGAGAGGCATGGAAGTCGACCAGGTGCAGTTCGGGGTTCGGAACGCCCATGGTGTCCGCGACGAGGTGAACCATCTCGACGTTGTTGATCTCCCGCTCCCCGACGATGTGGAACCGGGACGGCAGCGGGTGGTCGGGGTACATCTGCGGGGTGTGGTGGTTCAGCAGCCACAGCCACGCGTCTGCCAGGTTCCGGGCGTGGAGGTAGAACCTCGACCCGGGCTGCCCTTCCGGAGACACATGGACGGTCGCCGGTTCGCGTGCTGCGACGGCGCGCATCGTCTTGGGGAGGAACTTCTCCGACGACTGCATCTCCCCAATGATGTTCATCGTGTTCGTGATGACGACGGGTACCCCGTAGGTCCGCCAGTAGGAGAACGCGATGGCTTCCTGGGCGGCCTTGCTGGCGCTGTACGGGTTTGACGGGGCGATGGTGTCCCACTCGCGGTGCGCGTAGTCGGCGGGGGCGGGCCCGTACACCTCGTCGGTCGACATCTGGAGGAACACAGCGGGCTGGGTGATGCGGGCGTACTCCAGCAGGTTCAGGATCAGGTCGACGTTGTTCCGGATGAACGGCACAGGGTCGGTGATGGAACGGTCTACGTGCGACTCGGACGCGACGTTCAGGATGTAGTCGATCGGCCCGAGCCGGCTGGCGGTCGTCGTCGATATGGGGGCGGTGAGGTCGCACATGACGACTTGGACCCGCTGGTGCCATTCGGGACGGTCTTCGATCGCGGAGGCGATCCGGTCACTGTTCCCGTGGTGGCGGAACGTCACGGGGCAGACGAGATCCCAGTCGGTGTGGGTCAATAGGTGTCGGAGGATGTGGGATCCGACGAACCCGCCTGCCCCGGTGAGGAGAATTCGCTTACTCATGCGGTGAACACCTTCTCCAGGATGCTGATGTTGCCTTCGATGGTTTTGGTGCTGGCCCATGCTTTCGCTGCCGCACCCATCTCGTGTCGCATTTCTGCGTCGTTGGTAAGGGCGCGGAGATAGGCGGCCCAGTCGTGGTCACGTTTCACGAGAAACCCTGTGACGCCGTGCTGAATCGATTCGGCATAGGGGCCGGTTTCGGAAGCGATCATCGGGATTCCGAGCGCCGCCGTTTCGAGATACTTGATGTAACTCTTCGACTGGTTGAACACGTGGGGCCGCAAAGGGGCGATAGCAATGTCGTAGTCGATGGTGCGGTAGAAATCCTCGACGTCCGCCACCCACGGGGTGAACCGGCAACGGTCCGGGGGGAGTTTCATCCACGTCCCGTAGTCCGTGCCGATGGCGTGGAATTCGGTGTGGGGGTTCTTGTTCAGGAACCGGCGCAATTGCGGTGCTGCTTCCGCGAAGTCCATGTTGTGGGTGCCGGAGCCTCCCCACCCGATCGTGACCTTCCCGTTGTTCCGGGGCGGGGTGTGGTCCAGCAGCCATGCCGGGATGAAGTTCGGGACGACGTGCACGTTCGGGTTGAACACCCGCATCTGGGCGGCGAGAGGTTCGGTCGACACGGTCACCGCGGAGGCCATGGAGGCGTTGCGGGCGATGTTCTCCCTGATGTGCGGCTGGGAGAAGAACGCGTGCGCCTCGGCACTGGTGTGGTCGACGTTCAGCAGGTCGTCGTCGAGTTCGTACACGAGGAACTTCTGGCCGGCTCGGGCGAGGTCCTGCCACGTGGCCGTGGGACCAGGCTGTACGACCCGCTGCCCGATGATGACGTCGTACCGGGTGTGGTTGTCCGGCATCACGGTGTGGTGCCACGTGTCGTGGCCTGTGGCGGCGAGCTGGGTGAGGGGTTGTGCGATGCGGTAGTAGCCGCAGCCTGCGCGGTCAGCCATCCATCCGAAGACCTTTTTCGTCACGGTGGTGCTCTTTTCTCTTCTGGCGTTTCCTCCTGGTCTTTATCGTAGGTCGGTGGAGTGACATTATTGAGGGCTTGTATTCCAGCGGCGCCACGGTCAAGGGTTTTCGGGAATGGGAAAGCCCCCGCAGCCTGGGACGAGCTACGGGGGCTTTCAGGGGGTTGCCAGAAGAGGAGTAACCCGGGTTCAGGATAGCCGTTTCGAGGCTATGCGGGGTCCTTCTGCTTCCGTTTCTTCTGCTTCGGGATCTTCGGCTCCTCGGGGGCTGACTCTTCCGTGTCGCGGCGCTTGTCGCTCATGGAGGCGCTGGTCTTGAGGACCTCGACGATGATGTGGCGGCGTACTTCGTGCTGGGCTTCTGGGCCCAAGCTCTCGCTGAGGCGCTCGGCCGTCAGGTAGTAGCTATTCAGAACCGGCTGATCGAAGTACCGGTTCAGCTGGGCGATCGAGTCCCGGTACATAGAGAGGTACGTTCGGTTGAGGAACGCGGCCATGGTGGAACTGATCGCGGCGACGGCGGCAACGAACCATCGGAGCTGTGCAGCGTCGACATAGAAGCCACTGATGAGGCACCCGACGAGCATGGCGATCCCGATGGCCATGGCGGTCTGGGAAGAGCGGAAGGACTTGTCCGCTTGATTCGTGACGATCGTGTGATAGTCCTTGATCTGACCTTGATTGAGTTCCATCAAGGTGGCCAGCTCAGTGGACTTCTTCAGTTTGTCGAGTGCTTCCTTCTCGTATTCTTTCTGGTGTTTCATGATGTCGGCGAATCTCATGTTCTCGTTCTGGAGATACCGCCGACGGGCGAAGAAATACGGTACGGCGACACCGACGAACGCGGCGACAGCAACTGCCCCCACAATCCATAGGACCGTAGGTGAGATGTTTGCCTTTTCCAAATCCGAGCCAATGGCCCCTACGACGCTAGCGGCTACGGCGACGAATGACGCGAAAAGGATCGGAAATTCTGGCCCGCTTTTTCGGTTGATGGTGATGGCGGGCGCGGCGCGTCCTATGGAGAAGGTCCCCTCCGGTGTATGAATAACTCGCTTTTGTTCGCCTTCAGAGTCCACGATCCTGCCCCCGGGTGGTGTTGAGGGCAGGATCGTAGCGCCAACTCGGGCCCGTCGTAGACCACATGGTGGTGTTACGGGCTGGTACAGGCGTGGCGGAGGTTCCTCACCCGGTTCGTGACGACATCACCCGTCGCGACCGCCGCCCCGTTCTCTCCGGCGTCGAGGGCATCCGTCAGGGTCAGGAGGTCACCTCCGAGGCCGGTCGCGAAGGTCTTCACAGCCCCGGAGGTGGTGTAAGTAGCGCCCTGGAGTTCCCTTCCGGCACTGCGCAGGTCGTCGCTGAACGACACGGGGGTGCCGCCCTCTGCTATCAGCTGGAGCGGCACCTCGATGGTCTGGAGGATGTTGATGATCCTCGGGCAGGTGCCCTCACCACCCGGAGAGACAGGCACGAGGGTGGTCCGGCGGCGGGGTTGGTCGGCAGCCGGCTCTTGTGCCGGGGTGGTGCAGGCGATGGCGAGCAGGCAGATCAGGGCAGCGAAGAATCGGCGCATGAGGTCCTCAAGAGGGGAGGCCCTCACCGGGAGCGGCGGGGGTTAGCCGGGGGGCTACCGCTCCCAGTGAGGGGGCTTGGGGGTTCAGGAAGGGTTCTGGATCCGGGGGAGCTGCACGTAGGGGCGGGCCGGGGTGTCGTGGGCCCGGACGTGCATGACGGTCAGCTCCTGGACGCACCGCTGGCATCCGTACAGTGGGGTCTCGCCGTCGGGGCTGGTGATCTCCCCTACGCGGGTCACTTGGACGTTGCTGCGATAGCAGCGGAAGCAGAGACCCATCTCGTACTCGTAGGCGGTGAAAAGGGCTTCCAGCCGCACCGGCAGGGGCTCCGTCACTTGGCGTCCTCGGCCGGGGTCTTCTCCTCGGGCGGGGGCTCCTCCTCGCCTCGGGGGGTGATCAGGTTCAGGTTCGTGTCCCGCTCGCTCTCCCACTGGCCCATACCGAACACGGGGCGAAGGATGTACTTCCCCTGCCGGACGTCGGTGATGATGCCGGTCCGGCCCTGGCTGATGTCGTGAACCTTGTCCCCGACCCATGGCCTGCTGTTCTTCGTCACGGGTTCCTCTCGCATGTCAGATCAGCCCAGACACGTTTCCCCCAGGGCAGCGGGTCGCAGCCCCACTGGGTCGCCAGGGCGTTGATGAGAGCCAGACCTCGCCCGCTGGTGTCGCCGTCGCCCGCGGGGGTGGCCGTCGGGAGGCGGCGGGACTTGTCGACCACACCGATCCGGACGAACGCGTCGTCCTGGTATGTGATGCGCACCCGGATCAGGTGGCTGGAGGTGTGCTGAGCGGCGTTCGCAACCAGCTCGGTCACGATCAGCTGACCGTCGTCGGTGAGCTGCTCCTGACCCCATACGGCGAGCGCGACGAGGACGAGACGACGTGCTGCCCTGGCGCTCTGTGTTTCGCACGGCAGCGTCTCGGTGTACCCGGGGTGCCCTGTGGGGCGCGGCGTGGCGGTCACAGTCATCAGGACCTCGAAGGTGGGCGATGTCGGCTCCACCAGATAACCGGGGTACTGATGTCACGAGCGATGCTCGCGCGATGCAACTCCGATGCAAGAACGGCCGTTAAGGCTTGTTGATCTGCTGATCCATCTGCGTAGCTACCAACCACCGCATACGGTCAGCTCACGCCGACTGGACACCGGGGGTAGAGATGGTCCGGGACAAGACACCGAACAGCAAGATCCGGGCTGTGCGCGAGGAGCGCTTCCAGATGAGCCGGCCGGAGTTCGCCTCGCTCATCAACCAGCACGGGTTACGCATGGGGGAGAACACCGGCTGCACCTCCCGCGTCATCGCGACGTGGGAGGACGGGGATGTGGCTTGTCCGAGACCGATCTACCGCAGGATCCTGACCGAGCTGACCGGCGAGAACATGACCGCGCTCGGCTTCACGTCAGGGCGCACACCAACGGTCATCACGTTGGACCAGCTCGACGACCAGGAGCAACCAGTGGACCGCCGTAGTTTCCTCTCCGGCCTCGCCGCACTCGGGCTCGACCCCGAACGCGGAACCCCCCGCAAGATCGGCACCGCCGAGGTCCGGACCGTACGGAAGATGGTCCGGCAGCTGAAGCAGCTGGACGAACGCATGGGCGGCGACAACCTGTCCCAGGACGCCCTGCGCGCCCTCCAAGCATTGAACCGGCTCATCAACACCGCCCGCTACACCGAAGCCACCGGACGTCATTTGCGGTCCGCCTACGGTGATCTCGCCGTCCTCACCGGCTGGCTGTCGTACGACGCGAACCGCCCCGACGACGCGTGGAACTACTACAACCAGTCCCTGTACCAGGCCCGCATGGCAGACGACCACGAAGTCGAAGTCCACGCCTACGCCCAGATGTCGATGGCCGCAGCCCGCACCGGCATGCCCCGCGATGCCGTCGAACTCGCCCGCATGGGACAGCGAGTCTCCGCCCGCCACGTACCGCCCCGCATGATGTCCCTCCTCAACTTGAGGGAAGCGTGCGGCTGGTCCCGCCTCGGAGACTCCAAGGAAACCCGCAACGCCCTCACCCGGGCGTACAAGTCGTTCGACCACGGCCCGTCCGACGAAGACCCCCGCTGGATCGACTTCTACTCCCTTGCCGAACTCGACGGCATCGCCGCCATGTGCCACGCCGACCTGGGTGAAATGGACGTCGCCGCGAAGCTCAGCGAGAAGTCCCTCGCCACCATGGACCAGCGGTACGGACGTAACCGGGCCTGGTACTCCGTCGTCCTCGCCGAAACCCACATGCAGCGCGGCGACCTGTACGGGGCGTGCGAGATCGCCCGCGACACCCTCCCGCTGATCGCGGAGGTTTCCTCGACACGCACCCTCGTACGCCTGGCGGGCTTCCGAAAGAACGTTGAGCCGTACAAGGATGAGCCTTTGGTCCGGGACTTCCTCAGCGAATCCCGGGCACTGGTGGCGTAGACCGAAGGAGAACCATGGCGGACTGGACGTTCCGGCGACTCGATGGTGCACAAGCGGACCGAGACCGTGAGGTGCTCGCTGATGTGTACGAGGAGGCTTACGCCGAGAAGCTCGACGGGGCGTTCCGCTCCCGCAACGGGTTCCTCGACCGGCTGTCCAGCTACGTACAGCGCCCCGGCTTCGAACTCGTCCAGGCCCTCGACGACGACACCCTCCTCGGGTACATCTTCGGGTTCGGCATAGCTCCATCAGGCGGCTGGTGGGGCGGCTTCAAGGGCGACGTACCGGCCGAGGTTCTGGACCTGACGAAGCAGGAGAAGGTCTTCGCGATCTCCGAGCTAATGGTCCGCCCGCAGGCACGCCGCCAGGGCATCGCCCACCTCCTCCACGACCAACTGCTCGCCGGGCGTTCCGAGACGCTGGGAACGATCCTCGTCGACCCGAACAACACCCCCGCCCGGTCGGCGTACTATGCGTGGGGATGGGAGAAGCTCGGCGACATCCAGCCGTTCGAGAACTCCCCGGTGTTCGAGTCCCTCACCAAGCGCCTCTGACAAAGCAGGAGGGGGACACGGTGCGTGTCCCCCTCCGTACAGGTCAGCCCTTCACCGGCTTCCCGTACCGCCTCTCGATCGCTTCCAGCCCTGCCTTACACACCGCCTGCCAGCCCATCGGCGTGTACATCGACCACCGCGGCTTCTTCTCGCACTCCCCGGCATGCCACGAACACACCCCCTGATAGCCCCTTGTTCCCCGGCGGTGCAGCGCCTTGTTGTACGTGAACTTCAGGACAGGCACAGGGACACCTCACTCCCCGAACACACATACATAGGGACACCGTCGAGACGACCGGCCATCGACATCCGCGAGGGGAACCGGCCGCACCGGGAGCACCTCCACCCCTGCGCCTGCGGGCTGAACGACTTGCCTTGCAGCGACCCGTGGAACAGCTGCTGCGGCTCCCGGATCACCCCGTACACCTCGTTCAGCAGAGGGGGCGGCATGGAGGGCCCTTCGCCGCGCATCCACAGCCACACGTCCGGGTCGTTCCACTCCGCCAGGACCGTCAGCCCCAGGTCCCGGACCATCGCGTGATCGAAGTCCTTACGGGGCCCCTGTTCGGGGAGGAACGTGCAGTCCGTCCGGACCAGCGCCCCCAACGACGTCCACCCGTTGCAGAACAACGACCCGAACAGTGCGGCACAGTCCCGCAGCCGGAACCACAGCATCCCAGTCTCGGTGTCCTTCGCCGCGAACATCACAGCCCCAACCGGAACGCCACGTCCCGCGCGAACGAGGACTGGGGCCACTTCGGCTTCTCCGGCCACTCGCCCACCTGCTGGCAGCAGTCCTCACAGCACGGGACCAGGTTCCGCAACGAGTCCGTGCCCCCTTGGGACGGCGGAACGATGTGCGTGATCCGGGTCGGCCCGGTCTCACCACACACCGTGCACGACACAGCCGCGGCCAGCACAACCTTGGTGAGGTGCTCCCGCCGCCGGACCATGATCTGAGCCTGCCGCACCGGGTAGCGGTCGGCCTCGTAGTTGATCAGCGCGTAGTGAGCGTTACGGCGCAGCAGCCCGTTGAGCCGGACCGCGTCGTTCAGGTCGAGCGCCCACCCGTTCTGGATCCACCGCTTGTACTGGCGGAGCCGGGTGAGTGGGCGCGACGAGCCGTAAGGGAAGTACTTCGGTTCGTTCTGCATGAGGGCCTCTCTCCTGTTCGGAGAGGCCCCAGGCGTCTACCAGCCTCGCGTCCGCCACTCGCCGAGCAGAGGACGTTCGTCGCCGAGGGTGGTGTCGTTTCCATGCCCCGGGTAAATCCAGGTCTCGTCCGGAAGGACCCCGAAGATCTTTTCTTCAAGGCCGTCCATGAGCGACGTGAACTCACTAGGGTTTGTTGTCCGCCCGGGGCCTCCGGGGAACAGGCAGTCCCCGGTGAACAGATGCGGAGCGCCGTGCGGGTCGTCGTAGACCAGGGCGATGGAGCCCGGGGTGTGACCGACCAGATGGCGGGCGGTCAGCTCGACCCGGCCGACCGTGACCGTGTCGCCGTCCTCGACCAGGACGTCGGTCGGCACGGGGATGCCCTCGGCGTCGTAGCGGCCCGCGTACGTCCGGGCGCCGGTCGCCCCGACCACCTCGGCCAGCGCCTGCCAGTGGTCCCCGTGCCGGTGGGTGGTGACGACGGAGGCGATTCCGTCGTCACCGATCAGCGCCAGCAGGGTCTCCGGCTCGGCGGCCGCGTCGATCAGCAGCTGCTCACCGGTCGCCCGGCAGCGCAGCAGATAGGCGTTGTTGTTCATCCCGCCGACCGCGACCTTGGAGATCATCAGATCCGTCAGTTCGTGCACGCTCGCCGGTCCGCCGACCCTCACCGCTCCGCTGTACGTCATACGGATCAGCCTATAGCGGGGGCAGCGCGGGGAGAGGGCCCCCGGCCACGGTCAGGGCGGAGCCGTCACGGCGTCCGCAGAGCCAGCCCAGCAGCTCGGCGGCGGGCCCCTGCACCGTGACCAGGGCGCTCGGCGGGCCGCCGCCGGTGCTCCAGGTGCGGCCGTCCAGGTCGGTCAGCGCCGTGGCGGGCACCTCCTGGTTGCCCAGGAAGCGCTCGGCCAGGAAGGCGATCTCCCGCGTGACGAACTCCGCCGGCAGATCCTCCAGCTCGTAGCCGACGTCCAGGTCGACGTGGTGCAGCTCCACCTCGACCCAGCGCCGGAAGGGCACCCGGGCCGCGGAGTCCGTCACCCCGTTGCGCAGGGTGACCGTACGCGACCAGTCGGCGGGTTCGGCGGCGCCCGCCAGGAAGCGGTCCGCGCTCTCCCGCAGGTCGGTCAGCTGCTCGGCCGCCGGGCGGGGGGCGCCGTCGGCGATGTCGGCGTCCCGGGTTTCGCTGCTCGCGTACATCGGGCGTCCCCGGAGAACATTTCCGATCGCGTCGGCGTTACGTGACAGGTGGGCCAGAACATGGCCCCGACTCCATCCGGGCAGCCGTGACGGCTCGGCGACAGCGGCGTCGTCCAGTTTGCCGACTGCGTCGAGCAGCCGTTCGGTCGCTTCGCGTACAGCTCCCAGGTCGTGCGCATGATCAATCATGCGGCCGAGCCTAGCTCCGACACTCATTCGGGTGAAGGAGTCAGAGCGTGGCCATAAATCGAATGTGCGTGCTATACGCTCGGAAACGAAAGCTTCCTACACCGCTGAGGCGCCCCCCATACCCTGGGAGAGGGGCTCAGTTCCCCCGCTTCTCTCTAGAAAGGTGCGGACCGGCGTGGCCGACCGTCTCATCGTCCGTGGCGCGCGCGAGCACAACCTGAAGAACGTCTCGCTCGATCTGCCCCGCGACTCCCTCATCGTCTTCACCGGGCTCTCCGGGTCGGGCAAGTCGTCCCTCGCGTTCGACACGATCTTCGCCGAGGGGCAGCGCCGCTACGTCGAGTCGCTCTCCTCGTACGCCCGGCAGTTCCTCGGCCAGATGGACAAGCCGGACGTCGACTTCATCGAAGGCCTCTCCCCGGCGGTCTCCATCGACCAGAAGTCGACCTCGCGCAATCCGCGCTCCACGGTCGGCACCATCACCGAGGTCTACGACTACCTCCGGCTGCTCTTCGCCAGGATCGGCAAGCCGCACTGCCCCGAGTGCCATCGCCCCATCTCCCGCCAGTCGCCGCAGGCCATCGTCGACAAGGTCCTCGGCCTGCCCGAGGGCAGCCGCTTCCAGGTCCTCTCACCGCTGGTGCGCGAGCGCAAGGGCGAGTTCGTCGACCTCTTCGCCGACCTCCAGACCAAGGGCTACAGCCGGGCCAGGGTCGACGGCGCCACCATCCAGCTCGCCGAGCCGCCCACGCTCAAGAAGCAGGAGAAGCACACCATCGAGGTGGTCGTCGACCGCCTCACGGTCAAGGACAGCGCCAAGCGCCGGCTGACCGACTCGGTCGAGACCGCGCTCGGCCTCTCCGGCGGCATGGTCGTGCTCGACTTCGTCGACCTCCCCGAGGACGACCCCGAGCGCGAGCGGATGTTCTCCGAGCACCTCTACTGCCCGTACGACGACCTCTCCTTCGAGGAGCTGGAGCCGCGCTCCTTCTCCTTCAACTCGCCCTTCGGCGCCTGCCCCGACTGCACCGGCATCGGCACCCGCATGGAGGTTGACCCGGAGCTGATCGTCCCGGACGAGGAGAAGTCCCTCGACGAGGGCGCGATCCACCCCTGGTCCCACGGCCACACCAAGGAGTACTTCGGCCGCCTCATCGGCGCGCTCTCCGAAGCGCTCGGCTTCCGTACGGACATCCCCTGGGCCGGGCTGCCGCAGCGGGCCAAGAAGGCCCTGCTCTTCGGCCACAAGATCCAGACCGAGGTCCGCTACCGCAACCGTTACGGGCGCGAGCGCGCCTACACCACCCCCGCCTTCGAGGGTGCGGTGCAGTTCGTCAAGAGGCGCCACACCGAGGCCGAGAGCGACTCCAGCCGGGAGCGCTTCGAGGGCTACATGCGCGAGGTGCCCTGCCCGACCTGCGAGGGCACCCGGCTGAAGCCGATCGTGCTCGCGGTGACGGTGATGGAGAGGTCCATCGCGGAGGTCGCCGCGATGTCGATCAGCGAGTGCGCCGAGTTCCTCGGCCGCCTCAAGCTGAACGCCCGCGACAAGAAGATCGCCGAGCGGGTGCTCAAGGAGGTCAACGAGCGGCTGAGGTTCCTCGTCGACGTCGGCCTGGATTATCTGTCGCTGAACCGCGCGGCCGGCACCCTGTCCGGCGGCGAGGCCCAGCGCATCCGGCTGGCCACCCAGATCGGCTCCGGCCTGGTCGGCGTGCTGTACGTCCTGGACGAGCCGTCCATCGGTCTGCACCAGCGCGACAACCACCGGCTCATCGAGACCCTGGTCCGGCTGCGCGACATGGGCAACACGCTCATCGTCGTCGAGCACGACGAGGACACCATCAAGGTCGCCGACTGGGTCGTCGACATCGGCCCCGGCGCGGGCGAGCACGGCGGCAAGGTCGTCCACTCCGGCTCGCTCAAGGAGCTCCTGGCCAACAAGGAGTCCATCACCGGCCAGTATCTGTCCGGCAAGCGGTCCATCCCGACCCCCGACATCCGCCGCCCGGTCGACCCGGACCGCCGTCTCACCGTGCACGGCGCCCGGGAGAACAACCTCCAGGACATCGACGTCTCCTTCCCGCTCGGCGTCCTCACCGCCGTCACGGGCGTCTCCGGGTCCGGGAAGTCGACGCTGGTCAACGACATCCTCTACACCCACCTGGCCCGCGAGCTGAACGGCGCCAAGTCGGTCCCCGGCCGCCACACCCGGGTCGACGGCGACGACCTCGTCGACAAGGTGGTGCACGTCGACCAGTCGCCCATCGGCCGGACCCCGCGGTCCAACCCGGCGACGTACACCGGAGTCTTCGACCACGTCCGTCGGCTCTTCGCCGAGACGATGGAGGCGAAGGTGCGCGGCTATCTGCCGGGCCGCTTCTCCTTCAACGTCAAGGGGGGCCGCTGCGAGAACTGCTCCGGCGACGGCACCATCAAGATCGAGATGAACTTCCTGCCCGACGTGTACGTCCCGTGCGAGGTCTGCCACGGAGCGCGCTACAACCGGGAGACCCTGGAGGTCCACTACAAGGGCAAGTCCATCGCCGAGGTGCTGGACATGCCGATCGAGGAGGGCCTGGAGTTCTTCGAGGCCGTCCCGACGATCGCCCGCCACCTCCGCACTCTCAACGAGGTCGGCCTCGGGTATGTGCGGCTGGGGCAGTCCGCGCCAACGCTCTCCGGCGGTGAGGCGCAGCGCGTCAAGCTGGCGAGCGAGCTCCAGAAGCGCTCCACCGGCCGCACGGTCTACGTCCTGGACGAGCCGACCACCGGTCTGCACTTCGAGGACATCAGCAAGCTGATCACCGTGCTCTCCGGCCTGGTGGACAAGGGCAACACGGTCATCGTCATCGAGCACAACCTCGATGTCATCAAGACCGCCGACTGGGTCGTCGACATGGGCCCCGAGGGCGGCAACGGCGGTGGCCTGGTGGTCGCCGAGGGCACGCCGGAGCAGGTCGCCTCGGTCCCCGCCAGCCACACCGGCAAGTTCCTCCAGTCCATCCTGGACGCGGACCGCGTCAGCGAGGCCGCGGTGCCCTCCGGGCGGAGCACGACCCGCAAGGCGGCCGCCCGCAGGACCACCCCGGCGAAGAAGACGGCAGCCGCGGCCAAGAAGGCCGCGGTGACCAAGGCGAACGCCGCGGGCGCCAAGGCGGGTACGGCCAAGGCCGCCACCAGGAAGGCCGCCGCGAAGAAGACCACCCGCGCCCGCAAGGCCTGAGCGAGTCCGAGGCCTGAGCGAGTCCGAGGCCTGAGCAAGGCCCGGGCGAGGCCCGAGCGGTCGCCCGGCCCGGCAGCCGCCCGCGCCTCGCCGACGGCGGTCCCCACAGCACCAAGGGGGCCGCCGCCGCCCGTCGGGGCGGCCGCTCCGGCCCGGTCGCGGGGCTGGGGATCCCCACCGGTATCGTCGGTTCTGTCACCGGCACGCAGGGCCGCCGTCGCCGCCCCGCCCTGCCGGGCGACGCGGATCCGCCCTGATCCGCCCCCGGAACAACCAGCCCCACCGTGATCCACCCCGAACGACAACCCGTGGAGTCCGCATGCCCGGCCTGCCCGCCGCCCGCCGTACCGTGCTGAAGGGCGCCGCGCTCGCCGGCGCCGCCGGGCTGGGAGCGGCCGCCTGCTCCACCGAGTCCAAGCTCGGCCACGCCGAGAACCCCACCCCCACCGCCCCCGTCGACCTCGGGGCCGCCTCCGAGGTGCCCGTGGGCGGGGCCAAGCTCTACCGCGAGCAGCGCCTGGTCGTCGTCTGCCCGGCGAAGGGCGAGTACAAGGCGTTCAGCGCCCAGTGCACCCATGGCGGCTGTGTCCTGGACAAGGTCGAGGGCACCGAAGGCCACTGCCCCTGCCACGGCAGCCGCTTCGACATGACCACCGGCAAGCCGGTGAAGGGTCCGGCGACCGTGCCGCTGCCCGCCGTCCCGGTCACCGCCGAGGGCGGAAAGCTCGTCGCGGCCCCCGACGCCTGACGCGGAACAGCACCCCGACGCGCCGTCGGGCCCCGGCGCCCACCACGTGACCGTGCCCCGGCGCCGAAAGGCCCGCCGTCGCGTCGAGGCTCACTCCCAGTCCCAGTCGACCCCGATCAGACCGGGCCGCACGCTCTCCTCCACCAGGTGCACGGTCCGGTGCCGGCCGTTCAGGGTGAGGTCCTCGCGGGCCCCGCGCGCCGCCCCCGCCGACGCCTGGGCGAACCGGCGGCACCGCACCGGGAGCGCCGCCTCGTCGAAGCCGACCTGGAGCACGTACTGCCCGCCCCCGAAGGTGAAACCGCGCACGTACTCACCGCCGGCCCCGCCCGTACCGTCCTCGAATCCGTAACCGAAGAGGTACGTCTCACCGGACCGCAGCCGGGTGTCGAAGAGCAGCTCCGCCACCAGCACCCCCGCGTCGCGGTCCCAGCGGACCCGGCCCGTCCGGCAGTTCTCCAGGGCCCGCACCGCGATCCGTGAGGGGTCGCAGCCGGGGTCGCCCCGGTGGACCGCGAGATAGCGGTCGACGCCGTCCCGGTGCGCGCGCACCACGTGCTGCGACGTGCGGCCGGCCAGCTCGCGCCGCGCCCCGATCCGTACCCGCTCCTGGTGCCCCACGGTGTGCAGGCCGCCGTCCACCGGTGACTCCATCGCCGCGAGGAGCCGCTCCACCGAGCCCGACGCCTCCAGGAGCGACCGGTAGGAACGGGCGGCAGGGCGGTCCCCGTCCGCCGGGGCGTCACCGTCGCGCAGCAGCCGCGACAGCGAGTCGTCCGGCAGCGCGAGCACCTCCTCCAGCGCCCGTACCGCCCGCAGCGACTCGGCCCGCCGGGGCCGGCGCACCCCCTGCTGCCAGTAACTGAGACTGGTCACCCCGAGTTTGACGCCCC
Organism: Streptomyces sp. MMBL 11-1; assembly: GCF_028622875.1. Classification (NCBI taxonomy): domain Bacteria; kingdom Bacillati; phylum Actinomycetota; class Actinomycetes; order Kitasatosporales; family Streptomycetaceae; genus Streptomyces; species Streptomyces sp. MMBL 11-1. Next base: position 1,518,650 of record NZ_CP117709.1, on the reverse strand, counting down.
GGTGCGCCAGATGGTGCCGCACCCGCTGGAGCGGCAGTCCGCGCACCGACAGAGCGGTGCGCAACGCCAGATGGAACGGTCCGGTGCGCAGAACCTCTGCCAGTTCGGTCTCGGTCTGCCGCATGGCGGGCCTCCGGTGAACGTTCACGTGGGGAGTGGCGACACCGCCCCCGGGGGACGCGGGGGAGCAGGTGACCGGGACAGACCGTTCACACGGACGCCGTGCCGTTCACACCGTGATGTCACCTCGCATTGAAGCGTGTTGACCTGCTCCGGACAACGCCGGATGCTCATCGTCAGCGTCCGGACGCGCTCCTCCGATCCCCACCCCCGCATTGGGAGGAACGCCATGCGCAACCGAAGAGTCAGGCCCGGAAGGTTCTCGTTCACCGCCCTCCTGGCCGCCGTCCTGCTCGCCGTCCCCGCGGGCACCGCCACCGCCGCCCAGTCCCCGGACGGGGCGACGGGCTCCACCGTCGCCGCCGCCCAGCGGCTCAACATCACCATGCAGGCGCAACAGCAGAGCAACTGGTGCTGGGCGGCCGGCGGCACCACCATCGCCGCCTGGTTCGGCCGCAACTACTCCCAGAACCAGTTCTGCAACGCCGCCTTCAACCGCGGCCAGAACTCCCAGTGCCCCAACTCGCAGGCCACCCTGGGCAACGTCCAGACCGGACTGTCCTGGGCCGGGGTCAGGCCCGGCAGCTACGTCACCGGCTGGCTGCGCTACCCGACCGTGCAGGCCGAGATATCGGCCCGGCGCCCCATCGAGACCCGTATCCAGTGGTCGTCCGGCGGCGGCCACATGCATGTCATCTACGGGTACGACGACGCCAACAGCTGGGTCTACTGGGGCGACCCGTGGCCCTCCAGCGACCGCTACAACTGGGCCTCGCACGCCTGGTACGTCAACAACAACGAGTTCTCCTGGACCCACTCGCTCTACCGGATCGGGGCGTGAGGTCATGAACTCCACCACCCGGCGCATCGCCGTCGCCACCGCCCTCACCGGCGCTGCCCTGTTCACCACCGCCGCCCCCGCCCTCGCCGACGACGGCCGGGCGGTCCCGCCGAAGCTGACCGCCGCCACCCTCGAAGCGGCCCACGAGGCCGCCACCGAGTCCGCGACCCTGGACACCCTGTCGCGGTTCTTCGCCCGGGAGGGCGCGGTGAGCAGGGCGGCGAGCGCCCCCAGGATCGAGGGGAAGGCCGTTCCCGTGCGCACGCTCTCCGCCGCCTTCGTCGCCGGACACCGGGGGGCCGCCCCGAGCACCGTGGACTACCTGGCCAGCACCGCCGTCTCCTCCGACGGCCAGAAGGCCTCCCTGTGGACCGTTCCCGGGGCGGACGGGGGAGACCGGTGGCAGGTGGTGAACATCGCCACCGGCGACGACGAGGCCCGCTACACCGCGCAGGGGGCCCGTGCGCTTCCCGGCGGCACCGTGTTCCGCGAACCGCAGATCGACGCCTGGTACGTCCACAACGGCTCCCGGGTACTCCCGCTGGACGAGGACGCGAAGGCCGCCGTGGGCGCCCGCGGCACCGCGCTCAGCGCCTACCGGGCCCGCGTCCAGGAGGCGTACGGCGACAAGCTGCCCGGCTCCGGATACGCCCGCTCCGGCAAGGCCGGCGGCTACGGCCCCGACGCGGCCACCGGCACCGGGGGAGCCCCGGCGGCCGCGCCCGCTCCCGGCCCGGTCCCGGACCGGGCACCGGGCACCGCCGACAGCCCCGTGCTCGCCGCCCCGGCGTCCGGCGCGCCGGACACGGCCCTGACCGCCGTCTCCACCACCGCCGGGGCCGGTGCGCTGCTCGCGCTGGCCCTGTGCGGGGCCGCCGCGCTGCGCCGCCGGAACCGTGCCGGGCGGCCCCCGGCCACGGACGCCTAGGGAGTGGCCCCGAAGTATCGCCGTCCGCCATCAGGGCGGACGGCGCTGCTTTCGAAACACGCCGACGGTGGGCTCCACCGGGGCGCGGGCCCGCGCCCCGGGGTGCGAACACCCCCACGGCACCCCGGAGCGCGGCACCACCCGAGGAGGACACGCTGTCACTGCCCGCAAGTAGGGTGTGAGACATGGCAGACCCCTCCAGCTACCGCCCCAAGCCGGGACAGATCCCCGACTCCCCGGGGGTCTACAAGTTCCGCGACGAGCACCGCCGGGTGATCTACGTCGGGAAGGCCAAGAACCTGCGCCAACGCGTGGCCAACTACTTCCAGGACCTGGCGGGCCTCCACCCCCGGACGCGCACGATGGTCACCACCGCCGCCTCCGTCGAATGGACGGTCGTCTCCACCGAGGTCGAGGCGCTCCAGCTGGAGTATTCCTGGATCAAGGAGTTCGACCCCCGGTTCAACGTCAAGTACCGCGACGACAAGAGCTATCCCTACCTCGCGGTCACGCTCAACGAGGAGTTCCCCCGCGTCCAGGTCATGCGCGGCGCCAAGAAGAAGGGCGTGCGCTACTTCGGTCCCTACGGCCACGCCTGGGCGATCCGCGAGACGGTCGACCTGATGCTCCGCGTCTTCCCCGTCCGCACCTGTTCCGCCGGGGTCTTCAAGAACGCCGCGCGCACCGGCCGCCCCTGCCTGCTGGGCTACATCGGCAAGTGCTCGGCCCCCTGTGTCGGCCGGGTCACCCCCGAGGAACACCAGGAGCTGGCCGAGGATTTCTGCGACTTCATGGCCGGCCGCACGGGCACCTACATCCGCCGCCTGGAGAAGGACATGATGCGGGCGGCCGAGGAGATGGAGTACGAGCGGGCCGCCCGCCTCCGCGACGACGCCGAGGCCCTCAAGCGGGCCATGGAGAAGAGCGCCGTCGTCCTCGCCGACGCCACCGACGCCGACCTGATCGCCGTCGCCGAGGACGAGCTGGAGGCCGCCCTCCAGATCTTCCACGTGCGCGGAGGCCGGGTGCGCGGCCAGCGCGGCTGGGTCACCGACAAGGTCGAGGCGGTCGACACCTCCGGCCTCGTCGAGCACGCCCTCCAGCAGCTGTACGGGGAAGAGCGCGGCGACGCCGTCCCCAAGGAGGTCCTGGTCCCCGCCCTGCCCGAGGACGCCGAAGCCGTCTCCCAGTGGCTCGCCGAGCGCCGGGGCTCCCAGGTCAGCCTGCGCATTCCGCAGCGCGGCGACAAGAAGGACCTCATGGTCACCGTCCAGCGCAACGCCCAGCAGGCGCTCGGACTGCACAAGACCAAGCGCGCCTCCGACCTGACCACCCGCTCCCGCGCCCTGGAGGAGATCGCCGAGGCGCTGGGGCTGGACACCGCGCCGCTGCGCATCGAGTGCTACGACATCTCCCACCTCCAGGGTGACGACGTGGTGGCCTCCATGGTCGTCTTCGAGGACGGCCTCGCCCGCAAGAGCGAGTACCGCCGCTTCCAGATCAAGGGCTTCGAGGGTCAGGACGACGTCCGCTCGATGCACGAGGTGATCGGCCGCCGCTTCAAGCGCTACCTCCAGGACAAGGAACGCACGGGGGAATGGGAGGAGACACCGGAGACCGCCACCGGCTCTGCCCCTGCCCCCGCCGCCACCGGCTCTGTCCCCGGCCCCGTCCCCGCCGTCACCGGTCCCGTCCCCGCCCCGGCTCCGGCCGCCGCCCCGCCGGGCGACGGGACCGAGCCCCGGGAGGACGACGGCCGCCCCAAGCGGTTCGCCTACCCGCCGCAGCTCGTCGTCGTCGACGGCGGGCAGCCCCAGGTCGCCGCCGCCCGGCGTGCCCTGGACGAGCTGGGCATCGACGACATCGCGGTCTGCGGCCTCGCCAAGCGCCTCGAAGAGGTCTGGCTCCCCGAGGACGACGATCCGGTCGTCCTGCCCCGCTCCAGCGAGGGCCTCTACCTCCTCCAGCGCATCCGGGACGAGGCCCACCGCTTCGCCATCACCTACCAGCGCGCCAAACGCGCCAAGCGCATCCGCAGCAGCCCCCTCGACGACGTGACCGGCCTCGGCGAGACCCGGAAGCAGGCCCTCATCAAGCATTTCGGCTCGGTGAAGAAGCTCCGGCAAGCGACAATCGACGAGATCTGCGAGGTCCCCGGGATAGGGCGAAGGACGGCGGAATCGGTGGCCGCCGCCCTCGCCTCGACCGCTCCCGCGGCACCTGCCGTGAACACGGCCACAGGAGAGATCATTGAAGAGGACGACGGGGGCAGCTCATGACCGAGAAGAGCCACGGGACCGCACAGGACAGCGCGGCGCACGAGACCGCGGACCGCGACATCACCGACCGTGACAACACCGACCGCGATGTCGCGGACCGCGGTGTCACCGACCGCGACGCCCTCGACCGCACCGACCGAGACACCGCAGACCGAGCAGACGGAGCAGCAGACGTGAGTACGAACACCCCGAACGAGACGGGTGAGGCGGCCATCCCCGAGCTGGTGATCATCTCCGGGATGTCGGGGGCCGGCCGCAGCACCGCCGCCAAGTGTCTGGAGGACCTCGGCTGGTTCGTCGTCGACAACCTGCCGCCCGCGCTGATCCCCACCATGGTGGAGCTCGGCGCCCGCTCGCAGGGCAACGTGGCCCGGATCGCCGTCGTCGTCGACGTACGCGGCCGGCGCTTCTTCGACAACCTCCGCGAATCCCTCGCCGATCTGGAGGCCAAGCACGTCACGCGGCGGATCGTCTTCCTGGAGTCCTCCGACGACGCCCTGGTGCGCCGCTTCGAGTCCGTCCGCCGCCCGCACCCCCTCCAGGGCGACGGCCGCATCGTCGACGGCATCGCGGCCGAGCGCGACCTGCTGCGCGAGCTGCGCGGCGACGCCGACCTGGTCATCGACACCTCCAGCCTCAACGTGCACGAGCTGCGGGCCAAGATGGACGCCCAGTTCGCGGGAGAGTCGGAACCGGAGCTGCGGGCCACGGTGATGTCCTTCGGCTACAAGTACGGCCTGCCCGTCGACGCCGACCTGGTCGTCGACTGCCGCTTCCTGCCCAACCCGCACTGGGTCCCCGAGCTGCGCCCCTTCACCGGCGTCAACGCGGAGGTGTCCGACTATGTCTTCGACCAGCCGGGCGCCAAGGAGTTCCTCAACCAGTACACCGAGCTGCTCCAGCTGATCGCCGCCGGCTACCGCCGCGAGGGCAAGCGGTACGTGACCATCGCCGTGGGCTGCACCGGCGGCAAGCACCGCTCCGTCGCCATGTCGGAGAAGCTCTCGGCCCGCCTCGCCGCCGAAGGCGTCGAGACCGTCCTCGTGCACCGCGACATGGGGCGAGAGTGACCGGACGCAATCTGCGGATGCGCCGCCTGAGCCGCGCCACCTCGGCGCTCTCCGGCCGCAAGCGCGGTGCTCAGCCCAAGGTCGTCGCGCTCGGCGGCGGCATGGGTCTCTCGGCGTCCCTGGCGGCGCTGCGCCGGATCACCGGCGATCTCACGGCTGTGGTCACCGTCGCCGACGACGGCGGCTCCAGCGGCCGGCTGCGCGAGGAGCTGGGCGTGCTGCCCCCCGGCGACCTGCGCAAGGCGCTCGCCGCACTGTGCGGCGACGACGACTGGGGCCGTACGTGGTCCCAGGTCATCCAGCACCGCTTCGAGTCCAAGGGGGATCTCCACGAGCACGCGGTCGGCAATCTGCTGATCGTGGCCCTCTGGGAGCAGCTCGGCGACCACGTGCAAGCGCTCGACCTGGTCGGCAAGCTGCTCGGCGCGCACGGCCGGGTGCTGCCGATGTCGGCCGTACCGCTGGAACTCCAGGCGCTGGTCAAGGGCCACGACCCCGACCTGCCCGACGCGATCGTCACCGTGCGCGGCCAGGCCACGGTGGCGCTCACGCCCGGCGAGGTGCAGTCCGTGCACGTGGTCCCGCCCGACCCGCCGGCCGTCCCGGAAGCCGTGGAGGCGGTCCTGGACGCCGACTGGGTGGTGCTCGGTCCCGGCTCCTGGTTCTCCTCCGTGATCCCGCACCTGCTCGTGCCGGAACTGCTCGACGCACTGGTCACCACGAAGGCTCGCAAGGTCCTCTCGTTGAACCTCGCACCCCAGCCCGGTGAAACAGAAGGCTTCTCACCGCAGCGTCATTTGGAGGTTTTGGGACGACACGCCCCTAAACTCGCCTTGGACGTGGTGCTGGCCGATGAGGCCGCCGTGCCCGACCGTGATTCCCTCGCCGATGCCGCACTACGGCTCGGAGCCGCGGTCGAGCTGGCGCCGGTGGCATCGCCCGACGGCGTTCCGGTCCATGATCAGGAGCTGTTGGCCGCCGCGTACGACCGTATTTTTCGGATGCATGGAAGGATCGGCCCATGGCGATGACGCCAGCGGTGAAGAACGAAATCTCTCATCTTCCCGTCACCCGGACCTGCTGCAGGAAAGCAGAGGTCTCGGCGATTCTTCGGTTCGCGGGCGGCCTGCACCTGGTGAGCGGCCGGATTGTGATCGAGGCGGAGCTGGACACGGGCAACGCCGCCCGCCGCCTCAAGCGCGACATCCTGGAGATCTTCGGGCACAGCTCGGAGCTGATCGTGATGGCCCCCGGCGGACTGCGCCGCGGCTCACGCTTTGTCGTACGGGTGGTGGCGGGCGGTGACCAGCTGGCCCGGCAGACCGGTCTGGTGGACGGCCGCGGCCGTCCGATCCGCGGGCTTCCCCCGCAGGTGGTCTCGGGGGCCACCTGCGACGCCGAGGCCGCCTGGCGCGGAGCGTTCCTCGCCCACGGCTCGCTCACCGAGCCCGGCCGCTCCTCCTCCCTGGAGGTCACCTGCCCGGGACCGGAGGCGGCCCTCGCCCTGGTCGGTGCGGCGCGCCGGCTCTCCATCGCCGCCAAGGCCCGCGAGGTGCGCGGGGTGGACCGTGTGGTGGTCCGCGACGGCGACGCGATCGGCGCCCTGCTGACCCGGCTCGGCGCCCACGACGCGGTGCTCGCCTGGGAGGAGCGGCGGATGCGGCGCGAGGTCCGCGCCACAGCCAACCGGCTCGCCAACTTCGACGACGCGAACCTGCGCCGCTCGGCCCGCGCCGCGGTCGCCGCCGGGGCCCGGGTGGGGCGCGCGCTGGAGATCCTCGGCGAGGAGGTCCCCGAGCACCTGGCCGCCGCGGGACGGCTGCGCATGGAGCACAAGCAGGCCTCGCTGGAGGAGCTGGGTGCGCTCGCCGACCCGCCGCTGACCAAGGACGCGGTCGCCGGCCGGATCCGCCGGCTGCTGGCGATGGCCGACAAGCGGGCCCAGGACCTGGGTATCCCGGGCACCGAGTCGACCCTCAGCGAGGAGCTCGCCGACGGCCTGGTCGGCTGAGACGGCGACAGACAGGGGACGTTGGTCCCGCACCCGTCGGGACCCGGGTCCCGATCCCCCGGGACCCAGGTCCCGGGGGACGGGACGGAGGTCCGTACTCCTACTGGCGAGTACGGACCTCTCGTCGTTTCCGGTGGCGCTTACCGGCCCTCTCGATGTCACCCCCGGGCCCTCGGAGAGGTAGGGTCGGAAGCGGTCGGGGACATCCCTATACAACTCGCCGGCGTCGAAAACCGGCGTACCTAACGAGGAGATCGGTTCGTGACGATCCGCGTAGGCATCAACGGCTTCGGCCGCATCGGCCGCAACTACTTCCGCGCTCTGCTGGAGCAGGGTGCGGACATCGAGATCGTGGCTGTCAACGACCTGGGTGACACTGCGACCACGGCCCACCTGCTGAAGTACGACACCATTCTGGGTCGTCTCAAGGCAGAGGTCAGCCACACCGCCGACACCATCACCGTCGATGGTCACACCATCAAGGTGCTCTCCGAGCGCAACCCGGCCGACATCCCCTGGGGTGAGCTGGGCGTCGACATCGTCATCGAGTCGACCGGCATCTTCACCAAGAAGGCCGACGCCGAGAAGCACATCGCGGGCGGCGCCAAGAAGGTCCTCATCTCGGCTCCGGCCAAGGACGAGGACATCACCATCGTGATGGGCGTCAACCAGGACCAGTACGACGCGGCCAACCACAACGTCATCTCCAACGCCTCCTGCACCACCAACTGTGTGGCGCCGATGGCCAAGGTTCTCGACGAGAACTTCGGCATCGTCAAGGGCCTGATGACGACGGTCCACGCGTACACCAACGACCAGCGGATCCTGGACTTCCCGCACTCGGACCTGCGTCGCGCCCGCGCCGCCGCCGAGAACATCATCCCGACCACCACCGGCGCCGCCAAGGCCACCGCCCTGGTGCTCCCGCAGCTCAAGGGCAAGCTCGACGGCATCGCGATGCGCGTCCCGGTCCCGACCGGCTCCGCCACCGACCTGGTCGTCACCCTCCAGCGCGAGGTCACCAAGGACGAGGTCAACGCCGCGTTCAAGAAGGCCTCCGACGACGGCGCCCTCAAGGGCTTCCTGACGTACACCGAGGACCCGATCGTCTCCTCGGACATCGTCGGCGACCCGTCGTCCTGCACCTTCGACTCCTCCCTGACCATGGTCCAGGAGGGCAGCACGGTGAAGATCCTCGGCTGGTACGACAACGAGTGGGGCTACTCCAACCGCCTCGTCGACCTCACGGTCTTCGTCGGCGAGCAGCTCTGATCCTCGGGGTCGGCGGCACCACGATGTGAGCAAGGGGCTCGACCGGCGCAACGACGCGCCGGTCGAGCCCCTAGGCCGTGTCGACAAACTTCCGCCTGCCGCGCGGCGTCTGGCACGCACGCTCGCGGCGTTGCCGCAATGGCCAAGTAGCTCCGCTACGAGACCATTGCGGCGCCTTGCGATCGCACGCACCAGACGCCGCGCGGCCCGGCCGGGCGGCCGGACGACGGCAGTTTGTCGACACGGCCTAGCATGCTCATCGGTCCTTCCAAGGAGTAAACGGAACAGATGAAGACGATCGACGAACTTCTCGCCGAAGGGGTCGCGGGCAAGCGGGTATTCGTCCGCGCCGACCTCAACGTGCCGCTGGACGGCACCACGATCACCGACGACGGCCGTATCCGCGCCGTCGTCCCGACGATCGCCAAACTCGCCGAGGCCGGCGCGCGCGTCGTCGTCGCCTCGCACCTCGGCCGCCCCAAGGGCGCCCCGGACCCGGCCTTCTCGCTGGCGCCCGCCGCCGCCCGCCTGGGCGAACTCCTCGGATCCGAGGTCGCCTTCGCCACCGACACGGTCGGCGAGTCCGCCCGCGCCGTGGTCGCGGGCCTCGCCGACGGCCAGGTCGCGGTCGTCGAGAACCTCCGCTTCAACGCCGGTGAGACGTCCAAGAACGACGCCGAGCGCGGCGCCTTCGCCGACCGGCTGGCCGAGCTCGCGGACCTCTACGTGGGCGACGGCTTCGGCGCCGTGCACCGCAAGCACGCCTCGGTCTTCGACCTCCCGGCCCGCCTCCCGCACTACGCGGGCTACCTCATCGCCACCGAGGTCGGCGTCCTGAAGAAGCTCACCACCGACGTCAAGCGGCCGTACGCGGTCGTCCTCGGCGGCGCGAAGGTCTCCGACAAGCTCGGCGTGATCGACCACCTGCTGGAGCGGGCCGACCGCATCCTCATCGGCGGCGGCATGGCGTACACCTTCCTCAAGGCCCAGGGCCACGAGGTCGGCAGCTCGCTGCTCCAGGAGGACCAGATCCCGGCCGTCCAGGAGTACCTGCGACGGGCCGAGGACAAGGGCGTGGAGTTCGTGCTCCCCGTCGACGTCGTGGTCGCCCCGTCCTTCCCGGACCTCAAGACCAAGGCCCCGGCCCACCCCACCACGGTCGCCGCCGACGCCATGCCGGCCGGCCGGATGGGGCTGGACAACGGACCGGAGACCAACAAGCTCTACGCAGCGAAGCTCGCCGACGCGGCCACCGTCTTCTGGAACGGCCCGATGGGCGTCTTCGAACACCCCGACTTCGCCGACGGCACCCGCGCGGTCGCCCAGGCGCTCGTCGACTCGTCGGCGTTCAGCGTCGTCGGCGGTGGCGACTCCGCCGCGGCCGTTCGCATCCTGGGCTTCGACGAGAATGCTTTCGGACATATTTCGACCGGTGGCGGCGCGAGTCTCGAATACCTCGAGGGCAAGACGCTTCCCGGGCTCGCCGCACTGGAGGACTGACCTTTCATGACCACCCGCACCCCGCTGATGGCGGGCAACTGGAAGATGAACCTCAACCACCTCGAGGCCATCGCCCACGTCCAGAAGCTCTCCTTCGCCCTGGCCGACAAGGACTACGAGGCCGTCGAGGTCGCCGTCCTGGCGCCCTTCACCGACCTGCGCTCCGTACAGACCCTGGTGGACGGCGACAAGCTGAAGATCAAGTACGGCGCCCAGGACATCTCGGCGCACGACTCCGGCGCGTACACCGGTGAGATCTCCGGGCCCATGCTCGCCAAGCTGCGCTGCACGTACGTGGCCGTCGGCCACAGCGAGCGCCGCCAGTACCACGGCGAGAGTGACGAGATCTGCAACGCCAAGGTGAAGGCCGCCTACAAGCACGGCCTGACCCCGATCCTCTGCGTCGGCGAGGGCCTGGACATCCGCAAGGCCGGTGACCAGGTCTCCTACACGCTCGCGCAGCTCGACGGGGCCCTGAAGGACATCCCCGCCGAGCAGGCCGAGACCATCGTGATCGCCTACGAGCCGGTCTGGGCCATCGGCACCGGCGAGGTCGCCACCCCCGAGGACGCCCAGGAGGTCTGCGGCGCGATCCGGGGCCGGCTGGCCGAGCTGTACACGCAGGAGCTGGCCGACGCCGTCCGTATCCAGTACGGCGGCTCGGTGAAGTCCGGCAACGTCGCGGCCATCATGGCGCAGCCCGACGTGGACGGCGCCCTCATCGGCGGCGCCGCACTGGACGCCGACGAGTTCGTCAAGATCGTCCGCTTCCGCGACCAGTGAGTATGCGGTAGCGCGGATCCGTCGTACCCTTGCGGGGGCCGGAGGGGCCAGTCGCCCTTCGGCCCCCGGTGTACGTACACGCAGTAGTCGAGAATTCCGGAAAGTAGGGACCAGCCGTGGTTATGGCGTTCCAGATCGCTCTGATCGTCTTCAGCCTGCTGCTGATGCTGCTGGTGCTCATGCACAAGGGCAAGGGCGGCGGCCTCTCCGACATGTTCGGTGGCGGAATGCAGTCCTCCGTCGGTGGCTCCTCCGTCGCCGAGCGTAACCTCGACCGGATCACCGTCGTGGTCGGTCTGGTCTGGTTCGCGTGCGTCGTGGTACTCGGCCTGCTCATCAAGCTGGACAACTGACCCGTCGTCCGCGCCTGCCGGTGACGGTGTAACTCCTTCCACTGGACGCGCGTTGGGCCTTACGTAGACTGGGGCATCGCTCGAGCACCATCACGCAGGGAGTTACGACCGTGGCAAGTGGCAACGCGATCCGGGGAAGCCGGGTCGGAGCGGGGCCGATGGGGGAGGCGGAGCGGGGCGAGTCCGCGCCGCGCGCCCGCATCTCCTTCTGGTGCTCGAACGGGCACGAGACGCAGCCGAGCTTCGCCCATGACGCGCAGGTGCCGGACACCTGGGACTGCCCGCGCTGCGGCTTCCCGGCCGGCCAGGACAAGGACAGCCCGCCCGACCCGCCCCGCACCGAGCCGTACAAGACGCACCTGGCGTACGTACGGGAGCGGCGGAGCGACGAGGACGGCGAGGCGATCCTCGCCGAGGCGCTGGCCAAACTCCGGGGCGAGATCTGACCGTCGTCACACGGTCGTCCGCCGGGCGATGCCCGGCACGCCCGCTCGCGGCCCCACCGTTCCACGGACCACCCAGTCGTTCACCGGCCGGACACCCCACGGGTGTCCGGCCGTCCCGCGTTCCCGCGCCACCGCGCTCCTCCGCGCCGTCCGCCTCCTCGATCAATTAGGTTGGAGGGGCAGCGGGGATGCTGAGTGACGAGAAGAAGTGGGCTGATATCCGGGATGAACGCAGTAAGCCGAACCAAGCTCGACCAGACGCCCCAGTGGCAGGCTCTCGCCAAGCACCGTGAGGAGCTCGGCGCACCCCAGCTGCGCGAGCTGTTCGCGCGGCAGCCGGACCGGGGCACCGCCTACACCCTCCGGGTCGGCGACCTCCACCTCGACTACTCCAAGCACCTGGTCACCGACGAGACGCTGCGCCTGCTGCGCGAACTCGCCACCGCCACCGGGGTCGCGGAGCTGCGGGACGCGATGTTCCGCGGCGAGAAGATCAACACCACCGAGGACCGGGCGGTCCTGCACACCGCGCTCCGCGCCCCGCGCGACGCGGTGATCGAGGTCGACGGCGAGAACGTCGTGCCGGCCGTGCACGCCGTCCTGGACAGGATGGCCGCCTTCGCCGAGAAGGTCCGGTCGGGGCAGTGGACCGGCCACACCGGCAAGCCCGTCAAGAACATCGTCAACATCGGCATCGGCGGCTCCGACCTCGGCCCCGCCATGGCGTACGAGGTGCTGCGCTCCTTCACGGACCGCGCGCTCACCGTCCGCTTCGTCTCCAACGTCGACGGCGCCGATCTGCACGAGGCCGTCCGCGACCTCGACCCGGCCGAGACGCTGTTCGTCATCGCCTCGAAGACCTTCACGACGATCGAGACCATCACCAACGCCACCTCCGCGCGGGACTGGCTGCTGACCGAGCTGAAGGCCGGTCAGGACGCCGTCGCGAAGCACTTCGTGGCGCTGTCGACCAACGCCGGGAAGGTCGAGGAGTTCGGCATCGACACGGCCAACATGTTCGAGTTCTGGGACTGGGTCGGCGGCCGCTACAGCTACGACTCGGCGATCGGCCTCTCGCTGATGGTCGCCATCGGACCGGACCGCTTCCGTGAGATGCTCGACGGCTTCCACCTCGTCGACGAGCACTTCCGCACCGCCCCCGCCGAGGAGAACGCCCCGCTCCTACTCGGCCTCCTCGGCGTCTGGTACGGCAACTTCTTCGATGCCCAGTCGCACGCGGTGCTGCCGTACAGCCACTACCTGTCCAAGTTCACCGCCTACCTCCAGCAGCTCGACATGGAGTCCAACGGCAAGTCCGTCGACCGCGACGGCAACCCCGTGGACTGGCAGACCGGACCGGTCGTCTGGGGCACGCCCGGCACCAACGGGCAGCACGCGTACTACCAGTTGATCCACCAGGGCACCAAGCTGATCCCGGCGGACTTCATCGGCTTCGCCGCCCCGGTCCACGACCTGCTGCCCGGGCTGATCGCCCAGCACGACCTGCTGATGGCCAACTTCTTCGCCCAGACCCAGGCCCTCGCCTTCGGCAAGACGCCCGAAGAGGTCCGGGCGGAAGGGGTGCCCGAGGAGCTGGTCCCGCACAAGACGTTCCGGGGCAACCACCCCACGACGACGATCCTCGCCGACAAGCTGACCCCCTCGGTCCTCGGCCAGCTCATCGCGCTGTACGAGCACAAGGTCTTCGTCCAGGGCGCCATCTGGAACATCGACTCCTTCGACCAGTGGGGCGTCGAGCTCGGCAAGGTCCTCGCCAAGAAGATCGAACCGCTCCTGACGGAGAGCGGGGGAGCGGACGCCGGGCAGCTGGACAGCTCCACCGCCGCCCTGGTCGACGCCTACCGCACGCTGCGCGGGCGCTGAACCGGTGCCACAGGGGGAGGGGGCGACGGCAGTGCTGCGGCCGCCACGCGACACGGTGAACGAGCGGGCCGTCGGCTGGTGGCGGGCCCAGTGGCTGCTGCTGACCGCCGTGCCCGTCGTGCCGCTCGCGGTCCTGGGCGCGCTGATCGGCCCCGCCCGCTTCTGGCTGCTGCTGCCCGCCGCGGTCCTCGCCGCGGCGGGCACGGCGGCCGCCGTCCTCTTCCCCCTGTGGTGGTTCCGTACGCACCGCTGGGAGATCACCACGGACGCGGTGTACGTCCGCACCGGGTTCTTCTGGCAGGAGTGGCGGATCGCCCCGATGTCCCGGATCCAGACCGTGGACACCGTACGGGGCCCGCTGGAGCAGCTCTTCCGCCTCGCCACGGTCACGGTGACCACCGCCTCCTCCAAGGGAGCGGTACGGATCGCGGGCCTGGACCACGAGGTCGCCGCCGACCTGGCCGGGCGGCTCACCCGCATCACCCGCGACACCCCCGGCGACGCCACATGAGCACCGCCGCCCCGGAAGGCGACTGGCGCCGCCTCGACCCCCGTACGGTCCTGGTCACCGCCCTCGTCGTCGCCGGGGTCGTCGCGGGCGCGGCCATCCCCGTCACGCTCGGACTCACCCGATGGTTCAGCCTCCCGGCCGCCGGGCTCCAGGTGCTCGCCGGCGCGGTCCTGATCGTCGGGACCGCCGCGGGCGCCGACCGGGTCCGCTGGCACCGCACCCGCTACCGGATCGGCGAGGAGCGCGTGGACCTCCACACCGGCCTCCTCCTCGTGAAGCGCCGCTCGCTGGCCCGGACACGCATCCGCACCGTCGACCTCACCGCCAACCTGATGCTTCGCCTCCTCGGCCTGGTCACCGTCCGGATCGGCACCGGAGAACAGGGCTCCGAGTCCACGCTCGAACTGGACCCGGTCGCCCGTGCCGAGGGCGAACGGCTGCGCCGCGTCCTCCTGGAGCGTGCCGCCACCGCACCGGCCGACGGGGGCCACCGCGAAGGGGAACTGGCCGTCCTGGACCCCCGCTGGATCCGCTACGCCCCGGTCTCCTTCGTCGCTCCCATGCTCGGGGGAGCCGCTGCCGGGGCCGTGCTCCAGGTCAGCGACTGGGTCGGGGCCCAGGGTGAGGTCATCGAGTGGATCGGCGACCGCCTCCGGGACACCCCGCTGCTCTGGACGATCACCGTCCTGGTCCTGGCCGCCCTGGTCGCGGGTGTCGTCGGGGCGCTCGGCCTCTGGGTCGAGATGTGGTGGAACTACCGCCTGGAGCGCGAGCCGGGCGGCACCCTCCGGGTCCGGCGCGGACTGTTCACCTCCCGGTCCATCTCCGTCGAGGAGGCCCGGCTGCGCGGCGTCGACCTGGTCGAGCCGCTGGGCGTACGGCTGCTCGGCGCGGCCCGGCTGGACGCCATCACCACCGGCCTCGCCAAGGACAACGAGGCCAAAAGCGCCGACCACAACACCCTGCTCCCGGCCGTGCCCCGGACCCGGGCCGACGCCGTCGCCGCCGACGTACTGCGCGAGACGGCCGCCCCGACCGGTGCCGCGCTCGTGCGCCACCCGCGCGCCGCCCGGGGGCGCAGACTGCGCTGGTCGCTCGCCGCGCTCCTAGGCCCGGTCCTGATCCTGACCGTCCTCGGGGCGCTGCTCACGCCCGTCCTGCTGTGGATCGCGCTCGGCTGCACGGTGGTTCTCGCACCCGTGGCGGTGGCGCTCGCCCTGGACGCGTACCGGGGGCTCGGGCACGCGCTCTCCGGGCGCTACCTGGTCACCCGCTCCGGCTCGGTCCGCCGCTCCACCGCCGCCCTGGAGCGGGCCGGGGTGATCGGCTGGACGGTCAGGCAGTCGGTGTTCCAGCGGCGGGCCGGACTGGTGAGCATCACGGCCACCACCGCCGCCGGCGGAGGCGCCTACACGGTGTACGACGCCGACGTGGCCGAGGGACTCGCCTTCGCCGCCGAGGCGGTGCCGGGCCTGCTGGAGCCCTTCCTGGAGCGCGCCGGGAACACCGGGCCGTGACCTACGGCACAGGAGACCCCCTGTGCGGCAGGGCCCGGGTCGGCGACGATATCGATCATGACTTCCACCAGCCGTCGTACGGTCCTCACCGCCCTCGCCACCGCAGCCGTCAGTGGCCCGCTGCTGGGCTCGCTCACCGCGACCGACGCCCACGCCACCGGTGACCTGGACATCTACACCTCCAACACCGACCTCTACAAGAAGCTCGCGGGCCAGGAGGGCGTCGAGTTCGCCCGCCGCTACCGCAGACACGAGTACGCAGACCACTCGCTCCCGCAGAGATTCCCGTACAACCGGACCACCGTCATGGCGCTGCACGGCGGCGGCATCGAGATGGGCACTTCCGAGCTCTGCCTCGCCATAGCCGGCTACCACCCGGCCACGCTCGCCCCGCTGACGGACGGCCACGGGGTCTTCGACTACTGGATGTTCGAGGGGCTGCGCACCTCCGGCAACAGGGATCTGCACGTCACCTCCAAGAACTGCGACGACCACATCGCCCTCTCCATGGCGGCGAGCAGCCTCAACGTCCTGAGCCTGCACGGCTGCACGGCCGCGCAGGCGGGCACCGCCCCGCAGGCCGTGGTCGTCGGAGGGCTGAACACCCGCTTCAAGACGCTGCTCAAGGCCGAGTTCGACGCGGTCGGCATCGCCTGGCGCGACGGCAACGAGGTGCCCGACCTGGCCGGGGTCAACCCCACCAACCCGGTCAACCGCACCATGCTCGACAAGGGCGGGCAGCTGGAGCTCACCACGGAGCTGCGCGCCGCCATGTTCACCAACAACACCCGCGCGGGCCGGGCCGGCAGCACCACCCCGGTCTTCGACCGCTTCGTCGGCGCCTGCCGGGCCGCGATCACGAAGCTGGAGCAGGGAACGGACCAGGTCCTCCTCTGACCGGCGCGTACGCGGCGTACGGCGCGTGGACTTCACCATGCGCGATAGACCGGGGCCCGTGGCGTAAGGGCTGTCCCGCAATTCCGGGCGGGACAGCCCTCAGGCACGCGCGGGAGAGGTGAACGATCAATTCACGGCGGTCGGCGCAGCCTCGGAGAACGACACGGTCCTCCAGCGATACTGCCCTCCCGCATTGCGGCCCTTTCGGTGCGCGCGGGAGTCGGAGGGCTGTCGCACCGGCGAAAGAGAACTCCCCATGACCGCCCTCGAATGGGTCGGACATGGGGAGTTCTCTTTCCCTTCGGCGGAAGTGTCACGTGAATACGACGGCAGTTCCTCGGCACCAAGGTGAAAGGGGGTTCCGGAACGTCCTGGCGGGAGGGCACCGCGCGACCGGCCCGTCCTCCCGCCGCGCCCGGCCGGCGACGCCGAGCGGGGCGGGCGGGCGGCGCACTCGGGGCGCGGGCGCCGAGTCCGGCCGGCGGCTCGACCGGGACGTCACGCCGGTCTCCCTGCCCGCGAGGGTTCCCCCGTACAGGCTGCTTTCAAATGTTTCATCTGCGCTCGCACCGAGCGCGCGGCCGTTGGAGGATTCCGTTGGTGCGTGCGGAGAGTGCCGCCCAGCACCGATCCACAGGGAGGGGCGTGAGTCGTTTGACCGCGAGCGTCGTGGCCCCACGGCAGCCGGCCGCCCGCGCAGTGCGGGTGGAGTGGCACCAGGTACTGGACGTCCGTCTTGACGGCGTCCGCGACCTGTGCCGATCGGTGGTCTTCCCGATGACGAAGCAGCGGGCCGGCTCGATCGCCGTCCGGCGAGGTCGCGGACCTCGCCGCGCTTCCGCTCCCGGACCGGGCCGACCGCGTCACGGGTGCCGTCCTGCGGATCGACGGCTCCGTCACCGTCCGGCCGGTTCCTCTGACTGCCCGTCATTCCATTCCGTACGGAAGGTTCAGCCATGAGCAACCCATTCGAGGACGAGGACGGCACCTACCACGTCCTGGTCAACGACGAGCTGCAGCACTCCCTCTGGCCCGCATTCGCCGAGATTCCGGCCGGGTGGACGTCGGCATTCGGTGTGGAGAGCCGCAAGGCCTGTCTCGAATACATCGAGGCGAACTGGACCGACATGCGCCCGAAGAGCCTGGTGGAGGCCATGGGCTGAGGGCCGTCCCTCAGACCTCTCGAAGGTCTCCTGAAACACGGGACCCATGCCGTTTCCCCAGACGGCGTGGTGTCCCGCTTCACATTCTGGCAGCTTGCTGCAGAGTTGCTTGTTCGCCGTTTGCGCGCCCCTGTAGAAAAGACTGGGACGCCTGCCGCTGCTCGTCCATTCCCTCATGCCTTCGCGCGCCGCATCGCGCGCTCCGCGCTGTGTATCCCGTATTGCGCTCCGTTTCTCGCGCCAGATCTCCCGATTCGATTGAGGAATATCACCGTGCTTGAACACAAGGAAGATCGACTTGCCTTGACGGCCGCTCAGTCCGGGATCTGGTTCGCCCAGAAGCTGGACCCCGAGAACCCGGTCTACAGCGCGGGCGAGTATCTGGAGATTCACGGTGCGGTCGACCTCGCGCTCTTCGAATCGGCCCTCCGTCGGACGGTGACCGAGGCGGAGGCGCTGCGGGTCGTGCTGTCGGAGGAGGACGGCCGGCTCTGGCAGTCGGTGCGGCAGGACGCGTGGGCGCCGCACATCGCGGACCTGCGCGGTGAGCGGGACCCGAGGGCGGCGGCCGAGGCGTGGATGCGGGCCGACCTGGCCGCTCCCGTGGACCCGATGAGCGACCCGCTCTTCCGGTTCGCCCTCTTCCAGGAGGCCGACGACCGGTTCCTGTGGTTCTACCGCTACCACCACGTGGTCGTCGACGGCTACACCGTGGCGATGGTCGCGCGCCGTGTGGCCGACGTGTACTCGGCGCTCGTCGCGGGCGACCCCGTGGGGGAGAGCCCCTTCGGCCCGCTGCGCGAACTCGTCGCCGACGACGAGGCGTACAGGGCGTCCGGGCAGTTCGCCGACGACCGGCGCTTCTGGGCCGGGCGGCTGGCCGGGGTCCAGCCGCCGACGAGCCTCTCGGGCAAGCAGCCGAGCATGGCCCGCGGCCTGGTCCGCAGGAGCGAGGTGCTCGCGCCCGAGCACACGGAGCGGCTGCGCGAGACGGCCCGCACGGCCGGTGTGCCCTGGCCCGCGGCGATGACCGCGATCACCGCCGCGTACCTCCAGCGGATCGGCGGCGGGGCCGAGACGGTGCTCGGGATGCCGGTCACCACCCGGCTCGGCCGGACGCGCAGGGCGGTGCCCGGCATGCTCTCCAACGTGCTGCCGCTGCGGCTCCCCGTGAGCCCGCACGTCGGCGTCGCCCAGCTGATGCGGGACGTGGCGGGCGAGATGCGCGCGGTACTCAAGCACCAGCGCTACCGGTACGAGGACCTGCGCAAGGACCTGGGCCTCCTCGACGAGGACCAGCCCCTGGTCGGGCCGCAGGTCAACATCATGATGTTCGACTACGACCTGAGCTTCGGCGGCCACCGGGCGGATGTCCACAACCTGTCGATCGGTCCTGCCGACGACCTGTCGATCGTCGTCTACGACCGGGCCGACGGCGCGGGTCTGCAGATCGACTTCGACGCCAACCCCGACCTCTACGACGAGCGGGAGCTGGCCGGGCACCTCGCCAGGTTCGTCGACTTCCTGGGCCGTGTCGGTGCCGCCGACCCCGAGCTGCCGCTCGGCACCGTCGAGCTGCCGGGCGGCGACGACCGGTCCGTGAACTCCCTGCCCTCCCTGCCTGTGGTGGTGGGGGGTGGGGTGTCGTTGGGTGAGTTGTTCGCTGAGCAGGTGGTGCGGTCGCCGGGTGCGGTGGCTGTGGTGTGTGGTGATGAGCGGTTGACGTATGCGGAGTTGGATGCGCGTGCGTCGGTGCTGGCGGGTGTGTTGGTGGGTCGTGGTGCTGGTCCTGAGGGTTTTGTGGGGGTGGCGCTGGAGCGGTCTGTCGATCTGGTGGTGGCGTTGTTGGCGGTGGTGAAGTCGGGTGCGGCGTATGTGCCGTTGGATCCGGCGTATCCGTCGGAGCGTTTGGCGTTCGTGGTGGGGGATGCGGGTCCGTCGTTGGTGGTGACGTCGTCGGGTGTGTGGGCGGGGTTGGGTGCTGAGGTGCGGGGTGTGGTGCCGGGGGTGGTGTTTGTTGATGATCTTCCGGCTGGTGCTGGTGCTGGTGCTGGTGCTGGTGTGGTGTTGCCTCGGGTGTGGGGGGATTCGCCGGCGTATGTGATTTATACGTCGGGTTCGACGGGGCGGCCGAAGGGTGTGGTGGTGCCGCATCGGAATGTGGTGCGTTTGTTTGAGGCGACGGGTCCGTGGTTCGGGTTTGGTCCGGATGATGTGTGGACGTTGTTTCATTCGTATGCGTTTGATTTTTCGGTGTGGGAGTTGTGGGGTCCGTTGTTGTCGGGCGGGCGGTTGGTTGTGGTGGGTCATGAGGTGAGTCGTTCGCCTGGTGATTTTCTGCAGTTGTTGGTTCGTGAGCGGGTGACGGTGCTGAATCAGACGCCGTCGGCGTTTTATCAGTTGATGCAGGCTGATGTTGAGTCTCCTGGTGTGGGGGCCGGGTTGGTGTTGCGTCGGGTGGTGTTCGGTGGTGAGGCGTTGGATGTGCGGCGTCTTGGGGGGTGGTTCGGGCGTCATGGGGATGTGGCGCCGGTGTTGGTGAATATGTATGGGATTACTGAGACGACGGTGCATGTGACGTATGTGGCGTTGGATGGGGTGGGTGCGGGGTCGGGTGCGGGGAGTTTGATTGGTGAGGCGATTCCGGATCTTGGGGTTTATGTTCTGGATTCGTCGTTGCGGCCTGCGTTGGTGGGTGTTGCGGGTGAGTTGTATGTGTCGGGTGCTGGGTTGGCGCGGGGGTATTTGAAGCGGCCTGGTCTGTCGGCTGAGCGGTTTGTGGCTGATCCGTTCGGTGTTCCTGGTTCGCGGATGTATCGGACGGGGGATGTGGCGCGGCGGTTGGCTGATGGGTCGTTGGAGTATGTGGGGCGTTCTGATGATCAGGTGAAGGTCCGGGGTTTCCGGATTGAGCTTGGTGAGGTGGAGGCGGTGTTGGAGGGGCAGTCGTCGGTGGGTCGGGCGGCTGTGGTGGTGCGTGAGGATCGGCCGGGGGATCGGCGTCTGGTGGCGTATGTGGTGCCGGTGTCGGGTGGTTCGGTCGATGTGGGTGTGTTGCGGGGTGATGTGGCGGGGGTGTTGCCGGATTACATGGTTCCGGCGGCGTTCGTGGTGTTGGACGGGTTGCCTTTGACGGCGAACGGGAAGCTGGATCGTCGGGCGTTGCCGGTTCCCGAGGTGGATCGGGTGGTGGGGGGTCGGGCTCCGCGCAGTCCGCAGGAAGAGATTCTGTGTGGGTTGTTCGCGGAGGTGCTGGGGCTGGAGAGCGTCGCGGCCGACGCGAACTTCTTCGACCTCGGCGGCGACAGCATCATCTCCATCCAACTGGTCGGCGCGGCACGGAAGTTCGGACTCGTCCTGACCCCGCGCGACATCTTCCGCCTCAAGACCGTCGAGGCGCTCGCGGCCGTCGCCGTCCCCGCCGACGACCTGGCCCCGCGGGCGGAGCGTGCCGAGGACGGCATCGGCGAGTTCACGCCCGCGCCGATCGTGCACTGGCTGCGCGAACGCGGCGGCCCCATAGCCGGATTCAGCCAGTCGACGCTGCTCCAGGTCCCCGCGGAACTCACCACCGCGACGCTCACCGACGCCCTGCAGACGGTGCTCGACCACCACGACGCGCTGCGTACGAGCCTGGCCAGGGCCGAGCACGACGCCGGCTGGCGGCTGACGGTCGCCCCCCGGGGGCAGGTGCGCGCCGAGGGCCTCGTACTCCGCGTACCCACCGCCGGGCTCACGGACCACCAGCGGTCCGGGCTGATCGCCGAGCAGACCGGGACGGCCCGGGCCGGACTCGACCCCGAGGCCGGGACCATGCTCCGCGCGGTCTGGTTCGACGCGGGACCGGACACGCCCGGCCGACTGCTGCTGATGCTGCACCACCTCGTCGTCGACGGCGTCTCCTGGCGCATCCTGCTGCCCGATCTCGAACAGGCCTGGCGCGCGGCCTCCGAAGGCGCCGAGCCCACGCTCCAGCCCGTCGGCACCTCGCTGCGCCGCTGGTCGCAGCAGCTGGCGGAGCAGTCGGGCGACCCCGCGCTCCACGCCGAACTGCCCCTGTGGCGCGAGATCCTGGCGACCCGGGACCCGCTGCTCACCGACCGCCCCCTGGACGCCGCGCGCGACACGGCGGGCACGGGTGGGACGCTGACGCTCGAACTCCCCGCCGACCGCACCGAGGCCCTGCTGACCCGGGTCCCCGCCGCCTTCCACGCCGGCGTCAACGACGTCCTGCTGACGGGCCTCTCCCTGGCCGTCGCCGCATGGCGGCGCGAGCGCGGCCTGGGCGACTCCCCGGAACTCCTGGTCGACCTGGAGGGCCACGGCCGCGATCCCTTCGTGGCGGGCATGGACCTGTCCCGCACGGTGGGCTGGTTCACCAGCCTGTTCCCCGTACGCCTCGACCCGGGCCCGGTCGGTCCCGGCACCGTCCCGGCCGACGACCCGGCCATCGGCACCGCCCTCAAGCGCGTCAAGGAGCAGCTGGCCTCCGTACCCGGCAAGGGCCTGGGCTACGGCAGGCTGCGCTACCTCGACCCGCGCACGGGACCGGAGCTCGCCGGCTTCGGCCGCCCGCAGATCGGGTTCAACTACCTGGGCCGGTTCACCGCGGCCGGTGCGGGAGAAGGCCGTGACTGGACCCCCGCGGCGGAGGCGGGCGCACTCGGCGGCGGCAGCGACGACGCGCTGCCCCTGGCCCACACCATCGAGGTCAACGCGCTGACCGAGGACCGCCCCGACGGCCCCCGGCTGCTCGCCCACTGGTCATGGGCGCGGGAGCTGCTGACGGAGACGGACGTGCGGGAGCTGGCCGACGGCTGGTTCCGCGCCCTGGAGACGCTGGTGGCACACGCGGACCTGCCGGGAGCCGGAGGCCGTACCCCGTCGGACTTCCCGCACGTCACGCTGGACCAGTCCGAGGTCGACGAGCTGGAGGCCGCCCACCCCGGCCTCACCGACGTACTGCCGCTCGCCCCGCTCCAGGAGGGGCTGCTCTTCCACTCGGTCTACGACGACCGGGCGCCGGACGTCTACCAGGTCCAGTTCTTCTTCGAGCTGTCCGGCGCGCTGGACCGGGCCCGGCTGCGCAGGGCCGCGGAAGCGCTGCTCGCACGCCACGAGAGCCTGCGGGCCGTGTTCCGCCACGCGGGCACCGACCGGCCGGTGCAGGTCGTGCTCGGCGAGGCCGTGCTGCCCTGGCGGGAGCACGACCTGACGGACCTGGCCCCGGCCGAGCGCGCGGCGGCCGTCACCCGGCTCGCCGAGGAGGACCGCGCCGTCAGGTTCGACCTCACCGCCGCGCCGCTGCTGCGCTTGACGGTCGCCGGACTCGACGGCGACACACACCTGCTGATGCTCACCAACCACCACATCATCCTCGACGGCTGGTCGATGCCCGCACTCGTGCAGGAGCTGCTGGCGCTGTACGACCAGGACGGCGCGACCGACGGCCTGCACCGCGTCACGCCCTACCGCGACTACCTGGCCTGGCTCGCGGGCCGGGACCGGGCCGCGGCCGAGGAGGCCTGGCGGACCGCGCTCGAAGGCGTCGAGGAGCCCACCCTGCTGGTGCCCGCGCCCGAGGCACACGCCCCGGTGCCCCCGGAACTCCTGATGACCGCGCTGTCCGAGGAGTTCACCGCCGCGCTGACCCGGCGCGCCCGGAGCCTCGGCCTGACGCTCAACACCCTGGTGCAGGGCGCCTGGGCGGTGCTGCTCGCCCGGCTGACCGGACGCGACGACGTGGTCTTCGGCACCACCGTGTCGGGCCGCCCCGACGACCTCCCCGGCATCGAGACCACCCTCGGCCTGTTCATCAACACGCTTCCGGTACGGGTACGGCTGCGCGAGGAGGAGACGGTACGGGAGCTGCTCACCCGGATCCAGGACGAGCAGTCACGTCTGCTGGGCCACCACCACCTGGGCCTCGCCGACATCCGGCGGCTCACCGGAGCCGACGAACTCTTCGACACCCTCGCGGTGTTCGAGAACTACCCCGAGGGCTACGACAGCCTCCGCTCGCCCTCGGGCGACCTGCGCGTCACCGGCGTGGACGGACGCGACGCCACCCACTACCCGCTGACGCTCACCGCGATACCCGGGGCCGAGCTCCGTCTGCGCCTCGGCTACCGCGCCGATGTGTTCGGGCCCGATGAGATCGAGCGGATCGCCCTGCGGCTGCGGCGGCTGCTCGAGGCCGTGGAGGCCGACCCGGCGCGCACCGTCGCACGGCTCGACGTCCTGGAGCCCGCCGAACGGCACCAGGTGGTCACCGAGTGGAACGACACCGCGCACAGCGTGTCCGACACGACCGTCACCGAGCTGATCGAAGCGCAGGTGGCGCGGACCCCCGACGCCACGGCACTGGTCGACGGCGCCGTCCGGCTGAGCTACGCCGAACTGAACGCCCGCGCCAACAGGCTGGCCAGGCTCCTGGTCGGCCGGGGCGTCGCGCCCGGACAGCTCGTCGCGCTCGCCCTGCCCCGCTCGGCGGACCTGGTGGTCTGCGTACTGGCCGTACTGAAGTCCGGCGCCGGCTACCTGCCGGTCGAGACCGACTACCCGGCCGACCGCATCTCCTATCTGCTCACCGACGCGGCCCCCACCCTGGTGATCACCGACTCGGTGGCCGGGTCCTGCCTGCCCGGCACGGACACCACGCCCCGGCTCGCCCTCGACGGGGCGGGCACCAGGGACGCGCTCGCCGGATACGCGGCCGGCGATCTGACGGACGCGGACCGGGTCCGCCCGCTGTCCACGCTCCACCCGGCCTACGTCATCTACACATCGGGCTCGACGGGCCGCCCCAAGGGCGTCGTCACCGAGCACCGCGCCCTCAGCGCGTACATCCAGTGGGCCAGGGACACCTACCGGAGCCTGAGCGGCACGGCGCTGCTGCACTCCCCCGTCTCCTTCGACCTGACCGTCACCGCGCTCTTCGGCCCGCTGACCGTCGGGGGCCGGGTGCACGTGACCGCGCTGGAGGACGACGCCCCGGCCCCGGCCGAGGCCGGACCGTGCACCTTCCTCAAGGTGACGCCCAGCCACCTGGCACTGCTCGCCGCGCTCCCCGAGCGCTTCTCGCCCAGTGGCGAGATCGTGGTGGGCGGCGAGCAGCTGCGCGGCGACGTCATGGACGAGTGGCGGGCCGCACGACCGGGCGCCGCCGTGATCAACGAGTACGGCCCCACGGAGACGACCGTGGGCTGCATCGAGTACCGGGTGCTGCCCGAGGACTCCGTCGACCCGGGCCCGGTCGCGATCGGACGCCCGGTGTGGAACACCCGCGTCTACATCCTGGACCAGGGCCTGCGCCCCGTACCGGCCGGAGTGAACGGCGAACTCTACATAGCGGGCAGCCAGTTGGCGCGCGGCTATCTGGGCAGGCCGGGGCTGACCGCGGGGCGGTTCGTCGCCGACCCGTTCGACCCGGCGGGCGGACGTATGTACCGCACGGGCGACGTGGCGCGCTGGCGCGCCGACGGGCTGATGGAGTTCCTCGGCCGCATCGACGACCAGGTGAAGATCCGCGGCCACCGCATCGAACTCGGCGAGATCGAAGCGGTCCTGGCCGACCACCCCCAGACCGGGCACGTCGCGGTCATCGACCGGGAGGACCAGCCGGGCCGCACCCGGCTGGTCGCCTACGTGGTGCCCGCGGGCGGCACGGCCGACCACGCGGAGCTGCGGGCACACGTGGAGCGGGAGCTTCCCGAGTACATGGTGCCCTCGGCGTTCGTCTCGCTCGACGCGCTGCCGCTGACGGCGAACGGGAAGCTCGACCGCAAGGCGCTGCCCGCGCCCCAGCAGGGGACCGCGGTGGCGGCCAAGGCGGCCGGCACGGCGGTGGAGGAACTGCTCAGCACCCTCTTCGCGGAGGTGCTCGGAGTGGCTTCGGTCGGAGTGGACGAGAGCTTCTTCGAACTGGGCGGGGACAGCATCGTCTCCATCCAGCTGGTGTCCAGGGCCCGCAAGGCCGGACTGACCCTGACACCACGGGACGTATTCGAGCACAAGACGGTGGAGGCGCTGGCTGCTATGGCCGATGACACGGCAGGCACCCCGGACGGCACGGCGACGGTGGTTTCGGACGAGGGCATCGGTGCGGTGCCGCTGACCCCCGCCGTGCACTGGCTGCGCGAACTCAACGGCCCGGTGGACGGGTTCAGCCAGGCCGCGCTCCTGAAGGTGCCGGCGGAGCTGGGCGCCGAGCGGCTCGCCGCGGCGCTGCAGGCCGTGCTGGACCACCACGACGCGCTGCGGCTGCGGCTGACCCGCATCGGCGGAGTCGTCTGGGGTCTGGCGGCGGCGGAGCGCGGCGCGGTCGGCGCGGCGGACCTGATCCAGCGGGTGTCCGTCGAAGGGCTCGACGAGGACGCGCTGCGCGCGACGGTCGACGAGCACACGCGGGCCGCACGCGAACTCCTGTCCCCCGAGGCGGGCTCCCTGGTACGGGCCGTCTGGTTCGACGCGGGACCCGACCGGGCGGGACGCCTCCTGCTGGTCGTGCACCACCTCGCGGTCGACGGCGTCTCCTGGCGCATCCTGCTGCCCGACCTGGCCGAGGCGTGGCAGTCCCTCGCCGAAGGCGGGCAGCCCGCTCTCGCCCCCGTCGGCACCTCCTTCCGCCGCTGGGCCGAGCGGCTCTCCGAGCTCGCCCAGGACCCGGCGCGCATGGCGGAGACCACGCTGTGGGCCGAACTCCTCGCGGGCGTCGACCCGTTGCTGGGCGACCGGCCGCTGGACCGGACGCGGGACGTGGCGGGCAACGCCAGGACGCTGAGCCTCACGCTGCCCGCCTCGGTCACCGCGCCCCTGCTCACCGAGGCCCCCGCGGTCTACCGCGGCCGGGTCAACGACATCCTGCTGACCGGGCTCGCGCTCGCGGTCGCCGACTGGCGCCGCGCCCGCGGCGCCGCGGCGGACACCACCGGCGTACTCGTCGAGTTGGAGGGCCACGGGCGTGAGGAGACCGTCGCCGACGCCGAGCTGACCCGTACGGTCGGCTGGTTCACCAGCACGTTCCCGGTGCGCCTGGACGCGGGCCGGATCGACGCCGACGACCTGCGCGCCGGCGGGACCGGTGCGCCCCGAGCCGTGGACCGGATCAAGGAGCTGCTCGGCGCACTGCCGGACAACGGTCTCGGCTACGGGCTGCTGCGCCATCTGAACCCGCAGACCGGGCCGATGCTCGCACAGCTCCCCAAGCCGCAGATCGGCTTCAACTACCTCGGCAGGTTCACCGCCGACGAGACCTTCGGCTCCACCGGCTGGTCGACCGACACGCAGGACGGTCTGCTCGGCGGCAGCGGCGACCCGCGCATGCCCTTCGCGCACTCCCTGGAGATCAGCGCGCTCACCGAGGACCACCCGGACGGGCCGCGGCTGACGGCCACCTGGATCTGGCCCGACGGCGTCTTCACCGAGGACGCGGTGCGCGAACTGGCCGACGGCTGGTTCCGCACCCTGAAGGCTCTGGCGGCGCACGCCGCCCGCACGGACTCCGCCGAACTGACCCCCGCCGACCTCCCGCTGGTGGACCTCACCGCGTCCGAGCTGACCCGGCTGCGGGACGGAAGGCCCGAGCTGGCCGACGTGCTGCCGCTCGCTCCGCTCCAGGAGGGGCTGCTCTTCCACTCCCTCTACGACCAGCGGGGCCAGGACCCGTACAACGTCCAGCTCCTCTTCGAGCTGACGGGACCGATGGACGGCACCGCGCTGCGGGCGGCCGCGGAGCAGCTGCTGCGCCGCCACCCCAACCTCGGCGCCGGCTTCGTCCACGAGGGCCTGGAGGAGCCGGTCCAGCTGCTCTTCCGTGAACTCCCGCCCGCCTACCAGGAGCACGACCTCTCCGGGCTGGACGACGCGGCACGCGACGCCGAGCAGGAGCGCATCCTCGACGAGGACCGCGCCCGCCGTTTCGACCTGTCGGCGCCTCCGCTGATCCGCTTCACCCTGCTGCGGCTCGGGGCCGAGCGGAGCCGTCTGGCGATCACCAACCACCACATCCTGCTCGACGGCTGGTCCACGCCGCTGCTCGTGCGGGAGCTGTTCGCCCTGTACGGGCAGCACGAAGGGGCCGAGGGCCTGCCCGCCGTACGCCCGTACCGCGACTATCTGGCCTGGCTCACGGAGCAGGACCGCGCCGCGGCCCAGGAGGCCTGGCGGCAGGCGCTCGACGGGATCGCCGAGCCGACGCTCCTGGCCCCCGACGCGGCTGGCCGGCCCGCGACCGTGCCCGACCGGGTCACCGTCGAGGTGCCGGAGGAGCTGACCGCGCGGCTGGCCGACACCGCCCGGCGCAACGGACTCACGGTGAACACCGTGGTCCAGGGCCTGTGGGCGATGCTGCTCGGCCGCAGGACCGGCAAGGACGACGTCGTCTTCGGCGCGACCGTATCGGGCCGCCCCGCCGAACTCGACGGCTTCGAGTCCATGGTGGGCCTCTTCATCAACACCCTGCCGGTCCGCGTCACCCTGGACCCCGCGGAGCCGGTGCTCACCCTGCTCGCCCGCGTCCAGGCCGAGCAGACCGAGCTGATGGCGCACCACCACCTCGGTCTGACCGAGGTGCAGAGGCTCGCGGGCCAGGGCGAACTCTTCGACACGCTGGCCGTGTTCGAGAACTACCCGCTGGACCCGGACGTACTGGAGCTCCCCGGCACCGGACTCTCGGTCGCCGACGTGGAGATGCGCAACGCCACGCACTACACGATGTCCCTCGTGGTCATCCCGGGGAACCGTCTCGAACTCTCCCTGGACTACCGGCCCGACCTGGTCACGCGCCGGGACGCCGAGCACACGGGCGCCCATCTGCTGGGCCTGCTGCGGCAGGTCGTCGAGGCTCCCGGGCTGCCCGTCGGCCGCGTCAACGGCGCGCCGGACGGAATCGAGACCGAGATCTCCCTGCCTGTGGTGGTGGGGGGTGGGGTGTCGTTGGGTGAGTTGTTCGCTGAGCAGGTGGTGCGGTCGCCGGGTGCGGTGGCTGTGGTGTGTGGTGATGAGCGGTTGACGTATGCGGAGTTGGATGCGCGTGCGTCGGTGCTGGCGGGTGTGTTGGTGGGTCGTGGTGCTGGTCCTGAGGGTTTTGTGGGGGTGGCGCTGGAGCGGTCGGTCGATCTGGTGGTGGCGTTGTTGGCGGTGGTGAAGTCGGGTGCGGCGTATGTGCCGTTGGATCCGGCGTATCCGTCGGAGCGTTTGGCGTTCGTGGTGGGGGATGCGGGTCCGTCCTTGGTGGTGACGTCGTCGGGTGTGTGGGCGGGGTTGGGTGCTGAGGTGCGGGGTGTGGTGCCGGGGGTGGTGTTTGTCGATGATCTTCCGGCTGGTGCTGGTGCTGGTGCTGGTGCTGGTGCTGGTGTGGTGTTGCCTCGGGTGTGGGGGGATTCGCCGGCGTATGTGATTTATACGTCGGGTTCGACGGGGCGGCCGAAGGGTGTGGTGGTGCCGCATCGGAATGTGGTGCGTTTGTTTGAGGCGACGGGTCCGTGGTTCGGGTTTGGTCCGGATGATGTGTGGACGTTGTTTCATTCGTATGCGTTTGATTTTTCGGTGTGGGAGTTGTGGGGTCCGTTGTTGTCGGGCGGGCGGTTGGTTGTGGTGGGTCATGAGGTGAGTCGTTCGCCTGGTGATTTTTTGGAGTTGTTGGTTCGTGAGCGGGTGACGGTGCTGAATCAGACGCCGTCGGCGTTTTATCAGTTGATGCAGGCTGATGTTGAGTCTCCTGGTGTGGGGGCCGGGTTGGTGTTGCGTCGGGTGGTGTTCGGTGGTGAGGCGTTGGATGTGCGGCGTCTTGGGGGGTGGTTCGGGCGTCATGGGGATGTGGCGCCGGTGTTGGTGAATATGTATGGGATTACTGAGACGACGGTGCATGTGACGTATGTGGCGTTGGATGGGGTGGGTGCGGGGTCGGGTGCGGGGAGTTTGATTGGTGAGGCGATTCCGGATCTTGGGGTTTATGTTCTGGATTCGTCGTTGCGGCCTGCGTTGGTGGGTGTTGCGGGTGAGTTGTATGTGTCGGGTGCTGGGTTGGCGCGGGGGTATTTGAAGCGGCCTGGTCTGTCGGCTGAGCGGTTTGTGGCTGATCCGTTCGGTGTTCCTGGTTCGCGGATGTATCGGACGGGGGATGTGGCGCGGCGGTTGGCTGATGGGTCGTTGGAGTATGTGGGGCGTTCTGATGATCAGGTGAAGGTCCGGGGTTTCCGGATTGAGCTTGGTGAGGTGGAGGCGGTGTTGGAGGGGCAGTCGTCGGTGGGTCGGGCGGCTGTGGTGGTGCGTGAGGATCGGCCTGGGGATCGGCGTC
Organism: Streptomyces sp. MMBL 11-1; assembly: GCF_028622875.1. Taxonomy (NCBI): domain Bacteria; kingdom Bacillati; phylum Actinomycetota; class Actinomycetes; order Kitasatosporales; family Streptomycetaceae; genus Streptomyces; species Streptomyces sp. MMBL 11-1. Next base: position 1,488,777 of record NZ_CP117709.1, on the reverse strand, counting down.
TGGTGGCGTATGTGGTGCCGGTGTCGGGTGGGTCGGTCGATGTGGGTGTGTTGCGGGGTGATGTGGCGGGGGTGTTGCCGGATTACATGGTTCCGGCGGCGTTCGTGGTGTTGGACGGGTTGCCCTTGACGGCGAACGGGAAGCTGGATCGTCGGGCGTTGCCGGTTCCCGAGGTGGATCGGGTGGTGGGGGGCAGGGCTCCGCGGAGTCCGCAGGAAGAGATTCTGTGTGGGTTGTTCGCGGAGGTGCTGGGGCTGGAGAGCGTCGCGGCCGACGCGAACTTCTTCGACCTCGGCGGTCACTCGCTGCTCGCCACCAAGCTGGTCAGCCGGGTGCGGTCCGTCTTCGAGGTCGAGGTGCCGATCCGCAGCCTCTTCGAGGAGCCGACCCCGGCCGACCTCGCCCGCCAGGTGCTCGTCGCCCGCAGCTCCCGCAGCACACTGCGCAAGGTGGCGCGGCCGGACGAGATCCCGCTGTCGTACGCCCAGCGCCGGCTCTGGTTCATCAACCGCTACGACAACCAGAGCTCCACGTACAACATGCCCATCGCGGTCCGGCTCTCCGGCACGCTCGACCGGGCGGCCCTGCAGGCCGCCCTCGGCGACCTGGTGGCCAGGCACGAGACGCTGCGCACGGTCTTCCCGGAGATCGGTGGCGTGCCGAGGCAGCTCGTCAAGGACGTCGCGGACGCGACCCCCGAGCTGATCGTCTCCGAGGTCACCGAAGAGGGGCTCGCCGCCGCGCTCGCCGCTCAGTCGCACCAGGGCTTCGACCTGGAGCACCTGCCGCCGCTGCGCGCCCACCTGTTCTCCGTCTCCGCCGACGAGCACGTCCTGCTGCTGCTGCTCCACCACATCGCGGGCGACGGCTGGTCGATGGGCCCGCTCGCCGACGACGTGTGCACCGCCTACGCGGCGCGCTGCCGCGGCGGGGCCCCGCAGTGGTCGGCGCTGCCGGTCCAGTACGCGGACTACTCGCTCTGGCAGCACGAGACGCTCGGCGACGAGAACGACGCGGACAGCGTCATCTCCCGCCAGCTCGCCTACTGGAGCCGGCAACTGGCCGACCTGCCCGACCAGCTGGACATCCCCGCGGACCGGCAGCGGCCCGAGTCGTCCACCTTCGAAGGCGGGTCGATCATCTTCCGGATGGACCCGGACGTGCACCGCGGTCTCACCGCCCTTGCCCGGGAGAACGGCGCCAGCCTCTTCATGGTGCTCCAGGCCGGCCTCGCCACCCTGCTCAGCAGGCTCGGCGCGGGCGGGGACATCCCGATCGGCACCGCCATCGCGGGCCGCACCGACGAAGCGCTCACCGATCTGGTCGGCTTCTTCGTCAACACCCTGGTGCTGCGCACCGACACCTCGGGCAACCCCGACTTCCGGGAGCTGCTGGCCCGGGTGCGCTCCACGGACCTGGCCGCCTACGCCCACCAGGACATGCCCTTCGAGCGCCTCGTCGAGGTCCTCAACCCGGACCGGGCGACCAACCGCAACCCGCTGTTCCAGATCGCCATGGGCATGGAGAACAACGACCTGGACGAGTGGGACCTGCCCGGCCTCAAGGCCACGCGCCACCAGGTGGAGATGAAGGTCGCCCGCCTCGACCTGCTGTTCAGCTTCCGCGAGCGGTACGGCGACGACGGCGAGTCCGACGGCCTGTACGGGTTCATCGAGTACAGCTCCGACCTCTTCGACCGCGACACGATCGAGGGCATGGCACGGCGCCTGGAGCGCGTACTGACGTCGGTCATCGCCGACCCCGGCCGGCCCATCGACCGGATCGACATCCTGGAGCACGCCGAACGGCGGCAAGTGATCGAGGAGTGGAACAACACCGCGGCCGACGTGGCCCCCGCCACCGTGCCGCAGCTGTTCGCCGCCCAGGTGGCGAAAACCCCCGACGCACCCGCCCTGGAGTGCGAGGGCACCGTCCTGAGCTACGCCCAGCTGGACGCGCGCGCCGACGGACTGGCGCGCCGCCTGGTCGCGCACGGGGTGGGCCCCGAGTGCGTCGTGGCGCTGTCGCTGCCGCGCTCCACCGAGCTGGTGACCGCGGTACTCGCCATCTTCAAGGCGGGCGCCGCCTACCTGGCCGTGGACCCGGGCTACCCGGCCGGGCGCATCACGTACATGCTCCAGGACGCCGCCCCCGCCCTGCTGGTCACCGACACCGCGACGGCGGCCAGGCTCCCCGAGACCGAAGGTGTGCCCAGGCTGCTCCTGGACGACGCGTCGGCCACGGAGGTGCCGGAAGCGACCGTCGTCGCCGGCCCGCCCGCACCGCAGAGCGCCGCCTACGTCATCTACACCTCCGGCTCGACCGGCCGGCCCAAGGGCGTGCTGGTCTCCCACGCGGGCGTCGCCAACCTCTCGGCGGCGCAGGTCGAGAAGTTCGACGTGGGGCCGGGCTCCAAGGTCCTGCAGTTCTTCTCGTCCAGCTTCGACGGGGCGTTCTGGGAGATATGCATGGGCCTGCTGTCCGGAGCCACCCTGGTGATGGCCCCCTCCGAGCGGCTGCGCCCCGGCGCACCGCTGGCCGAGCTGATCGCCGAGCGCGGTGTCACCCATGTGACGCTGCCGCCGGTGGCCCTCTCGGCCATGCAGCCCGACAGCCTGCCCTCCGTCACCAACCTGTCGGTGGCGGGCGAGGCCAGCTCGCGTGAGCTGGTCGCCACGTGGGCACAGGGCCGCCGCATGATCAACTCGTACGGTCCGAGCGAGGCGACTGTCTGCGCCACGATGAGCGAGGCGCTCACCGGTGAGCGGACCCCGCCGATCGGCCGCCCGATGGCCAACACCCGGGTGTACGTGCTGGACAGCGGTCTGCGTCCGGTCGCCCCCGGCGTGGTCGGCGAGCTCTACGTGGCCGGGGTGCACCTGGCCCGCGGCTATCTGGGCCGCCCCGACCTGACCGCGAGCCGGTTCTCCGCCGACCCGTTCGGGCCGCCGGGCACCCGGATGTACCGCACGGGCGACCTGGCGCGCTGGCTGCCCGACGGGCAGCTGGACTTCGCGGGCCGCGCCGACGAGCAGGTCAAGGTGCGCGGCTTCCGGATCGAGCTGGGTGAGATCGAGTCCCTGCTCGCGGGCCACCCCGAGGTGGCGCAGGCCGCCGTGCTGGCCCGCGAGGACCGGCCGGGCGAGCGGCAGCTCGTGGGCTACATCGTGCCGAGCGGCGGGGACGGCCGCGACGAGTCCCACGAGGAGACCCAGGTCGGCGACTGGCAGGCCATCTTCGAGGCGGAGTACGGCGAATCGGGCCCCGCGGCCTTCGGCGAGAACTTCGACGGCTGGAACAGCAGTTACGACGGCGGTCCCATCCCGCTGGAGGAGATGCGCGAGTGGCGTGACGCCACCGTCGAGCGGATCCTGTCCCTGAAGCCCCGGCGCGTACTGGAACTCGGCGTCGGCAGCGGCCTGATCCTCGCCAAGGTCGCCCCGCACGTGGAGGCCTACTGGGGCACCGACTTCTCGGCGGAGGCCATCGCGGAGCTGAGCGCCCAGGTCGCCCGCGCCGAGGACGTGCGCGACAAGGTCGAGCTGCGCACCAGCGCCGCCCACGAGACGGAGGGGCTGCCCGCGGACTTCTTCGACCTGGTCGTGGTCAACTCCGTCGCCCAGTACTTCCCCGGCGCCGACTACCTGGTGGACGTGATCCGCCGGGCGATGGCGCTGATCGTGCCCGGCGGCGCCGTCTTCCTCGGCGACCTGCGCAACCTCTCGTCGCAGAAGCTCTTCCAGACCGCCGTCAGGACCGGCGCCCAGGAAGTGCCGCAGAACACGGCGACCCTGCGCGGGAGCATCGAGCAGAGCGTCCTGCTGGAGAAGGAACTCCTGGTCGACCCGGAGCTCTTCCCCGCCCTGCACGGAGTCATCGACGAGCTGGCGGCCGCCGGCATCCACCTCAAGCGGGCCGCCCACCACAACGAGCTGAGCCGGCACCGCTACGACGTGGTGCTCCGCAAGGACGCGGCGGACGCGGAGTCGGCCGCGCGGCAGTCCGCGGCCGACGTCCCGGTGGTGCACTGGGGCACGGACGTGGCCGACCCGGCCGCGCTCGCCGACCGCCTCGCCGGGCTCAGGCCCGCGCGACTGCGCGTCAGCGGGGTGCCCAACGGGCGGCTGGCGCGGGAGATCGCCGCGGCCGGGGCCCTGGAGGCGGGCGAGTCGATCGACGCGGTGCTCGCCGTCTACAACGGCGGACGGGCGCTCCCCGGCGACCTGGACCCGGAGGAGTTCCACGCGCTGGGCGCCGAGCTCGGCCTCCACGTGGACATCACCTGGAACGCCGGGTCGGTCGAAGACCTGGACGTCGTGTTCACCGATCCCGGGGCGGCACAGCCGCTCGCGGAGCCCTACGTGCCGGCCACCGCGACAGGCGCCCCGCTCACCTCGTACACGAACGCGCCCGCGGTGTCCCGCGCGGTGAGCGGCCTCGTCCGCTCGCTCCGCACCTATCTGGGCGAGCGCCTCCCCGAGTACATGGTGCCCGCGGCGCTCATCACCCTGGACGCCCTGCCCGTCACACCCAACGGAAAGCTCGACCGCAAGGCGCTGCCCGCACCCGACTTCGGGGCGGAGGCGGTGGGAAGGCCGCCCCGCACACGCGAGGAGAAGGTGCTCTGCGGAGTCTTCGCCGAAGTGCTCGGACTGGCGCAGGTCGGCGCCGACGGGAACTTCTTCGAGCTGGGCGGCGACAGCATCATCTCGATCCAACTGGTCAGCAGGGCCCGGGAAGCCGGGCTCGACATCACGGCGCAGGACGTCTTCGCCGCCAAGACCGTCGAGGAACTGGCCGCGGTGGCGCGCCACATCGACGTGGCGGACGCCGCGCACACCGAAGCGGAAGAACGCGTATCCGAGGACTCCGTCGATCTCTCCCTGTCCGGTCTCTCCGGCACGGACCTCGACTTCCTCGACGACGACGACCTGGGGGCAGACGCATGAGCAAGTCCGACATCGAGGCAGTCCTGCCGCTGACGCCGCTGCAGGAGGGCCTGCTCTTCCACGCCCTCTACGACGCGCAGGGGCCCGACCTCTACACCACGCAGCTCTCCATCGACCTGCGCGGCACCCTGGACACGGCGACCCTGCGCACGGCGGCCGACGCCGTGCTGCGCAGACACGCCAACCTGCGCGTCGGGTTCCGGCACGAGAAGCTCGTCAAGCCGCTTCAGATCGTCCCCTCGACCGTGCGCCTGCCCTGGCGGGAGACCGACCTCACGGAGCTGGACGAGGACGCGGCGCAGGCCGAGGCGGTGCGCATCGCCGACGCGGAGCGCCACCACCGCTTCGACCTCTCCCGGCCTCCGCTGCTGCGCTTCGTGGTGCTGCGGCTCGCCCCCGATCTGCACCGGCTGATCCTGACGAACCACCACATCCTGCTGGACGGCTGGTCCATACCGCTGCTGATGCGTGAGCTCTTCACGCTGTACGCATCGGGCGGCGACCTGTCCGTGCTGCCCCCCGTCACCCCGTACCGCAACTACCTCGCCTGGCTCGCCAAGCGCGACAAGCCGGCGGCCGAGGCGGCCTGGCGCGAGGCGATGGACGGCCTGGAGGGTCCGACGCTGCTCGGTCCCGCCGACCCCGGCCCGGCCACCGGCACCCCCGACCGGGTGCACGCCGACCTCTCCGAGGACGCCACCTCGGCGCTCTCGCGGCTCGCCCGCGGCCACGGGCTGACCCTCAACACCCTGGTGCAGGGCGCCTGGGCCGTGCTGCTCAGCAGGCTCACCGGAAGCACCGACGTCACCTTCGGCGCGACGGTCTCGGGCCGACCGCCGGAGATCCGCGGCGTCGAGAACATGGTGGGCCTCTTCCTCAACACACTGCCCGTCCGCGTCGGGCTGCGGCCCGCGGAGTCGCTGATCGGTCTGGTGACCCGGCTGCGGCAGGAGCAGACCCGGCTGCTGCCGCACCACCACCTCGGCCTCTCCGACGTGCAGAACCTCGCGGGGCAGGGTGAGCTCTTCGACACTCTCACGGTCTTCGAGAACTACCCCGTGGCCGAGGGCGCCGCCGTGATCCCCGGCACCGACCTGCGGGTCGTCGCGACCGACGGCACCGATGCCAGCCACTATCCCCTCACCTTCTTCGCCATCCCCGGCAAGCAGCTCCACCTGCGCCTGACGTACCGCCCGGACCTGTTCGGCCGGGACCAGGTGCAGACCATGCTGGACCGGCTGGTGCAGGCACTGAGCACGCTCGTGGCCCAGCCCGGGCTGCCGGTCGCCCGGCTCGACCTGCTGGGCGACGCCGAGCGCCACCGGCTCGTCGAGGAGTGGAACGACACCCGCACCGACGAGCCGAGGCTCGCCGGCGGCATCGAGCGGCGCTTCGCCGAGCAGGCCGCGGCGACCCCCGACGCCGTCGCCCTCGTCTCGGGGGAGGGCGAGCTGACGTACGCGCAGCTCGACGCGCGCGCCAACCGTCTCGCACACCGGCTCATCGGGCTCGGCGTCACCGCCGAGTCCCCCGTCGCCGTGCTCCAGGAGCGCTCCGCCGACCTGGTCGTCTCCACCCTCGCCGTGCTCAAGGCGGGCGGCGCCTATGTGCCCCTGGACGCACGGGCGCCCCGCTCGCGCCTGGAGCGGGTGCTCGAGGAGACCGGCGCGACGGTACTGCTCACCGACACCTCCCTCAAGGGCAAGGAGCTGACCCACGGGGCACAGGCCCTCGTCGTCGGCGAGGACGACGTCACCCGGGGCCTGCCGGACACCGCCCCCGACGTCACGGCGCACCCCGAGCAGCTCGCCTACATCATGTACACGTCCGGTTCTTCGGGCATCCCCAAGGGCACGGCCGTCACCCATCGCGATGTGCTGGCCCTCGCCTACGACCGCTCCTTCCGCGGCGGGGCGCACGAGCGGGTGCTGGTGCACTCACCGCAGGCCTTCGACGCCTCCACCTACGAACTGTGGGTGCCGCTCCTCAACGGCGGCAGGACCATCGTGGCGCCGCCCGGCGACCTCGACATCGCGACCCTGGAGCGGGTCGTCAAGGAGAACGGCGTCACCGGTCTGTGGATGACCGCGGGTCTCTTCAGGCTCACCGCCGAGGAGTCCCCGGGCTGCTTCGCCGACGTCCAGGAGGTCTGGACCGGCGGCGACGTCGTCCCCGCCGAGGCCGTGCGCCGCGTCATGGAGACCTGCCCGGGCACGGTCGTCGTGGACGGCTACGGACCGACCGAGACCACCACCTTCGCCACCCGTCACCGCATCGAGTCCGTGGACGAACTGCCCGCGCAGATCCCCATCGGGACCCCGCTGGACAACATGCGCGTCTACATCCTCGACAGCGGGCTGCGCCCTGTTCCCGCCGGGGTCGTGGGAGAGCTCTACATCGCGGGCGAAGGGCTCGCGCGCGGCTATCTGGGCCGTCCCGGCCTGACCGCCGAACGGTTCGTCGCCGACCCGTACGGCCCCACGGGCAGCCGCATGTACCGCGCGGGCGACCTCGTGCGTCACACCGCCGAAGGCTCCGTCGAGTTCATCGGCCGCGCCGACGACCAGGTGAAGGTACGCGGCTTCCGCATCGAGCTCGGTGAGATCGAGGCGGTCATCGCCGCGCACGCCGCCGTCGCCCAGGCCGCCGTCATCGTCCGCGAGGACCGCCCCGGCGACAAGCGGCTCGTCGCCTACGTGACCCCGCAGGCAGGACAGTCGGCCGACACCGGCGAGCTGCGCGACCAGGTCGCCGCCGCGCTCCCCGAGTACATGGTGCCCGCCGCCTTCGTCGAACTGGACGTACTGCCGCTGACCCACAACGGCAAGCTCGACCGCAAGGCCCTGCCCGCGCCCGACTTCGTCCTGGAGTCCGCGGGCCGCACCGCGCGCACGCCCCAGGAAGAGATCCTGTGCAGCCTGTTCGTCGAGGTCCTCGGCGTCCCCGGCGTCGGCATCGACGACAACTTCTTCGACCTGGGCGGCCATTCGCTGCTCGCCACCCGTCTGGTCAGCCGGGTACGTTCGGTCTTCGGCACCGAGCTGCAGATCCGCGCCGTCTTCGAGGAGCCGACCGTCGCGGGGCTCGCCGCGCGCATGAGCGAGGCGACGAGCGAGACGCGGCCCGCCCGTCCCGCCCTCGAACCCATGGAGCGGCCCGAGCGGATCCCGCTCTCCTTCTCCCAGCGCCGGCTCTGGTTCATCAACCGCTTCGACGGCCAGAGCGCCACGTACAACATGCCGCTGGCCATGCGGCTCACCGGCGACCTGGACCGTGCGGCGCTGCAGGCGGCTCTCGCCGACCTGGTGACCCGGCACGAGAGCCTGCGCACCGTCTTCCCCGAGACCGACGGCGTCCCCCACCAGGTCGTGCTCGACCCGGTCGCCGCCCGGCCCGTCGTCGACATCATCGACACCACGGAGGAGCAGCTCCAGGACGTGCTGTCCGAAGCCGTCCAGCGCGGCATGGACCTCACCGTCGAACCGCCGCTCCACGTCTATCTGTTCGCGATCGGGCCGCGGGAACACGTCCTGCTGCTCTCGCTGCACCACATCGCGGGTGACGGCTGGTCGATGGCCCCCCTCGCCCACGACTTCACCTCCGCCTACGCGGCGCGGCGGGCCGGCGGGGCGCCGGACTGGGCGCCGCTGCCGGTGCAGTACGCGGACTACGCCCTGTGGCAGCAGCAGGTGCTGGGCTCCGAGGAGGACCCGCACAGCCCCATCTCCCAGCAGCTCGCCTACTGGAAGGAGCACCTCGCCGACCTTCCCGAGGAGCTGAGCCTGCCGACGGACCGGCCCCGCCCCGCCGAGTCCAGCTACCGCGGCGACATGTACTACTTCCGGTTCAGCCCCGAGCTCCACAGCAAGATCATCGCCGTGGCCCGGGAGAACCAGGCCAGCCTCTACATGGTGCTCCAGGCCGGACTCGCGGCGCTGCTCAGCAAGTTGGGCGCGGGCACGGACGTGCCGGTCGGCAGCATCATCGCGGGCCGCACCGACGACGCGGTCGACGAGCTCGTCGGCTTCTTCGTGAACATGCTCGTGCTGCGCACCGACACCTCGGGCGACCCCACCTTCCGCGAGCTCGTCGGCCGGGTGCGGGACGCGGGACTGGCCGCCTACGCCCACCAGGACGTGCCGTTCGAGCGGCTCGTCGAGGTGGTCAACCCGGCGCGGTCGCTCTCCAGGCACCCGCTGTTCCAGGTGGCGCTCAACGTGCAGAACGTCGCCGGCTACTCGGTCGAGCTCCCCGGGCTGAGCATCGCCCCCGAGCGGGTCGGACTCGGCACCGCGCGCTTCGACCTCTCCTTCGGTTTCGCCGAGGAGCGCGATGAGCACGGCGCGCCGGCCGGCCTCCGCGGCGACCTGGAGTTCAGTCTCGACCTCTTCGACATGGAGACGGTCCAGGGGCTGGTCGACAGGCTCGAACGCTTGCTGGATCAGGCGGTGGCGCGGCCGAGGTGTCGGGTGGGTGAGTTGGATGTGCTGGCGGCCGGTGAGCGTGAGCGGGTGCTGGAGGGGTGGAACGACACGGGTGCCGGTGAGGTGCCGGGTTCGGTTGTGGAGCGGTTCGAGGCGCAGGTGGCGCTGGTTCCCGATCGGGTGGCGGTGGTCTTCGACGGTGTTGAGGTTTCGTATGCGGAGCTGAATGCGCGTGTCAACCGTCTTGCCCGGCTGCTGACGGGTCGGGGTGTCGGTCGTGGTGATCTTGTGGGTGTGGCTCTGCCTCGGTCGGTGGAGTTGGTGGTGGCGTTGCTCGCGGTGTTCAAGTCGGGTGCGGCGTATGTGCCGATCGATCCGGATCATCCGCAGGAGCGGATTGGTTATGTGCTCGATGACGCGCGTCCGGTGTTGTTGATCACTTCTGGCGGGTTGTTGGTGGAGCCGGCTGCCGGGGCGGGGGTTGAGCGTCTTGTGCTCGATTCGCCGGGTGTGGTGGAGGCTCTGGCCGGTCAGGGTGATGGTGATCCGGTTGGTGTTGCGGGGTTGGTCGCGGCTGATGCGGCGTATGTGATTTATACGTCGGGTTCGACGGGTCGTCCGAAGGGTGTGGTGGTGCCTCGGGGTGGTCTGGAGAATTTCCTGGCGGGGATGGGTGTGTTGTTCCCGTTGGGTGGTTCGGATCGGTTGCTGGCGGTGACGACGGTCGCGTTTGATATTGCGGGGCTGGAGTTGTATTTGCCGTTGGTCTCTGGTGCGGGTGTGGTGTTGGCGTCGAAGGATGTGGTGGCTGATCCGTGGGCGCTGGCTGGTTTGGTGGTGGGTTCGGGTGTGACGGTGATGCAGGGGACGCCGTCGTTGTGGCAGGCGTTGGTGGCTCATGTGCCGGATGGTGTGCGTGGGTTGCGGATGCTGGTGGGTGGTGAGGCGTTGCCGGGTGTGCTGGGTGACGCCATGCGGGGTCTTGGTTCTGCGGTGGTGAATCTTTACGGGCCTACGGAGACGACGATCTGGTCGACTGCGGGGGTTCTGGGGGAGCGGGTTGGTGCTCCTTCGGTGGGTTCGCCGATTCGTAATACCCGGGTGTATGTGCTGGATGGTGGTTTGCGTCCGGTTCCTGTGGGTGTTGCGGGTGAGTTGTATATCGCGGGTGAGGGTTTGGCTCGTGGTTATCTGGGTCGTCCGGGTATGACTGCTGATCGGTTTGTGGCTGATCCGTTCGGTGTTGCCGGGTCTCGTATGTATCGCACGGGTGATGTGGTGCGGTGGGGTGCGGATGGGCAGCTCGATTTTGTGGGCCGGGTTGATCATCAGGTGAAGGTCCGGGGTTTCCGGATCGAGCTGGGTGAGATCGAGTCGGTGTTGTCGGGGCATGCGTCGGTGGCGCAGGTGTCGGTGCTGGCCCGGGAGGACCGGCCGGGGGCCAAGCGGCTGGTGGCGTATGTGGTTCCGGTGGCGGGTGTGGTGCCGGATGTGGCTGAGTTGCGGGCGTTCGTGGGCCGGTCGTTGCCGGAGTACATGGTGCCCTCGGCGGTGGTGGTGCTGGAGGCGCTGCCGCTGACGCCGAACGGCAAACTCGACCGCAAAGCACTCCCCGTACCGGACATGGGACCTGTCGAGGCGAGCAGGGAGCCGAGGAACGAGCAGGAGCGCGAGCTGTGCGCGCTCTTCGCCGAGGTTCTCGACCTGCCGTCGGTGGGCATCGACGACAGTTTCTTCGATCTGGGTGGTCACTCGCTGCTGGCGACGCGGCTGATGAGCCGGATCCGTTCGGTGCTGGGTGTCGAGCTGGCGATCCGTACCGTCTTCGAGGCGCCGACGGTCGCGGGTCTCGCGGAGCGTCTGTCGGGGGCGACCGACCGGGTGCGGGCGGCGCTGGGGCCGATGGAGCGGCCCGAGCTGGTCCCGCTGTCGTTCGCGCAGCGCCGGCTCTGGTTCATCAACCGCTTCGACGGGCAGAGCGCTGCCTACAACCTGCCCATCGCGATGCGTCTGACCGGTGAGCTGGACCGTGCGGCGCTGCAGGCGGCTCTCGCCGACCTGGTGACCCGGCACGAGAGCCTGCGCACCGTCTTCCCCGACTCCGACGGCGTCCCCCACCAGGTCGTGCTCGACCCCACCGCGGTGGAGATCGGGCTCGACACCGTCCGGACGAGCGAGGACGAGCTGGACGACGCGCTGTCCGCGGCCGTCCGGGTCGCCATGGACCTCGCGGTCGAGCTGCCTCTGCGGGCGCATCTGTTCGAGCTGGGTGAGCGGGAGCACGTCCTGCTCCTGGTGCTGCACCACATCGCGGGTGACGGCTGGTCGATGGCCCCCCTCGCCCGGGACCTGGCCGACGCCTATGCGGCGCGGCGGGCCGGCGGGGCGCCGGAGTGGGAGCCGCTGCCGGTGCAGTACGCGGACTACACGCTCTGGCAGCAGCAGGTGCTGGGCTCCGAGGAGGACCCGCACAGCCCGATCTCCCAGCAGCTCGCGTACTGGACCGAGAACCTCGCCGGCCTCCCCGAAGAACTCTCCCTGCCCGTCGACCGCCCCCGCCCCGCCGTCGCCGGCGGGCGTGGCGGGCGCGTCGCCTTCTCGCTCGACGCCGACCTGCACCGCGCGGTCAACGACCTCGCGGGCGAGCACCGGTCCAGCGTCTTCATGGTGCTCCAGGCCGGACTCGCGGCGCTGCTCAGCAAGTTGGGCGCAGGAGACGACATCCCGATCGGTACGGCCATCGCGGGCCGTACCGACGAGGCGCTCGACGATCTGATCGGGTTCTTCGTCAACACCCTCGTCCTGCGCACCGACACCTCGGGCGACCCGACCTTCGAGGACCTGCTGCGCAGGGTCCGCGACAGCGACCTCGCCGCCTACGCCCACCAGGACGTGCCGTTCGAGCGGCTCGTCGAGGTGGTCAACCCGGCGCGGTCGCTCTCCAGGCACCCGCTCTTCCAGGTGTCCCTCGGACTGCAGGCCGTCTCCGCATCCGACTGGGAACTGGCGGGCCTGCAGGCAGGCGCACAGCCGATCGGTCTGGACACCGCGCGCTTCGACCTCTCCTTCAGTTTCGCCGAGAAGCGCGACGAGGACGGCTCACCGGCCGGCCTCCTGGCCGACCTGGAGTTCAGTCTCGACCTCTTCGACGCCGAGACGGTCGAGGGCATCGCCCAGCGCTTCATCCGCTTGCTGGATCAGGCGGTGGCGCGGCCGAGGTGTCGGGTGGGTGAGTTGGATGTGCTGGCGGCCGGTGAGCGTGAGCGGGTGCTGGAGGGGTGGAACGACACGGGTGCCGGTGAGGTGCCGGGTTCGGTTGTGGAGCGGTTCGAGGCGCAGGTGGCGCTGGTTCCCGATCGGGTGGCGGTGGTCTTCGACGGTGTTGAGGTTTCGTATGCGGAGCTGAATGCGCGTGTCAACCGTCTTGCCCGGCTGCTGACGGGTCGGGGTGTCGGTCGTGGTGATCTTGTGGGTGTGGCTCTGCCTCGGTCGGTGGAGTTGGTGGTGGCGTTGCTCGCGGTGTTCAAGTCGGGTGCGGCGTATGTGCCGATTGATCCGGATCATCCGCAGGAGCGGATTGGTTATGTGCTCGATGACGCGCGTCCGGTGTTGTTGATCACTTCTGGCGGGTTGTTGGTGGAGCCGGCTGCCGGGGCGGGGGTTGAGCGTCTTGTGCTCGATTCGCCGGGTGTGGTGGAGGCTCTGGCCGGTCAGGGTGATGGTGATCCGGTTGGTGTTGCGGGGTTGGTCGCGGCTGATGCGGCGTATGTGATTTATACGTCGGGTTCGACGGGTCGTCCGAAGGGTGTGGTGGTGCCTCGGGGTGGTCTGGAGAATTTCCTGGCGGGGATGGGTGTGTTGTTCCCGTTGGGTGGTTCGGATCGGTTGCTGGCGGTGACGACGGTCGCGTTTGATATTGCGGGGCTGGAGTTGTATTTGCCGTTGGTCTCTGGTGCGGGTGTGGTGTTGGCGTCGAAGGATGTGGTGGCTGATCCGTGGGCGCTGGCTGGTTTGGTGGTGGGTTCGGGTGTGACGGTGATGCAGGGGACGCCGTCGTTGTGGCAGGCGTTGGTGGCTCATGTGCCGGATGGTGTGCGTGGGTTGCGGATGCTGGTGGGTGGTGAGGCGTTGCCGGGTGTGCTGGGTGACGCCATGCGGGGTCTTGGTTCCGGGGTGGTGAATCTTTACGGGCCTACGGAGACGACGATCTGGTCGACTGCGGGGGTTCTGGGGGAGCGGGTTGGTGCTCCTTCGGTGGGTTCGCCGATTCGTAATACCCGGGTGTATGTGCTGGATGGTGGTTTGCGTCCGGTTCCTGTGGGTGTTGCGGGTGAGTTGTATATCGCGGGTGAGGGTTTGGCTCGTGGTTATCTGGGTCGTCCGGGTATGACTGCTGATCGGTTTGTGGCTGATCCGTTCGGTGTTGCCGGGTCTCGTATGTATCGCACGGGTGATGTGGTGCGGTGGGGTGCGGATGGGCAGCTCGATTTTGTGGGCCGGGTTGATCATCAGGTGAAGGTCCGGGGTTTCCGGATCGAGCTGGGTGAGATCGAGTCGGTGTTGTCGGGGCATGCGTCGGTGGCGCAGGTGTCGGTGCTGGCCCGGGAGGACCGGCCGGGGGCCAAGCGGCTGGTGGCGTATGTGGTTCCGGTGGCGGGTGTGGTGCCGGATGTGGCTGAGTTGCGGGCGTTCGTGGGCCGGTCGTTGCCGGAGTACATGGTGCCCTCGGCGGTGGTGGTGCTGGAGGCGCTGCCGCTGACGCCGAACGGCAAACTCGACCGCAAAGCACTCCCCGTACCGGACTTCTCGTCCCCTTCCACGGGCCGGGCGGCGCGGACGCCTCAGGAGGAGATCCTGTGCGGTCTCTTCGCCGAGGTGCTGGGCGTCACCGATGTCGGAGCCGATGACAGTTTCTTCGATCTGGGTGGTCACTCGCTGCTGGCGACGCGGCTGATGAGCCGGATCCGTTCGGTGCTGGGTGTCGAGCTGGCGATCCGTACCGTCTTCGAGGCGCCGACGGTCGCGGGTCTGGCGGAGCGTCTGTCGGGGGCGACCGACCGGGTGCGGGCGGCGCTGGGGCCGGTGGAGCGGCCCGAGCTGGTCCCGCTGTCGTTCGCGCAGCGCCGGCTCTGGTTCATCAACCGCTTCGACGGGCAGAGCGCTGCCTACAACCTGCCCATCGCGATGCGTCTGACCGGTGAGCTGGACCGTGCGGCGCTGCAGGCGTCCATCGCCGACCTGGTGACCCGCCACGAGAGCCTGCGCACCGTCTTCCCCGAGACCGACGGCGTCCCCCACCAGGTCGTGCTCGACCCCGCGACCGCCACGCCGAAGGTGAACATCCGCACGGCCGAAGCGTCCGAACTGGACGCACTGCTGGCGGAAGGTGCCGCGTCCGGGTACGACCTCGCGGTCGAGCTGCCTCTGCGGGCGCATCTGTTCGAGCTGGGTGAGCGGGAGCACGTCCTGCTCCTGGTGCTGCACCACATCGCGGGTGACGGCTGGTCGATGGCCCCCCTCGCCCGGGACCTGGCCGACGCCTATGCGGCGCGGCGGGCCGGCGGGGTGCCGGAGTGGGAGCCGCTGCCGGTGCAGTACGCGGACTACACGCTCTGGCAGCAGCAGGTGCTGGGCTCCGAGGAGGACCCGCACAGCCCCATCTCCCAGCAGCTCGCCTACTGGACCGAGAACCTCGCCGGCCTCCCCGAAGAACTCTCCCTGCCCGTCGACCGCCCCCGCCCCGCGGAGAGTTCGGGACGCAGCGGACGCGTGTCCTTCCGCCTGGAGTCCGACCTCCACGCGAAGGTGCTGGAGACGGCCCGTACCAGCGGATCCAGTGTCTTCATGGTGCTGCAGGCCGGACTGTCGGCGCTGCTGTCGCGCCTCGGCGCGGGACAGGACATCCCGATCGGTACGGCCATCGCGGGCCGTACCGACGAGGCGCTCGACGATCTGATCGGGTTCTTCGTCAACACCCTCGTCCTGCGCACCGACACCTCGGGCGACCCGACCTTCGAGGACCTGCTGCGCAGGGTCCGCGACAGCGACCTCGCCGCCTACGCCCACCAGGACGTGCCGTTCGAGCGCCTCGTCGAGGTCATCGACCCGTCACGGTCACTGGCCAGACACCCGCTCTTCCAGGTGATGCTGACGCTGCAGAACACCGGCGGAGTCTCGGCCGAGCTGCCCGGCCTGTGCCTCGAACAGCACCAAGTAGGCATCGAGGGGGCCAAGTTCGACATCTCCTTCAGCTTCTTCGAGGAGTACGGGCAGGACGGCGCCGCGGCCGGAATCGAGGGGCACCTGGAGTTCGCCCTCGACCTGTTCGACCCGGCCACGGCCACCGCGCTCGCGAACCGACTGACCCGGCTGCTGACCGCGGCCGTCGCCGAGCCCGGCCGGGCGATCGGCCGCATCGACCTGCTCGAAGCGGACGAGCACCACGCGCTGCACCAGTGGAACGACACGGCCTTCGACGTCCCCGAGGCCGCCGAGTCCGTGCACGGCAGGTTCGCCGCCCAGGTGCTCCGCAACCCAGCGGCGGTCGCCGTCAGCAGCGGCGAGGGACAGCTGACCTACGCCGAGCTCGACGCACGCGCCGACGCGCTCGCCCGCAGGCTCCTCGCCGCCGGGCTGCCGGCCGAGGGACGGGTCGCCCTGCTCCAGCGCCGCTCGCCCGAGCTGGTCGTGTCCCAGCTCGCCGTGCTCAAGGCCGGTGGTGTGTACGTACCGTTGGACGGCCGTGCACCCTCGGCTCGCCTCGATCAGATGGTCAGGGAGACCGGCGCGGTCGCCCTGCTCACCGACGCGGAGTCGTGGACCGGGCAGTTCGACTGCGCCGCCCGGGTCCTGCGTGTCGACGAACAGGACCCGCGGGCCGAGGAGTTCGCCGGATCCGAAGCGGCGGCCGCGTGGCCGCTGCCCGACCCCGCGGCCCCCGGAGCCCCCGACCGGCTCGCCTACATCATGTACACCTCCGGTTCCACGGGGGCGCCCAAGGGCGTCGCCGTCCGCCACCGCGACGTGCTGCACCTGGCCCACGACCGGGCCTTCTCGAACGGCGCC
This sequence comes from Streptomyces sp. MMBL 11-1, assembly GCF_028622875.1. Lineage (NCBI taxonomy): Bacteria > Bacillati > Actinomycetota > Actinomycetes > Kitasatosporales > Streptomycetaceae > Streptomyces > Streptomyces sp. MMBL 11-1. The sequence goes on along the minus strand of NZ_CP117709.1, from coordinate 1,472,339 downwards.
CACACCCGGGTGCTGCTGCACTCGCCGCAGGCCTTCGACGCCTCGACCTACGAACTGTGGGTGCCGCTGCTGTCCGGCGGCGAGGTGGTCGTGGCGCCGCCCGGCGACCTGGACGTGCCCGTTCTGGCCCGCACCATCGCCGAACACCGGGTCAGCGGAGTCTGGCTGACCGCGGGCCTCTTCCGGGTCCTCGCGGAGGAGGCCCCCGGTGCCCTCGCCGGGGTGCGCGAGGTGTGGACCGGCGGCGACGTGGTCCCGGCCGCCGCCGTGCGCCGGGTCAGGGAGAGCTGCCCCGATCTGGTGATCGTCGACGGCTACGGGCCGACCGAGACCACCACGTTCGCCTCCCACCACGTGCTGCGTCCCGACCGGCCCGTGCCCGACCTCGTCCCGATCGGCCGGCCGCTGGACAACATGCGGCTGTACGTCCTGGACGAGGGGCTGGGCCGGCTGCCCGTCGGCTCGTCCGGCGAGCTGTACATCGCGGGCGCGGGACTGGCCCGTGGCTACTGGCAGCGGCCCGGCGTCACCGCGGAACGCTTCGTCGCCGACCCCTACGGTCCCGCCGGTTCCCGCATGTACCGCACGGGCGACCTGGTCCGCCGCGACCGGGCGGGGGACATCGTCTTCCTCGGCCGCGCCGACGACCAGGTGAAGGTACGCGGCTTCCGCATCGAGCCCGGTGAGATCGAGTCCGTCGTGGCCCGGCACCCGCAGGTCGCCCAGGCGGCCGTCGTGGTGCGCCAGGACCGGCCGGGGGACAAGCGCGTCGTGGGCTACGTGGTCCCGCAGCCGGGACGGCAACCGCTCGCCGCCGACCTGCGGTCCCATGTCGCGGACCTGCTCCCCGACTACATGGTCCCGGCCGCCTTCGTCGTGCTGGACGCGCTGCCGCTGACGGCCAACGGAAAGCTGGACCGCAGGGCCCTGCCCGCACCGGACTTCGCCGCCGAGTCCTCGGGACGCGCCCCGCGCACCCCGCGCGAGGAGACCCTGCGCCGGCTCTTCGCCGAGGTGCTCGGTCTGGAGACGGTCGGCATCGACGACAGCTTCTTCGACCTGGGCGGGGACAGCATCATCTCCATCCAACTGGTCAGCAGGGCCCGCAGGGACGGCCTCTCCCTCACCCCGCGTGACGTCTTCAGGCACCGTACGGTCGAGGCACTGGCCGCTGTGGCCAGCGAGGCCGACGAAGCGCGGCGGGCACTCCCCGACAACGGCGTCGGGCCGGTCCGGCTCACCCCCGTCGTGCACTGGCTGCGCCAGGTGGGCGGCCCCGTCGACGCGTTCAACCAGTCGATGCAGGTGGCCGTCCCCGAGGGCAGCGACCCCGCGCACCTGGCCGCCGTCGTCCAGACGCTGCTCGACCACCATGACGCGCTGCGGCTGACGCTCGTACGGGAGGAAGCCGAGGGGGCCGACGGCGCGGCGCACTGGTCGCTGGAGGTCCGGCCGCGGGGCGCGGTGGACGCGCGGGCGTGCGTCAGCCGGGTGCCGGCGGCGGGCCTCGACGAGGACGCGCTGCGGGACCTGGCCGTCGCCCAGCGCGAGGCGGCCAAACTCAGGCTCGACCCGGAGAACGGCGTCATGCTCCAGGCCGTCCTCCTGGACGCGGGCCCCGACGGGGGGAGCCAGCTCGTCCTCGTCCTGCACCACCTGGTCGTGGACGGGGTGTCCTGGCGCATCCTGATGCCGGACCTGAAGACCGTGTGGGAGGCGCTCGACGCGGGCCGCACGCCCGTGCTCGACCCGGTCGGCACCTCGCTCAGGCGCTGGTCCGAGCAGCTGACGGAGCTCGCGCACACCCCGGAACGCGTGGCGGAACTGCCCCTGTGGCGCTCCGTGCTCGAAGGGGCGGAACCGCGCTTCGCCGACCGCCCGATCGACCGGAAGCGCGATGTCGCGGGCACCGCGAAGGCGATCAGGGTGAGCCTGCCCCTCGAACTGTCCGCGCGCCTGCTGTCCGCGGTCCCGACGGCGTTCCACGCGGGCCCCAACGACGTGCTGCTCACCGGCCTCGCGCTCGCCGTCGCCCAGTGGCGGGAGCGCCGCGGCACCGCGGCCGACCGGCTGCTCGTCACGGTGGAGGGCCACGGCCGCGAGGAGGTCGTCGACGGTGTCGACCTGTCCCGCACGGTCGGCTGGTTCACCAGCATGCACCCGGTGCGGCTCGACCTCGGCGGGCTCGACCTGTCCGCGGCGCGTACCGGCGGACGGGCCGCGGGCGACGCGCTGAAGCGGATCAAGGAGCAGCTGCGCGCCGCGCCCGACCACGGGCTCGGCTACGGACTGCTGCGCCACCTCAACCCGGAGACGGCGGCGGAGCTGGCGGACCTCGCCGACCCGCAGATCGCCTTCAACTACCTCGGCCGCTTCCCGCTCGACCTGGCGGCCCCGGAGGACGGCGACCGTACGGTCGTGGAGCTCGCCGACGGCGCGGCGGGCGGCAGCGGGCCCGACATGCCGCTGGCGCACCCGCTGGAGATCAATGTCCTCGCCGAGGACTACGCCCAGGGGCCGCGTCTGGTGGCCACCCTCACCTGGCCGGGCGAACTGCTCGGCGAGCAGGACGTGCGGGAGCTGGGTGAGGCGTGGGCGCACGGCCTCGAAGCCGTCGCCACGCACACCGCACAGCCGGGCGCCGGTGGCCGCACCCCGTCCGACCTGCCGCTGGTCCCGCTCTCCCAGGGCGAGATCGACCGGATCGAGGAGACGTGGCCGAGGCCGGCCGATGTGCTTCCCCTCGCGCCGCTCCAGGAGGGACTGCTCTACCACGCCCAGTACGATGAGGGCGACGCCGATCACTACACGGTCCAGCTCACGCTCGATCTGCGGGGCGCCGTCGACGCGGCGGCCCTGCGGGCCGCGGCCGGGACGCTGCTGCGCCGCCACCCCAACCTCACCGCCGCGTTCTGGGGCGAGGGGCTCGGGCAGCCGGTGCAGGTCGTGCCCGCCGAGGCCGAAGCGGACTGGTACGAGGCGGACCTCAGCGGTCTCGCACCGGAGGAGTCCGAGCGGGAGCTCGCGCTGTTCATGGCGCGGGACAGGGCCCGCAGGTTCGATCTCACGGCGCCGCCGCTGCTGAGGTTCGCCCTGATCCGCACGGCCGCCGACCGCTACCGTTTCGTCCTGACCAACCACCACATCCTGATGGACGGCTGGTCCGTGCCCGTCCTGATGGGCGAGCTCGCCGCGCTGTACGCGCAGGGCGGCGACGACGCGGGCCTGCCCAGGCCGACTCCGTACCGCGACTACCTGGAGTGGCTGGCCGGGCAGGACGGTGACGTGGCACGGCGGGCCTGGAGCGAGGTGCTCACAGGGCTCGACGAGCCGACCCTGCTGGGCCTGCCCGGCGTACCCGGTCAGGAGGCACCGGCGCGGGAGCTCTCGGTCGAGCTGACCGACGAGCTGACGGCGGCCCTCACCGCGGCCGCACGCGGCCTCGGGGTGACCCTCAACACCGTGGTGCAGGGCGTCTGGGCCGTGCTTCTCGGCAGGCTGACGGGCCGTCAGGACGTGGTGTTCGGCGGCACCGTCGCCGGACGCCCGCCGGAGATCCCGGGCATCGAGAGCATGGTCGGCCTGTTCATCAACACCCTCCCCGTGCGGGTGCGGCTGGACCCGGCGGGGACCCTGGCCGATCTTCTCGGCACGCTCCAGGACCAGCAGGCGGGCCTGATCGCCCACCAGTGGCTCGGCCTGGCCGATGTGCAGCGGCTGGCCGGTCTGGGGGAGCTCTTCGACACCGTGACGGTGTTCGAGAACTACCCGGCCGAGCCCGATGCGCTGCCGGTCGCCGACGGCGAGGTCGGCATCGCGGGCACCGGAACGCAGGACGGCACGCACTACCCGCTGAGCATCGCCGCGATGATGTCCGGGACCCGCCTGCGCCTCAAGCTCGGCTACCGTCCCGACGCGCTGCCCGCCGGGCTGGCCGAGGAGCTGCCGCAGCGGCTGCTCGCGCTCTTCGAGACCCTCGTCGAGCGGCCTCGACTGCCGCTGGCCGAGCTGGACGTCCTCAACGAGCGGGAGCGTGAGCGGTTCGCCGAAGCCACCGGGAACGACGCGCGGGAGGTCGAACCCGGCACGCTCGCCGCGCTCTTCGAGGCCCGGGTGGCGGCGGATCCGCAGGCACCCGCGCTGGACAGTGCCGGCACCGTGCTCTCGTACGCGGAGCTCGACGCCCGCGCCAACCGGCTCGCCAGGCGCCTGATCGCCGACGGCGCGGCGCCCGAGCGGTTCGTGGCCCTCGCGCTGCCCCGCGGCGCGGACATGGTCGTCGCGTCGCTCGCGGTGGCGAAGACCGGGGCCGCGTACGTGCCGGTGGACCCGGAGTACCCGGCCGAGCGGGTGGCGTTCATGCTCGACGACGTGTGCCCGGCGCTGCTGGTGACATCGGCGGCCCGGGCGGACGGGCTGCCGGGCGGCCCGCTGCCCAGGCTCGTCCTGGACGAGCCCGCGACGGCGGCGGAGATCCTCGCGCTGTCCGGGGACGGCCTGTCCGCGGACGAACGGCGCGGTGACGCGTCGCTCGACTCACCCGCGTACGTCATCTACACCTCGGGTTCGACCGGCCGCCCCAAGGGCGTCGTGGTCACACACACCGGCGTGGCGGCCCTGGCCGCCGGGCTGCGCGAGCGCGTGCGGGTGGGCCCTGGCAGCAGGGTGCTGCAGTTCGCCTCGCCGAGCTTCGACGCCTCCGTGCTGGAGCTGACCCTGTCGCTGCTGGCCGGTGCGACGCTCGTCGTGCCGCCGGAGGGGCCGCTGGCGGGCGAGACGCTCGTCGACGTGCTGGCCGACCACGCCATCACCCATGCCTCGCTGCCGCCCGCCGCACTGGCCGGCGCGCCCGAAGCGGACCTGCCCGACCTGCGCGGACTGGTCATCGGCGGTGACGTGTGCACCGGCGACCTGGTGGCCACCTGGTCGCCGGGCCGGCTGCTGGTCAACGGGTACGGACCGACCGAGACCACCGTGGCCGCGACGATCACCTGGCCGGTGTCCGGCACCCAGGCGCCGCCCATCGGCCTGCCGCTGCCCGACACCACCGTGTACGTGCTGGGCCCGGAGCTGCGTCCCGTGCCCGCGGGCGCGGTCGGCGAGCTGTACGTCGCGGGGCCGGGGCTGGCCCGGGGCTACTGGAACAGGCCGGGACTGACCGCCGAGCGGTTCGTCGCCGACCCGTACGGTTCCGCGGGCTCCCGTATGTACCGCACGGGTGACCTGGTGCGGTGGGAGGAGGACGGCCAGCTGCGGTACGTCGGGCGGGCCGACGGGCAGGTCAAGGTCCGCGGGTTCCGCATCGAACTCGGCGAGATCGAGGCCGCGTTCACCGCACTGCCCGAGGTCGCGCAGGCCGCGGTCGTCGCCAGGGAGGGCGAGCCGGGACAGAAGCGGCTGGTCGCCTACGTGGTGGCCGCGGCGGGCGACGGACCGGGGCCCGACGCCGCCGCGCTGCGTCGGCGGGTGGCGGTGGGGCTGCCCGGGTACATGGTGCCCGCGGCGGTGGTGGTGCTGGACGCGCTGCCCCTGACGCCGAACGGAAAGCTGGACCGCAGGGCGCTGCCCGAGCCCGGGACGGCGGCCACCGCCGACGGCGGGGCGCCGCGCACCCCGACCGAGGAGGTGCTGTGCGGGCTCTTCGCCGAGGTGCTCGGCCTGGAGCGGGTCGGCGCCGAGGACGGCTTCTTCGAGCTCGGCGGTGACTCGCTGATCGCCACCAGGCTGATCGGCAGGGTCCGTTCGACGCTGGGGGCGAAGGTCAGCATCCGGGCGCTGATGGAGGCGCCGAACGTACGGGCGTTCGCCGAGCGGCTCGGCGGCGGGATGGAGCAGGACCCACTGGACGTGCTGCTGCCGCTGCGCCCGCACGGCTCCAGGCCGCCGCTGTTCTGCGTCCACCCGGGCGCGGGCATCGGCTGGACCTACTCGGGGCTGCTGCGCCATCTGCCGTCGGACCAGCCCGTGTACGCGCTGCAGGCGCGCGGGCTCGCCCGACAGGACGATCAACTCCCCGGCAGCATGCAGGAGTTGGCCGAGGACTACCTGGCGCAGATCCGTTCGGTGCAGCCGTCGGGCCCGTACCACCTGCTCGGCTGGTCGCTCGGCGGGATCGTCTCCCACCTGATCGCCACCGCGCTGCAGGACGCGGGCGACGAGGTGCGGCTGCTCGCGATGCTCGATGTGTATCCGGCTCAGCAGGACGGGCAGGACACGCAGGAAGAGCAGCAGCGGGAGGCACAGGAGGATCAGGACCCCGAGTCCAGGAAGCAGGACGTGCTCGGCGCTCTGCTCCAGTTCCTCGGCCTGGACCGGGCGGAGCTCGGCGACGAACCGCTCACGTACAGCTCCGTCATGGCGCTGCTGCAGCGCGGGGACAGCGCCCTCGCGGGCCTGGAGGAGCGGCACATCGTGGCGCTCGCCGATGTGGGCGAGAACTTCGCCCGCATCCTGCCGGGCGTCACCCTCGGCTCGTACGAAGGCGATGTGCACGTCTTCGTCGCCGCGCGCGGGAAGGACGACCCGGCGGCGCTGGCCCGTCAGTGGGACGCACATGTGAAGGGCCGGGTCGAGGAGCACCTCCTGGACTGCGAGCACGACCACATGACCCAGCCGCAGGCCCTGGAGCGGATCGCTGCGGTCCTGACCGACGCGCTCCGTTCGGCGGGCTGACGCGAAGAGCGAAGAGCGAAGAGCCGAGAGCCGAGAGAACGAAGAGAGAGGCGGAGACACATGCCGGAGAACGCCCGGAACACGACCGACCGGGGCGCGAAGGACCGGACGGTGCCCCGGTCCTGGGCCGGGTACGCGGCCTGTGCCTGGGCGCTCGGCAACACCGCCCTGCGGCTGCACTGGGCGACGGTGGGGAAGGCGGACCGCCCGCGCAGCGCCGGCCCGGGCGGTGCCCGCACCGACCTCGCCGTCGCCGCCGCCGGCGCCGCCGCCGCGGCTTCGGCCTTCGCGACGGTCGGGCCGCGGGACAGGATGCTCCCCGCCGGCCTGCAGCCGGTGGTCGGCTGGGGGGCGTGCGCCCTGCTGCTCGCCGCGGGCCCCGGCACGCTGATCCTAGATCTGGCCGGGGTCGTCACGCTGCATCTCGACGACATCGAGTGGGCGGACTTCCTGCACCGGGTGTTCCTTGTCGCGGGCGGTGCGGTGTTCGGGCTCTCGGTCCTCGCCCACCAGCGCCGGGTCCGGGAGGCCTGTGCGTACTGCGGCCGCGGTCCGGCGCGTACCGGGCCACGGCCGCGCGTGGACTGGATCGGGTACGCGGCGGCGGTGCTGCCCCTGCTCGGCTTCGCCGTGCCGCACTGGCTCTGGGCGCTCGGGGTGCCCTTCGGTATCCCGCAGGAGAACGCCGACGAGCTCAGCAAGCCGGGGCTGGCGGTGGCGGTGGCCGCGCTCGGCGCGGTGGCCGCGGCCGCCGGGGTCGCCACGCTCGCCCTGGTACGGCCGTGGGGCGAACGGGTCCCCGCCGCTGTGCCGTTCATCGGTGGCCGGAAACTGCCGAAGACGCTGGTGATGGGGCCGCCCCTGCTGGCCGCGGCCGCGCTGACGCCGTACGGGCTGTGGGGCATCGTGGCCACGATCGGCTACGCCCTCGGCCTGGTCCGGCCCGCCGAGGGAAAGCTGGAGGGCATCGAGCACGTCGGCAACCAGCTGACGTACGCGACCTTCTTCGCCTGGGGCGTGTCGCTGGGCGCCGCCGCCATCGTCTACCACTACCGAACACGTGGTGCCTGCCGCAGGTGCGGGCTCTCGGGCTGACGGCAGTTTCCTGCCAGCACGGGCGGCCGAACGTCCAATCCGCGACCTGAGCTGTTTTTCTGGCAGCGGGACCGGGACGTCTTCCGGAACCCCACCCCGCTTTGTCCCTTATCGAGTGAGGTTGTTGGTGGACGTTGCCATAGAAGCAGAAGGGCTGCGGAAGCGATATCGCGGACACGAAGCCCTGCGCGGGATCGATCTCTCGGTGCCCGCGGGAACGGTCCTGGGCGTTCTCGGCCCCAACGGCGCGGGCAAGACCACGGCCGTCCGGGTGCTCACCACGCTGCTCGCGGCGGACGGGGGCAGGGCCAGGGTCGCCGGGTTCGACGTGGCAGCGCAGCCCGGCGAGGTGCGCCGCAGGATCGGTCTCACCGGTCAGTACGCGGCCGTCGACGAACTGCTCACCGGGCGCGAGAACCTGACGCTGATCGGCCGTCTCCACCGCCTCGGCCGCAAGGGCGCCAGGACGAAGGCGGCCGAACTCCTCGATCAGTTCGATCTGACCGAAGCGGGGGACCGGCCCAGCCACACCTACTCCGGAGGCATGCGCCGCAGGCTCGACCTGGCCGCGAGCCTCCTCTCGGAGCCGCAGGTCATCTTCCTCGACGAGCCGACCACCGGCCTCGACCCGGCCAGCAGGATCGCCCTGTGGGGCATGGTCAGGGACCAGGTCGCGCGCGGTGTCACCGTGCTGCTGACCACGCAGTACCTGGAAGAGGCCGACCAGCTGGCCGACCGCATCGCCGTCATCGAGGCGGGGCGCGTCATCGCCGAGGGAGCCCCCGCCGAACTGAAGCGCACGGTCGGCGGCGAACGTCTGGAGGTGTCCACGGTGAACGCGGCCCACCTGGGGCTCGCCGCGGAAGCACTGGCCAAGGTCGCGCCGGACGACCGGATCCTCGTGGAGGAGACCGAGGGGCGGATCACGATTCCGCTCACCGGCGGCGTACGGGGCATCACGGCGGCCGCCGCGGCCCTGGAGGCCGCGGGGGTCGAGGTCCAGGACTTCTCCGTCCGCAGGCCGTCCCTCGACGATGTCTTCCTCTCGCTCACCGGCAGGTCCGACCGGAGCGAGCCGGCCGAGGACCCGGCCACGGATCCGGCCACCACCGCACCCACCCAGGAGAGGGCAGCCGCATGATCGGCGTGCTGAGCGACTCCGGCGCACTCGTCGGCCGCCAGATGCGGCACATCCGCCGGGTGCCCACCAAACTGCTGAGCGTCACCCTCATGCCGGTGGCGTACGTTCTGCTCTTCGGCTACCTGTTCGGCAGCGCCATGGAGGTGCCGAACGGAAGCTACCGTGAGTTCATCATGGCGGGCATCTTCGTGCAGATGATGCTCTCCGGAATCCAGACGACGGCCCTCGGGGTCACCGGAGACCTGAACAACGGTCTCGTCGACCGCTTCAGATCGCTGCCCATTTCCCGGGTGTCGGTGCTGATCGGCCGTACGGTCTCGGACATGGCACTGGCCGCCATCACCTGTGTGGTGATGGGGGGCGTCGGCTATGCCATCGGCTGGCGCATGAACGAGGGAATCCTCAACGGCCTGACGGGATTCGGACTGCTGCTTCTCCAGGGGCTCACGATGTCCTGGATCGGCTGCTGGATCGGGCTGGCGCTCCGCAGCGTGGAGGCCGTCAACTCGGTCGGATTCGTCCTCACGTTCCCCCTGGCCTTCCTGTCGTCGGCCTTCATCCCGCTCACCGGGCTGCCCGGCTGGCTGCGCACCGTCGCCGAATGGAATCCGGTCAGCGCGGTGGCAGGTTCCTGCCGCGAGCTGTGGGGAAATCCCGGAGCCGCCGCCAGCGATTCCTTTCCCGCGCAGCATCCCATTCCCGTCGCTTTCGGATCGATGCTGATCCTGCTGGCCATCGTGGTTCCGCTCGCGCTGCGCTCCTATCGCAAGGCCGTCGGTTGATCCTGTCGCCTTCCTTCTCCCCCGCGCGGGGGAGAAGGTTCATCGTCTGGCCGGATGTCCGCCGATTCGGTCCGCGGGCAGGGTGAGAGCAGAGATCACTTTGCTGCGGCATCCCTTTCCACCGAGGACGGAACATGCGCGTAACCCAGGACGTCACCGCCCCTGACCCCCAGCAGCCGGCACCGTCTCCCTCGGCGCCGTGGTGGGCGGAGCGGGTCGCGCCCGCGGCCGCCGGCTGGGCCGTCGTCTACGGAGCGTTCGTCCTCTCCTGGGCACTGGGCAGCGACTGGGGCAGACCGTTCGGTGACATCGACGTGCCGTGGGTGCTCTACGGCGGGCTCGCCGCCCTCTGCGCGGCGGCAGCCGTGGCGGCGCTGGCGACCGTACGGGTCAGGCCGGGCACCGTGCGCCCCGGCCTCGCGGGCAGGGCGCTGTGGGTCTTCGCCGCGATCTTCCTCACCGTCGCACCCGGCACCCTCACCCTCGACCTGGCCAGTGTGTTCACCGCGCACTTCGACGCCATCGACTGGCCGCCCTTCCTCATGAAGCTGTTCGCCGTCGTGGGCGGAGCGCTCTTCGTGGGGGCCGCGGTCTCGTACCGCAGGCGCCTGCACAGGGCCTGCGGCCACTGCGGACGCTTCGGCGGCGGCAGCGGGCAGCGGCGCCGCTGGGAGAAGGCCGCGGGGTACGCGGCCGTCGCCGTGCCCACCCTCGGATTCGCCCTGCCGCACGTGCTCTGGGCGATGGACGTGGCGTTCGGTGTCACGGAGAAGGGCGCTGCCGATCTCAGCGCCCCCGACACCGCACCCGCCCTGTGGGTACTCGCGCTGCTCACCGTCGCCGGCTCCGTGCTCACCCTCGGTCTGGTCATGTCCTGGGGCGAGACCTTCCCGCGCTGGATTCCGCTGCTCGGCGGCCGAGCCGTTCCCCGGCTGCTCGCGATGGTCCCGCCCCTGGTGGTGGCGGCCGCGCTCACGCCGTACGGAGTGCTGGGCACGGTCGCCATGACCGCGAACGTCACCGGGGTCCACGAACTGTCCGCCGAACGCATGGGGGAAATGGAGCCGCTCGGCTTCTACATCACGTATCTGACGTTCGCCGCCTGGGGCGCGACCCTCTGCGCGGCGGCCTTTATGTATCACTACCGCACCCGCGGTGCGTGTGCCCACTGCGACGGGCACCGCGGGCTTCCGTCTGAGGAGAGTTCCTGATGTCAGAGTCCAGCGCCGTACCGAGCACTCTCATGGAACCGGAATTCATAGCGAACCCCCATCGCCTCTTCGCCCAGCTGATCGACCAGGGGCCGGTCAGGATGACGATGTACCCGGGTGGCCCCCAGACCTGGGTCATCACCCGTTACGACGATGTCCGGCAGATCCTGACCGACCCCACCGTGCACAAGAACCCGCTGCACGCCATGGACATCCTGGGGGCGGGCGGCCCGCCGCCGGAGCCGGAGGAGGGCTCCCTCGACCCGAGCACGGTGCTCACCCGGCACATGCTCAACAGCGACGGGGACGAGCACACCCGGCTGCGCAAGGTGGTGGCGAAGGCGTTCACCGCCCGGCCCGCCAAGGCCCTGCGACCGCGCGTCGAGCAGCTGGCCGCCGAGCTCCTCGACAAGCTGACCGAGGGTCAGGAGGTGGACCTCATCGAGGCGCTGGCGGTTCCGCTGACCACCGCCACGATCTGCGGGATGCTCGGCATCCCGCCGGAGGACCAGGAGACCTTCCACGGCTGGTTCGACTCGGTCACCAACGTCACCGACCCGGAGGAGGCCCAGTCGGCGGCCTCCTCGCTGATCGACTACCTCGTCAAGATCGTGGCCCGCAAGCGGGAGAACCCCGCCGAGGACATCATCAGCGAGCTGATCACGGTCACCGACGGCGAGGACAGGCTGTCGGAGTCCGAGCTCCTCTCCATGATCTTCCTGCTCCTCGGCGCGGGTCACGAGTCGACGATCAGTCTGATCGGCAACGCCGTGATCGCCCTGCTCCAGCGGCCGGCCGAATGGGACCGGCTGCGCACCGACCCCGCCTCGGTGGCGGCCGTGGTGGAGGAGGTGCTCCGCTTCGACACACCGTCGCACCTGGCCACGTTCCGCTACACCACGGAGCCCGTGGAAATCGGTGGAGTCACCATCCCCGCGCGGGAGTCGGTGCTCGCCGCCATCGGAGCGGCCAACCGCGACCCGCGCTACATCGACCGTCCGCAGGAGTTCGACACGGGCCGCTCGGGCCACAGCAGCCACCTGGCCTTCGGCCACGGCGTCCACTACTGCATGGGCGCGCCGCTGGCCCGGGTGGAGAGCGTGGTCGCGCTCACCGCGCTGCTGGAGCACTTCCCCAACCTCCGCCTCGCCGTCGACCCGTCCGAACTGCAGTACCGGCCGAGCCTGCTGGTCCGCGGCGTGTCCCACCTGCCGGTCGTCCTCTGACCATCGGCCGCGGCCCGGGCCCGGGAACCCCCGGCCCGGGCCACGGCCGGAGCGGCGGCCCGGTCATCGCCACGGTGTTGACCCGCACCACGGGGCGAGCCGTCCATGCCGCAGGATGTACGAAGGCGGCGCGCGGCTGCGGCTTTCCCCAGGGAACGGAACGATGACGTATGAGCCCCGAGAGTGAAGGCACCGACGCCTCGCAGGACGAGGCGCGGGAAGTCCTGTATCGACTTGTCGATCGGGAGTCCGGGGCGGTTCTGATCGCTGCCGAAGATCTTCTGAACTACTTCGTGGAGGAGGACCGGGAGCCGCCGGAGACCGTCACCTTCGTCCGGACGCACCAGGTCGGCCGTGCCCGCCGGAAGACCGGGGAAGCCGAGCTGCGGGTCGTCGACCGGCAGGGGAGAACGATCGGGGTGTACTACCTCGGGAGGGTGTGCGCCGCGTTCCGGCACGAGCTCGTGGCCTCCGGCGCGGACCGCCCCGACCTCGACTACTCCTTCGGGCACACCTGCGAGTACCCCCGGGCCGGCGATATCTGGCGGAGATGGGCCGAGAGCCGCCCCGTCGAGCACGGAGAATGGGCCCGCCACCCGTCCGACTGGCACGAGAGCTGGCTGCACGTCGTGCAGACCGCCTGGTTCGACTCCGGACGGAACGCGACGCGTTACGGGACCGGCGGGACGGCGGTCATCGACGGCTCCGGATTCACCACGAGGGACGGCTTCTACTGCGCCCTGGGAGAAGCCGTCAACGGACCCGGCGGCTACTTCGGTTCGAACCGCGACGCGGTCCACGACTGTCTTCGGACCATGCGGCGCGACGGAGCGGCTCCGTTCCGCCTGGTGTGGCATGACTTCGCGGCCTCCCGCGAAGCGCTGGGCGGCGATTTCACCGACAGTGTTCTCTCGCTGTTCGAGGGGGCGGGTGTGGAGACCGAGCTGTCCCCGGAGTGATGTTTCCCGCCGCTCCCTGAGCGGCGGGCGGCGTTTCACGCCGAAGGCCCGGCCCGCTCAGGAAGAGAGGGCCGGGCCTTCGGGGCGTGGAACGCTCAGGCCGACGCCCGCGGATACAGCGCGCGCGGCAGCCGCGAGGCCGCCGCGGCGTCCAGCAGCCACAGCGTGCGGTCGCGCCCGTACGCGCCCGCCGCCGGGGCCTGGATCTCCCCGGCCCCGGACAGCGCGATGGCCGCCGCCTCCGCCTTGTCCTCGCCCGCCGCCAGCAGCCACACCTCGCGCGCCGCGCGGATCGCCGGCAGCGTGAGCGAGACGCGGACCGGCGGCGGCTTGGGAGCCCCGTGCACACCGACGACCGTGCGCCCGGTCTCCCGTACCGCGGGCAGCTCCGGGAAGAGCGAGGCCACATGCGTGTCCGGGCCGACGCCCAGCATCAGCACGTCGAACGCGGGCACCGCGCCATGGTCCTCGGGGCCCGCGGCGGCGGCCAGTTCGGCGGCGTAACCGGCTGCCGCCGCGTCCGCGTCGTCGCCGTACGGGCCGTCGGACGCGGGCATCGCGTGCACCCGGGCCGGGTCCAGCTCCACCGCGTCGAGCAGCGCCTCGCGGGCCTGGGTGACATTGCGCTCCGGGTCGCCCTCGGGCAGGAACCGCTCGTCGCCCCACCACAGGTCCAGGCGCGCCCAGTCGACCGCGTCCCGGGCGGGCGCGGCGGCGAGCGCGGCCAGCAGGCCGTTGCCGTTGCGCCCGCCGGTCAGCACCACCGAGGCGTGGCCCCGGGAGGCCTGGGCGTCCACGATCTTCGTGATCAGCCGGGCCGCCGCCGCCTGCGCCATCAGCTCCTTGTCGCGGTGCACGACCAGCTGGGGAGGCGTCACTTCGACGCCGCCTTCCTGGCCGGGGCCTTCTTCGCGGCGGGAGCCTTGGCCTCGGCGGCCCTGTCCGCCTTCTCCTCGGCGCCCCCGACCGGCGCGGCCTTGACCTCGCCGCCCGCGTGCAGCCGGTCGACGCCGAACTTCACCGCGGACGCGTAGGTGTTGTCCGGGTCGAGCCGCCGCAGCTCCTCCGCCAGCAGCTCGGCGGTGTCGCGCCGCTTGAGCGCCACCCCGCGGTCCGGCTGGTTGTGCATGGAGAGCGTGGCCAGCGTGCCGTCGGCGCGGTCGAGGACGATCACGCCGTTCTTCGTCTCCATCCGGACCGCCGTGAGGCCGGGGCCCTCGGAGACCATGCGCTCCACCGGGACGCCGAGCCGGTCCGCGAGCCACATGGCCAGCAGCTCGCAGCTCGGGTTGTCGCTCTCGCCCTCGACGGTCGCGCCGATCACCTCGGCGGGCTGCTGGTCCAGCGACGCGGCCAGCATGGAGCGCCACGGGGTGATCCGGGTCCACGCCAGGTCGGTGTCGCCCGGGCTGTACGTCGCCGCCCGTACCGCCAGTGCCTCGATGGGGCGCTCGGCCGAGTAGGTGTCGGTGATCCGGCGCTGGGCGAGGGCCCCCAGCGGGTCGTTCGCCGGGTCGGAGGGCGCGCCCTCGGGCCACCACACCACGACCGGGGCGTCCGGCAGCAGCAGGGGAAGGACCACCGACTGGGCGTGGTTGGCCAGTTCGCCGTGCAGGCGCAGGACGACGGTCTCGCCGGTGCCCGCGTCGGAACCGACCCGGACCTCGGCGTCGAGCCGGGCGTCCCGGCGGGCCCGCGGCGAGCGGCTGACCCGCTTGATCACCGCGATGATCCGCGAGGGGTGCTCGCGGGAGGCGTCACCGGCCGACTTGAGCGCGTCGTACGCGTTCTCCTCGTCGGTGACGATGACCAGCGTGAGGACCATGCCGATGGCGGGGGTGCCGATGGCCCGGCGGGCCGACACCAGCGCCTGGTTGATCTTGCTGGACGTGGTTTCCGTGAGATCGATCTTCATGGCCGCCTCCAGCTCCGTCCGTCGCGTGCGAGCATCTCGTCGGCCTCGGTGGGGCCCCAGGTGCCGGCCGCGTACTTCGCGGGCTTGCCGTGCTTGTCCCAGTACTCCTCGATCGGGTCGAGGATGTTCCAGGACAGCTCGACCTCCTGGTGGCGCGGGAAGAGGTTGGCGTCGCCGAGCAGGACGTCCAGGAGGAGCCGCTCGTACGCCTCCGGGCTGGACTCCGTGAACGACTCGCCGTACGCGAAGTCCATCGTGACGTCCCGGACCTCCATCGAGGTGCCGGGCACCTTGGAGCCGAAGCGCACGGTGACGCCCTCGTCCGGCTGCACCCGGATGACCAGGGCGTTGCCGCCCAGCTCCTCCGTGGCGCCGGACTCGAAGGGCAGGTAGGGCGCGCGCTTGAAGACGACCGCGATCTCCGTGACCCTGCGGCCGAGCCGCTTTCCGGTGCGGAGGTAGAACGGCACGCCCGCCCAGCGGCGGTTGTTGATCGTCAGCTTGATCGCCGCGTAGGTGTCGGTCGTCGACCTGGGGTCGATGCCCTCCTCCTCGCAGTAGCCGAGGACCTCCTGGCCGCCCTGCCACGCGTGCTCGTACTGGGCGCGCACGGTGTGCTTGCCGAGGTCCTCGGGCAGCTCGACGGCGGTGAGGACCTTGAGCTTCTCGGCGACCAGCGCCTTGGGGTGGAAGGAGCCGGGCTCCTCCATCGCGGTCAGCGCCAGCAGCTGGAGCAGGTGGTTCTGGATGACGTCACGGGCGGCGCCGATGCCGTCGTAGTAGCCGGCCCGGCCGCCGATGCCGATGTCCTCGGCCATCGTGATCTGTACGTGGTCGACGTAGGACCGGTTCCAGATCGGCTCCCACATCGTGTTGGCGAACCGCAGCGCCAGGATGTTCTGGACCGTCTCCTTCCCCAGGTAGTGGTCGATCCGGAAGACCTCGTTGGGCGGGAAGACGTCGTGCACGAGCTGGTTGAGCTCCTGCGCGCTGGCCAGGTCGTGGCCGAACGGCTTCTCGATGACGGCGCGCCGCCAGGAGCCCTCCTTCTGGTCGGCCAGACCGTGCTTCTTCAGCTGCTGGACGACCTTGGGGAAGAACTTCGGCGGCACGGAGAGGTAGAAGGCGAAGTTGCCGCCCGTCCCCTGCGCCTTGTCGAGCTCCTGGATGGTGGCCTTGAGCGTCTCGAACGCCTCGTCGTCGTCGAAGTTGCCCTGGACGAAGCGCATCCCCTGGATGAGCTGCTGCCAGACCTCCTCGCGGAACGGCGTACGGGCGTGCTCCTTGACGGCGTCGTGGACGACCTGGGCGAAGTCCTCGTCCTCCCAGTCGCGGCGCGCGAAGCCGATGAGCGAGAAGCCCGGCGGCAGCAGGCCGCGATTGGCCAGGTCGTAGACGGCGGGCATCAGCTTTTTACGGGACAAATCGCCCGTGACGCCAAAGATGACCAGGCCCGACGGCCCCGCGATACGCGGGAGCCGTCGGTCCTGTGCGTCACGGAGCGGGTTGGCTCCGGGAACAGCAGACAAAGTGGTCAGCCCTCCGAGGGGGCGAGGCGCGACAGCTCCGCCTCGGTCGACTTGAGCAGGTCGTTCCAGGACGCCTCGAACTTCTCGACGCCCTCGTCCTCCAGCACCTGTACGACGTCGTCGTACGAGACGCCGAGCTTCTTGATCGCGTCGAGGTCGGCGCGCGCCCGGTCGTATCCGCCGGCGACGGTGTTGCCGGTGATCTCGCCGTGGTCGGCCACCGCCTCCAGCGTCGCCTCCGGCATGGTGTTCACCGTGTTCGGCGCCACCAGGTCGTCGACGTACAGCGTGTCCTTCAGCGACGGGTCCTTGACGCCGGTCGAGGCCCACAGCGGACGCTGCTTGTTGGCCTGCGCCTTGTCCAGCGGGGCCCAGCGGTCGGAGGAGAAGACCTCCTCGTACGCCTCGTAGGCCAGGCGGGCGTTGGCCAGGGCGGACTTGCCCTTGGCCGCCTTCGCCTCGTCCGAGCCGATCGCGTCCAGGCGCTTGTCGATCTCGGTGTCCACGCGGGACACGAAGAACGAGGCCACCGAGTGGATCTTGGAGAGGTCCAGGCCCGCGGCCTTCGCCTTCTCCAGGCCCGCCAGGTAGGCGTCCATGACCGCGCGGTAGCGCTCCAGCGAGAAGATCAGCGTCACGTTGACGCTGATGCCTCGGCCGATCGTCTCGGTGATCGCCGGCAGACCGGCCTTGGTCGCCGGGATCTTGATGAGCGTGTTCGGCCGGTCGACCAGCCACGCCAGCTGCTTGGCCTCGGCGACGGTGGCCGTGGTGTTGTGGGCCAGGCGCGGGTCGACCTCGATGGAGACCCGGCCGTCCTGGCCGTCGGTGGCGTCGAAGACCGGGCGCAGGATGTCGGCGGCGTCGCGGACGTCCGCCGTCGTGATCATGCGCAGCGCTTCCTCGACGGTGACCTTGCGGGCGGCGAGGTCGGTGAGCTGCTGCTCGTAACCGTCGCCCGAGGAGATCGCCTTCTGGAAGATCGACGGGTTGGTGGTGACGCCGACGACATGGCTCTGGTCGATCAGCTCGGCCAGGTTGCCGGACGTGATCCGCTTGCGCGACAGGTCGTCGAGCCAGATCGCCACGCCCTCGTCGGAGAGGCGCTTGAGTGCGTCTGTCATGAGTTGCATCTCCTACTAGTCGTATCTATCGGCGTCAGCGCGTGGCGGCGGCGAGGGATTCCCGCGCGGCGGCGGCCACGTGCTCGGGCGTGAAGCCGAACTCCCGGAACAGCACCTTCGCGTCGGCCGAGGCCCCGAAGTGCTCCAGCGAGACGATCCGGCCGGCGTCGCCGACGTACCGGTACCAGGTCAGGCCGATGCCCGCCTCGACGGCGACGCGCGCCTTCACCGACGGCGGCAGCACACTGTCCTTGTAACCCTGGTCCTGCTCCTCGAACCACTCGACCGACGGCATCGAGACGACCCGGGTCGGCACACCGGCCGCCTGGAGCTGCTCGCGCGCCCCGACGGCGAGGTGGACCTCGGAACCGGTCGCGATGAGCAGCACCTGCGGCTCGCCGCCTTCGGCGTCGAACAGGACGTAGCCGCCCTTGGCCGCGTTCTCGTTCGCCTCGTACGTCGGCACGCCCTGCCGGGTCAGCGCCAGACCGTGCGGGGCGCCCTTGCCGAACTCCTTGGTGTAGCGGCGCAGGATCTCGGCCCAGGCGATGGCGGTCTCGTTGGCGTCGGCCGGGCGCACGATGTTCAGGCCCGGGATGGCGCGCAGGGAGGCCAGGTGCTCGACCGGCTGGTGGGTGGGGCCGTCCTCGCCGAGGCCGATCGAGTCGTGCGTCCACACGTAGGTGACCGGCAGGTGCATCAGCGCGGAGAGCCGCACCGCGTTGCGCATGTAGTCGGAGAACACCAGGAAGGTGCCACCGTAGATCCGGGTGTTGCCGTGCAGCGCGATGCCGTTCATGGCGGCGGCCATGGCGTGCTCGCGGATCCCGAAGTGGATCGTGCGGCCGTACGGGTCGGCCTCCGGCAGCGGGTTGCCCACCGGGAGGAACGACGACGTCTTGTCGATCGTGGTGTTGTTCGACCCGGCCAGGTCGGCGGAGCCGCCCCACAGCTCGGGCACGGTCTCACCGAGCGCCTGGAGCACCTTCCCGGAGGCGGCACGGGTGGCCAGGGACTTGCCGGGCTCGAAGACGGGGAGCTTCTCCTCCCAGCCCTCCGGCAGCTCGCCCGCGGCGATCCGGTCGAAGGAGGCGGCGCGCTCCGGGTTGGCCGTGCGCCAGGCGGCGAACGACTTGTCCCACTCCGCGCGGGCCTCACGGCCGCGGTCCAGCGCCTCGCGGGTGTGGCCGATGACCTCGTCGGAGACCTCGAAGGTCTGCTCCGGGTCGAAGCCGAGGACCCGCTTGGTCGCCGCGATCTCGTCGTCGCCGAGCGCCGAGCCGTGCGCGGCCTCGGTGTTCTGGGCGTTCGGGGCGGGCCAGGCGATGATCGAGCGGGCCGCGATGAACGAGGGGCGCTCGGTCTCGGCCTTGGCCGCCTGCAGCGCCGCGTACAGACCGGCCGGGTCCAGGTCGCCGCTGGGGAGCTGGTCGACGCGCTGGACGTGCCAGCCGTAGGCCTCGTACCGCTTGCACGTGTCCTCGGAGACCGCGGTCTCCGTGTCGCCCTCGATGGAGATGTGGTTGTCGTCCCAGAGCAGGACCAGGTTGCCCAGCTTCTGGTGTCCGGCCAGCGAGGACGCCTCGGCCGAGATGCCCTCCTGGAGGCAGCCGTCACCCGCGACGACCCACACCATGTGGTCGAACGGGGAGGTGCCGGGAGCCGCCTCGGGGTCGAAGAGGCCGCGCTCGTAGCGGGCGGCCATGGCCATGCCCACCGCGTTGGCGACGCCCTGGCCCAGGGGGCCGGTCGTCGTCTCGACGCCGGTGGTGTGGCCGTACTCCGGGTGGCCCGGGGTCTTGGAGCCCCAGGTGCGGAAGGTCTTGAGGTCCTCCAGCTCCAGGCCGTAGCCGGCCAGGTAGAGCTGGATGTAGAGCGTCAGGCTGGAGTGGCCGGCGGAGAGGACGAACCGGTCGCGGCCGGTCCACTCGGCGTCCGCGGGGTCGTGCCGCATCACCTTCTGGAACAGGGTGTACGCGGCGGGAGCCAGGCTCATCGCCGTGCCCGGGTGGCCGTTTCCGACTTTCTGTACGGCGTCCGCGGCGAGAACACGGGCGGTGTCCACGGCCCGCTGGTCCACATCGGTCCACTGGAAGTCTGCGGTGGTCGGCTTGATGCTCACCCTGAGTCAGGGCTCCTCTCCACTGTCGTAGGCCGGTGACTGTTACCGCACCGGGCGCTGTCGAGCCTACCCCCGTTGACACGCACACTTTCCGAGCACTTTCCAGGGTGTGGGCGACCGGTGGAGTTCGCCTCCCGTGGAATGCGCACACCGGTCAAGGGTCACCCCCAACACGACCCCACCCCCGCGAAGGACGGCGTATCCGCAACGTCTAGAGTGAACGGGTTCGCGCAAGTCTTCACCGGGCCTCCTCGCCCGGAGCTTGCTGGGATTTCTCTGTCAGGGGTGTGCGTGACGGCCGTCGAGTCCCGACCCGCAGGGGTCGCCTTGACTCCCAGCCCGGGGGGCCATCGCCCGTTCGGGGCCCGCGTCAAGGCCTTCGTGGCGCTTACCAAGCCACGGATCATCGAGCTGTTGCTCATCACCACCGTTCCGGTGATGTTCCTCGCTGCCCAGGGTGTACCCGACCTGTGGCTCGTTCTCACCACCACCATCGGGGGGTATCTCTCCGCCGGTGGCGCCAACGCGCTGAACATGTACATCGACCGTGACATCGACGCGCTGATGGACCGCACGTCCCAGCGTCCGCTGGTCACGGGCATGATCAGCCCCCGCGAATGCCTCGCCTTCGGCATCGCCCTCGCGGTGATCTCGACGGTCTGGTTCGGTCTGCTCGTCAACTGGCTCTCGGCCGCTCTCGCGCTCGGCGCGCTGCTCTTCTACGTCGTCGTCTACACGATGCTGCTGAAGCGCCGCACCTCCCAGAACATCGTCTGGGGCGGCATCGCGGGCTGCATGCCGGTCCTCATCGGCTGGTCCGCCGTGACGAACGAGCTCTCCTGGGCCGCCGTCATCCTCTTCGCCGTCATCTTCTTCTGGACGCCGCCGCACTACTGGCCGCTGTCGATGAAGGTCAAGGACGACTACGCCCGGGTCGGCGTCCCGATGCTCCCGGTGGTCGCCTCCAATCGGGTGGTCGCCCAGCAGATCGTCCTCTACAGCTGGGTGATGGTCGCGGTCTCGCTGCTGCTCACCCCGCTCGGCTACACCGGCTGGTTCTACACCTCGGTGGCGCTGCTGTCCGGCGGCGCCTGGCTCTGGGAGGCCCACGGCCTGCAGAACCGGGCCAAGGCCGGGGTGACCGGGGCCAAGCTCAAGGAGATGCGGCTCTTCCACTGGTCCATCACCTACGTCTCCCTCCTCTTCCTCGCCGTCGCGGTGGACCCCTTCCTCCGCTGAGGTTCCTCTCCGGCCGTACGGGCGGGGCGCGTGGCACAGGCCACGCGCCCCGCCCGTCGCCAGTTCATCTACCCATCGGTAGCATCCTGTTCATGGCAGAGAAGGCAGCAGACGCAAGCGACAGCGGGCAGACCTCACGCACGGACGCCAGGAAGGCGGCGCGTGCCGACCGCAGGGCGGTGAAGCTCGCCCGCGAGATCGGCGCCTTCGCCAAGGAGCACGGCGGCGCGGAGGGGCAGCTCGCCTACCTCGGCCAGGCGGGCGCCCGCATCGTCCTGGTCGGCGAGGACGGCGCCTGGGGCGACCTCGTGGCCCCGACCTACGCCGTGGCGGAGAACGCGGCGCGGAAGTCCGGCATCACCCTGCACGAGGAGTTCGACGGCGAGTTCGCACTCAAGGTCCGCACCGGCCCGTACGAGTGGTCCCGCATGGCCGGCATCCAGGTCGGCGGCCCCTCCAACGACCGCTGAGACGACACCCGGCCGCTGAGGCGACAGGGCCGCTCCCGGCGCCGAGGGGCAACACCTGACAGGGGGTTCACCCGTCGGGACGTGCGGACGCACGGCATACGTGAGGGGCGGCGGGCCACCGGCCCGCCGCCCCTCACGCATGCCCGTCCGTGTCAGACCGCCGCCGGTGTCGACTCCGGCCGCTCGGCGGACGGGCCCGGCAGCGGGGCGCCGGCGTCGTCGCCGCGCTCGCGCATGCTCAGGACGAGCCGGACCACGGCGATCCACAGGATGGCCGAGCCGAACATGTGGACGCCGACCAGGATCTCGGGGACGTCGCTGAAGTACTGGACGTACCCGATCGCGCCCTGGGCGAGCAGCACGATCAGCAGGTCGCGGGCGCGGGCCCGGGTGTCGGACGGGGCGTCGACCACCCGCAGGGCCAGCCACATCGCGATGGCCAGGGCGCAGACGACCCAGGCGGAGATGGCGTGGACATGGGCGGCGGCCGACCAGTCCCACGGCATGCGCGGTACGTCGCTGCTGTCGCCCGCGTGCTTGCCTGAACCCGTCACCGAGGTGCCCAGGACGATCAGGACCACCGTGGTGGCCACGATGGCCCAGGCCAGGCGCCGTACCGGCAGCGGAGCCCGGGGGCGCGGCGGGCCGTCACCCTCGCCGACCCGCACCCAGGTGACCACGGCGACCGCGAGGAGCGCGTTGGCCAGCAGGAAGTGCCCGGCCACCGTCCAGGGGTTGAGGCCCGCCCAGACCGTGATCCCGCCGAGGACGGCGTTGCCCAGCACGATCCAGAACTGCAGCCAGGCCAGCCGGGCGAGCTTGCGGCGGCGCGGCTTGACCGAACTGATGGCGATGATCGCCCAGCCGACCGCGGCCGACAGGACGTAGGTCAGCATCCGGTTGCCGAACTCGATCGCGCCGTGCAGCCCCTGTTCGGGCGTCGCGAAGAGGCTGTCGTCGGTGCACTTGGGCCAGGTGTCGCAGCCGAGACCCGAACCGGTGAGCCGGACGGCCCCGCCGGTGACGATGATGAAGACGCTCATCAGGACGGCGGAGAGCGCGGCGCGCTTCACCACCTTGGTGGACGGCGTCCAGCGCTTGGCGATGAGGGAGATGGGGGTTTCCACGCGGACCATCGTAGGACGGGGCTTGTGCATGTTTTCACGAGGGGGTGGGTTCGTACCCGGTTGCCCGGACACGTCCAGCCGTACGGCCCCTGCGGGCTACTCCCAGCGGAAGAACCTCGCCGCCGCGCCGAGCCCCAGCGCTGCCCACACCGCCAGGATCCCGGCCTGGGCCCACGGCATCGGCGCACCGTGCTGGAGGACGTCCCGCAGCCCCTCGGAGAGCGCCGACACGGGCAGCAGGCCCAGGATCGACTGCACCGCGTCCGGGAACTTCTCCAGCGGCACGATGACCCCGCCGCCGACCAGCAGCAGCAGGAACACCAGGTTGGCGGCGGCGAGCGTCGCCTCCGCCTTCAGCGTGCCCGCCATCAGCAGCCCGAGCCCGGAGAACGCGGCGGTCCCGAGGACGAGCAGCAGCAGCACGGAGAGCGGGTTGCCGTGCGGCGACCAGCCGAGCGCGAAGGCGATCGCCGTCAGCAGGACGATCTGGAGCACCTCGGTGACCAGCACCGACAGCGTCTTCGCGGTCATCAGGGCCCAGCGGGGCAGCGGGGAGGCTCCGAGCCGCTTGAGGACCCCGTAACGGCGCTCGAAGCCGGTGGCGATGGCCTGGCCGGTGAAGGCGGTCGACATCACGGCGAGCGCCAGGATGCCCGGGGCCAGGAAGTCGACCGACGCGCCCGAGCCGGTGTCCACGATGTCGACCGCGCTGAACAGCACCAGCAGCAGCGCCGGGATGATCACCGTCAGCAGCAGCTGCTCGCCGTTGCGCAGCAGCATCCGGGTCTCCAGCGCGGTCTGCGCGGCGATCATCCGGGGGAGCGGGGCCGCGCCGGGGCGCGGGGTGTACGTACCGGCGCTCATGCGTGCGGCTCCTTGCCGGTCAGTTGCTTGCCGGTCAGTTCGAGGAAGACGTCCTCCAGGGTGTGCCGCTCCACCGAGATGCCCTCGGGCATCACGCCGTGCTGGGCGCACCAGGAGGTCACGGTGGCCAGCAGATGCGGGTCGATGACCCCGGTGATCCGGTACGTCCCCGGCAGCGGCTCGGCGGCCCCGGAGCCGTCGGGCAGCGCCTTGACGAGGGAGCCGAGGTCCAGCCCGGGGCGTCCGGTGAAGCGCAGGGTGTTCTCGGCGCCGCCCCGGCAGAGCTGTTCCGGGCTGCCCCGGGCGATGACCCGGCCCGCGTCGATGATCGCGACGTCGTCGGCGAGCGCCTCGGCCTCGTCCATGAAGTGGGTGGTCAGCACCACGGACACCCCGTCGGCGCGCAGTTCGCGCACCAGGTCCCAGGTGGATCGGCGGGCCTGCGGGTCGAGACCGGCGGTCGGCTCGTCCAGGAAGACCAGCTCGGGCCGTCCGACGACCGCCATGGCCAACGAGAGGCGCTGCTGCTGGCCGCCGGAGAGCCGCCGGTAGGCGGTCCGGCCGCAGTCGCCGAGGCCGAGGCGTTCGGTCAGGGCGTCCACGTCGAGGGGGTGGGCGTGCAGCTTGGCCATGTGGCGGAGCATCTCGTCGGCGCGTGCTCCGGAGTAGACGCCGCCGGACTGGAGCATCACCCCGATCCGCGGGCGCAGCCGCTCGGCGTCGGCGACCGGATCGAGGCCGAGGACCCGTACGGTGCCGGCGTCGGGGCGGCGGTAGCCCTCGCAGGTCTCGATGGTGGTGGTCTTCCCGGCGCCGTTCGGGCCGAGGACGGCGGTCACCGCGCCGGTCGCGACCACCAGATCGAGGCCGTTCACCGCGGTCTTCGTGCCGTACCGCTTCACCAGGCCCTTGACCTGTACGACGGGCTCGTTCTCCATGGCGGTCAAGTCTAGGCAGGGTCCCCGAGGGGGCGGCTCCCGGGGCCAGATTAGGTAACCCTAAGTGACGAACCGCACCGTAGATCGTTCCGGGCCGTGGTTGTCAGGGCCGAACGAATTACGCAACAATGGTGTTGTGAAATATGACGGACGGGCTCCTCAGGAGGAACTCGCGACCGGTGAGCGTTCGACGCGCAACCGGGTCGCGCGCTCCATCCTGGACCACGGCCCCTCCACCGCCGCGGATCTCGCCAAGCGCGTCGGCCTCACCCAGGCCGCCGTCCGCCGCCACTTGGACGCACTCGTCTCCGACGGGGTCGTCGAAGCCCGCGAACAGCGGGTCTACGGGGCGCGGACCCGCGGCAGGCCCGCCAAGGTGTTCGCCCTGACGGACTGCGGCCGGGACGCCTTCGACCAGTCCTACGACAAGCTCGCGGCCGACGCCCTGCGCTTCATCGCCGAGTCCGGGGGCGACGAGGCGGTCCTCGCCTTCGCCCGCGCCCGGATGGCCGCGACGGGCGAGGCGTACCGCGCCGCGGTCGAGGCCGTGGCGCCCGAAGGGCGCACCGAGGCCCTGGCCAAGGCCCTGTCGGCCGACGGGTACGCTGCTATGGCGCGAAGCGCGCCGGGACCGCAGCAGGGCGAGCAGCTGTGCCAGCACCACTGCCCGGTGGCGCATGTCGCCGAGCAGTTCCCACAGCTGTGCGAGGCGGAGACGGAATTCTTCTCCAGCCTCCTCGGGACCCATGTGCAGCGTCTGGCCACCCTCGCCCATGGCGATGGCGTGTGCACGACTTACGTGCCGCGCAGTGGCCACGCTCCACCCCCACAGACCACCCATTCAGCATCTGCAAGCACGGCCGGGAGGAACCCCGCATGACGCTCCCCACGGAGACTGCCCACCCTGAGCTCGAGGGTCTGGGTACGTACGAATTCGGCTGGGCCGACTCCGACGCGGCAGGCGCGGCGGCGAAGCGCGGTCTCTCCGAGGCTGTCGTCCGCGACATCTCGGAGAAGAAGAACGAGCCCGAGTGGATGCTGAAGCTGCGGCTCAAGGGCCTCAAGCTCTTCGGCAAGAAGCCCATGCCGAACTGGGGCTCGGACCTGTCGGGCATCGACTTCGACAACATCAAGTACTTCGTGCGGTCCACGGAGAAGCAGGCGGCCTCCTGGGAGGACCTGCCCGAGGACATCAAGAACACGTACGACAAGCTCGGCATCCCCGAGGCGGAGAAGCAGCGCCTCGTCGCCGGCGTCGCCGCGCAGTACGAGTCCGAGGTCGTCTACCACCAGATCCGCGAGGACCTGGAGGAGCAGGGCGTCATCTTCCTGGACACCGACACCGCGCTGAAGGAGCACCCGGAGCTCTTCAAGGAGTACTTCGGCACCGTCATCCCCGTCGGTGACAACAAGTTCGCCTCGCTGAACACGGCCGTCTGGTCCGGCGGCTCGTTCATCTACGTGCCCAAGGGCGTCCACGTGGACATCCCGCTCCAGGCCTACTTCCGTATCAACACGGAGAACATGGGCCAGTTCGAGCGGACGCTGATCATCGTCGACGAGGACGCCTACGTCCACTACGTCGAGGGCTGCACCGCCCCGATCTACTCCTCGGACTCGCTGCACAGCGCCGTGGTCGAGATCATCGTGAAGAAGGGCGGCCGCTGCCGCTACACGACCATCCAGAACTGGTCGAACAACGTCTACAACCTGGTCACCAAGCGGGCCGTGGCCTACGAGGGCGCGACCATGGAGTGGGTCGACGGCAACATCGGCTCCAAGGTGACCATGAAGTACCCGGCCGTCTACCTGATGGGCGAGCACGCCAAGGGCGAGACGCTGTCCATCGCCTTCGCGGGCGAGGGCCAGCACCAGGACGCCGGCGCCAAGATGGTCCACATGGCCCCGAACACCTCCTCCAACATCGTCTCCAAGTCGGTGGCGCGAGGCGGCGGCCGTACGTCCTACCGCGGTCTGATCGAGATCGGCGAGGGCGCGCCGGGCGCGAAGTCCAACGTGCTCTGCGACGCCCTGCTCGTCGACACGATCTCCCGCTCGGACACCTACCCCTACGTCGACGTCCGCGAGGACGACGTGTCGATGGGCCACGAGGCGACCGTCTCCAAGGTCTCCGAGGACCAGCTCTTCTACCTCATGAGCCGCGGACTCACCGAGTTCGAGGCCATGGCGATGATCGTGCGCGGCTTCGTCGAGCCGATCGCGAAGGAGCTGCCCATGGAGTACGCCCTGGAGCTCAACCGGCTGATCGAGCTGCAGATGGAGGGTTCGGTCGGCTAGGTCCTGTCGTTCGGATCGGGCCGGATCAGGGAGCGGGGTCCGGTGCGTGCAGCTGCAAGGCGGAGGAGGGAGTCACTGCGGAGCATTGGCGACCGACGACAACGCCGCAGATGCGCGTGCCGGGGTCCGCGAGCCCGGCATGATCCGAACGAGAGGTCCTAGGTCCTCGCCCGAGGACCACCGGGACGGCCGTCCGCGGCCGTCCCCGCCCCACCGAATCCCCCGAGTTCTTGACTGAAGAAAGCGAGCACTACGACAGCCATGGCTGAGGCTCAGAACACTCCGGCGGGCTCCACCACCGCCGGCTCCATCGCGGTGGCCGCCGAGTCGACCGTCGCCACCCGTATGAGCGCACCCCCGTCCTTCGACGTCGCGGACTTCCCCGTCCCGCACGGCCGCGAGGAGGAGTGGCGCTTCACGCCGCTGGAGCGGCTGCGCGGGCTGCACGACGGCACCGCGGTCGCGAGCGGCGGCGGCGTGAAGGTCGCCATCGAGGCGCCCGAGGGCGTCACGGTCGAGACCGTCGGCCGCGACGACTCCCGGCTCGGCAAGGCCGGCACCCCGGTGGACCGGGTCGCCGCCCAGGCGTACAGCTCCTTCGAGCAGGCCTCGGTCGTCACCGTCGCCAAGGAAGCCGTGCTCACCGAGCCGATCCGGATCGCCGTGCACGGCGAGGGCGGCGTCGCGTACGGCCACCAGCTCATCCAGCTGGGAGCCTTCGCCGAGGCCGTCGTCGTCATCGACCACACGGGTGACGCGGTGCTCGCCGCCAACGTCGACTACGTGCTGGGCGACGGCGCGAAGCTGACCGTCGTCTCCGTCCAGGACTGGGACGACACGGCCGTCCACGTCGGCCAGCACAACGCGCTGGTGGGCCGGGACGCTTCCTTCAAGTCGATCGTCGTCACCTTCGGCGGCGACCTGGTGCGCCTGCACCCCCGGGTGGCCTACGCGGCCACCGGCGGCGAGGCGGAGCTCTTCGGCCTGTACTTCACCGACAAGGGCCAGCACCAGGAGCACCGCCTCCTGGTCGACCACAACACCCCGCACTGCAAGTCCAACGCGGTGTACAAGGGCGCCCTCCAGGGCGACGGCGCGCACGCCGTCTGGATCGGCGACGTCCTCATCCAGGCCGCGGCCGAGGGCACCGACACCTACGAGATGAACCGGAACCTCGTCCTCACCGACGGCGCCCGGGTCGACTCCGTACCCAACCTGGAGATCGAGACCGGCGAGATCGTCGGCGCCGGCCACGCCTCGGCGACCGGCCGCTTCGACGACGAGCAGCTCTTCTACCTCCAGTCCCGCGGCATCCCGGCCGAGGAGGCCCGCCGACTCGTCGTGCGCGGCTTCTTCGCCGAGCTGGTCCAGCAGATCGGCCTGCCGGACGTCGAAGCGCGTCTCATCGAGAAGATCGAGACCGAGCTGAAGGCGTCCGTCTGATGGCCTTCGTCAAGGTCTGTGCGCTGAGTGAGCTGGAGGACGACACCCCCAAGCGGGTGGAGCTCGACGGCACACCCGTCTCCGTCGTCCGCACCGAGGGCGAGGTGTTCGCGATCAACGACATCTGCTCGCACGCGAACGTGTCCCTCTCGGAGGGCGAGGTGGAGGACTGCGCGATCGAGTGCTGGCTGCACGGATCGTCGTTCGACCTCCGCACCGGCAAGCCGTCCGGTCTTCCCGCGACGCGCCCCGTCCCCGTATACCCCGTCAAGATCGAAGGGGACGATGTGCTCGTCTCCGTCACCCAGGAGTCCTGAGTCACCCATGGCAACGCTTGAAATCCGCGACCTGCACGTCACCGTCGAGGCCGACAACGCCACGAAGGAGATCCTCAAGGGCGTCGACCTGACCGTGAAGCAGGGCGAGACCCACGCCATCATGGGCCCCAACGGGTCCGGCAAGTCCACCCTCGCGTACTCGCTCGCGGGTCACCCCAAGTACACGATCACCGGCGGCACGGTCACCCTGGACGGCGAGGACGTCCTGGAGATGTCCGTCGACGAGCGGGCCCGCGCCGGCCTGTTCCTCGCCATGCAGTACCCGGTCGAGATCCCCGGTGTCTCGGTCTCCAACTTCCTGCGCACCTCCGCCACCGCCATCCGCGGCGAGGCCCCCAAGCTGCGGACGTGGGTCAAGGAGGTCAAGGAGACGATGGCCGGACTCCAGATGGACCCCGCCTTCGCCGAGCGCAACGTCAACGAGGGCTTCTCCGGCGGTGAGAAGAAGCGCCACGAGATCCTCCAGCTGGAGCTCCTCAAGCCGAAGATCGCCGTCCTGGACGAGACCGACTCCGGCCTGGACGTCGACGCGCTCAAGACCGTCTCCGAGGGTGTCAACCGGGTCCGCGAGACCGGCGAGGTCGGCACGCTGCTGATCACGCACTACACCCGCATCCTGAAGTACATCAAGCCCGACTTCGTGCACGTCTTCGCCAACGGCCGTATCGCGGCCTCCGGCGGCGCCGAGCTGGCCGACCAGCTGGAGAACGAGGGCTACGAGGCCTACACGAAGGGTGGCGCTTCCGCGTGACTGACGCCCGACAGGGGCTCACCGGCCTCCTCGACACCGAGGCGATCCGCAAGGACTTCCCGATCCTGGACCGCACGGTCCACGACGGCAAGAAGGTCATCTACCTGGACTCCGCGGCGACCTCGCAGAAGCCGCGCCAGGTCCTCGACGCGCTCAACACGTACTACGAGCGCCACAACGCGAACGTGCACCGCGGCGTCTACACGATCGCCGAGGAGGCCACCGCGCTGTACGAGGGCGCCCGTGACAAGGTCGCGGCCTTCATCAACGCGCCGAGCCGCAACGAGGTGATCTTCACCAAGAACGCCTCGGAGTCGCTCAACCTCGTGGCGAACATGCTCGGCTGGGCGGACGAGCCCTATCGGGTGGACAGCGACACGGAGATCGTCACCACGGAGATGGAGCACCACTCCAACATCGTGCCGTGGCAGCTGCTCTCGCAGCGCACCGGTGCGAAGCTGAAGTGGTTCGGCATCACCGACGACGGCCGGCTCGACCTGTCGAACATCGACGAGATCATCACCGAGAAGACGAAGATCGTCTCCTTCACGCTGGTCTCGAACATCCTGGGCACCGTCAACCCGGTCGAGCAGATCATCCGCCGCGCCCAGCAGGTCGGCGCGCTGGTCTGCATCGACGCCTCGCAGGCGGCCCCGCACATGGTGCTCGACGTGCAGGCGCTCCAGGCCGACTTCGTGGCCTTCACCGGTCACAAGATGGTCGGCCCGACGGGCATCGGCGTGCTGTGGGGCCGGCAGGAGCTCCTGGAGGACCTGCCGCCCTTCCTCGGCGGCGGCGAGATGATCGAGACCGTGTCGATGCACTCGTCGACGTATGCTCCGGCGCCGCACAAGTTCGAGGCCGGTACGCCCCCGATCGCTCAGGCCGTCGGCCTCGGCGCGGCCGTGGACTACCTCTCGGCGATCGGCATGGAGAAGATCCACAACCACGAGAAGGCGATCACCGAGTACGCGGTGAAGCGCCTTCTGGAGGTTCCCGACCTGCGGATCATCGGTCCGGCGACGGCCGAGGACCGCGGCGCCACGATCTCCTTCACGCTCGGCGACATCCACCCGCACGACGTGGGCCAGGTCCTCGACGAGCTGGGCATCGCCGTCCGGGTCGGCCACCACTGCGCCCGCCCGGTCTGCCTGCGGTACGGAATTCCCGCGACGACGCGAGCGTCGTTCTATCTGTACTCCACGCCCGCCGAGGTCGACGCCCTGGTGGACGGTCTGGAGCACGTCCGGAACTTCTTCGGCTGAGGGTTGACTGGTGAAGCTTGATTCGATGTACCAGGAAGTGATCCTGGACCACTACAAGCACCCCCACGGGCGTGGCCTGCGGGACGGTGACGCGGAGGTGCACCACACCAATCCGACGTGCGGCGACGAGATCACGCTCAGGGTGAAGTACGACGGTGAGACCATCGCCGACGTGAGCTACGACGGCCAGGGCTGCTCCATCAGCCAGGCCAGCGCCTCCGTGCTGAACGACCTGCTCGTCGGCAAGGAGCTGTCCCAGGCGCGGAAGATCCAGGAGACCTTCCTGGAGCTGATGCAGTCCAAGGGGCAGCTGGAGCCGGACGACGCGATGGAGGAGGTGCTGGAGGACGCCGTTGCGTTCGCCGGCGTCTCCAAGTACCCCGCCCGGGTCAAGTGCGCGCTGCTGAGCTGGATGGCGTGGAAGGACGCGACGGCCAAGGCGCTGTCCGAAGGGAAGACCGCATGAGCGACAACGAGACCGCGACCATGAAGCCGGCCTCCGAGGAGGAGGTCCGCGAGGCGCTGTACGACGTCGTCGACCCCGAGCTGGGCATCGACGTCGTCAACCTGGGCCTGATCTACGGCATCCACGTCGACGACGCCAACATCGCCACCCTCGACATGACCCTGACGTCCGCGGCCTGCCCGCTGACCGATGTCATCGAGGACCAGGCGAAGTCCGCCACGGACGGCATCGTCAACGAGCTGCGGATCAACTGGGTCTGGATGCCGCCGTGGGGCCCGGACAAGATCACCGACGACGGACGCGAGCAGCTCCGCGCGCTCGGTTTCAACGTCTGACGCGTCCCCCCCTCGGACGGGTCCGACATCTGACACGTCCCCGGGGCAGTGGTGAACGGCCATGCCCGCCAGGCACACTGGCGGGCATGGCCGTCTCCATTTACCACATCGCCGTCGACGCTCACGACCTGCCGCTCCTCGCCCGCTTCTGGAGCGCGGTGCTGGACTGGCAGGTGCTCTTCGAGGACGAGGAGGAGATCGTCATCGGCGCCCACGAGACCGCGTTTCCGGGCATGTGCTTCCTCGCCGTACCGGAGGGGAAGACCGTCAAGAACCGACTGCACATCGATCTGACCCCCGACGACCGGGACGCCGAGGTCGAGCGCATCCTCGCGCTCGGCGCCCGGCGGGTGGACGTCGGGCAGGGGCCGGACGCCACCTTCGTGGTGATGGCCGATCCGGAGGGCAACGAGTTCTGTGTGCTGCGCCCCAAGCGGACCCTGACCGACTGAGCCCCGGCCCGGCCCCTTCGAACTCACACGGGGGCGGGCGGCGGCGGGCCGTACTGCTCGGGCAGTGTCGCTCCCGCCGCCTCGGCCAGCACCGGGCCCAGGTTCTCCGCGCGTATCCGGCGGTCGACGTACAGCAGGCCGACGACCAGCGGCGGGAAGATCGCCGTGAAGAGCTGGGCGATCAGCTGGCTGATGAACGAGAGCAGCATCAGGCCGCCGAACAGGGCGATGAGCTCCCCGCCGCTCGCGTCGGCGTCCATGTCCGCCGGGTCGAACAGGCCGGGGAGCAGGCCGATCATCTGGAACGGCAGCTGGATCGTGTAGCCGATCATGGCCGCCAGCGCGTAGGCGAGCAGCCCGACGCCGAAGACCCGCCACCAACTGCCCCGCACGAGCTGGGCCGAGCGGCGCAGGGCCGCGACCGGGCGCTGGTTCTCGAAGACCACGATCGTCGGGGCCAGGGAGAACCGCACCCAGAGCCAGACCGCCACGGGGGCGACGAGCAGGGTGCCGATGAGGCCGATCACGATCAGTGGCACGACGCCGTCCTCGTCGCCCAGCGAGACGGTGTAGATCGTCAGCCCGGCGATGGCGGTCATGAGGAGCGCCATCGGGATGATCGCGATCAGGCCGGTCAGGAACACCGTGCCGATGATGGACCAGACCCGCGACCAGGCACGGCTCCAGACGGTGCCGAAGCGGATCGGGCGGCCCAGGACGGCTTCCTGGAGGACCACCGGGACCGCCGCCTGCACCACGGCCGACGCCAGCAGGTAGACGATGACGCCGATGATCATCAGTACGCCGAACGCGATGCCCAGCGGGACGAGTTCCGCCGCGTCCGGGGAGCCCGGGGAGTCGGACGTCAGCTCGTCCCAGTGGGTGGCGACGGCGGAGGCGGCGACCACCAGGGCGAGGATCATCACGAGCGTCGCCGCGCCGAACAGGGTCAGCGCCATCCCGATCAGCGGTTTCCAGTACCGCCCGAGGGTCGAGAAGGCGCCGCTGAGCATGTCCGAGATCCTCAGCGGCGCCAGGGGTATGACCCCCGGCTTGGGCGGTGCGGCCCATCCGCTGTCCCACCCGCCGTTCCAGCCGCCGCCCGGCCCCTGCGCGCCCCCGTGGAAGGGCCCCCCACCGTGAGGTGCGCCCCCGTACGGGCCGCTGCCCCACCCTGCGTCCTGCGCCACTGCGTCTCCGTTGTGTCGTCGGCCCGGTCGCCGGGCCGTGTGGTCGGTCGGCACACCGTAGCGCCCCCGACGTGGGCCGATGATATGTACGGCCGTACGCAACGTTGGGTACAGTCGTACACATGGGATACGCATACGGACTGCTGGCCGCCGCCATCGCGGCGGAGGTGGCCGGGACGACCGCCATGAAGTACAGCGAGGGCTTCACCCGGCTCTGGCCCTCGATCGGCACCGCGGTGGGCTACCTCATCGCCTTCACCCTGCTCGCGCAGACCCTCAAGACGCTCTCCGTGGGCACGGCGTACGCCATCTGGGCCGGGGTCGGCACCGCGGCCGTCGCCCTCATCGGGATCCTCTTCCTGGGGGAGTCCAGCGGCCTGGTCAAGATCGCGGGCATCGCCCTGATCGTGGCCGGGGTCGTCGTCCTCAACCTGGGCGGGGCGCACTGATGGCCCGGCGGTACGACCCAGGGCGACGGACGCGGATCATCGACGCGGCGCTGCGCGTGATCGCGGCCGACGGCTTGGCCGGTCTCAGCCATCGCACCGTGGCCGCCGAGGCCGACGTGCCGCTCGGCTCGACCACGTACCACTTCGGCTCCCTCGACGAACTCCTGGTCGCCGCCCTGCGCCGGTGCAACGAGAACTTCGTGCAGGCCCTGCGCGGCAGCGAGGTCCTGGCGGGCCCCGCCGGACCCGCCGGACCCGCCGGACCCGCCGCCCTCGCCGAGGAGCTGACCCGCCTGCTGGACCGGTGGTTCGCGGGCGAGCGCGGGGCGATCGAGCTGGAGTACGAGCTGTACCTCGCCGCCCTGCGCCGCCCCGCGCTGCGCCCCGTCGCCGCCGAGTGGACCGGGGAGGCCGTCGAACTGCTCTCCCGGCACACCGACCAGGAGACCGCGAGGGCGCTCGTCGCGCTGATGGACGGCATCTGTCTCCAGGTGCTGCTCACCGGCGGCACCTTCGACGCGCCCTGCACCCGGAAGATGCTGACCCGGATCGCGGACGGCGCCAGCACTCGATGATCCGTTCACCGCGAGCCAGCCCCGCGCCGTCTCCTTGTACGTCACGTCCGAGCCGACACCGGTGGGCCCGTGGGGAGCGCGACCGCCGCTCCGTCGGGACGTGCCGGAGCGCGGGGCCCTGACCTGCCGCACCGGTGCCGGGTATCACGCGGACCACCACCCGCGAGGCAGCGCCGTGATCCCTCACGCCAGACACGGCAACGTCGGCGCGGCCCCCGCCGGTGCCCGGCCCCCGCCGCCCCCGCCGTCCGTACCGCCTCCCCGCGCCCCGGTCTCCGCCATGGGATACCCCGGGCGACGGCCGTGGACCACGCGGCGGCGCGCCCCGCCGGGCAGCTCGCCCCTCCCCGTTCCCGCGGCCCTGCCCCCCGCCCCGTACGCCCGGCCCTGCTGCGGCACCAGGCCGTCCAGTACCCGCGCCAGTTCCCACACCACCGAGTCCCACCCCCGCCGCTCCGCCAGCCGTCGGGCCGCGGCGAGACACGCCCACTCGGCGTGGAACCACGCCCCCGCCGCACGCCGGTCGGCGGGCCGTTCCGGGGTCACCCCCGGCAGCGGCGGCCCCAGCCACACCGGCCGACGCCCGTACGGGCCCAGCAGCCGACGGGCCGCCCACGCCGTGTGCGCGTAGTGGTCCAGCACCCGCCGCAGTGCCCGCTCGCACGGCCCCGCCTCCCGCAGCTCGGCCGAGAACACCCGCACCAGCCTGTTCACCCGGTACCGGCCGGGCCCGTGCTGCTCCAGCAGATGGACCGCCTCCAGCTCCCGCAGCAGCACCCGCGCCGACCCCGGGGAACAGCCCAGCAGACTCCCCGCGGCGCCCAGCCCGATGTCCGGCCCCGGCACCGCCGACAGCAACCGGAACGCCCCGGCCGCGGCACCGCTCAGCGCCCGGTACGACAGACGCAGCGCCGTCCGGACGTCCGCCGACGGATCACCCGTCCCCAGAGCGGTCAGCCGGCCCGTCGCGTCCCGCAGCTCCTCGGCGAGGCCCGCCAGCGGAAAGCCCGGCCGGGCCGCCGCCCGCGCCGCGACCACGCCGAGCGCCAGCGGCAGACCCGCGCACTCCTCCAGGACGGCCGCCGTCGCCTCCGGCTCGGCCGCCAGCCGCGCCTCGCCCAACCGGTGCCCGAGGAGTTCCCGGGAGTCCGCCCGGGACAGCGTGGACAGCGGCACCGTGTGCGCCCCCTGGGTGACGGCGAGGCCCGTCAGCCGGCGGCGGCTGGTCACCAGTACGGCGGCCCCCGTACTCCCCGGCAGCAGCGCCGCCACCTGTTCGGCGTCGGCGGCGTCGTCCAGCACGATCAGCACCCGGCGGTCCGCGACCAGGCTCCGGTACAGCCCGGCGAGCGCCTGCCGGCCCGCCGGCGCCGCCGCCGGGTCGACGCCGAGACCGCACAGCAGCAGCCGGAGCGCCGCGACGGGCGTCAGCGGGCCGCCCGAGCGGGCGAACCCGCGCAGATCCACGTACAACTGCCCGTCGGGGAAACGGCGGAGGTTCCGGTGCGCCCAGTGCAGCGCCACCGAGGTCTTGCCCACCCCCGCACCGCCGCTGATGACACACACCGCCCCCGCGCCGGGGCCGGTGGTCGTCGCGGTGCCCGGCGTCTCGTCCGGCGACCGGTCCAGTGCCGCGTCCAGCAGGGCGAGTTCAGCCGTACGCCCGGTGAAGTACCTACCCGCCGACGGCAGTTCGCGCGGTACCGCCCCGGCCGGCGAACCGTCGGAGGGTGGGCGGGAGTCCGCTCCCGCGGGGGCTCCGGACGCCGTGCGGAAGTCCGCCACCGGCGAGTCCGGTCGCCGCACCGGCCCGAGCGCCGGATCACCTGCCAGCACCTGTTGATGCAGCCGCCGCAGCTCCGGCCCCGGATCGCTGCCCAACTCCTCCGCCAGCGCGCACCGTACCCGCTCGAAGCAGCGCAGCGCCTCGGCCGTGCGTCCGCTCCGCCACAGCGCGATCATCAGCTGGGCGGTCAGCCGCTCGTCCCAGGGGCGCTCGTCGTGGCAGGCGCCCAGCTCCGGCAGGAGCGCGCCGTGGCGCCCCAGCCGCAGCGCCAGATCGTTGCGGTCCAGGCGGCAGGCGTGCCGCTGCTCCGACAGCGAGGCCCGCGCCGCGTTGAACCACGGGGTGTCCACCGCCGCGAACGGCTCACCCCGCCACAGCGCCAGCGCCCGGTCGTACAGCTCCAGCGCCCCGTCGCCGTCGGCCGACCGCGCGCGGGCGACCAGATCGTGGAAGAGATGCACATCCACCGTGCCCGGACCGGCCGGCACCGTGTAGCCGCCGGGCCGCCGCACGATCGCGGGCCGCCCCTCACGGGCGCCCTCCGGTACGACGGCGTCCGGCGCGGGCCGCTCCAGCACCCGCCGCAGCCGTGACAGATAGGTGTGCACCGCCGCCGCGACCCGGCGCGGCGGCCGGTCGCCCCAGACCCGCTCCGCCAGACCCTCCACCGGAACCACCCGGTCCACATCCATCAGCAGCGCCGCCAGGACGGTCCGCTGCCGGGCCGGGCCGAGGTCCAGCCGGCGTCCGTCCCGCCGGGCCTCGATCTCCCCGAGGACTCCGTACCAGATTGCCAACGCGCTCCGCCCGTCTGCTGAGTGCCCTACCGCCGGCCGTCGCCGGTTTTAGATCCGATCAAGGTTCGTGCAAGAGCGCCCACGGAAGCTGACGGGGTCGAAGGCGCTCCTGCGCAACCGGCCGGGAGCACACCGTGGGTCCTCCCACCCACCGAGAGGACTTCCATGGACCAGCGGTTCCAGAACGCGCCCGGCTCTCTGGCCGACCCCTCGGGCACCCCCGGCGGTCGGCCCCACCGGGCGTCGGAAGGAGCGGGCCCGCCGACAGGGCGTCCCCGCCCCGCGACGGGGCCGGAACAGGCCCTCCGTACGACCGCGGTCCGCCACTTCCGGGTGGACGGCGGTCCGCCGCCCCCGCGCCACCGCTGCGAGCGCCGCACCGGCCGGTCCGCCCCGGGCCGGCCGCTCATCCACCGACCGAAGGACCTTTCATGCGTGCCTGGTTCGAGAGCCTCTCCGATGCCCTGATCGACCGCCTGGTCCCGAAGACCGAGGCTGCCGCCGCCACCGAGTGCTGGGTCGAGGAGACCTGCATGCAGGGCCCGCTCCAGCTCTGCGGCAGCACCAGTCGCTGGGGCTACTTCATGTACCGGGTGTGCGCCGACGGCACCCGCACCTACAAGGGCGTCCGCTGCGCCTGGTGCAACGGCTGACCTGACCTCAGCACCGCTCCTTCTTCACCGAGTCGAAAGGATCATCATGCGCGAGTGGATCCGGAATCTGTCCGATTCGCTGGTCGACCGCCTCGTTCCCCGGGCGGAGGCGGCTGCCGCCGTCGAGTGCTGGACCGAGGAAATATGTAATTCGACGATGGTCCCGATGTGCCACCGCACCGGCTTCAAGGCGATCTACACCGATCTGGTCTGTTCCGACGGGACCCGTGTGTACCAGGGCAAGCGCTGCGCCGTCTGCTGACGGCATGACCCCTGAGAGGCGACCTGACGGTGGCCTCTCAGGGGCTGCACCCCGGGCGCGTGCCGCCCTGTCGGTGCCTTCGCGGCCACCCCCTCGGAAAGGACACACCGTCGTGGAACTCGTCGTCTGGGCGGTCCGTGGCTGTCTGCTGCTGGTGTTCACCCGCTCCGTCCTCGGCAAGGTGCGGAACCCGGCCGCCTTCGTGGAGTTCACCGGGACCGTGCGAGCCCTGCGGCTCCCCGTACCGGTGCCCGCCCGCCTCCTCGCCGCGCTGGTGGTGGCCGCCGAGGCCGTCCTCGTACCCGCCTTCGCGCTGCCCGGCCCCCTCGCCCCGCCGGCCGTACTCGTCGCCGGGCTCGGCCTCGCCGCCGTACTGCTCGCCGCGTTCACCGCGCTGGCCGTCGCCGCCGCCCGCAGCGGCCGTCGGACACCCTGCCACTGCTTCGGCCGTACGGCGACTCCGCTCGGCGCGGTACACGCCGTACGCAACTCCATCCTGCTGGCCCTCGCGGTCACCGGCCTCGTCGCCACGGCCGTCCCCGGCCCCGCCGCGGGCGACCCGGTGGCGGTGCTGACCGCCGTCCTCGCGGGCGCGGTCCTCGGCCTGCTCGTCACGGTCCTCGACGACCTCGCCGCGCTCTTTCGTCCCCTGCCCCGAAAGGAAACCGCCCCGTGAGTCCGCTCGCCGCCGCTGTCCTCGCCGTCGGAGCCCTGGCCCTGGTCGACCTCGTCCTCACCGTCGGCGTCGTCCGACGGCTGCGGGAACACTCCGACCTGCTGGGGCGGACAGCGGTGCCGGCCGCCGCTTCCCCCGGAGGCATGTCCGGGACCGCGAGCGTCGGCACCCCTGTGCCCTCCTTCACCGCCGGCCCGCCCGACAGCCCCGTCACCGACCGGGACCTCGCCGACGGAACCCTCGTCGCGTTCTTCTCGCCCACCTGCGCGCCCTGTCGCGACAAGCTGCCCGGCTTCGTCGCCCGGTACGCGGACAGCCCCGAGGAGGCCCGGCAGGTGCTCGCCGTCGTCGTCAGCGACACGCACGACACACGCGGCTCGCACGACACACAGGGCTCGCACGGCTCGCACGGGGATCGGGACTCACGCGGACCGGACAGGTCCGGCGAGGACACCGGATCCATGGCCGCCGCTCTGGCCGCCGTGGTGCCGACCGTCAAGGAACCCTATGACGGCCCGGTGACCACGGCGTTCGCCGTCAAGGCCTTTCCCAGCTGCGTACGGGTCGGGCGCGGCCCCGACGGCGGTCTCGTGGTGACGGAAGTCGGACTGTGGCCCCGCACCCCCGTCGCGGCCCGATGACCGGGCCCGCCCCCGTCGTCGTCGCCCGGCCCGGTGACGAGCCCCGCCCCTCCCCGCTCCGTACCGTCCTGGTCGCCGCGGTCCGCCTGGCCGGCCGGGCGGCGCCCGCCACCCTGGCGGGCTGGCTGACGCTCACGGTGGCCGCGTCCGCCGCCCCGGTCGCCGCCGCCTGGACCCTCAAGGCCGTGATCGACCGCCTGGTCGCCGCCCCCTCCGCCGGCGGTTCCCTCACCGGTCCGGTCCTGCTGCTGGTCGGCTGCGGGGTCGCCCTGGCCGTCGTCCCCCAGTTCCTCCAGTATCTGCGGGCCCAGCTCGGCCGGGCGGTCGGGCTGCGCGCGCAGATCGAACTGCACACCGCCGTCGACCGGTTCACGGGCATCGGCCCCTACGAGAACCCGCGCTTCCTGGACCGGCTGCGGATGGCCCGTCAGTACGGCGGCTCCGCACCGGTCGACGCGGTCGGCAGCGTCATCGGCACCGTCGGCGCGGCGGTGACCCTCACCGGATTCCTCGGCGCGCTCACCCTGCTGGGCCCCTGGATGGCGGCGGCCGTCCTGACCTCCGGCGTCCTCGTCCTCGGCGCCGAGATCGCGCTCAGCCGCCGACGGGCCGCCCTCGTCTGGTCGGTGGGCCCGGTGGAGCGTCGGGAGCTGTTCTACAGCGCCCTGCTGACCGACCTGCGGGCCGCGAAGGAGATCCGGCTCTTCGGCCTGGGGCGCTTCCTCGGTGACCGGATGGTCGCGGAGCGCCGTACCTCGGATGCGGCGAAACGGGGCATGGACCGGCAGGAGCTGGCCGTCCAGGCGGGGCTCGCGCTGCTCTCCGCCCTGGTGGCGGGGGCCGGACTGCTGTGGGCGGTCTCGGCAGCCCGCTCCGGGCAGATCACCGTCGGCGGGGTGACCGTCCTGGTCACCGCACTGCCCGCGGTCCAGTCGGCGCTGGCCGGACTCGCCGTCGAATTCGCCACGGGCCACCACGCCCTCCTGATGTTCCGCCACTTCCTCGCCGTGACCGACGCCGAGCCCGACCTGCCCCTGCCCGTCCGGCCCCGCCCCGTGCCGCCGCTGCGCCACTCGGTGGAGTTCCGCGATGTGTGGTTCCGGTACGGGGAGGACCAGCCCTGGGTGCTCCGGGGCGTCGACCTGGTCCTGCCCGCCGGACAGGCCGTGGGCCTCGTCGGTCTCAACGGCGCCGGGAAGTCCACGCTGGTGAAGCTGGTGTGCCGGTTCTACGATCCCACCCGGGGACAGATCCTCTGGGACGGCGTCGACCTGCGCGAACTGTGCCCGCGTGAGCTGCGCCGCCGGATGGGGGCCACCTTCCAGGACTTCATGGAGTACGACCTGACCGCCCGCGAGAACATCGCCCTCGGCGACCTCACCGCACTCCGGGACGGTGACCGGGTGGAAGAGGCCGCCCGCGTCGCGGGAGTCCACGACCGGCTGACGGGCCTGCCCCACGGCTATGACACCCTGCTGAGCCGGATCTTCTTCAGCGAGCAGGACAAGGACGACGCCACGACCGGCGTCGTCCTCTCCGGCGGCCAGTGGCAGCGGCTCGCCCTCGCCCGCTCCCTGATCCGGGACGACGCCGACCTCCTCGTCCTGGACGAACCCGGCTCCGGCCTCGACCCCGAGGCGGAGTACGAGATCCACCACCGGCTGCGACGCCACCGAGCGGGCCGGGCGGGGCTGCTCATCTCCCACCGCCTCAACACCGTGCGCGACGCGGACATGATCGTGGTCCTGGAGGACGGCCGGATCGTCGAACGGGGACCGCACGCCGATCTGATGCGCCGTTCCGGGGTGTACGCCCGGCTGTTCACCCTCCAGGCCAGCGGGTACGCGCCCGACGCCGTCGCGCACGACGCGGGGTCTTCCCTACCCGCCCCGCCGGTCCACGCCACCGGGGCCGCGCCGAGGCCGCCCGCCGACGTGGTGGCGGGAGCCTCCCCGGGCGGAGGACCCCCGTGATCGTGCGCCTCGCCCGCCGTCTGCTGCGGACCCGCCTGCTGGCCGTCACCGTCACCGGCCCGAGCATGGAACCCGCCCTCCACGACGGGGACCGCGTCCTGGTGCGCCGTGGCCCGCGCCGGGTGGCCCGGGGCGATGTCGTCGTCCTCGAACCGCCCTCCGGCGCGCGGGACGAGGGGCTCACGCGCGAGGGCCTGATCATCAAACGGATCGCCGCCGGCCCCGGCGACCCGGTCCCCGCGCTCATGGCCGAGCGGCTGGACGTCCCGCCCGGCTCGGTCGTGCCTTCCGGCCACTACCTGGTCCTGGGCGACAACCAGCCCGTGAGCCTCGACTCCCGCCGCTTCGGCTATGTCCCCCGCACTCTGCTGACCGGCAGGGTGATACGCCCCCTGCCTCGGCACACCCCCGTACGTCCCGGCGGATCAGGACCCGGGCAGGAGCCGCCGGGCACGCGCCGAGGGCTGTTGCCGCGCGCCCGCCGGGAATCGCGGGACAGCACTTGAGGGGTGTCGGAGGAGCGGTGCCGGCGGCGCGGCGACTGCCCGCACCGGGGGAGCGCGCGAGGGCGGCGGGGGAGAGGCCGCACGCTGAGACCGGTTCGCCCGAGCGGGCCCCGGCCGGTTAGGTTGCTGTTCATGACCGACACGACTTCCCAGGGTTCTGCCCGCACCACCGGCGCCGTCGCCGCCGGCCTCGCCACCGTCGCCGGTGACGGCACCGTCCTCGACACCTGGTTCCCCGCCCCCGAGCTGACCTCCGACCCCGGCCCGGCCGGTACGACGCGCCTCAGCCCGGACGAGGCGGTCAACCGGCTCGGTGAGGGCGCCGCCAAGGCCCTCGGCGTGGACGCCCGGCGCGGCGTCGAGATCGTCGCCGTGTCCACGGTCATCTCCTCGCTCGACGACAAGCCGCTCGACGCGCACGACGCCTACCTGCGCCTGCACCTGCTCTCGCACCGGCTCGTCCGGCCGCACGGCCAGAACCTGGACGGGCTCTTCGGGCTGCTCGCCAACGTCGCCTGGACCTCGCTCGGCCCGGTCGCCGTCGACGACCTGGAGCGCGTGCGGCTCAACGCCCGCGCCGAGGGCCTGCACCTCCAGGTCACCTCGGTCGACAAGTTCCCCCGGATGACGGACTACGTCGCCCCCAAGGGCGTACGCGTCGCCGACGCCGACCGCGTCCGGCTCGGCGCGCACCTCGCCGCCGGGACCACCGTCATGCACGAGGGCTTCGTCAACTTCAACGCGGGCACCCTCGGCACCTCCATGGTCGAGGGCCGCATCTCCGCGGGCGTCGTTGTCGGCGACGGCTCGGACATCGGCGGCGGCGCGTCCACCATGGGCACCCTCTCCGGCGGCGGCACGGAGCGCATCGTCATCGGCGAGCGCTGCCTGGTCGGCGCGGAAGCGGGCGTCGGGATCGCGCTCGGCGACGAGTGCGTCGTCGAGGCCGGTCTCTACGTCACCGCCGGCACGCGGATCACGCTGCCGGACGGCCAGGTCGTCAAGGCCCGCGAGCTGTCCGGCGCCTCCAACATCCTCTTCCGCCGCAACTCGGTCACCGGCACCGTCGAGGCCCGCCCGAACAACGCGGTGTGGGGCGGGCTCAACGAGGTCCTGCACGCCCACAACTGACCCGTTCACCAGGCGAGGAGATCAGGCCGCCAGGAGATCAGGCCGCGAGGAGTTCCTCGTACGCCGCACGCAGCCCGTCGGCCGCCCCGCGCCCGGCGGGCTGCAGCGGTTCCCGGACCGGCCCGGCGTCCAGCAGCGCCTTCACGGTGACGGTTCCGGGGAGGCCGCTCGCCATCATCAGCTCGACGAGGCGCGCCGTGAGCCCGTTGAGCCGGGCCGCCTCGTCGGTGCGGCCCGCGTCGAACGCGTCCAGCGGAGCCCGTACCTGGCGCGGGGCCACGTTCGCGACCGTGCTGACGTACCCCGCACCGCCCACCGCGTACAGCGGCAGATTCAGCTCCTCGCAGCCCGAGTAGTACGCCAGCGAGGTGCGGGCCATCACCTTCGTCGAGCCGAGCAGGTCGTAGGAGCAGTCCTTGACCGCCACCACGCGCGGGTGCTCAGCCAGCCGCAGCAGGGTTTCCGGCTCGATCCGCACGCCGGTGCGGCCGGGAATGTCGTACAGCATCAGCGGCAGACCGGTGGAGTCCGCGACCCGCAGGAAATACGCCTCGACGGCTGCCTGTGGAGGGCGGCTGTAGTACGGGCTCACCACCAGCAGCCCGTCCGCGCCCGCCTCCTCGGCCTCCCGCGCCAGGCGCAGGGTGTGCGCGGTGTCCGGCCCCCCGACGCCGGTGAGCAGCGGCACCCCGGCACCGACCTCCGCGCGGACGGCCCGCAGCAGAGCGGCCTTCTCGGCGTCCGTCGTCGTGGGGGACTCGCCCGTGGTGCCGCTGAGGACGATCCCGTCGCAGCCCTCCGCCACCAGGCGCGCGGCCTGCGCACGGGCGGCGTCGGGGTCCAGGGCCCCGGTGGCGGTGAAGGGCGTGA
The DNA here is from genome assembly GCF_028622875.1 of Streptomyces sp. MMBL 11-1. Taxonomy (NCBI): domain Bacteria; kingdom Bacillati; phylum Actinomycetota; class Actinomycetes; order Kitasatosporales; family Streptomycetaceae; genus Streptomyces; species Streptomyces sp. MMBL 11-1. The sequence goes on along the minus strand of NZ_CP117709.1, from coordinate 1,429,068 downwards.
TCATGGCGCAGAGTGTGCGGCCGAAGGGGCGTGGTGCGGTGGCGGTCATGTCCGAAGTGTCGGCTCCCGGCACCGTGTAGGTCCACTTAGATCTTCTTGGGGCGATTGGCAAGAGACGCTGAAGAGTCCGCGGGTGCGGAGGCTGCTCTCGACACCTCTTCTGACATGATCAGCACATGGACGACAGGCCGCGCCGACGGGGCGGCGAGAGGTGGGGGGCATGGGCATGGGTGTGTGCGTACGGGTGCGGAGACAGGCCTCGGCCGTGCTGCTGGCGGCGACGCTGACCGCTCTGACCGGCTGCTCCGGCTTCCTCGTCCCGGCCGGCGAGGGCGAGGAACGGGACCCCGCCCCGTCCGCTTCCCCGCCCCGCTCCGGCATCGTCCGCGCCGAGACGCTGCCACCGACCCCCGCGCCCGCCTACGGCGACACGGCACAGACCGCCCCGACCCCCGCCCCGCCCGGGAAGTGCCCCGCCTCCGGGGCCGTGGTGGACATGGGCCCGGTGGAGACCGGGATGATGCACCGGGCCGTCGTGCTCACGCTCACCAACTGCGGCAGCGAGCCCTACGCCGTCGACGGCTACCCCTCGGTACGCGCCCTCGGCGAGGACGGCCGGGGCCTCCCCGTCAAGGTCAACGAGGACGGCTCGTACTTCGGCGGCGACCCGGGCCCGAAGAAGGTCCTGCTGGACCCCGGCCGCACCGTCAAGTCGATCCTCGCCTGGGTCTCCACCCCCGAGGGCGGCGACCTCATCGAGGGTGACGCCCTGGAGATCTCCGCCGCCCCCGGTCTCCCGGCGCGGGTCTTCCCGCTGGAGGGTCACGACATCCGGCTGATGGACGAACTCAACACGACGGCCTGGCGCACCGAACTCGGCACCTGATGAGGCGAGGCCGTCAGCGGTTTGGCGCGCAAGCTCGGGCACGGGGGCGGGGACGGGGGCGGGGACGGGGAGGGTCCGGAGGTCCGGCGGCGTCAGCGGTCCGGCGCGGTTGCGGCCGTGGGGACGGTATGGGTGACCCAGTCGGTGCCGGACGGCCCCTCCGGCAGGACGTGCAGCAGAAAGGCAGGGGGCTCGTCGCGGTAGCCCGGCACCCCCTCCCGTAGCACCAGCCCGCTCTGCCGGTACGTACTCGGCGCGACCGCCAGCGTGCTGCCCGCGAAAGGCGCCGTGACGGGGCGGTGCACATGGCCCGCCAGCACCCGCGCGACCCTGGGGTGCGCGGCGACCACCTCCGCCAGCGCGGGGCCGTCCGCCAGGCGCATCCCGTCCAGGAACGGAATGCCGACCGGAACCGGCGGATGGTGCAGACAGACGAGGGCCGGTGCGCCGGGGCGTCGGGAGAGCTCCCGGTCCAGCCGGGACAGCTGCTCGGCCCCCAGCCGGCCGCCCGGCGCACCGGCCACCCGGGAGTCCAGGACCACGACGGTGAACGCCGGGTGCTCCACCGCGTACGACGTCCGCGTCCCCCCGCCCAGGAAGCGCGTCCCGCCGAACGCGCCCACGAGAGCCTCCGGCGCGTCGTGGTTGCCCGTCACCAGATGCAGGGGCAGCGGGAACGCGCCGACCTCCTCGCGCAGGGCCGCGTACGCGCCCGGCTCCCCGCCCTCGGTGAGATCGCCGGTGATCACGACGCAGTCCGGCAGCGGGTCCAGGGCGAGCACCCGGCGCAGGGCGGCCCGCAACCCGGCGGCGGGGGCCGCCGCCCGGGGGCCGGTCGTCAGGTGCGGGTCGCTCAGGTGTGCCACGGAGAGGGTCATGTCCACGGTCCTTCCCCGGCGGCCTCCGGCGCACCCGAGGCCGCTCACGCCGTGGGCGAACAGGGCGCGGCCCGCCGCCCGGCACAACGGCCTTGACCTCAACCGGACTTGAGGAGACACCGTGGTGGTCACGGCGCACCGACCGGCGCGCGTGACGAAAGGACCACCGCCATGACCACGCACCTCACCGACCGCCCCGACCCGGCCCGCACCGACGCCCGGATCGCCAAGGCCAGCACCTGGAACGTGGGGACACCGCGGCGGCAGCGAGCGGCCGTCGACGCCATCCGGAAGACCTGGGAGAGCCGGGAATGGCCGCACCCCGGCCTGCTCTCCTACAGCGTCTACGCGGGGGAGGACGGCGCGACCCTGCTGCACTACTCCCAGTGGGCCGACGAGCAGGCCTACCAGGAATTCGTACGGGACAGCCGCGGCGACCGCAACGCCGAGATCGACGCCGCCGTCCCCGGCATCGAGCGCCTCGCGCTGCGCACGTACGAGCTGTACCGCTCCGGTCTCCGGGCCGAGGGCGACACCCGGAAGACCGGCTGCCTCGTCATCGTGGACGTCGAGTTCGACGGGCCCGACCCGGCCCGCCAACGCGACTGGGTGGACGCGGTGTTCGAGGCGCTCGGCGAAGAGGCCGAACTGCCCCCCGGCGGCATCTCCGCGCACTTCCACGTCAGCACCGACGGCACCCGGGTCCTCAACTACGCCGAGTGGGAGAGCGCCGAGCACCACATCGCGGCCCTCGCCGCACCCGGAGAGGGCATCGGCTCCCCGTCCCCGCGCTGGGAACGCGTCCAGAACTACCCGGGCATGACCGGCGGCGGCGTGCACCGCTACACCCCCGTGCTCAGCTTGGAGCCGGGCGCCGGCGCACAGGGGGCGCGGGCGGGCGGTATGTGGTGAAGCGGCGGGCGGCACGCGGCGCATTGCGTCTAGGCTTGGGCGGCTGAACCGCGTACGCACTCCGTATGCCCCGAGCACGCACCGAGGAGAACCACCGATGTCCGCAGAGCGCCCCTCCCTGCCGCCGGTGCGGCTGAACTCCGAGGCCGAACTGGCACGGGACGCGCTCGCCGCTCCGTTGTTCGTCCGCGCCGTCAAGCTCGCCCGGTGGGCAGGACCGGACACCCGGGTCGGCGCCGGCGGCGAGCTCGTCGAGGACCAGCTGCCCGCCGCCGCCGAGCACCTCGGCCTCCAGGCGGACGAGGACGGTGCCGCCTACGCCAGCGAGGCCTGGCGGCTCGCCGTGGACACCGGCCTCCTCGACGTCACCGACCCCGAGGAGGGCGAGGCAGAGGGCGACGGGGGCACGGACGGCGAGGCCGAGGGCACCGTCACCACGGGCGAGAACCTGGCCCTCCTCACCGGCGGCTCCCCGCAGGACGTGCTGGACATCTGGCTCGACGGCCTGGACGCCGTGCACGCCGACGCCACCGCGCCCGTCCTGGACGACTTCGCGGACCTCGTCGGTGAGGACGGCTCGATCGACTTCGACGCCCTGGACTGGGACCCGGAGGCCGAGGCGGAGTTCCTCGACGGCGTCCTCGGCAACCTCTACCTGCTCACCCTCGCGGACAACGGCGCGGGCGAAGGACCGGTCCCGCTGCCCGCCCTCGCCGCCTCGATGATCGTCCCCGACGACATGGGTGAGCCGACCGACGACATCCTGGAGCAGGTGTCCGAGGCGATGATGCGCCTCGACGACCAGTTCCGGCTCCTCGAACCCATCGGGATCGTCGAATACCGCCCGGTCGACGAGGCGTTGCTGGTCGAGGAGGGCGAAGCCGCGGACGCCTCCGCCGCCGGGGCCGACGACGAGGACGTCACCCGGTACGGCATGGTCAAGCTCACCCCCCTCGGCCTGTACGGCGTCCGGGCCCGGATGCTGGAGGCCGGGATGGACGCCCCCGCCGTCGGCGACCTCGCGGGCAAGGGCGCCGACGCCCTCCTCGACGGCATCGCCCACTACCCGGAGTCCGCCGCCCGCGCCGAGGTCAAGCTCTGGCTCGCGGGGCACGGCGCGGAGGGCGCGGTGTCCGCTGCGGCCGAGCTGCTGGCCGCCGCCCGCGGCGCGGACGAGGGCGCGCCGCTGCGCCGCCTCCACTGCCAGCAGGCCCTCGCCCTGGCGGGCCCCGAGGCGGAGCCCGCCGTGCGCGCGGTGCTCGGCGACCCCGAGCTGGGCGGCCTGGCCCGCGTCTGGCTCGCGGAGCGCGGCGCGGCCGACGTGCCCGCCCCGCCGGAGAACATGATCTTCTGGCTGGCCATCGACACCATCGCCGCCCAGCTGGACGCGGACGGCGAGCTGGACGAGCTCCAGGGACTGGTCGAGGGGCTCTCCGCGCAGCACAGCGGCTTCTTCGACGAGGTCTGGCGCGTCGACCACCCGGCCACCGCCGATGTGCTGGAGGCCATGGGCCGGCTGCACAGCGACAAGAAGGCCGCCAAGAGCGCCCGCAAGGCGGCGTTCAAGGCCCGCTCGCGCGCGGGCGGTTGAGGGCTCGGCCCGGAGCGGCGCTCGGGGCTCCGCCCGAGCGCCGCTCGGCCGAGGAGCTCCGCTCTTACAAAGCGGCTGTCAGTGGCTCGCCGTCCCCACCGGGAATCCGGCCGGATACCGGTCCGGCCACGCCCGTCCGGTGACGGAAACCGCCACACGTTCGGGGGTCTTTCCGGTGCGGCGTGCCGCCTGGTTCCGCCGCTGGAGGCGGGAGGAAGCGCTGACCGGCCGTGGTGGGCGCTGATTACGAATCCGGCACGTCTGGGGCCCCGGGCGCCGACGGGCATGGCGTAGGGCCCTCACAGGGCGCATACTCGACTTAATGAAACAGTCAGCCCGGCGTCACCTGCCTTCCAGTCCCTTCAACCGCCCGGCCCAGGAGGCCCCACCGGTCGAATGCTTCGATGTGGGCGACAGGGTGTCGCACGACCAGTTCGGGCTCGGCAGGATCCTTGCTGTCGAGGGCGACAACGACGCAGTCCTCATCGACTTCTCGGGGCGTCAGGGAAGGATCCTGAGCCCGTACTCCAAACTGACCAAGCTCTGAGACGCGGGACGAGTACGAGCAGCGTCCGTCTTCTCCGGACCCGGGGCGCCTGAATCCCTTCAGGCGCCCCGGACTCCGTTGCGGCCCCCCGGCGAGGGCCCACGGTGGTTACAGGGACTTGGCGGCGGGCTTGACCATGCCCCGCACGGTGCGTGACTTCACGAACTCGCCCATCGCGGTCATCTCCCACTCGCCGGTGAACTGCTTGATGAGCTTGGCCATCATCACGCCGGTCTGCGGTTCGGCGCCGGTGAGGTCGAAGCGGACCAGCTCCTCGCCGGACGCGTCGTCGATCAGCCGGCAGTAGGCCTTGGCCACCTCGTTGAACTTCTGGCCGGTGAACGAGTTCACCGTGAAGACCAGGCCGGTCGCCTCGGCGGGGATCCGGCCGAGGTCCACCATGATCACCTCGTCGTCGCCCGCGCCCTCACCGGTGAGGTTGTCGCCGGAGTGCTTGATCGCCCCGTTCAGGATGGTCAGCTTGCCGAAGTAGCAGCTGTCCAGGTGGTTGCGGTTGGGGCCGTAGGCGATCACCGACGCGTCCAGGTCGATGTCCTTGCCGCGGAAGGCGGGCTCCCAGCCCAGGCCCATCCTGACCCGCGAGAGCAGCGGGGCGCCGCCCTTGACGAGGGACACGGTCTGGTTCTTCTGGAGGTTGACCCGGCCCTTGTCCAGGTTGATCTTCCCGGAGCCCGCGGGCGCGGCCGGGGCCGCCGGGGGAGCGGGCGGGGCGGCCGGAGCGGGCGGGGTGATCCGCGGGTCGACGGGGGCGGCGACCGGAGCGGGCGGCGCGGCGGCGGCCGGGGCGGGGGCCGTCGGAGCCGGAGGGGCGACCGGGGCCGCGGGCTCCTCGACCGAGACGCCGAAGTCCGTGGCGATCCCGGCCAGCCCGTTCGCGTAACCCTGGCCGACCGCGCGGGCCTTCCAGGCCCCGTTGCGCAGGTAGATCTCGATGACCACGAGCGCCGTCTCGGTGCCCAGCCGCGGCGGGGTGAAGGTGGCGAGCGCGCTGCCGTCATCCGCGTTGCGCACGGTGGCGGTGGGCTCGACGCCCTGGAAGGTCTGGCCCGCGGCGTCGGGGCTCGCGGTGACGACGATCTTCTCGATGCCCGGCGGGACGGCCGCGGTGTCCACCACGATCGCGTCGGGCGTGGAGCCCCCGCCGGAGCGGTAGGTCACGCCCGGGCCCGAGGGCTGGTTGTAGAAGATGAAGTCGTCGTCGGAGCGCACCTTGCCGTCGGCGGTGAGCAGCAGGCCCGAGACGTCGAGCCGCACCGGAGCGGCGACGTCCACCGCCACGCGGGCGGCGGAGAGAGGGATGTTCGAGCCGGGGGTCATTGCGGTCATGCACGGGGTAACGAACGACCCGGCTTTGCCGTTCCCTTACCTTCGGCCGTCCGGAGGATGGCCGTCGGAGGGCTCTCAGCGGCGGTTGCGGGGGTGGTCGCGGGCGGTGCGCTCGTTGCCGTGCTTGTACGCGCCGGTCCAGCGCGCCATCACCAGCTGGGCGTCGCCCGAGCCCACCTCGGCCAGGAACTTCGCCGCCCGGCCGCCGCGCAGGGTGCCCGCGGGGCGGCCGTGGTGGGTGATGGTGACGCTCTGGTCGCCGTGCTGTTCGTACTGGAATCCGGAAGGTCTCGGCATGGCCCGTATCCTGCCCGCCTCGCCGAGCCCCCGTCGCCCCGATTTCCGCCGCCGGGCCCCTCCGCCGCTCCCGCCCGGGCCGTCCACCGCTTCCGCCCGGGCCCTGCGCTCCGCTTTCGCCGGTACCTGCGCTCCGCTCCCGGTCGGCCCTGCGCTGCGCTTCCGGCAGGCTCAGTGCGGCCAGATCGGCGGGTCGGTCGCGAAGTGGCCGCCCACGCGGGCGTGCGCCGGATTGTCCGGGTCCAGCTCGCCCTGTTCGGCGACGAGCTTCGCCGCGTACGGCTCCGAGTCGTCCAGCGGCCGGTAGCCCAGCGCCCGGGCCGGCGTCAGGTCCCACCACAGGCGGGTATTGGCGGAGGAGCCGTACACGACGGTGTGCCCGACGTCCTCGGCGGTGAGGGCCGCGTGGAACAGCCGGGCGCCGTCACCGGGGCTCATCCAGACCGACAGCATCCGCACCGAGGTGGGCTCGGGGAAGCAGGACCCGATCCGTACCGAGACCGTCTCCAGCCCGTGCCGGTCCCAGTAGAGCTGGGCCAGGTCCTCGCCGAAGCACTTCGAGAGCCCGTAGAAGGTGTCGGGGCGGCGCGGGGCGTCCAGGGGGATCAGCGGATCGCCCGGAGCCGGGCGCGGGGTGTGCCCGATGACGTGGTTGGAGGAGGCGGACACGATGCGCCGGACGCCCTCCTCGCGGGCGGCCTCGTAGAGGTGGTGCGTGCCCTGGATGTTGGCGCGGAGGATCTTGTCGAACGTGGACTCCAGCGAGATGCCCGCCAGGTGGATGACCGCGTCCACCCCGCGCACGGCCTCGCGCAGCGCCTCCCGGTCGTTGAGGTCGGCGGTGATCGCCTCGGGCGCTCCCTCCACCGGGACCACGTCGAACAGACGCAGGTCGTATCCGTACGCGGGCAGCAGCCCCCGCATCAGGGTGCCGAGGCCGCCTGCGGCGCCGGTGAGCAGGACGGTACGGGGAGCGGTCATACGGGGGTCTCCTCGGGGCGTACGCGGGCGCTGTGCGCAATGCTGGCTGACATTCACATGCGTGGACAAGCTAAAGAGGGGGCGGGAGGTGCGTCAAGAGCCCGCGTCCGCCTTGACCTGCCGTTGAAGGCTGCCTTAGCGTGAGGTTGTTCAGAAATATGGACACCGATCAGAATTGTGCACGCCTGCGTCTGCTCAGGGAGCGCCCGTGACCTCAGCCCCCCTTGCCGCCCGGCTCAGCGAAGTCGCCGGGCCGCTCTTCTTCCCCGTGACCGCGTTCGGGCCGGACGGCACCGTCGACCTCGCCGTCTTCCGCGCCCATGTGCGGGCCGGGATCGACGCCGGAGCCGCCGCGGTCTTCGCCTGCTGCGGCACGGGCGAGTTCCATGCGCTGACTCCGGAGGAGTTCCGCCTCGCGGTCGCCGCCGCCGTCGAGGAGACCGCCGGAGAGGTTCCCGTCCTCGCGGGGGCCGGCTACGGCACGGCGCTCGCCGTCCAGTACGCGCGGGCCGCCGAGGAGGCCGGCGCGGACGGGCTCCTCGCGATGCCGCCCTATCTCGTCGTCGCTGACCAGGAAGGGCTGCTGAAGCACTACGCGGCGCTCGCGGCGGCCACCGGCCTGGAGACGATCGTCTACCAGCGTGACAACGCGATCCTCACCCCCGAGACGGTCGTCGCCCTGGCGGGCACCCCCGGCGTCATCGGGCTCAAGGACGGCCACGGCGACCTCGACCTCATGCAGCGCATCGTCAGCGCGGTCCGCACCCACCGGCCCGGCGGCGACTTCCTCTACTTCAACGGACTGCCCACCGCCGAGCTCACCGGCCCCGCCTACCGGGGCATCGGCGTCACCCTCTACTCCTCCGCCGTCTTCGCCTTCGCCCCGGACATCGCCCTCGCCTTCCACCGGGCCCTGGACTCCGGGGACGACGCCCTGGTGCACGGGTTGCTCGACCACTTCTACCGGCCGCTCGTCGAACTGCGCGCCCAGGGCCGCGGATACGCCGTCTCCCTGGTCAAGGCCGGTGTCCGGCTCCAGGGCCTGGATGTCGGTGAGGTACGCACCCCGCTCACCGAACCGTCCGCCGCGCACGTCGAGGACCTCATCGAGATCATCGCGAGCGGCCGCGCCCTGCTGGAGGAACGGGCATCCCGGGAACAGCGCCCCCCGGCGGGCCGGGCTCCTGTCCGGGCCGGGGGCCGGGCGTGAAGGCCGGCGCTTTCCTCTACCCGTGGGACGTCGTCGGGGACCCGGACGCCGCCGCCCGGATCGCGGACCTCGGCGTCCGCCAGGTCACCCTGGCCTCCGCCTACCACTCCACCCGGGCCCTGACCCCCCGCCACCCCGCCCACCGCGTCGTCACCGCCGGGCACGCCGCCGTCCTCTATCCGCCGGACCCGGCCCGCTGGGCGGGGCGGGCCCTCGCCCCGTACCGCCAGAGCTGGACGGACGGCGACGATCCGTACGGGGAGGCCGCGGGCGCGCTCGCCGCCGCCGGCCTGGAGGTGCACAGCTGGGTGGTCCTCGCCCACAGCACGCGGCTCGGCGCGGAGCACCCGGACACCTCGGTGGTCAACGCCTACGGGGACCGCTACCCCTGGGCCCCCTGCATCGCCCGCCCCGCCGTGCGCGCCTACCTCGTCGACCTCGCGGCGGAGGCCGCCGCCCGGCCCGGAACCCGCGGGACCGAACTGGAGTCCTGCGGCTGGTACGGCTTCGCCCATCTGCACGCCCATGACAAGGTCGCCGGCGTGGACCTCGGCGAGGCGGCGCAGTACCTGATGTCGCTGTGCTTCTGCCCGGACTGCCGCGAGGGGTACGGGCAGGCGGGCGCCGACCCCGGCGAGCTGTCCGCCGCCGTCCGCCGCGCCCTGGAACCGGCCTGGTCCGGCGCCGGTTCCCCGGAGTCCGGCCGGGAAGGCATCGGGAAGCTGCTCGGGCCCGAGCTCGCGGACGCCACCCTGCGGTGGCGCGGCCGGGTCGCCCGCGCGTTCCAGGAGGCTGCCGTCGCGGCGGTACGGGGCGCTGCCCCGTCCGGCTTCCAGGTGCTGCTGCACGCCGACCCCGTCCCGTACCGCACCGGGGCCAACGTCGGCGTCGAGGCGGACCACATCCTGACCGTGGCCGACGGCGTGGTGCTGCCCTGCACCGGACCCGACAGCGCCCGGGAAGCGGTCCTCGGGCCGTTCGCCGGCCGGGGCGGCGTGCGCGCCGCCAACTTCGGGATCGTCACGGGAATGGGCGGAAGCCCTCGCACCCTGGAGCGCGACGCGGCCCACGCCGCCTCGCTCGGCGCTGACCAACTGCGCCTGTACCACGCGGGGCTCGCCTCGGGCCCGGACCTGGAGGCGGTCGCCGCCGCTCTCTCACGGCTGGGGTGACGCGGGGCCGGACTCCCCTGCGGGACTGGACTCCCCGGGGCGGGGCGCCGGCACAGGAGCCGCTGTCGACGCGGGGCCGGATGACGAACCGGGGGCGGACGACGACGCGGAGCCGGAGGCCGACGTGGGGCTGGAGGCCGACGTGGGGCCGGTGCCGCGCCGTGCCGCCCCCGCCGCCAGCAGCGCCGCGGCCAGCAGCCCCGCCGCCCCGCCCACCGCCGTCAGCACCCGCACGTCCACCACCGCGACGAGTCCCGCCCCCACCGCCAGGGCCACCGCGTTGGGCGCCGTCATCAGCGAGCCGGCCGTCGCCGCCGTCCGCCCCAGCTCCGCGTCCGGCGTCTCCCGCTGCACCGCCGTCATCGTCGCGATCAGCACGCACGGCAGGCCGAACCCGATCGCCGCGCTCGCCGCCAGGGCCACCCCGTCGTACGGCAGCGTCCGGGCGCCCACCGCCAGCGCGAACAACGCCATGCCGCCCGCCGCGAACACCCGCTCCGGCAGCCGGCGCAGCAGCGGCCCCACGAGCAGCCCCACCGCCACGGAACCGGCGCCCTGCACCGCGTAGAGGATCCCCGCGTACTCCGGCGTCCGGCCGAGCACATCATCGACGTAACCGAACGTCACGGCCCCGTTCACCCCTGCCAGCAGCATCGTCGCCGCCCCCGCCGTCACCAGCGGGCGGAGCACGTCCGAGGCGCGTATCCGCCGCAGCCCGGCGAGGAGTTCACCGCGCCACGCCCCCACCGGGGGCCGCGGAGCCTCCCGCACCCGCAGCCGGGCGAGGATCAGGGCGGCCAGGGCGCACGTCGCCGCGTCCAGCAGCGCCACGGCCGGGCCGCCGAACCGCGCGTACAGCCCGGCGCCCGCCAGCGGGGCGACCAGTTTCATGCCCTCGTTGGCCGTCGTCCGCAGCCCGTTGAAGTCCGCCAGCAGCGAGGCGGGCACGGTCCCCGCGACGAGCGCCGACTCCGCCGCGTCGAGCAGGACGCCGCTCGCCCCGTAGAGGACCAGCACCACGAAGACCAGCCAGACGGTGCGGCCGGAGTCCACCAGCACCAGCGACGCCAGCAGACAGGCCATCGCCAGGTTCACCCGCACCAGCAGCTTCTTCCGGTCCATCCGGTCCGCGAGCGCGCCGAGCGCGGGCCCGGCCAGCACCGGGGCCCACATCGCGCACACCGTCAGCGCCGCCAGACTGTCCGACCCGGTCAGCGACTTGACCCAGATCCCCGCCGTGAGCCACATCGCGGACGTACCGAACCCGGAGACGACCACCCCCGCCAGATACCGCCCCGCCGTCGGGTCCCGCAGGACCCGCACCACCGCCGGCCCGCCCATGCCGCCCCGCCCTCCGCCTCGTGCTCCGCGCCCCGGCCGTGCGGGCCGTACGGTCATGCTGCGGAGTAAGGCTGTGCGGCGGCATCGGGCGGATGCCCTACGTGCTGTCCGGGCCCGGCGCCGACCGCCCGGACTCCTCGTCCTTCGCCCGGGGCACGCTGATCGCCAGGAGCGCGGTGTCGTCGTCGAGCCCCTCGCCGAACGAGTTCAGCAGTGCGGTGAGCTCCTTGACGGCGACGGGCGCCGAGGTGGGGGCGAGGGACCGCGCGAAGTCCAGGAGTGCTTCGTCGCCGTAGCGTTCCCCCGGGCCCCCGGTGCGGGCCTCGGTCAGGCCGTCGGTGTAGAGCAGCAGGGTGTCACCGGGACGCAGGTCCAGGGTGGCGGTGGTGAACTGCGCGTCCGCTACGACCCCGACCAGCTGGCCGCCGGGGGTGGGCAGGTAGTCGGCGCTGCCGTCGGCCCTGAGCAGCAGGGCGGGAGGGTGGCCGCCGCCGGCCAGGACGACGTGGAACCCGGCGCCGTTCTCCTCATCAGGTGTGAGCATGCCGAAGATCACGGTGCAGAAGAGCGGTTCGTCCCCCTCGGTCCGGTGGTTGAGCGCGGTGTTGAGGTTGGCCAGAACCCTGACCGGTACGGGGTCAAAGACCGCGGCGGCTCGCAGGGTGTACCGCGCCAACGACGTCACCACGGCCGCGTCGGCGCCCTTGCCGCGCACGTCCCCCATGAAGAACCCCCAGGCTCCGGCGGTGAGCGGGAACAGATCGTAGAAGTCCCCGCCCACCTGGTCGGTGGACGCGAAGTGGTAGTGCGCCGCGGCCTCCCTGCCCGGACCCGGTTCGATGGCCGGCGGGATCAGGGTGCGCTGCAGGGTGGTGGCGAGGCGTTGCACGCGTTCGCGTTCGCGCTCGGCCTCCTGCCGGGCCCGCAGGAGTTCCCGCTCGTAGGCACGCCTGTCCCGGGCGTCGAGGAGAGTGGTGCGGATCAGCAGCGGTTCGCCGTCGGCGTCCCGCTTGACGGTGGAGGTGACCAGGACGGGCAGCCGGGCGCCGTCCGCGGCCCTGAGTTCCAGCGCGACGCCGTTGACCTCGCCCTGCATCCGCAGCAGCGGTGCGAAGTGCGTCTCGTGGTAGAGCCTGCCGCCGATGGTCAGCAGGTCGGAGAAGTGCTTGCGGCCCACCAGCTCCTCACGACGGTGGCCGAGCCATTTCAGGAGCGTTCCGTTGACCTTGGCGATCCGCCCGTCCATCAGGGTGGAGAGGTAGCCGCACGGCGCGTTCTCGTACAGGTCCTCCGCACTGTCCTCCAGCAGGGCGGAGGACAGTGCGGAGTCCTGCTCAGGGTCCTCCGCCGGCCATGATCCGTCGGTCCTGCCGCCGCCCGGGCACACGGTCACGGCCCCTGTACGAAGGCGATGATCGCCTCGGCGGTCTCCTCGGGGGCGCTCAGCTGGGGGCAGTGACCCGTCGAGTCCAGGGTGACCAGCTCGCTGCCGGGGATCCGCGCGTGGACGTAGGCGCCCACCTCGCGCGGGGCGATCGTGTCCCGCGCGCTCTCGGCGATGAGCGTCGGAACGGTCACCTTGGGGAGGTCCGCCCGGTTGTCGGAGAGAAAGGTGGCTCTGGCGAAGACCCGGGCCATCTCGGGGTCCGTCCGGCAGAAGCTGTTGGTCAGCTCCTCACCCAGCTCGGGGCGCTCCGGGTTCCCCATGATCACCGGAGCCATGGTCGCCGACCAGCCCAGATAGTTGCTCTCCAGCGACTCGAGCAGTTCGTCGATGTCCTGCTTGCTGAATCCGCCCCGGTAGTCACCGTCGTCGATGTACGACGGCGAGGGGGTGAGGAGGACCAGCTTCTCGAAGAGCGCGGGCTCCTGTACGGCGGCGAGCACACCGATCATGGAACTGACCGAATGCCCGACGAAGGTCACGGGGCCGAGGCCGAGCTCCCGGCAGATGCCGATGACGTCCTGCGCGTAGCCGTCCAGGGTGGAGTACCGCTCGGGGCTCCAGGCCGACGCGGCGGAATACCCCGCCCCCACATGATCGAACAGGACCACCCGGAAGCGTTCCTCCAGCGCCGGTGCGACGAGACGCCAGAGATTCTGATCGCAGCCGAAACCGTGGGCGAGCATCACCACCGGGCCGCTCTCCCGGCCTCTCACCCGTACCCGGTTTCTCTCGCGCACGTCCATACGGACATCCTGACACCCTTCGTACCGCACGGCCCGGTCTGCCGGGCGACCGCCGCCCACCAGCGCCGATCACGCTTCCGGAGGCGGCCGGGCGGCACCGATCCAGCAGCCCCAGCAGCCCCAGCAGCCCCAGCAGCCCCAGCAGCCCCGGCCCGGCCCCGGCACCTCCAGCAGTCCTGGCAGTCCCGGCAGCCCGGCGTCACCGCTCCAGCGCCGCCTTCATCGTCTTCTGCGCGATCGGCGCGGCCAGCCCGTTGCCGCTGACCTCGGAGCGCGCCGCCCCCGAGTCCTCCACGAGCACCGCGACCGCGACCTCCTTGCCGCTGTCGCGGTCCTTCGCGTACGAGGTGAACCAGGCGTACGGGGTGTTGCTGTTGTCCACGCCGTGCTGCGCGGTGCCCGTCTTGCCGCCCACCTCGGCCCCGGGGATCCGGGCGTTGGTGCCGGTACCCTCCTCGACGACCGTCACCATCGCGCTCCGCAGCTGCTCGGCGGTCGACTCCTTCACCACCCGCTCGGTGTCGCCGTCGGCGGTCTCCTCCAGCACCGTGCCGTCCCCGTCGGTCACCCGGGAGACCATGTGCGGCGCGGCCAGCTCACCGCCGTTGGCCAGCGCCGAGGTGACCATCGCCACCTGGAGCGGGGTCGCGGTGACCTCGAACTGGCCGATCCCCGTCAGCGCCGTCTGGGCCTTGTCCATACCGGTCGGGTAGACGCTCTTCGCCGCCCGTACGGGGACGTCCAGCTTCTCGGTGCCGAACCCGAACGCGTCCGCCATCTCCTTGACCTCGTCCTGGCCGAGGTCGGCCGCGGCCTTCGCGAAGACGTTGTTGCAGGAGTACCGGAGCGCGGTGCGCAGGGTCGCGTTCTCGCAGGGCGCGGACGCGTTCTCGTTGGGGAGCACGGTGCTGGTGCCGGGCAGGGTGTACGGGTCGGGGCTGTCGGTGCGCTCGTCGACCGAGCCGTACAGCCCGTTCTCCAGCGCGGCCGCCGCGACCACCAGCTTGAACGTGGAGCCCGGCGGCAGCGGCTGCCGCAGCGCCCGGTTGACCAGCGGCTTGTCCGGGTCGTCCAGCAGGGCCTGCCAGGCGTCCTGGTCCGTCGTCCCGCTGATTGTCGAGGGGTCGTAGGAGGGGGTGGAGACCATGCCGAGGATCCGGCCGGTCCCCGGGTCGATGGCCACCGCCGCGCCCTTGGTGTCGCCGAGCGCCTCGTAGGCCGCCTTCTGGACGTCCGGGTCGATGGTCGTCAGTACGTTGCCGGGGTCGGCCTGCCCGCCGGTGAGCAGGTCCTTCGGGTCCTTCAGCCGGTCGTCCGTGCCGTCCAGGACGTCGCCGTAGATGCCTTCGAGCTGGGTCGCCCCGTACGCCTGTGAGCTGTAGCCGGTGACGGGCGCGTACAGCTCGCCCTGGGGGTACGTGCGCTTGTACCGGAGGTCGCCGCCACTGGTCTCCTTCGATCCGGTGACCGGCGAACCGGCCACGATGATGTCCCCGAGCGGCTGCGCGTACTGCGCGATGGTGTTCCGCCGGTTGTGCTCGTGGTCTGCGAGCGCCTCGGCCCGGTAGCCCTGCACCCATGTCGCCCGCACCAGCAGGGCGAGCACCATGAGCAGACAGAAGACCGAAGCGTGCCTGATTGTCTTGTTCATCCCACTGGAGCGACGAACGGGCGCGTTCCGGCCGTTCCCGTCCGCGCCCCTTCTCACCGATTTCTCAGGCGGCCCGCCGCGCCCCGGAGCCCGGCCGGCGGCTCAGCCCGGGGTGATGAAACCGGACTCGTACGCCGCGATGACCGCCTGGGTGCGGTCCCGGGCGCCGCACTTCGCGAGGACCGCCGCCACATGCGTCTTCGCCGTCGCCGGGCCCACCGAGAGCCGCCCCGCGATCTCCGCGTTGGTCAGCCCCGCCGCCATCAGCCGCAGCACGTCCGCCTCCCGCCCGGTCAGCCTCCCCACCCAGGCCGGAGTCCCGGCCGCCCGTCGCCCGGAGTGCTCGGCGGCGAGCGAGCGCACGGACGCCGGATACAGGAGCGAGTCGCCGCACGCCACCAGGCGTACCGCCTGCACCAGCTCCTCGGCCGCCGACCGCTTCAGCAGGAACCCGGCCGCCCCGGCGTGCAGGGCCTCGTACACGTACGCGTCGTTCTCGAAGGTCGTCACGACGACGATCCGCGGCGGGTCCTCGAGTGTGGCGAGGATCTGCTCCGTGGCCCGGATGCCGTCGATCTCCGGCATCCGCACGTCCATCAGCACCACGTCGGGCCGCAGCTCCCGCACCACGGAGACGGCCTCCGCACCGGTGGAGGCCTCCCCGACGACCTCGATGCCCTCCTCGGCGTCCAGGATCACGCGCAGCGCCGTACGCACCATCCGCTCGTCGTCCGCCAGCACCACGCGCACCGGAGCCCCGCTCATCGCCGTCCCCCCGTCCGCCCGGCCGTACCCGGCACCGTCGGCAGCAGGGCGGTCAGCCGCCAGACGCCGTCGTCCGCCCCCGCCTCGGTCCGGCCGCCCAGGAGGACGGCCCGCTCCGCGATGCCGCGCAGTCCGCGACCGCCCCCGGGGCGTGCCGCGGCGGGCCGTTCGCCCAGTGGATTCTCCATCACGATCTCCAGCTCCCTCTCCCGTACCGCGATCAGCAGCCGTACCGGGGACGCGCCCCCGCCGTGCCGTAACGCGTTGCTCAGCCCCTCCTGGACGATCCGGTACGCCTCCCGCGAGACCACCGGGTCCAGACGGTCCGGATCGCCCTGCCGCTCGTGCGCCACCGGCACCCCGCAGTGCGCCAGCAGCCCGCCGAGCGCGTCCAGCCCCGGCCCGTGCGCCGCGTCCTCGTGGTCCGGCTCCCCGTCCTGCCGCAGCAGCCCCAGCACCGAGTCCAGCTCCCCGACCGTCCGTCGCGTCGTCTCCTCGATGGCGGTCAGCGCCTCGCGGACGAACTCCGGATCGCGGTCCAGGACCCGGCGCGCCGCCCCCGCCTGAAGGGTCACCGCGCTCAACGCGTGCCCCACCGAGTCGTGCAGCTCCCGGGCGAGCCGGTTGCGCACCGCCAGATCCGCCGCCCGGCGCTCGGCGGCGGCCAGCCGGTCCTCGGGCGTCGGCCCCAGCAGCACCGGGGCCCGCCGGGCCAGCACCTCCCCGGCCGCGGCGGCGACCAGCGCCAGGGCCGCCAGCATCGCGAGCCCGGCGAACGGGGCGAGGGCCACCGCCCACGGTTCCCGCAGCGCGTGGGGGCCGTTGAGCAGCCAGGTGCCGCGCAGCCCGTCGGAGAAGGGCAGCGCTGCCACGGCCACCGCGAACGACGGCAGCGCGAGGGTGAGCCCGCTGACGATCCCGCCGAGCGCCAGATGCAGGGTGTACCAGCCCGCGGTACGCACCCGGGCCTGCCGGGTGCGGGCGGGGCCGTCGGCCAGCAGGGCGGGCGGCACCCCGCACAGGGCGCGGGCGGCGGCCACGGACAGCGGCCGGACGAGCGGGAAGCAGCCGGTGACCGCCGCCATCGGCAGGGCGATGGCGAACGCGGCGAACGGGTCGGAGACGGAGGAGAGCAGCGGTTCCCCGCCGCTCGCCAGGCTGTTGAGGACCGCGCCGACGAGGAAGTACGGCATCAGCAGCGCGCCGCCGATGATCAGATGCAGCCAGCGCAGCCGGGTCCGCCGTCCGAACAGCGCGGAGACGGGCTTCACGAGACCCGGTGGGCGGCGGCCGGGGCAGGGACGCCGGCGGTCGTGGGCAGCGCGGAAGCCGTCGCGCGCTCCGCGAGGACGCGGGCGCCCGGCGTCACGACGAGCACCCCGGCCGGCATCTGGACAGCGTAGGTCAGTACGGCAGCCGTCGCCGTCGCCTTGACGCCCGCGCAGGGCCGGCGCGACACCGTGGCGACCGCCCGGAGCACGGACCGCGCCCGGCCGACGAGGCCCGAGGCCGCTTCCGCTCCGGGCGGGGCGACGCGGTACGAGGACGCCTCGGCCGGCTCGGCGTGGTGCGGGGCCGTCACGGGCGCCCCGGGTCGGTGCGGCGGGGCGAGTGCCGCGGGATGCCGGTTCGCTGTCACGCCACCAGGCTTCCGCACCGGCCGGCCCCGCGCGTCCTGCCCGGCGACGATCCGTCTCCGCCGCGCGGGGGAGGGGCGCGGCACGCGCGCGGCGCCCGGCCTCAAGGGCCGTACGGTGACCTGGGCCCGGGCGGCCACGTCCGCACGCGCGCGCGTCGCGGGTTGCCGTCGGTCGACGACGACGCTCCGCGTCGCGGGCCCGGCGCCACCGTGGCCGTCAGAGCCTCCGGGTCGCGAGGGTGAGCCGGTCCCGGGCGTCGAACAGGGCGTCCTTCACCATCTGTTCGTGGCCGGGAGTGAGCCGGGCGACCGGCACCGAGCAGCTGATCGCGTCGCGCGCGGGCGTCCGGTAGGGGATCGCCACGCCGAAGCAGCGCAGGCCGATGGTGTTCTCCTCGCGGTCCACCGCGTAGCCCTGCTCGCGGACCAGCCGCAGCTCCTCGATGAGCTTCTCGCGGTCCGTGATGGTGTGTTCGGTCAGCGCGGGCAGCGACTCGGGCAGCATCTTGCGGACCTGCTCGTCGCTGTGGGTGGCCAGCAGCGCCTTGCCGAGCGACGTGGAGTGCGCGGGCAGTCGGCGGCCGACCCGGGTGAAGGGGCGCAGATAGTGCTGGGACTGCCGGGTGGCGAGGTAGACCACGTTCGTCCCGTCGAGGCGGGCCAGGTGAATGGTCTCCGTGGTGTCGTCGGACAGCCTGTCCAGCGTGGGCCTGGCGGCGGCCACGACCTCGTCGCCGTCGATGTACGACGTGCCGACCAGCAGGGCGCGCACGCCGATCCCGTACCGGGTGCCCGTCGCGTCCGTCTCCACCCAGCCCAGCTCCACCAGGGTGCGCAGCAGCATGTAGAGGCTCGACTTGGGGTAGCCCACAGCCTCCTGGACGGCGGCCAGCGAGTGCATGCCGGGCCGCCCCGCGAAGTATTCGAGGAGCTCCACGGTCCGTACCGCGGACTTGACCTGTGCCCCACCGGACTCGGCGACCGACATCGCCCACGCCCCCTTCTCCAGCTCATCGACTTCTCGCCCGCGTCGGCGTCCGAAAAGCCGCCACACGATTGCCAACACGGAACGCCCGGAAATAGAGTCCCAGGACATTCACGATCAGGAACTCTGTTCAGAATACCGAACACTTGGCGATGTGCGGCCGAAGCCGGACGGAAGCCGGACGGAAGCCGGCCGGAGGCCGGTCGCACCACGGGAGGGAAGCACGGTGAACGCAGTACCAGTCTGGAGCGTCGACCCCCGAACCGGGAACCCGCGCGAGCAGGTCGCGGTGGAGGCTACCGCCGGGGAGGTCGACCGTGCGGTCCGGGCGGCCCACGCCGCCCGCGACCCCCTCGCCGACCGCGCGGCGCGCGCCGCGTTCCTGCGTTCGGCGGCGGAGCTGCTGGAGGAGTCCGGGGAGCACATCGTCGAGGCGGCCGACGCCGAGACCGCCCTCGGGCCGGCCCGGCTCACCGGTGAACTGGCCCGCACCGCAGCCCAGTTGAGGGCCTTCGCGGAGGTCGTGGACGAAGGGGCCTACCTCGACGTCCAC
Source organism: Streptomyces sp. MMBL 11-1 (assembly GCF_028622875.1). Lineage (NCBI taxonomy): Bacteria > Bacillati > Actinomycetota > Actinomycetes > Kitasatosporales > Streptomycetaceae > Streptomyces > Streptomyces sp. MMBL 11-1. Next base: position 1,410,123 of record NZ_CP117709.1, on the reverse strand, counting down.
ATCGACCACCCGGACGGCTCCCGGACCCCGCCCTGGCCCGACCTGCGCCGCTACAAGATCCCGCTCGGGGTCGTCGCCGTCTACGCGGCCAGCAACTTTCCGCTCGCCTTCTCCGTCCCCGGCGGCGACACGGCCAGCGCGCTCGCGGCCGGCTGCCCGGTCGTGGTCAAGGCGCACCCCGACCACCCGGCCACCTCCGAACTCTGCGTCTCCGTCCTCCGCCGCGCCGCCGCCCGCACCGGACTGCCCGAGGACGTCGTGACCCTGGTGCACGGCTTCGACGCGGGCGTCGAGCTGATCCGCCACCCGCTGGTGAGCGCCGCCGGTTTCACCGGTTCGGTGCGCGGCGGACGCGCCCTGTTCGACGCGGCGGCCGCCCGCCCCACTCCTATCCCGTTCCACGGCGAGCTCGGCTCCCTCAACCCGGTCGTCGTCACCGGGGCGGCCGCCGCCGAGCGCGCCGAGGAGATCGGCGCCGGGCTCGGCGGCTCGATGACGCTGGGCGTGGGCCAGTTCTGCACCAAGCCCGGCTTCGTCCTGGTTCCCGAGGGCGCGGCGGGCGACCAGCTCCTCAAGACACTCACCGAGGCGGTCAGCTCCACCGGCTCCGGCGTCCTGCTGGACCACCGCATGCGGGACGCCTTCGTCACGGGCGTACGGGAGCGGGCCGCGCTGCCGGACGTCGGGGCGCCCGTCACCCCAGGCGCGGGCGGCGAGCACACCGTGTCCGCCGGATTCCTCACCGTCCCGGCCGCCCGGCTGACCGCCGATGGCCCGCACGACGCGCTGCTGGAGGAGTGCTTCGGGCCGGTCACCGTGATCGCCCGGTACGCCTCCGTCGACGAGGTCACCGCCGTCCTCGCCCGGCTGCCCGGGAACCTCACCGCCACCCTCCAGGCCGCCGAGGACGCCGACCCCGACGCGGCGCGCCTGCTGGCCGCGCTCACCCCGCTCGCCGGGCGCGTCCTCGTCAACGGCTGGCCGACCGGCGTCGCCGTCGCCCCCGCTCAGCACCACGGCGGCCCCTACCCGGCCACCACCTCCACCTCCACCTCCGTCGGCGCGACGGCGATCGAACGCTGGCTGCGCCCCGTCACGTTCCAGTCCACCCCCGAGGCGCTCCTCCCGCCGGAGCTGCGCGAGGACAACCCGCTGGGCCTGCCCCGCCGGGTGGACGGGCGCCGCGCATGAGCCCGCACCTGGACGCCCTCCCCTTCGCCCTGGACGCGGAGGGCCCCGACGGACGCTGGACCCACGCCGACGGCGTGCTGACGGGCCGGGCCGGACCCGGCCAGGACCTGTTCGTCCCCCCGTCCGGCGACTCCCTGGAGTCGGCCTCCGACGCCCCGCGCCTGCTCGGCCCGGTGGGGGAGGGGGACTTCCGGCTGGTGGCCCGGGTGCGCCCGGGGCTGCTGTCGGCCGGTGACGCGGGCGCGCTGTATCTGCACGTCGGGGACCGCGAGTGGGCCAAACTCTGCCTGGAGCACTCCGCGGACCTCCCGACCGTCTGCACCGTCGTCACCCGGGGCCACAGCGACGACGCCAACGCCTTCGTGGTGGAGGAGGGCGTCTGCTGGCTCCGCCTCAGCCGCACCGGCAGCGCCTACGCCTTCCACGCCTCCGCCGACGGCGAGACGTGGACCTTCGTCCGCGTCTTCACCCTCGGCACGGAGAAGGAGCGGGCCGCCGCCCGCGCCGGCTTCCTGGTGCAGTCGCCCACCGGCGAGGGCTGCGGCGCGGTCTTCGACCGGATCGCGTTCCTGGCCGGGGGAGTGGAGGACCTGCGCGACGGGCGGTGACGGGCGGGCGCGCGGTGCGGTGGTGACCGCCCTGTCGTCACCGGCTCGGCTCCTTCCTCCGGAATGTCCGGTGCCGCGACGACGTTGCCGAATCGAGTGCGGGACACCGCGCACTCCGTCCACGTTCCCCAGGGAGAAGAAGAGTCATGCGCGTCGAGATCTGGAGCGACATCGCCTGCCCGTGGTGCTACATCGGCAAGGCCCGCTTCGAGAAGGGCCTCGCGGAGTTCGCCCACCGGGACGAGGTCGAGGTGGTGCACCGCTCCTTCGAGCTCGACCCCTCGCGGGCCAAGGGCGACACCGCGCTCGTGATCGACATGCTGGCCGAGAAGTACGGCCGCAGCCGCGAGGAAGCGGCCTCGATGGAGGCGAACGTCGCGGCCAACGCGCAGGCCGAGGGGCTCGGCTACCGCACCGAGGGCCGTGACCACGGCTCCACCTTCGACCTCCACCGGCTGCTGCACCTGGCCAAGGCCCGCGGCCGCCAGGACGAGCTGCTGACCCTCGCCTACCGGGCGAACTTCGCCGAGGAGCGGTCCGTCTTCGACGACGAGGTGCTGCTCGCCCTCGCCGTGGAGGCCGGACTCGACGCCGACGAGGCCCGTGCGGTGCTCGCCGACCCCGGGGCGTACGCGGACGACGTCCGCGCCGACGAGCGCGAGGCGGCCGAACTGGGTGCCAACGCCGTGCCGTTCTTCGTTCTCGACCGCCGGTACGGAATCTCCGGCGGCCAGCCGTCGGAGGTCTTCGTCCAGGCGCTGGAGCAGGCTTGGAAGGATCGCCCCGTCACCGCGCTCACCGCCGTCGGCGGGGATGCGGCGGCCTGTGACACGGACGGCGCCTGCGAGGTTCCGCGGAGCTGAGCCCGCACCCGGGAGCCATCCATAAGTAGTCCTTTGATATCTCCTTGGCTCTCCGTGATTGACTTTGGGGGAGGGTGGCTCCAGGGTGGACGTATGACGATCCTTGCGCCCATCCAAGCGGCAGCCGCCGAATTCGCGCCCGAGGTCACCTATCTCAACACCTCCAGCTGGGGCCTGCTGCCCCGCCGGACGATCGCCGCCGTCAAGGCCCTGGCCGACGAGAACGCCGCGGGGCGCCGGGTGGGGGCGGGCAGCTTCGACGCGGTGGAGGCAGCCCGGGCCGGTTTCGCCCGGCTCGCCGGAGTCCACCCGGACCGGGTCGCCACCGGCGGGTCCGTCACCGTCCACGTCGGCCTGATCGCCGCCTCGCTGCCGCCGGGCGCCGAAGTCCTCTGCCCCGAGGGCGAGTTCTCCTCCGTGGTCAGCCCGTTCGCGCTCCGCGGCGATCTGCGCGTGCGGTACGTGCCGCTCGATGACCTCGCCGGGGCCGTACGCCCCTCGACCGCCCTCGTCGCCTTCTCCGCCGTGCAGTCGGCAGACGGCAGGGTGGCCGATCTCGCCGCCGTCCGCGCGGCCGCCGCGGCGCACGGTGCCCGGACCCTGCTGGACGGAACCCAGGCGGCGGGCTGGTTCCCGCTGGAGGCGGGGGCGTACGACTACACCGTGACCGGCGGCTTCAAGTTCCTGCTCTGCCCACGCGGTACGTCGTTCCTGACCGTCACCGAGGAGGCGGAGGACACCCTGCCGCCCCTCTTCGCGGGCTGGGTCTCCGCCGGGGCGCCCTGGGCGGGCAACTACGGCCCGCTGGAGCGCCTCGCCCCCACCGCCCGCGGTTTCGACGAGCCGCCCGCATTCCTCTCGTACCACGGGGCCGAGCACTCCCTGCAGCTGCTCGGCGAGGTGGGGGCCGACGCCCTCCACGCGCACGCCACCGGGCTCGCGGCCCGGCTGCGGGCGGGACTGGCGAAACTCGGGCACGAGACCGTTCCCGGGGAGTCGGCGATCGTCTCCGTGCCGGGACTGCAGAGCCGTCAGCCCGACCTCGCGGAGGCCGGCATCGCCGTCTCGGCCCCGGCCGGGAACCTACGGATCTCCTGCCATCTCTACAACACGGAGGCCGATGTGGACCGGGTGCTGGAGTTCCTGGCCTGATCCGTACGGAGCGCGGCTCGGCACCGGTCGGGCGGTGCGGGCGACCGAGCCGCTCGGCATCGCCCGCCCGCACATCCCGGAGTCCGACCCGCCCGTCGGCCTTTTTCGACGGCGACGCCAGGGGCTACACCGGCTCCCCGGCGCTCGACGCCGTCCGACCGTCCTCGCGCGGCCTCCCGTCCCACCGCCACGAGGTCCGGCGCGGGTGGCCCGGCAGCTCGGCGCGGCCGGTGGCCCACAGCAGTACGGCCCACCGGTCGCCGCCCGCCGGGGCGTCCGGGAAGAGCCGGGCCAGCACCCGGTCGCAGAGCGCCGGGGGCGGCGACCAGGCCAGCCCCAGGCCCTCGGCGAGATCGTGCGTGTGCACCAGGGTCTCCACCACACCCATCGCGGCGAAGCCCTCCGGGTCGGAGATCCCGTACCCGTGGTACGAGCGCACCTCGCGCGGCGTCGTCCGCGCCATCGAGGCCAGCAGCGCCCCGCTCGCCTCCAGCGTGGCCAGCAGTCCGGCGGGACCGGCGGCACGGTCGGCGAAGACCGCGTTGTGCGGCCCGCCCTGCCGTTCGGGCGCCCACCGGTAGGGCACCTCGCCGTCCAGCGGAGGCGTACGCGGGCCCAACTGCACGGCGTACGCGAACAGATCGTCGCTCAGGTGCTCCACCGTCTCCCAGCAGGTCCACGTGAGGGTCCCCGCGGGCGCGTCCCAGCGGTCCGCCGGGGCCCCGGCCAGCACGTCCACCGCGAGCCGCACCGCCGAGGTCACATCGTCGGCGGTCACCGGCAGCCGGGTCCCGCTCAGGGCCGCCCGCTCGGCGGCGGAGCACTCCACGCAGAACTCGTTGCCCTCAGGATCGGCGAGCGTCGCCCAGCCGCGCCCGTTCGGCCGGCGGTGGTCGTCCACCAGGGTCGCGCCGAGCGCGAGCAGCCGCTCCACCTCCTCGTCCCGGGAGCGGTCCTGCGGCTGGATGTCCAGATGGACGCGGTTCTTGGTCTGTTTCGCCTCGTCCACCTGGACGAAGAGGATCGCGGCGCCGGGGGTCTCCACCAGCGCCTCCGGATCGCCGGGGACGTCCTCGTCGGAGAGCGGCGCGCCGAGCACCTGGGCCCAGAAGCTGCCGAGCGTGTAGGCGTCGGCGCAGTCGATCGTGATGTGGCGTACATGGGAGGTCATGGCGGACACCCTCTCCGCTGACCCGGCCCCGGTCCAACGAGTTACGCGGAGAGGGCCGGGACGGCGTACCGTCCCGGCCCTCTCCCGCCCGTGCGTGCCGCTACTTCACCGGGGTGAAGTCCCGCGCCCCGATGAACTCGGGGCGGCGGATCGGAGCCGCGAAGGGCTCCTGCGCCGCGTTCTCCACGCTGTTGAAGACGATGAAGACGTTGCTGCGCGCGTACGGGGTGATGTTGTCGCCCGAGCCGTGCATCGCGTTGCAGTCGAACCAGGTCGCCGAACCGGCCTTGCCCGTGAAGAGCTTGATGCCGTGGCGGTCGGCCATCTTCGTCAGCGCCTCGTCGGACGGGGTGCCGGCGTCCTGCATCTGGAGCGACTTCTTGTAGTTGTCCTTCGGCGTCTCGCCCGCACAGCCGAGGAACGTCTTGTGCGAACCGGGCATGATCATCAGCCCGCCGTTGGTGTCGAAGTTCTCGGTCAGCGCGATCGACACGGACACCGTCCGCATGTTCGGCAGACCGTCCTCCGCGTGCCAGGTCTCGAAGTCCGAGTGCCAGTAGAAGCCCGTGGCGCCGAAGCCCGGCTTCACGTTGATCCGGGACTGGTGGACGTACACGTCCGAACCGAGGATCTGGCGGGCCCGGCCCACCACCCGCTCGTCGCGGACCAGACCGGCGAAGACCTCGCTGATCCTGTGGACCTCGAAGACGGACCGTACGGACTGCGACTGCTTCTCGATGATCGAGCGTTCGTCGGCGCGGACCGCCGGATCGGAGATCAGCCGGTCCAGCTCGGCCCGGTAGACGGCGACCTCGTCCGGGGTGATGAGCTGGTCGACGGTGAGGAAGCCGTCGTGCTCGTATCCCTGGAGGTCCTTGGCGGCGACCGGGCCCGGTGCGCCCGGCGCGGACCAGATGACCGGGTCCTGGCGGGGAGTGGTCATCTCGGCGGCGCCGCGCGAGGGGTACAGATCGGCGCGTACTTCGGTGGTCATGGTGGTTCAGGCCTCCTCGGTCAGCAGTGGATAGACACCGTTCTCGTCATGGTCCTCCCGTCCGGTGACGGGGGGGTTGAAGACACACACGCAGCGGAAGTCGGTCTTGGGCCGCATGGTGTGCCGCTCATGCCCGTCCAGCAGGTACATGGTGCCGGGCGTGATCCAGTGCGTCTCGCCGGTCTCGTCGTTGGTGAGCTCGGCCTCGCCCTCGGTGCAGAGCACCGCCTCGATGTGGTTCGCGTACCACATGGAGGTCTCCGTGCCCGCGTACAGCACGGTCTCGTGGAGCGAGAAGCCCACCTTCTCCTTGGCGAGCACAATGCGCTTGCTCTCCCAGGTGCCGGACGCTGACTTCACATGCCGGTCGGTGTTCTCGATGTCACTGAACGATCGGACGATCACGGTGAGCGGTTGCCTTTCTCTCTGTACGGGGTCCCGGGCCTCGCGGGCCCGGGACCTCTCTTCTCCGCCTGCCCCGGCAGTGCCGGGTCAGGCCGTCTCGCGGACGCAGCGGGCCAGCGTGCGCAGGCCCTCGTCCAGCTCTTCGGGGGTGATGGTCAGCGGCGGCAGCAGCTTGACGACCTCGCTCTGCGGGCCCGAGGTCTCCAGCAGGAGCCCCAGCTCGAAGGCGCGGGCGCAGACCGCCGTGGCGCGCGCCGGGTCCTGGAACTCCATGCCCCAGACCAGGCCCCGGCCGCGGAACTGCGCGGTCGGCTCCTCGGCGCAGATGGCCAGCAGTGTCTGCTCGACCTGTTCGCCGCGGGCCAGGGTCTGCTTCTCCATCTGGCCGTCGGCCCAGTAGGCGTCCAGCGCGGCGGCGGCCGTGACGAAGGCCGGGTTGTTGCCGCGGAAGGTGCCGTTGTGCTCGCCCGGCTCCCAGATGTCCAGCTCCGGCTTGAACAGGCACAGCGACATCGGCAGGCCGTAGCCGCTGATGGACTTCGAGAGCGTGACGATGTCCGGGACGATGCCGGCCTCCTCGAAGGAGAAGAAGCCGCCGGTACGGCCGCAGCCCATCTGGATGTCGTCGACGATCAGCAGCATGTCCTGGCGGTGGCACAGCTCCTGCAGCGCGCGCAGCCACTCGGCGCGGGCGACGTTGATGCCGCCCTCTCCCTGGACCGTCTCCACGATCACCGCGGCGGGCTTGTTGAGCCCGGAGCCCTGGTCCTCCAGCAGTCGCTCGAACCAGAGGAAGTCGGGGACCGTACCGTCGAAGTAGTTGTCGAACGGCATCGGGGTGCCGTGCACCAGCGGGATACCGGCCCCGGCCCGCTTGAACGCGTTGCCGGTCACGGCGAGCGAGCCCAGCGACATGCCGTGGAAGGCGTTGGTGAACGAGACGACGGACTCGCGGCCCTTGACCTTACGGGCCAGCTTCAGCGCCGACTCGACGGCGTTGGTGCCGGTCGGGCCGGGGAACATCACCTTGTACGGCAGGTCGCGCGGCCGCAGGATCACGTTCTGGAACGTCTCCAGGAACGCGCGTTTGGCGGTGGTCGCCATGTCCAGGCCGTGGGTGATGCCGTCGCGCTCGATGTAGTCGATCAGCGCTCGTTTCAGCACCGGGTTGTTGTGGCCGTAGTTGAGCGAGCCGGCCCCGGCGAAGAAGTCCAGGTAGGAGTGGCCGTCCTCGTCGGTCAGCCGGGCGCCCTGCGCGCGGTCGAAGACGGCGGGCCAGCCGCGGCAGTAGCTCCGTACCTCCGACTCCAGGGTCTCGAAGACGCTCAGTGCGGGCGGGGTGATGGTCACAGCGGTTCTCCTGCGTGAGGGGGTGTGACGGGCAGTGGTCGAGTGCTCCCGGCGCACGGATGCGGCCGGGACCGCGCCGAGTGGTCGGACGGCGCGGAAAGTCGGTGGGTCCGGGCGTACGGGTCGGGGTACGCCGGAGTGCGGAGGCCGGGACGGCTCAGGGGGCGAACGGGCCGATCCGGTAGAGCACCTCGGGCAGGTGCGTCCCTTCGGGGAACAGCCCGCCGTCGAAGAGCACCTCCTTCTCCAGCGCGATGTCGTGGCGCTGGGCGTAGGAGGTGAACAGCCGGTCGGAGGCGGTGTTGTCCGGCGTGATCGTCGTCTCCACGGACGACAGGCCCTGGTCGGCGGCGACCCGGGCGGTCAGCGCGTCCAGCAGAGCGGCGGCCAGTCCCTTGCCGCGGTGGGCCTGGTCGACGGCCACCTGCCAGACGACGAGGGTCTGGGGACGGTCGGGCCTGATGTAGCCCGTCACGAAGGCGATGGGCTCGCCGTTCTCGCCACGGGCGACGGCGGAGGTCGCGGCGAAGTCACGGCACCACAGCAGGTAGCTGTACGAGGAGTTCAGGTCCAGGACCTGGGAGTCGCGGGCTATGCGCCAGATCGCGGCTCCGTCCTCCACTCGTGGCGCATCGATACTGAGGAATTCGCTTCGGGCACGGGCAAAATCTGCTGGTGCGGCGGTCATGCGAATTGAATTTACCCAGCAAATTTCGAAATTGCATCGACGTAGAGGGTTGGGTGGCGAGCCCTCATGTGTTATCAGGCGTGCGCGAGACCTGCCCCCACATGGGGGCAACTTGTGCCGCTTTGTCCCGGATTAATCGGGCATAACACCGATCTTGTGGAGTCGGTCACAGGGTTGTAACTCTCACGAGATGTGTCCGAATTATGAAGTTCGAGGCCGGAAAAAACTGGCCCGTTTAGGTGACGGAAAAGCGGGAAGAAGAATGTGGGAAGCTGCTTTTAATAAAGCAGCTTCCCACATAATGAATATCAGAGGCTCGGCCAGGTTTCCGAAACGGCCCGCCGGGCAGCCTCGATATCGACCGGCAGGCCCGCTTCGGCCAGCACCGCCCCCAGAGCCGCGAGCGAGGACAGCACCGCGCCCCGCGTCGCATCCACTCCGTAATGGTTGACCCGGATCATTTCCTTGGACAGCGCCCCGCCGCCCGCGACGAGCGGCAGCGCGGGGTCCGCCGCGAGCGCCTCCGCGACCAGCACGGCCGCGTCCGTCCCCGCCGGGGCGCGCAGCGTCGTCGCCACCGGGGCCGCGTCCCGCGCCTCGTGGACGTACGGCTCAAGACCGCCGCCCAGGGCCACCGCTCCGGCCCGGGTCGCCGCGGCGGCCGAGGCGTGGCGGGCCATCACCGTGTCCAGGCCCTCGTCCTCGATCCGCGCCACGCAGGCCTCCAGGCCCAGCATCTCCAGCTGCGCCGGGGCGTGCGGCAGGGCCGTCCGGCCGGCGTCGATCCAGCGCTCCTTCCAGTCCAGGAGGGAGAGGTAGGAGCGGCGCGGGGCGGCCGGGTTGGCGGCGATCCGCTCCCAGGCCCGCTCGCTCACCGACACCGCCGACACCCCGGCGGGCCCGCCCATGGCCTTCTGCGCGCCGATCACGCACAGGTCGACGCCCCAGTCGTCCGGCAGCAGGGGCTCGGCGCCCACCGAGGCGACCGCGTCCAGCATGAACAGCGCTCCGTGCGCCCGGACCACCTCGCCGATCTCCGCGACCGGGTTGGTGTTGCCGGTCGCCGCCTCCGCGTGCACCAGCGAGACGAAGTCGATCCCCGGGTGCCCGGCGAGCGCCTCGGCGACCTGGTCGGCGGTGACCGCGGCGTGGAAGGGCACCGTGAGGTCGACGACCTCCGCACCGCAGTCCCGCAGCCAGTTGCCGAAGGTCTGCCCGTACGGCCCGGTGACCACGTTCAGCGCGGTCGAGCCGGGCCGCGCGCCGCCGCGGATGCAGCCCTCCAGCGGCAGCAGCGCCTCGCCCTGGGTGATGACGACGTCCTGCTCCGTGGCGAGGAGCCGGGCCACGCGCCGCTCGATCGCCGCGAAGCGGTCGGCGGTGAGCGGGGGGAGGTCGAGGAAGGGGTGCGTCACGATGGGGCTCTCTTCGGGTTTGTTCGACGGTCGGAATCGCACAGGCAGCCTACCGACGGCCTCGTACAGTGCCGCGTATGAGTGATCAGGAGGAGCAGCGGGTGCTGCGGGTGAAGGGCCGGGTGCTCGTCGGCCCGGACGAGGTGCGGGACGAACTGTGGGCCGTGGGCGGGCGGATCACCTACGAGCGGCCGCCCGGCGCCGACGACGCGGTGACCGTCACCGGCTGGGCCCTGCCCGGGCTGGTCGACGCGCACTGCCATGTGGGCCTGGACCGGCACGGCCCGGTCGACGCGGCGACCGCCGAGCAGCAGGCGCTCGCCGACCGGGAGGCCGGAACCCTGCTGATCCGGGACGCGGGCTCGCCCTCCGACACCCGGTGGATCGACGACCGCGAGGACCTGCCGAAGATCATCAGGGCCGGCCGTCACATCGCCAGGACCCGCCGTTACATCCGCAACTACGCCCATGAGATCGAGCCCGGCGACCTCGTCGCGTACGTCGCCCGGGAGGCCCGGCGCGGGGACGGCTGGGTCAAGCTGGTGGGGGACTGGATCGACCGCGACGCCGGGGACCTGACCGCCTGCTGGCCGCGTGGCGAGGTCGAGGCGGCCATCGCCGAGGCGCACCGGCTCGGTGCCCGCGTCACCGCGCACTGCTTCGCCGAGGATTCGCTCACCGACCTGGTGGAGGCGGGCATCGACTGCGTCGAGCACGCCACCGGCCTCACCGAGGAGACCATCCCGCTCTTCGCCGAACGCGGGGTCGCGATCGTCCCGACCCTGGTCAACATCGCCACCTTCCCCGACCTCGCGGCGGGCGGCGAGTCCAAGTTCCCCCGCTGGTCGGCGCATATGCGGCAGCTGCACGAACGCCGCTACGACACCGTGCGCGCCGCGTACGACGCCGGGATCCCCGTCTACGTCGGCACCGACGCGGGCGGCTCCCTGGCGCACGGGCTGGTCGCGGGCGAGGTCGCCGAGCTGGTCAAGGCGGGCATCCCGCCCCTGGAGGCCCTCTCCGCCACCGCGTGGGGAGCCAGGCGCTGGCTGGGGCGGCCGGTGCTGGAGGAGGGCGCTCCGGCGGACCTGGTCGTGTACGACGAGGACCCGCGCGCGGACGTCCGGGTGCTGGCGGCCCCCCGGCACATCGTGCTGAACGGGCGGGTGACCGGATGAGACGTCGCGGTGTTGACGGGTGGTGACGGATGCCGCCCCCGGATCGTTGAAGCACCTCTGCGCGCGCTCCGGCGCGAGTGCGCTCCGTACGGCTCGCGCCGAGTGAAACGAGTGACAGCGGCGAACGCACGTGCCGAAAGATTCGAATATGCGCGCGGAAACCCCCCTTTGGGGTGAACTCACGCCAGGTATCCGTCAGTTCACCCTCAGTGCGTAAAGATTCACGGAGTCGAGGCCACCGGCGCAGGCGATGTCCCCCATTGGACTGTGCCGGTGGCTCCATGTCTCTTGTGGGGGTTCCACCATCTTGAACAGCAACACCTTCCGTCTCGCCGCCCTGGCGGTCGCCGCCGGCCCCGTCGCCCTGCTTGCCGCCGTCCCCGCGCACGCAGCCCCGGCGACGCCCACCACCGGCGGCGAGGGCAGGGCGAGCGCGGTCGTGCTCCGTACCGGGCTCGACGTCTCGCTCCTCAACAAGTCCGTCCAGGTGCCCCTCAAGGTCACGCTCAACGAGGTGCAGGCCCCGGCCAGCGCCGAGAAGACCGCGCTCAGCGTGAACGTGGACGGGGTGGAGGGCGGAGCCCCGGTCAGCGTCCTGCGCGCCGACGTGGCCACCGCGAACGCCACGGTCGACGAGCACAGGGCCGAGGGCCGCACCAACCTGGCGAAGGCCAGGATCCATGTCCCCGGACTGCCGGTGCTCTCGCTCATCGAGGTCGAGAAGGTCACCTCCAAGGCGGTCTGCGAGACCGGCGAGAAGCCCGTCGCCGAGTCGAACGTGCTCGGCCACATCGCGGTGCTCGGCAAGAAGGTGACGCTCAGCGCGGGCGGACCGACCCGGGTGGCGGTGCCGGGCGTCGGCGAGGTCTCCCTCGACCTCTCCAAGACGGTCACCACCGAGCGCACGGCGGCGGCGACGGCACTTCAGCTCAAGGTGTCGGTCAACCCGCTGAATCTCAACGTCGCCGAGGTGGAGGGCGAGGTCACCCTCGCCGAGGCGACCTGCGAGACCCCGAAGGGACCGAAGACCCCCGAGAAGCCCGGCTCCACGGACGGCGGCTCCACGGGCGGCGACGGAGGCACCGGCGGCGACGAGGGCGACGGCGGCACGAGCGGCGGCGGCACGAAGACGCAGACCGGCTCCGACACCGGCACCGCTCCCACCGAGGTCAACCTCGCCGAGACCGGCGGCAGCTCCACCACCCCGTACATCGCGGGCGGCGCGGCCCTGCTGCTGGCCGTCGGCGCGGGCGCGACGGTGCTGGCCCGCAGGCGCGGCAGCAGCCAGAGCCGATAGGCGTGAAGGGGCGGCGTTCGCACGGCGAACGCCGCCCCCGGCCCCGCCGGGCCCTCAGCGCCCCGATCTCGCGGGCAGCGCCTGCACGGCCTGGTCCAGGGCCTGGAGGAAACGATTGGTCGTGGCCCGGTCGCGGACCGCGAGCCGCAGCCACTGCGGCCCCAGCCCCGGGAAGGTGTCCCCGCGCCGCGCCGCGAAGCCCAGCAGCCGCAGCCGCTCCCGGACCTCCGCGGCCCGCTCGAGACGCACCAGGACGAACGGCCCCCGGGCCGCGTCCACCACCTCCACCTCGCTGAACTCGGCCAGACCGGCCAGCAGATGGGCCCGGTCCACCGTGATCCGGTCCGCCGCCTCGGCCGCCTCCACCAGCGCCCGCGGCTCCATGCACGCCTCCGCCGCCGCCAGCGCCGGCGACGACACCGGCCACAGCGGCTGCGCCTCGGAGAGCAGCGCCACGGTCTCCGGACCGGCCAGGACGTAACCGATCCGCAGCCCGGCGAGCCCCCACGTCTTGGTGAGGCTGCGCAGCACCACGAGCCCCGGGATGTCCGTCCGGTCGCACAGCGCCTCGCGCTCGCCCGGCACGACGTCCATGAACGCCTCGTCGACGACCAGCGTCCGCCCCGGCCGGGCCAACCGCTCCAGCAGCGCCGCCGGATGCAGCACGGACGTCGGGTTCGTCGGATTGCCGACCACCACGAGGTCCGCCTCCTCGGGCACCGCCTCCGGATCGAGCCGGAAGCCGTCCTCGGCACGCAGCAGCACCCGCCCCACCCGGTGCCCGGCCGCCCGCAGAGCCGCCTCCGGCTCCGTGAACTGAGGATGCACCACGACCGGGCAACGGGCCGGAAGGGCACGGGCGATCAGGACGAACGCCTCGGCCGCGCCCGCCGTCAGCAGCACCCGCTCCACCGGCAGCCCGTGCCGCCCGGCGACCGCGGCGCGGGCGGTGGAACCGTCCGGATAGGAGGCCAGCGAGGTGAGCGACGCGGCTATCCGCTCGCGCAGCCACTCCGGAGGAGTGTGGGTACGGACGTTCACCGCGAGATCGGTCAGATTCTCGCCGCGCACCTCCGCGTCGCCGTGGTGGCGCAGGTCGGGCCCTGCGCTCTCGATGTTCCGCGTGGGGGGATTCATGGCAGCCATGGTGAACGGGCGGGAGCCCGCCGTCACCGGTGAGGTGGAAGTTTTCCTCCCGGAAACCTGGAAAGTCCCGGCGACGGCCGGACGGCGGCGGGCCACCGCACAGGTCGCCACCCCTCCGGCCGCGGAGTTTCCGGCCGGGGCGCGGGTCTTCGGCACCACCAGTTCGTCCGCCTCGATCAGCGCCGCCGCCTCCGCGACCGACCCGGTGCCCACCGCCGCGCCCACGGCGCCCGACGGGTGCGGCACGCGCACCGCGGCCAGCGCCCCGGCCGGATGGGTCCGCAGCGGCACCCCGAGCCGCGCCGCCGCACCCACGATCCCCGGCTCGTCGCCCTTGGCGTCGACCGTCGCCACCTCCAGCACGTCGGCCGCGTCCAGCCCCGCCCCGCTGAGCACCGCCTCGATCAGGGCGAACACCACATCACCGGGGGCGCCCCGGCGCGCGCCGACCCCCACCACCAGACTGCGGGCCCCGGACTCCGGTCCGGTGCCGACGGATGCTCCGGTCATCGGCGGAGTCCTGCCTTTCAGGTCATACGTCTCGGTACTGAGGGGGGAGGAGGAGGGGCCGTTCCGTATACGGAGACGGGCGGCGGGAGCGGCGCGGCGGACGCCGCCGGTAAGGGCACCCTGAGATGCGGAGAGAGGCCCCGATCGGCTAGCAAGGCCCCATGGCGGTGTTCGTCGCGCTCGGCGCGTTCCTGATGACTCTGGCCGGCGGCTGGGTCGCACAACGCGTCACCGACCGCCGTCACCTGGTGCTCGGCCTCGCGGGCGGCCTGATGCTCGGTGTGGTCGGACTCGACCTCCTGCCGGAGGCGATCGAGGCCGCGGGCACACCGGTGTTCGGGGTACCCGCCGCCCTGCTGCTGTTCGTCGGCGGCTTCCTGGCGGCCCATCTGGTGGAGGGGCTGCTCGCCGTACGCCAGGTGGCACACGGGGCGAGCGGCGAACGCGTCCCGCAGGTGGGACTGACGGCGGCCGCCGCGATGGTCGGGCACAGCTTCATGGACGGCGTCGCCCTCGGCGCCGCCTTCCAGGTCAGCGGCTCCATGGGCGTGGCCGTCGCGCTGGCGGTGATCAGTCATGACTTCGCCGACGGATTCAACACGTACACCCTCACCAGTCTGTACGGGAACGCCCGCCGCAAGGCGCTCCTGATGCTCTTCGCGGCTGCCGCGGCACCGGTCGTGGGCGCCGCGACGACGGTGCTGTTCACCCTTCCGGAGGAACTGCTCGGCGGCTATCTCGGCTTCTTCGGCGGAGCGCTGCTCTACCTGGCCGCCGCCGAGATCCTGCCCGAGGCACACCACACCCATCCCGCCCGCTCCACCCTTCTCTGCACCATCGGGGGCGTGGGCTTCATCTGGCTGGTCGTCGGCATCGCGGAGTGAGCCGCGCGTACGCCCGGGCGCTTTGTGACGACGGACGCGCCCCCCGGGCTGCGGCCCACCGGGTCCGGACAGGGGCTCACCGCGCCCGGCAGTGCTCGACGAACCGCCGGGCCACCCCGGGCGACGCGGCCCAATGGGTGTGCAGATAGCTCGCGTGCACGCCCCGCTGGACGTACCCCTCGACCCGACGCTCCGGCTGGTGCATGCCCCAGGCGGGCGTGGTCCCCGCCCCGGGCTCCAGCACCGTGCGGTGGAACTCATGACCGCGCATCCGGGTCCCCGCCACCGCCAGCGCGCTGTCCGACACGGCCACCGCCTGCCGGTACCCGAGCGTGAGCCGCTCGGACATCCGGGCCTCGGCGTCCAGCACCCCGCACATGGGCTTCCCGTCCAGCTCCCGTGCCAGATACAGCAGGCCGGCGCACTCGGCCGCCACCGGAGCGCCGCTCAGGGCCAACTCCGTGACCGCCCGCCGCAACGGCTCGTTGGCGGAGAGTTCGGGGGCGTACATCTCCGGGAACCCGCCGCCGATCACGAGCCCCGCCGTGCCCACCGGCAGCTTCTCGTCACGCAGCGGGTCGAAGACCACGACCTCCGCACCGGCCGCCGTCAGCAGCTCGGCGTGCTCCGCGTACGCGAAGGTGAACGCCGCCCCGCCCGCCACGGCCACGACGGGCCGCGCGGAACCGGTGGCCCCGGCGGGCATCGGCTCCCACGCGGCGTCCGGCAGGGCCGGCGCGGTCCGGGCCAACGCCATCAGCGCGTCCAAATCGCACCCGGCGCGCACCCGCTCGCCCATCGCCGCCACGGCGTCCACCGCTTCGGAGCCCCGCTCGGCCACCGGGACCAGCCCCAGATGGCGTGAGGGCGTCGCTACCTGCGGGGCCCGCCGGATCACCCCGAGCACCGGCAGCCCCGACTCGTCCAGCGCGTCCCGCAGCAGCGCCTCGTGCCGGTCGGAGGCCACCTTGTTCAGGATCACCCCGCCGATGCGGACCTCGGGGTCCCAGGAGGCGAACCCGTGCACCAGGGCCGCCACCGAACGTGACTGCGAGGAGGCGTCCACCACCAGCACCACGGGGGCGCGCAGCAGCTTCGCCACCTGCGCGGTGGACGCCAGCTCACCCTGGCCCGAGGCGCCGTCGTACAGCCCCATCACGCCCTCGACCACGGCGAGGTCGCACCCCGCCGACCCGTGCGCGAACAGCGGGGCGATCAGGTCCGTCCCGCACATGTACGCGTCGAGGTTGCGGCCGGGGCGTCCCGTCGCCAGCGCGTGATAGCCCGGGTCGATGTAGTCCGGCCCCACCTTGTGCGGGGAGACGGCGAGCCCGCGCGCGGCGAAGGCTGCCATCAGGCCGGTGGCGACGGTGGTCTTGCCGCTGTTGGAGGCCGGAGCGGCGATGACCAGACGGGGCGTACTCACCACTCGATGCCCCTCTGGCCCTTCTGCCCCGCGTCCATCGGGTGCTTGACCTTCGACATGTCGGTCACCAGGTCGGCGGCCTCGATGAGCTGGTCGGGCGCGTTGCGGCCGGTGATCACCACGTGCTGGGTGCCGGGCCGGTTCCGCATCACCTCGACGACCTCGTCGGTGTCGATCCAGCCCCAGTGCATCGGGTACGCGAACTCGTCGAGCACGTACAGCTTGTACGTCTCGGCCGCCAGGTCGCGCTTGACCTGCTCCCAGCCCTCGCGGGCCTTCTCCTCGTTGTCCAGCTGGCCGTCGCGCTGGACCCAGGACCAGCCCTCGCCCATCTTGTGCCAGTCGACGGTGCCGCCCTCGCCGCTCGCTCCGAGGACCTTCAGCGCGTTCTCCTCGCCGACCTTCCACTTCGCCGACTTCACGAACTGGAACACCCCGATCGGCCACCCCTGGTTCCAGGCCCGCAACGCCAGCCCGAAGGCCGCCGTCGACTTGCCCTTGCCGATGCCGGTGTGGACGAACAGGAGCGGACGGTTGCGCCGCTGACGGGTGGTGAGTCCGTCGTCCGGTACTGAAGTCGGCTGTCCCTGCGGCATTAAGCGGCCCTCCCGGCTGCGGTGACGTCCTTGACGAGCCCGGCGATCGAGTCGGCCCGCAGCTCGTCGAGCGTGACGGCGGTGCCTCCCAGCTCCCGGGCGAGTTCCCCGGCGAGACCGAGGCGTACGTACCCCGACTCGCAGTCCACGACGACCGACGCCGTCCCCTCCGAGCGGTGCAGCCGCCCGGCCCGTCCCGCGAGCGCCACCGGCTCCGGCCCGCCGGTCGCCCGGCCGTCCGTGACCACGACGAGCAGGGGCCGCCGCGACGGATCGCGCAGCCGCTCCACCCGCAGCACGTCGTGGGCCCTGAGCAGACCGGCGGCCAGCGGGGTGCGGCCCCCGGTCGGCAGCGCCTCCAGACGGGAGGCGGCCGCGTCCACGGACGAGGTCGGCGGCAGCGCCACCTCCGCCTCCTTGCCCCGGAAGGTCACCAGGCCGACCTTGTCCCGCCGCTGGTAGGCGTCCAGCAGCAGCGACAGCACGGCCCCCTTGACCGCGCTCATCCGCTGCCGCGCCGCCATCGAGCCCGACGCGTCCACGACGAACAGCACGAGGTTGCCCTCACGGCCCTCCCGGGTCGCCTGCCGCAGATCGTCCCGGCGCACCACGAGCCCCCGCCCGGCACGCCCGCGCGCCCGCTGGTGCGGGGCGGCGGCCCGCACGGTCGCGGCCAGGTGCAGCTTGGTCAGCGCCCCCTGCGGGCGGCGGGCGCCGGTCGTGCGCCCGTGCTCGGTACGGGCCCGGGAGCGCCGCCCCGCA
This sequence comes from Streptomyces sp. MMBL 11-1, assembly GCF_028622875.1. NCBI lineage: Bacteria > Bacillati > Actinomycetota > Actinomycetes > Kitasatosporales > Streptomycetaceae > Streptomyces > Streptomyces sp. MMBL 11-1. The sequence continues at coordinate 1,392,487 of NZ_CP117709.1, read as the reverse complement.
GCGCCCTCGCCGAGCCCCGGCACGCTGAGTGTCTTCGCCCGGAACGGCTCGGCGGACGCCACCGGCTGCTGCTCGGCCCCGGTGGACCGGCCGGGCGTGTCGGGGCTGTCTCCGGGGGCCTGTGACGGCGTGTCACCGCCGCTGTCGGCCTCGCCCTGCGGCGGCGTGCGGTCCCCGTCGGCCTGGGGCGGTACGCCACCGCCGCCACCACCGCCGTCATCGTTCCCACCCCCGTCGGGGTCGGGCCGGTCGTCATCGTCGTTGTTCTCCTGCGGACCGGCTTCGTCCAGGGTCTGGTCGAGCTTGTCCTCGTCCAGGCCGGGCGCGTCGAAGGGGTTGCGGCGACGCCGGTGGGGGAGCGCGAGGAGCGCGGCCTGCCGCACGTCGTCCGCGGTGACCTCCTCGCGGCCCGCCCAGGCGGCCAGCGCGGTCGCGGTACGGGCCATCACGATGTCGGCCCGCATCCCGTCGACCTCGAACGCGGCGCAGGTCGCGGCGATCTGACGCAACACGCCGTCGCCCAGCACGACCCGGGGCAGCAGGGCACGCGCGGCGGCGATGCGCTCCCGCAGGGCGCTCTCCTCCCCGACCCAGCGCGCGGCGAACCCCTCCGGGTCGTCGTCGTACGCGAGCCTGCGCCGCACGACCTCGACCCGCTCGTCGGTGTCCCGCGACGCCGCCACCTCGACGGTCAGCCCGAACCGGTCGAGCAACTGGGGCCGCAGCTCGCCCTCTTCCGGGTTCATCGTCCCGACCAGCAGGAACCGCGCCGCGTGCCGTACGGAGACGCCTTCCCGCTCGACGTACGAGGCACCCATGGCCGCCGCGTCCAGCAGCAGGTCCACCAGGTGGTCGTGGAGCAGATTGACCTCGTCCACGTACAGGATCCCGCGGTGCGCGTCCGCCAGCAGCCCCGGCTCGAACGCCTTCACGCCCTCCGACAGCGCCCGCTCGATGTCCAGCGCCCCCACGAGCCGGTCCTCGGACGCGCCGACGGGCAGCTCCACGGTCCGCGCGGCCCGCGACACACCGGCCGCCTCCGCGTGCGGTCCATCGGGACACGCCGGATCGGGGGAGAGGGGGTCGCAGGAGAACCGGCACCCCGGCACGACGGAGACCTCCGGCACGAGGGCGGCGAGCGCCCGCACGGCGGTGGACTTGGCGGTGCCCTTCTCGCCCCGCACGAGCACCCCACCGACGGCCGGACTGACCGCGTTCAGCAACAGCCCGAGCCGCAGGTCGTCCTGTCCGACGATCGCGGTGAAGGGATACGGCGTACTCACTTGGCCTCCTGGTCGACGTCAACAAGATCAAGCTCCGGGGGCGCTGCCTCAGCGGACCCGGCAACCCCGAGCCCCTGGGGCCCTGCTTCGGCGGACCCGGCAAGGACGAGTCCTTCCGGCGATCGAGGAGCGGGGTCCGGGGCAGCGCCCCGGCTCCGCGGAGCACCCGCGCTCGACGGCGGCGCCCCCGGCGGCACGAACGGCAACCCCACCGGCGCGCCCCCCTCGATCAACCGCCACAACGCGTCCGTGTCCGCGTGCTCCTCCACCAGATCCCCGAGCCGGTCCAGCTGCTCCTCCCGCAACGCCTCGAAACTCGTGTCCGGCGCCGGCACGAACCGCCGCCCGGCGGCGTGGGCCACTTCCACCAGGAACCGCCGCCGGAACGCGTCGCTCTCCAGCGACCCGTGCCAGTGCGTCCCCCACACCGCCCCCACCCGGCACCCGTCGAGGAACGGCTCCCCGCCCCGTACGTCGGCCACCCCGTGGTGGATCTCGTATCCCTCCACCGGTTCGCCCAGCGCCGAGCCGACCGGCCGCGCCAGCGTCTTGGCCCGGTCGAAGCGAATACGCACCGGCAGCAGCCCCAGCCCGTCCACGACGCCGGCCCGCGACTCCACCTCGTCCTCGATCCGCTCACCGAGCACCTGGAACCCGCCGCAGATCCCCAGCACCGGCCGGCCCTCCGCCGCCCGCCGTACCAGCGCCTCCGCGAGGCCCCGCTCGCGCAGCCAGGCCAGCGCCCTCACCGTCCCGCGCGTCCCGGGCACGATCACCAGGTCCGCGTCGGCCAGCTCCTCCGCCCGGTCCACGAACCGCACGACGACGCCCGGTTCGGCGGCCAGCGCGTCCACGTCCGTGAAGTTCGACATGAGCGGCACCGCGCAGACCGCCACCCGCAGCACGTCCTCGCCGTGCGGGCGAGCCACGACCGACTCCCGCACCGCACCCCGCAAGGACACCCGCAGGCCGTCCTCCTCGTCGATGCCGAGCCCGTGGGCGAACGGCAGCACCCCGTACGTCCGCCGCCCGGTCAGCCCGTACAGCATGTCCAGGCCCGGCTCCAGCAGGGAGACGTCGCCCCGGAACTTGTTCACCAGGTAGCCCGCGACCAGCGCCTGGTCCTCGGGGCCCAGCAACGCCGTTGTTCCGAAGAACGACGCGAAGACCCCGCCCCGGTCGATGTCCCCGACCACCAGCACGGGGAAGCGGGCGGCCCGCGCGATCCCCATGTTCACGATGTCGGTGCGCCGGAGATTGATCTCGGCGGGGGAGCCCGCCCCCTCGCAGATCACCGCGTCGTACGTCGACCGCAGCTCCTCCAGGCAGTCCGTCACCGTGCCGAGCAGCGCCTCCTGACGGCCCCCGTGGTACCCCCGGGCGCTCATCTCGCCGACCGGCTTCCCCATCAGGACCACCTGGCTGGAGCGGTCGCTGCCGGGCTTCAGCAGCACCGGGTTCATCAGGGCCGTCGGCTCCACCCGGGCGGCCTGCGCCTGCATCGCCTGGGCCCGCCCGATCTCCGCGCCCTGTCGGGTCACGAAGGAGTTCAGGGACATGTTCTGGGCCTTGAAGGGCGCGACCTTCACGCCCCGGCGCTTAAGCCAGCGGCAGATGCCCGCCGTGACGACGCTCTTGCCCGCGTCCGATGTGGTGCCCGCGACCAGCAGTCCGCCGCTCATGCCCGCTCCCGTTCCCGTACCGCGTTCCGTCCCGGACCGTTCATGACCGTCCCCACTTCCGCCCCGTGACCGTCCGGCCCGCGACCAGCCGCCCCGCCACGCACACACCGAGGGCCAGCGTGCTCACCCGGCGCGACAGCCGTACCGCACGTTCGATGTCCGCTCCCCGCACGGCCCGCCCGGACTCCCCGTTCAGCACCGGCCGGTGCTCGACGCGCCCCGCGTACGCCAGCGTCCCGCCCAGCCGTACGCCGAGCGCACCCGCGAACGCTGCCTCCACCGGCCCCGCGTTCGGGCTCGGGTGACGCCCCGCGTCCGCCCTCCAGGCGCGTACGGCCTCCCGGGGCCGCCCACCGCCCGCCACGGCCAGCGCGGCCGTCAGACGGGCGCCGGGCCACCCCGCGAGGTCGTCCAGGCGGGCCGAGGCCCAGCCGTAACGGCGGTAGCGGGGGGACTTGTGGCCGACCATCGCGTCGAGCGTGTTCACGGCCCGGAAGCCGACGAGCCCCGGGACCCCGCCGATCGCCCCCCACACCAGCGCGCCGACAACGGCGTCCGAGGTGTTCTCGGCGACCGACTCGACGACCGCGCGGGCGATCCCGGGGCCGTCGAGGGAGTGCGGATCGCGACCGCACAGGTGCGGCAGCCGCTCCCGCGCGGCCTCCAGGTCCCCGGCGGCCAGGGCGCCGCCGATGGCGCGCGCCTCCCGGCCGAGCGACGTCCCCCCGACGACGGACCAGGCGGTGGCGGCGGTCAGCGCGACGGCGAGCGCGGGGCGGTCCCGGGTGGCGCGGGCGGCCAGCGCGGCGGCCCCGACGGCGCCGCCGGCGCACACGAGGGTGTGCAGGGCGCCCCGGCCCCGGTCGTCACGCCACAGCAGGGATTCGGCCCGCGCGGCTGCGCGGCCGAATCCGGCGACGGGATGGCCCCGACGGGGGTCGCCGAGCAGAGCGTCGGCGATCAGCCCGGCCGTGGCGCCGTACGCGAAGACGCGGTCGGCACGCACGGCTCAGCCCGTCGCGGGGAGAGGCGTTCCGGAAGGGGGATGAGGGGGGACAGGAAGCGGCACACGGCGGCCGGGCATGGCGTATGTCCTCACTCAGGGTCCGCGCCCTGGTTCGACGTGACCGGCGACGAGAGTCTCCTGGCTTCCGGATCCGCAGTTCCCCCGGCCTTCCAGCCCGTGTTCCGTGGGCCGTGACGTCCGGTGTGGGGGAGTGCTCCCCGGTGACAGTGGCGGGACCGCGCCGGATTCGCACCGGCTTCCTCTGCTGTCGCCGTAAATGGCTCCGGCAGTCCACCACGCCCCGCGAACAACCGTCAACTCGCTGTTGACCTGCGAGGCTCCACTGTGCGCAGACGCACATCGGGCCGGACACACGAGGGTGTGTCCGGCCCGAGGGAGAAGCGGGGTGCGGGGTCAGGCGACGATCAGGTAGATCCCGTACGCGACCGCCGCCACGCACGCCGCGAAGCAGACGTACGCCGCGGTGCGCGCCAGCGCGACCGACCCGCCGCCGGCGGCGCCGCTTCCGGCCGTGGCGGACTGCTTGGAGAGGGCGACGATGCCCAGGGTGAAGAGGCCGACCAGCGCGACGGTGACCACGAGGCTGACACCGAACACGGAGGCGAGGGCTGCCCAGTCGATTTTCATGCGGATCTGTCCTTACACCTTGGCCGGCGGCCGGGCCGGGTCGTCGGGCGACGAGGCCGGGGCCGGGATGGTGGTTGCGAGGTCGGCGGCCGGGGCGCCGGCGGGCGGCGGCTGGACCGCGGCGATGGCGGTGGTGACGACGCCCTGGGGCTCGCCCTCCCCGTCCGGGTCGTTGACGTTGGTGTGGTCCACCGGCTGGCGGCGCGAGGCCAGCCAGATGGCGAAGGAGCCGCCCACGAGCACGACCGCGGTGACGGTGATGCCCCAGGGGCCCTGCTTGGTCAGGAACTCGGCGCCCGCGCCGATCAGACCGGCCGCCGGGAGCGTCAGACCCCAGGCGACGAACATCCGGGTGGCGGTGGACCAGCGGACCACGCCCCCCTTGCGGCCGAGACCCGCGCCCATCACGGCGCCGGAGCAGGACTGGGTGGTGGAGAGCGAGAAGCCGAGGTGCGAGGAGGCCAGGATGACCGTCGCCGCGCTGGTCTGGGCGGCGAAGCCCTGCGGCGGCTGGAGGTCGGTCAGCCCCTTGCCCATCGTGCGGATGATGCGCCAGCCGCCGAGGTAGGTGCCGAGCGCGATGGCCACACCGGCGGAGACGATGACCCACAGCGGCGGGTTGGAGCCGGGGGCGAGGACGCCACTGGTGACCAGCGCCAGCGTGATGATGCCCATCGTCTTCTGGGCGTCGTTGGTGCCGTGGGCGAGCGAGACGAGACCGGCGGAGGCGATCTGTCCGGCCCGGTAGCCCTTGGCGGTCGACTTGAGCTGACCCTCGTCGGTGACGTTCCGGTTGATCCGGTACGTCAGCCGCGTGGCCAGCATCGCGGCGATACCGGCGACCAGCGGGGCGGCGATCGCCGGGAGCAGCACCTTGGTGACGACGGTGCCGCCGTTGATCGAGGACCAGCCCGCCGACATGACCGCGGCGCCGATCAGACCGCCGAACAGGGCGTGGGAGGAGCTGGAGGGCAGGCCGACCAGCCAGGTCAGGAGATTCCACAGGATGGCGCCGACGAGCGCCGCGAAGATGACCTCGGTTCTGATGCCGTCCTCGTTGACGATCCCGCCGGAGATCGTCTTGGCGACCTCCACCGACAGGAACGCGCCGATCAGGTTGAGAACGGCGGACATCGCCACCGCTGTCTTGGGTTTCAGGGCGCCGGTCGAGATGGTGGTCGCCATCGCGTTGGCGGTGTCGTGGAAACCGTTCGTGAAATCGAACACGAGAGCTGTCACGACCACAATCGCAAGCAGCAGCGTGATGTGTTCCATTTACCCAGGCAATCGTTCGACGTCAGTGGCACGTGGACCGTAGGCAACCTGGATGAACGGAAGGTGAACTGAGCGGGGCGCCACGGTGACCCCAAGCGGAGTGGGTTGCCTCCGCTTGTACGCGGGAGGGGCCGCGCGACGCCAGTGGGGCGGGATGTGGGCTGCCCTTTGCCACTAGTTGGCGAACATTTTGAACGGCTGTTCGGCACCCGGAAGAGACCCCCGTCACCTTCCCTGTGACGTTCCGGTTGCGCGTCCTGCCCTCTACGCTCGCCCCATGAGCGAGCAACAGCCGGAATCCGTCGGCCGGGCCTGGCTGGACGTCGTGGCAACGGCCCGCCGCAGCGCGGCGGACGGCCTGGTCGTCGGCACCTCGGGCAATGTCTCGGCCCGCGTCGGCGACCTGGTCCTGGTCACGCCCAGCGGGGTGCCCTACGACCGGCTCGGCCCCGGGGACGCGGTCGGCGTCGACCTGGAAGGCCGCCAGGTCCTCGGGAACCTCGGGCCGACCAGCGAACTCCCCCTCCACCTGGCGGTCTACCGCTCCACCGACGCCGCCGCCGTGGTCCACACCCACGCCGTGCACGCCACCGCCGTCTCCACCCTCGTCACCGAGGTGCCGCTCGTCCATTACGCCGCCGCCATCCTCGGCGGCCCCGTCCGCACCGCCGCCTACGCCCGCTACGGCACCCCGGAGCTGGCCGAGGCCATGCTCGGGGCCCTGGCGGGCCGCACCGGCTGTCTGCTCGCCAACCACGGCACCGTCACCTACGGCGACACGCTCGACCAGGCCTACGAGCGCACCGCCCAACTGGAGTGGCTCTGCCGCCTCTGGCTCACCGCGAGCTCCGTACCCGGCCGCACCCCGGCCCTGCTCGACGCGGCCCAGCTGGACGAGGTGACGGAAGCGCTCAAGGGATACGGCCAGCCCGGCTGAGCCGCGCTCGGCGCCCGCTCCTTCTCCGCCGGCGCCCGCTGCTCGCCTACGGGCGCCCTCGTGTCCGCCGGAGCCCGGGCGCCGGGTCCGGCCCGCGTCCGCCCCGGACGGCCCCGTCCACTGGCAGCGCGCCTCCCGTCCCACGACACTGGAGCGGTGCGCCCGGTAACCGCGACGGCAACGGCCGTCACCACGATCCTCGGCGTCGGTGCGACAGCGGTCGCGGCCGGCCGGTACGCCAGCGACGTCGCCCTCAAAGCGGCGCCCGGACGTCCCCTCCCCGCCGACCGCAGACTCACCGTGCACGCCACGGCGGCCGGGCAGACCACCCTGACCCGGTCCTTCTCGGCGCTCAGGCCCGGCACCTACGGCCTGTCCGGACCCGGCGTCCACGCGGTCGTCGGGCCCGTCGTCGAAGGGGCCTCCCAGGCCGCCGACACCGTCGTCCGCAGGCTGGAGAGCGTCGGCACGGGACTCCTCGAACCGGGCGTGAAGGTGCGGCTCACCCCCGCGCTGTACGGCGGTGACCCGAGCAGCGACCTCGGCCTGGACCATCAGGAGGTCGAGATCCCCGGCGAACTGGGAACCCTGCCCGCCTGGTACGTCCCCGGCGCGCGCGACACCTGGGTCATCACCGTGCACGGCCTCGGCACCACCCGGGCCCACCCCATGAACCTGATGCCGTTCCTGCGCGAACAGAGCTTCCCCGTGCTCGACCTCGCCTACCGGGGCGACCCCGGGGCCCCGCGCCCCGCGGACGGCCTCGGCCACTTCGGCGCCTCCGAGTGGCGCGACCTCGACGCCGCCCTCCGCTGGGCCCTGCGCTACGGGGCCCGCGACGTGATCGTCCACGGCTGGTCCACCGGCGCCACCATGGCCCTGTACGCCGCGGTCGAGTCCCCGCTCCGCGACCGGATCAGCGGCCTCGTCCTCGACTCCCCGGTGCTGGACTGGCCGGTCACGCTGCGCGCCCTGGCCGCGGCCCGCGGCGTCCCGGCCGCCCTGCTGCCGCTCGCCGTCCGCGCCGCCCAGGGCAGGACCGGGATGAGCGCGGCCCCGATGCTGGAGACCTCGGCGCCGGCCTCCCTGCGCACCCCGACCCTGATCCTGCACGGACCGGACGACACCATCGCCCCCTGGGACGCCTCCCGCCGGCTCGCCGCCCGCCGTCCGGATCTGGTCAGCCTCCACGCCGTACCGCAGGCTCCGCATGCGTCGATGTGGAACGTCGGCCCGGCCCGCTACGAGGAGACCCTGCGACGCTTCCTCACGCCTCTGATGTGAGCCGATGGGGTGAACTCTCCCGCTTGCCGTCGCGCCGGGGGAACCTTTCCCGTACCGGCGAAACGCCTTCCGTTTGGGCTTTCGGGCCGTCAGGGGCAAGACTGCTCCCGTGACGTCCCGTACTCCGCGCGACTCCAGGCTGCGACTTGTCCGCCCGCGACCCCTCGCCACCGCCCGCAAGGCCGTGACGACCCGGCGTACCAGGCCGGCACCCCGGCCCCCCGAGGGCACCCCGCCCCGTACGGAACTGGCGCGCCAGGCCAGGGCGGTGCTCGCCGACGCCGTACGCATCGCCCACTGGGCGGCCGGCACGCCGGGGCCGGGTACTGCCGCCCCCCTCGCGGCGCACGCCCTCGAACGGGCGGCCACCGCTCTGGAACTCTCCCCGGCGCAGGTCCGCGCCGGCTGGGACCGGGCCCGGCTGGCCGGACTGATCGAACTGCACGGCGACACCGCCCGCCCCGGGTGGCGGCTGCGCGCCTGGGACCGGGACGACTCCGCCGTGCTCCGCGGCTGGGTGGCGCTCTTCGACGCCTGGTCGCTCGTCCACGCCGCCCCCGCGGGCATCGAGGCGGGCGCGGTCGCCGAGGCCGTCGAGGCCGTGCCCCAGGTGCTTTCCCTCCTTCAGCTCTCCGCCGGTCCCGTCACCGTCCCCGCGCTGCTGGACCTTCTCGGCCAGCGCGTCGCCGAACTTCAGGAGGAGCGCTGCGAAGTGCCCCTCGGACCCGGCCGAACCGCGCCCGCCGCCCCGGCGGAGACCGATGCCCCCGCGGTGACCACCGCACGCACAGCGGCGGCCGAGAGCGCCGCCGGACCCGACCGGAGCCCCGGCCTCAACGCCCTGCTGCTCGACTGGGCCCTGGAAGGCCTCGCCGCCGTCGGGGCGCTGACGCTCGGCCAAGGGCACGCCACGCTCACCCCGCTCGGCAACTGGGCGGTCTGGGTCAAGCTGGAACAGATCTGCGTCGCCGCCCAGAGCCCGGCCGGGAACATCGAGCAGTCCGCCGCCGACATGCTCCTCGGCTGCGCCCGGCTCAGCCCCGGCCCGGCCCGCGACGAATACCGCGCCTGGCTCGCCGCCCGTACCGTCGGCAGCGCCGTCGCGGAACTGCTGGCCGTCGCCCGGGGCGAGGACGCGCTGCTGCGCGGACTGGCCTTCGAGGCGCTGAGGGTCGTCGGCGCCCCCGCCGAACCCGAGGTCCGCGCCGTGCTCACCGAACCCTCGCTGCGGCCCTACGGGCTGCTCTGGCTCGCCGAGTACGAGGGCAACGATCCCGATGACGCCCAGGACGTCCTCAGCCGCGAGGAGGCCACCTGGCTCTGGGTCGACACCGCGGCCGCGGTCGCCGACCACGGCGAGACCGGGCTGCTGGTCCGCCACCTCGACTCCGCCGTCCAGGGAACCGTCCCGGCCCTGCTCGACGAGGTCAGGGCCGTCGGCCATCCGCGCACCGTCCAGGTCCTGGTCGCCCTGGCCGCGGCCCACCCGGACCCGGCCCTGGCCAAGGCGGTCCGCCGGGCCGCCTTCCAGGTGCACACCGGAGGAGCCTGAGACCGCGCGCCCCGGGCGGCACCGGGGCGCCGCGCGAAACTACGCCCAACCGGGCGCCGCGCGAAACCCGCCCGCCGTTCGGGACCGCTCAGCCCGCTCAGCCGGACCCCGGAGCGTAGGTCCCGAAGCTCCACACATTGCCCTCGGCGTCCCGCGCCATGTAGTCCCGGGAGCCGTAGTCCTGGTCGGTCGGCTCCATGAGGATCTCCACGCCGAACTCCTTGGCGCGGGCACAGTGTTCGTCGACCTCTTCCACCACCACGTACACCCCCGCCGGGCCCGCGCCCGTCATCGCCTGCGCGAACAGACCCCCGCGCCCCTTGGAGCCGAGCATCACCCTGCCGTTGCCGCAGGACAGCTCGGCATGCAGCACGCTGCCGTTCTCCCCCTCGTAGACCGCCTCCTCGGTGAAGCCGAGACCCTGCGTCAGCGTTCTGATCGCGGCCTTCGCGTCGTCGTACAGGATCGTCGGGTAGATCGTGGGAACGCCGTTCGCCCCGCCGGTCATCGCACTCACCTCTTCCGGTGTCGCGTCTGCTCTGCGGACCACTCTGATGTGATCTGCGTCTCAGTCTTCCACCGGGCACTGACAATGCCCTCCCGGATCCGGTCCTCGCCGACCGCCGCCGCCCAGGCGGGTGCCCCTCCGCGCTGGACAGCGGGCGGTTCGTCCCGACGGGCTCGCGGGAAAGAAGTTGCGCACCGCCAGTAGAATGGGCCGTATGGCTTTCCTCCTTGTGCATTAGCGGCGTCGAGAGACCTCCGCCCTCGTCCCTCCGCCGTCCACACTGCCCTGGAGTTTTTCCGTGATCACCGCTTCCGGCATCGAGCTGCGCGCCGGCGCCCGCATCCTCATCGAATCCGCTTCCTTCCGCATCGCCAAGGGCGACCGCATCGGCCTCGTCGGCCGCAACGGAGCGGGCAAGACCACCCTCACCAAGTGCCTCGCGGGCGAGGGCACTCCCGCCGGGGGCACCATCACCAGGTCCGGCGAGGTGGGCTACCTCCCGCAGGACCCGCGCACCGGCGACCTCGACATCCTCGCCCGCGACCGCATCCTCTCCGCCCGCGGTCTCGACACGATCCTGCGCAAGATGCGTGAGAACGAGGACCGGATGGCGAACGGGCAGGGCGCCACCCGCGAGAAGGCGATGAAGAAGTACGAGCGCCTGGAGACGGAGTTCCTCACCAAGGGCGGATACGCCGCCGAGGCCGAGGCCGCCACCATCGCCGCCGCGCTCAGCCTGCCCGACCGGGTCCTCGGCCAGCCGCTGCACACGCTCTCCGGTGGTCAGCGCCGCCGCGTCGAGCTGGCCCGGATCCTCTTCTCGGACGCCGACACCCTGCTCCTGGACGAACCGACCAACCACCTCGACGCCGACTCCATCGTCTGGCTGCGCGACTACCTCAAGTCCTACCGTGGCGGCTTCATCGTGATCTCCCACGATGTCGACCTGGTCGAGACGGTCGTCAACAAGGTGTTCTACCTCGACGCGAACCGCTCCCAGATCGACGTCTACAACATGGGCTGGAAGCTCTACCAGCAGCAGCGCGAGGCCGACGAGAAGCGCCGCAAGCGCGAGCGCCAGAACGCCGAGAAGAAGGCCGCGACCCTCAACGCGCAGGCCGACAAGATGCGCGCCAAGGCCACCAAGACCGTCGCCGCCCAGAACATGGCCAAGCGCGCCGACCGGCTGCTCTCCGGCCTGGAGGCCGTGCGGGTCTCCGACAAGGTCGCCAAGCTGCGCTTCCCCGACCCCTCGCCCTGCGGCAAGACCCCGCTGATGGCGGAGGGCCTGTCCAAGTCGTACGGCTCGCTGGAGATCTTCACCGACGTCGACCTCGCCATCGACAAGGGCTCCCGCGTCGTCATCCTGGGCCTCAACGGCGCCGGCAAGACCACGCTGCTCCGCCTGCTCGGCGGCGCCGAGAAGCCCGACACCGGCGAGATCATCCAGGGGCACGGCCTCAAGCTCGGTTACTACGCCCAGGAGCACGAGACTCTCGACCCGGATCGCACGGTCCTGGAGAACATGCGCTCCGCCGCCCCCGACCTCGACCTCGTGGCGGTCCGCAAGACGCTCGGCTCCTTCCTCTTCTCCGGCGACGACGTCGACAAGCCCGCGGGCGTGCTCTCCGGCGGTGAGAAGACCCGGCTCGCCCTCGCGACCCTGGTCGTCTCCTCCGCCAACGTGCTCCTGCTCGACGAGCCGACGAACAACCTCGACCCCGCCAGCCGCGAGGAGATCCTCGGCGCGCTGCGCACCTACAAGGGCGCGGTCGTCCTCGTCACCCACGACGAGGGCGCCGTGGAGGCGCTCCAGCCGGAGCGGATCATCCTGCTCCCGGACGGCGTCGAGGACCTCTGGGGAGCGGACTACCGCGACCTCGTCGCTCTCGCCTGATCCACCGGGGATAGATCATTCGGCCTACGCGTGATCCACCATCTGTGTGAGAGCGTCTCGTACTCCGGTGGTGCGCCCGGCGCTCACCCGCTCTGCGCCCCTGTTTCGGCCACTCTTCCCCGTACGGCCCTGACCTGGCTGTTCTCGTCATGGTCCGGGCCGAACGCCCTCGTGCGCCCTTCGGAATCGAGGATTCCGCTCGTGCCGAGGGGCTTCTCGTCCGGGAAACCGCTCGCACCGACCTTGCCGAATGGGTGGCCAGGAAGCGCGGGAGGGGTGATCATGAGAGTCCAGAGCGCACTTCCCATGAGGAGGCACGGGTGGCCGAGACTCTGAAGAAGGGCAGCCGGGTAACCGGCGCCGCGCGTGACAAGCTCGCGGCAGACCTGAAGAAGAAGTACGACTCCGGTGCGAGCATCCGGGCGCTGGCCGAGGAAACCGGCCGCTCCTACGGGTTCGTCCACCGGATGCTCAGTGAATCCGGAGTGACGCTGCGAGGACGCGGCGGCGCGACACGGGGCAAGAAGGCCACTTCGGCCTGAAGGCCTCTGCGTTCCCGGTGTCTTCGGTGTCATTCGGTGTCATTCCGGCCCAACGGAACACGGGGTGACCACCCGGCTGACCGCAAGGTCGTCCGGGTGGTTACTGTTCAGTCACTTAATTCCGAGTGCTGACCGCACCCCATCCGGAGGCGCCCCATGACCTCGCTCGACACTGTGCTCGACAAGGACGGCGTACGGCTCACCGTCGACGACGCCGTCGCCACGGTGACGCTCACCCGTCCGGCCAAGCGCAACGCTCAGTCTCCCGCTCTGTGGCGGGCGTTGACGGAGGCCGGAAGGGCGCTGCCCGGCACGGTCCGGGTCGTGGTGCTCCGTGGCGAGGGCATGTCCTTCTCCGCGGGCCTCGACCGGCAGGCCTTCACTCCCGAAGGCTTCGACGGCGAGCCGTCGTTCCTCGACATGGCGCGCGGCCCGGAGGCCGAGCTCGACGCGATCATCGCCGAGTACCAGGAGGCGTTCACCTGGTGGCGCCGCAACGACCTCGTGTCGATCGCGGCGGTCCAGGGCCACGCCATCGGCGCCGGCTTCCAGCTCGCCCTCGCCTGCGATCTGCGGATCGTCGCCGAGGACGTGCAGTTCGCCATGCGCGAGACCAGTCTCGGCCTCGTTCCCGACCTCACGGGCACCCACCCGCTGGTGCACCTCGTGGGGTATGCCCGCGCGCTCGAAATCTGCGCCACCGGCCGCTTCGTGCACGCCGAGGAGGCCGAGCGCACCGGCCTCGCCAACCTCGTGGTCCCCGCCGACCAGCTCGACGCGGCCACCCGCGACCTGGCCGGGGCCCTGGTGGCGGCGCCACGCGACGCCGTCGTCGAGACCAAGGCGCTGCTCGGTGGCGCGCTCTCGCGCGACTACGAGGAGCAGCGCATCGCCGAGCGGGCCGCCCAGGGCCGCCGGCTCCGCGACCTGGCGGGCCTCACGGACTGACCACGTCCGTGATCAGCACGGACACCGGCAGCCGGTCCCCCGTGGCCGCCGCCACCGCCGTGCGCACCGACCGGGCGACATCCAGCGCCCGGAGGTTCCCGGCCGCCGCCACCTCGACCCGTACGCACTCCTGGGTGGTGTGCACCGGGCTGCCCAGGGCCCGGGTCAGCGAGGCGACTCCCGGGGCCCCGGCGGCGGCCGTCGCCACCGGGCCCTCCGCCTGCGCGACCCGCGCCCGATCAGGTGACGGCGGCGCCGCCCTCACCTGATCGGGCGCATCGTCCTCCAGCAACGCCGTCACTCTCAGGTCCACCTCGGCGATCTCCAGACCCAGCCGGGCCGCGGCGGCCGTGAGGAGCACCGCGCGCAGTGCCGCGGCGGCCTCCGGCAGCGGCCGGTCCGGGGCGGCCGAGAACTCCGCCTCGATCCGCAACGGCCCCGGCGGCAGCGCACTCGGCGGAGCCGGCGGCGGCACCGGGCCCGCAGGGTCCCGTGAGGCGTCGGAACCGCCCCCGGTGACCGCTCTCTCCACCGCTTCCTCCGTCGGACCGATCCGCAGCATCCCGAGCACCGTCCCCGGGAGGGCGGACGCCCCGCGCAGCACCGACGCGGCGGCCGTCTCCGCGATCCACGCGCCGTCCGCCGGACCGCCCAGCGGCAGCAGCCTGCCCAGGCCCAGGCGTTCCCGTACCGCAGCGGTCCATCCGTCGGCCCTCCGCGGGCCCCAAGCCGTCGTCATCACCCCAGACTGCCGCATCCACGGCGCGAGATGGGGAAAGCGCACTTAACGTGGGCAAGGAAGTACAAACCTGCCCCGAAGGGAAGAGCAGCGATGACTGACACCTCCCAGCGCAACAACCCCGACAGCGGGTCCGGTGACAAGACGCCGCTGAGCAAACGCGGCGGCGGCGCACCGGGCACCCGGGGCCGCACCACCATCGCGGACGGCGTCGTCGAGAAGATCGCGGGGATGGCGGCACGCGACGTGGCCGGCGTCCACGCGATGGGCAGCGGCCTGTCGCGGACGTTCGGCGCCGTCCGTGACCGGGTCCCCGGCGGCGGCAGATCCGTCACCCGCGGGGTCAAGGCCGAGGTCGGCGAATCGCAGACGGCTCTTGACCTGGAGATCGTCGTCGACTACGGCGTGTCGATCTCCGACCTGGCCCGCGATGTACGCGAGAACGTCATCGCGGCGGTCGAGCGCATGACCGGCCTTGAGGTCGTCGAGGTCAATATCGCGGTCAGCGACGTCAAGCTGCCCGACGAGGACGACGAGGACGACGACAACGACGAGCAGCGTCTTCAGTGACCGTTCCGCATCTCCGTCGCACCGCAGTTGAGGAGAGACCACGATGAGCATGGCTGTCGCGGGCCTGTTGGCCGGCATGGCGCTCGGATTCGCCGGGTATTTCGGCGGGTTCGGAGCCTTCGTACTGGTGGCCGCGCTGGGCGCGATCGGCTTCATCGCCGGCCGCTTCCTGGACGGTGACCTGGAGCCCGGCGACTTCTTCCGGAGTCGCGAGCGCGGCGACCGGCGACGGTGACGGCGGTGACCGGCCGGGTCGCCGCCGCCGAACGGGGCGAGACCCGGATCGCCGACCGCGTCGTCGCCAAGATCGCCGCCCAGGCGGCGAAGGAGGCGGTCGACGAACCGCCGGCGGACGGGGCGTCGCCGCGTGCCACGGTCACCGTGCACCGCGACGCCGCCCGGGTCTGGGTCAGCCTGGAGCTGGGCTACCCCGGCGACATCGGCCGCCAGTGCGGCGCCGTACGCCGACGGGTCGCCCAGCGGGTCAAGGCGCTGGCAGGGATGGAGGTGCCCGAGGTGGCCGTGCAGGTCGAACGGCTGCACCCCGCGGGAGCGGGCGCCGCGGCGCAGGGGAGGATCCGATGACCGAACCCGGTGAACCGACCGGATCCACCCGGCGGATGCCCACGGTCGACCAGAGCGACGGCGGCGCGCGCCCGCCCGTCCCGGGCGCTTCGGCCGACGCCCGCGCACCTGTCCCCACCCTGGAACAGGGGGACGGCCGGGCCGGACGCTTCTGGTCCGCGCGCCGGGTCCCGGCCGCCCTGCTGGCCCTCGTGGTCCTGGGCGGGGCCGGGCTGCTGCTCTACGACATCGCCGCCGTACGGACCGGTCATCCGGCCATGCAGTGGCGTCGCTCCCTCGCCGACGGACTGGCCGAACGGCCCCTGGACGACGTCGCGGTGCTCATCGGGGCGGGCGTCGCGGCGCTGATCGGCCTCTGGCTGATCCTGCTGGCCCTCACCCCCGGACTGCGCGACCTGCTGCCGATGCGCCGCGACCGTGCCGACGTACGGGCCGGACTGGACCGCACCGCCGCCGCGCTGGTCCTGCGGGACCGGGCCGTGGAGGTGCCCGGCGTGCAGTCCGTGCGGGTCGGGATGGGACGGCGGAAGGCGAAGGTGCGCGCGCTCTCGCACTTCCGGGAACTCGACGACGTACGGACCGACCTGGACGCCGTGCTGGAGAAGGCCGTCCGGGAACTGGGCCTGGCGAAGCCGCCGGCCCTCTCCGTCCAGGTGCACCGACCGGCGAAGAAGGGATGAGCCGTATGCGCTCCACCGTCAACCGGGTCCTGCTGGCCCTGGCCGGGCTGGTGCTGGCCGTCGTCGGCGGAGCCGTGCTCGCCACCGGCCTCGGCGCGTCCGTGCCGTCCTGGTGGCCCTGGGACGGCACGCACGATGTGCTGCTCAGCGCGGCCGACCGGCACAGCCGGCGGGACGAGGGCTGGTGGTGGCCGACCGTGATCGCCGTCCTCGCCGTCCTCGTGGTCCTCGCCCTGTGGTGGTTCCTCGCCCAGCTCCGCCGCGGCCGCCTCGCCGAGGTCCTGGTGGACAGCGGTGACGGCGAAGGGGCACAGCTGCGGGGCCGCGCCCTGGAGGGCGTGCTCGCCGGGGAGGCGGGCGAACTGGACGGAGTGGCCCGCGCCCACGCGATGCTGACCGGCCGCCGCACCGCGCCCCGGGCCCGGGTCCGCCTGCTGATGGAACCGCACGCCGCGCCCCTCGGGACGCTGAACGCGGTCGCCGACGGGGCGCTGGCGCACGCCAGGGACTCGGCCGGTCTGGACGGGCTTCCCGCCGAGGTACGCCTCAAGGCCGTCAAGCACCGCGCGGAGCGGGTGTCCTGACGGCCCGGGCGCCACCGGACGAGCGGCAGGGCGGGTCAGAAGCCGCGCCGTGCTCCGCCGTCGACCGGGACCATGAGGCCCGTCAGGTACGAGGCGGCGGGGGAGAGCAGGAAGGCCGTGGTCCTCCCGAACTCCTCGGGCGTCCCGTAGCGCCGCAGCGGGATCCGCGCCTCGTTCGCGGTGCGGGCGGCCTCCGCGTCACCGGACAGGGCGTCCAGTTCGCGGACCCGGTCGGTGTCGATCCGGGAGGGCAGCACGCCCACCACCCGGATGCCGCGCGGGCCCAGCTCGTCGGCCAGCGACTTGGCGAAACCGGCGAGCCCGGGGCGCAGCCCGTTGGAGATGGTCAGCCCCGCGATCGGCTCATGGACCGATCCGGAGAGCACGAAGCCGATCACCCCGCCCTCGCCGAGCGTGGCCGCAGCCGTCCGGGCGAGCCGTACGGCTCCCAGGAACACCGTCTCGAACGCCGTCTGCCACTGGTCGTCCGTGTTGTCCGCGAGGAAGCCGGGGGCGGGCCCACCAACGCTGATGAGGATGCCGTCGAGCCGTCCGAAGCGTTCCCGGGCGGTGTCCACCAGGCGCTGCGCGGCGCTCGGGTCGGCGTTGTCGGCGGCGATTCCGACCGCTTCCGGGCCCAGTTCGGCGGCGGCCTCCGCGACGGACTTCTCGTCCCGGCCGGTGATGATCAGTTTCGCGCCGTCGGCGGCCAGGGAGCGGGCCGTGGCGTTGCCGAGACCCCGGGTCGCTCCGGTGACGATGTAGACGCGGTCCTTCAGTCCAAGATCCATGGCCCTATCCTGCCGGGTCCTCACCGGCGAGGTCGACAGCGGAGTTCACCAGTCCGATATGGCTGAAGGCCTGCGGGAAGTTGCCCAGCTGCCGCCCGGCCGCCACGTCGTACTCCTCGGCCAGCAGGCCCACGTCGTTGCGCAGCTCCAGCAGATGCTCGAACAGCTCCCGTGCCTCGTCCGGCCTGCCGATCCGCTGCAACGCGTCGACCAGCCAGAACGAGCAGGCGAGGAACGCGCCCTCGTCGCCGGGCAGCCCGTCCACGGAGGAGCCCCGGGTGCCGTAGCGGCGGACCAGACCGTCGCTGCCCAGCTCGTCGCGGACCGCGTCGACCGTGCCGATCACCCGGGGGTCGTCCGGCGGCAGGAAGCCGGTCCGCACGATGAGCAGCGTCGAGGCGTCCAGCTCCCGGGACCCGTAGGACTGGGTGAAGGTGTTCCGCTCGGGGTCGTACCCCTTCTCGCAGACCTCGGCGTGCACGGCGTCCCGCATCGCCCGCCAGCGGTCGGCGTCGCCGGGCAGTTCGGGATGCTCCTCCAGCGAGCGCACCGCCCGGTCGGCGGCGACCCAGGCCATCACCTTGGAGTGCACGAAGTGCCGCCGGGGGCCGCGGATCTCCCACAGCCCCTCGTCCGGCTCGCGCCAGGTCGACTCCAGGAAGCCGAGCAGGCTGAGCTGGAGGTTCCAGGCGTGCGGCTTGTCGTCGAGCCCGGCGACGCGGGCCAGCCGCAGCGCGTCGATGACCTCGCCGTACACATCGAGCTGCCGCTGGCGGACGGCCGCGTTGCCGGTACGCACCGGCCGGGAGTGCTCGTACCCGGCGAGCCAGGGCAGCTCCGTCTCGGGCAGCCGCCGCTCGCCCGCCAGCCCGTACATGATCTGGAGGTCGGCCGGGTCCCCGGCGACGGCCCGCAGCAGCCAGTCCCGCCAGGCCTCCGCCTCCTTCAGATAGCCGGCCGAGACCAGCGCCCCGAGGGTCAGCGTGGCGTCCCGCAGCCAGCAGTAGCGGTAGTCCCAGTTCCGTACGCCCCCGATCTCCTCCGGCAGCGAGGTGGTCGGGGCCGCCACGATGCCGCCCGTCGGGGCGTACGTCAGCGCCTTCAGCGTGATCAGGGAGCGCAGCACGGCGTCGCGGTAGGGGCCTTCGTAGGTGCAGGCGCCGGTCCACTTCGCCCAGTCGTGCAGGGTGTGCTTCAGTGCTTTGCGCGGGTCGATCAGCTTCGGGCGCTGCGCGTGGGAGGGGTGCCACGTCAGCACGAACGCCACACTCTCGCCCTCGGAGACGGTGAACGAGGAGCAGGTGCTGAACTGCTGGCCCCACGTCTTGACCGGCGGTTCGCTGCGCAGCCATACGGAGTCGGGGCCGGCGACCGCCACCCGGTGGCCGTGCGAACGCCGCACCCAGGGCACCACCGAACCGAAGTCGAAGCGCAGCCGCAGCACCGAACTCATGTCGACGGTGCCGCTGACGCCCTCGACGATCCGCATCAGGTCCGGCGAGTTGTCGCGCTGCGGCATGAAGTCGATGACCTTCACCGTGCCGGTCCACGTCTTCCAGTACGTCTCCAGGACCAGGGAGTCGTCCACGTACCCGCGCCGGGTGCAGGTGTCCGAGGCGCCCGCTCCCTTGGGCGCGATGCGCCAGTGGCCGTTCTCCTCGGTGCCGAGCAGGGCGGCGAAGCAGGCGCCGGAATCGAAGCGGGGCAGGCAGAGCCAGTCGACGGAACCGTTCCTGCCGACGAGCGCGGCGGTCTGGAGATCGCCGATCAGGGCGTAGTCCTCGATGCGTGGGGTCACGCTTGGCGCTTTCCCGAACCGGGCCCTTGTCAACCAGCCATCCGGCCCGCGGGTGTGCCGGATACCTCAGGCGCTCGCCGGTTCGGGCTGTTCCGGGGCGTCGGCCGTCGCGTCCGTGGCCGCGGCCTGCTCGCGGTCTCGCTTCTCCCGGCGTACGAGAATGATCCAGCCGACCGGGACGGCGGCGACGAACAGCCACCACTGGACGGCGTAGGCCATGTGCGGGCCGATCGAGCTGTCGTCGGGGGAGGCGATCTGTTCGGGCAGATCACCCGCCGGCCGGGGAGCGGTCTGCTCGATGTATCCGCCGAGGACCGTCCGGGAGAGCAGCTGGGACTGCTGGTCGCTGTTGATCAGCATCACCTGCCGGTCCGGCAGCCCCGCCAGGTCCTTGATGCCGCTGCTGCCGGTCGTCTCGTCCGCCTTGAGGCGGCCGGCGACGGTCACTTCGCCCCGGGGCGCGGGCGGCACGTCGGGGAAGGCGGTCTGGTTCGGCGCGGCCGGGACCCAGCCGCGGTTGACCAGGACGGTGCCGCCGCCCTTGAGGTCCAGCGGGGTCAGGACGTGTACGCCGATGCGGTCGTCGTCCGAGGTCCGGCGGCGGACGACCACCTCGTGCTCGGTGTCGAACGTCCCCGTCGCGGTGACCGCCCGCCAGTAGTCCGAGCGGGGGACGGTGTGCCCGGGAGAGGTCAGTTCGGAGACCGGGACCGGATCCGCGTCGAGGTTCCGCGAGATCAGCCTGTTCTGCTCGACCCGGTGTTCGTGCCGGTGGAACTGCCAGAAACCCAACTCGATCATCGTCGGAATCAGCACGAGGCCGAGCAGGGTGAGAATCACCCACTGCCGGGTCAACAGGAAGCGGTACACCCCATGACCGTACAACCGGGGCCATGGGGTGCGGCACTCAGGGGTGTCGCCGGAGCCAACCGGCAACGGGGTGTTCCGTCACACTTTGTCCACGATGCCCGCCTTCCCTTCGGCGCGGGCGCAGTGGGCGCCGCAGTACCAGTGCCCGTCGACCTCCACGCCCTGCCCGATCACCTGGACCCGGCAGTGCTCGCAGATCGGCGCCATGCGGTGGATGGCGCAGGAGAAGCAGTCGAAGACATGCACCGCGCCCTGCGCGTGCACCTCGAAGGACATGCCGTAGTCGTTTCCGCAAACCTCACAACGTGCCATGCGCCACAGGGTGGGACGCCCGGCGGCCACGGGGCGAGCGGCTGCCGGGCGAGTCGCCCCCGGTTCACTCCGATGACGGGGTGCCCTCCGGCGACGGGATCGCCTCCGGAGGCGGCGGGGGCGCCTGGTGCGGCAGCGCGGCGCCGTCGGCCGGGGCCACGTCGCGCAGCAGATGGGTGAAGGCGCTCTCCTCCAGGATCGGTGTGCCGAACGACTTGGCCTTCTGCGTCTTGGAGGTGGCCGCGTCCGGGTCGTTGGTCACCAGCAGACTGGTCAGCCGCGACACACTGGTCGCCACGTGCAGACCGGCCTCCACCGCCCGGTCCTCCAGCAGCTCCCGGTCGATCGAGGTGTCCCCGGAGAAGGCCACCCGCATCCCCTGCTGGAGCGGCTTCTCCTTCTCGTACCGCCCCGGATTGGGATACGGGCAGGCCGGCCGCTTGCGCGAGGGCCGCCAGCTGTTCGGCTGCCGGGAGGGCTGGTAGCCGACGCGCGGGGCGACGGGGGAGTCGGACCACTCGGTGAGCGGCCGGCACTCCAGCAACGGCAGCCGCACCCCGCCCCGGGCCGCCGCGTGCAGGCTCGGCCGGAACGCCTCGGCCAGCACCCGGGCGTCGTCCAGGGCGTGGTGGGCCTGCTGCTGTACGACTCCGAAGTGCGCGGCGAGGGAGGCCAGCTTGTGGTTGGGCAGCGGCAGCCGCAACTCCTTGGCCAGCGCGATCGTGCACAGCCGGTGCTCGACCGGGGCGATCACCGAGGCCCGCGCGTACTCCCGGGCGATCATCGACCAGTCGAACGCCGCGTTGTGTGCGACGAGCACCCGGTCCTTGAGCCGCTCCGACAGCTCGGCGGCGACCTCCGGGAAGAGCGGCGCGCCCTCCAGGACATCGCTCGTCAGTCCGTGGATCCACACCGGGCCGGGGTCCCGCTCCGGGTTGACCAGCGTGTACCAGTGGTCCTCGACATCGCCCAGGGCGTCCAGCCGGTAGACCGCGGCGGACACGATCCGGTCGTCGCGGGCGAGCCCGGTGGTCTCCACGTCGACGACCGCGTACCCCTGGGGGTAGGCGGTCGGCCATGGTGCGGCTGTCTGGCGGTCGTCGAGCATGGTCACAGAGAATACGGGCCGCGACTGACAGTCCCCTATTCGGCCGGGAGGGGGCGGGTGCGACGCCTGACCGGAACTCCGCGACCCGCCGGGCCGGATTCCGCAACTCGCCGGGCCCGCGGCTCCTCTGATTGGCAGAAGGTGCCAAAGACTGCTGACGCCAGGTCTCGCATACTTGTGGGTAACAACGTCTAGCCCCCGCCGACCCGCGGCCCTACGGTGCTCGCATGGAGCCGAACCTGCCCGATGTCGTGCTGTGGTCGATACCGGCCTTCGTGCTGCTCACCGTGATCGAGATGGTCAGCTACCGCCTCCACCCGGACGAGGACGCCGCCGGGTACGAGACCAAGGACGCCGCCACCAGCCTCACCATGGGCCTCGGCAGTCTGGGCTTCGACCTGCTGTGGAAGATCCCCGTCCTCGCGATCTACACGGGGGTCCACGAACTGACGCCGCTGCGGGTGCCCGTGGTGTGGTGGACCGTCCTGCTGATGCTCCTCGCCCAGGACTTCTTCTACTACTGGTCCCACCGAGGTCACCACGTCATCCGGATCCTCTGGGCCTGCCACGTGGTCCACCACTCCAGCCGGAAGTTCAACCTCACCACTGCGCTGCGCCAGCCCTGGACCTCCGCGACCGTCTGGCCCTTCTACCTGCCGCTGATCGCCTGCGGGGTGCACCCGGCGGCGCTCGCGTTCTGCCAGTCGGCCAACCTCGTCTACCAGTTCTGGGTGCACACCGAGCGCGTCGGCAAGCTCCCGCGCCCCTTCGAGTACGTCCTCAACACGCCCTCCCACCACCGCGTCCACCACGCCTCGCAGGGCAGTTACCTGGACCGCAACTACGGCGGGATCCTGATCGTCTGGGACCGGATGTTCGGGTCCTTCGCGGCCGAGACCGAGCGGCCCGTCTACGGGCTCACCAAGAACATCGCCACCCACAACCCGCTGCGCGTCGCGACCCATGAGTACGCCGCCATCGCCCGGGACGTCCGGGCCGCCGACACCTGGAGCGAGCGGGCCGGACGGGTCTTCCGGGGGCCGGGCTGGCAGCCGGCGTCGAAGGCGGGGGCCAGAGGTCCGGCGCCCGCCTCCGTACCCGCCCAGGCAGCCGTACCCGCCCCGGCCTCCGCGGCCCCGGCCCCGGAAGGCACCCCGTGACCTCCACCGCGTCCCGTCCCGGCGACACCGGGCGCGGCGCACGCGCCGAGCGCTTCGCCCGCCCCGTGCTCCTCGCCTTCCTCCTCGCCGCCGCGGTCGACCTGACCGGGCTCCTCGCCGGGGCCGAGGCCGTCCACCTGGTCGCCAAGCCGCTGCTGATGCCGCTGCTAGCCGGGTACGCGGCACTCCGCGGCGGACCCCGACTGCTCGTCGCGGCCCTGCTGTTCGGGTGGGGCGGCGACGTCTTCCTGCTCGCCGACGACGACCTTGCCTTCCTCGTCGGCATGGGCTCCTTCGCCGCCGGCCATGTCTGCTACCTGACCCTGTTCGGCCGCGACCGGGCCCGTGCGCCGCTGGCCACGGCGGCCGGATACGCCCTCGTCCTGGCCGTCTTCCTCGTGCTGATCTGGCCGGACCTCCCGGCGGACCTGCGCGCCCCGCTGACCGGCTACAGCCTGCTGCTCACGGCCGTGGCCTGGCGGGCGGGCGTGCTCGGCCCGTACGCGGCGGCCGGCGGGGCGCTCTTCCTCATCTCCGACGCCCTCATCGCCACCGGCATCGCGGACTGGCCGCAAGCACCCGCTCCCGACTTCTGGGTGATGCTCACCTACATCGCCGCCCAGGCCCTGCTGACCCTCGGGGTGCTCACGGCGGGGGCGGCCCGGGGAACCGGGCGAACCGGGGCGTACCGTGAGCGGGGTACCAGCATCTGAGACCGGCAAGGACCCCGTACGTATGCGCGCCACCGTCATCCACGCCCCCCACGACATCCGGGTGGAGGAGGTGCCGGACCCGAGGATCCAGCACCCCGCCGACGTGGTGCTGAGGGTCCTGCGGGCCTGCGTCTGCGGCAGCGACCTGTGGGCCTACCGGGGTGAGTCGGCCCGGCGGCCGGGTCAGCGCATCGGCCACGAGTTCCTCGGCGTCGTCGAGGAGGCCGGTCCCGGGGTGAACGGCTTCGCCGTCGGTGATCTGGCCGTCGCCCCGTTCGTCTGGTCCGACGGCACCTGCACCTACTGCGCCGAGGGCCTCACCACCTCCTGCCCTGAGGGCGGCTTCTGGGGCTCGGTCGGCCCGGACGGCGCCCAGTCGGACGGGGGTCAGGGCGAGGCAGTCCGCGTCCCCCACGCCGACGGCACCCTGGTCAAGCTCCCGGCCGCCGCCGCCTCCGACGACCGGCTGCTCACCGCCCTGCTGACGCTCTCCGACGTCCTGGGCACCGGCCACCACGCCGCCGTCGGCGCGGGCGTCGGGCCGGGCAGCACCGTCGCGGTCGTCGGGGACGGCGCGGTCGGCCTGTGCGCGGTGCTCGCCGCCACGCGGCTCGGCGCGGAGCGCGTCATCGCGCTCGGCCGCCACACCGCGCGCACCGACATCGCCCGTCGCTTCGGCGCGACCGACGTGGTCGCCGAACGCGGCGAGGCCGCCCTCGCCGCCGTCCGCGAACTGACCAGGGGCCAGGGCGCGCACAGCGTCATCGAGGCGGTCGGCACGGAGCAGTCGATGCGCACCGCCCTCGGCATCGTCCGCGACGGCGGCTCCATCGGCTACGTGGGCGTCCCGCACGGCAGCGCCACCGGCGTCGATCTCGGCGTGATGTTCGGCCGGAACATCGCCCTGCGCGGCGGGGTCGCCCCCGTACGCGCCTACATACCGGAACTGCTCCCCGACGTGCTGGACGGCACGATCGACCCGTCACCCGTCTTCGACCGGTCCATCGGCCTGGACGAGGTGCCCGTCGGCTACAAGGAGATGGACGAGCGGACCGCGCTGAAGGTGCTCATCACGCCGTGACCGCGCGGGCCACGGGCCGCGGGGCCGGGGAGATCGATCTCCCCGGCCCCGCGGCTGCTCCGGTGTCGTACCACCGGGTGTCCTGCTACCAGCGCACCGCGTCCAGTGCGTCGACGACTCCGGACCCGTAGAAGCCGTTGTAGTGCTTGCCGCCCTCACAGACCGCGTCGATGACGCCGTCACCGTTGATGTCGTACGGCTCACCGCACGCCTTCGCGTCCGCCTGGAGCGTCAGCAACGCCTTCACCGCGGCCGGCGAGGCATAGGGGTGCTTGGACTTGATCAGCGCCACGACGCCCGCGACATGGGGGGACGCCATCGACGTACCGGCCTTGTAGCCGAACTTGCCGCCCGGCAGCGTGGAGAGGATCAGCCCGTTGACGGCCGGCGGCTCGGGGGTCTGGTAGACCGTCGAGTCACCGCCCGGCGCCGCCACGTCGATGACGCCCTTGCCGTAGTTCGAGTACGAGGACTTCAGGCCCTTCGCACCCGTAGCGGAGACCGTCACGACACCCGGCAGCATGGTCGGAATGTCGGGGCACGCGCTCGGGTCGATCGTCCGCGTGACCGTCTCGGTGTCGTTCGGGCTTGTCTTGTCCTCGATCGCGTCGAGCGCCAGGTCGTGGCGGGAGTTCCCGGCCGCCGCGACGTTGACCGTGCCCTTGCGCTCCGCGTACTTCACGGCGCGGGTGAGGGCGTCGACCAGGGCGCCCTGGTCCGGGTCGTTCTTGCAGTTGAACAGCCACGGGTCGGTGTAGTAGCTGTTGTTGGTCACCTCGACGCCGCGCTCGGCGGCCCAGAGGAACCCGCAGACGACGGCCTCGGTGTAGAAGAACCCGTCCGGGTTCGACACCTTGATGCCCGACACCTTCACGCCCGGCGCGACGCCGGTGACCCCGGCGCCGTTCTTCGCGGCCGCGATGGTGCCCGCCACATGCGTGCCGTGGTCGCTCTCGCCCGCCGCCGGACGCCAGGAGCCGGCGGTGGTGTCCGGAGCGCCCGAGACACAGTTGGCCGAGGCGCGGCTGTCGAAGTTCGGGGCCAGGTCCGGGTGGGTGTCGTCGACGCCCGTGTCGATGACGGCGACCGTCACCCGCTTCGAACCCAGCGACTTCTCGTGCGCCTTGTCCGCCTTGATCGCGGGCAGCGACCACTGGAGGGGCTCCAGCGGGTCCTCGCCGGCCTTCGCGTCCGCGGCGGCGGCCGCCGCCTGCTCGGCGGTGAGCGGCTGCGCTATCGCTCCGACGTCCTTGGTGGCCTGCGGGACGATCGGGTTCGTGCGAGTGGCGCCCGCCGACTCCACGCCGCGTACCCGGCGAATCGTTTCGCCGAAGGCGGGGTTCTGCGAGTGGACGACGATGACGCCGATCTGCTCATAGGCGATGACGACCGTGCCGCCCGCCTTGGCGATCGCTTTCTTGACTTTCTTGACGGTGCCGTGGTTGCCCCGGGTGTTGACCACGTAGGACAGCTTCGGCCCGTCGGTCCGGACGCTCGCGGCGGCCTGCTCGCCGGTGGGCGCCGCCGTGGCCGTCGCCGCCGGCAGGAAGCCGAGCGAGGCGGTCAGCGCGAGTCCGACGGGCACCGCGAGTGCGCGCGTCCGTCTCGATGCCAGATGAGCCATGGGTTCTCCACATCATCCGTGCCGAACGACCGGACACCTGGCGTGTTCGGTCGCGTACATGACGAGTGAAGCTATCGCTGATCATCCCGGTGTATCAACGCTTACGGGCAAGCGAGTTCGAAGAGTGACCTTCACGGCCGAATGCGAACGAGTGACGGGCAACCGGACGCACCGTGACACCTCCGAGAAGGCGAAAGACGCGGTGAACCGCTTCGTCGCGCCCTCCGTGCCGTTGACCAGGAGGCACATCACCGTCCCCCGGTAACGAGGCTTCCCTTGACACCCACCGCCCCCCAGCCCACCGCACCCGCGTCGCGAGGAGATTCCGTGGCTACCGATGCACCGCCGCCCGAGGGCGGTTCGCCCACCGGCCCCGTCCAGCCCACCACCGAGGCGTTCGTCGCGATGCAGGCGAGCCCGGACTTCGCCGACCTGCGCCGCTCCCACCGCTCCTTCGCCTTCCCCCTGACCATCGCCTTTGTGACCTGGTACCTGCTCTACGTCCTGCTCTGCAACTACGCGGGCGGATTCATGGCCACCGAGGTCGTCGGCAACATCAACATGGCGCTCGTCCTCGGACTCGCCCAGTTCGCCACCACCTTCCTCATCGCCTGGCTCTACTCCCGGCACGCCGCCACCAAGCTCGACCCCAAGGCCGACGTGATCAAGTCCCGTATGGAGGCCGACCTGTGAGCGCCGCCCACGCCCTTTACCCCACTGTCCAGCTCGCCGCCACCGAGGGCGCGAGCGAGCACCGGCCGCTGATCATCACGCTGTTCGCCGCCTTCGTCGTGGCGACCCTCTTCATCACCGTGTGGGCGGGCCGCCAGACCAAGAACGCCTCCGACTTCTACGCGGGCGGCCGCCAGTTCACCGGATTCCAGAACGGACTCGCGGTCTCCGGCGACTACATGTCCGCCGCGTCCTTCCTCGGCATCGCCGGAGCCATCGCGCTCTTCGGTTACGACGGCTTCCTGTACTCCATCGGCTTCCTCGTCGCCTGGCTCGTCGCCCTGCTCCTGGTCGCCGAACCGCTGCGCAACTCCGGCCGCTACACCATGGGCGACGTCCTCGCCTACCGGATGCGCCAGCGCCCCGTCCGTACCGCCGCGGGCACGTCCACGATCGTCGTGTCGATCTTCTACCTGCTGGCCCAGATGGCCGGCGCGGGCGTCCTCGTCTCGCTGCTGCTCGGCATCACCAGCGACGCCGGGAAGGTCCTCATCGTCGCCCTGGTCGGCGTGCTCATGATCCTCTACGTCACCATCGGCGGCATGAAGGGCACCACCTGGGTGCAGATGGTCAAGGCCGTCCTGCTCATCGCGGGCACCCTGCTCATCACCTTCCTGATCCTGCTGAAGTTCAACTTCAACATCTCCGACCTGCTCGGCACCGCCGCCAGCAACAGCGGCAAGGGCGCGGCCTTCCTCGAGCCCGGCCTGAAGTACGGCGTCGACAACGTCTCGAAGCTGGACTTCATCTCGCTCGGTGTCGCCCTGGTCCTCGGCACCGCGGGGCTGCCGCACATCCTGATCCGCTTCTACACCGTGCCCACCGCCAAGGCCGCCCGTAAGTCCGTGAACTGGGCGATCGGCATCATCGGCGCCTTCTACCTGATGACGATCGTGCTCGGCTTCGGCGCCGCGGCGATCCTCAAGCCCGGTGACATCATCGCCTCCAACAAGGCGGGCAACACCGCGGCGCCACTCGCCGCACTGGAGATCGGCGGCGGCTCCGGATCCACCGGCGGCGCCATCCTCCTCGCGGTGATCTCCGCCGTCGCCTTCGCCACCATCCTCGCCGTCGTCGCCGGACTCACCCTCGCCTCCTCCTCGTCCTTCGCGCACGACATCTACGCCAACGTCATCCGCAGGGGGAAGGCCACCGAGAAGGAAGAGGTCCGCGCCGCACGCTGGGCCACCGTCGCGATCGGCATCGTCTCCATCGGCCTCGGCGCACTCGCCCGCGACCTGAACGTCGCCGGGCTCGTCGCCCTGGCCTTCGCGGTCGCCGCCTCCGCCAACCTGCCGACGATCCTCTACAGCCTCTTCTGGAAGCGCTTCACCACGCAGGGGGCCCTCTGGTCCATCTACGGAGGCCTCGCCTCCTCCGTCCTGCTGGTGCTGTTCTCGCCGGTCGTCTCCTCCAAGCCGAGCTCGATGTTCCCGGGCGTCGACTTCGCCTGGTTCCCGCTGGAGAACCCCGGCCTGATCTCGATCCCGCTCGGCTTCCTGCTCGGCTGGGTCGGCTCGCTGCTCTCCAAGGAGAAGCCCGACACGGACAAGTACGCCGAACTGGAGGTCAAGTCCCTCACCGGCGTCGGAGCCCACTGAGCAGGCCGGAAGACCCCTCGGCCCATCACCGGCGGGCCCGTCGGCGCATCGTCCACCGCCGGCGGCCGGGCCGCTCGTAGAGTCCTACGAAGCGGCCCGGCCGCGCCTCGTGGCAAACGGGCCACCCCGATGTCAGCGGTCTCACGTAGGCTCGGTAGTACCGGAATCCCTGGGGGCCCGGCGTCTCGGACGAGACGACGGCCCAGCGGGGGCGACGGCCCGAAAAGAGCGACCGCGACCACCGCGGACACCCCGGGGGAGGGACCCACCGTGCTCATCGACACCTACGACCGGGTCGCCACCGACCTGCGCGTGTCACTCACCGACAAGTGCAACCTGCGCTGCACCTACTGCATGCCCGAAGAGGGCCTCCAGTGGCTCGGCAAGAGCGAGCTGCTCTCCGACGACGAGATCGTGCGCCTGATCCGTATCGCCGTCACCTCGCTCGGCATCACCGAGGTCCGCTTCACCGGCGGCGAGCCCCTGCTGCGCCCCGGACTCGTCTCCATCGTCGAGCAGTGCGCCGCCCTCGCCCCGCGCCCCCGCATGTCGCTCACGACCAACGGCATCGGACTCAAGCGGACCGCCACCGCCCTCAAGGCCGCGGGGCTCGACCGGGTCAACGTCTCGCTGGACACCCTGCGCCCCGACGTCTTCAAGACCCTCACCCGCCGCGACCGCCACAAGGACGTGCTGGACGGCTTGGAGGCCGCCCGCGAGGCCGGGCTCACCCCCGTGAAGGTCAACTCCGTCCTGATGCCGGGACTCAACGACGACGAGGCCCCCGAGCTGCTCGCCTGGGCCGTCGCCCACGACTACGAGCTCCGCTTCATCGAGCAGATGCCGCTCGATGCCCAGCACGGCTGGAAGCGCGACGGCATGATCACCGCCGGGGACATCCTCGCCTCGCTGCGCACCCGCTTCACCCTCACCGCCGAGGGCGACGAGTCCCGCGGCTCCGCACCCGCCGAGCGCTGGACCGTCGACGGCGGCCCGCACCGCGTCGGGGTGATCGCCTCCGTCACCCGCCCGTTCTGCCGCGCCTGCGACCGCACCCGGCTCACCGCCGACGGCCAGGTCCGCACCTGCCTCTTCGCCCGTGAGGAGACGGACCTGCGCGGGGCGCTGCGCTCCGACGCGCCGGACGAGGAGATCGCCCAGCTCTGGAAGACGGCCATGTGGGGCAAGAAGGCGGGCTCCGGACTGGACGACCCGTCCTTCCTGCAGCCCGACCGCCCGATGTCGGCGATCGGCGGCTGAGGCGCGGATGGCCGAGGCGCGAGGCTCCGAGGACCACGACCCCAAAGGCTCAGGCCTCGGTCTCCTTCCCGTCCCCGTCCCCCCAGTCCTTCAGCGCCACGACCTCCTTGAGGAAGCCCCGTACACCGAGGAACGACGACAGGTGCTCCCGGTGCTCGTCGCAGGCCAGCCAGGTCTTGCGCCGCTCGGGCGTGTGCAGTTTGGGGTTGTTCCAGGCGAGCACCCACACGGCGGCGGCCCGGCAGCCCTTGGCGGAACAGAGCGGGGCACCGGTGGGACTCTCGGCGGACGTCTCGGGAAAGATCACGTGACCCAGCCTAAGTCAGGTGCCCCACGGTCCTTCTGACACGTCCCCGGCCGGAAAAAGGCGACGCCGAGCAGCCACGGGGGGAGCTGCCCGGCGTCGGTCCGTCGCTCCGACGGGGGATGCGGAGCGCTTTGGCAGTATGTCACGGGGACCGGGGTGCGGTGCACCGGAACGTCATGATTGCTCTGAGCTTTTCCCGAGCTCCGCGGGCAGTGCGGGCTCAGGTGTGCTCGTGCGGCGGCCGGGCGCTGTCGGACGCACCCCCACCACCCCCGGACTCCGCCCGACCGGGCGCCGGGGCGGCCTCCACGGCAGGCCGCAGCGGCATCTGCACGAACGTCGTCGGGAGTGAAGTCACGTTCTCCCGGCCCGCGTTGGCGATGACAACCGCCACATACGGCAGCAGCACGCCCAGCACGAGCGCCACGATCGCCACATGCCGCTCCACGTTCCACAGCACCGCGGCCAGCACCACCGACACCGTGCGCACCGACATCGAGATCACATAGCGTCGCTGTCGGCCGCGGACGTCTTCCGTCAGCCCCTGACGGGCGCCCGTGATCCGGATGACCTCCGTACCCGCGCTCTTCCGCAGCATGCTCCACCACCAGATCTCGTCGCCGGACGCTCCTGGACCGGGCCGCATCCACGGTACGCCGGGCCCCGGCCGGGCGGGCGACCGGGGCCCGCTGAAAAAGGACGAGGGGGCCCGCTGAAAAAAGACGAGGCGCCCGGTGGAAAAGGACGAGGGGCCCGGTGGCCGGCGATCACCCGTACGGCCCAACCCGGCATGCGCCCCCCGGACACCGGGCCGACTCTGGACAGACGCGCACTCCGCGCCGCACGAGGAGGCGAAATGAGCTGGTTGTGGGCAATCATCGTGGGACTGGTGCTCGGTGTCATCGCCAGAGCGATCCTGCCGGGCAAGCAGGACATCCCGCTCTGGCTGACGGCCGTGTTCGGCATCCTCGGCAGCATCCTCGGCAACGCCGTGGCCGGCTGGATCGGTGTCGAGGACACCAAGGGCATCGACTGGATCCGTCATCTGCTGCAACTGGCGGGCGCCGTGGCGGTCGTCGCCGTCGGCGACATGGCCTGGCAGGCCTTCCGCGGCAGCCGTAAACAACGAACCTGACCCAGCGGGGTCACACAGTGCCGCGGCCGGACCCACGAAGAACGTGGGTCCGGCCGCGGCACTGTGTCGCGAGGGGGGTCAGCCCGCCGGGCTGACCTCCACGGCGGCCAGGTTCTTCTTGCCCCGGCGCAGCACCAGCCAGCGCCCGTGCAGCAGCTCACCGGCGTCCGGCGCGACCTCGCCGTCGACGACCTTCACGTTGTTCACGTAGGCGCCACCCTCCTTGACCGTGCGGCGCGCCCCCGACTTGCTGGGCGCCAGACCGACCTCCACCAGCAGGTCCACCAGCGGGCCCAGCTCGGCGACGGTGGCGCCCGGCACCTCGGACAGAGCCGCGCTCAGCGTCGCCTCGTCCAGCTCGGCCAGATCGCCCTGGCCGAACAGCGCCTTCGACGCCGCGATGACCGCGGCGCACTGCGCACCGCCGTGCACCAGCGTGGTCAGCTCCTCGGCCAGCGCCCGCTGTGCGTTGCGGGCCTGCGGCCGCTCCTCGGTCAGCTTCTCCAGCTCCTCCAGCTCCGCACGGCTCTTGAAGCTGAGGATGCGCAGGTAGCGCGAGACGTCCCGGTCGTCCACGTTCAGCCAGAACTGGTAGAACGCGTACGGCGTCGTCATCTCCGGGTCGAGCCAGACGGCGCCGCTCTCGGACTTGCCGAACTTCGTCCCGTCCGCCTTCGTCATCAGCGGCGTCGCCAGCGCGTGCACGACCGCGCCCGGCTCAAGCCGGTGGATCAGGTCGATGCCCGCGGTGAGGTTGCCCCACTGGTCGCTGCCGCCCTGCTGAAGGGTGCAACCGTGCCGGCGGTACAGCTCCAGGAAGTCCATGCCCTGGAGCAGCTGGTAGCTGAACTCCGTGTAGCTGATGCCCTCCTGCGACTCCAGCCGCCGGGCGACCGAGTCCTTGGTGAGCATCTTGTTGACCCGGAAGTGCTTGCCGATGTCCCGCAGGAACTCGATCGCGGACATGCCCGCGGTCCAGTCCAGGTTGTTGACCATCGTCGCCGCGTTCGGCCCCTCGAAGGTGAGGAAGGGTTCGATCTGCCCGCGCAGCCGCCGCACCCAGGCGGCGATGGTCTCCGGGTCGTTCAGCGTGCGCTCGGCGGTGGGCCGCGGGTCACCGATCTGGCCCGTCGCACCCCCCACCAGGGCGAGCGGCTTCAGCCCGGCCAGCTGGAGCCGCCGCATGGTGAGCACCTGCACCAGGTGCCCCACATGCAGGCTGGCCGCGGTCGGGTCGAAGCCGCAATAGAAGGTGACGGGACCGTCCGCGAGAGCCTTGCGCAATGCGTCCTCGTCAGTGGACTGGGCGAACAGCCCGCGCCACTTCAGCTCGTCGACGATGTCCGTCACGGTTCCGGTGCTCCTTACGAAGGTAGAAATCTAGGTGTCAGTCTAGGCGGGTCACACCCCCGGGCTGACCGAGCTCATGTTGAAGTCCGGGACGCGCAGCGCGGGCATCGCGGCCCGGGTGAACCAGTCGCCCCACTCGCGCGGCAGCGTCCTCTCCGTCCGCCCGGCCTCCGAGGCCCGGGACAGCAGGTCCACCGGCGACTCGTTGAACCGGAAGTTGTTCACCCCGCCGACCACCTCGCCGTCCTCGACCAGATAGACGCCGTCCCGGGTCAGCCCGGTCAGCAGCAGGGTCGCCGGGTCCACCTCGCGGATGTACCAGAGGCAGGTCAGCAGCAGCGCCCGCCCGGTCGTCGCGGCGACCATCTCCTCCAGCGACCGCTCGCCGCCGCCCTCCAGCAGCAGATTGTCGATGCCCGGGGCCACCGGAAGCCCGGTCAGGCCCGCCGTGTGCCGGGTCGTCGTCAGCCGCTCCAGCCTCCCTTCCCGGACCCAGTCCGTCGGGGCCAGCGGCAGCCCGTTGTCGAAGACGGAACCGCTGTCGCCGGAGGAGTGCGCGATCACGAACGGCGCCGACTCCAGACCCGGCGCGTGCGGGTCGCTGCGCAGGGTCAGCGGAAGCGGGGAGAGCGTCTCGCCCAGCCGCGTACCACCGCCCGGCGTGGAGAACACCGTCCGGCCCTCCGCGGCGTCCCGCGCGGCCGACGACCAGAGCTGGTAGATCAGCAGGTCCGCGACCGCGGACGGCGGGAGCAGCGTCTCGTACCGGCCGGCGGGCAGCT
Organism: Streptomyces sp. MMBL 11-1; assembly: GCF_028622875.1. Classification (NCBI taxonomy): domain Bacteria; kingdom Bacillati; phylum Actinomycetota; class Actinomycetes; order Kitasatosporales; family Streptomycetaceae; genus Streptomyces; species Streptomyces sp. MMBL 11-1. The sequence continues at coordinate 1,359,143 of NZ_CP117709.1, read as the reverse complement.
CGACGCTCCGCTCCGCCCAGCGCAGCCGCTGCGCCAGCTCGGCGTCCATCGCCGCCGGGTCGACGTCCTTGAAGTCCCGGGTCCCCCGCCCCGCCCACGCGGAGCGCGTACGGTCCGGCGACTTCGCGTTCAGCTCCAGCGTCCCGTTGGGCTGGTCGTGGCGCAGCCGCAGCCCCGTCGACGTTCCCAGGTAGGTGGAGGTCAGCTCGTGGTTCGCGAAGCCGTACAGCTCGCGGCCCCCGGCCCGGGCGCGCGCGAAGGCGTCACCGAGCGCCGGGGCGAAGTCGGCGAAGACCTCCGAGCCGGTCTCGGCGGGCGCGTCCGTGAAGTCGGGGGAGGAAGGAACCCCGCCCACCAGCGGCTGCGCGTCCTCCGCCGGACCCGCGCCCCGCGCGGCGGCCTCGGCGGCCCGCACCAGCGGCTCCAGTTCGTCCCGGGTCACCGCGGACCGGGAGACGACGCCGGACGCCGTCCCCTGCGCCCCGTCCACGGTCGCGATGACGGTCAGGGTCCGCCCCCGGGTCACCCCGTTCGTGGTGAGCGCGTTGCCCGCCCAGCGCAGATTCGCGGACGACTTCTCGTCGGCGATGACCACCAGGCCGTCCGTGGTGGACAGCTCCAGCGCCCGCTCGACAAGCTCGTAGGGCTTGCTGACGCGGCTCATCGTCCGGCCTCCTGCGTCGTGTTGAGGATGTTGACACCCCGGAAGAGGGCGGAGGGGCAGCCGTGCGAGACCGCCGCGACCTGGCCCGGCTGGGCCTTGCCGCAGTTGAACGCGCCGCCGAGCACATACGTCTGCGGACCGCCGACCTTCTCCATCGAGCCCCAGAAGTCCGTGGTCGTCGCCTGGTACGCCACATCGCGCAGCTGCCCGGCGAGCCTGCCGTTCTCGATGCGGAAGAAGCGCTGCCCGGTGAACTGGAAATTGTGGCGCTGCATGTCGATCGACCAGGACCGGTCGCCGACCACGTAGATCCCGCGCTCGACCCCGCCGATCAGGTCCTCCGTGGACAGCCCGCCCGGATCCGGCTTCAGGGACACGTTCGCCATGCGCTGCACAGGGACGTGGCCCGGCGAGTCCGCGTACGCGCAGCCGTTGGAGCGGCCGAGACCCGTCAGCTTCGCGATGCGGCGGTCCAGCTGGTAGCCGACCAGCGTGCCGTCCTTCACCAGGTCCCACGACTGCGCCTCGACGCCCTCGTCGTCGTACCCGATCGTCGCGAGCCCGTGTTCCGCCGTGCGGTCACCGGTCACGTTCATCACGGGGGAGCCGTACGTCAGCTTGCCCAGCTGGTCGAAGGTGGCGAACGAGGTACCGGCGTACGCCGCCTCGTACCCCAGCGCCCGGTCCAGCTCGGTGGCGTGGCCGATCGACTCGTGGATGGTCAGCCACAGGTTGGACGGATCGACGACCAGGTCGTACCTTCCCGCCTCCACGCTCGGCGCGCGCATCTTCTCCGCGAGCAGCCCGGGGATCCGCTCCAGCTCGTCGTCCCAGTCCCAGCCGGTCCCGGTCAGATACTCCCAGCCCCGGCCCGCGGGCGGGGCGATGGTCCGCATCGAGTCGAACTCACCGCTCGTGCCGTCCACCGCGACGGCGGTGACCTGCGGGTGGACCCGCACCCGCTGCTGCGTGGTGACCGTGCCCGCCGTGTCCGCGTAGAACTTGTTCTCGTGCACGGCCATCAGGGACGCGTCCACGTGCGCGACGCCCTCCGCGCCCAGCAGCCGCCCGCTCCACTCGGCGAGCAGCGCCGCCTTCTCCTCGTCCGGTACGGAGAAGGGGTCGACGTCGTACGCCGAGACCCAGGTCCGCTCGCCGTGCACCGGCTCGTCCGCCAGCTCCACCCGCTCGTCGGAGCCCGCCGCCGCGATCACCTTCGCCGACAGCTTCGCCATCGCGACGGCCTGCGAGGCCACCTTCGCGGCGGCGTCCATCGTCAGGTCGACGCCCGAGGCGAACCCCCACGCACCGCCGTGCACCACCCGCACCGCGTACCCGAGGTCCGTGCTGTCCGACCCCCCGGCCGGCCGGGCGTCCCGCAGCCGCCAGGAGGCGCTCCGCACCCGCTCCAGCCGGAAGTCGGCGTGGGTCGCGCCCAGCGCCCGCGCTCTGGCGAGCGCCGCGTCGGCCAGCGCGCGCGAGGGCAGGGCCAGGAATGACTGATCTACCTCGTGGGGCACAGGGGGTTCCCTTCTCGATACACCACGGCAGTGAACCATGCCGGAGGGTGACCCCACCGGGGGATACCGAGGACGCGTGGGCCGACCACGCGACCGCGCGGACTGTAGGAACCCGACAGCACCCCGGACAAGCCACTGTCAGGGCCCGATTCCTCGTTCCACGCACGGTACCGATAGGTTTTCGACGTACCAGACCGCCAAGGAAAGGGTGATCCGATGAGCCGCTCGGTTCTCGTCACCGGAGGAAACCGGGGCATCGGCCTCGCCATCGCCCGCGCCTTCGCCGACAACGGCGACCAGGTCGCGATCACCTACCGTTCCGGAGAGCCGCCCCAGGTACTCACCGAAGCCGGTGTCCTCGCGGTCCGCTGCGACATCACGGACGTCGAGCAGGTGGAGCAGGCCTACAAGGAGATCGAGGAGAAGCACGGTCCCGTGGAGGTGCTGGTCGCCAACGCCGGCATCACCAAGGACCAGCTGCTGATGCGGATGTCGGAGGAGGACTTCACCTCCGTCCTCGACACCAACCTCACGGGGACCTTCCGGGTCGTCAAGCGCGCCAATCGCGGCATGCTGCGCGCGAAGAAGGGCCGCGTCGTCCTGATCTCCTCCGTCGTCGGCCTTCTCGGCTCGGCCGGCCAGGCCAACTACGCCGCCTCCAAGGCAGGGCTCGTCGGCTTCGCCCGGTCGCTGGCCCGTGAACTCGGTTCGCGGAACATCACCTTCAACGTCGTCGCCCCCGGTTTTGTCGACACCGACATGACCCAGGTGCTCACCGAGGAGCAGCGCAAGGGCATCGTGTCCCAGGTGCCGCTCGGCCGCTACGCGCGGCCCGAGGAGATCGCCGCCGCGGTGCGCTTCCTCGCCTCCGACGACGCGTCGTACATCACTGGAGCCGTCATTCCCGTTGACGGCGGATTGGGCATGGGTCACTGATCACCATGAGCGGAATTCTCGACGGCAAGCGCATCCTGATCACCGGGGTGCTGATGGAGTCGTCCATCGCGTTCCACGCCGCGAAGGTGGCCCAGGAGCAGGGGGCCGAGGTCATCCTGACGGCCTTCCCCCGCCCCACCCTGACCGAGCGCATCGCCAAGAAGCTGCCGAAGCCGGCCAAGGTCATCGAGCTGGACGTGACCGACCAGGAGCACCTGGACCGGCTGGCCGGCCTCGTGCGCGAGGAGCTCGGCTCCCTGGACGGCGTCGTGCACTCCATCGGCTTCGCGCCGCAGGACGCGCTCGGCGGCAACTTCCTCAACACGCCGTTCGAGTCCGTCGCCACGGCGATGCACGTCTCGGCGTTCTCCCTGAAGTCGCTGGCGATGGCCTGCAAGCCGCTGATGAGCGAGGGCGGCTCGATCGTCGGCCTCACCTTCGACGCCCAGTACGCCTGGCCGCAGTACGACTGGATGGGCCCGGCCAAGGCCGCGCTGGAGGCCACCTCCCGCTACCTCGCCCGTGACCTGGGCAAGGACGGTCTGCGCTGCAACCTGATCTCCGCCGGTCCGCTCCGCTCCATGGCCGCCAAGTCCATCCCGGGCTTCTCGGGCCTGGCCGACGTCTGGAACGACCGAGCCCCCCTCGCCTGGGACATGACCGACCCGGAGCCGGCCGGCCGCGGCATCGTCGCCCTGCTCTCCGACTTCTTCCCGAGGACCACGGGCGAGATCATCCACGTCGACAGCGGCGTGCACATGATCGGGGCCTGACCGCGCACCACTGACCGCGCGCCAGCCTCTGCGAGACGGCCCCCGGCCGCGTACCCCCGGTTCGCCGGATGCGGTACGCGGCCGGGGGCCGTCTCGCGGTCCGTGGCCTTCCGGTACCGCTCCGGTCGAAAAGTCGGCCGATCCACCGCAGAATGAGCAGGAACCGGACTTCTTGTCAGGCTGCGGGAGGGAGAGCGCTGTGCGTCCCACGCCCCGCCGAACCCGTCTCCTCGTGGCCGCCCCGGTGGTGGCCGCGGCCCTCGCCGTACCCCTGGGAGTCCACGCCGCCAGGGGAGCCGACTCCGGTACGGAAGCGGAGCCCCCGAAGCCGGAACCGGCCGGCTCGGAGTGCCGTACGTCCGTCGAGGGCTCCCGGGTCGTCGCCTACTGCCACAACCCCTACCCCTCGGTCGACCTGGTCCGGCTGCACACCGAGTGCGACCGCTGGTGGGACGTCGACGCGGACGGCGCGGCGGTCGCCGTGGAGCCCGGCCGGACCGTACGTCTGGAGGACCGCTGCTGGAAGGAGATCGCCACGGCCTGGGTCAGCCACCGCCCGGCCCCCGTCTGAGCGTTGCCCGTGCCGTACGAGGCCCGGAGCTTCGCTACACCCGGTCCGTCAGGCAGGTCAGCGCGTGGCTCGCCGCCTCGGCCGCCGCCGTCTCCGCGTCCCCGGCCCGGATGGCCTCGACCAGCCGGCCGTGGTCCATATGGTTCTCCGGCCGCAGCTCGGGGCCCACGTCGCCGCGCAGGTAGTCGCGCAGTAGATCCCCGAGGTCGGCGTAATGGTTCTCCGGCCGCAGCTCGGGGCCCACGTCGCCGCGCAGGTAGTCGCGCAGTAGATCCCCGAGGTCGGCGTAGAGCTCGGTCAGGACGTCGTTGTGCGAGGCCGCGACCACCGCCAGGTGCAGCGTCGCGTCCGCCGCCACGAACGCCTCCGCGTTCCCCGACGCCCAGGCCTCCTCACGGCGCGCCATCAACGTGTCCAGCTGCCGCAGATCCCGCTCGGTGCGCCGGACCGCCGCCAGCCTGGCCGCCGACGACTCCAGTGTCGAGCGCAGCTCCGCGATATGACGCGGATCGGCGGCCGCGAACCTGCGGTGCATCACCCCGGCCAGCTCACTCGTGGCGATCACATAGGTGCCGGAGCCCTGCCGGATGTCCAGCAGCCCGTTGTGCGCGAGGGCCCGCACGGCCTCACGGACGGTGTTGCGGGCCACACCCAGCTGCTCGACCAGCTCCGGCTCGGTCGGAATCCGCGAGCCGACCGGCCACTCGCCCGAGGTGATCTGATTCCTCAGCTGGGCGATCACCTGGTCGGCGAGTGCCGAACGCCGCGGAGACGTCAACGCCATGGTGCTCCTTGCTCGTGGGCCGGCCCGGGAAGGGGCGGCCGAAGAAGGTGTACGGCCGGATTCTCCCAGGAGGCCCCGGGAGCCGGGGGGACGGGAGGCCCCAGGATCAGGGGAGAAGACGGAGTGGACAACTAATCATCCCATGATTCTATGATGGCCCTATGCCGGACGACGATACGCAGACCCCGACCCTGAACCGCGGCTCCGCCGCGCGCACCTCGCAGGACCTCCGCGCCCAGCGGCTCCCCGGCGAGGGCGAGCCACCCGCGCCCTGGCTGCTGCGCCTCATCGCCGTGGGACTCGTCCTGGCCGCACTGAACCTCCGCCCCGCCATCACCAGCCTCGGCGCCCTCCTCGAAGAGGTCCGCGAAGGGCTGCACATGAGCGGGAGCGTGGCCGGCGTCCTCACCTCCGTACCGCCGCTCTGCTTCGCGGTCTTCGGGATCATGGCGCCGCGCCTGGCCCGCCGCTTCGGCGCGGGCGCCGTGGTCTGCGCGGGTATGGCCGCCATCGCGGCGGGCCTGGTGATCCGCCCGTACATCGGCTCCACCGCCGGGTTCCTGGCCGCCAGCGCCCTGGCGCTGATGGGCATCGCCGTCAGCAACATCCTGATGCCGGTGATCGTCAAGCGCTGGTTCCCCGACCGCGTCGGCACCATGACCGGCCTCTACTCCATGGCCCTGGCCCTCGGTACCGCGCTGGCCGCCGCCGTCACCGTTCCCGTCACCGGGGCGCTGGGCGGCGACTGGCAGGCGGGCCTGGTCGTCTGGGCCGTCCTCGCCGCCGTCGCGGTGCTGCCCTGGATCGTCCTCGTACGCGACCGCACCCCGGCCCCCGGCCAGCCGGCCCCCGGCCCGTCCGCCTCGGACCGATCCGCCCCGGGTCCGTCCGCCCCGGGTCGGGCCGTCGCGGAAGCGCCCGCCCTCCGGATCACCCGCAGCCGCACCGCGTGGGGCCTCGCCTGCTTCTTCGGGCTCCAGGCGACCGCCGCCTACATCACCATGGGCTGGATGCCGCAGATCTTCCGTGACGCCGGGGTCTCCGCCGGCACGGCCGGACTCCTGCTCGCGGTCACCATGGCGATGGGCGTCCCGCTCGCCTTCGTCATCCCCCGGGTCGCCTCCCGGCTCAAGCAGCAGGGCCCCATCGTCGTCGCCCTCGGCCTGTGCGGCCTCATCGGTTACGGCGGGCTCTACCTCGCCCCCGCCGCCGGGGCCTGGGCCTGGGCCCTCCTCCTCGGGGTGGCCAACTGCGCCTTCCCCCTCGCCCTCACCATGATCGGCATGCGGGCCCGGTCGGGCGCGGGCGTGGTCCGGCTCTCCGCCTTCGCCCAGTCCACCGGCTACCTGATCTCGATCCCCGGCCCCCTGCTCGTCGGCGTGCTCTACCAGCACAGCGGCGGCTGGGGGCTGCCGATCGCGCTGATGGCGGGCCTCATGATTCCCCAGATGGTGGCCGGGATCCTCGCGGGCCGGGACCGGACGATCGAGGACGAATGCTGAGATGCGACACTGACCTCATGCCAGTGCTCGATCCGAATCCCCAGAACGGCCAGAAGAAGCTTCTCCTCGTGTTCGGGGCGATGCTCCTCATCACCGTCGTCATCGGTGTGATCGCCACGATCGCCTCGCCCTGACGCCCGAGGACCCTTGAGGGCCCCGAGGGGTGGGGCTAGCACCCCCTTCCCCTAGGGGGTCAGGGTCAGGGTGAAGTGGGTGGGTCACCGGATGGGACGGGCCGCCTCCGGTCCGTAGGTTCTTGGGTGACGACCCGATGACTTGACGGAGGCGGACATGCCGGCACCGACGCACACGAGGTCCCACCGACCGGTCGCGGACGGTGTCGAGATCCGACTGCCCTGGTGGGCCGTGGCCCTCCCCGCCGTGGCGTTCGCCGCACTGCTGCTGATGATCCTCAGCCCCGGACAGGCCCAGGCCGCCACCACCGGCGACCCCGCGCTCGGACAGCTGATCGAGCGGACCCTCCAGCTGCTGTTCCGCTGAGCGAGGCAGCCCCGAGCCGCGTGCCAACTCCTCGGACGAGCACGTCAACACCCTGCGCCCGAGGCCGCCTTTCATGCGAAGCTGAGGTGTATGAGCGTCGAGACACCTCGCAGGATCGTCCTTCTCCGGCATGCCAAGGCGGAATGGTCACAGGCTTCCGATCATGAGCGCCCGCTGGCCGAGCGCGGCCGCAAGGACGCGCCCGTGGCCGGCCGCAGGCTCGCCGATTCCGGCATCGATTTCGATCTGGCCCTCTGCTCCAGTGCCGCGAGGACGCGGGAGACCTGGAAGCTGGCGGTCCATGAATTCTCCCGACGACCCCGGACCGTCTACGAGGAGAGGCTGTACGAGGCCTCCCTCGGTGAACTGATCGCGCTGTTCAACGAGACCTCGGACGAGGTGCGCAACCTCCTGGTCATCGGTCACAATCCCGGGATGCACGGGGCCGCCGACGCCCTCTCGGGATCGGCGGAGGGCGACACCCTGGCCCGCATGACCCGGGACGGCTTCCCCACAGCCGCCTATGCCGTGGTGGAGTTCCCCGGCTCCTGGAAGAGCGTGGAGCACGGGGCGGGCAAACTCACCGAGTACTGGACGCCGAACGACTGAACCGTGTACCGGGCGCCGAACGACTGAACCTCGTACCGGGCGCCGAACGGCTGAACGCCCGGTACCGCCGCACACATGAACGCGCGGGGCCCCGGCACGGATTCCGTGCCGGGGCCCTTCCGTACGCGACCGCGTACGACCGCGTACGACCGCCGAGTGCGGCCCTGTACGGCCGCTACGACCGCGTACGACTGTATCTACGCCCCCGGGACACTGTTCCGCGATCCCGGAGCCGGCGACCCGGGCCCGGGGCCGTCAGTCGACGAGACCGTCCGCCGCCTCGACCTCTTCGCGGGTGATGCCGAGCAGATAGAGCACGGTGTCCAGGAACGGCACGTTCACCGCGGTGTGCGCCGCCTCGCGGACCATCGGCTTCGCGTTGAACGCGACGCCGAGCCCGGCGGTGTTCAGCATGTCGAGATCGTTCGCCCCGTCCCCGATCGCCACCGTCTGCGCCAGTGGCACCCCCGCCTGCTCGGCGAAACTCCGCAGCAGCCGCGCCTTGCCCGCCCGGTCCACCACCTCGCCGACGACCCGGCCGGTGAACTTGCCGTCCACCACTTCCAGGGTGTTGGCCGAGGCGAAGTCGAGGCCGAGACGTTCCTTCAGATCGTCCGTGACCTGGGTGAAGCCGCCGGAGACGACGCCGACCTGGTAGCCGAGCCGCTTCAGCGTACGGATCAGGGTGCGGGCGCCGGGGGTGAGCCGTACCTCGGTGCGGACCTTGTCCACCACCGAGGCGTCCAGGCCGGCCAGCAGCGCGACCCGCGCGTGCAGCGACTGTTCGAAGTCCAGCTCACCGCGCATCGCCTGCTCGGTCACCTCGGCGACCTGCTTCTCGCAGCCCGCGTGCGCGGCGAAGAGCTCGATCACCTCGTCCTGGATCAGTGTGGAGTCGACGTCCATGACCACCAGCCGCTGGGCGCGGCGGCTCAGCCCGGCCGAGACCACCGCGACGTCCACGCCGATCTCCGCTGCCCCGGTCGCCAGCGCGGTCCGCAGTTTCGCGGTCCCGGTCCCCGAGACCGCGAACTCGACGGCGGTGACCGGGTACTTCGCCAGCCGGAAGATACGGTCGATGTTCCCGCCGGTCGAGGTGATGGTGGCCGCTATGGCGGCGGTCGACTCCGCGGTCAGGGGGTGCCCCAGCACCGTCACATGGGAACGGCCGTCACCGCGTGGACGGTTGTCGCCGATGCCGGAGATGATCTCCGCCTGCAGCGTCAGGGAGTCGGCCCAGCTGTGCACGGTCGCCCGCAGATCGCCCTCGGTGGTCCCGCCCGCGGTGGGGGAGGTGACCAGAGCGCACAGCACGATGCGGCCCCGGGTGACGACCTGCTCGATGTCCACGACGTCGACCGCGTACGCGGCGAGGGTGTCGAAGAGCCCGGCGGTGATGCCGGGACGGTCCTTGCCGAAGATCTTGACGAGAAGCGTGGGTGCGTCGCCGCCGGGAGGGATTCCGTCGCCGGGACCGTCGACCCGACGGGGCTCAGGGGGCTCAGAAGACGCGAGGGGCTGAGGTGGCTGAGATGCGCTCATGGTGTTCCCACCGTATCGGTCCCACCGCCCCCTCCGGTCGCCCGTCCCGAGTGCCGGACGGAATCGCCCCGGTACCGTCCGCGCCGCCGGGCGGCGGTTCGGGCCGGGGGCGCAAGGGTGGCGCGGATCTGGCCGGTACGGGTCTTGCGCCCCGGCTTCTCGGCTGCCTCGTATCCACCGTTATACGGTCGATAAGCGTTATCTGGGCGGTAACCCGGCCTTCATCAGGACTTCATCCGTTCCGTACCTGTTTCGCCCCCCGGTAGCGGGGTGTTCGCGCAGGTCTCCGCGCGGTCTTCACCCGCCCGACTTTCGGATCGGGGACTGGTCCTGGAATAGTTCCCCACGATGTTCAGCATCCCTAGACTCCCTGCGACGGGGGTAACACGGGGGACAACTAGTGGGGCGCGGAGTGCCGGAACTCGTACTGGAATTGAATGGCAACACCTGGACGCTCGATCCGTCCAGGTCGTACACCCTGGGGCGTGATCCGCAGGGCGACCTGGCGATCGACGATGCCAGGGTGTCGTGGCGGCATGCCACGATCAGCTGGAGCGGCCGTAGTTGGTTCATCGAGGACCACGGCAGCACCAACGGCACTTATCTGCAGGGACAGCGGATCCAACAGGTGGAAATCGGCCCCGGATCGGTGCTGCACCTGGGCAACGCCACCGACGGGCCCCGGGTGAGTCTCAGCCCCGCCGGAGTCCCCGGAGGGCACGCGGCCGGTGCTCAGCAGGCCCCCGTGCAGCAACCCCACCAGCAGCCCCAGGCGGGCGTCGCGGGCTGGCACGGACAGCAGGCGCCCGCACATCAGGCTCCCGCTCAGCACCAGGCCCCTGCTCAGTATCAGGCTCCCGCTCAGCACCAGGCCCCTGCCCCGCAGCAGGCCTGGCAGCAGCAGCCGCAAGCGCCGCAGCAGCAGCCTCCGCAGCAGAAGGTGCCGCACCAGCAGAGCCCCGGGCATCCGGCCGGGCCGGGACAGGGCGGTGCCGCGGGGGCGCCGCCGGTCTACGGCGACCGCAGCCCGACCACGTTCCACCAGCTGGCCCTCGGCCGGGTCATGCGCATCGGCCGTGCGCTGGAGAACGAGCTGGTCGTCTCCGACCTCCAGGTCTCCCGCAACCACGCCGAGTTCCACGCGACACCCGACGGCCGCTTCGAGATCCGCGACCTCGGCTCACACAACGGTACGTACGTCAACGGTCTGCCGCTCCACAAGTCCGGCTCCGCGCTCATCGGCCCGAACGACATCGTCGGCGTCGGCCACTCGACGTTCCGGCTGGTCGGGGACCGGCTGGAAGAGTTCGTCGACACCGGTGAGGTCTCCTTCTCCGCCCGCCACCTCACGGTGACGGTCGACGGCGGGAAGCAGATCCTCAAGGACGTCTCCTTCGGCGTCCCGGAGAAGTCGCTCATCGCGGTCATCGGCCCGTCCGGTTCCGGAAAGTCCACCCTGCTCAAGGCGCTCACCGGCTACCGGCCCGCCAACCAGGGTGACGTCCTCTACGACAACCGGAACCTGTACAAGCAGTTCGCCGAGCTGCGCCAGCGCATCGGTCTGGTCCCGCAGGACGACATCCTGCACAAGGAACTGACCGTCACCAAGGCCCTCAAGTACGCGGCCAAGCTCCGCTTCCCCGCGGACACCACCGAGGCCGAGCGCCAGTCCCGGATCACCGAGGTCCTCGCCGAGCTCAAGCTCGACATCCACAAGGACAAGAAGATCACCTCGCTCTCCGGCGGCCAGCGCAAGCGCGTCTCGGTCGCCCTGGAGCTGCTCACCAAGCCTTCGCTGATCTTCCTGGACGAGCCGACCTCCGGCCTCGACCCGGGCATGGACCGCGATGTCATGCAGCTGCTGCGCGGCCTCGCCGACGACGGCCGTACGGTGCTCGTGGTCACGCACTCGGTCGCCGAGCTGGCGATCTGCGACAAGCTCCTCGTGATGGCCCCCGGCGGTTCCGTCGCCTACTTCGGTCCGCCGGAGGAAGCGCTGAACTTCTTCGGCTACACCAGCTGGGCCGACGTCTTCTCCGCCTTCGAGAACTACCGCGACTACGACTGGGCGGGCCGCTGGCGCGGTTCGCAGCACTACCAGATGTACGCCGCCGACATCGACGCGGTCGCGGCCCAGCCGGTCAACATGCCGCCGCCGCAGCAGATGCGCCCGCCGAAGCCGCAGGGCTGGATGGCGCAGCTGTGGACGCTGATCCGGAGATACTCCTCCGTCATCGCGTCCGACAAGGGCTTCATGGGCCTGATGCTGATCCTGCCCGCCGTGCTGGGCGTGGTCAGCGTGGTCATCCCGGCGGAGTTCGGCCTCGCCGAGCCCGACCCGCCGTCCCGGTTCAACGGCAAGGCCGGAACGATCATGCTGATCCTCGCGGTCGGCATGTGCTTCTCCGGCGCCGCCAACTCCGTACGAGAGCTGATCAAGGAACGGGTCATCTACGAACGGGAGCGGGCCACCGGTCTGTCCCGCTCCGCCTACCTGATGTCCAAGGTGATCGTCCTCGGCGTGATCACGGCCTTCCAGGGCGTGATCATCTGCGGCATCGGCTTCGCCACCCGCGATCTGCCGGCGGAGGGCCTGATCATGCCGCCGGCCGTCGAGATCTGCCTCTCGATCATCGCGCTGGGGTTCACCTCGATGATGTTCGGTCTGGTCATCTCCTCGCTGGTGAAGACCTCCGAGAAGACCATGCCGCTGCTGGTCATGTTCGCGATCGTCCAGGTCGTCTTCACCGGCGTGCTCTTCCAGGTGTACGGTTCGCCCGGCCTGGAGCAGTTCGCCTGGCTGATGCCGTCCCGCTGGGCGATGGCCGCGGCCGGCACCACGCTGGACCTGGCGCACCTGATGCCGCCGTGGGACCCGAAGAACCCCACCGACCTCGACCCGCTGTGGGAGCACACCGCGAGCCAGTGGGGCATCAACATCACCGTGCTGCTCGCGCTCGGCGTGATCTGCGGCTTCGCGGTCGCGCGCCTGCTGCGCCGCCACGAGCCCGAGGTCATGCGCAAGTAGGCACCGGACACGACGCAGCGGCCGGCACCCCCGCGGGGGTGCCGGCCGCTGCGTCGTGTCCGGCTGGGCCGAGCGGCTCAGTACGCGCTGTCGACGTTGTCCATGGAGCCGTAGCGGTCGGCCGCGTAGTTGCAGGCGGCGACGATGTTGGCGACCGGGTCGTACAGGTCCTTCTTGGTGCCCGCCACGTGGTAGCGGTCGAAGGTCGGCTGGATCACCTGGAGCAGACCCTTGGACGGGACGCCGTTGCGGGCGTTGATGTCCCAGTTGTTGATCGCCCAGCGGTTACCGCTGGACTCCCGGATGATGTTGCGGTGGATCCCCTCGTAGGAGCCGGGGATGCCTTCCTTCTTCATGATCGCCATGGCCTCGCGGATCCAGCCGTCCAGGTTGTTGGCGTAGACGGGCTTGCGCGCGGTGGAGCGGTTGGCCTTCTCGGACGCGCGCTTCTTCGCGTCTGCCTCGGCCTTGGCGGCCTTCTCGGCCTTGTCCTTCGCCTCGGCGGCGGCCTTGGCCTTCGCCTCGGACGCGGCCTTCGCCTTCGCGGCCTTGGCCTTGGTCTCGGCAGCGGCCTTCGCCTTGGCGGCGTCGGCGGCCTTCACCAGCTGCTCGGCGGTGGCGTGCTGCTCAAGCATGCTGTTCTGCACGGTCTTGGCCTGGGCGGAGCCCGCGGCGTTGGTGAAGGCCACGGGCGCGGCGGCTGCGCCTGCCTGCGGGGCGACCTCGGCCTCGGCGTTCGACGGGACGAGCGAGAAGGTCAGGGCGGCGACGCCCAGGGCCGACACACCGGCCACGGAGATCTTCTGGACCTTGTTCAGACGACGGACACGGCTGGGTATGCGAGTCGCAGACATGTAGGGCTACCTCTTCGAATGCTCAGGGTGTCCTCACGGAGGACGAGACCGGAGGCGGTGATGCGTACCTCCGTCGGGGACGAGAGCAATTCTTAGCGGCAGCAAAATCGTGTGGCAAAGGTGTGACGTACGAAGCAGGGTAGTGGAGCCAGGTCCCGTTCGTCCGAATTGACCCCTGCTCATGCCTGCTCAAATCGCCCTTATGTGCCCACTAGGTGCGTTCGTAAGTGACATGGGCCCTATGCCTGGGCTCACATCGACGACCCGACGGCCTTACGTCTCGTTGCTGAAGCAATCCGGAGCGTCATGTTCCTCGTCCGACGGGACGAGGTGGACGTCCCTGAACTCATACGGGGGTCCCCCTCCCGCCGCGCCGCCTCGTACCCACGACGCGGACCCTCGCGCCCCGGACCTCGCGAACCACCCGTGATCACCGCGACCGGCAGGGCGACGGTCCCGCTCGTCCGTACCCTCGGCTGCCGCCGGGAGACCCCGGTGATCCCACGGCGGGAAGCCCTGTTCGCACCGCGCCTCGGCCGGGTGCCGCAGGAGCACCCGGCACCCGGTAGTACGGCGTGGGCCCGGGCGGTCCTACGACCTTCGGCCGAGGCGGCCGCCGCCCGGACCTGGGCCACCCGCACGCCCACCCCCGACCCCGGCCCGATACGACCGCGCGGTCCCCGCCGGTACGGTGATCCCATGAGCCATCGCCCACCGTCGGGCCTCGCCGCGGTGAGTGCCGCGCTCCTCGCCATGAGCAGGCACCTCGAAGTGGGCGACGTCCTCAAGACGATCGTCGCCTCCGCCCGTGAACTGCTCGACGCCCAGTACGCGGCCCTCGGCGTCCCGGACGACCACGGCGGCTTCGCCCAGTTCGTGGTCGACGGCGTCAGCGACGAACAGTGGAAGGCCATCGGCCCGCTGCCCCGCCAGCACGGCATCCTCGCCTCGATGCTCCACCAGGCGAAGCCCGAACGCCTCGCCGACGTCCGCGAGGACCCGCGCTTCGAGGGCTGGCCCGAAGCCCACCCCGACATGTCCGACTTCCTCGGCCTGCCCATCACGGACGGCGACGAGATCATCGGAGCGCTGTTCCTCGCCAACAAACTGTGTCCCCGGCCCGGGGGCGGTTGCGGCTTCACCGCCGAGGACGAGGAACTGCTCTCGATCCTCGCCCAGCACGCGGCGATCGCCCTGACCAACGCCCGGCTCTACGAACGCAGCCGCGAGCTGACCATCGCCGAGGAACGCTCCCGCCTGGCCCACGAACTGCACGACGCGGTCAGCCAGAAGCTGTTCTCGCTCCGCCTCACCGCCCAGGCCGCCACCGCCCTCGTCGACCGCGACCCGGCCCGCGCCAAGGGCGAACTCCAGCAGGTCGCCGCCCTCGCCGCCGAGGCGATCGACGAGTTGCGGGCCGCCGTCGTGGAACTGCGCCCCGCCGCCCTCGACGAGGACGGGCTCATCGCCACCCTCCGCACCCAGATCCAGGTCCTGGACCGGGCGCACGCCGCCGAGGTCGCCTTCGAGAGCCGGGGAGTGCGCGCGCTGCCCGCAGCCCAGGAGGAGGCACTGCTCCGGGTCGCGCAGGAGGCCCTCCACAACGCCCTGCGCCACTCCGGCGCGGAGCACGTGAGCGTCACCCTGACCCGGCGCGGCACCGACACCGTCCTGCGCGTCACCGACGACGGAAGCGGCTTCGACCCCACCGCCGTCCGGCGGGCGGGCCGCCATCTCGGCCTCGTCTCCATGCGCCACCGGGCGAACAGCGTCGGCGGCCGACTCACCGTTGCCTCGGAGCCCGGCAAGGGCGCCACGATAGAGATGGAGGTCCCCGGTGGCTGACAAGATCATCAGGGTGCTGCTGGTCGACGACCATCAGGTGGTCCGCCGAGGACTGCGTACGTTCCTGGAGATCCAGGAGGACATAGAGGTCGTCGGCGAGGCGTCCGACGGCGCGGAGGGCGTGGCCCGGACCGAGGAGCTCCGCCCCGACATCGTGCTGATGGACATCAAGATGCCCGGCACCGACGGCATCGAGGCCCTGCGCCGCCTCCGGGAGCTCGACAACCCCGCCAAGGTCCTCATCGTCACCAGCTTCACCGAACAGCGCACCGTGGTCCCCGCCCTGCGCGCCGGAGCCTCCGGCTACGTCTACAAGGACGTCGACCCGGACGCCCTGGCCGGGGCGATCCGCTCGGTCCACGCCGGTCACGTCCTGCTCCAGCCGGAGGTCGCCGGCGCGCTGCTGGCCCAGGAGGACACAGGCACCGGCACGGGCCGGGGGAGCACGCTCACCGAGCGGGAACGCGAAGTCCTCGGCCTCATCGCGGACGGGCGTTCGAACCGCGAGATCGCCCGCGCGTTCGTCCTCTCGGAGAAGACGGTCAAGACGCATGTGTCGAACATCCTGATGAAGCTCGACGTGGCCGACCGGACCCAGGCGGCGCTGTGGGCGGTACGCAACGGAGCGGCGGGGTAAGGACCCTCCTCCCCCCGCCGGGCGCACCACACCAGCCCGTCCGGCGCTTGACGACAGAGCCCCGCACGTCTACCGGCGAACCTCCCCGCCCTCCACATACGCGTTGTACGCCGCCACCTGAGCCCGCCGAGCCACCCGCTCCACCGGCCGCAGCGCCTCCCCCCGCGCCGCGATCTCGGACGCGCTCACCGCACCACCGTGCCCGTTCTCGTACGCCACCGAGACCAGCAGCCCCACCCGCTGCGCCATCTCCAGCACCCGCACCGCCCGCGGCGGATAGCCGGGCGCCAGCACCTCCCGCCCCCGCTCCGCCCGCGCCCGGTACGCGTCCACCGCGGCCTCCGCCACCGGCCCGGAACCGGCCACGTCCAGCCGCGACAGCACCGCCGTCGCATCCCGCAACGCCTCCGCCAGCTCCCGCTCCGCCTCGCCCAGCGACGGCACGTCCGCGGGCGGCGCCTCCCGTACCGGCAGCACCCGCCACACCACCTCCACGTGCAGATCCCCGGCCGGCCCCGCCTCGGTGACCTCCGGCACCAGCCCGTACGGCACCCCGTACGCGACCACCGCCTCCTCCGCCTCCAGCGCCCGCGCGTTGAAATCGGGCGGGCCGCTCAGCCCCAGCGGATGCCCCGGCACCGGCAGCGCCACCCGGAACCCGGTCGCCCCCAGCCCCCTCAGCCGGCCGAGCGCCAGCGTGAGCCCGACCGGCCCCGCCTCACCCGGCAGTCCGTCGACGCGGTGCACCGCGTCCTGTCCGACAATCGCGAGGGCCGCCTCGTCCGGCGAGACGAGTCCCGCCAGAAGCGCGTTTCCCCAAGCGGCCAACAACCCTGAACGTGGTTCGACAAGCATGCCGACAGCCTAGGCAACGCCTGGGAACGGCCCTCACGCCTGAAGCACTCGCGCGGTGGCGTAGGTTTTCCCTTGGGAGCCGTGCCCACCGGCACGCGACGATCGACGAGACTGCATGGGGAGACAACGCGCCATGAGCGATGTACTGGAGCTGGTGGACGTATCCGTGGTCCGCGACGGACGCGCTCTGGTGGACGATGTCTCCTGGTCGGTCAAGGAGGGGGAGCGCTGGGTCATCCTGGGCCCCAACGGCGCCGGCAAGACGACCCTCCTCAACCTCGCCTCCAGCTATCTCTTCCCGAGCACCGGAACGGCCACCGTCCTCGGTGAGCGGCTCGGCGGCGTCGGCACCGACGTCTTCGAGCTCCGCCCCCGGATCGGCATGGCGGGCGTGGCGATGGCCGACAAGCTGCCCAAGCGCCAGACGGTGCTGCAGACGGTCCTCACCGCCGCGTACGGCATGACCGCCACCTGGCACGAGAACTACGAAGCCGTCGACGAGGAGCGCGCCCGCGCCTTCCTCGACCGCCTCGGCATGACCGAGTACCTGGACCGCAGGTTCGGCACGCTCTCCGAAGGAGAGCGCAAGCGCACCCTGATCGCCCGCGCCATGATGACCGACCCCGAACTGCTGCTCCTGGACGAGCCCGCCGCCGGGCTCGACCTCGGCGGGCGCGAGGACCTCGTACGCCGCCTCGGCCGCCTCGCCCGCGACCCGTTCGCCCCCTCCATGATCATGGTCACCCACCATGTCGAGGAGATCGCGCCCGGGTTCACCCACGTCCTGATGATCCGCCAGGGCAAGATCCTCGCGGCCGGTCCCATGGAGACGGAGCTCAGCTCCCGCAACCTCTCCCTCTGCTTCGGACTGCCGCTCATCGTCGAGCACACCGGCGACCGCTACACCGCCCACGGCCTGCCGCTCTCCTGACCCCGGCTCCGCCGCGCACGGCCCCCCTGCCGGGTGCCAACAGGCCCCCGCGCCACGATCGGCGGGCCGTGCACCGGAGTTGGCCACCCGTGCGCCCTGTCGGTGACGCACCGACAGTCCTACGATGACCATGTGGACATCGACGCATGGGTGTGGTGGCTGATCGGCGCGGTGGGGCTGGGCATCCCCCTCGTCCTGACCGCGATGCCCGAATTCGGAATGTTCGCCGTCGGGGCGGTGGCCGCATCGGCCGTCGCCGCCCTCGGCGGCGGGATCGTCGCCCAGGTTCTGGTCTTCGTCCTGGTCTCGGTCGCGCTGATCGCCGTCGTGCGCCCGATCGCAGCCAGACACCGGGCCGGACAGCCAGGGCACGCCAGCGGCATCGACGCCCTCAAAGGACGTCAGGCGGTCGTGCTGGAACGGGTATCGGCCTCCGGCGGCCGCATCAAGCTCGCCGGCGAGGTCTGGTCGGCCCGCACACTCGACTCCGACCAGGTCTTCGAGCCCGGCAGCCAGGTCGACGTCGTGGACATCGACGGGGCGACGGCCGTTGTCATGTGACCGAAGCGTGCACATGGCGGGCCCAGATCTGCCAGACTCGAAGTCGATCATGTCGATCACCAGGCGAACCCGGACCGGCCCGCAACGCACGGACCGAGGGCCGCACATGAGCACCGACCCCGATCACCGCGATCCACCGGCCAACCGAAGGGCACGAGAGACACCATGAACTCGATCATCATCGTTCTGATCATTCTGGTGGTGCTCGTCTTCATCGCCCTGATCAAGACGATTCAGGTCATCCCACAGGCCAGTGCCGCCATCGTGGAGCGGTTCGGCCGCTACACCCGCACCCTGAACGCGGGCCTGAACATCGTCGTCCCGTTCATCGACTCGATCCGCAACCGGATCGACCTCCGTGAACAGGTGGTGCCCTTCCCGCCGCAGCCGGTGATCACCCAGGACAACCTGGTCGTCAACATCGACACCGTCATCTACTACCAGGTCACCGACGCCCGCGCCGCGACCTACGAGGTCGCCAGCTACATCCAGGCGATCGAGCAGCTCACCGTCACCACCCTCCGCAACATCATCGGCGGCATGGACCTGGAGCGGACCCTCACCTCCCGCGAGGAGATCAACGCGGCCCTGCGCGGAGTCCTCGACGAAGCGACCGGCAAGTGGGGCATCCGCGTCAACCGCGTCGAGCTCAAGGCCATCGAACCGCCGACCTCCATCCAGGACTCGATGGAGAAGCAGATGCGCGCCGACCGCGACAAGCGTGCCGCGATCCTCACCGCCGAGGGCATCAGGCAGTCCCAGATCCTCACCGCCGAGGGCGAGAAGCAGTCCGCGATCCTGCGGGCCGAAGGCGAGGCCAAGGCAGCAGCCCTGCGCGCCGAAGGCGAAGCCCAGGCCGTCCGCACCGTCTTCGAGGCCATCCACGCCGGAGACCCGGACCAGAAGCTCCTCTCGTACCAGTACCTCCAGATGCTCCCGAAGATCGCCGAGGGAGACGCCAACAAGCTCTGGATCGTGCCCAGCGAGATCGGCGACGCCCTCAAGGGACTCAGCGGAGCCTTCGGGAACCTCGGCGGCGGCATGCCCGGCTTCAACACCGGCGGCAACGGAAACGGGAACGGCGACAACGGGGGCGGCGGCAACGGCCACGGCTCCATCCCCGCCCCGGCGGTGGAACGACGCGAGGAACCCCCGGTCTCCTGACCCGAAAGCCCTTTCGTGCATGATCAGTGAGGCCCCTCGACCTTCATGGCGGGGAGGCGTCACTGACCACCGAAGGAGATGGCCTTGTCCATCTGGGAAATACTCGCCGTCTTCGCGGCCGGCGTCGGAGCGGGCACGATCAACACGATCGTCGGCTCGGGCACCCTGATCACCTTCCCCGTCCTCCTCGCCACCGGCCTCCCCCCGGTCACCGCGACCGTGTCCAACGCGCTCGGTCTCATCCCCGGCTCCATCAGCGGGGCCATCGGCTACCGCAAGGAACTCGCCGGACAACGCCGACGCATCCTCAAACTGAGCGTCGGCGCGGCGATCGGCGGCCTCTGCGGGGCGACCCTGCTCCTCGCCCTGCCCTCCACCGCCTTCGAGACGATCGTCCCGGTCCTGGTCGCCCTGGCCCTCGTCCTGGTGATCCTGCAACCACGCATCAGCAAAGCCGTCCAGCGCCGCCGCGAACACACCGGCGTCCCGCCCCGCACCGACGGCGGCCCGCTCCTGTTCACCGGCCTGATGCTCGCCAGCGTCTACGGCGGCTACTTCACCGCCGCCCAGGGGATCATCTACCTCTCGTTGATGGGCATGCTGCTCGACGACACGATGCAGCGCCTCAACGCCGTCAAGAACGTCCTGGCGGCCGTGGTCAACACCATCGCCGCGCTGTTCTTCCTCTTCATGGCCCACTTCGACTGGACCGCCGTCGTCCTCATCGCGGTCGGCTCGGCCATCGGCGGCCAGATAGGCGCCAAGATCGGCCGCCGCCTGAGCCCCACCGTCCTGCGCGCCCTCATCGTCGCCGTCGGCACGGTGGCCATCGTCCAGCTGCTGCTCCGCTGACGTACGCGGGCCCGCCCCCTCACAGGGACGGGCCCATGGATACACCACCCGACGTACGCCGACTACGCCACGGCCTCCCGCAGCCGCGTCGGACGATCACTCCGGCGCCCTACGCCGCCGCTGCCCGGCCCAGCCACCCGGGCAGCGCCGAGCGGTCGTCGGCCCCCATCGCCAGCAGCATCGCCTCGGCGGGGGAGGGGACGAACGGCTGCTTCAGCAGCGGCATCCCCGCCTGCTCCGGCGTCCGGGCGGCCTTGCGGTGGTTGTCCTCGGCACAGGAGGCCACCGTGTTCAGCCAGGTGTCCTGCCCGCCCTGGGCACGCGGCACCACATGGTCGACGGTGGACGCCCGCCGCCCGCAGTACGCGCACCGGTGCTGGTCCCGTATCAGCACGCCCCTTCTGGACCACGGGGCCTGTCTTCGGAACGGCACCCGTACGTACCGGCAGAGCCGGATCACCCGGGGTGCCGGAATGTCCACGGCGGCACCACGCATACGGAGCTCGGGATGCGACTGCTCGACGACGGCCTTGTCCGTCAGGATCAGGACCACCGCACGGTTGAGCGTCACCGTCGACAGCGGCTCGAAGCTCGCGTTGAGAACCAGCGTGTCCCGCATCCTGCCCACCTCCCGTGTGCCGCCCGCCCCCTGGCAGGCCCGGATCAACTCTGGCTGGGCAGGCCGCGATGGACAACGCAATAAAAAATGCCCTGCTCTGATCTCTCCAAGACCAGAGCAGGGCAAACAGCGGACGAACTAATCGCCGACGGGAGCCGTGTACTCACCGATCAGCTGAGCACGCCCCAGCGTGTGGAACCGGAGATTGAATCCGGCCACGGCGGGAGACGCGTCGCTGTCGATTCCGAGCTTCTCGGTGTCCACCGCGTACACGGTGAACACATAGCGGTGGTTCTCCCCGGGCGGTGGCGCCGCGCCCCCGAAGTCCTTGGAGCCGTAGTCGTTACGGGCCTGGACGGCACCCTCGGGCAGCCCCTCGAACTTTCCGCTGCCCGCACCGGCCGGAAGCTCCGTCACCGAGGCCGGGACATCGAAGAGCACCCAGTGCCAGAACCCGCTGCCCGTCGGGGCGTCCGGGTCGAAACACGTCACGGCGAAACTCTTGGTCCCCTCGGGGAAACCCTCCCACCGCAGCTGCGGCGAAGTGTTCCCGCCCGCAAGCACCTGGGCATCGCCCAGCACGGCCCCCGGCGCCAGGTCGTCGCTCACCACGGTGAACGCCGGAACCTCCGGATGGAAGTCGTGCGGCAGCGGGGCCCTCTTCGGCTCGGTCACGTCTCGCACCTCTCCTGATCGGTTCGTCTGCCTTCTTCCCCGACCCTAAGGGCTGTCCCGCAATTCCCGGCGGGCGCGCGACGACAGCTACGGCACCTCGCCGCGTTGTCGGAACGTCCACATACATCCAGTATGCGGACGTCCCTCCGCCTTGCGATGCACCGCATCTGACGCCGCGCGCTTATCCACCGCGAATTGCGGGACAGCCCTTAGGGGGCGTACCGCCCTCTACAGCCAGTTCCGCTGTCCGCCGACCTGGGCGAGCCACTGGTTGAGGTACGCCGCCCAGTCGGTCTGCTGGTAGTCGTGCAGCCCCACCTTGAACGCGCGGTAGGAGTCGCTGCCCTCGCTGAACAGCCCCGGCTTCTTGTCCATCTCCAGGATGACGTCCATCTCGCGGTCGTCGGCGACGAACGTCAGCTCGACCTGGTTCAGCCCGCGGTACTGCGTCGGCGGGACGAACTCGATCTCCTGGTAGAACGGCAGCCGCTGACGCGTACCGCGGATGTGACCGCGCTCCATGTCCGCGCTGCGGAAGCCGAAGCCCAGCTGACCGAAGGCGTTCAGGATGGCCTCCTGCGCCGGCAGCGGATGCACGTTGATCGGGTCCAGGTCACCGGAGTCCAGCGCGCGGGCGATCTCCAGCTCGGTGGTCACCCCGATGTCCATCCCGTGCAGCTGCTGGCCGCCGAACATGGTGATCGGCGTCTCCCACGGGATCTCCAGACCGAACGGGACCACGTGCACCGCGCCCGCCTGGACCTCGAAGGCGCCCCCGAGGCTCAGCTTGGTGAACTCGATGTCCTGCTTGGTCTCCTGGTCCCCGCTCTCGACCTCGACCCGCGCCTGGAGGCCCACGGAGAGCCCCTCGATCTGCTGGGCGACCGAACCGCCCTGGATCCGCACCTCACCCTGCACGACCCCACCGGGGACGACGTTCACCTCGGTGAGCTCGGTCTCCACCGAGGCACCGCCGGCACCCATGCTCGCGAGCAGCCGCTTGAAGCCCATAGTCACTCCTTCTTGGTACTGACCCCTACATACGCGCCACGACGGTAGCCGGTTCCCGTCCGCGCGTTCCCAGTACCCTCGGTCGCCATGACCAAGAGCCCGGACCGCACCCCGCTGACACGAGAGTTCTTCGACCGCTCCGTACTGGAAGTCGCCCCCGACCTCCTGGGCCGTACGCTCGTCCGCCGCGGCCCGGCGGGCACGATCGAGCTGCGCCTGACCGAGGTGGAGGCGTACGCGGGCGAGGCCGACCCCGGATCGCACGCCTTCCGGGGCCGCACGGCGCGCAACAGCGTGATGTTCGGCCCGCCCGGCCACACGTACGTCTACTTCACTTACGGGATGTGGCACTGCCTCAACCTGGTCTGCGGTCCGGAAGGCCATGCGAGCGGAGTCCTGCTCCGGGCGGGCGAGATCAACGTCGGCGCCGGCCTGGCCCGCGACCGCCGCGCCTCGGCCCGCCATGACAAGGAACTGGCCAAGGGCCCGGCCCGCCTCGCCACCGCCCTCGACGTCGACCGCGCGCTGGACGGCAGCGACCTCTTCGGCGGCCCCGCCCCGGCCCTGTCCGTACTGCACGGCACTCCGCCGCCGCGCGCACTCGTACGCAGCGGCCCCCGCACAGGGGTGGGCGGCGACGGCGCCCACCAGCCGTGGCGCTTCTGGATCGAGGGAGACCCCACGGTGAGCCCGTACCGAGCCCACGCACCGCGCCGCCGGTCGAGGGACAAGGCGCGACTTGACGCACCCTCGGCAGACGCCTAATGTAGTCCGAGCCACTTGACGCGGGTACAGCTCTCGGAACAGTCCATCGGACCGGACCGAGCCACCCGAAGTGGCCACACCACTACCTACGACTCACCCTGGCGGGTGCGAACTCGGCATGCCCGTATTCGCCCTATCGACTCGATTATGAGTTTGCCAAGGGAATCGGCTAACGTAGTGAACACGCCGAAAGGCAAGGCCGCTCGACAGGCCACCAGAAATCGAATTCGGACCGGAAACGGAACGAAAAAGAGTCTGGTAAAGTCGGACTCGCCGAAAGGGAAAACGCGAAAGCGAGGAACCGGAAGGCGAGATGCGAAACGCAAGGCCCGCTTCGACCGGGAATCGGACACGAAAGAGTCTGATAGAGTCGGAAACGCAAGACAGCAAGACAAAGCAGTAAACGAAGGGAAGCGCCCGGAGGGCCCGGTGATACGGGACCGAAGGAAGCGTCCGTTCCTTGAGAACTCAACAGCGTGCCAAAAGTCAACGCCAGATATGTTGATACCCCGGCCTGCTACGGCAGGTTGGTGGTTCCTTTGAAAGCCCTGTCGTTCCGCCCCGTTTGTGGGTGGCGGCAGGCAAGAACACAGCGAGGACGCTGAGAACAACGGGTCTTATTCCGACCGGTTGTTCCGCTCTCGTGATGTGTGCACCCGATTACGGGTAAACATTCACGGAGAGTTTGATCCTGGCTCAGGACGAACGCTGGCGGCGTGCTTAACACATGCAAGTCGAACGATGAAGCCCTTCGGGGTGGATTAGTGGCGAACGGGTGAGTAACACGTGGGCAATCTGCCCTTCACTCTGGGACAAGCCCTGGAAACGGGGTCTAATACCGGATAACACTCTGTCCCGCATGGGACGGGGTTAAAAGCTCCGGCGGTGAAGGATGAGCCCGCGGCCTATCAGCTTGTTGGTGGGGTAATGGCCTACCAAGGCGACGACGGGTAGCCGGCCTGAGAGGGCGACCGGCCACACTGGGACTGAGACACGGCCCAGACTCCTACGGGAGGCAGCAGTGGGGAATATTGCACAATGGGCGAAAGCCTGATGCAGCGACGCCGCGTGAGGGATGACGGCCTTCGGGTTGTAAACCTCTTTCAGCAGGGAAGAAGCGAAAGTGACGGTACCTGCAGAAGAAGCGCCGGCTAACTACGTGCCAGCAGCCGCGGTAATACGTAGGGCGCAAGCGTTGTCCGGAATTATTGGGCGTAAAGAGCTCGTAGGCGGCTTGTCACGTCGGATGTGAAAGCCCGGGGCTTAACCCCGGGTCTGCATTCGATACGGGCTAGCTAGAGTGTGGTAGGGGAGATCGGAATTCCTGGTGTAGCGGTGAAATGCGCAGATATCAGGAGGAACACCGGTGGCGAAGGCGGATCTCTGGGCCATTACTGACGCTGAGGAGCGAAAGCGTGGGGAGCGAACAGGATTAGATACCCTGGTAGTCCACGCCGTAAACGTTGGGAACTAGGTGTTGGCGACATTCCACGTCGTCGGTGCCGCAGCTAACGCATTAAGTTCCCCGCCTGGGGAGTACGGCCGCAAGGCTAAAACTCAAAGGAATTGACGGGGGCCCGCACAAGCAGCGGAGCATGTGGCTTAATTCGACGCAACGCGAAGAACCTTACCAAGGCTTGACATATACCGGAAAGCATCAGAGATGGTGCCCCCCTTGTGGTCGGTATACAGGTGGTGCATGGCTGTCGTCAGCTCGTGTCGTGAGATGTTGGGTTAAGTCCCGCAACGAGCGCAACCCTTGTTCTGTGTTGCCAGCATGCCCTTCGGGGTGATGGGGACTCACAGGAGACTGCCGGGGTCAACTCGGAGGAAGGTGGGGACGACGTCAAGTCATCATGCCCCTTATGTCTTGGGCTGCACACGTGCTACAATGGCCGGTACAATGAGCTGCGATGCCGCGAGGCGGAGCGAATCTCAAAAAGCCGGTCTCAGTTCGGATTGGGGTCTGCAACTCGACCCCATGAAGTCGGAGTTGCTAGTAATCGCAGATCAGCATTGCTGCGGTGAATACGTTCCCGGGCCTTGTACACACCGCCCGTCACGTCACGAAAGTCGGTAACACCCGAAGCCGGTGGCCCAACCCCTTGTGGGAGGGAGCTGTCGAAGGTGGGACTGGCGATTGGGACGAAGTCGTAACAAGGTAGCCGTACCGGAAGGTGCGGCTGGATCACCTCCTTTCTAAGGAGCATCTAGATTCCGCAAGGAATCCAGAGCCACTACGTCGGCAAATGTTCGACGGTGGTCAGCTCATGGGTGGAACGTTGACTATTCAGTACCTGGTAGTTCAGCCGGGACGCGAGTACTGCTCTTCGGAGCGTGGAAAGCGGACCGAATGAATTCCGGGTACTGGGCGCGCTGTTGGGTGTCTGAAGGTACGGCCGATAAGGCTGCCTTCGACGCCGGCCCCAGTGAACTCATCCGCAAGGGTGGGGTGATGGGTGGCTGGTCGTTGCTTGAGAACTGCACAGTGGACGCGAGCATCTGTGGCCAAGTTTTTAAGGGCGCACGGTGGATGCCTTGGCACCAGGAACCGATGAAGGACGTGGGAGGCCACGATAGTCCCCGGGGAGCTGTCAACCAAGCTTTGATCCGGGGGTTTCCGAATGGGGAAACCCGGCAGTCGTCATGGGCTGTCACCCGCTGCTGAACACATAGGCAGTGTGGAGGGAACGAGGGGAAGTGAAACATCTCAGTACCCTCAGGAAGAGAAAACAACCGTGATTCCGGGAGTAGTGGCGAGCGAAACTGGATGAGGCCAAACCGTATGCGTGTGATACCCGGCAGGGGTTGCGCATGCGGGGTTGTGGGATCTCTCTTTCATAGTCTGCCGGCTGTGAGACGAGTCAGAAACCGTTGGTGTAGGCGAAGGACATGCGAAAGGTCCGGCGTAGAGGGTAAGACCCCCGTAGCTGAAACATCAACGGCTCGTTTGAGAGACACCCAAGTAGCACGGGGCCCGAGAAATCCCGTGTGAATCTGGCGGGACCACCCGCTAAGCCTAAATATTCCCTGGTGACCGATAGCGGATAGTACCGTGAGGGAATGGTGAAAAGTACCGCGGGAGCGGAGTGAAATAGTACCTGAAACCGTGTGCCTACAAGCCGTGGGAGCGTCGCTGGCAGCACTTGTGCTGTCAGTCGTGACTGCGTGCCTTTTGAAGAATGAGCCTGCGAGTTAGCGGTGTGTAGCGAGGTTAACCCGTGTGGGGAAGCCGTAGCGAAAGCGAGTCCGAACAGGGCGTTTGAGTTGCACGCTCTAGACCCGAAGCGGAGTGATCTAGCCATGGGCAGGTTGAAGCGGAGGTAAGACTTCGTGGAGGACCGAACCCACCAGGGTTGAAAACCTGGGGGATGACCTGTGGTTAGGGGTGAAAGGCCAATCAAACTCCGTGATAGCTGGTTCTCCCCGAAATGCATTTAGGTGCAGCGTCGTGTGTTTCTTGCCGGAGGTAGAGCACTGGATAGGCGATGGGCCCTACCGGGTTACTGACCTTAGCCAAACTCCGAATGCCGGTAAGTGAGAGCACGGCAGTGAGACTGTGGGGGATAAGCTCCATGGTCGAGAGGGAAACAGCCCAGAGCATCGACTAAGGCCCCTAAGCGTACGCTAAGTGGGAAAGGATGTGGAGTCGCAGAGACAACCAGGAGGTTGGCTTAGAAGCAGCCACCCTTGAAAGAGTGCGTAATAGCTCACTGGTCAAGTGATTCCGCGCCGACAATGTAGCGGGGCTCAAGCGTACCGCCGAAGTCGTGTCATTCATACACATAGGGTCAACGCCCGTATGGATGGGTAGGGGAGCGTCGTGTGCCGGGTGAAGCAGCCGCGGAAGCGAGTTGTGGACGGTTCACGAGTGAGAATGCAGGCATGAGTAGCGATACACACGTGAGAAACGTGTGCGCCGATTGACTAAGGGTTCCTGGGTCAAGCTGATCTGCCCAGGGTAAGTCGGGACCTAAGGCGAGGCCGACAGGCGTAGTCGATGGACAACCGGTTGATATTCCGGTACCCGCTTTGAAACGCCCAGTACTGAATCAGGCGATGCTAAGTCCGTGAAGCCGGCCCGATCTCTTCGGAGTTGAGGGTAGTGGTGGAGCCGATGAACCAGACTTGTAGTAGGTAAGCGATGGGGTGACGCAGGAAGGTAGTCCAGCCCGGGCGGTGGTTGTCCCGGGGTAAGGGTGTAGCCCGTGTGGTAGGTAAATCCGTCACACGTTAAGGGTGAGACCTGATGCCGAGCCGATTGTGGTGAAGTGGATGATCCTATGCTGTCGAGAAAAGCCTCTAGCGAGTTTCATGGCGGCCCGTACCCTAAACCGACTCAGGTGGTCAGGTAGAGAATACCGAGGCGTTCGGGTGAACTATGGTTAAGGAACTCGGCAAAATGCCCCCGTAACTTCGGGAGAAGGGGGGCCATCACTGGTGATAGCACTTGCTGCTTGAGCTGGGGGTGGCCGCAGAGACCAGCGAGAAGCGACTGTTTACTAAAAACACAGGTCCGTGCGAAGCCGTAAGGCGATGTATACGGACTGACGCCTGCCCGGTGCTGGAACGTTAAGGGGACCGGTTAGCTGCTTTTCGGAGCGGCGAAGCTGAGAACTTAAGCGCCAGTAAACGGCGGTGGTAACTATAACCATCCTAAGGTAGCGAAATTCCTTGTCGGGTAAGTTCCGACCTGCACGAATGGCGTAACGACTTCTCGACTGTCTCAACCATAGGCCCGGTGAAATTGCACTACGAGTAAAGATGCTCGTTTCGCGCAGCAGGACGGAAAGACCCCGGGACCTTTACTATAGTTTGATATTGGTGTTCGGTTCGGCTTGTGTAGGATAGGTGGGAGACTGTGAAGCGGCCACGCCAGTGGTTGTGGAGTCGTCGTTGAAATACCACTCTGGTCGTGCTGGATGTCTAACCTGGGTCCGTGATCCGGATCAGGGACAGTGTCTGATGGGTAGTTTAACTGGGGCGGTTGCCTCCTAAAGAGTAACGGAGGCGCCCAAAGGTTCCCTCAGCCTGGTTGGCAATCAGGTGTTGAGTGTAAGTGCACAAGGGAGCTTGACTGTGAGACCGACGGGTCGAGCAGGGACGAAAGTCGGGACTAGTGATCCGGCAGTGGCTTGTGGAAGCGCTGTCGCTCAACGGATAAAAGGTACCCCGGGGATAACAGGCTGATCTTCCCCAAGAGTCCATATCGACGGGATGGTTTGGCACCTCGATGTCGGCTCGTCGCATCCTGGGGCTGGAGTCGGTCCCAAGGGTTGGGCTGTTCGCCCATTAAAGCGGTACGCGAGCTGGGTTTAGAACGTCGTGAGACAGTTCGGTCCCTATCCGCTGCGCGCGTAGGAATATTGAGAAGGGCTGTCCCTAGTACGAGAGGACCGGGACGGACGAACCTCTGGTGTGCCAGTTGTCCTGCCAAGGGCATGGCTGGTTGGCTACGTTCGGAAAGGATAACCGCTGAAAGCATCTAAGCGGGAAGCCTGCTTCGAGATGAGTATTCCCACCCTCTTGAAGGGTTAAGGCTCCCAGTAGACGACTGGGTTGATAGGCCAGATGTGGAAGCCCGGTAACGGGTGGAGCTGACTGGTACTAATAGGCCGAGGGCTTGTCCTCAGTTGCTCGCGTCCACTGTGTTGTTCCCGGGTTGCGAACAGTTATCGCACCGGTTGAACAGCTTCACTACTTAATTGAAAAGTGTGCTTGTTCGCTAGAACCCGATAGGGTTTCGGTGGTCATTGCGTTAGGGAAACGCCCGGTTACATTCCGAACCCGGAAGCTAAGCCTTTCAGCGCCGATGGTACTGCAGGGGGGACCCTGTGGGAGAGTAGGACGCCGCCGAACAATCTTTCCAGGACCCCTGGTCCCAGCGTTCACGCTGGGACCAGGGGTCCTTTTGTTTTTCCCGAAGCGCGTCGACTGGTCGGCTGCGCGAGAATGTCTGTGGTACCCGATGACAGGAGTCACACCCATGTCCACCAACTCTCCCGACGATCGTCCGGAGCGCGAGCCGCGTCGCCGGGACGGCGGTGACAGGGGCGGTTACCGCGGTGGTCGTGACGACCGGTCCGGTTCCGGCGCACCTCGACGCGACAACGACCGTGGCGGCTTCCGCCGCGACGACAACAGGCCTTCCGGCGCCGGCACCGGCGGCGGCTTCCGCCGTGACGACCGGGACCGCGGCCCGGGCCCGCGTCGTGACGGTGACCGGCCTTCCGGTGGTGGGTTCCGTCGCGATGACAGTCGGTCTTCCGGTGGGGGTTTCCGGCGGGATGACAGCCGTGGTGGGGACCGTGATCGTGGGCCTCGTCGTGAGGACGACCGGGGTGGGTACCGGGGTGGTCAGCAGCGTGATGACCGCGGTGGCCGTCCGGGCGGTGGCTTCGAGCGCCGCGACGACCGCCCCCGTGGCCCCCGCCGCGACGACGACCGCCCCTCCGGCGGCGGATACCGTCGCGATGACAACCGGGGCGGTGGGTCCGGTGGTGGGTTCCGTCGCGACGACAATCGTGGTGGTGGTTTCGAGCGCCGCGACGACCGCCCTCGCGGCCCTCGTCGTGACGACGACCGGCCTTCCGGCGGTGGCTTCCGTCGTGATGACAACCGGGGCGGTGGCTCTGGTGGTGGGTTCCGTCGCGATGACCATCGTGGTGGGGACCGTGATCGTGGGCCTCGTCGTGAGGACGACCGTGGTGGGTACCGGGGTGGTCAGCAGCGTGATGACCGTGGTGGCCGTCCGGGCGGTGGCTTCGAGCGCCGCGACGACCGCCCCCGTGGCCCCCGCCGCGACGACGACCGCCCCTCCGGCGGCGGCTTCCGCCGCGATGACAACCGGCCTTCCGGTGGTGGCTTCCGCCGCGATGACAACCGGGGCGGTGGGTCCGGTGGTGGGTTCCGTCGCGATGACAGTCGGTCTTCCGGTGGGGGTTTCCGGCGGGATGACAGCCGTGGTGGGGACCGTGATCGTGGGCCTCGTCGTGAGGACGACCGGGGTGGGTACCGGGGTGGTCAGCAGCGTGATGACTGTGGTGGCCGTCCGGGCGGTGGCTTCGAGCGCCGCGACGACCGCCCCCGTGGCCCCCGCCGCGACGACGACCGCCCCTCCGGCGGCGGCTTCCGCCGCGACGACAACCGGGGCGGCGACAGGGACCGTGGCGGATACCGGGGCGGCCAGCGCGACGATCGCGACCGCGGGGGCTTCCGGGGGCGTGATGACCGGGACCGGGACCGGGAGCCGATCAAGCGGCTGCCGATTCCGGACGACGTCACGGGCGACGAGATCGACAAGGACGTACGCCAGGAGCTCATGAGCCTGCCGAAGACCCTTGCCGAGGACGTCGCGCGCAACCTCGTCATGGTGGCCCGGCTGATCGACGAGGACCCCGATGAGGCGTACGCGTACGCCCGTATCGCCCTGCGGCTCGCGTCCCGCGTTGCGGCCGTGCGCGAGGCGGCCGGGTTCGCGGCGTACGCGACGCAGAAGTACGCCGAGGCGCTCGCCGAGTTCCGCGCGGCCCGGCGGATGACCGGGTCCGTGGACCTGTGGCCCGTCATGGCGGACTGCGAGCGAGGGCTCGGACGGCCCGAGCGGGCGATGGCCATGGCCGGCGAGCCCGAGGTGCAGAAGCTGGACAAGGCCGGACAGGTCGAGATGCGGCTGGTGGCCGCTGGGGCACGTCGTGACATGGGTCAGATCGACGCCGCCATCGTGACGCTGCAGGGCCCCGAGCTCGCGTCCCACTCCGTGCAGCCGTGGACGCCGCGACTTCGTTACGCGTACGCGGACGCCTTGCTGGAGGCGGGGCGCGAGGACGAGGCGCGGGAGTGGTTCGGGAAGGCGCTGGAGGCCGACAAGGACGGTTCCACCGACGCGTCGGATCGGCTCGCGGCTCTCGACGGCGTGGAGTTCGTCGACGTCCTCGGGGACGACGAGACGGCCGAGGCGGACGCGGCCGACGAGGTCGCGCCTCGTGCCGAGGACCCGCACGAAGGCCGCGACGCCGAGGACGGCGCGCGTGCTGACGCCGACCACGATGACGAGCAGGACGAGGACGATGAGGACGACGAGCAGGACGGGTCCGCGGACGGTTCGGTCAAGGCTTAACAGCTGATGCGTAGAGGGGCGGCACTCCGGTCGGAGTGCCGCCCCTCTACGCGTTCCGTGCCCGCCCGCCGGTCTGCGGATCAGTCGAGGGCGAGACTCCGCATGACCAGGCCCGTAGCCGGCTTCGGGCCGAACGACGTGGATTTGCGGGGCATGGTGACGCCCTGCCGGGCCAGGTCCCGGACGACCTCTTCGCGTACGGGATGCATCAGGACCGCCGTGGCGTCGAGGCGTTCCGCCTGTTCGACGGCTGCCGCGGTGTCGTGGATGTAGCCGATGTGCTCCGGCGCGTCGGGGATCTGCCACACGTCGTCGAGCAGCGCGGAGTGCAGGACCGTCGCGTCCAGGGTGCGCCAGGCGTCGGGGCGGTCCGCGCGAACGGTGCGGGCCAGCAGGGCCGGGTCGGGGCGGTCCACCAGGTGGAAGCGGCCGTCGCCGGCGAGCAGGAACGCGTTGCCCCCGTCCGCCGCTTCGGCCAGCGCGTCGAGGGCCCGGGGGAGCGGCCCCTCGACCGGCCGGACGCGGAAGAGACCGGTCAGCGCCTTCAGGGCCCGGGAGACCGGCAGCCCGCGCAGCAGCCGGTGGATGGCGCGAACCCGGAGCGGGTGGCGGGCGGTGTCGACGAGGAGGACGAGGCCGCGGTCCCACGGCCCAGGCGCCGTCTGTTCCCGCTGGAGCCGGAGATAGGTGGCCCAGCGGTGGTGGCCGTCCGCGATGAGCGCCTGGTGCCGGGCGAGGTCTGTCTGAATCTCGCTCCGTTCGGCGGGGTCCGTCACGGCCCAGAGACGGTGCCGGAAGCCGTCCTCCGTCGTGGTGGCGAGCAGCGGCTCCCGCAGGACCGCGCGCTCGATCACCGCTGCCGCCCCGGTCGGCGCGCCCGTCCCACCGCGGTAGGTCAGGAGCAGCGGCTCCAGATGGGCCCCCGTCGTACGCATCAGCTCCGCGCGGTCCGCGACGACGTCGTCCATGACGTCCTCGTGGGGCAGCACGATGCCGTCGGCGGCGGGGGAGAGGGCCAGGGTGCCGATCAGGCCCCGCTGGAGGATCTCGTCGTTCCGCTGCTCGTAGACGTACAGCACCGGGGCCGGGTCCGGGGCGATGACGCCCTCGGCCAGCCAGCGGTCCAGCGTGCTGGCCGCCTGTTGGTGCCGGTCCCGGGCCGTCTCGGCCTGGGGGAGGATGAGACGCACGATGTTGTGCGGGTCCGCGGACTCCAGGTGGTGCAGCCCGTCGGGCCGGACGACCACGTCGTACGGGGGCGAGGTCACGGCGGCGAGGCTGCCGACCCGCTCGGGGACGTATCGCAGTCCGCGGAACGGGGAAAGCCGCAGCCCCTGGTCGACGAGACCTGAAGTGTTCATCAGAGCATCGTATGTGTGGAGCGGGCATACGTGGTGTTCGGGGCGGAAGCCCGGAAGAGGAGCGAGTCAAATGAGCCATCAGCAGGACAGGCACCGGCCGTCGGGGAGCAGCGCGGCGCTGAGCGAGGCGTACGACACGGCTCTCCTCGACCTCGACGGGGTCGTTTACGCGGGTGGGGAAGCCATCGGTCACGCCGTGGAATCGCTGGCCGAGGCGCGGGCCGGGGGCATGCACCTCGCGTACGTCACCAACAACGCGCTGCGGACGCCGGACGCGGTGGCGGAGCACCTGACGGAGCTCGGGGTGCCCGCCGAACCCTCCGACGTGATCACCTCCGCACAGGCCGTCGCCCGGCTGGTCGCCGATCAGCTGCCGCCCGGAGCACGGGTGCTGGCGATCGGCGGCGAGGGGCTGAGGGTCGCGTTGCGCGAGCGCGGGCTGGTGCCGGTGGAGTCGGCGGACGACGACCCGGCGGCGGTGGCGCAGGGATACGGCGGGCCGGACATGGCGTGGGGGCGGTTCGCCGAGGCGAGCTACGCGATCCGGCGCGGGCTGCCGTGGTTCGCGTCCAACACCGACCTGACCATCCCGGGTGCCCGGGGCATCGCGCCCGGCAACGGGGCCGCGGTCGAGGTCGTACGGATCGCCACCGGGGCCGAGCCGCAGGTGGCGGGGAAGCCGTTGCCCCCGATGCACCGCGAGACCGTGCTGCGGACCGGGGCGAAGCGGCCGATCGTCGTCGGGGACCGACTGGACACGGACATCGAGGGCGCGTTCAACGGGGGCGTGGACTCGCTGCTGGTGCTGACCGGGGTGACCGACGCGGCGCAGTTGCTGGCGGCTCCGCCGCAGCACCGGCCGACCTATGTGGACCGGGATCTGCGGGGGCTGCTGACCGGGCAGCCTGAAGTGACGCCGGCCGGTGAGGCGTACCGGTGCGGGGGCTGGACAGCTGCCGCGCGCGGGGGCGAGCTGGTGCTGGAGGGTGAGGGCCATGCGCTCGACGGGCTGCGGGCGCTCTGCGCGGCGGCCTGGACCTCCGCGGGTCCGGGTGTGTGCGGGCTGGAGACGGGGAAGGCCCTCGCCGGGCTCGGGCTCTGAACCGGTTCCCCGGAGTCGGTCGACGAACCGGTGCCGGGCATCGCCGATGGACCGGTGCCGGGCATTGCCGGCGAACCGGTCCCCGGGGGCGGCGATCCTTCAACCGGTCCCCGGCGTCGTCCGACGTCCTTGGCCCGCGTAGGCGTTGAGGACGTGGGGCGGCGGCCGGGACCAGTGGCATCAGGAGCAGGGTAGGTTAACCTAACCTGATGCCGACGCGGTGGTCCGCCCGTGCCCCGCGCCGTGCCGCTCCACCTCACCGACTCCGGGAGTACGACCATGCAGCGCCTCACCGCGGAATCGGTGACCCTCGGCTACGACCAGCGGGTCATCACCGAGAACCTCTCGGTGGAGATTCCCGACAACTCCTTCACCGTGATCGTCGGCCCCAACGCCTGTGGCAAGTCGACCCTGCTGCGCGCTCTCGCCCGGATGCTGAAGCCGAGCCGGGGGCAGGTGCTGCTGGACGGGCAGACCATCCACCAGCTGCCCGCGAAGAAGGTCGCCCGGACGCTGGGGCTGCTGCCGCAGTCCTCCATAGCCCCCGACGGGATCACCGTGGCCGACCTCGTCGCCCGCGGCCGGTACCCCCACCAGGGGCTGCTGCGGCAGTGGTCGCCGGAGGACGAGCGGGTCGTCGAGGCGTCCATGGAGTCCACCGGCGTCGCCGAGCTGGCCGACCGCTATGTCGACGAACTCTCCGGCGGCCAGCGTCAACGGGTCTGGATCGCCATGGCGCTGGCCCAGCAGACGCCGCTGCTGCTGCTCGACGAGCCGACGACGTACCTCGACATCCAGCACCAGATCGATGTCCTCGACCTGTGCGCGGAGCTGCACGAGACGCAGGACCGCACGCTGGTCGCGGTGCTCCACGATCTGAACCACGCCGCGCGGTACGCCACGCATCTCATCGCGATGCGGGACGGGAACGTCATCGCGGAGGGACCGCCTTCGGAGGTGGTCGACGCGGCGCTGGTGGAGCGGGTGTTCGGGATGCGGTGCCAGGTGATCGACGACCCCGAGACCGGGACGCCGCTGGTCGTGCCGGCCGCCCGTAAGACGCGGAAGGCCGCCGCCGCGTAAGGGGGTGGACCGTGAGTACGGCGGTGGGTGCGGGGTGCGCCCCGGTGGACGCCTTGTCCTCAACCGCCGGACGGGCTCGGAACCCGGCCGCCCGCCCGTCCGTGCGTGTGCGGCCTGCAGCCGTGACTTGCAGCCGTGACCTGCAGCGTGATCTACAGCAATGATCTCAGCTTCAGCATGTCCCGGAAGCCCGCCTCCAGGCGTACACGGCCCGAGCCCCACGCCTTCGCGAAGTTCAGGTCGCCGTCCACCAGCGCCACCAGGTCGTCGCCCGTCATCGCGAGCCGGATCTCGGCCTTGTCCCGGGGCGGCCCCTCGACCGTGTCCCGCACCTGGATCCGGCCTCCGGCCAGCCGTCCGGTGAAGGTGATGTCGAGGTCCTTGATGTGACAGCTCAGCGAGCGGTCGAGGGCAGCGGCGCCGCGCACGTCGCCCTCGGTGGCCGCGAGGTTGTCGGAAAGTCTTCTCAGTGCGCTGCGGCACTCAGCCATGGTCGCCATCGTGCTCGACGGTACACCGGCCCGTCGATGTAGCGTTCCGGCATGAGCGACTGGACGCCGGAGGCGGGGACCCCGCCCGTGAGCACGCCCGACGAGCCGGACCCGGCGGTGGACCGCCCGGCGGCGGACGTGCCCGGAGCCGGGGAGCCGGCCCTCCACGTGCCCTCCTTCGAGCCTGCCGAACCCGCGCCCCTGGGGGTTGTGCGCACCCCCACCGGCCATGGAGCGGTGGACGCCCGGCTGGAGCGTCTGGCCGATGCGGACCACCTCCCGGCGGACGGGCACATCGAGGTGTACGAGGATGTACACCGTGGGCTGCGATCGGAGCTGACCTCGCTGGACGCCCGTCCGGCCGCCGCACCGGGTCCCACACCCACGGCCACGCCGTCGCCCCGACCGCACAACAAGCCTCACGACACGCAGCACAACAAGCCCCACGACACGCATCACGACAACAGGAGCTGAACCGAACGTGGCAGGAGTGGCACGTCGCCGCCTCGACGCCGAGCTGGTACGCCGCAAGCTCGCCCGCTCGCGCGAGCACGCGAGCCAGCTGATCGCCGCGGGGCGCGTCACCGTAGGCCGCACCACCGCGACCAAACCCGCCACCCAGGTCGAGACGGCCGCCGCGATCGTCGTCACCAAGGACGACGGCGACCCGGACTACGTCTCGCGCGGCGGCCACAAGCTGGCCGGGGCGCTCGCCGCGTTCGTGCCGCTCGGCCTGACCGTTCAGGGGCGGCGGGCGCTGGACGCCGGGGCGTCGACCGGCGGCTTCACCGACGTGCTGCTGCGGGCCGGGGCCCGGCAGGTCGTCGCCGTCGACGTCGGCTACGGGCAGCTCGCGTGGTCGCTGCAGTCCGATGAACGGGTCGTCGTCAAGGACCGTACCAACGTGCGTGAGCTGACCTTGGAGGCCATCGACGGGGAGGCGGTGGACCTGGTGGTGGGTGATCTGTCCTTCATCCCGCTGGGCCTCGTACTGCCCGCCCTCGCCCGCTGCGCCGGGCCCGACGCGGACCTGGTCCTCATGGTCAAGCCGCAGTTCGAGGTGGGCAAGGAGCGGCTCGGCAGCGGCGGGGTGGTGCGGAGCCCGGAGCTGCGCGCCGAAGCCGTGCGCGAAGTGGCGCGCCGGGCCTGGGGGCTCGGCCTCGGCGTACGGGGGGTGACGGCCAGTCCGCTGCCCGGCCCGTCGGGGAACGTCGAGTACTTTCTGTGGCTGCGGGCCGGCGCACCTGAGCTGGATCCCGCGGATGTCGACCGTGCAGTGGCGGAGGGGCCTCGTTGACGACGAATGCGGCACGAACAGTCTTCCTTTTGGCGCACACCGGCCGGCCGGCCGCGATCCGCAGCGCGGAGCTTGTGGTGCAGGGGCTGCTGCGCAACGGGCTCGGTGTACGGGTCTCGGCGGCCGAGGCGGCCGATCTGCCGCTGCCGGACACCGTGGAGACGGTCACCGACACCAGCCCCTCCGCCGTGGACGGCTGCGAACTGCTGATCGTCCTCGGCGGTGACGGCACCCTTTTGCGCGGCGCGGAGTTCTCCCGCGCCTCCGGGGTGCCGATGCTCGGCGTCAACCTCGGACGCGTCGGCTTCCTCGCCGAGGCCGAGCGCGACGACCTCGACAAGGTGGTCTCCCGGGTCGTCACCCGCGACTACGAGGTCGAGGAGCGGATGACGATCGATGTCGTCGTGCGCAGCAACGGCGATGTCGTGCACACCGACTGGGCGCTCAACGAGGCGGCCGTGCAGAAGGTGTCGCCCGAGCGGATGCTCGAAGTGGTCCTGGAGATCGACGGCCGGCCGGTCACCGGGTTCGGCTGCGACGGGATCGTCTGCGCGACCCCGACCGGATCGACCGCGTACGCCTTCTCGGCGGGCGGGCCCGTCGTCTGGCCCGAGGTCGAGGCGCTGCTGATGGTCCCGATCAGCGCCCACGCGCTGTTCGCCAAGCCGCTGGTGACCTCGCCCACGTCCGTGCTCGCGGTCGAGGTCCAGCCGCACACCCCGCACGGGGTGCTGTGGTGCGACGGGCGGCGGACCGTGGAGCTGCCCGCCGGGGCGCGGGTCGAGGTGCGGCGCGGTGCGGTGCCCGTACGGCTGGCGCGGCTGCACCAGGCCTCGTTCACCGACCGGCTGGTGGCGAAGTTCGCGCTGCCCGTCTCGGGCTGGCGGGGCGCGCCCCACTGACGGCCCCGAGGACGCCCCCACGGCCCCCGCGACCCTCGGGAGAGTGAATCCCGGAGCGGGGGCCGTCGCGCGTGCGGCCCGGGACCTCGTAAGGTCATGTCCGTGTTGGAGGAGATGCGGATACGGTCGCTCGGAGTCATCGACGACGCGGTGGTGGAGCTGTCACCCGGTTTCACCGCGGTCACGGGTGAGACCGGCGCGGGCAAGACCATGGTCGTCACGAGCCTCGGGTTGCTGCTCGGCGGGCGCGCGGACCCCGCTCTCGTACGGGTCGGGGCCAAGGCCGCGGTCGTCGAGGGCAGGATCACGGTGTCCGAGGGCGACGCGGCGGCGCTGCGGGCCGAGGAGGCCGGGGCGGAACTCGACGACGGCGCGCTGCTCATCAGCCGTACGGTTTCGGCGGAAGGGCGCTCACGGGCCCATCTCGGCGGCAGATCCGTGCCGGTGGGGGTGCTGACCGAGCTGGCGGACGAACTCGTCGCCGTGCACGGCCAGACCGACCAGCAGGGTCTGCTCAAGCCCGCCCGGCAGCGGGGGGCGCTCGACCGGTACGCCGGGGACGGTGTGGCGGTCCCGCACGCCGCGTACACGGAGGCCTACCGGCGGCTGCGGACCGTCGCCGCGACCTTGGAGGAGCTGACCACCCGGGCCCGGGAGCGGGCCCAGGAGGCGGATCTGCTGCGCTTCGGCCTGAACGAGGTCGCCGCCGTCGAGCCGTTGCCGGGCGAGGACGTCGAGCTGGCCGCCGAGGCGGAGCGGCTCGGGCACGCCGAGGCCCTCGCCTCCGCGGCCTCCCTCGCGCACACCGCGCTGGCGGGGAACCCGGAGGATCCGGAGAGCGTCGACGCCACCACCGTGGTCGCCGCCGCCGGGCAGGCCCTGGACGGGGTCCGGGCCCACGATCCGGCGCTGGCCGCGCTGGCCGACCGGATCGGGGAGATCGCCATCCTGATCGCCGACGTCTCCGGCGAGCTGGCCGGGTATGCCGACCAGCTGGAGGCCGACCCGCTGCGGCTGGCCGCCGTGGAGGAGCGCCGGGCCGCGCTGACCGCCCTGACCCGGAAGTACGGCACGGACATCACGGCCGTGCTCGCCTGGGCCCAGGAGGGCGCCGACCGGCTCACCGAACTGGAGGGCGACGACGAGCGCATCGGCGAACTGACCGCGGAGCGCGACGGGCTGCGGGCCGAACTCTCCGTGCTCGGGCAGGCGTTGACCGATGCGCGGACGGAGGCGGCCGCCCGGTTCGCCGAGGCGGTGACGGACGAGCTGGCCTCGCTCGCCATGCCGCACGCCCGGGTCTCGTTCGCCATCCGGCAGACCGAGGCGCCGGACGAGGCGTCCGGCATCGACATCGGCGGGCGCAGCGTCCTCTACGGACCCTCCGGCGCGGACGAGGTCGAGCTGCTGCTCGCCCCGCACCCGGGCGCCCAGCCCCGGCCGATCGCCAAGGGCGCTTCGGGCGGTGAGCTGTCCCGGGTGATGCTGGCGGTCGAGGTCGTCTTCGCGGGTTCGGACCCCGTACCGACGTATCTCTTCGACGAGGTGGACGCGGGTGTCGGTGGCAAGGCGGCGGTCGAGGTCGGCCGGCGTCTCGCCAAGCTCGCCCGGTCCGCGCAGGTGGTGGTCGTGACCCATCTGCCGCAGGTGGCGGCCTTCGCCGACCGGCAGCTGCTGGTCGAGAAGACCGTGGACGGCTCGGTGACCCGCAGCGGTGTCACCGTCCTGGAGGGCGAGGACCGGGTCCGGGAGCTGTCCCGGATGCTGGCGGGGCAGGAGGACTCCGAGACCGCCCGCGCCCACGCCGAGGAGCTGCTGGCCACGGCGCGCGCCGAATAGCCGCTCGTGGCGGCCGCACGGATGCGGGCGGGGGGGCGTCCTCCCGCCCGTACGTGCGTCCGGCGGGCGCCTCTCGACAACCTCGCGCCCTGATATTCACCCGTGAGGGTGGTGCCGCGTGGTCGGTTGTCGCCATGAGCGCGGCAGCAACGTTACGGCGGTCCCAGCACGTGCGTACGGGCTGGCATCCTGGGCGCTGTACGTCACTTCGTCCGCCGACTCCGGAGCCCCGGGGAGCCAATCAACGTGTCACAACTGCATACGGTCCACGTCCTGGGCGGCGGGAGTGCGGGCAGTAGCGCGCACGTCGGTTCGCTGACCGCAGGGCTGGTGGCGCGCGGGGTGCGGGTGACCGTCTGCGCCCCTTCCGCGGTGGACCGCGCCCACGACTTCACGGCGACCGGGGCCCGGTTCCTGCCGGTGCCCCGGCGCAGCGATCCGGCCGCCGTCGCCGCGCTGCGGGCCGCCTGCGCGGGTGCGGACGTCGTCCACGCCCATGGGCTCCACGCGGCCGCCCGTACGGCCCTCGCGCTGAGCGGCCGCGCCGTGCCCCTGGTGATGACCTGGCACACGCGGCGGTACGCGGAAGGCGCCCGCCGTCAGATCCTGCACCTGCTGGAAAGGCGCGCCGCACGGGCGGCGGCCGTGGTCCTCGCCCCCTCGTCCGATCTGGTGGACCGGGCCCGCGCGCGGGGCGCCCGCGACGCCCGGCTCGCCCCCGTCACCGTCCCGCTCCCGCGCCCGGCCGGTGCCGGCGACGCGGACAAGATGCGGGCCGAACTGGGCGCGGTGGGGCGGCCGTTGCTGATGGCCGTCGGCAGCCTCGTACCGCATCACGGCTTCGGCTTCCTGCTGGACGCGGCCCGCGTCTGGCGGCGTCTGGACCCCGCGCCGCTGGTCGTCATCGCGGGCGAGGGGCGCGACCGGGACGCTCTGCAACGGCGGATCACGGACGAGGAGTTGCCTGTGGTCCTCATCGGATGCCGCGGCGGCGTGGGGGAGTTGCTCGCCGCCGCCGATCTGGCCGTGCTGCCGAGCCGGTGGGAGGGCCGCCCCCCGCTGGCGCAGGAGGCGCTGCGCGCAGGGGTGCCGCTCGTCGCCACCGCGGTCGGCGGCGTCCCCGAACTGGTCGGCGAGGCCGCCGCACTGGTGCCCTACGGCAACGCCGAGGCCCTCGCCGGCACGGTCGTGAGGCTGCTCGGGAACCCGGTGGAGCGCGCCCGGCTGGCCGAGGCCGGTCGGGCGCAGGCGAAGGGCTGGCCCACCGAGGATGACACGATCGCCCATGTGCTCAGCGTCTACGACGAGTTGGCGCAGCCGCTGGCGACGGGACGGGGGCGCTGAGGAGGCGGGCTCCAGGGCCTGCTCTCAGGCTCTCAGGACGTGTGACGGCGGGCCCGCAGCGCCAGGCTCAGCGCCAGCACCGTCTGCGGGTCGTCCAGGTCCGTGCCCAGCAGTTCGCCGATCCGGGCGAGGCGGTTGTAGAGCGTCTGACGGTTGAGGTGCAGCTCACGGGCGGTCTCCGCCTTGCGGCCCGCGTGCTCCAGATACGCCTGGAGCGTCGGGAGCAGCGGCGGGCGCGAGGTGCGGTCGTGCTCGCGCAGCGGACCGATCGCCCGGTTCACGAACGCCGCCAGGTCCGGATGGTCCCGCAGCCGCCACAGCAGCAGGTCGATGTCGAGGCGCCGGGCGTCGTACCAGGGCCGGTCGTCCAGGCCCTGCGCGGCCGTCGCCGTCTCCGACGCGTGCCGCAGCCCCGCGCCCGCGGCGGCCCAGCCGCCCGCGACGCCCACCACGACCACCGGCGGCCGCGATCCGGCGCGGTCGAGGCCCGCCCGCTCCACCCCTGCCCGCAGCGCCACCGCCAGCCGGTCCGCGACCGCGGTGCGCTCGCCCTCCGAGCGCAGCCCGATCAGCAGCGGAACCCGCCCCTCCACGGGCCGTACACCGAGCAGCACCGGTACCCCGACCGAGGCCAGCTCCTCCAGGACCGCACGGGCCAGCACCGCCCAGTTGCCCGACGGGGACAGCTCGGGGGCCAGCCGCATCACCACCGGGAGCAGCGAAGTGCCGCCGGGCCGGAAGCCGAGCACCCGGGCCTGGGCGGGGGCGTCCTCCGGGGCGATCCGGCCCTCCGCGAGGTCGGTGAGGAAGTCGCCCCGGCCCCGGGCCGCCAGCTCCTCCTCCTGCCGGGCCTGCATCAGCACGACGGCGAGCAGCCCCGCCGCGCGCTCCACCGCCATCCGGTGCACGGCCGCCAGCGGCCCGGCCACCGCGAGCAGCACCAGCCGGGCCCGTACCGCACCGGTCTCGGGCCCGCCGCCGTCCACGTCCACCAGCACCGCACCGGCCGGCGGGCTCTCCCTGGCCGCCCGGTCGCCGCGCATGCCCTCCCAGACCTGGAGCGGGTCCGCGCCCACCGGGCCGGTCCCGGTGGACGCCGCGTACAGGAGCCGGCCGTCGGGCGTCTCCAGGAAGACCGGGTTGGCGGTGAAGTCGGCGAGGATCCCGAGGACCTGGGGCACCCCGCCCCCGTCGAGCAGCGCCCGGGTGGCGCGCCGGTGCACCTCCTCCGCCTGCTGGAGCAGCGCGTAGTGCCCGTTGACGATCTCGGTGTGCACCTCCTCGGTCACCGCGACGAACGGCACCTCGCGGTGCAGCTGGACCAGCGGAAGACCGGCCGCGCGGGCGGCGTCCACGATGGAGGCGGGCAGCCGGCCGAAGCGCGGGCCCAGCTCCACCACCAGGGCGGCGATGGACCGGTCGGCGAGACGGCGGACGAAGGCGCGCTGTTCGGCGGGGCGGGCGCCCAGGCCCAGGCCGGTCGTCAGGAGCAGCTCACCGCCCTTGAGGAGGGAGGCGATGTTCGGGACCTCGCCCGCGTGCACCCAGCGCACCGTACGGTTCAGCCGGTCGGCGCCGGCCACCACTTCGGGGAGTCCGGCGCGCAGCCCGGGCAGCTCCAGCGCCCGCTGCACGGTGATTCCGCTGTGGCTCTCCACGTACCGGCCCGCTTCCGTAGTGCCGTGCCCGTCGATCGGGCGGTCGTCCAGTTCAGGACGCTACCGCCCGGGCCTCGGGACGCGCACCGCAGGGGAGGAGCGCGGACGCGCCGACGCACCGGCCCGGACCGGTCAGGGCTTTGTCAGCAACCCCGCGAGCGTGCCCCGGCTGCTCCGCAGCGCCTCGATCCGGTCGTCCAGCACCGCCAGCTCCCCGCCGAGGATCTCCCGCAGCTCCGCGCACCAGTCGAACCCGGGCTCCTCGCCCCGGGCACACGGCAGCACCTGAGCGATCACCTCGGTGGACAGGCCCGCCCGCAGCAGCGCGCGGATCTGCGTGACGGTCACCACGGCCTCCTCGTCGTAGGCGCGATAGCCGTTCGCGCCCCGCCCGGCCGACAACAGCCCCTGCGCCTCGTAGTACCGCAGCGACCGCGCGCTGACGCCCGTCCGCCGCGACAACTCCCCGATCAGCATGTGCCCGCGACCCGTTCCCTCTTGACCTTGTCACCGGTGTCAGGCCCTA
Organism: Streptomyces sp. MMBL 11-1; assembly: GCF_028622875.1. Lineage (NCBI taxonomy): Bacteria > Bacillati > Actinomycetota > Actinomycetes > Kitasatosporales > Streptomycetaceae > Streptomyces > Streptomyces sp. MMBL 11-1. Next base: position 1,316,222 of record NZ_CP117709.1, on the reverse strand, counting down.
ACGTCCGGGCCATGGACGAAGATTCCCCGTACATCGTGCACCTGGACGGCCGCACGGCCACCACCGACGACCTCGCGCCGCTCGCCTTCGCGGGCCACGCCCACTTCACCGCCGTACAGGTCCGCGGCGGCCGGGTCCGCGGTCTCGACCTCCACCTGGAGCGGCTGAGGTCCGCTTCGGCGGAGCTGTTCGGCCGGGATCTGCCCGAGGACCTGGTGCGCTCACGGCTGCGTACGGCGCTCCGTGACGGGCCGGCCGATCTTTCGCTGACGGTCACGGTGTTCTCCCCGGCGGGCGAGTTCACCGCCGCCGACGCCGAACCGGCGCTCCTCGTGCGCACCGGCCCGGCGTCGTCCGGCCCCGGCGGTCCGCTCGCCCTGGCCGCCGTCCGGCACGACCGGTTCCAGCCGCACATCAAGCACGTCGGCGAGCCGGCCAAGACGCATCTGCTCCGCAGGGCCGTCGCCGACGGCTTCGACGACGCCGCCTTCCTGGACGGGGAGGGCCGGTTCAGCGAGGCGACGATCTGGAACCTGGCCTTCTGGGACGGCGATTCGGTGCTGTGGCCCCGGGCCCGCCTGCTGACCGGGACGACCATGGGCATCGTCCGGCGGCAGCTGGACCGGCTCGGAGTGGGACAGCGGACCGTCGCGATCACCCCCGACGACCTGCCCGCCCTCGCCGGCGCGGTCGTCATGAACTCCTGGACGCCGGGCGTGCCCGTCCACCGGATCGGCGCGGTCGAGCTGCCGCCCGCCCCGCCGTTCCTGGACCTGCTCCACCGGGCGTACGAGGCCGAACCGCTCACCACCCCCTGAACGTGCGAAGGCCGCCCCGGAGAGCCCGGGGCGGCCACGCGTACCGTCGGCGGGATCAGCCGACGTACGCGCCGCTCGCCGTCAGCCGCAGAGCCGTGTCGATCAGCGGGACGTGGCTGAACGCCTGCGGGAAATTCCCCACCTGGCGCTGGAGGTTGGAGTCCCACTCCTCGGCCAGCAGCCCCAGGTCGTTGCGGAGCGCCAGCAGCTTCTCGAACAGCTGGCGCGCCTCGTCGACCCGGCCGATCATCGCGAGGTCGTCGGCCATCCAGAACGAGCAGGCCAGGAACGCGCCCTCGTCGCCCGCCAGACCGTCGACGCCCGCGTCCTCGCCCTCCGTCGGGTAGCGCAGGATGAAGCCGTCCTCCGTGGACAGCTCCCGCTGGATCGCCTCGATCGTGCCGATGACCCGCTTGTCGTCCGGCGGCAGGAAGCCCATCTGCGGGATGAGCAGCAGGGAGGCGTCCAGCTCCTTCGACCCGTAGGACTGGGTGAAGGTGTTGCGCTCCTCGTCGTAGCCGCGCTCGAGGACGTCCCGGTGGATGTCGTCGCGGAGCTGGTACCACCGCTCCAGCGGACCTTCGACGTCCCCGGACTCGACCAGCTTGATCGTCCGGTCGACCGCGACCCACGCCATCACCTTCGAGTGCACGAAGTGCCGGCGCGGCCCGCGCACCTCCCAGATGCCCTCGTCGGGCTCCTCCCAGTGCTTCTCCAGATACTCGATCAGCTTGAGCTGGAGGCCCATGGCGTAGTCGTTGCGGGTCAGACCCGTCATGTGCGCCAGGTGCAGCGCCTCGGTGACCTCGCCGTACACGTCGAGCTGGAGCTGGTTGGCCGCGCCGTTGCCGACCCGGACCGGGCCGGAGTTCTCGTAACCGGGCAGCCAGTCCAGCTCCGCCTCGCCGAGCTCGCGCTCGCCGGCGATGCCGTACATGATCTGCAGGTTCTCCGGGTCGCCCGCCACCGCCCGCAGGAGCCACTCGCGCCAGGCGCGGGCCTCCTCCCGGTATCCGGTGCGCAGCAGCGAGGAGAGGGTGATCGCGGCGTCCCGCAGCCAGGTGTAGCGGTAGTCCCAGTTCCGTACGCCCCCGATCTCCTCGGGCAGCGAGGTGGTCGGGGCCGCGACGATGCCGCCGGTCGGCGCGTACGTGAGGGCCTTCAGCGTGATGAGGGAGCGGACGACCGCCTCCCGGTAGGGCCCGTGGTACGTACACTGGTCGACCCATTCGCGCCAGAACAGCTCGGTCGCCTCCAGGGACCCCTCGGGCTCGGGGAGGGCGGGCGGCTCGTGGTGCGAGGGCTGCCAGCTGATCGTGAACGCCACCCGGTCGCCGGGGCCGACGGTGAAGTCGGAGTAGGTGGTCAGGTTCTTGCCGTAGGTGTCCGCCTCGGTGTCCAGCCAGACGGAGTCCGGACCGGCGACGGCGACCGTCCGGTTGTCGACCTTGTGCACCCAGGGCGTCACCCGGCCGTAGCTGAAACGCATCCGCAGCTCCGAGCGCATCGGCACCCGGCCGCTGACGCCCTCCACGATCCGGATGAGCTGCGGTGCGCCGTCCCGCGGGGGCATGAAATCGGTCACCCGTACGGTGCCGCGCGGCGTGTCCCACTCCGATTCGAGGACGAGGGAGTCGCCGCGGTAGCGCCGCCGGTCGGCGAAGGCCGGTTCTGTTCCTTCCGCTCTCGCGGGGCCCATGCGCCAGAAGCCGTGTTCCTCGGTGCCCAGAAGCCCCGCGAACACGGCGTGCGAGTCGAAGCGGGGCAGGCACAGCCAGTCGGCTGTGCCGTCCCGGCAGACCAGGGCGGCGGTCTGCATGTCTCCGATGAGTGCGTAATCCTCGATGCGCCCGGCCACGTGCGTCTCCAGTCGAACGGCCATGTCGCCCCTTCACAGGGCGCTTACTGCGGTCAAGAGGGGTCGTAGGGTCTTTCACCCGGGAAGAATCCGACGAGTCCTGTACCGGTGGGCGGCCTGGGTGGTCCGCCGCCCGGCCGTCTCGGCAGCGAGTGTTTGAGCAGGATACGACGCAAGGCGAAGATCCGCGCGACGGTCTCGGCAACATCTCCGGGCCGATCGGGTGCGGCGTGAAGTGCTGGAGGTGATGGTGTGACTCCGGTGTGGAGGGTGTGGCCGGAAGCAGCCTCCCGTCGTCGCTGTTACCCTGGTAGCCCGTGGACCGGTGGTCGTTCGCGACAGCGCACGAGGCCCCCGAACCGCAGCGACGGCCCCCCCGGAATCCCCGGTCGGGCGGCCGGTACGCACCTCAGAATCGCGACCACGGGAGCCCCCTTTGGCTATGCAGCCCACATCCACGACGACCAAGCACATCTTCGTCACCGGGGGTGTCGCCTCCTCCCTCGGCAAGGGTCTGACTGCCTCCAGCCTGGGTGCCCTGCTCAAGGCACGTGGCCTGCGGGTCACCATGCAGAAGCTCGACCCCTACCTCAACGTCGACCCCGGCACGATGAACCCCTTCCAGCACGGTGAGGTGTTCGTCACCAACGACGGCGCCGAGACCGACCTGGACATCGGCCACTACGAGCGCTTCCTCGACGTCGACCTCGACGGCTCCGCCAACGTGACGACCGGCCAGGTCTACTCGCAGGTCATCGCCAAGGAGCGGCGCGGCGAGTACCTGGGCGACACCGTCCAGGTCATCCCGCACATCACCAACGAGATCAAGCACCGTATCCGCCGCATGGCCGCCGACGACGTGGACGTCGTCATCACGGAGGTCGGCGGCACGGTCGGCGACATCGAGTCGCTGCCGTTCCTGGAGACCGTCCGCCAGGTCCGCCACGAGGTCGGCCGGGACAACGTCTTCGTCGTCCACATCTCGCTGCTGCCGTACATCGGCCCCTCCGGCGAGCTGAAGACCAAGCCCACCCAGCACTCGGTGGCCGCCCTGCGCAACATCGGTATCCAGCCGGACGCCATCGTGCTGCGCGCCGACCGTGAGGTCCCCACGGCCATCAAGCGCAAGATCTCGCTGATGTGCGACGTCGACGAGACCGCCGTGGTGGCCTGCCCGGACGCCCGGTCGATCTACGACATCCCCAAGGTGCTGCACACCGAGGGCCTGGACGCCTACGTCGTGCGCAAGCTCGACCTGCCGTTCCGGGACGTCGACTGGACCACCTGGGACGATCTGCTGGACCGGGTCCACAACCCCGACCACGAGGTCACCGTCGCGCTGGTCGGCAAGTACATCGACCTGCCCGACGCCTACCTCTCGGTCACCGAGGCCATCCGGGCCGGCGGCTTCGCCAACAGGGCCCGGGTCAAGGTCAAGTGGGTCACCTCCGACGACTGCCGCACCGCGGCCGGCGCCGCCGAACACCTCGGCGACGTCGACGCCGTCTGCATCCCGGGCGGCTTCGGCGAGCGCGGTGTCGACGGCAAGGTCGGCGCCATCCGCTACGCCCGTGAGAACAAGGTCCCGCTGCTCGGCCTCTGCCTCGGCCTCCAGTGCATCGTGATCGAGGCGGCCCGTTCGCTCGCCGAGATCCCCGACGCCAACTCCACCGAGTTCGACGCCGCCACCTCCCACCCCGTCATCTCGACGATGGAGGAGCAGCTCGCCTACGTCGAGGGCGCGGGCGACCTGGGCGGCACCATGCGGCTCGGCCTCTACCCGGCCAAGCTCGCCGAGGGCTCCCTCGTCCGCGAGGCCTACGACGGCCAGCCGTACGTGGAGGAGCGCCACCGCCACCGCTACGAGGTCAACAACACCTACCGGGCCGAGCTGGAGAAGAAGGCCGGTCTGGTCTTCTCCGGCACCTCCCCGGACAACAAGCTCGTCGAGTACGTCGAGTACCCGCGCGAGGTCCACCCCTACCTGGTCGCCACCCAGGCGCACCCGGAGCTGCGCTCCCGCCCGACCCGCCCGCACCCGCTCTTCGCGGGTCTGGTGAAGGCCGCCGTCGCGCGCCAGGTCGCCGCCGCCGGGGGCGCGGACGCGTAACACCGAGGCATTACGGTTGACCGGGGTACGGATCCTGTGCGGATCGGTGCCCCGGTTTCCGTTGGTTCGTGGGAGGACGTGGACGTACATGGGTATCCAGGACAAGCCCGAGGAGTGGCAGGTCACCGCGAGCGTGACCCCCTTCACCGGCAACAAGACCAGCGTCCGCACCGACCAGGTGGTGATGCCCGACGGATCCGTCCACGGCCGTGACTACCAGGTCCACCCCGGCTCCGTGGCCGTCCTCGCGCTCGACGACGACGACCGGGTCATCGTGCTGCGCCAGTACCGCCACCCGGTGCGCCACCGGCTCTGGGAGATCCCGGCCGGACTGCTCGACGTCCCCGGCGAGAACCCCCTGCACGCCGCTCAGCGCGAGCTGTACGAGGAGGCGCACGTCAAGGCCGAGGACTGGCGGGTGCTGACCGACGTCTACACCACGCCCGGCGGCTGCGACGAGGCCGTGCGCGTCTTCCTCGCCCGCGGTCTCTCCGAAGCGGAGGGCGAGCGGTACGCGGTCGCCGAGGAGGAGGCCGACATGGAGCACGCCCGGGTGCCGCTGCCCGAGCTGGTCCGCTCGGTGATCGCGGGGGACCTGCACAACAACTGCCTGGTCGTCGGGGTGCTCGCGCTCTCCGCCGTACGCGCGGGCGACGGCGTCGACTCGCTGCGCCCCGCCGAGGCGCCCTGGCCGGCCCGGCCCTTCGAGGCCTGACGGGCCGTCGGTCTGACGGGCCGTCCACCGCCGCGCGCCGCACCCCCGATCGGGCGATCGCAGAGGCTGGCGATCGTAAAGAATGAAGAAATGCTGATCCGATCGGGGGATGTTCCTCGTGCTCCGAGCCACTCCGCAGTGATCGTCGTCACGGCTGAACTACGCTCGAAACGCACCCGGCCGGAGTTCCGGCGGGTACCGCGTGCAGCGAAGTGGAGCGTGGCTCGTGACCGATCAGGCGGTGGACACCAGCGGCCCGGCGAAGGCCCCCGGGACCGAGGAGCCGTCCGGCACCGCACCGCCCCGATTCTTCGGCCGCGAACGTGAGTTGAAGGCTCTGCGGGCGGACATCGAGCGCGCCGGCCTCGACACCCTGGCCGGCCGCAAGGCCCCCCGCGCCCGGGTCCTGCTCATCGCCGGCCGGCCCGGATCGGGCCGCAGCGCGCTCGCCGGGGAGCTGGCCGGAGCGCTCACCGGAACCGATGCCGCCGGGGCGGCCGCGGCCGCCCCGGGCGTACTGCCCTGGGCCGTTCCCGGTACGGGCTCCGGCGACTACCCCGACGGGGTGCTCCGGGTCGGCCTCACCGACCCCGGCGGCGGACGCGTCCCCACCGAACGCACCGCGGGCGAGATCCTCGGCCTCCTCGGGGTGGCGGTCCCGCCCGGCGCCGATCAGGACGAACTGTCCGAGATGGTCCGCGAGGCCCTCGCCGTACGCCGGCTCGTCCTGGTCCTCGACGACGCGGCCGACGCCGAACAGGTCGACCCGCTGCTCCCGGAGCATCCGGACTGCCTGGTCCTCGCCACCGCGACCGGACCGCTGACCGGCATCCCCGACGTACGGCCCTGCACCCTCGGCGGACTGGAGGCGGGCGCGGCGGTGCGGCTGCTCGCCCGCGTCATCGGGCAGGTCCGCATCACCGTCGACCCCCGCACCGCGGAGACCCTGGCCGAGGAGTGCGGGGGCCAGCCCGCGGCGCTCGCCCTGATGGGCGGCCTGCTCGCCGCGCACCCCATGGCCTCGGTCGCCGACGTCGCCAAGCAGTTGCACGAGCTGCCCGACCCCGGCGACAACCTGCCCACCGGAGCGCGCCCGCTGGCCCGGGCGTTCCGGCTCGTCCATGACTCCCTGCCGGGGACCGCCGCCCGGATACTGCGCCTGCTGGCCCTCGCCCCCGCCGGGCTCGCCGACGCCCACACGGCCTCCGCGCTGGCCGGCTGCTCGGTCTCCGCCGCCCGCGCCACCCTCGACGACTTCGTGAAGCGCGGACTGCTGCGGACGGACGGCGCGGTCCACCCCCAGTACGCGGTGCCCGGCTGCCTCGCCCCGATGCTGCGGGCCCTCCTGGAGGACCGGGACCGGCCGGCCGAGATCCAGCTCGCCCGCGCCCGGATGCTGGAGCGGACCGTGCGCCGGCTCCAGTCCTGCCGGGCGGTCACCGAGCCGGAGGGCTCCACCGCCCGCCGCAAGCTCGCCGGCCTTCCCCGCTCGCTGCGCTTCCCGAACGCGGACGAGGCGGGCGCGTGGCTGCGGGTCCGCCAGCCCGCCCTGCTCGCCTCGGCCCGCCTCGCCGTGGCGGACGGCGAGCTCGACACCCTGGCGCGGCGGCTGGTGGCGGCCCTGGTGCGGGCGCTGGCCGCGCACCGGGGGACGGAGGAGGCCGCCCCCGAGCTGTACGGGCTGCACGGTCTGGTGCTGGACGTGGCGCTGCGCCGGGAGCTGCCCCGTGAGCAGGCGGCCGCACTGCTCAATCTCGCGGATCTGGACGCCCGCACCGGCCGCACCCGCGACGCGCTGACCCGCTACCGGGCCGCGCTGGACGCGGGAAAGGCGGCGAAGGACCTGTACGCCACCGGGCGCGCGATGGAATCCGTGGGCGGCGCGTACGAGGAGCTGGGGGACTACCACCGGGCCGCCGACTGGTACGGCCGGGCGCTCTCCCAGCGCCTGACCCAGGGGGAGCGCGCCGACGAGGCCCGGCTGTACGGGCGGCTCGGGGCGGTCCACACGTACGCCGGGCGCTACGGCGAGGCGCTGCGGAACTGGCGCGCCGCCGCGGCGGGCCGGCGCAGGCTCGGAGATCCGGCGGGCCAGGCGCGGGCGCTGAGTGAGGCGGCCCGGGTCCAGGAGTACGCGGGCCGGCCGCACGATTCGCTCCAGACCTGCCGGGAGGCCGTCGACCTGGCCCGGCGCGCCGGTGACGTGCGGCTTCAGGCGGCGCTCCAGCTGCGGCTCGCCGACACGCTGGACCGGCTCGGGGACCCCGCGGCGGCCGGGCTGCACCGGGGTGCGGCCGACAGATTGCTGGGCGAGGAGCCCTCTGCCTACGAAATCCGCAGTGCTTCGACGGAAAATTGATCCTTTGTAAGGCTAGACAGCGCGAAGTCCTTCATTAGACTGGCTCTGCCGCGTTCCTTCGTGGCGTCTCCATTTATGCTGTATATGTCCGGGTGTGCACCATTCTGCCCGGATGACCCTCCGAGCCAAGGACCGTGATCGACGTGAAGGTCGGCATCCCCCGCGAAGTCAAGAACAACGAGTTCCGGGTGGCGATCACCCCTGCCGGAGTGCATGAGCTCGTCCGCCACGGCCACCAGGTCGTCATCGAGCACGACGCCGGCGTCGGCTCGTCCATCCCGGACGAGGAGTACGTCGCCGCCGGCGCGCAGATCCTGCCCACCGCCGACGAGGTCTGGGCCGCCGCCGACCTGCTGCTGAAGGTCAAGGAGCCGGTCGCCGAGGAGTACCACCGCCTCCGCAAGGACCAGACCCTCTTCACGTACCTGCACCTCGCCGCCTCCCGCGAGTGCACCGACGCGCTGCTGGCCTCCGGCACCACCGCCATCGCCTACGAGACGGTCGAGACCGCGAACCGCGCCCTCCCGCTGCTCGCCCCGATGTCCGAGGTCGCGGGCCGCCTCGCCCCGCAGGTCGGCGCGTACCACCTGATGCGCTCCGTCGGCGGTCGCGGCGTGCTGCCCGGTGGTGTCCCCGGCACCGCGGCGGGCAGGGCCGTCGTCATCGGCGGAGGCGTCTCCGGCTGGAACGCCACGCAGATCGCCGTGGGCCTCGGCTTCCACGTCACGCTGCTCGACCGTGACATCAACAAGCTGCGCGAGGCCGACAGGATCTTCGGCACCAAGGTGCAGACCGTCGTCTCCAACGCCTTCGAACTGGAGAAGGCCGTCGTCGAGGCCGACCTCGTCATCGGCGCCGTGCTGATCCCCGGAGCCAAGGCCCCGAAGCTGGTCACCAACGAGCTCGTCGCCAAGATGAAGCCCGGAAGTGTACTTGTCGACATCGCAATCGACCAGGGTGGCTGCTTCGAGGACTCGCGTCCGACGACCCACGCCGAGCCGATCTTCCGGGTCCACGACTCGGTCTTCTACTGCGTCGCCAACATGCCCGGCGCGGTGCCCCACACCTCCACCTACGCGCTCACCAACGCGACGATGCCCTACATCGTGGAGCTCGCGAACCGCGGCTGGGCCGACGCCCTGCGCCGCGACGCCGCTCTCGCCAAGGGGCTCAACACCCATGAGGGCCAGGTGGTTTACCGCGAGGTGGCCGAGGCGCACGGTCTCCCGCACGTCGAGCTGAGCACGCTCCTCGGCTGACGGGTCAATCCCCTCCGTCAACATCGCACGTCCGGCCGGACCTTGCCGAGCAAGGTCCGGCCGGACGCGTATCGGGCCCGGTGAGGCCCTTGCGCAACTCGCGCCGAACGTAACCCTTTACCCGTTTCGCGCAGCGGTGAAATGTGCGGCTTGGTCGCTGTGCACCCTTGACAGCGAGGCGTTCGATTGCCGACACATCGGGCCGGGTCCGGCGGATTGTGTTGCTGCGAACCGGTGACACGCCATAGAGTCGCCAATCGTCGGCATGGTGCCACGCTGACCTATCGATAAGTTTCCTGGTCACGTCCAAGGAGGTAAGACGACTTGTGAATGAGTCGACAATTACTCCCGGGGGTGGTCAACCAGGGATGCCCGCACGGGGTCTGAGCCCGATCGGGCTCGAAGCTGTCGGCTCCGTCGCTGTCCGCACCTTCGCCACCCAACAGCACATGACGACAGCCCCCCAGATGATGGACGGCCTACACGTGAACGCCACGGCCGGCAACGAGAGCAGCCGGGACACCGACCGCTTCGCCGACTTCGCCGAGGTGCCCGAGGGGCACTTCTACGACCCCGACGCCGAGTACGAGCCCGATCCGGAGTACGCGGCCACCCTCGCGCCCGACGCCGCGCGTCAGCGCCGCGAGCGCATCGGCCCGACCGGACGGCCCCTGCCGTACTTCCCGATCCCGGGCCCCCTGACCGACCACGGCCCCGCGAAGATCATCGCGATGTGCAACCAGAAGGGCGGCGTGGGCAAGACCACGTCGACCATCAACCTGGGCGCCGCGCTCGCGGAGTACGGACGCCGGGTCCTGCTCGTCGACTTCGACCCGCAGGGCGCCCTCTCCGTCGGTCTCGGGGTCAACCCGATGGAGCTCGACCTCACCGTCTACAACCTGCTCATGGAGCGGGGCATGGCGGCCGACGACGTCCTGCTCAAGACGGCGGTCCCCAACATGGACCTGCTGCCGAGCAACATCGACCTCTCCGCGGCCGAGGTGCAGCTCGTCAGCGAGGTGGCCCGCGAGTCCACGCTGCAGCGCGCCCTGAAGCCGCTGATGGCCGACTACGACTACATCGTGATCGACTGCCAGCCCTCGCTCGGCCTGCTCACCGTGAACGCCCTGACGGCCGCTCACAAGGTCATAGTGCCGCTCGAGTGCGAGTTCTTCGCGCTGCGCGGGGTGGCGCTGCTCACCGAGACCATCGAGAAGGTCCAGGAGCGGCTCAACCCGGAGCTGGAGCTCGACGGCATCCTCGCCACCATGTACGACTCCCGCACGGTGCACAGCCGCGAGGTCCTGGCGCGCGTCGTCGAGGCCTTCGACGAGCACGTCTACCACACGGTCATCGGGCGCACGGTGCGCTTCCCGGAGACCACGGTCGCCGGTGAGCCCATCACCACCTACGCCTCCAACTCGGTCGGCGCAGCCGCCTATCGCCAGCTCGCCAGGGAGGTGCTCGCCCGGTGTCACGTCGAGTGAGTCTGCCGGGGGCCGACGAGCTGTTCCGTACCACCGGAGGCGGGATGGGCCTCCAGTCGTCCTCCCCGGCGGAGCGGCGGCGCAAGGCGAACGGCGAGCCGCGGGTGCCCGCGCCCGCCGGGGAGAGCGATCCCACCGGCCAGGCCCCGCCCGCCGACCGTGAGGAGCACACCGCGGCCGCCGTCGACGGCGGCGACGCGCGCGGCCGGGGAGAGGGCGAGCGTCCTCCGTCCGCCAAGGCCGTGTCCGGCGAGCGCCCCGCGTCCTCGGCCACCCCGGCCGAGCAGCCCCCGGCGGTCCAGCAGCAGCGCAGGCGCGGCGGCGGACGCGGTGCCAACCGCCGCCCCAGCGGCCGGGAACGACACGACGAGAAGATCACGGTCTACGTCTCCGCCGAGGAGCTGATGGACCTCGAACACGCCCGGCTCGTCCTGCGCGGCGAACACGGCCTCGCCGTGGACCGGGGCCGCATCGTCCGCGAGGCGGTGGCGGTGGTCCTGGCCGACCTGGAGTCCCGGGGCGACGCGAGCATCCTCGTACGGCGGCTGCGGGGCCGCTGAGCGGCACGGCGCGGGTAGCCTGCCCCGCAGGACCCGCCGCCCGGCGGGACCCGCCCGCGCCGCCGCCCCACCCCTGGACCACCATGCCCCCGCCCGACGACCCCGCCGCCCCGCGCCGCCGTGCCCTGGGCCGGGGGCCCGGGGCGGTGGCGGAGCCGCCCGTGGAGACCAAGGAGGCGGCTCCCGAGCCCGTACCGGAGCCGGAGCCGGAGTCTGAGCCCGTACGGCCGGAAGCCCTGCCGGAGGCGGCACCGGAGCCGGAGGCGGCACCGGAGCCGGAGGCGGCACCGGAGCCGGAGGCGGACGACAAGCGCTTCACCGTCCGGCTGGTGAACTTCGAGGGCCCCTTCGATCTCCTCCTCCAGCTGATCTCCAAGCACAAGCTGGATGTGACCGAGGTCGCCCTGTCGAAGGTCACCGACGAGTTCATGGCGTACATCCGTGCCATGGGCCCCGACTGGGACCTCGACCAGACCACCGAGTTCCTCGTCGTCGCCGCCACGCTGCTCGACCTCAAGGCCGCCCGGCTGCTGCCCGCCGCCGAGGTCGAGGACGAGGCGGACCTCGCGCTCCTGGAGGCGCGGGACCTGCTCTTCGCGCGGCTGCTCCAGTACCGCGCGTACAAGCGGATCGCCGAGATCTTCCAGGGCCGCCTGGAGTCGGAGGCCCGCCGCCACCCCCGTACGGTCGGACTGGAGGACCAGCACGCCGCGCTGCTGCCGGAAGTGGTCATCAGCATCGGGCCCGAGGGCTTCGCCCGGCTCGCGGTGAAGGCGATGCGGCCGAAGCCCGAGCCCCAGGTGTACGTGGACCACATCCACGCCCCGCTGGTCAGCGTCCGGGAGCAGGCGGGCCTGGTGGTGGAGCGGCTGCGCGAGGCCGGGGCGGCGGTGAGCTTCGCGGTGCTGACCGAGGACGCGCCGGACACCCTGACCGTGGTCGCCCGGTTCCTGGCCCTGCTGGAGCTGTACCGCGAGAAGGCCGTCACCCTCGACCAGGACGAGGCACTGGGCGACCTGCTGGTGACCTGGTGCGACGGGGCGGACGCGGAGCCGGTGGTGACGGACGAGTTCGACCAGGAGATCCAGGAGACTCAGGAGATCCAGGAGATCCAGGAGGCCCGGGAGATCCAGGTGATCCAGAAGCCGGAGGGGGACGTCGACGAGGAGGACGTACGGGAATGAGCGCGCAGCCCACCGCACAGGACGGCGGACCGGACGACGGGGGCGCGGTCGCCGCGCTCGATCTGAAGCCCGCCCTGGAGGCGGTCCTCATGGTCGTCGACGAGCCCGCCACCGTCGACCACCTGGCCAAGGTGCTCCAGCGGCCCCGCAGAGCCGTGGCGGACGCGCTGCGGGAGCTGGCCGACGAGTACACCGTGCAGCGCCGGGGCTTCGACCTGCGGCTTGTCGCCGGCGGCTGGCGGTTCTACACCCGCCCCGAGTACGCGGCGGCCGTGGAGGGCTTCGTCCTGGACGGCCAGCACGCCCGGCTCACCCAGGCGGCGCTGGAGACCCTGGCGGTCGTCGCGTACCGGCAGCCGGTGAGCCGCTCGCGGGTCTCGGCGGTGCGCGGAGTGAACTGCGACGGCGTCATGCGGACCCTCCTCCAGAGGGGCCTGGTGGCGGAGGCGGGCGCGGAACCCGAAACAGGTGCGATCCTGTACAGGACGACGAACTACTTTCTGGAGCGAATGGGCCTGCGCGGCCTGGACGAGCTCCCGGAGCTCGCGCCCTTCCTCCCGGAGGCGGACGCGATCGAGGCTGAGACGCTAGAGGGTGTGCCGTCGTTCGATCCGGACGCACCGGACACCCCGGATACTCACGCAGACGACAAGACGGAATTTTGATGCGAAGCAGTGGCAGGAACAGCGGAAGCGGCAACGGCGGGAGCGGCAACCGGAGCAGCGGCGGCGGCAACCGGAACCCCCGGAGCGGCGGCGCGAGCAGCGGCGGCCGCAGCGGCGGCGGGTCCTTCCGCCAGGGCCAGGGCGGCGGCGGTCAGGGCGGTCGTCCCGGCGGCCAGGGCGGCGGACGCGGCGGCGGCCAGGGCGGTCGGCCCGGAGCCCCGGGCGGGCGTCCCTCCGGTCAGGGAGGCCGTTCCTCCGGCCAGGGCGGGCGCCAGGGCTCCCAGGACGGGCGTCCGGGCTACCAGGGCGGGCGCGACGAGGAGCAGCGCCCCCGCCGTCCCCGCCCGGAGGAGCGCCGCTACGACGTCGGCAACGACGCCCCCGGCGTCCGGTCCGAGCAGGAAGGCCCCCGCAAGGGCCGCGGCTCCGCCGCCCGGGGCGGCGCCAAGGGCGGCCCGAAGCCCGCACAGGGCGGCAGCGGCCGCACCGGCGGTTTCCGCCGTGCGGCCCCCTCGCGCCCCCGTGAGCTGGACGCCAAGATCGAGCAGCGCAACCGCGACCGGTATGCCAACAAGCCCGGCATCAACCTCCCCAAGACCCACCCGGGGGCCGAGGAGGAGGGCGAGCGGCTGCAGAAGGTCCTCGCCCGCGCCGGCATGGGCTCGCGCCGGGCGTGCGAGGAGCTGATCGAGCAGTCCCGCGTCGAGGTCAACGGCGAGATCGTCGTCGAGCAGGGCAAGCGCGTCGATGTCCACAAGGACGAGATCAAGGTCGACGGCCTGACGGTCGCCGCCCAGTCGTATCTCTTCTTCGCGCTGAACAAGCCCGCCGGGGTCGTCTCCTCGATGGAGGACCCGGACGGCCGTCAGTGCCTCGGCGACTACGTGACCAACCGCGAGACGCGGCTGTTCCACGTCGGCCGGCTGGACACCGAGACGGAGGGCATCATCATGCTCACCAACCACGGTGAGCTGGCCCACCGCCTCACGCACCCCAAGTACGGCGTGAAGAAGACCTACCTGGCAGCCATCCAGGGCCCCCTGCCGCGCGACCTCGGCAAGCGGCTCAAGGACGGCATCCAGCTGGAGGACGGCTACGCCCGTGCCGACCACTTCCGCGTCGTCGAGAACACCGGCAAGAACTACCTGGTCGAGGTGACCCTCCACGAGGGCCGCAAGCACATCGTGCGCCGGATGCTGGCCGAGGCCGGCTTCCCGGTCGAGCGGCTCGTGCGGACGTCCTTCGGGCCGATCCCGCTGGGCGACCAGAAGTCCGGCTGGCTGCGCCGCCTCACCAACACCGAGGTCGGCATGCTGATGCGCGAGGTCGGTCTCTAGTCCTCTGAGTCAGGGGACCAGCCGCACCCGCGTCCACGCGAAGGCCCGCGGCCGGTTCTGTTCGGAAAGTTCGAACAGAACCGGCCGCGGGCCTTTTGCCGTCCCTCTCCAGCCTTTATAGTCAGAGTGACCATTTAGAAGGAGGCGGGCGTGAGCCTCGCGGACGTACTCGATCCCCTGCAACAGCCCCTGGTGACGATCCTGGACACCCCGGTCAGCTGGACCGAGGTGCTGGGCTTCGGAAGCGGCGCGCTGTGCGTCTGGCTCGTGGCCCGCCAGCACCTCGCCAACTGGCCGATCGGCATCGCCAACAACCTCTTCTTCATCCTGCTGTTCTCCCAGGCCGGTCTGTACGCCGACGCCGGCCTCCAGATCGTCTTCATCACCCTCGCCGCGTACGGCTGGTGGACCTGGACCCACGGGGGTGGACCAGGAACCTCCGTCCTGCCGGTGCGCAGAACGACCCGCACCGAATGGGCCTGGCTGCTCGCGGCGGGGGCGGTGGGGACCGCCGGGATCACCCTGCTGCTGTCCCGGGCCACCGACTCCACCGTCCCGTTCTGGGACGCGCTGACGACGTCCCTGTCGCTGATGGCGACGTACGGGCAGTGCGGGAAGCGGCTGGAGTCCTGGTGGCTGTGGATCGCGGCCGACGTGGTCTACATCCCGCTGTACGCCCACAAGGGGCTGTATCTGACCTCGCTGCTGTACGCCGGGTTCCTCGCGCTCTGCCTCGTCGGCCTGCGGGGCTGGCACCGCGACCTGACCGCACGTGACGCGCGGACCCCGGAGGTGGCGGTCGCATGAAGCGTTACGGACACGGCCTGGTCCTCGGCAAGTTCTACCCGCCGCACGCCGGCCACCACCACCTCGTCGAAACCGCCCGGGACCGCTGTGAACGGCTGACCGTGCTGGTCTGTGCCGCCTCCGTGGAGTCGGTCCCGCTCGCCGACCGGGTCGCCTGGATGCGCGAGGTCCACCCGGACGTCACGGTGGTGGGCGCGGTCGACGACACGCACATGGACGTCAACGACCCGGCGGTCTGGGACGCGCACATGGCCGTCTTCACCGCCGCCGTCCCCGAGCGGGTGGACGCCGTCTTCACCTCGGAGGCGTACGGGGAGGAGCTGGGCCGCCGCTTCGGCGCCGCGTCCGTCCTCGTCGACCCCGACCGCACGCTCTTCCCGGTCTCCGGCACCGCCGTGCGCCAGGACCCGGCCGGCTGCTGGGACTTCCTCCGGCCGCCCGTGCGGACCGCCCTCGCCCGCCGGGTCGTCGTCCTCGGCGCGGAGTCCACCGGCACCACCACCCTCGCGCGGGCGCTCGCCGCCCACTACCGCGCACGCGGCGGGGTATGGGCGCGCACCGGGTACGTCGCCGAGTACGGGCGCGAGTACAGCGAGCACAAGCTCGCCGCCCTGCGCGAGCGGTGGCCCGGGGCCGCCTGGGAGGACGTCAGCTTCACCACCGACGACTTCCCGCTCATCGCGCAGGCCCAGAACGACCGGGAGGAGGCCGCCGCCCGCGCCGGGTCCCCGGTGCTCTTCTGCGACACCGACTCCTTCGCCACCACCGTCTGGCACGAGCGGTACGTCGGCGGCCGCAATCCGCTCGTCGAGGAGATCGCGGACCGGGCCGCACACCACCTGTGGCTCCTCACCGACCACGAGGGCGTCCCCTTCGAGGACGACGGACTGCGCGACGGCGAGGAGCTGCGCCCCTGGATGACCGACCGCTTCCGCGCCGAACTCACCCGCACGGGCCGCCGGTTCATCGAGATCACCGGTCCGCCCGAGGCGCGGCTCGCCGCCGCCGTCACCGCCGTAGACGAACTCCTCGCCACCGGCTGGGACTTCGCCGCACCCCTCCCGGAGAACCGATGAGCACCCCCGCTCCCGAGGGCTACGACCCGCACGCCTTCGCCCCGTTCGCGGTCACCGTCGACCTCGCGGTCTTCACCGTCCGCGAGGCCCGGCTGCACGTGCTGCTCGTCGAACGCGGCCAGGAGCCCTTCCGGGGGCGGTGGGCGCTGCCCGGCGGCTTCCTCCTGCCCCGCGAGTCCGCCGAGGACGCCGCCCGGCGCGAACTCGCGGAGGAGACCGGCCTCGGCCCCGACACGGTCGGCGCCCTCCACCTCGAACAGCTGCGGACGTACACCGCCCCGGACCGCGACCCGAGGATGCGGGTCGTCTCCGTCGCGTACGCCGCGCTCCTGCCGGACCTGCCCGAACCGCGCGGCGGCGGCGACGCGGCGAGCGCCCGGTGGTGGGAGGCGGGTGCCACCGGACCGCTGGCCTTCGACCACGACCGGATCCTCGCCGACGCCCACGACCGGATCGGCGCCAAGCTCGAATACAGCTGCCTGGCCACCGCGTTCTGTCCCGCCGAGTTCACCCTCGGCGAGCTCCAGCAGGTCTACGAGACCGTCTGGGGCGTCGAGCTGGACCGCCCCAACTTCCGGCGCAAGGTGCTCAGCGCGCCGGGCTTCGTCCAGCCGGTCGGCGGCCCGCCGCGCCGCACCGGCGGCCGGGGCAAACCCGCCGCCCTCTACCGGGCGGGCGACGCCACCGCCCTGCACCCGCCACTCCTGCGCCCGCCGCGACCGGACGCACCCGCGGACCCGTCGTACGCGACCTCGGAAGGACGACACCGATGACCATCACCACCCCGCCCCTCACCAAACAGGCGGCCACCGGCGCGCTGACCGGGCTCGCGCTCGGCGACGCCCTGGGCTTCCCCACCGAGTTCAACGACGTGCCCGGCATCCTCGCCAAGTTCGGCCCCTGGCGGCAGATCCCCCTCCTGAAGCCCGCCATCGTCTCCGACGACACCCAGATGACGATCGCCCTGGGCCGGGGCATCCGCACCGCCATGGACAGCGGGCTGCTCACCCCCGAACGGCTGGTGGACCCGGTCCGCGCGGAGTTCGTCGCCTGGTACCACTCACCGGACAACAACCGGGCCCCGGGCAACACCTGCCTCACCGCCTGCCGCCTGCTCGAACACACCCGGCTCTGGCAGGAGGCCAGCCAGACGCACTCCAAGGGCTGCGGCGCCAACATGCGGGTCGCCCCCGTCGGCCTGGTCCCCGGCCTCAGCGAGGAGCAGCGCGCCGGGGCCGCCCAGCTCCAGGCCGCCCTCACCCACGGCCACCCCACCGCCCTGGCCGCCTCCGACCTGCTGGCCCGCGCGGTGTTCCTGCTCGCCCAGGGCGCCGAACCCCTCGGGCTGATCGGGCGGTTGCGCAGTTACGCCTACGAGAACCGGGGCCGCTACCACACTCGCTGGCTAGGCGACCTCTGGCGCCACGCGGGCGACGCCACCCCGCAGGCGTACATCCAGCGCGGCTGGGACGAGTGCCTGACCGCGCTCGCGACGGTCCAGGAGGCGCTGCGCGATCCGTCGCCGGAGACCGACCCGTGCGAGCGGACCGGGGACGGCTGGGTCGCCGAGGAAGCCCTCGCCTCCGCCCTGCACTGCTTCCTGCTGTTCCCCGAGGAGCCCGTCACCGCCCTGCGCCGGGCCGCCTGCACACGGGGCGACTCCGATTCGATCGCCTGCCTGACCGGAGCGCTGGCCGGGGCGCATCTGGGCGCGGCGGCCTGGCCCAAGGAATGGTCGGAGCGCATCGAGTACCGCAGCGACCTGCTCTCCCTCGCCGCGCTCTGGGACTCCTGAGCCGCACCGGCCGCCGCGCGCGTCATCGTTTCGCCGTCGGGTCGCCGTCGGGTCGCCGTCGGATCGCCGTCGAGTCGCCGTCGGGACCTCGTCGGATCCTCGCCGAGTGAGCGGAGGGTGATCGGGTACGAGAGGGCGGACCTGTTCCCGTACGAAGGTTCGGTGGTTGTCCGTGTCCTCCTCACTCGTCGAGACCGTCGACATCGAGGCGCCCGTGGCTGTCGCCTGGTCCCTGTGGAGCGAGGTCACCCAGTGGCCGAGGTTCCTCAGCCACGTCCAGCGCGTCGATCCGATCGACGAGCGGCGCTTCGCCTGGCAGCTCTCGCTGCCCGGCGCGGAGAAGCACTTCGTCGCGGAACTCACCGAGGTGGTCCCCGAGGACCGCATCGCCTGGAAGACGACCGAGGGAGTCCACCACGCGGGGGTAGTCACCTTCCACCGGCTCGACGACACGTCGAGCCGCGTCGCCCTGCAGATCGAGTACGACCCCCAGGGGTTCATCGAGCACCTGGGGGCGCTGACCAACCTGGACTCCGCCCTGACCAACTACGACCTGGGCGAATTCCAGAAGCTGGCCGAACTCACGGCCGCGTCGGGCGGTCCCCGGACGGTGTGAGCCCGGCTCGGCCCGTCGTGCGGTCGGCCGAAGCCCGCCGGGTCCGGACGAGGAAGTCCTCCACGGCCGCCCGGTCGGGTTCCGGCGGCAGCGGGGAGCCGGTCGCCGCCTCGTCGTTCTCCTCGCCGAGGCGGTTCATCCGGCGCTCCACCTCCGGCCAGGGCACCTCGCCCCGCTTCACCGCCAGCAGCTCCCCACGGGCCTCGCCGACGTCGACGCGCAGCTCGCCCGTACGCAGCAGGTCCCGGGAGCTCGCCAGCAGCCGCAGCAGATGCATCGCGTGCTTCCAGCGCGGCGCGCCGTGGACCCGTACGTCGGCCTCCAGCTTCCTCCGCTGGCCCAGCGCGTACCGGACGAACGTGCCGTGCGCGAGCCGCGACAGGAACGCCCCGCGCAGCGCCAGCAGCTCGCGGCCCGTGTCGTCCACGGACTCCACCAGCGGGGAGTGCAGGCACTCCAGCACGTTCGGGTTGGCGCGCAGCGCCAGCTCGCAGAAGCGTTCCAGCTCCCAGGAGAACTGCTCCGGCGCGGGGCCCTCCACATGTGTCGGCGGCTTCTCGAAGCGCCAGAACAGCGGGGTGGGCGCGAGGAACACCCCGCGCCGGTCCGTATCGCTGTCCTCCGTGGCCAGCCCGAACGCGCGCGAGCCCATCACGCAGGCGTAGACCGTGTGATCGCGTACGAGTGCCTCGTCGGCGGTGGTGATCATGGCCGCGAGGCTACCGGTCCCGGCTCAGGCCAGCCGGATCGCGCCCCCCGATACGGTGATCCGCTCGGCGGGCAGCGGCCGGGTCGCCGGGCCGGCCTCGACCGCCGCGTCCGTGATGCTGTACTTGCTGCCGTGGCAGGGACAGTTGATCGTGCCGTCGCTCACCGTCGAGACCAGGCAGCTCGCGTGGGTGCAGACGGCGGAGAACGCCCTGAACTCGCCCTCTTCCGGCTGGGTCACCACCACCTTGTGCTCCTTGATGACGGTGCCGCCGCCGACCGGGATGTCCTCGGTCCTGGCCAGCTCCACGCCGCCCGGCGCGTCCGGCGACGCCCCGTCCGTCGCCCCGCCCGTCGGATCCGCCGACGCGGTGGGCGTACCGCTCGTGCCGCTCGTGTCCCCGTCGTCGTCCCCGTCGTTCCCGCCGGACGATCCGCAGCCGGTGGCCAGGGCGGCGGCGCCCGCCGCACCCGCGGCCAGCACCGTCCTTCGCCGTGCGTTCATGGGCTCTCCTTCGCTCAGGGCTCTCGTGCGGTGGGTGCTGGCCATCGTGGGGGCGGCGGGCCCCCGGGCGAAGCAACCGGGCGGACCGTGCGCCCGCCCGGGTGGCGTCCGAGGCCCTGACGGCCCTGGCCGCTCCCGGCCCCGCACCCCGGGCGTCCCGTGCACGTCACCGCCCGTCTCACGGACGGAACGCCGTGCCCCGGCACGCCGCGGCCGATCCAGGTCCTGTCGTCAGACTGCCGTCTGCCGCGTGGCGTCCGGCAGTCCGACGACAGGACCTAGGCTGGGACGAGCACTCGGCCGCGCCACGGAGCGCCGGGCCGGAGGCGCGGACGATTCAGCGAAGAGCGAGGAGTGCGACGTGGCGGTACGAGCGGTCCGGGGCGCCGTCCAGCTGGACCGGGACGAGGCCGGGCACATGGACCAGCGGGTCGGTGAACTGCTGACGGCCGTCCTGGACCGGAACGGACTCGTCGCCGACGACCTGATCAGCATCTGGTTCACCGCCACTCCGGACCTGCACAGCGACTTCCCCGCCGCCGCCGCGCGCGGCCTCGGGATCGTCGACGTACCCCTGATCTGCGCCCAGGAGCTGGACATCGACGGGGCCATGCCCCGGGTCGTCCGTATCCTCGTGCACGTCGAGACCTATCTCCCGCGCGCCGAGATCAGCCACGTCTACCTCGGCGCCACCGCCGCCCTGCGCAAGGACATCGCCCAGTGAGAACCGCCCTCGTCATCGGAACCGGGCTCGTCGGCACCTCCGCCGCCCTCGCGCTGGCCGCCCGGGGCGTACACGTGCACCTCGTCGACCACGACGCCTCCTCCGCCCGCACCGCCGCCGCGCTCGGCGCCGGCACGGACGAGCCGCCCCTGGGCCGGGTCGACCTGGCGATCGTTGCCGTACCGCCCGCGCACACCGCCGCCGTCCTGGCCGGGGCCATGCGCGACGGGGTGGCCCGCGGCTATCTGGACGTCGCCAGCGTCAAGGGCGGCCCGCGCCGCGAGCTGGAGGCGCTCGGCCTCGACCTCGCCCCGTACATCGGCACACATCCGATGGCCGGCAAGGAGCGCTCCGGCCCGCTCGCCGCGACCGCCGACCTCTTCGAGGGCCGCCCCTGGGTCCTCACCCCGACCCGGGACACCGATACCGAGGTGCTCAACCTGGCGCTGGAGCTGGTCGCCCTGTGCCGGGCCGTCCCCGTCGTCATGGACGCCGACGCCCACGACCGGGCCGTGGCCCTCGTCTCGCACACCCCGCAGCTGATCTCCTCGATGGTCGCCGCCCGGCTGGAGGAGGCCGACGAGACCGCCGTACGGCTGTGCGGGCAGGGCATCCGTGACGTCACCCGGATCGCCGCGTCCGACCCCCGGATGTGGGTGGAGATCCTCTCCGCCAACCCCGGCCCGGTCGCCGACGTCCTCGCGGGGGTCGCCGCCGACCTGGAGGAGACCGTGACCGCGCTGCGCGGCCTGCACTCCTCGGACGAGGCGAAGCGGCGCGCGGGCACCGACACCATCGAGGACGTCCTGCGACGCGGCAACGCCGGCCGCGTCCGGGTCCCCGGCAAGCACGGCGCGGCCCCCGCCGCCTACGAGACCGTGGCCGTCCTCATCGGGGACCGGCCCGGCGAGCTGGCCGCGATCTTCGCCGACGCCGGCCGGGCCGGGGTCAACATCGAGGACGTCCGCATCGAGCACGCCACCGGCCAGCAGGCGGGTCTCGTCCAGCTCATGGTCGAGCCCAGCGCCGCCCCGGCCCTCGGCACGGCACTCCAGGAGCGGGGCTGGTCGATCCGCGGCTGACCCGGTTCCCGCACGGCCGGACGGCGCCACCCCCGCCCGGGTGGACCGCCTCCCCCCTACGGGGTACAAGGGCCCGCCCGGTACTCGGTAACCTGGTACGAGGCCGTCTCCCAGGCCCGTCCGTCCCCGCACCGTGTACCAGGAAGGTGTCCACCACCGTGGAAACCGCACGCTCCTCCGTGATCGTCGCCATCGACGGGCCCTCGGGCACCGGCAAGTCGAGCACGTCCAAGGCCGTCGCCGCCAAGCTCGGCCTGAGCTACCTGGACACCGGCGCGCAGTACCGGGCCATCACCTGGTGGATGCTGAACAACGGCATCGACGTCGGCGACCCGGCCGAGATCGCGACCGCCGCCGCCAAGCCGGTGATCGTCTCCGGTACCGACCCCGCGGCCCCCACGATCACCGTCGACGGCGAGGACGCCTCCGGCCCGATCCGCACCCAGGAGGTCACCTCCAAGGTCAGCGCCGTGAGCGCCGTCCCCGAGGTGCGGGCGCTCATCACCGAGCTCCAGCGTTCCATCGCCGCGGCGGCGACCGGCGGCATCGTCGTCGAGGGCCGGGACATCGGCACCACCGTGCTGCCCGCCGCCGACCTCAAGATCTTCCTCACCGCCTCCCCGGAGGCCCGCGCCGCCCGCCGCAGCGGCGAGGTCAAGGGCTCCGACCTGACCGCCACCCGCGAGGCCCTGATCAAGCGGGACGCCGCCGACTCCGGCCGCAAGACCTCGCCGCTCGCCAAGGCGGACGACGCCGTCGAGGTGGACACCACCGAGTTGACCCTCCAGCAGGTCATCGAGTGCGTCGTCACCCTCGTCGAGGGGAAGCGGGTCGCCGCGTGAGCGATGCCACAGGCGCGCCCACGCTGCGCGGAGCGGCCGTCGGGCGCACCATCGGCATCGGCCTGATGTACGGGCTGTGGAAGCCCAGGGTCCTCGGCGCGTGGCGCGTGCCCGCCGCCGGACCCGTCATACTCGCGGTGAACCACTCACACAACATCGACGGACCGATGCTGATGGGCACCGCGCCCCGGCCGGTGCACTTCCTGATCAAGAAGGAGGCGTTCGTCGGCCCCCTCGACCCGTTCCTGCACGGCATCGGGCAGATCGAGGTGGACCGCCGGGTCGTCGACCGCACCGCCATCACCCACGCGCTCGGCGTGCTGGAGGACGGCGGCGTCCTGGGGATCTTCCCCGAGGGCACCCGGGGCGAAGGGGACTTCGCCTCGCTGCGGGCCGGACTCGCGTATTTCGCGGTACGGGGCGGGGCTCCGATCGTCCCCGTGGCCGTCCTGGGAAGCACCGAGCGCCGCGGGCGGTTGATACGGGGGCTGCCCCCGCTGCGCAGCCGGGTCGACGTCGTCTTCGGTGACGCGTTCGACGCGAGCGCGGGCGACGGGCGGCGGACGCGCAGGGCGCTGGACGAGGCGACCCTGCGGATCCAGGCGAAGCTGACCGACCACCTGGAAAGTGCCAAGCGCCTCACCGGGCGGTAGGCGAGACTTGAGTAGTGGACCGCGCTGATCGCGGTCCATCGATGATGATGCAAAGAGGAACGGACTTCATGAACGACCAGATTCACTCCGACGGCTCGGGCCACGAGCACGGAGCACTTGGCGATGCCGAGTTCGCGGAGTTCATGGAGCTCGCCGCGCAGGAAGGCTTCGATCCCGAGGAGGTCGAGGGTGCCCTCGACGAGGCCGGTCACGGCCCGCTCCCCGTGCTCGCCGTCGTCGGCCGCCCCAATGTCGGCAAGTCGACCCTGGTGAACCGGATCATCGGCCGCCGTGAGGCCGTCGTCCAGGACAAGCCCGGCGTCACCCGCGACCGCGTCAGCTACGAGGCCGAATGGGCCGGACGCCGCTTCAAGGTCGTCGACACCGGCGGCTGGGAGCAGGACGTGCTCGGCCTCGACGCCTCCGTCGCCGCCCAGGCCGAGTACGCCATCGAGACGGCCGACGCGGTCGTCTTCGTCGTCGACTCGACCGTCGGAGCCACCGACACCGACGAGGCCGTCGTCAAGCTGCTGCGCCGGGCCGGCAAGCCCGTCGTCCTCTGCGCCAACAAGGTCGACGGCCAGAGCGGCGAGGCGGACGCCACCGCCCTGTGGTCGCTGGGCCTCGGCGAGCCCTACCCGGTCTCCTCGCTGCACGGCCGCGGCACCGGTGACATGCTGGACGCGGTCCTGGCGGCCCTGCCCGACGCCCCGGCCCAGAAGTTCGGCACCGCCCTCGGCGGCCCCCGCCGGATCGCCCTGATCGGCCGCCCGAACGTCGGCAAGTCCTCCCTGCTGAACAAGATCGCGGGTGAGGACCGGGTCGTCGTCAACGAGCAGGCCGGCACTACCCGTGACCCGGTCGACGAGCTGATCAAGCTCGGCGGCATCACCTGGAAGTTCATCGACACGGCCGGCATCCGCCGCCGCGTCCACCTCCAGGAGGGCGCGGACTACTACGCCTCGCTGCGTACGGCCGCCGCCGTCGAGAAGGCCGAGGTCGCCGTCGTCCTGATCGACTCCAGCGAGTCCATCAGCGTCCAGGACCAGCGGATCATCACCATGGCCGTGGAGGCCGGGCGCGCCCTCGTCGTCGCCTTCAACAAGTGGGACACCCTCGACGAGGAGCGCCGCTACTACCTGGAGCGCGAGATCGAGACGGAGCTCGCGCAGATCTCCTGGGCCCCGCGCGTCAACGTCTCGGCCCTCACCGGCCGGCACATGGAGAAGCTGGTGCCGGCGATCGAGACCGCGATCGAGGGCTGGGAGACCCGCGTCCCCACCGGCCGGCTCAACGCCTTCCTCGGTGAGATCGTCGCCTCCCACCCGCACCCGATCCGCGGCGGAAAGCAGCCGCGCATCCTCTTCGGCACCCAGGCGGGCACCAAGCCCCCGCGCTTCGTGCTCTTCGCCTCCGGCTTCCTGGAGCACGGCTACCGCCGCTTCGTCGAGCGCCGCCTGCGCGAGGAGTTCGGCTTCGAGGGGACCCCGATCCACATCTCCGTCCGGGTCCGCGAGAAGCGCGGCCGCAACAAGTAGCACCCGCGCACGACGGAGCCCGGGCCGCGCTCTCGCGAGAGCGCGGCCCGGGCTCCGTCGTGCGGCTTCCGTCCTCGGGTCGTGCGGCTTTCGGCCTCGGGCTCAGGAGTCCCGTGACCCCGGCGGCAGCGCCGCGGGCCGGGGCCGTCCCGCATGCCGCCCCACCCGCTGCCAGGAGCCGAGGCCCCCGGTGTGCTGGCTCTGCCCGCCGCTCCCGCTCTGGCCGCTGTGCCCGGAGGGAGCGGGGTGAGCGCTCAGCGCGGTCCTGGAGGCGAAGAGACCGGCGCCGAAGGCCGGGAACCCGAGATTCTCCTCGCCGCTCCGGTCGCCCGGCAACGCCCGGAACGAGCGCCGGTACTCGGAGTACAGCGCGTCGTAGATCGGGGTGGGGGACACGCCCCCCGACGGATCCTGCGGAGGACGCATGGCAGGGATCTGACTCTGATGCTGGCGGGAGGAGTCGTATGAGTGCACGTAGGTGCCAACGACCTCACCGCCCGTCGGATGCGGCTGCGCCGGAGAAAACGCTGTCCGGCGAGGGCGCCCGAGCCGGCCGGGCATGATCAGGTCCCGGCCAGCGGCATCGACGCGGCGACCAGAAGGCCGTTGACCGCCGCCTTCTCCAGGGCGTCCCGGAGCAGGTCCTCGCGCGGCTGCTGGCCGATGGTGCCGGCCGGGGCGGCGAAGACGAGGACCGTCTGCGACTTGTTGACCGCGGCCCGCCAGCCCTCGGTCACCTGGAGCGGCTGGTGGGCCTGCCACCAGGCGACCGGGTTGCCCCCGCCGGCGCTCGGCTGCAGCACCGCGTGCAGCTGGCCCACCGCCAGCAGCACGGACCAGCCCGGGAGGACCTCGGGCAGCCGGTTCACGTCGGGGGCGGGACGGAAGCCCTGCTCCAGCAGCAGCTGGAGGAACTCGTCGCCCCCGCTGCCGTCGGTGCCGGGCCGGGCGACCGGGCCGGTCGGTTCGACGACCAGGGCCGGGCGGAGATCGTCCTCGATGAGGACGAGTCCGCTGGTGATGCCGAGGACGGCCTGTTCGGGCATGCGCCCCTCCGTGGTCTTCTGCTCGCTTCCGGTGATGCTGCGCACCGCGCCCTGGAGCTGGTCCTCCGCGACCTTGACGACCTGCGAGGGGATGCACGTCGCGTGGGCGAACGCGAGGACGGCGGTCTCGTCGCCGATGAACAGCACCGTGCTGGTGCGTTCCTGGTCGGAGTCGCCCGGGGTGCGGCAGGAGGTGCAGTCGTAACTGCCCGGGGCGTTGTCGCCGACGAGCAGCCGGTCGGCTTCGTCGTCGCCGATCTCGGCGCGTACGTCCTGGCTGACGTCGAGCATGCGCGGCACGGGGACTCCTCGAACTCGGTGCGTGGGCCGGGTGGTTCCCGGGCTCCATGAAGAGACAACGCGGGATCCGTGGCAGGAGTCACGCACCGGGGCGCACGGAAGTGCGGCACAGGTCGACACATCGGTACGTCGAGCAGTCGACGTACGGCTCTCGCCTTCCACCCGGAAGTTTTACCGGGGTGCGGGCAACCTTCCCGCATTCTCCTTTGTCAAGGTCGAGGAAAGCATTGGTGAACGGATGGCGGGTAGCCGTCCGGGATGCCACGCCGACGTCCCGCGGACACGGTCCGGATGCTTCCGGGCCCTGCGGCTATCCGGATTGAATGCCTCCGGAACCCGCAGGTCAGCGACTGTCCGGCGAGGGAACGGGGATACCGTGCGCAAGGTCGCGGATGCTCCGGGATTTCCCGGTGTATTTCGGACGGAAATCTGCTGCGAGACGCAGTCTTGACCAGGCCAGGCCGACAGGAGAAACAGCGACACCATGCATATCTCTTTTCTTCTGCACAATGCCTACGGAATCGGAGGAACCATCCGGACGACGTTCACACTCGCCCGTACGCTCGCCGAGCAGCACGACGTCGAGATCGTGTCCGTCTTCCGGCACCGTGACGCCCCCGTCCTCGGCGCGCCCGAGGGCGTGACGCTGCGCCACCTCGTCGACCTGCGGAAGAAGAGCGCGACGTACGACGGCGGCGACGCCGAACACGCCCGGTCCGCCGCGGTGTTCCCGCGCGGGGACAGCAGGCACCAGCAGTACAGCAGGCTCACCGACGCCCGCATCGCCGCTCACCTCCAGGCGGTCGAGGCGGACGTGGTCGTCGGCACCCGCCCCGGTCTCAACGTGCACCTCACCCGGCAGACCCGCAGCGGGCCGGTGCGCGTCGGGCAGGAGCACCTGACGCTCGACAGCCACAGCTACCGGCTGCGCCGCGAGATCGCCCACCGTTACACGCTGCTCGACGCGCTCACCACCGTCACCCGTGCCGACGCGGACGACTACCGCGGCCGGCTGAAGCTGCCCGGCGTGCGGATCGAGGCCATCCCCAACGCCGTTCCCGAGCCCGCCTGTCCGCCCGCGAGCGGCGACCTGAAGTGGGTCGTCGCGGCAGGCCGGCTCCACCGGGTCAAACGGTACGACCTCTTGGTGCGGGCCTTCGCCCAGGTGTCCGCGGCCCGCCCGGACTGGCGGCTGCGCATCTACGGCGGCGGGGACGCGACCGGCGACGAACGGGCGTCGCTGCGCACCCTCATCGGCCAACTCGGGCTGCACGAACACGTGTTCCTGATGGGCTCGGCCAACCCGATGGAGGCCGAGTGGCCCAAGGGGTCGATCGCCGCCGTCACTTCGGACCGCGAGTCCTTCGGCATGACGATCGTCGAGGCGATGCGCGGCGGTCTGCCGGTCGTCGCCACCGACTGTCCGCACGGACCGGCCGAGATCGTCGAGGACGGCGTCGACGGGCGGCTGGTGCCGGTCGGCGACCCGGACGCGATCGCCGCCGCACTGCTCCAGCTGATCGAGGACGACGGACTGCGCCACCGGATGGGCGGGGCCGCGCTGAGCGCCTCGGCCCGCTTCGACCCGGCGCGCATCGCCGAGCGCCACGAGAGTCTGTTCGCCGAACTCGTCGCCCGCGGCGCCCGGGGCCACGGGCGCGGGGCTCTGCGCACCGCGCTGCACCGCACCCGGGGCAGCGTCCTCGACGGGGCCTACGCCCTGCGCTACAAGGCCGCCGACGTGCTCCGCAAGGGAAGGGCCGCATGACCCCGCCACCGTCACCGTACGGGCCGACCGCGCCGCCGATCCCGTCGGGAGGCTCACCTTCGACCTGACCGCCCCGGACTCCGCCCCACGTCCGTGCTGCACCTCCGACCACGGCCTCCGCCTCCGCCTCCGCCTCCGGCCGGAGCCCGGACCGGCGGGCCGCGAAGGATGCGGATCGGCAGTTGCGGACGGAGGCTGTCCGCAACCCCTGGCAGACTCGCCCTATGTTGGAGACCTCGGCACGACTGCTGCGCCTGCTCTCACTGCTCCAGACCCACCGGGACTGGTCCGGCGCCGATCTGGCCGACCGGCTCGGCGTCACCCCGCGCACCGTGCGCCGTGACGTGGACAAGCTGCGCGACCTGGGTTACCCGGTGAACGCCAGCCGGGGCACCGGCGGCGGCTACCAGCTCGGGGCCGGCGCCGAACTGCCGCCGCTGTTGCTGGACGACGAGGAGGCCGTCGCGGTCGCCGTCGGCCTGCGCACGGCCGCCGGGCACGGCATCGAGGGCATCGGCGAGACCTCCGTACGCGCGCTGGCCAAACTGGAACAGGTGCTGCCGAGCCGGCTGCGCCGCCGGGTGAGCGCGCTCGGCGCGTTCACCGTGCCGATGCTGCACGGGGCGGGCGACTCCGCCGTGGACCCCGCCGTGCTCACCGAGCTGGCGGCCGCCTGCCGGGACACGGAGCGGCTCCGGTTCGCCTACCGGACCCACGGAGGGGAGGTCTCGCGCCGGACCGTGGAGCCGCACCGGCTCGTCTGCACCGAGCGCCGCTGGTATCTGGTGGCCTGGGATACAGACCGGGCGGACTGGCGCACCTTCCGGGTGGACCGGATCACCCCGACCCCGCCGCACGGCCCCCGTTTCGCCCCGCGCACCCCGCCGGCGGAGGATCTGGCGGCGTACGTCTCCCGGGGCGTCGCGGTCTCGGCGTACGCGGCACGGGCCGTGATCCTGCTGAAGGCCCCGTTGGCGGAGGCCGCCCGGCGGGTGTCGCCGTCCGCCGGGGTGCTGGAGGCCGTCGACGCGGACAGCTGCCGGCTGACCGCGGGCGCGCCGGACCTCACCGTGCTGGTGATCCACGTGCTGATGATGGGGATCGATTTCGAGGTGATCGAGCCGCCGGAGCTGACCGAGGTCCTGCGGGAGGCGAGGGACCGGCTCACGCGCTCGCTCGACGGACCGTGAGACTCCGGGTGCGGCCGACGGCCCGCCGCACCGCATCGCGCCCGGCGGACGGACGAACGGCCGGGGTAAGTGTGCGGAATGGAAAGGCCGGTTTACGGGGGCGGGAAATTCCGGTGTCCCGGCGATTCGGGCGACGCTCCGCACCACGAGAAAAGAGGCAGGTCACCCCCATGATTCCGGAAGGCTTCCGGCGCCCCGTGACGCGGTGAACGCGGTTTCCCGTTATTGCGTGCCGAGGCTTCCGATCGGGCCGTTCGAGTGAATAGAACCGCGTATACGCGTGTGGGGATCTTGTGACACAAGCGTGACCCCCACGGCATCCCACGATGCAGTGGGGCGCCTTCCGGACGCCCTCCCGGCCCGGCCTTCCGTCACGGTCCGGGGCCGCTTACGGTGAAGGCATGGCATCTCTACCGACCCCTCCAGCACAGCCGGACGACGCCGCCGATTCGTACGTCGGCCTCGCCGCCGACGCCGCCGAGCGGCAGGCCAGGAGCCGCGGCTGGGACACGGTCCGGGCCGTCCCCCCGGGTGCGTTCCTCACCATGGAGTTCCGCCACGGCCGCATCAACTTCCAGGTCGAGGAGGACACGGTGACGCGCTGCTGGGTGGGCTGACCCGTCGGCCGCACCCGGGTCCCCGCACCCGGTCGCCGTATGCGGAAGGCCCCGACCGAGGTCGGGGCCTTCCGCATACGGGGGAGACGGTGCGCCCCTCCTCGCGGTCCGGTTCAGCCGCCGCTCATCGGGCGCGCCGGGCTGCCGGTGCCGCGCGCGCCCCGTTCCGTGTGCGGCGGCGGACGGCGGACGCCCGCGGGGGCGACCGGCATGGTGCCCGGACGCGCGGGGTGCCCGCCGTGGGCCCGCGCCCTGCTCCCCGCCGGATGGCCGGCGGGGAGCACCGGCTCGCCCGCGGCGGGCACGGTCTCGGCGGCGAGGCACTCGGTGGCCATCGACTGCGGCAGCAGCACCGGCTGCGGCCCGGCCCCCGTCACGGGCGCCGCCGGACCGGCGGTGCCGCGACGCTCGCGCCACCGCTCGCGCATCGCGAAGATCCAGGCCTCGGTCCGGGCGATGAGCGGCTCGAACCAGGGCAGCGCCAGCAGGATGAGCAGCCCGGCCGCCCAGCCCAGCACGACATCGCTGAGCCAGTGCGTACCGATGTACACGGTGGTGAGGCCGACACCCAGCGAGACCGTCGCGGACACCGCCGACAGATAGCGCCTGGCGCGCGGGGTGGTGGCCAGATAGGCGAGGATTCCCCAGGTCACGACGGCGTTCGCGGTGTGCCCGGAGGGAAATATATCGCCGCCGGCGAACATCTCGGCCGAGCCGATCTGCGTCGCGTAGTGCGGGCCGAGCCGCCCGAGCCCCAGCTTGACCGCGCCCACCGTCACATTGAGCAGCAGCAGGGACGTGCCGAGGACCAGCAGCGGCCGGAGCGTGTGCTGACGCCAGGAGCGCCAGCCCAGCCAGCAGGCGACCATCACCGCGGTGGGGCCGCGCTGGCCGAGCACGACGTAGTAGTCAAGGAAGGCGTGCAGTTCGGGCCACTGCTCGTAGGGCCGGAACAGCATGACCTTCCAGTCCAGGGCCACCAGCCAGGACGTGATCAGCACCGCGAAGACGATGGCGAGATAGAACGCCAACGTCCCGCCGAAGAGGGCGATGCGGTGACGGCTCATCCGCGGCGCCTCTATCTTCGGCGGTTCCGGCTCCCGGTCCAGCCGGGCAAAGATGTCGGTACGCACCCAATCGACGTTACAGCGAGTGAGTGTGTGAGCAGGCCAATCCGGGCTCTTTGTGATGACGATGTGATGTGGACTTTGTCTCGGAACGGCGTCTTTTCCGGCCGGGGAGAAGTACCTCCGTGATCGTGCGGCCAATTGCCCGCCGGTTCCGTTCGTAAGCGTGTTTGATCTCTCGGAAATAGAGGCGTACCGGCAATCCGCGGCAAATGATCCCGCCATTCGGGGGAGGCGCGTACCGTCGCGCCGCGCTCCGCGACGTCCGCCCGGACCCCGTCACGGCGTCCGCCCGGGCCTCCCCGGGCAGGAACCGCCGGGACGGAGGGGGGACGGAGGGGGAATGGCGTACGCCACACTGTGCGGCGGACCGGGGTATGACATGCGCCACGTGTGACCTCGCCGGACTCGCGTACGCTGACGGCTCGCTCGCCCGTCGATGCCGGGCCGACAGGCCCCTGGGAACGCGCCCCCCACGTCACCGTCGGTCCGCCGAGCGCGAGGGACTCATCGGGAGGTACGTAGATGTCCGGGACGACCACGGCCGGGGTCCGGCTGCGCGAGGCCGCCGACGACGCCAACCGCTGGGTCGTCCTCGTGGTCCTCTGCCTCAGTCTCCTGGTCGTCGCCCTCGACGCGACCGTGCTCCACGTCGCCGTACCGGCCGTCACCGAGGACCTGCGCCCGAGCGGCACGGCCCTCCTGTGGATCGTCGACGCCTACCCCCTCGTCTGTGCCTCGCTGCTCATCCTCTTCGGCACGCTGGGTGACCGGATCGGCAGACGCCGCGTGCTGCTCTGCGGTTACGCGCTGTTCGGTGTCGCCTCCGCGCTCGCCGCGACGGCCGATACCCCGGCCGTCCTGATCGCGGCCCGCGCCCTCCTCGGCGTCGGCGGCGCGATGATCATGCCCGCCACCCTGTCGATCCTGCGCCAGGTCTTCCCCGACCGCCGGGAGCGGGCGCTCGCCATCGGTGTGTGGACCGCGGTCGCCGCGGTCGGCGCCGCCACCGGACCGGTCGTCGGCGGCTTCCTGGTCGAGCACTTCTGGTGGGGCTCGGTCTTTCTGATCAACATCCCGCTGATGGCCGTGATCCTGCCGCTGGGCCGCTGGCTGCTGCCCGAGTCGCGCGGCGGCGACGACGGCCCGTGGGACGTGCTGGGCGCGCTGACCGCCGCGGCGGGAGTCCTCGGCGTCGTCCTCGGCGTGAAGCGTCTGGGCGGCGGCGCGGGGCTTCTTGATCCGGTCTCGCTGGGGCCGCTGGCCCTCGGGCTCGCGCTCCTGATCCTCTTCGTGCGCCGCCAGAAGCGCCGCAGGCATCCGCTGATCGACGTCTCGATGTTCGCCCGCCCGGCGTTCTCCACCGCCGTCGGCTGCATCGTGCTCGCCATGCTGGCGCTGGTCGGCCTCCAGCTGATCGCCGTCCAGTACCTCCAGCTGGTGCTGGGGCTCAGCCCGCTGGAGACCGGCCTGCGGCTGCTGCCGCTGACCTTCGCGGCGATGGCCGCCGGCGCCACCGGCTCGCACACCCTGCGCCGCATCGGTCCCCGGCGCATGGTCGGCTGGGGCTTCGTCCTCACCGCGTCCTCGGTGCTGCTGCTCACCTCGATGGGCCAGCACGACCGTCCGGCCCTGCTGAACTGCGCGTTCGTCCTGCTCGGCTTCGGACTGCAGACCACGCTCTTCGGGGCGTACGAGTCGATGCTCAGCGACGCCCCGCCGGAGCGCGCGGGCGGCGCTGCGGCCATCGGGGAGACCTCGTACCAGCTGGGCGCGGGGCTTGGCATCGCCCTGCTCGGGAGCGTCATGAACGCCGCCTACGCCCCCGGCCTCGCCGGTCTGCACGAGAAGGGCGTTCCCGCCCGCGCCGGGGCGGAGGCCTCCCACTCGCTGGGCGAGGCCTATCAGGTGGCCGCGGAGCTGGGCGGCCCGATGGGCGACCTGTTGCGCTCCACCGCCCGGCACGCCTTCATCGGCGGACTCCACGTCACCCTGTTCGTCAGCGCGGGCCTGCTGCTGCTCGGGGCGCTGGCCGCCCTGCGCCTGCCGAAGGTCATGGACTGCCCGCCGAAGGAAGCGTGCCACCGGGACGAGGCCGACGCCGCCGCGCCCATGGCCCACGCGCCCGCGGCCTCCGCGCCCGTGGCCCCCGCGTACGAGGCGGGCGAACGCCGGGCCCCCGGCCCCGTACGCCCGGCCGGACGGGACCGCCCGGCCCCGCGCCCGATGGTGCCCGCGCGGCGCGAGCCGGCCGAGGCGACCGGCTCTGGACGAGCGGCACACTGAGCCGTAACGTCGGGCGGAGCCCTGACTACCACTGCTAGTTTTCGGAGGGCGGGCGTCCCCCGGTCCCTCCGAGCACCGTGCGAGCCGCCGGAGGCACCCTCATGTCCAGCACCGAGTCCGCGAAGCCGTCGAAGCTGCCGCCGTTCGACGCGTTGGATCCCCTCGGCATCGACGATCTGCTCGGCCCCGACGACCTCGCGATCCGCGACACCGTCCGCACCTGGGCCACCGACCGCGTCCTGCCCCACATCGCCGAGTGGTACGAGAAGGGCGAGCTGCCCGGGATCCGGGAGCTGGCCCGGGAGCTCGGCGCGCTGGGCGCGCTCGGCATGTCCCTGGACGGGTACGGCTGCGCCGGGGCGAGCGCCGTCCAGTACGGGCTCGCCTGCCTGGAGCTGGAGGCCGCCGACTCCGGGATCCGCTCACTCGTCTCCGTACAGGGGTCGCTCGCCATGTACGCGATCCACCGCTTCGGATCCGAGGAGCAGAAGCAGCGGTGGCTGCCCGGCATGGCGTCCGGCGACATCATCGGCTGCTTCGGCCTGACGGAGCCCGACCACGGCTCCGACCCGGCCGGCATGCGGACGTACGCCAAGCGCGACGGCGAGGACTGGATCCTCACCGGCCGCAAGATGTGGATCACCAACGGCTCGGTCGCCGGGGTTGCCGTCGTCTGGGCGCAGACCGACGAGGGCGAGGACGGGCGGGGCATCCGGGGGTTCGTCGTGCCGACCGACGCCCCCGGCTTCTCGGCCCCGGAGATCCACCACAAGTGGTCGCTGCGCGCCTCGGTCACCAGCGAGCTGGTCATGGACGAGGTACGGCTGCCCGCCGACGCGGTGCTTCCGGACGCGAGCGGGCTGCGCGGCCCGCTGAGCTGTCTGAGTCACGCGCGCTACGGCATCGTCTGGGGCGCCATGGGCGCGGCGCGGGCCAGCTTCGAGTCGGCCCTCGACTACGCGAGGAGCCGGGAACAGTTCGGCCGGCCGATCGGCGGCTTCCAGCTCACCCAGGCCAAGCTGGCGGACATGGCCCTGGAGCTGCACAAGGGCATCCTGCTCGCCCATCACCTGGGCCGCCGCATGGACGCGGGCCGGCTCCGGCCGGAGCAGGTCAGTTTCGGCAAGCTGAACAACGTGCGGGAGGCGATCGAGATCTGCCGCACCTCGCGCACGATCCTCGGGGCCAACGGGATCTCGCTGGAGTATCCGGTGATGCGGCACGCCACGAACCTGGAGTCGGTGCTCACCTACGAGGGAACGGTGGAGATGCACCAGCTGGTGCTGGGCAAGGCGCTCACCGGTCTCGACGCCTTCCGGTGAGCGGGACGCGCCGGTACGCGCGTCCGGCCGGACACGTTGACCGGATCTTTCCGGCGAGCGCCCTGCTCAGCTCTGGTTGAAGAAGCCGCCGGTCCTGCGGCCGGCGGCTTCGCCCGCCACCACCTGGGTGTCGGCGGGGGACAGCAGGAAGACCCGGGTCGCCACCCGGTCGATCGAGCCGCGCAGGCCGAAGATCAGCCCGGCGGCGAAGTCCACCACGCGCTTGGCGTCGGCGGGGTCCATGGCCGTGAGGTTCACGATCACCGGGACGCCGTCCCGGAAGAGCTCGCCGATGGCCCGTGCGTCCCGGAAGCTGTCCGGGGTCACCGTCGCGATCCGGCGGTCCTGCTCCTCGGCCGCCTCCGCGGCCACCTGCACCCGCGGGTCGGTGACCCAGGCCTGGTTGCCCGTACCGGTCTCCGCACCCTCGGCGTACTCGTCGTCGTAGTACCGCTCGTCGTTGTCCTCGACGAGGCCCAGCCAGGCGCTCGCCTTGCGCACCGATCCCATGGACGCCTCCTCTCACCGCGGTTCCTTGGTGTTCCGCATCTCTTTCGTATCCCTATGGTCGTCCATGATGCGGATACCGCGCCAAGTGGATAGTCGGCTCGCAGGCGATTCGTGACGGTACTGGTGCAGAAGATGTGGCGATTCGTCAGGGTTCCTCCTGCACAAGAGGGCTTGTAGAAGGAAAATATGATGCTCCGGCCGTACGGGTGATCCGGCGGACGTACGGGTGAACGGATCACTCGATACGATGCACGACGCTCCGGTGCGCGGGCGTCGCGCACCGGCCGAAAGGCTCCCGGGGGATCGTCGTGTTCGGAATCGTGAGGCCCTGCACCCACCGGCTCACCGAAGGTCTCAGGGCCGAGTGGATGGCCCATCTCTGCGGCCTGTGCCTGGCTCTGAGGGGGGATCACGGACAGTTCGCCCGTATCGTCACGAACTATGACGGCCTGATCGTCTCCGTCCTGACGGAGGCTCAGGCGGGCCGAACGCCCGGGGGCCGGCGCACCGCCGGTCCCTGCCCGCTGCGCGCCATGCGCACCGCGCCCGTCGCCAAGGGAGAAGGGGCGCGGCTCGCCGCGGCCGTCTCGCTCGTCCTCGCCTCGGCCAAGGTCCGCGACCACGTCGCGGACCGGGACGGGCTGTTGGCCCGCCGCCCGGTCGCCGCCGCCGCGCGCCGCGTGGCCGCCGGGTGGGACCGGGCGGGCGCGCGGACCGGGGCGGCCCTCGGCTTCGACACCGCCCTCCTGGTCGACGCGGTCGACCGGCAGACCGTGATCGAGACGCTCGCCGGGCCGGGCACCCCGCTGCTGACGGTCACCGAACCGACCGAGACCGCCACCGCGGCCGCTTTCGCGCACACCGCCGTCCTCGCCGGGAAGCCGCAGAACGCCGAGCCGCTCGCGGAGGCCGGCCGGCTCTTCGGGCGGCTCGCCCATCTCCTGGACGCCGTGGAGGACCGGGAGGCCGACGCCGCGTCCGGCGCCTGGAACCCGCTCACCGTCACCGGCACCCCGCTGTCCGAGGCGCGCCGGCTCTGCGACGACGCGCTGCACGGCGTACGGCTCGCGCTGCGGGAGGTGGAGTTCGCCGACGACAGGCTCGTGCACGTCCTCCTCGCCCATGAGCTGCGGCGCTCGGTCGACCGGGCGTTCGGCACCTCGTCCTGCTCGCACCAGGAGGGCCAGGGGGGCGACGGGCTGCTGCTGCCCGACGGCTCCTTCGGGCCGCCGCCGGGAAATCCGTACGGTCCGCCGCCCGCCCACCCCTACGGTCCGCCGCCCGGCGGCCCGGCCGCGCCGCCTCCGCCGCGCCCGCCCCGCGACCGGCGCGGGCTGATCGCCGGATGCCTGGTCTGGGCCGGGCTCGCCTGCACCTGCCAGATGTGCTGCGGGAGCTACGAGGACCCCTGGAGCAGGGAGCGGCGGCAGGCGCCGTGCCAGAGCTGCGGAGACTGCTGCGAGGCCTGCAACTGCTGCGGTCAGTGCGGCGAGGGTTGTTGCTGCTGCGGCGACTCCTGCGGCTGCGACTGCTGAGCAGGCGTCAGCTGACGCCGTTCGGGCTGCGGGATCCCGGAGGTCGTGTACGGGACCCGGTGGCGCCCCGCTTCTTCCGGGACGGTCGGAGGCCCTGCCCTCCGGGAGGGCGGAGCGTGCCGTTCCGCATGTACCGGCTCCGCGTCGCGGTCGCACCTCGGCCTCCCGGGGCCGGTGTGGAAAGGTTGACCGCATGAGCACGGACGCACAGCAGCAGGAGCAGGGCGGCGGGCCGGACGCCGCACAGGACTGGCAGCGGTGGCACGAAGGGCGCGTCGCCGCCGTCGCCGCCCCGTACGGCCCCCTCTCCCTGACCGGAACCCACTGGCTCTCCGACTACCCGGAAGGGCGAATTCCGGCCGTCCCGGGACGCTGGCGGGAGGACGGCGACGAAGTGGTCCTCACGGCCGCCGCCGAGGACGGCGTCGTCGTCGACGGCAAGCCGCTGACCGGCGGGATCAGGCTCGGAGCGGACCGCGGGCCGATCGACGACTCCCGGGTGGCGCAGGGGGAGCGGCGGCTGGTGGTGCTCCGCCGTGAAGGGCTGTGGGCGGTACGGGTCTTCGATCCCCGATCGCCGGCCCGGCACGCCTTCTCGACCATCGAGGCCACCCCGTACGACCCCCGCTGGACGCTGCCGGGGACGTTCCGTCCCTACGACGGGGACCGGTCCGTACGGGTGGCCAACGCGGACGGGGTCGAGCGCGGTCTCGGCCTCGGTGGTGAGATCGCCTTCACGGTGGACGGCGATGAGCACACGCTCCAGGTCGCGGTCGAACCCGACGGGTCGCTGTGGGCCGTCTTCGCCGACGCGACCAGCGGGAACGGAAGCTACCGCTTCCGTTTCCTGCGGCCCGCCGCGCCCGCGGCCGACGGCAGTGTGGAGGTCGACTTCAACCGCGCGCTGCTGCCGCCGTGCGCCTTCGCCGATCACTTCATCTGCCCCTTCCCGCCCCCGGGCAACACGCTCTTGGTGGCGGTCCCGGCGGGGGAGCGGAACCGGATCGACGCCTGATCCGCGAGAGACCACTCCGGCCCCGGGAGCCCCACGGCTCCCGGGGCCGGAGACGTGTGGGGCCCGCGTGGCCGAAAGGCATTCTTGCGCCCCGTGTCCGGCCGACCCGATACTCCGGTCAGCGATTGTCAGGGGCACGGCAACTCCGGATCCGGACAGGCCCCCGACTGCGCCTCACGGGCCCACCACCCCACAGGAGGGCCCCCGATTCCCCTCGGAGGAACCCGAAGTGAGGATCAAGCGCACCAACAACGGTTCGAACCCGGCCAGACGCGCCCGTACCACGGCCGTACTCGCGGGGCTCGCCGCCGTCGCGGCGATGGCCGTTCCCACCGCGAACGCCGAAACCCCCCGGACGTTCAGCGCCAACCAGCTGACCGCGGCGAGCGACGCCGTGCTCGGCGCCGACATCGCGGGCACCGCCTGGAACATCGACCCGCAGTCCAAGCGCCTCGTCGTCACCGTCGACAGCACGGTCTCGAAGGCGGAGATCAACCAGATCAAGAAGTCCGCGGGCCCCAACGCCGACGCGCTGCGCATCGAGCGCACCCCGGGCAAGTTCACCAAGCTGATCTCCGGCGGCGACGCGATCTACTCCAGCACCGGACGCTGCTCCCTCGGCTTCAACGTCCGCAGCGGCAGCACCTATTACTTCCTGACGGCCGGCCACTGCACCGACGGCGCGAGCACCTGGTGGGCGAACTCGGCCCGCACCACCGTGCTCGGCACGACCTCCGGGTCGAGCTTCCCGAACAACGACTACGGCATCGTGCGCTACACCAACAGCAGCATCACCAAGAGCGGCACGGTCGGCAACCAGGACATCACCAGCGCCGCCAACGCCACCAACGGCATGTCCGTCACCCGCCGGGGCTCCACCACCGGCACCCACAGCGGTTCGGTCACCGGACTCAACGCCACCGTCAACTACGGGGGCGGCGACGTCGTCTACGGCATGATCCGCACCAACGTGTGCGCCGAGCCCGGCGACTCCGGCGGCCCGCTCTACTCCGGCACCCGGGCGATCGGTCTCACCTCCGGCGGCAGCGGCAACTGCTCCTCCGGCGGAACGACCTTCTACCAGCCGGTCACCGAGGCGCTGAACGCGTACGGCGTCAGCGTGTACTGACCGGTCCCACCCCGGTCGGTACGGAGCAGTCCGTACAAACGTGCCCCCGTCCGGAATTCCGGACGGGGGCTCCCGCTCGCCGGGGAGCTCTTGAGAGGATGTCGCCACGACGGGTCGCCGCCACACGGCGACGGGGGCGGGGCGACGGGGCGGGCGTTCCCCGGGCCGTGCTCCGCTGGCAAGGGGGTAGCAGGTCCGTGAATCGCATCGGAGTGACCGGTCACCGCTCCATCCCCGCCGAGGCCGAGGCGCATGTGCTCGCGGGTCTGAGGGCCGCGCTGTGCGGCCTCGACGGCACGGCGCAGGTGCTCTCCAGTCTGGCGGTCGGCGCCGACCAGCTCTTCGCCGGCCTCGCCCTCGCCCGCGGCGCCGAACTGACCGCCGTCATCCCCAGCGGCGACTACGAGGCCTGTTTCGAGAACGCCGTCGACCTCTCCCGCTACCGGGCGCTCAAGGCGCGCGCGGTGCGGGAGGTCCGGCTCGACTTCCCGCACTCCACCGACGAGGCGTACTACGCGGCGGGCGCCTACATCGCCGACCACTGCGACCGGCTGCTCGCGGTCTGGGACGGCCTCCCGGCCCGCGGCCTCGGCGGCACGGGCGACATCGTGACGTACGCCCGCGCCCTGGGCCGCCCGGTCACCGTGATCTGGCGGGACGGGATCCTGCGCGGCTGACCGGAGGACGCCCCCCGGACCGGCCGTACGGGAACGGGGCGCGCGGTCCCGCACGGTCTCTCCGCCTCACACGCGATGTCTGACGAGCCAGTCGGTGTGCTCGGGCGACACGATCCGCTCGGTCTCGAAGACCGCCGCCGGCCAGTGCCGCTCGGTGAGGGTGGTCTCCATGGCGGCCTGCATCGACTCCAGATCCTTCTCCACCAGCGAGTGCGCCGAGATCAGCGGATGGTGCCGGCGCATCTCGTTCCAGGCGAGACAGGCCGCCGCAGCCGCGGAGAACGCCCCCGTCAGGCCGAACGAGCGCGCCACCCCGAAGACCTGGAGCACGCTCAGCGCCAGCGCCGGCAGCGTCAGCGCGACGATGGCGCCCGACCACAGGAGCGCCCCGCGCCGGGAAGCCGCCTGACGCCTGCGGTACCAGCGCCGCTGCTCGATGAGCCGGTCCCGTACATACGTCTCCTTGCGCACGGTGTAGGCCTTGTTCCGTAACGCGCGCATGGAATCCGTGATGAGGCCGCCGGAATCCGGCAGTTCCTCGCGCGGATCGGCCCAGCCCACTTTCCGCAGTTCCTGGAGGCCGTCCTCCAGGCGATTGGCGAACAGCGCCTCCGGGTGCTCGGACGCGCTGTCGAAGGGTGCGCCGTGGACCGCGTAGCGCCAGCAGTTGGACTTGATGAACTCGGCGGCCGAGCGGTTCAGTTGCCAGTGCGACTTTGCTTTGCGGTGGGAGGCGAGGAAGGTCGCGAAGAGCACGCCCAGATAGGCCAGCACGGCGGCGCCGTACAGGGCACGGGCCGCCGGACCGTCCTCGGGGTGCCAGGGCAGCGCAGCGGGCACCGTGCCCGCCACGAGCAGCGCGAGCTGCGTACGGGTGGTGTTCACGGCCTCACGCTGGCGGGCCACGGCGACCGCGTCCGTGTGGTGGAACAGCGCCGGCAGGTCATCGTTCCTGAAGACCATGGATCTCAGCGGCTCAGGCAACGCCGTCATGGACGCCTCCGTCTGCAGTTGTCGTATGACCCGGCCGGTCGTGGCGCCTGGCCCGCCCGGGCCACGAGAGTAGGGGGGAGGGCCGGACGCGGCAAGAGCGTCCCGGCTCCTCGGACGGTCGCCACGAAAGGGTTCGGCCACTTCGGCGCGGGTGTCCTTCCTCACCTCGCGGCGCTGTGGCAAGGTAGTCCAACTGTGTTCGTCGACACGTGAGTTGCCGCCCCCTCCGCGGTGGGCGCGACCACCTCCGCGCGGGGAGGGGCCATCGAGGGTGACCGGGGCCGTGGATGTGCTCCCGCGGCGGTGCGCCGAGCGGGTCGCGGCACCGCGCCCGGGCGCGGATCACGGGCGCCGTGGGCCGGCGAACCCCTTACCGGACCGCGTGCGCGTCCTCCGTGCGGAACACGGCCTCCCTGGCGAGAAGCTGGTGAACGGGTGAACCGCCGTCCTGCCGGAGCCGCCCGGCGCCCGTCGTCCGGGACCCGCGCGGCGCGCGCGCCCGGCACCTGTGCGAGCGGTCTCGCCGGTGGCGGAAAGCCTCTCACCTGCGCGTGCCGGCGGCAGCGGGGCCGGCCGCCGGGCCCACCGGTTCCGCCGCTCGTCCCCCGCTCACCCGAGCGGCCGAGCGGAAGGTGTGTTTCGAGTTTCGTATCCAGGTGTGAAGGCCGCTCCGCCGGCATGTGGAAGAGCCTCCGCGGTAGTAAAGTGCGCGTGCCGGGACGTGTGATGACGCGGAATCCGGCAGCATTTCAATGTCCGGAAACAGACCCCTTCAGGATCCCCCTAGGACGGCCGTGAAGACCTACGGAACCACCCCCTCCTTCGCCTCTGCGAAGACCCGCGCGACCCTCTCGGCGACCGACGTCCGCAGCGCCGAGGCCGCCAGGAAGATCAACCGCGTATGCGGTGCGACAACGGCCAGGTCCACCCGGATCTCCACGTTCAATTCGGCTCTCTGAGTCCACGTCGTAAGCGGCTAGAATGACGGGATGACAGGACCCCTGGTCCCCTTCCGTGAATTCGTGCTGAAAGTGCACAGCAGGTGCGATCTGGCCTGTGATCATTGTTATGTCTACGAACATGCCGATCAGAGCTGGCTGACACGCCCCAAGACCATCTCCGACGAGGCAATTTCCTGGACAGCCCGGCGTCTGGCCGAGCATGCGACGGCGCATGCGCTTCCCTCCGTGACAGTGATCCTGCACGGTGGGGAACCGCTCCTGGCGGGACCCGCGCGACTGCGACGGGTCTGCGAGGAGCTCGGCTCGGCCCTGAACGGCATCGCTGAGCTGGACCTCAGGATCCACACCAACGGCGTCCAGCTCAGCCCCCGCTACCTCGACCTCTTCGACGAGTTCCACGTCCGGGTCGGGATCTCGCTCGACGGCGACCGCGCGGCCAACGACCGCCACCGCCGATTCGCCGATGGACGCAGCAGCCACCCGATGGTGCTGCGAGCCGTCGAACTGCTCCGCGAGGAGCGCTACCGCCACCTGGACCTCGGTCTGCTGTGCACGGTCGACATCCACAACGACCCGGTGGCCGTGCAGGACGCTCTCGCCGGACTCGAACCCCCGCTCGTCGACTTCCTGCTGCCGCACGCCACCTGGGACGACCCGCCCCCGCGGCCGGACGGATCGCCCACCGCGTACGCCGACTGGCTCCTGACGGTCTTCGACCGCTGGACGGAACAGGGCCGCCCCATGCCCGTCCGTCTGTTCGCCTCGGTGCTCTCCAGCCTGAACGGCGGCCCCAGCCTCACCGAGTCCCTCGGCCTGGCCCCCACCGACCTCGTCGTCATCGAGACCGACGGACAGCTGGAACAGGTCGACTCGCTCAAGAGCGCCTACGAGGGCGCCGCCGCCACCGGGTTCGACGTCTTCCGCAACACCTTCGACGAGGTCGCGGCCCACCCCGGCGTCCAGGCGCGGCAGCTCGGTCTGGCCGGGGTCAGCGAGACCTGCCGCCGCTGCCCCGTCGTGCGCTCCTGCGGCGGCGGGCTCTACACCCACCGGTACCGCTCCGGCAGCGGCCCCGAGGGCGGCGACAGCGGCTTCGACAACCCGTCGGTCTACTGCGCCGACCTGGCCGCCCTGATCCGCGGCA
The DNA here is from genome assembly GCF_028622875.1 of Streptomyces sp. MMBL 11-1. Classification (NCBI taxonomy): domain Bacteria; kingdom Bacillati; phylum Actinomycetota; class Actinomycetes; order Kitasatosporales; family Streptomycetaceae; genus Streptomyces; species Streptomyces sp. MMBL 11-1. The sequence continues at coordinate 1,273,903 of NZ_CP117709.1, read as the reverse complement.
TCGAGGAGCGCACGGCCGCGGCCACCGAGTCGCCCGCCGTCCGGGCGCCGGACGAACTGCTCGCCGCCCATCAGGACCTGACCCGGACCCTGCTCGCGGCCCTCCACGACACCCTCGACGGGCGGGGCGGGGCTCTCTGGGACGACGCCTGGCGGCTCGCGGCGACGCTGGAGGCCGACCCCCCGGGCGCCGACGCGCTCGACAGAGTGCTCGCGCACCCCTACACCCGCACCTGGCTGATCGGCGCCCTGGAGGACGTCGAGGCGGGCCGCGGCATGACGGGGCCCGCCTCCGAACGGCTCGGCGCCACCGTGGCCGCCGCAGCCGTCCGCGCCGGACGCGACGACCTGTCCGTGCCCGTGGCCTACCGTGACGGAAGCCTGTATCTGCCCACCCTCGGCACCGTGCTCCTCGGCGGCCCGGGGGAGCGGGGAACGGCCGTGGTGCGCGCCACGGGCGACGGATTCCTCGTCCGCCGCCCGCAGGACACGCCCGGCACGGAGCTGCGCATCGCACCCGATGAGCCCGAGGGCCCGCACTGGCTGCCCGTGCACGTCCTGCGCCGGGAACCCGCCCCCGTACTCCTGCTGGACGACCTCGACCCCCTCCGCGACTGCTTCGACGCACCCGCGACCGACCGCCTGGCAGTGGAGGACGCCGACGCCTGGGCGTACCGGGTCGGCGCAGCCTGGTCGCTGCTGGCCGACGCCGTACCCGGTCAGGCGGCCGAGGCGGCCCGGACGCTCACCACGCTGACCCCGCTGTCCTGTGGTGACGCCGAGCCGGGGCGCCACGGGCCCGGCGCGCTCGGCGTCGGGCCGTCGGCGGAGGCGAACGAGCTGGCACTCGGCCTGCTCAGCGGATTCCGCCGGGCGAAACTGCGGGCGCTCGGTGAAGTGGCGGATCTTTACGCCTTGGACGGTACCTGGGAACATCGGACGCCTTGGGGGAACGAACACGTGACGTTCTCCCGACTGCTGGCCGAGACATTCGAACGGGCGGGGCTCGGGCTTTACGACCCGCGCTTCCTCACGGGTGTTCCGGAAGCTCTCGACAAGATCGAAAACGCGGCGGAGGTGACGGTCGACGGAAAACAGCTGATCTCCGCTGTGCGCAAGGAGATCAGCGGAACACGGAGTGCGACCGAGAAGAATCGCGGCAGGAGCTTCCCGTCGTCCGGTCAGGCGCCGAACATCCTGGCATCTGACCAGAAAGTGCCGTGCGAATGACCGAACGGCAGGGGGGTGGAAAGCGGTCCGCTCCGGAATGATGAGTTCGCTTCCACTCCCTTCCTCCTTCCGGGATGCGAGTGCTCACACAGGACGGGGGTCGTGTGCACGCATCGACGCAACAGCGAGCGGTGGGCCATCGGCCGTATTTCTTTCTCAGTTACGCCCACACGCCGGGGTACGGCGGCGGCACGGACCCCGATATGTGGGTCGAACGGCTCTTCCAGGACCTCTGCGGCCATGTGATGGCCATGACCGACTTACCCGCGGGCGCGCCTGCGGGCTTCATGGACCGGGAGATACGTTCCGGGGAGGGCTGGTCCGAGCGGCTCGGCGACGTCCTCGCCACCTGCCGGGTGTTCGTCCCGCTGTTCTCGCCGCGCTACTTCGCCAGTGAGATGTGCGGCAAGGAGTGGTACGCCTTCGAACAGCGCGCCATCCACCACCGCGCCCGCTCCAACCAGCCCGCCGAGGCCATCGTCCCGGCGCTCTGGGTACCGGTGCCGCCGAGCCAACTCCCCGGCTCCGCCGAGCGGTTGCAGTTCAACCACCGTGACTTCGGGGAACGCTACGTCAGCGACGGCCTCTACGGCCTGATCAAGCTCAGACTCTTCGCCGAAGAATACGAACGGGCCGTCTACGAACTGGCCAAACGCATCGTGAGCGTCGCCGACTCGGTCCGCATCGACACCGGCCGGCCCGTCGACTACCGCCTCGCCCCCAGCGCCTTCGGCTCCCCCAGCAGCGGAGTCGGCGCTCCCCGGCCGATGCAGATCACCATCGCGGCGCCCACCCGCCACGATCTGCCCGAGGGACGCAACAGCGACCACTACGGCGACCACCCCCAGGACTGGAACCCCTACTACCCGGCCGCCGCCCGCCCCCTGGCCTATGTGGCGGAGGAACTGGTCCGCTCGCTCAACTACCAGGCCGTCATTACCTCGTTCGACGAGGACCGGCACGACGCCAAGGCCCCGCCCAGCACCCCCGAGATCCTGCTCGTCGACCGCTGGGCCCTCATGGACGAGGACCACCGCCGCAGGCTCGCCGCCTTCGACGCGGAGAACCGGCCCTGGGTCACCATGGTCGTGCCGTGGAGCCGCGACGACCACCAGAGCCGAGCGGCGGAGGCCGAGCTCACCGAGAGACTCGAAGCGACCATGCCGGTCAAGATGGGCCAGGGCCGGGCCCTGTGCCGTGCCGCGGCGAAAGGAGTGCCCACCATGGAGGCGTTCGGCCAACTCCTGCCCCAGGTGGTCGAGGTGGCCGCCCAGCAGTACCTCAAGCACGCGAAGGCCTACCCTCCCGGACCGGGCGGCGGCTCCGGCGAGCGGACCCGGCTCACCGGTCCCATGGGCGGTACGAGCTACATCCCCGACCCGCACGACCCTGCGACGGAAGCGGAGGACCTATGAGTGCCGGTCGTGACGGGCGCATCGTCACCTTCTACTCGTACAAGGGCGGTACCGGGCGCACCATGGCGCTCGCCAACACCGCCTGGATCCTCGCGGCCAACGGCAAGCGGGTGCTGGCCGTCGACTGGGACCTGGAGGCCCCCGGGCTGCACCGGTTCTTCCACCCCTTCCTCGACCCGGCCACCCTCGGCGCCACCACCGGCGTGATCGACCTGATCACCGAGTACGCCTGGGCCGCGACCAGCCCCGCCCAGCGCCCCGAGGACTGGCACCGCGACTACGCCCGCATCCAGCCGCACGCCGTGTCGCTGACCCCCGAGTCGCTCGGCTGGGAGTTCCCGCAGGGCGGCACGCTCGACTTCGTCTCCGCCGGACGGCAGAACCGCGAATACTCCGCGACCGTCTCCACCTTCGACTGGGACAACTTCTACGACCGGTTCGGCGGCGGCCACTTCTTCGACGCGCTGCGCGACGACATGAAGGCCAACTACGACTACGTCCTCATCGACAGCCGGACCGGCCTCAGCGACATCGCCGACATCTGCACCGTCCACCTCCCGGACGTGCTCGTCGACTGCTTCACCCTCAGCGACCAGTCCATCGACGGCGCGGCCTCCGTCGCCCGCCAGATCGCCGAGCGCAACACCGGCCGGCCCATCGCCCTCTACCCCGTTCCGATGCGCATCGACGAGGGCGAGAAGGAGAAGGCGGACGCCGGGCGGGCGCTGGCCCGGCTCAAGTTCGACCGGCTGCCGCGCGACCTGTCCGGGGACGAACTCACCGCCTACTGGGGCGCGGTGGAGATCCCCTACCGCCCCTACTACGCCTACGAGGAGACGCTCGCCACCTTCGGTGACGAGGCCGGGCTGTCCAACTCCCTGCTCTCCGCCTTCGAACGGCTCGTCGCGGTCATCACCGACCGGGAGATCACCTCGATGCCCCCGATCGGCGAGGAGGTCCGCCTGCGGATCCGCGACGCCTTCACCCGGCGCAGGCCCTCCCTGCCCGCCGATCTCTTCCTCAGCTATGTGGCGGAGAACCGGATGTGGGCCGACTGGCTCGAATCGATTCTCACCCGGGCCGGCTTCCGGGTGGTTCCGCGCGACGTCTCCGCCGAACGTCCTCCCGAGGAGGCCGGCGAGACTCCCGCGGAGAACACCGCCCGCACCGTGGTGCTGCTCTCCAGCGCCTACCTGAAGTCCCAGCGCGCGGTCGAGCTCTGGGAGCGGACCGCCGCGGAGGCCGTCGGCAGCGGCCGCCGCCGGCTGGTCCCCCTGCGGGTCGGGGACGTACGCCTGAGCGCCCCCTACATCGACCGCAACCCCGTCGACCTCTTCCGGCTGGACGAGGTGCACGCCACCACCGCCGTGATGCGGGCCCTGGACCGCCCGGTGCAGGTGGCGGACGGGGTCTCGCCCGGGCCCCGCTTCCCCGGCACCGTACCGAGGATCTGGAACGCGCCGCCCCGCAACCCCGGCTTCACCGGCCGCTCGCTCGTCCTGGAGCGGATGCGCGACCAGCTCGGCGGCGGCCTGGCCGTCGTCCTGCCGCAGCCGCAGACCCTGTACGGACTCGGCGGCGTCGGCAAGACCCAGGTGGCCCTGGAGTACGTGCACCGCTTCATGGCCGACTACGACCTGGTGTGGTGGATATCGTCCGAGCAGCCCGACGACGTGGTCGCCTCGCTCGCCGAGCTCGCCGTCCGGCTCGGCGCCCAGGGCGGCGACGACATGGCCGCCGCCTCCCAGGAGGCCGTCGACCTGCTGCGGCGCGGCGTGCCCTCGGACCGCTGGCTGCTGGTCTTCGACAACGCGGACGACCCCGAGCAGCTGCGCCGCTACTTCCCGCAGGGCGGCTCCGGCCACATCCTGGTGACCTCCCGCAACCAGAGCTGGTCCCAGCACGGGGACGCGCTGCCCGTGGACGTCTTCCTGCGCGAGGAGTCGATCGAGCACCTCCAGCGCCGGGCGCCGGGGCTCAGCGACGAGGACGCCGACCAGGTGGCGACCGCCGTCGGCGACCTGCCGCTGGCGGTGGAGCAGGCTGCCGCCTGGATCGCGGAGACCGCCACCCCCATCGACACCTATCTCGAACAGCTCGCCCAGCAGGCTCCCCAGGTCCTCGGGCTCAACCAGCCGGCCGGCTACCCGGAACCGGTCGCCGCGACCTGGAACATCTCCATCGCCCGGCTCAAGGAGCGCTCGCCCGCCGCCGTGCGGCTGCTCCAGCTCTGCGCGTTCTTCGCCCCGGAACCGATCTCCGCGAACCTCCTCTACAGCAAGGAGATGATCGACGCGCTGAAGCCGTACGACTCCTCGCTGCAGGAGAAGCTGGTGCTGGGCCGGGTCATCCGGGAGATCGGCCGGTTCGCCCTCGCCAAGGTCGACCAGGTCTCCAACTCCATCCAGGTCCACCGCCTCGTCCAGGCCGTGATCAAGGCGCAGCTCAGCGAGGAGGAGCAGCGCGAGGCCCGGCACGTCGTCCACCGCATCCTGGCCGGCGCCCGGCCCGACGACGACGAGCCGATCGACAACCCGGAGACCTGGCCGCGCTTCGCGACGATCTGGCCGCACCTCGGCCCCTCCGACGCCCGCAACTGCAAGGAGCCGGAGACCCGCAGGCTCCTGATCGACCGGGTCCGCTACCTCTGGAAGCGCGGCGACGTCAGGACCGCGGGGGCGCTCGGCGACGAGCTGCGGGAGATCTGGGAGGAGAAACTGGGGGAGCGGGACCTGCAGTACCTCTACCTCTGCTTCCACCTCTCCAACATCCTGCGCACCCGCGGGCGTTACGTGGAGGCGAAGGAGCTGGACGAGTTCACCCTGGAGCGGCAGCGGGCGGTGCTGGGACCCGAGCACCCGCACACGTACATGACCACCAGCAGTCTGGCCATCGACCTCGGTCTGCTGGGGGACTACGCCCGGGCGATCGAGATGGCGACCGAGGCCCACGAGGGGTTCGGGCAGATCTTCCACGACTCCCACCCCCGGACCCTGGCCGCCGCCAACAACCTGGCCCTGAACCTGCGCAGCGTCGGTCAGTACGCCCGCGCCCGGGAGATCGACCAGGACGTCTACGACCTCCGCTCCCAGGTGCTCGGACCGGAACACCCCTACAGCCTGTCCTCCGCCATGAACCTCGCCCGTGACCTGCGGGAGGTCGGACGGTACGAGGACTCGGTGGGGCTGCTCAGCACCACGTACAACAGCTTCAAGCAGACGATGGGCCGCAGCTTTCCCACCACGCTGAGCGCGGCGAAGAGCCTCGCGGTGTCGCTGCGCAGGGCGGGCAGGCTGGAGGACGCCCGCCGTCTCACGGTGGCGACCCGCGCCCGCTACCGGGCGAAGTACACCATCGCCAACCCCGATTCGCTGGCCTGCGACCTCAACCTCGCCGCGGACCTGTTCGCGGCGGGCGAGAGCGCCGAGGCGCGGGACACGGCGCAGGAGGTCGTCGACCAGTTCATGAAGGTGCCGGGGGAGAAGCACCCGTACACCCTGGCGGCGCAGAACAACCTCGGCGTCTATCTGACGGTGGCCGGGGAGCCGGAAGCGGCGGAGCGGGTGCTGAAGCTGGTCGTCGCCTCCATGCGGGACACGTTCGGCCGAGAGCACCCCAACACCCTGTTCTGTGTGATGAACCTGGCCAGCGCGACAGCGGACCTGGGAAAGCTGGACATCGTGCTGGAGACCGAGCAGCGGCTGTCCGGGCAGGTGCGCGAAGCGCTCGGGGCACACCATCCGGAGACCCTGGCCATGACCTCGAACATGGCGGTCACGCTCGATGCCCTGGGGCGCGAGGACGAGGCGACGCAGTTGCGGGCGGAGATCGTCGTCGAGCTGTCCCGTCAGCTCGGCGACGACCACCCGCTGACCCGTATGGCCCGGACCGAGGAGCGGTTCCGGCGGGAACTGGAACCGATGTCGGTGTGACCGTCCGGCCGGGAGGGCTCACCCTCCCGGCCCGGGGCCGTCCGGGTGCTCCCGCTCGTCCAGCAGCCAGTCGAGGACGCGGGGGAGCATGGGGAACGCGTCGAAGTGGGCCGCCTTCGGTTCGAGTACGGCGGTGGCCCCCGGTATCCGCCCGGCCAGCCAGCGGGAGTGGCCGACCGGGGAGAAGACGTCCTTCACCCCGTGCCAGAGGAGCACCTCGCCGGTGATCCGGCCGGGATCGAAGCCCCAGGGGCTGCAGAACGCGATGGCGTCGTCGATCCAGCCGTACGCCGAGGTGCGCAGCCCCTCGCTGTAGTTGCGCAGCAGCATGGAGCGGATCCCCGCGTCGTTGACCACCATCCGGTCGGAGTCGGTCAGCTCCCGGCGCAGGTCGTCCAGGAGCCTGACCGGGTCCCGGCGGATCTGCGCCGAGCGCAGGATGAAGGACTCCGCCAGGCTCTTCGGGTCGTCGGCCGCCGTGGAGTACGCGAGCACATTGGACGCGGTCATCCCGTCGAACCAGTCGAGACCGGCCGCGTCCGGGGGCGCGAGACTGACCAGAGCGGCGGTCCGGGTGATCCGTTCCGGCATCAGCGCCGCGCAGGCCAGGGCGTGCGGGGCCCCGCCGGACCGGCCCACCACGGCGAATCGTCCCAGTCCCAGCGAGTCGGCGATGGCCCGCACGTCCTCGACGACGTCCTTGATCCGGCGGCCCTCGTGCCGGTCGCTGCCGCCGTATCCCGGGCGGTCGTAGGTGATCAGCTGCGTATGGCGCTGGTACAGCACCATGGAGCGGGGAGCGGGCCCGAGTCTGCTGCCCGGAGTGCCGTGGAGGAGGAAGACCGGTCTGCCCCGCGGGTCCCCCATCCGCTCCACCATCAGATGCCGCCCGTCCGCCGCGAGCACCCGATTGCGCACCCGTTCCTCCTCCGCTCGGTCACCCGGCCGGCCCGGACACGGTGTGCCCGGCGTGTGCTGCCCTTTCGATGATGACCCATCAGAGGCGTTACCGGGACTGCTGGGCGACAGGAACTGTGAAGGTACGGAACGGCTCCCCGGCGGACGATCTCCGTCTCCATCCGGACAGGTGGACCCACCGTCCGGACACCAACGGCGAATACCGGACAGGACTAGTCCTCACCCAGGGGCCGTCCACGGTTGCACCAGGTGTTCGCGATCGGAACCGACGTGGCATGACCCGGGGCAGGTGAACGCCTCGCGTGCGAAGCGTCGATGTCATGTGCGCGTCTGGAAGCCGACCTTGTGCGCGTTTCGCCGCCTCGGCATAGTGGGCGCCCCATCCTCCGTGTACGCGCACCCCACTTGCTCCGTACACGGCCCCACAGGAGGTCGAAGTTGAAGCATCGACGTATATCCAGGAAGCGCGCGACGCTGGCCGGCTCGGCCGTCGTCGCCCTCGTCGCAGCGGGATTCACGTTCCAGACTGCGAACGCCAGTGACGATGTGCCGACGTTCGCGGCCAAGGCCCTCAGCGCGGACGCGGCCGGAAAACTGGCCACCGCCCTGGACCGAGACCTGGGCGCGGACGCGGCAGGCTCGTACTACGACGCCACGGCCGAGGCCCTCGTCGTGAACGTCCTCGACGAGGCGGGCGCCGAGCAGGTCCGTCAGGCGGGCGGCAAGGCCAGAATCGTTCAGAACTCTCTTGCCGATCTGAAGTCGGCCCGGGCGACCCTCACCGACCGGGCGACGATCCCGGGCACCTCCTGGGCGGTCGACCCGGTCAGCAACAAGGTGCGCGTCACCGCCGACAGCACGGTCGACGGCGCGGCCTGGAAGAAGCTCTCGGCCGTGGTCGAGGGCCTCGGCGGCACGGCCGAACTCACCAGGACGGCCGGTGAGTTCCAGCCGCTGATCGCGGGCGGCGACGCGATCTGGGGCTCCGGCTCCCGCTGCTCGCTCGGCTTCAACGTGGTCAAGGGCGGCGAGCCGTACTTCCTGACCGCCGGACACTGCACCGAGTCGGTCACCAGCTGGTCGGACACCCAGGGCGGCCCGGAGATCGGGGCGAACGAGGGCTCCAGCTTCCCGGAGAACGACTACGGCCTGGTCAAGTACGTCTCGGACACCGCGCACCCGAGCGAGGTGAACCTCTACGACGGCTCCACCCAGGCGATCACCCGGGCGGGCGACGCGACCGTCGGCCAGGCGGTCACCCGCAGCGGCTCCACCACCCAGGTGCACGACGGTGAGGTCACGGCGCTGGACGCCACGGTCAACTACGGCAACGGCGACATCGTCAACGGCCTCATCCAGACGACGGTCTGCGCCGAGCCCGGCGACAGCGGCGGCGCCCTCTTCGCGGACGACACCGCGCTCGGTCTGACCTCCGGCGGCAGCGGCGACTGCTCCTCGGGCGGCACGACCTTCTTCCAGCCGGTACCGGAGGCGCTGGCCGCGTACGGAGCCGAGATCGGCTGACGCTCCACCGCGCCACAGCGAGACGGAGAGACGGAGAGGCCCCCGGGACGCCGGGGGCCTCTCCCCTGTGCGGTGGCGGGGTGGGGCGGGTCTCGTGGTGGCCGGGCGGTCAGGCGGCCTCGGGCAGATTGCCGGTGTCCGCCTTGGCCGGGGAGATGCCGAAGGCTTTCACGGCCTGGTAGTAGGTCCAGGCCGTGCCGTTGCACGAGGTCTTCGTCGCGCCCGAGTAGCGGGCGCACACGCGCTTGAGGTCCTCGTAGAAGGCGGAGTCGATACGGGCCTTGTTGGCGGAGAACGTACCGGCGGCCTTGTAGTTCCGGTAGCCGAAGTCATGGCGGGCGCAGGAGGTCTGGAAGGGGAAGCCGAACGGGTTGTCGGGGGAGCTGCTGCAGTAGTCGGTCGACCAGTTGAAGCCGTACGCGGACCAGGCGCCCTGGTTGTTGCGGGCGGTGTTCCAGGCGTGGTAACTGGAGGCGCTGGTCTGGGTCCAGGAGCTGAGCACCTGTGGCTTGTCGGCGGGGGCGGCCGAGGCGGAAGCGGCGCTGATCAGACTGAGCGGGAGTGACAGGGCGACCGCGGCGAGCGGAACCGTGAATCGACGACGCATGAGAGACCTCCGTGCGGGGGAAAGGGAAGGGTCCTGGCCGTGCTCCTCGTCGGGTGGAACGAGGCCGCTCCAGCATGTCGTCATGCACCTGTCATTCCTAGTCCCCGCACTGACCGGACATCAAGAATTGGGGCGCGCGTCAGACGGGGCCGTCACCGGGACGGCCCCGTGAACATCTCACCGTGCGGGAGCGGATGTCAGACGGCCGTCGACCCACCCGCCGCGCGGGCCGTCTCCGTACCGTGGTCGTCGTCCTGCCCGGGCCGGTGCCGCATCGACAGCAGCAGGGTCAACGCCGTGCCGACGACCGCCCAGGCCGAGAGCACCAGCAGGGGCCCGGTGACCGCGTTGCCCCGGAAGTAGGCGATCGAGCGGGCCACCCAGGTGCCCGCGCCCGGAGGGAGGGCCGGACCGATCGCCCGCCAGAAGTCCGGGAGCATCGGCAGCGGGAAGGCGCCGCCCGCGCTCGGGTTGCCCGCGATGACGATGATGAGGACGGCCAGGCCGATGCCGATGATGCCGGTGAGCGCCTGCAGGGCGAGCGTGGTCGTGCCGACCGCGAAGACGACCAGGGCGCCCAGGCCCGCCAGCCCCCAGAAGCTGCCCGGCAGCGCGCCGAGGACCGGCCCGATGATGATCGCGCCGCCGATGCCGCCCACGATCGAGTAGAGGGCCATGGCCCCGGTCCGGATCGCCGCCCGCTGCCGGTTGGCGGGTTTGGCGCCGGAGCTGATGGCCAGGATCGAGGCGCAGAGATAGCCGCCCACGCACCAGCCGACGACCAGGTAGAAGGACGAGAGCCCGTTGAAGTCCTCGCCGGAGGCCGGGGCGACGTCCACGGTCCGCACGCTCCGCTGCTGGGAGGCGTCGACCTCGGTGAGGATCCGCTCCAGGGAGGTGGCCAGAGCCGTTCCGCCGCCGGAGGCGACCAGCAGGGTGTCGGTGCGGCCTTCCGGTGAGACGATCAGGGCGCCGTCGATGTCGCGGTTCATGATCTGCTCGCGGGCCTCGGCGGCACTGCTCACCGTACGGGGGTCGAGCGGCCCGCCGGGGAGCCCGTCCAGCCGGTCGACGAGCTGCTGGGACATCTGCCGCGGGGCCACCACCCCGAAGGCGACGTCCGTCGGCTTGGGCTTGTGCAGCGCTCCGACGTAGGACGCGATGAACAGCAGTTGCAGTCCGAGCACACCGATGACGAGCAGGGCGGCCCGTGGGGTGACGGCGTTCTTCACCTCGTCGACGAAAGTCATGCCCCCACGGTCCGGGGGCGGCGGCGTCCGCGCAGGCTGGGCGGGCCGAACGGCGTAGCGACGCGGCGGTCGGGCCGACGAGCGCCGCCGCCCCAGTTTTTACCGACGCGTAACTTCCCACGCCACCTTACTCGTGCGTAATTTGGCATGAGCACATAAAGCTTGTGGTCCGGGCCACAGGGCGCACCGCCATCGCACCTCCCTTGAGCCGCAAGGAGATCCCACGATGCTGCCCTGGATCCGTGCTGCGCGCGTTCCCCGCACGCGCAGCCTGCTCGCCGCCCTGCTCCTCGCCCTCACCGTCCTCGTCGCCCCCGCGGCGACCGCGACCGCGGCCACCCCGGCCGCCGCCGAGGCCACCTCGCGTGGCTGGAACGACTACTCCTGCAAACCCTCCGCCGCCCACCCCCGCCCCGTCGTCCTGGTCCACGGAACCTTCGGGAACGCGATCGACAACTGGCTGGTCCTCGCCCCCTACCTGGTCAACCGGGGCTACTGCGTCTTCTCCCTCGACTACGGTCAGCTCCCCGGCGTGCCGTTCTTCCACGGCCTCGGCCCCATCGACAAGTCCGCCGAACAGCTCGACGTGTTCGTCGACAAGGTCCTCGACGCCACCGGAGCCCCGAAGGCCGACCTCGTCGGCCACTCCCAGGGCGGCATGATGCCGAACTACTACCTGAAGTTCCTCGGCGGTGCCGACAAGGTCAACGCCCTCGTCGGTATCGCCCCGGACAACCACGGCACCACGCTGCTCGGCCTCACCAAGCTGCTGCCGTACTTCCCCGGCGTCGAGAAGTTCATCAGCGACAACACCCCCGGACTCGCCGACCAGATCGCGGGATCACCCTTCATCACCAAGCTCACCGCGGGCGGCGACACCGTCCCCGGCGTCCGCTACACCGTCATCGCGACCAAGTACGACCAGGTCGTGACCCCGTACCGCACGCAGTACCTGGACGGGCCGAACGTACGCAACGTGCTGCTCCAGGACCTGTGCCCGGTCGACCTGTCCGAGCACGTGGCGATCGGGACCATCGACCGCATCGCCTTCCACGAAGTGGCCAACGCCCTCGACCCGGCACGCGCCACCCCGACCACCTGCGCCTCGGTCATCGGCTGACCGACCGCGCGACGACGGGCCGGGGCCCGGCGTCCGACGGTGCGGACAGCGGACCCCGGCCCGTCACGTCCTGCCGCGCCCGACGTCCCGGAGGGACGCGGCAGGGGTAGGGGAGGGGGTGCTGCGGCGGTCAGCGGCCGTGGCGCCCCGCCGCGGTGGCCCGCCTGCGCTGCGAGGCGAACAGTACGGCCGCGCCGGCGGCGAGCGCCCCGGCGCCCCCGATGGCCAGGAAGGTGCTGCTGCTGGAGCCACCCGTCTCGGCCAGCTCCTCGTCCTGGCTCGCGGTGTTGACCTCGGGGGCGTTGCCCCCGGTCTTTTCCGCCGGGGCGGGCGGGGCGGCGGCGGTGACCTTCGCCCCGGTGTTCGCGTCGTCGTCCCCGTGGCCGTTGTGCTCGACCGACGACTTCTCGGAACCCTCGGCGATCGCGTCCTCGGACGGGGCGGAGGGGGCCGGTGCCGGGGTTTCGGCACCGGAGTTGTCGCCGGACCCCTGCTGCCCCTCCTTGTTCTCCGCTCCACCGCCGGCCGGAGCGCCGCCGAACGTCACGTCGGAGCAGGCGTAGAACGCCTCGGGGGAGTCGGAGCGCTGCCAGACCGTGTAGACCAGCTGCCGCCCGGAGCGCTCGGGGATCGTCCCGTCGAAGACGTACGAACCGTTCTCCAGCACCGGGTCGGTGGCCCCGGCGAAGGGCTTCGCCTCCAGGTCCGACCAGGCCAGCGGCTTCGTGGGGTCGTAACCGGGCTTGGTGAGATACAGCTCGAACGAGCCCCGGTGCGGAGCCGTCGCACGGAACCGGAAGGTGTGCTTGCCCGCAGACATCGCGGTGGCCGGCCAGTCGGCGCGCGGAAGGTCCAGGCCCTTGAACTTGTCGTTGGCCGCGCTGCACAGCTTGCCGTCCGGGATCAACTCACGATGCTTGCCCGCCGCGTTGGCGATGTTCACCCCATTCCAGTCGTACAGCGCCTGGGTCCCGCCCGCCGCGACCGCCGCCCGGCACGCCGCCGACACAGGGCTCTCCGGCCCCTCCGCGAAGCACGCCGACACCCGGCTCACCGGGTCGGTGAGCGAACCGTGCGCGGCGGCCGGGGCGGCAGTCAGCCCGGCCAGTGCGAGCGGTGCGAAACCGAGGGCGAGGATGCCGGCGGTCCTGCGACGAGCGGTCATGGGCGGATCTCCTTCGAAACAGCACAGCTGTGAGGGTGGCGATCAGCAAGCTAGCCGCTCGAAAGGCTGAAAAGGCCTGATGGGAGGGGGTAGGGGCCATCCTTATGGTCGCTTTAAGGCACGGCTAAGAGGGCGCTCAGGAACCCGCCCGCGTCGGCGCCCGTACGGGCCGGCGACGCGGGCGGGTGCATCGGATGCCGGGCCGCACCCGGTGGCTACAGCGTGCGTGCCAGGCGGTCGGCGAGCAGCCGGGTGAAGCGGGCCGGGTCGGGCAGGTCGCCTCCTTCGGCAAGCAGCGCGCTCCCGTAGACCAGCTCGGCGACCTCCGTGAGTGCGGGGTCGTCGGCGTTCGCGTCGTGAGCCGTGCGCAGGGCGACGACCAAGGGGTGCGAGGGGTTGAGTTCCAGGATCCTCTTGACGGTGGGCATCTGCTGGCCCATGGCCCGGTACATCTTCTCCAGGGTCGGCGTCACGTCGTGGGCGTCGCCGACGATGCAGGCAGCCGAGGTGGTCAGACGTGATGACAGGCGGACCTGCTTGACCTGTTCGGACAGGGCGTCGGTCAGCCAGGGCAGCAGGGAGGCGAACTCCTCCTCGCGCTGCGCCCTGGCGGCGTCGCCCTCCTCCTCGCCGTCGGCCGACTCGCCGAGATCCACCTGGCCCTTGGCGATGGACTGGAGCGGGTGGCCGTCGAAGGCCGGGACGCGGTCGACCCACACCTCGTCGACGGGGTCGGTGAGGATCAGCACCTCGTACCCCTTCGCGGCGACGGCCTCCATGTGCGGGGAGTTCTCCACCATCGCCCGGCTCTCGCCGGTCAGGTAGTAGATGGTGTCCTGGCCGTCCTTCATGCGCTCGACGTACTCGCGCAGTGTGGTGGTCCTGTCGGGGTCGTGGGTGGAGGCCACCGACACCAGCCGCAGCAGGGCCTCGGTGTTGTCCGTGTCCTCGACCAGCCCTTCCTTCAGGGCCCGGCCGAACTGCTCCCACACGTTCGCGTAGCGCTCGGCGTCCTTGGACTGCATGTCCTTGAGGGCGCCGAGAACCTTCTTGACCAGGCGCCGCCGCACCCCGTGAATCTGCCGGTCGTGCTGGAGGATCTCGCGCGAGACGTTCAGCGACAGGTCGTGGGCGTCCACGACACCCTTGACGAAGCGCAGGTAGTTGGGCATGAGCGCTTCGCAGTCGTCCATGATGAACACCCGCTTGACGTACAGCTGCACGCCGGGCTTGGACTCGCGGGAGAACAGGTCGAAGGGCGCCTGCGAGGGGATGAACAGCAGCGCCTCGTACTCGAAGGTGCCTTCGGCGCGCATGTGGATCGTCTCGGCCGGCGGCAGCCAGTCGTGGCTGATCTGCTGGTAGAACTTCTTGTACTCGTCCTCGGTCACCTCGGTGCGAGGCCGGGCCCACAGTGCCTTCATCGAGTTGAGCGTGTCGGTCTCGCGGGTGGTCCCGCCGTCGGCGCCGGGGCGTTCGGTGGCCATGCGGATGGGCCAGCGGATGAAGTCCGAGTACTGCTTCACGATCTGACGGATCTTCGACTCGGACAGGTAGTCGGCGCGCCCGTCCTCGCTGTCGGCGGGCTTGAGGTGAAGGGTGACCGAGGTGCCCACGTCCAGGCCGTCGACGGTCTGGACGGCGTAGGTGCCCTCGCCGTCGGACTCCCAGCGGGTACCGGTGTCGGTGCCGGCCCGCCGGGTGCACAGGGTGACCTTGTCGGCGACCATGAAGGCCGAGTAGAAGCCGACGCCGAACTGTCCGATCAGGCTCTCGGCGGTGGCGGCGTCCTGGGATTCCTTGATCTTCTCCAGCATGCCCGCGGTGCCGGACTTGGCGATCGTGCCGATCAGCTCCACCAGATCGTCACGGGTCATGCCGATCCCGTTGTCACGGACCGTCAAGGTGCGGGCTTCCGGGTCGACCTCCAGGGAAATGTGCAGGTCGGCCGATGCGGCTTCGAGGCTGGAGTCGGTCAGCGACTCCAGTCGCAGTTTGTCCAGGGCGTCGGAGGCGTTGGAGATCAACTCACGCAGGAAGATGTCCTTGTTCGAGTAGATCGAGTGAATCACCAGCCGGAGCAACTGGCGTGTCTCCGCCTGGAACTCCAGCGTCTCGACATTGCTGCCCATGGGGACCTCTTTCTGTGGAACGGCATGAAGGGGCTCGGATAAGGGATGGTGAAGGGGCCGTTGCCGGGCACCGGCGTGGTTCGGTGGGGCACGGTACTGCCCGCACGGTGTGGCTCCGGGCGGTGGGAGTCAGTCACCGCCGGCAGCGTGGTGGTGCGCCCGGGCGTCGAGGGAGTCCAGGGATCGGGCGAGGCCGGTGTGGCGGGCATCGAGGTAGGGGCGGATGCCGCCCAGCGGGGCGATGAGCTCGGCCGCGTCGGCGGCGCCGAGAGCCGCGTGCAGGGCGTCCTGGGCCGAACGCGCGGCGGGGCCGAGGTGCGTGAGCGCGGTGATCTGCCCGGCGAGCCGACGCAGGTCGGCGGCGTTGGCGCGGGCCCAGTCGGCGGTGGCGCGGTCGGCGGCCCTGGCCCGGCGGGTGGCCGCCACACGCTGCTCGCCGGTGGTTCCGGCGGCGCCGGGGCGACCACGCAGGTAGCGGCGTTCGGCGGCCTGGCGGCTGGCGACACCGAGCGGGCGGGCGAGGTCGGCCCAGCTGGCGCCCGCGCCGCGGGCGGTTTCGATCAACCCGGTCTCCCAGCCCGCGAGATGCTCACGCACCTGCCGCAACAGGGTCAGGGAGGCCAGTGCCTGTTCGGGCCCGGGGCCCACGGCGTCGGGGGTCCCGCGCTCCGCGTCGCGCAGCGCGTCGCCCATGGCGGCGAGGGCTGCCGCGGCGGCGATGAAGGACGCCGGGCCGTTGGCCCCGTCACCGGCCGTGGACGGCTGGTCCGCCGCGTTCATGGACTCCTCCTCCATCGTCAGCAGATTGATGACATCAGGATTGTCAGCCATCGGACGACGTGATGCAACGAGGTGGGTGCGGCGCGTGGGTGTCGACAGCCCCGCACCCGTCGCACGCCCCGCCGGAACGAAGGGCCGACGGGCCGAGGCCGCGCCGGACCGGGACCGCCGCGCGGACGGTGCCGCACTTGTCGGGCGCCACGTCCGAAGGGCCGCCGTGCGGACGGCGCCGCGGTCCCCGTGCCGACCGCGTGCGCGGACGACGCCCCCGCCGCCTCACCCCGTCCAGCGGTAGCGGCGCTCCGGCCGGCCCGTGCCCCCGTAGCGCAGGGTCACCTCGGCCCGGCCCGTTCCGGCGAAGAACTCCAGATAGCGACGCGCGCTCACCCGGGACAGCGCCCCCACCTCGGCACACTCCGACGCCGACAGCCCCTCGGGGTGGTCGCGCAGGGCACGTTCCACCAGCTCGGCCGTGGGCGCGGCCAGGCCCTTCGGCAGCTCGCGCGAGCCGGGCGGGCGGGTGCCGAAGATCTGGTCGACGTCCTCCTGGCGGGCCTCTCCCAGCCTGTCCAGGCGGGTGCGCAGCGAGGCGACATGACGCATCTGCTCCTGGAGCGCGGACCGGCTGAACGGCTTGATCAAATAGTGCAGGGCCCCCGCCCGCAGCGCCGCCCGGATCACCCCCGCGTCCCGGGCCGCCGTGATGAACAGGGCGTCCGCGCTCGGGCGCGACGCGTCCCGCTCCTCCGCCGCACGCAAGGCGCGCAGGACCCCGATCCCGTCCATATCGGGCAGATAGATGTCCAACAGCACCAGATCGGGGCGCAGCCGCTCGGCCGCCCGCAAGGCGTCGGCCCCGTTGTGCGCCACCCCGACGACCGCGAAGCCGTCCATGGCGGACACATAGCGGCTGTGCAGTTTCGCGACCATGAAGTCGTCGTCCACCACCAGCACAGTTGTCACGCCGCCACGCTAGGCGGCGACCGCAATGACCACAACGTCCGTTGGTACCGGAAGAGAGACAGCTTCTTAACGCGCAGGCAACATGTGGGCCACTTCACAGCGAAAGGCGGAACCTGTGCGAATGCGCACTCTCCTCGCCCTCTTCGGGGCCGTGTTGCTGGTGGTGGTGGGGCCACCTCTGCTGTCCTCCGGTGACGGTGCCGACACCGGTACCCAGATTCCCGGGCTCCGCTTCATGGTCCCCAACACCCCGGGCGGCGGCTACGACATCACCGCGCGCACCCTGGCCAAGAACGCCGAGGACGCCGGACTCACCCACAACATCGAGGTGTTCAATCTGCCGGGCGCCGGCGGGACGGTCGGCCTGACCCGGCTCGTGGGCGAACACGGCAACGGCAAGCTCGCACTCTCCATGGGACTCGGCGTCGTCGGAGCCGTCCACACCAACAAGTCCCCGAGCACGCTGGCCGACACCACCCCGATCGCCCGGCTCACCGAGGAGCCGGACATCGTCGTCGTCTCCAAGAACTCCCCGTACCGGACCATCGCCGACCTGCTCGCCGCCTGGAAGAAGGACCCCGGCCGCGTCCCGGTCGGCGGCGGCTCCTCGCCGGGCGGACCGGACCACCTCGCCCCGATGCTCATGGCGCAGGCGGCCGGCATCGCCCCGAGGACGGTCAACTACGTCCCGTTCGACGGCGGCGGCGAACTCCTCGCCTCCATCCTCGGCGACAAGGTCGGCTTCGGGGTCTCCGGCCTCGGCGAGTACCGCGACCAGATCGAGGCGGGCGAGCTGCGGCTGCTCGCCGTGACCGGTCCGAAGCGGGTCCCGGGCCTCGACGCCCCCACCCTGCGCGAAGCCGGACTCGACACCGAGTTCACCAACTGGCGCGGCGTCGTCGCCCCGCCCGGCCTCTCACCGGCCGAACGCGACAAGCTCACCGGCCTCATCCGCGAGGTCCACGGCTCGAAGCAGTGGAAGGAGTCGATGGAGAAGAACGGCTGGGACGACGCCCTCCTCATCGGTGAACCCTTCGGCGACTTCCTCGACGAGCAGAACCAGCGGGTCGCCACCGTCCTCAAGGAGCTGGGGCTGTGACCACCGATCCCACCGAAACCCCTGGCTCCGCAGCACAGCCGAGCGCCGAAACCGTACAGGAGGAGAGCACCGCCCTCTCCTGGCTGCGCGAGCACTCCGAACTCGGCGTCTGCGTCCTGCTGTTCGCGCTCGGCGTCCTCGTCCTGACCGATGCCTTCACCATGAGCGTCGACATCGCCCAGCGCGGCCCCGTCGGCCCCCGAACGGTCCCCTTCGTCATCGGCGGTCTGTTCCTCCTCATCTCGGTCCTGCTCGCCGGCGACGTCCTGCGCGGCGGACGCGGAGAGGCGGAGGGCGGCGAGGACGTCGACCTCGACGAACCGGCCGACTGGCGCACCGTGCTCCTGCTCACCGGCGTCTTCCTCGGCACCGCCGTCCTGATCGACCCGCTGGGCTTCCCGATCGCCGGGGCGCTGCTCTTCTGGGGCTCCGCCTACGCGCTGGGCAGCCGGCACCACGGCCGGGATCCGCTCATCGCGGCCGGCATCTCCCTGGCCACCTATTTCGTCTTCGACAACCTGCTCGGTGTCCCCCTTCCGGGCGGCCCGCTGATGGGGGTGCTCTGACCGATGGATTCCCTCAACTCCCTCATCGACGGCTTCGGTACCGCGCTCACCCCGATGAACCTGCTCTGGGCCGCGATCGGCGTCCTGCTCGGTACCGCGATCGGGGTGCTCCCCGGCATCGGCCCGGCGATGGCCGTGGCGCTGCTGCTCCCCGTGACGTACGGACTCGACCCGACCGGCGCGTTCATCATGTTCGCCGGGATCTACTACGGCGCCATGTTCGGCGGCTCCACCACCTCGATCCTCCTCAACACCCCCGGGGAGAGCGCGGCCGTGGTCGCCGCGATCGAGGGCAACCCGATGGCGAAGGGCGGACGCGGCGCGCAGGCGCTCGCCGCCGCCGCGATCGGCCACTTCGCGGGCGGCATGATCGGCACGATCGCGCTGGTCGCCCTCGCCCCGACCGTCGCCTCTCTCGCCATCGGCATCGGGGCCCCCGACTACTTCGCCATCATGGTGCTGGCCTTCATCGCCGTCACCTCCGTCCTCGGCGCCTCCCGCATCCGCGGCATCGCCTCGCTCCTCATCGGCCTCACCATCGGGCTGGTCGGCCTCGACCAGATGACCGGACAGCAGCGCCTGACCTTCGGCTCGCTCCAACTGGCCGACGGCGTCGACGTGGTCATCGTCGCGGTCGGGCTCTTCGCGATCGGCGAGGCGCTCTGGGTCGCCGCCCACCTGCGCCGCTCCACCGGAAAGCCGATTCCCGTCGGCAGACCGTGGCTCGGCCGCGCCGACCTGAAGCGCACCTGGAAGCCCTGGCTGCGCGGTCCCGTCATCGGTTTCCCCTTCGGGGCGATTCCGGCGGGCGGCGCGGAGATCCCCACCTTCCTCAGTTACGTCACCGAGAAGCGGCTCTCCAAGCACCGTGACCAGTTCGGCAAGGGGGCCATCGAAGGCGTCGCCGGACCCGAGGCCGCCGCCTCCGCCTCCGCCGCCGGAACCCTCGTCTCGATGCTCACGCTCGGGCTGCCCACCACCGCCGTCGCCGCCGTGATGCTGGCCGCCTTCCAGCAGTACGGGATCCAGCCGGGCCCCTTGCTGTTCGAACGCGAGCCGGAGCTGGTCTGGGGCCTCATCGCCTCGCTCTTCGTCGGCATGGTGCTGCTGCTCGCCCTCAACCTGCCGCTCGCCCCGGTCTGGGCGAAGCTCCTGCGGATCCCGCGTCCCTACCTGTACGCGGGCATCCTCTTCTTCGCCGCGGTCGGCGCGTACGCGGTCGGCGGCGAATCCCTCGACCTGGTGATCCTCCTGATCATCGGGCTGATCGGGTTCGGTATGCGGCGCTACGGACTGCCGGTGCTGCCCGCCGTCATCGGGGTGATCCTCGGCCCGGCCGCCGAACAGCAGCTGCGCCGCGCGCTCCAGATCAGCGACGGCAGTGTGACGGGCCTGGTCAACACCCCGTTCTCCGTCACCGTCTACGTGATCGTGGTGCTGATCGTGGCCTGGCCGCTGATCGGCCGGCTGATCGTACGGCCGCGCGGTGGCCGCGAGACGGCAGAGGAGTCCCGCACGGCCGACCGCGGCTGAGAGTATCGGCACCATGACCACGATCGACTGGGACGCGGCCGCCGGATCCTTCGACGAGGAGCCCGGCCACGGGCTCCTCGACCCGGTGGTGCGCGACGCCTGGGCCGGGCGGCTGGAGGGCTGGCTGCCCGGCACCCGCGCCGACGTGCTGGACCTGGGGTGCGGCACCGGCAGCCTCTCCCTGCTCGCCGCGGGCCAGGGTCACCGCGTCACCGCCGTCGACCGCTCGCCCCGCATGGCCGAGCGGGCCCGTGCCAAGCTCGTCGGGACCGGTGCGGAGGTCCTCGTCGGGGACGCCGCCCGGCCCCCGGTCGGGGAGCGGGCGTTCGACGTCATCATGGCCCGGCACGTCGTCCGGCTGCTGCCCGACCCGGCGGCGGCCCTGGAACACTGGTTCGGCCTGCTGAAGCCGGGCGGGCGGCTCGTTCTCGTCGAAGGGGTGTGGGGCGGCGCCGGTCTGTCCGCCACCGCGCTCACCGCCCTGCTCTCCGCGCACACCGAGCGCGTCCACCACGAGGACCTGGCCCCCGACCCCCGGCTGTGGGGCAAGGAGGTCGACGACGAGCGCTATGCGCTGGTCGCCCGCGCGATGCCGCCCCACCGGCACACCGAGGTCGTCGACGTCCACCTGATCCTGCGCCGGGGCCCGGACGTCCTGCTGGCCCGCCGTTCCGGCACCGGCTATGCGGACGGGCTGCTCCACGCGCCCTCCGGCCACGCGGAGGACGGCGAGGACGTCCGCGAGGCGATGATCCGGGAGGCCGCCGAGGAGATCGGCCTCGCTCTGGAGCCCGAGGAGCTGCGGGTGGCCCTCGTGATGCAGCACCGGGGCCCCGGCGGCGGGGCGCGCATGGGCTGGTTCTTCGTCGCGGAGTACGACCCGGGCCGCCCGCCGCGCAACGCGGAGCCGGAGAAGTGCTCCGAGCTGGACTGGTTCCCGCTGGCCGCCCTGCCGGACGACATGGTCGCGTACTGCCGTGCGGGCCTGGACGGATACCGGGCGGGCGAGCACTTCATGATCCACTGGCACCGGGACGGGGAGCCGGTGGCGTACGTTCCCGGTGGCCCCGGCCGTGCCGTCCCGCTGCCCGCCGCCGAGCAGACCACCGGGCGGGTGCACCACATCGAGTTGTGGGTGGCGGACCTGGCGGAGGCGGAGCGCGGCTGGGACTGGCTGCTGGGCCGGCTCGGCCACGTCCCCTACCAGCGCTGGACCCACGGCCGCAGTTGGCGGCGCGGAGACACGTACATCGTGCTGGAGCAGTCTCCCGACCTGGCCGCCAGCGGCCACGACCGCCGCCGCCCCGGCCTCAACCACCTGGCGTTCCACGTCGCGGACCGGGCCGCCCTCGACGCCCTGACGGCCGAGGCACCGGCGTACGGCTGGCGGCCGCTGTTCCCCGACCGCCATCCGTACGCGGGCGGCGAGGGGCATCACGCCGCCTACCTGGAGGACCCGGCGGGGTACGAGGTGGAACTCGTCGCCGAGTCCCGGCCCCGCCCCTGAGCGGCCCGGCGGTCCGTACGACAGCCGCGTCCGGCGGTCCGTACGAAAGCCGCGCCCGGCGGTCCGTACGCCCGTCCGGCGGTCCGTCCGGGCCCCGCCCCCGCGCCTGACGGGGTGTTCAGCCGAGCAGGCCGGTCAGCCCTTCGGTCCGGGCCAGGCGCTCCAGCTCGTCCAGGGCCCGGACCGCCGCCCCGGCCGCCGCCGGATCGAGCCCGGCCAGGCCGCTCTCGGCGAACTCGTCCTCGTCCAGCCGCAGGACCGTCGCGCCGTCCGCCGAGACCCACAGGTCCAGGTCCAGGTCCTCGACCGCCAGCACCCCGTCCACGAGCACGGCGGGCCTGGTGATGTCGCAGTACCAGCCCTTGAGCCCGCCGTCGCCGGCGCGGACCTCCTTCACCGCGAACCACCGGTCCCGCCAGTAGTGCTCGGTGAGGACGTCCCCCGGCTCGAACCGGACGAAGCCGAAGTCCCGCACCCCGGGCGCGGCCCACGGCGCCCGGACGGTGACGCGGACGCCGTCGTCCCGGACCAGCTCCGCCGGATACCTGATCTTGGTGCGGCCGGCCTTGGACAGGGCGACGACCAGACCCCGCGTCCGGTCCGCGCGGGGCTCAGAGGGTGCGGACATGGCGGACCTCGGTCGCGCAGACCGTGTAGCCGAACCACTGGTTGACGGCCAGCATCGGGCCGTTGCCGGTGTCGTTGGAGGTGTAGGCGTCCGTGTACCCGGCCGCCCGCGCCCGGTGCAGCGAGTCGTTCTTCGCCAGCTTCGCCAGGCCCCGCCCCCGGAAGTCCCGCAGCGTGCCGGTCATGGCGCTCAGATACGTCCGTACGCCGTCGGTGGTGGCCGCGCTGAACGCCGCCACCTTCCCGTCCACCAGCGCCACCGAGGTGAGCCCCTGGTCGAAGGCCGGGTGGTGCCAGACGGTCGTCAGCCAGTCCTCGTAGTCGTCCAGCTCGGAGGTGATGTCGCCCGGCTCGTCGGCCGTCACCTGGGCGTCCGCCTCGAACAGCGGCCGGGGGTCGTCGGCGAAGTCGGAGCCGGGACGCAGCTCGACGCCGGGCGGGAGCTCCTGGCGGGGCGGCAGGGTGCCGCCCGCGAGGTCCAGGTGCTGGAAGTGCGCGGAGCGGCTGGGCCGGTACCCCCGCTTACGGGCGAACTCCAGGCTCTCCGGGTTGTCCAGGACCCACGCGTACAGGACCGTGGCCCCGGCCTCGGCCAGGTGCTCCTCCGCCGTGCGCAGCAGCAGCGATCCCGCACCCCGGTTGGTGCGGCCGGGCAGCGTCTGCGGCGTGAAGTACCCCTGCCCCGGCTCGGGGCTCTCGTGGGCGATGCCCGCCTGCGCCGTGGCGATGATCTCGCCGTCCTCCTCGGCGACCAGCAGGCGGTAGTGCCGGTCCGGATGGGCGTGGGCCAGGTCGTGGACGACCTGTTCGGGGGTGGCCACCATCCAGGGGACGGAGGCCCGGCGGGCCTCGGTCCACGCCTGAGCGTCGGACGGCCGGAAATCGCGCACGATCACAGTCATGCGGTGGACCGTATGCGCAGCCGCGCTCCGAACGCCTCCCCTTTTTCCGCCGGTGGGGGAGAATCGGCCCGTGACTGACAAGATCGTCCTCGACCCGGACTCCGGCATCGCGCCGTACGAGCAACTGCGCACCCAGCTCTCCGAACTGGCCCGTTCCGGCGCGCTGCCCGTCGGCCACCGGCTCCCGACCGTACGCGGCTTCGCCGAGGAGCTGGGCCTCGCCGCCAACACCGTCGCCAAGGCCTACCGGGCCCTGGAGGCGGACGGGGTGATCGAGACCCGGGGGCGCAACGGAACCTTCGTCGCGGCCGCCGGGGGAGCTGCCGGGCAGCGGGCCGCGACCGCCGCGCGGGTGTACGCCGAGACCGCCGAGCGGCTCGGCCTCACCCGGCAGCAGGCCCTCTCGCTGGCCGAGGACGCGGTGCGCGTCGCGTACGGGGCCTGAAGCGTCACGCGGTGCGCATCGCGTACGGGTGGGGCTGAAGCGTCACGCGGTGCCCGGAGCGGCCGACCGGCTGTCACAGGTACAGCCCCGCGTCGGCCCCCTCCCCCTGCTTCGGCACCGACGCGGGGCCGGTGCCCCGGCGCAGCGCGTACAGCTCGGCGAGGGAGTTGCCCTCCCGGCCCACCCCTTCGTCGGTGCCCAGCCAGGCCACCGACTCCTGACGGGACAACGGGCCCACCTCGATCCTGGCCAGACAGCGGCCGGGCCGTACGACCGCCGGGTGCAGCCGCTCCAGGTCCTCATTGGTGGTGACCCCCACCAGCACGTTGCGACCCTGGCCCAGCAGACCGTCCGTCAGGTTCAGCAGCCGGGACAGGGCCTGGCCCGCCGTGTGCTTGGCCTCGCCGCGGATCAGCTCGTCGCAGTCCTCCAGGAGCAGCAGCCGCCACCGCCCCTTCGCCGTGCCGTCGTCCTCGCCGATCGCGATGTCCATGAGATAGCCGACGTCGTTGAAGAGCCGCTCGGGGTCCAGCACGCAGTCGACCTGGCACCAGTCCCGCCAGGAACGGGCCAGGGTGCGCAGCGCGGACGTCTTGCCGGTGCCGGGCGGGCCGTGCAGCAGGAGCAGCCGGCCCGCGATGGCGTCCGGTGTCACCTTCATCAGCCGGCCCATCGCCTCGGCCACCGGCGCGGTGTAGTTGGGGCGGACCTCGTCCCAACTGCCGGCGGTGATCCGGCGGGTGGTGCGGTACGGGCCGCGGCGCGGGGAGACGTACCAGAAGCCCATGGTCACGTTGTCGGGCTGGGGCTCCGGCTCGTCCTGAGCCCCGTCCGTGGCCTGGCCGAGGACCTTCTCCGCCAGTTCATCGCTGGTCGCGGTGACGGTGACGTCCGCGCCCCGGTTCCACCGGGACGCCAGCAGGGTCCAGCCCTCGCCCTCCGCGAGCGTCGCGCTGCGGTCGTCGTCCCGGGCGGCCCGCAGCACCGTGGCGCCCGGCGGCAGCAGCGTCGCCCCGGACTTGACCCGGTCGAGGGAGGCGCTGTGCGCGTACGGCTGCTCGCCCGTCGTGAAGCGGCCGAGGAAGAGCGCGTCGACGACGTCAGACGGTGAATCGCTGTCGTCGACGGTGAGCCGGATCGGCAGAGCGGATTCGGGGGAGTCAGACATGGCGCCCATGATCCGCCACGGGATGTCCCCGTGCACCCGGGTTTCGCAGGCTCGCGCGCCCGGCCGACGAGGCGTCGGAAACCGACGGAGCGACAGCGGGACGTCAAGGAGCGCGCGCTGAACCTTCGGGGGCGGACGGAAGCACGCCAACCCTATTTTTGGCATGAACACTTCCAATGGGGGGTGGCTGCTGCTACTACGGAGTAGGCCGATATCCCCTGCTCAAGGAGGTCCCATGAAAATGTCCAGACTCGTGGCGTTCTCGTCCTCGCTGCTGCTCGGCGTCGCCCTGGCCTTCACCGGTGCGGGGGTCGCGAACGCCGACTCGTCCGCCGCGGCCGTCGACTACGTCGCCCTCGGCGACTCGTACTCCTCCGGCGTCGGAGCCGGCAGCTACGACGGCTCCAGCTGCAAACGCAGCAGCCGTGCCCACCCCGCCCTCTGGGCGGCCGCCAACTCCCCCTCCTCGTTCGCCTTCGCCGCCTGCTCCGGCGCCCGGACCGGAGACGTCACGGGCAGTCAGCTCGGCCGGGTGAACGCCTCGACCGACCTCGTCTCGATCTCCGTCGGCGGCAACGACGCCGGCTTCGCGGACGTCATGACGACCTGTGTCCTGCAGTCCGAGGCCACCTGCCTCAGCCGGATCGCCACCGCCCGCGCCTACGTCGACTCCACCCTGCCCGGCAGGCTCGACTCGGTGTACACGGCCATCCGCTCCAAGGCCCCCTCCGCGCAGGTCGTCGTCCTCGGCTACCCCCGCTTCTACCAACTCGGCGGCGGCTGCATCGCCGGCCTGAGCGAGAAGGAGCGCTCCGCCATCAACGGGGCGTCCGACCACCTGAACACGGCCACCGCCAAGCGTGCGGCGGACCACGGCTTCACCTTCGGCGACGTCAGGACGACCTTCGCCGGCCACGAGATCTGCTCGGGCAACTCCTGGCTGCACAGCGTGAACTGGCTCAACATCGGTGAGTCCTACCACCCCACCGCCGCCGGACAGTCGGGCGGCTATCTTCCCGTTCTCAACTCCGCTCTCTGACGCCTTCCTCAACTCGGCTCTCTGACGTCCCGTCCTCAACTCGGCTCTCTGGCCGGAGGCCCGGCGCTTCCGCCGGAGCGTTCCGCCACCCGCCGTCCCCCACGCGGCCTGCGTGGGGGACGGCCGGGCGGGCCATCCGAACCGCGCGAACCACCCGAACGGTCCGAAGTCGACCTGGAATCGCGCGGATGCGGTAACGAGGCGTCAACCTCCGTATGTGTGTGCGTAATCCTGTGGCCGGGATACACGGGTGTCACCGCGGGACGATAGGGTTAACCTGCCCGGACCGGGTGCCCTCGTACGGGTGGGGAGTGACATGGAACAGATAACGGTGCGAAGCAGGCCGCGTGTGCCTGCCATCACATGCGGGAGCGGTGCGACCAGTACGCGCCTCGACCGCCATCTCGCGGTGCTCGGCGGCCCTGTCGTCCCGCAGCGCGAGTCGGCGGAAGCGACGCTGCTCATGCGCGAGCTGACCTCGCGCGATGCCGCGCACACCCGCAGGAGCAGGAGCGCACGTGTGTCGCTCTTCGCGCCGCTGCGGCGACTGCGGCGCTCGCTCTTCGGCAGCCGCCACTGACCCACGGCGTCGCCCGTCCGGACCGGCCCGCCGCTCGGGACGGTTCAGACGATCACCCCGTCCCGGCGCAGCACCGATGTCTGCTCCTCCGTCATCCCCAGGGCTCGCAGCAGCGCATCGGTGTGCTCACCCAGCGCCGGCACGGCACCCATCCGTGCCTCCTCGCTCCCCGGCAGCGTGATCGGCGGCAGCAGCGCCCGCAACGGCCCCACCGGTGACCCCACCTCCCGCCACCGGTCCCGTGCCGCGAGCTGCGGATGCGCCGCCACATCGGCCACCGTGTTCAGCCGGGCGCACGCGATGCCCGCAGCCTCCAGCCCGGCCAGCGCCTCCCGCCCCGTCAGGCCCGCCAGCGCCCGGCCCACCACCTCGTCGGTCCGCGCCCGGTGCGCGGTGCGTGCCGCGTTCGTCGCGAAGTCCGGGTGGTCCGCCAACTCGGGGCGCGCGAGCACCTGTTCCGCCAGCCGCCGCCACTCCCGGTCGTTCTGCACCGACAGCAGCACCTGCTCCCCGTCGGCCGTCACGTACGCGTCGTACGGGGCGATCACCGAGTGCGCGAGGCCGGTGCGCGCCGGGGGAGCGGAGCCGTGCGTCCCCTGGTGCAGCGGGTGGCCCATCCACTCGGCCAGCGCGTCCAGCATGGAGACCTCCACCGGGCCGCCCCGCCCGGTGTTCGCCCGCCGCAGCAGCGCCGCGAGCACCCCGGAGAACGCGTACATCGCCGCCGCGATGTCCGCCGCGGGAATGCCCGCCTTCGCCGGCCGGTCCGCGGTCCCCGTCACCGATACCAGGCCGGCCTCGCACTGCACGAGCATGTCGTAGGCCCGCTTGTGCGCGTACGGTCCCTCCGCGCCGTAGCCGGAGATGTCGACCGCCACCAGGCGTGGGTGCGCCGCGCAGAGCGCGGCGGCGTCGAGGCCGAGCCGGGCCGCCGCCCCCTGGGCCAGATTTTGGACGAACACATCGGCCTCGGCAACGAGTTCGCGGACCACCGCGAGGCCCCGCGGATCCTTCAGATCGACGGCGAGAGACTCCTTGCCGCGGTTGCACCAGACGAAATGCGAGGCGAGACCGCGCGCCGCCGTGTCGTAGCCGCGCGCGAAGTCGCCGCCGTCCGGGCGCTCCACCTTGATGACCCGGGCTCCGAGGTCGGCGAGCTGACGGGTGGCGAAGGGGGCGGCGACCGCCTGTTCGACGGCCACCACGGTGATGCCGTCGAGGGGGAGTGGCAAGGTGTTCATGAACCGTGTTTACCCCCTGACCGGCGCTCCGGCCACCTCCGGCCACCCCGCGGACTCCTCGCCCGGCCGCTACAGCAGCGCGAACTGCCCCTCCGGGCCCTCCTCCTGGTGCCCGAGCACCGATGCGGGACGCCGTGCCGGGGGCGGCACCGGCAGCACCCCGGCCGCCCGCAGCTCGGCGGGCCCGATCAGCTCTCCCGCCTCCAGCGCCGCCCGCAGCTCCTTCCGGGGCCCCGCCGTGCCGTCCAGCAAAGCGAGTACGGTGATGAGTTCGAGCAGTTCCGAGGTCCACTCCCGGGGCCAGCCGCGCGCACCGACCGCGTCGAGACCGCCCGGGGGCGCCCCGTCCGGCCCCCGGCCCGTCGCCGCCGCGGCCCGGCGGCCGAACCAGAGCTCCAGCACCCGCGCCCCGCCCACCGTGAACTCCCAGGCCGCCGCGGGCACCGGCGAGATCCGGCCATCGCCGACGACCAGCGCCTCGTCCCCGGCCTCATGGACCAGCTCCGTGGGACGGGCGGGGAGGGCCGCCCGCACATAGGGCCTGCGTCCGCCCGGCAGCCGGGGGCGCTCCCCGCCCCGGGAACCGCGCAACTGGAGCCGCGTCAGCTCCCGGCCGAGCGCCACCCCCGACGACCACACCTCCGCGTCGGCCGGCAACGGGATCCGGGGGCCGGTGGCGGAGGGGCGGGCGGCGGCCAGGACCCAGGCCAGCACCGCTTCCGGGGTGAACGCGTCCGGCTCCGCCGCGCCGCCGAGCCGCCCGCGCAGCAGATCCAGGAGCCCCGGCGCCAGGTTGGGTTCCGTGCCGCCGGGCCTGCGGTAGAGCGGCCTGATCCGGCCGGGCCGCCCGGCGGGGGAGTGCCCGTCGGGCAGCAGCGCGGTCACGGACAGGGCGGGCCCGGCATCCTCGGGTGCGGCGCTGTGTTCGACCGCGAAGAGCTGGCGCCCGTCGGCGACCCGCCACAGCTCCGGACGGGCCGCGTCGATCAGCCGGTGGTCGGGGAGCAGCCACTGTTCGTCGTAGGGGCCGTGGAGGATGCGTACGGGGTCGGGGCAGGGGCCCGGGGCCCGGGCGAAGCGGCCCGTTCCGGCGGACCGGCCGGGCAGGGCGGCGACCGAGGTGTGCGGCGTACGGGAGCGGGTGGGCACGAACAGCCGCTCCTGCTCGGCGGGGTCGGCGGCGGCCAGCCGTTCCCAGCGGGCCCGGAGCGCCACGGGGTCGGGGCCGCTCACCCAGGCGCGGCCGGTCCGCAGCGGTCGCACGGACCACGGCATCAGCTCGTCCAGCGACAGGAGCCCGTCCTGCGACAGGAGTCCGTCCTGCGCCCGGAGTCCGTCCGGCGGCCGGGGCGTCCCCGGAGACGGGGGCCGGGCGTTCCCGTCGCCGTCGGCCGCCGCTGTCCCGTGCGCTGTCACCTGCCCGTCCTCCCCTGTCCGCCGTGACCCTTTCGCATCGTAACGGCGGGCGGCGCGCCCGTGGGGCGGGGTCAGTGGGCCTCCACCGTCACGGAGAAGGAGAACCGGTCGCCCCGGTAGCGGATCCGGGCCACGTCCACCACGCGCCCCTCCTCGTCGTACGTCACGCCCGTGTAGTGCAGGATCGGGCTGAGCAGCGGGACCTGGAGCAGCTCGGCGGTGACCGGGTCGGCGAGGCGGGCCTCCACCGTGTCGGTGATCCGGGAGATCCTCACCCCGACGACGTCGCGCAGGACCTTGGTCATCGGCCAGCGTTCCAGGTCGGCCACGTCGATTTGGGCGGCGATGTCGGGACGGACCGCGTTCTCCGCCCAGTTGGTGGGCTCGTCGCTCTCCCCGTCGCGGCGCAGCCGCCGGTAGCAGGTCACCTCGGCGCAGCCCGGGAAGAACTCGGCGAGATCACCGGGTATGGCCGTCGGGCCGTGGCCGAGAACGGTCGTCGCCTCCCCGGACTGCTGGGCCACGATCGCGTCGACCGAGCCCAGCAGCCGGACCGGGGAGACCCGCCGGGCGCGCGGCTCGATGAACGTGCCGCGCCGCCGGTGCCGGCTGATCAGCCCCTCCGCCTCCAGCTCCTTGAGCGCCTGGCGCATCGTGAGCACGCTGACCCCGTAGTGCGCGGCGAGCTGCTCCTCCGTGGGCAGCCGGGCGGAGGCGTCCTGGGGGCGGCCCAGCACGGAGGCCCGCAGGGACTGGGAGACCTGGTACCAGAGAGGCAGCTTCCGGTTCAGGACGAGGGAGTCGGGGGCGAAGGCGGGCGGGTGCGTCACCGGGGCCGGCCGGGAGCCCGAGCCGTCCCCGGCCGTGCCGTCCCCGGGTGCGCCGCCCCCGGCCGTACCGTTCCCGGCCGTGCCGTCCCCCTCGGTCCTCCGGGCGTCCGCCCCGGCCCTCTCCCGGCTCTCTGTCACGTCGTCCCCGCCCCCGCCCCGTCCCTGCCGGCCTTCCGCCGTCTACGGCCGGAAGTTGCGGCTCAGACCCTGCCACACCTCGTCGTATCCGTGCTGCAGGTGTCCGGCGGCGGCCGCCTGCGCGGTCGCCGTGACCGGCCAGCGGGTCTCGAACATGAAGGCCAGGCCGTCGTCGATCTTCTGCGGCTTCAGCTCCGCCGCGCTCGCCCGGTCGAAGGTCTCCCGGTCCGGGCCGTGCGCCGACATCATGTTGTGCAGGGAGCCGCCGCCCGGGACGAAGCCGTCCGCCTTCGCGTCGTACGCCCCGTCGATCAGGCCCATGTACTCGCTCATCACATTGCGGTGGAAGTACGGCGGGCGGAAGGTGTCCTCGCCGACCAGCCAGCGCGGGGCGAAGACGACGAAGTCCACCCCGGCCAGCCCCGGGGTGTCGGAGGGCGAGGTCAGCACCGTGAAGATCGACGGGTCGGGGTGGTCGTAGCTGATCGTGCCGATCACGTTGAACCGGCGCAGGTCGTAGACGTACGGGGTGTGGTTGCCGTGCCAGGCCACCACGTCGAGCGGCGAGTGGTCGTACGTCGCCGACCAGAGGTTCCCGCAGAACTTGTTGACCACCTCCACCGGGCCCTCGTGGTCCTCGTACGCCGCGACGGGCGCGAGGAAGTCCCGGGCGTTCGCCAGGCCGTTGGCGCCGATCGGGCCGAGGTCGGGCAGCGCGAAGGGGCGGCCGTAGTTCTCGCAGACGTATCCGCGCGCGGTCTCCTCCAGCAGCTCCACCCGGAAGCGGATCCCGCGCGGGACCAGCGCGACATGGCCCGGCTCGACGCGCAGCAGGCCCAGTTCGGTGCGCAGCAGCAGCCCGCCGCGCTCGGGGACGATCAGCAGCTCGCCGTCGGAGTCGCTGAACACGCGGTCGGTCATCGAGGAGTCGGCGTTGTACAGATGGATCGCCATGCCCGCGCGCTGCGCGGCGTCGCCGTTGCCGCCGAGCGTCCACAGGCCGCTCAGGAAGTCCGTGCCGGGCGCGGGATCCGGCAGCGGGTTCCAGCGCAGCCGGTTCGGGTCCGGCACCGTCTCGGTGAAGGGCGCCGAGCGCAGGTTCCCGTTGTCGACGCGGGTGAAGGCCGGGTGGACGGCCGAGGGGCGGATCCGGTAGAGCCAGGATCGGCGGTTGTCCGCACGCGGCTCGGTGAAGGCGGAACCGCTCAACTGCTCCGCGTACAGCCCGAGCGGGGCGCGCTGGGGGGAGTTGCGGCCGTGCGGCAGCGCTCCGGGAACCGCCTCGGAGCCGTGCTCGTTGCCGAAGCCCGAGGAATACGTCAGCCCCTCGGCCGCCTTCCTCGCCTGGTCGATCGCGCTCATCCCGCACTCCCGGTGCCCAAGAAAAGTCCTCGGATCCACCGGACGGCGAATCCTATGCACTACCGTAGGAATAGGAGCGGGGCACGTCAACGGCATACATCGAGCCATTCGTGTCCTGTGCGTGCCCTTCGCGGCAGGAGCGGCCCACCGGGCCCGGGCCCGGCTCCTGTGGCCGCCCTCCCGCCGTCGTCGCCGGAAGGGCGGGGCGGGGGGAGTCCGACGACAGGGGTCCGGAGGGCACGGCATCATGGGGCCCGTGCCCCATGTCACCCCGCACCTCCGCCGCGCCCCCGTGCAGCAGCGCAGCGCCGACCGGCTGGCCCGGATACTCGACTCCTGCGCGGGCCTCCTCGACGAGACCGGCTACGAGCAGCTCACCACCCGGGCCGTCGCCGAGCGCGCCGACGTGCCCATCGGCTCCGTCTACCGGTTCTTCTCCAACAAGCGGGCTCTCGTCGACGCGCTGGCGCTGCGCAACCTGGACACCTATGCCGACCGTGTCGCCGCCCGGCTCGCGGACCTCCCCGCCGCCGACTGGCGGGCCGCCATCGACGCGGTGCTCGACGAGTACCTGGCGATGAAGCGAAGCATCCCCGGCTTCGCGCTCGTCGACTTCGGGCCGCCGCTCCCGGCGGAGGGCGCGGCGGGGGACGCCAACAGGCGTCTGGCGGACCGGCTCGCCGTGCTGCTCGCCGGCCACCTCGGCCGCCGGCCCGACGAGAGGCTGTCCCGGGCGATCCTGGTGAGTGTCGAGGCCGCAGACGCGCTCCTCCAACTGGCGTTCCGCACCGAGCCGTCGGGTGACGCGGCCATCGTCGCCGAGACGCGGACCCTGGTCAGGTCCTACCTCGCCCAGACGCTCGACTGAACGGGAGGCCCTGGTCGGGGGCCCGGTCCGCCTTCTCCCCCGCGCAACACCTCCCCGCCGTGCGTACCGGTCGGTATGCTCGCCCGTGCCGGGGCTCCCACGCCTGCCCGGCCCATGTCCGCGTGCCGTCGCCGCAGCCGCCCCGGGAGGGCCCATGTCCCACGAAACCCGCACCGCACCGCGTATCTGCCCCCTCTGCGAGGCCACCTGCGGCCTCACCCTCACCATCGAGGGAACCACCGTCACCGGGGCGCGCGGTGACCGTGACGACATCTTCAGCCGGGGCTTCATCTGCCCCAAGGGCGCCTCCTTCGGCGGGCTCGACGCCGACCCCGACCGGCTGCGCGTCCCCCTCGTGCGCGGCGCCGACGGGGAGCTGCGCGAGACAGCCTGGAGCGAGGCGTTCGACCTGATCGCCGCACGGATACCGGCCCTGGTGGAGACCCACGGGCCGCAGGCCGTCGGCGTGGTCCTCGGCAACCCCAACGTGCACACGGTGGCGGGCTCGCTCTACCCGCCGCTGCTGCTCGGAGCCCTGCGCACCCGCAACGTGTTCACCGCGAGCACCCTGGACCAGATGCCCAAGCACGTCTCCAGCGGCCTGCTCTACGGCGACGCCCACGCCATCCCCGTACCGGACCTCGACCGCACCGACCACCTCCTCCTCATCGGCGCCAACCCGCTGGAGTCCAACGGCAGTCTCTGCACCGCCCCCGACTTCCCCGGACGCCTCAAGGCCCTGCGCCGGCGGGGCGGCACCCTCACCGTCATCGACCCGCGCCGCACCCGTACCGCGCGCCTCGCCGACCGGCACGTCGCGATCCGGCCCGGAGCGGACGCCCTTCTGCTGGCCGCGCTCGCGCACACCCTCCTGACGGAGAAGCTCGCCGACCCCGGTCCGCTCGCCGGACACCTGGAAGGAATCGACGAACTCACCGCCGCCCTGGCCGACTTCACCCCGGACGCCGTCGCCGCCGCCTGTGACGTGGACGCGGACACCATCACCGCCATCGCCCGCGAACTCGCCGCCGCCCCCACCGCGGCCGTCTACGCGCGTGTCGGCAGCTGCACCGTCGAGCACGGCACCCTCGCCAGCTGGCTGGTGGACGTCCTCAACATCCTCACCGGCAACCTCGACCGGCCCGGCGGCGCGATGTTCCCGCTCTCCGCGACCGCGCGCGCCCCACGGACCGCCGGACCCGGGGCGGCGCGTCAGGCCGTCCCGGGCAAGGGCTTCGCGCTCGGCCGCTGGTCGAGCCGGGTCTCCGGGCATCCCGAGGCCAAGGGCGAACTGCCCATCGCCGCCCTCGCCGAGGAGATCGACACCCCGGGGGAGGGCCGCATCCGCGCCCTGGTGGTCATCGCCGCGAACCCCGTGCTCTCCGCGCCCGACGGAGACCGCCTCGACGCGGCCCTCGCCGACGGGCTCGACTTCATGGTCAGCGTCGACCCGTACCTGAACGAGACCTCCCGGCACGCCGATGTCGTGCTGCCCCCGCCGCCGCCCTCGCAGAGCGCCCACTTCGACTTCGCGCTCAACAACTTCGCCGTCCACAACCAGGTCCGCTACACCCGCGCCGCCGTGCCGCTGGAGGACGGGCGGATGGACGAGAGCGAGCTGCACGCCCGTCTGATCCTCGCGGTGAGCGGCGCGCACGGCACGCCGCCCTCCGCCGTCGACGACCTGGCCATCGGCACCGCCCTCACCCGGGCCGGGGCCCCGAAGGAGCGGGCCGCCGAACTCACCGGCGAGAGCGGCCCCGAGCGCCGCCTCGACCTCATGCTGCGCCTCGGTCCGTACGGGCTGACACTGGAGCGGCTCCTCGCCCACCCGCACGGCATCGACCTCGGCCCGCTGAAACCCCGCCTCCCGGAGATCCTGCGCACCCGATCCGGCCGCGTCGAACTGCTCCCGGAGCCGATCGCCGCCGACCTGCCGCGCCTGCGCCGGGCGCTGGGCGACCGCCCCGCCCCGCTCGTCCTCGTCGGCCGCCGCCATCTGCGCTCCAACAACAGCTGGATGCACAACATCGGCTCGCTCACCGGCGGGTCGAACGTCTGCACCCTCCAGATCCACCCCGACGACGCGGCCCGCCTCGGGCTCGTGGACGGGGCCACCGCCCGGATCGAGGCGTCGGGCGGAGCGATCGAGGCACCCGCCGAGATCACCGACACCGTGCGCAGCGGGGTGGTGAGCCTGCCGCACGGCTGGGGCCACGACCGCCCCGGCACCCGTATGACGGTCGCCGCCGCCCACCCGGGGGCGAACGTGAACCAACTGCTCGACGGCACGCTCCTGGATCCGCTGTCCGGCACCGCGGTGCTGAACGCCCTTGCGGTCTCGGTGACCCCCGCCCCCTAACAGCACCGTGTTGACCTGGGGTTTTGCTCGTATTGCTCACACGTCAACATCTTGTTAACGCCGCGAGAGCAGCCCTAACGTCATCCGGACCGCCGAGACCGGTGGGAGTTCAAGGATGAACGTTAGGTATCCCCCATGCTGACAATCCTCGGCTTCGCCATGATCGCGACCTTCCTGGTCCTGATCATGACGAAGAAGATGTCGCCGATCGCGGCGCTGGTACTGATCCCCGCACTGTTCTGTGTCGCCGTCGGACAGGGAGCGCAGCTCGGCGACTATGTCATCGAAGGCGTCGGCAACCTCGCGCCCACCGCGGCCATGCTGATGTTCGCCATCGTCTACTTCGGCGTGATGATCGACGTCGGCCTGTTCGACCCGATCGTCCGGGGCATCCTGAAGTTCTGCCAGGCCGACCCGATGCGCATCGTCGTCGGTACCGCGCTGCTCGCCGCGATCGTCTCGCTGGACGGCGACGGCTCCACCACCTTCATGATCACCGTCTCGGCGATGTACCCCCTCTACAAGCGCCTGAAGATGAGCCTGGTCGTCATGACCGGCGTCGCGGCCACCGCCAACGGCGTCATGAACACCCTCCCCTGGGGCGGCCCCACCGCCCGCGCCGCCACCGCCCTCAAGCTGGACGCCTCCGAGATCTTCGTGCCGATGATCCCTGCGCTGGCCATGGGGCTGCTCGCCGTCTTCGTCCTGGCGTACGTGCTCGGCCTCCGGGAGCGCAAGCGCCTGGGCATGCTCACGCTCGACGAGGCGCTCGCCCGGGAGCCGGAGCCGGAGACCGTGACCACCGGAGCGGGCGCCACCGGCACGGCCGGCGGCGACGACCGCCTCCGCAAGGGCGCCTCCGCCTCCGCGGGCGGTACGGGGGCCGGCACCGACGCCGACCCCGCGGACGGGGACGACGACGGGTTCCAGGGGCTCGACCCGAACCGGCCCACGCTCCGCCCGAAGCTCTACTGGTTCAACGCCGGACTCACCGCCGCCCTGCTGACGGCGATGATCATGGAACTGATGCCGATCCCGGTGCTCTTCCTGCTCGGCGCGGCCCTCGCGCTCACCGTCAACTTCCCCCACATGCCCGACCAGCGCGCCCGGATCGCCGCGCACGCCGACAACGTCCTCAACGTCTCCGGCATGGTCTTCGCCGCCGCCGTCTTCACCGGAGTCCTCACCGGCACCGGCATGGTCGAGAACATGGCCGACTGGGTCGTCGGCGCGGTCCCCGACGCGATGGGCCCGCACATGGCCCTCGTCACCGGCC
Source organism: Streptomyces sp. MMBL 11-1 (assembly GCF_028622875.1). Taxonomy (NCBI): domain Bacteria; kingdom Bacillati; phylum Actinomycetota; class Actinomycetes; order Kitasatosporales; family Streptomycetaceae; genus Streptomyces; species Streptomyces sp. MMBL 11-1. The sequence goes on along the minus strand of NZ_CP117709.1, from coordinate 1,237,909 downwards.
TGCTCAGCCTGCCGCTCACCTACTTCATGTCCAACGACGGCTTCTACTTCGGCGTCCTCCCCGTCCTCGCCGAGGCCGGCGCGGCCCACGGGGTCTCGCCGCTGGAGATCGCCCGCGCCTCCCTGGCCGGCCAGGCCCTGCACATGTCCTCGCCGCTCGTGCCCGCCGTGTACGTCCTCGTCGGCATGGCGAAGGTCGAGTTCGGCGACCACACCCGCTTCACCGTCAAGTGGGCCGTCCTCACCTCGCTCGTGGTGCTCGGGGCGGGCATCCTCTTCGGCATCATGTGATGACACCCGAACCGCGAACCGGGCCCGGCAGGGGCTGGCTGCTGCGCCTCGTCATCGCCTTCGCCCTCGCGCAGGGGGCGGTGTCGATGGCGCGGCCCGCCGTCTCCTACCGGGCCCTCGCGCTCGGTGCGGACGAAACGGCCGTCGGCGTCATCGCCGGGGTCTACGCCCTGCTCCCGCTGTTCGTCGCCGTGCCGCTCGGCCGCCGCACCGACCACGGCCGCTGCGCGCCCCTGCTGCCGCTCGGCGTGCTCCTGATCTCCGGCGGCTGCGCGCTCAGCGGCATCGTCTCCTCGCTGCCCGCGATGGCCGCCTGGAGCGGGGTGATGGGCCTCGGCCACCTGTGCTTCGTGATCGGCGCGCAGTCGATCGTGGCCCGGCAGTCCGCGCCCGACGAGCAGGACCGCGACTTCGGGCACTTCACGATCGGGGCCTCGCTCGGCCAGCTCATCGGCCCGGTCGCCGCGGGCGCGCTCATCTCCGGACAGGGCGCGACCCTGGGGCGTACGAGCGCGCTGGCCCTCCTCGTATCGGCCGGGGTCGCCGCGGTCGCCCTCACCTCGCTCTGGCGCATCGAGCACCGCCGGGCGAAAGGCGCCGGAGGCAAGCCCGGCCACAAGGTCCCGGTCCGCGCGATCCTGGGCACGCGCGGCGTCCCCGCGGGCATCTTCATCAGCATGGCGGTGCTGTCCGCCACCGACATCCTCACCGCCTACCTGCCGGTCGTCGGCGAACACCGCTCCATCGCCCCGGCCACCGTCGGGCTGCTGCTGAGCCTGCGGGCCGCCGCCACGATCGCCTGCCGGCTGGTCATGTCGCCGCTGCTGCGGCTGCTGGGCCGCAGGGCCCTGCTGACCATCAGCTGCCTGCTCGCCGGGTTCCTCTGCGCGGGCGTCGCCCTCCCCGTGTCGGTCCCGGTCCTCGCCGTCATGCTCGCCGTGCTCGGCTTCTGCCTCGGCGTCGGCCAGCCGCTCTCCATGACCACCGTGGTCCGGGCGGCCCCCGACCGGGCCCGCTCCACCGCGCTCGCCCTACGGCTGACCGGCAACCGGCTCGGCCAGGTCGCCGCCCCCGTCGCGGCGGGGCTGACCGCGGGCGCGGTCGGAGGGGCGGCCCCGTTCGTGCTGCTCGGCGTGGGGCTGCTCGGCGCGGCGGGACTCGGCCTGCGCGGCGACGGGCGTTCGAAGCCGTCACCGGCCCCCCTGGACACCGGGCCCCTCCTCGCCGCGCCGGACGCGGGGCCCGCGACCGTACAGCCGGACCCGACCGCGGGCAGGGGGACCGTGCCACCGGCCGTAAAGAAGGGGACGGAGAGCCCCGGCTGACCGGCCCCACCGGACCCGTATGCCCCAACCTTCGCGCGAGTCATTCCCACACCCCGCCCGGTGGGCTAGCTTCCCTCCACAGCCGCTCCCCACCGCGATGCCACCACTTCCTCCGGGCGGACCCTCATGACGCGCGCCATCTCCCTGCACCACGTCAGCAAGAACTACGGCCGGGACCGGCGGGCCGTCGACCGGTTCACGCTCTCCATCGACCCGGGCGAGTTCGTCGTGCTGCTCGGCCCCTCCGGTTGTGGCAAGTCCACCGTGCTGCGCATGATCGCGGGCCTGGAGGAGATCACCGAGGGCGAGCTGCTCCTCGACGGGGAGCGCGCCAACCACACCCCGCCGCGGGAACGCGGCATGGCGATGGTGTTCCAGAACTTCGCCCTCTATCCGAGCATGACCAACCGGGCCAACATCGGCTTCCCGCTGAGGCTGGAGAACCCCCGCGAGGACAACACCGCACGCGTCGAGGCCACCGCCCGGATGCTCGGGATCGGGCACGTCCTCGACCGCTACCCGGCCCAGCTCTCCGGCGGCGAGCGCCAGCGGGTCGCGATGGGCCGGGCCATCTCCCGCCGGCCCTCCGTGTTCCTGATGGACGAGCCGCTCTCCAACCTCGACGCGAAGCTGCGCAGCCATCTGCGTGCCGAGATCGCCCTGCTCACCAAGGAGCTGGGTGTCACCACGGTCTACGTCACGCATGACCAGGCCGAGGCGATGTCACTCGGCGACCGGGTGGCGGTGATGCGCGGGGGAGTCCTCCAGCAGGTCAGTCCGCCGCGCGAGGTCTACGCCCTGCCGGACAACGTGTTCGTGGCCGCCTTCATCGGCACCCCGCGCATCAACCTCCTCCAGGCCGTCGTGCACGCCCCGTTGGAGGGCCGGATGTCGATCGACCTCGGCAGGCAGCGGCTCGCCCTGCCCGAACCCCTCAGCCCGGACCACCAGTTGCTCCGGATCCAGCAGGGCCGGCGCATCATCGTGGGGCTGCGCTCGGAGGCGGTCCGGATCGCCCCGCCCAGTCAGGCCAGGGCCGGCGAGGTCGCCCTCAGCGGCATCGTCGAGCATGTCGAGTACCAGGGGCACGAGGCGCTGGTCCACCTCAGGACCGGCTCGCGGCCCGCCGTGGTCCCGGACCTCGAATCCGCCCGGCCCCGGGCGATGCCCCGCCGCCGCGGGGCCGCGGCCGGCGGGGTCGGCGTCCTGGAACGGCTCAGGGGGCGGACGGGCGGCCGTGTCAGTGGTCCTGTCGTCACCCTCGACGAACCGGCCCCGGACCCCGTGGCGCCCCGGGGTCCCGACCACCCCGCCACCCCCTCCGGCGACCTGGTCGTGCGCACCGGCCCCGACATGCGGCTGCGGACCGGGGGACAGGTGCCGCTGCTGGTGGACCTGGCCCACCTGTACGTCTTCGACCACTACGGCCGCCGCATCTGCCCCCTGCCCCGGGACGCCCCCGGCTTCGACGACCTCCCCCAGGGCTGAGGGGCCCGCCGGCTCAGCGCCCCGTCGAGCCGTCGGCCAGCTCACGGAGGATGTCCGCGTGACCGGCATGGCGACCGGTCTCCTCGATCATGTGCGTGAGGGCCCAACGGACGCTGGGGGCTGGGCCGTCCGGGCGGGGACGGGGCACCGGGGCGCCGAGGTCGGTGCACGCGTCGAGTGCGCCGTTCGCCTCCGCGACCGCCTCCCGGTAGCGGGCGACGACCTCGGCCACGCCGTCCGTAGGGGCGGCGTGGAAGGTCGCCGGCCAGTCGGTGACCCGCTGCCCGAGGAACAGGGACCGCTCGACGGACGTCAGGTGGTTGAGCAGGCCGAGCAGATTCGTGCCCGAGGGCACCGCGGCGGCGCGGGCTTCCGGTTCCGGGGCTCCCTCGACCTTCGCGGCGATCGCGTCGCGCAGGTAGTCGAGGAAGCCGCGCAGGACCTCGGCCTCACTGCCCCCGGTCCGGGGCGGCGGGGTGTCCCGGCGGCGGCGCGGGCGGGGTTCGGCGGTCATGGGTGCCTCCTGGGGCTCCGGCTTCGCGTGCTCGTTCCAGTCTTGGCCGGTCCACTGCCGCCAGGGCAAGGGATCATGCCGTTACGGCAAGGCGGCGCGCGGCGGACGTGTTCGCGCCGGGCGCGCGGGCCGGGCGTGACCGGCGTCTCCCGGGGCTCCCTGGCGTCAGAAAACTAACGGCGCTAGTTTGGGCGGGTGCGACGCGCTGCCCCGCACGGCTTCGGCGCTCGCACAGCTCGGCTCCGCACCGCACGTCCGGGAGGAAACAGCCATGAAGGCCCATGACCAGATGTACATCGACGGCGCGTGGCGGCCCGCCGTCGGCCACGACACGATCCCGGTCGTGAACCCGGCCGACGAGCAGGTCATCGCCCACGTGCCGGCGGGGACGGCCGAGGACGTCGACGCGGCGGTGCGGGCCGCGCGCGCCGCCTTCCCCGCCTGGGCCGCGACCCCGCCCGCCGAGCGGGCCGCCCGGCTCAGCGCGCTGGCGGACGCCCTGACCGCCCGCAAGGACGCGCTGGCCGAGACGATCACGGCCGAACTGGGCTCGCCGCTGCCGCTGTCGCAGATGGTCCACGCGGGCGTGCCCGTGCTGGTGGCCGCCTCGTACGCCGAACTGGCCGCCCGGCACGCCTTCGAGGAGCGGATCGGCAACTCCACCGTGCTGCTGGAGCCGGTCGGCGTGGTCGGCGCGATCACCCCCTGGAACTACCCGCTCCACCAGATCGTCGCCAAGGTCGCCCCCGCCCTCGCCGCGGGCTGCACCGTCGTCCTCAAGCCCGCCGAGGACACCCCGCTCACCGCGCAGCTCTTCGCGGAGGCCACCGAGGCGGCCGGTCTCCCGCCGGGCGTCTTCAACCTCGTCACCGGCCTCGGACCGGTCGCCGGCCAGGCGCTCGCCGCCCACGAGGACGTCGACCTGGTCTCGTTCACCGGCTCCACCGCCGTGGGCCGGCAGATCGGCGCGACCGCCGGGGCCGCCGTCAAGCGGGTCGCCCTGGAGCTGGGCGGCAAGTCCGCCAACGTGATCCTGCCCGGCGCGGACCTCGCCAGGGCGGTCAACGTCGGCGTCGCCAACGTGATGACCAACTCCGGCCAGACGTGCAGCGCCTGGACCCGGATGCTGGTGGACGCCGAGCGGTACGAGGAGGCCGTGGAGCTCGCGGCGAACGCCGTCACCAAGTACGTGGCCGGCGAGCGGGTCGGCCCGCTCGTCAACGCCAAGCAGCAGGCCCGGGTGCTCGGTTACATCGCCAAGGGCGTCGAGGAGGGCGCACGGCTGATCGCGGGCGGCCCGGACGCGCCCCTGGAGACCGGCTACTACGTCAACCCCACCGTCTTCGCCGACGTCACCCCGGACATGACGATCGCCCGCGAGGAGATCTTCGGCCCGGTGCTCTCGATCCTGCGGTACGAGGACGTGGACGACGCCCTGCGGATCGCCAACGACACCGTGTACGGGCTCGCCGGCGCGGTGTGGGCCGCCGACGACGAGGAGGCGGTGGCCTTCGCCCGCCGGATGGACACCGGGCAGGTCGACATCAACGGCGGCCGGTTCAACCCGCTGGCCCCGTTCGGCGGTTACAAGCAGTCGGGGGTGGGGCGCGAGCTGGGGCCGCACGGTCTGGCGGAGTATCTCCAGACCAAATCGCTCCAGTTCTGAGCCCCCCAAGCCCTCCGAGACGACACCAAGGAGCCTGTTCGTGGTCCGCGCCGCCGTACTGCCCGCCGTCGGAGCTCCGCTGGAGATCACCGACATCGTCCTGCCGGAGCCCGGCCCCGGCCAGGTGCGCGTCTCCCTCGCCGCCGCCGGGGTCTGCCACTCCGACCTGTCCCTGTCCAACGGCACCATGCGCGTCCCGGTGCCCGCCGTCCTCGGCCACGAGGGCGCGGGCACGGTCCTGGCGGTCGGCGAGGGCGTCACCCAGGTGGCCCCCGGCGACGGAGTGGTCCTCAACTGGGCCCCCTCCTGCGGGTCCTGCTTCCACTGCGGGATCGGAGAGGTGTGGCTCTGCGCCGACGCACTGAAGGGGACCGCCAACCTCCACGCCCGTACGGCGGACGGCACCGACCTCCACCCCGGCCTCAACGTCGCGGCCTTCGCGGAGGAGACCGTCGTCGCCGCGAACTGCGTGCTCCCCGCCCCCGACGGCATTCCGCTCACCGACGCCGCACTCCTCGGCTGCGCGGTCCTGACGGGCTACGGGGCGATCCACCACAGCGCCCGGGTCCGCGAGGGCGAGAGCGTCGTCGTCTTCGGGATCGGCGGCGTCGGCCTCGCCGTGCTCCAGGCCGCCCGGATCGCGGGCGCCTCCCGGATCATCGCGGTCGACGTCTCCCCGGCCAAGGAGGAGCTGGCCCGGCAGGCCGGGGCGACCGACTACCTCGTCGCCTCCGCCACCACCCCGCGTGAGATCCGGGGACTGACCGGCGGCCGGGGCACGGACGTCGCCGTCGAGTGCGTCGGACGGCCCGTGACCATCCGGGCCGCCTGGGAATCCACCCGGCGCGGCGGGCGCACCACGGTCGTCGGGATCGGCGGAAAGGACCAGGACGTCACCTTCAACGCCCTGGAGATCTTCCACTGGGGCCGGTCCCTGACGGGCTGCGTCTACGGCAACAGCGACCCCGCCCGCGACCTGCCCGTCCTCGCCGGCCACATCCGCGCGGGCCGCTTCGACCTGTCGATGATGGTCACCGAGCACATCGCCCTGGACGGCATCCCCGCGGCCTTCGACAACATGATCGCGGGCCGGGGCGGCCGCGCCCTGGTCGTGTTCCCGTGACCCGTCGGCAGTCCGTGGTCCGGTGACGTCCACGTCACCGGACCACGGACAGCCGGGCGGACCCCGCTACGTCCGTTCCGCCCGGCGCTCCTCCTCGTGACGAAATCCCGCCACCGGCCCGGCCGGCTCTCCGCGCGCGGGCCCGGTCCGCCGACGGCTCCGGGAGACCGCCACCCCGGCCAGGCACAGGGCACCCCCGACGACGCCGAGAAGGGTCGGCACCTCGTCCAGGAGCACCCAGGCCATGCCCACGACGAGCGCCGGAACCGCGTACGTGGTCGCGCCCATCCGGCCCGCGGTGGTCCGGGCCAGCGCGTAGCCCCAGGTGGTGAAGGCCAGCGCCGTCGGGAAGACGCCCAGGTAGACCATGTTCAGGGTGGCGGACAGGGGTGCGTCGGCGGCCTCGGAGAGCAGGACTCCGGTGAACGGCAGGCAGGCCACGGCCCCGATCAGGCAGCCGAAGGTGTTGATCTGGAGCGAGGAGCCGTGCGCGAGGGCCGGCTTCTGGCTGACCACGCCCAGCGCGTACACCACCGCGGCCAGCAGGCACAGGGCCACGCCCAGTACGGACGAGCCGCCGTGCCCGGACATCGCGAGGCCGACGACGACCGCGCCGGAGAACGAGATGCCCATCCCCAGCAGCAGGCGGCGCGGCAGCCCCTCGCCGAGCATGCGGGCGCCCAGCAGCGCCATCAGGATCGGCCCGATGTTCACCAGCATCGCCGCGGTCCCGGCGTCGACCTCCTGCTCGCCCCAGTTGAGCGCCACCATGTAGAGCCCGAACCACAGCACGCCCGAGGTGATGATCCCCCGCCAGGCACCCCGCCCCGGCAGCCCTTCCCGGCGGACGAGCAGGATCGCCCCGAGCACCAGCGCGCCGGTCGCCAGCCGCCCGAGGGCCAGGGCGCCGGGGGAGTAGGTCTCGCCCGCACTGCGGATCGAGACGAAGGCCGAGGCCCACAGCACGACGGTGGTGGAGGCGGCGGCGGTGGCGCGCCAGCGGTGGGCCGGCGGGGAGACCGGAAGGGGAGCGGGGGTCGTCGTCGTCATGGCCACGACCGTAGGGCGGGAGCGCCGCATCCCCCACCGGATTGTCAAGGACCGTCAATCGGCGGACCGGCGCCGGCCCCGCCGGTCGACGGCGGACCGGTGCCGGCCCACGGGCCGCAGGGTGCCGGACGGGCTGCGCGGCACGGCCCGCGGGCAGGCGTGGGTCAGCGACGGTCCGGCGTCGGCCGAACCGTTTCGGCGGGCCGCGCGTACTGCTCGTACTGGATCGCCAGCCCGTCCAGCAGGGCCCGCAGCCCGGTCTCGAAGGCCCCTTCGTCGACCTGGCGGCGGTGGTCGGCCAGCAGGTGGGCCTGGCCGAGGTGCGGGTAGTCGGCGGGGTCGTAGGCGGTCTCGTCGTCGACGAAGCCCCCGGCGAAGGAGCCCAGCGCCGAACCGGTGATGAAGTAGCGCATGAGCGCCCCGATCCGGGTCGCCTGCGCGGGCGGCCACCCCGCCCCCACCATCGCCCCGAACACCGCGTCGGCGACCCGCAGCCCCGCCGGGCGGCGCCCCGGGCCCCGGGCGAGGACCGGGACGATGTGCGGGTGCGCGGCGAGGGCGGCCCGGTAGGACAGCGCCCAGTCGTGCAGGGCCTCGCGCCAGTCGCGCGGGTCCGACTCCTCGAACATCGACAGATCGACCTGTACGGAGACCGCGTCGGCCACGGCGTCGAGGATCTCCTCCTTGTTGCGGAAGTGGTTGTAGAGCGAGGGCCCGCTCACTCCCAGGACGGCCGCCAGCCGGCGCGTGGAGACGGCGTCGAGCCCCTCGGCGTCCACGAGCGCGCTCGCCGCCCCGACGATGCGGTCTCTGCTGAGGAGGGGCTTGCGCGGTCGGGCCATGCGGCTCATAGTAGGGCCTGCGAACCAGAAACTAGCAGTGCTAATTAATGGGCGCCCGAGCGGCGCTCGTGAGGGACGGTGGGTGGGCACGATGGACCTGACGCTCAGCGAGGAGCAGAAAGCCGTCCGCGAGCTGGCCGGGGACTTCGTAGCCCGCGAGGTCACCCCCCATGCCGTCGCGTGGGACCGCGCCGAGAACGTCGACAAGTCGATCGTGAAGAAGCTCGGGGATCTCGGTTTCCTCGGCCTGACCGTGCCCGAGGAGTACGGCGGCTCCGGCGGCGACCACCTGTCCTACTGCCTGGTCACCGAGGAGCTGGGGCGAGGCGACTCCTCGGTGCGGGGGATCGTCTCCGTATCGCTCGGCCTCGTGGCCAAGACCATCGTGTCCTGGGGGAGCGAGGAGCAGAAGCGGCGGTGGCTGCCCCGGCTGACGGCGGGCGAGGCGATCGGCTGCTTCGGCCTCACCGAGCCCGGCACCGGGTCGGACGCCGGGAACCTCGCCACCAGGGCGGTGCGCGACGGCGGTGACTACGTCGTCAACGGCACCAAGATGTTCATCACCAACGGCACCTGGGCCGATGTCGTGCTGCTCTTCGCGCGGACGGGCGACGCCCCCGGCCACCGGGGCGTCTCGGTCTTCCTCGTCCCCACCGACACCCCCGGCCTCACCCGCCGCACCATCCACGGCAAGCTCGGCCTGCGCGGCCAGGCCACCGCCGAACTGGTCCTCCAGGACGTCCGGATACCGGCCGGGGCCCTCCTCGGGCCCGAGGGCAAGGGCTTCTCCATCGCCATGTCCGCCCTGGCCAAGGGGCGGATGTCCGTCGCGGCGGGCTGTGTGGGCATCGCGCAGGCCGCCCTGGACGCGGCCGTGCGCTACGCCGGCGAGCGCGAACAGTTCGGCAAGGTCATCGCCCGCCACCAACTCGTCCAGGAGCTGCTCAGCGACATCGCCGTCGACGTGGACGCCGCCCGGCTGCTGACCTGGCGGGTCGCCGATCTGATCGACCGGGGCCAGGAATTCGCCACCGCCGCCTCCAAGGCCAAGCTGTACGCGTCCGAGGCCGCCGTCCGCTGCGCCAACAACGCCCTCCAGGTCTTCGGCGGCTACGGCTACATCGACGAGTACCCGGTCGGCAAGCTGCTGCGGGACGCCCGCGTGATGACGCTCTACGAGGGCACGAGCCAGATCCAGAAGCTGATCATCGGCCGCGCTCTGACCGGCGTCTCCGCCTTCTGACCGGCATGCCGGCTCGTACGGGTGTCTGAGTACCGGCCTGAGTACGGACGCGGATGTGGCGTGCGCCACGTCGGCGGATGCTGAGCCCATGAATGACACGACACCGGTCAAGCAGCAGAGCACCGCCGCCTTCTACCTGCAGGCCGTCGCCTCCTTCATGGTGGCGATCGGCGCGGTCGCCTTCGGTATCTTCTTCCTCGACGCCGACGCCTGGGTGCGCGGTTTCCTCGCCATCGGCGTGCTCTACCTCGTCACGTCCTGCTTCACGCTCGCCAAGGTGATCAGGGACCGCCAGGAGGCCGGGCAGATCGTCAGCAGGGTGGACCAGGCCCGGCTGGAGAAGATCCTCGCCGAGCACGACCCCTTCCAGAAGCTCTGAGCCGCCACGATCGGCAGGGCCATCCCTAAGCGCTTGCTCAGGTTCGGGGTATGGTGTTCGTTCTGCTGACGGAGAGGGGCCCTGGGCGATGTGTGCGGCGGAGGAGACGAGCGGCGAGGACACTCCGTGGGGCGAGGTCACTCCCGAGGCCGCCAGGCGGCTCCTCGTCGCCGCCGTGGACGCCTTCGCCGAGCGCGGGTACCACGCGACCACCACCCGGGACATCGCCGGCCGGGCCGGGATGAGCCCGGCGGCGCTCTACATCCACTTCAAGACCAAGGAAGAGCTGCTCCACCGGATCAGCAAGATCGGCCACGAGCGGGCCCTGGGCGTCCTCACCACCGAGGCGGAGCGGGACGGTACGGCCGCCGAACGGCTCGCCGGGGCCGTCCGCTCCTTCGTCCGCTGGCACGCGGGGCGGCACACCACCGCCCGGGTCGTGCAGTACGAGCTCGACGCGCTGGGCGAGGAGCACCGCACCGAGATCGTCGCGCTGCGGCGCAGGAGCGACGCGGTGGTGCGCCGGATCATCGGCGAAGGGGTGCGGGACGGCGAGTTCGACGTCCCCGACGTCCCCGGTACCGCGCTCGCGGTGCTGTCCCTCTGTATCGACGTCGCCCGCTGGTTCAACGCCCAAGGCAGCCGTACCCCCGACGAGGTCGGCGAACTGTACGCCGGCCTCGTCCTGCGGATGGTCGGCGCCCGGCAGCTTCAGAAGTAGTAGCGGGACACCGACTCGGCCACGCACGCCGGCTTCTCGCCGCCCTCGCGCTCGACCGTGACGACCGCCGTGACCTGTACGCCGCCGCCCGTCTCCTCGACGCCGCGCAGCACCGCCGTCGCCCGCAGCCGCGAGCCGACCGGGACGGTCGAGGGGAAACGGACCTTGTTGGTCCCGTAGTTGATGCCCATCTTCATGCCCTCGACCCGCATCACCTGCGGTACCAGCGCGGGCAGCAGCGAGAGCGTCAGATAGCCGTGCGCGATGGTCGTGCCGAACGGCCCGTCCTTCGCCCGCTCCGGGTCCACGTGGATCCACTGGTGGTCGCCGGTCGCCTCGGCGAACCGGTCGACCCTCTCCTGCTCGATCTCCAGCCAGTCGCTGTGTCCCAGCTGCTCGCCCACCCCGTCCCGCAGCTCCTGTGCGGACGTGAAGATCCTCGGCTCTGCCATGTTCCCGGTTCCTGCCTTCCGGCTCGGCGCACCATCAGGCGCGATGTCTAAGCGCTTGCTCAGCATCGTTGTGCGGAGGCGTTCCTGTCAACGACATGGCAGTAGATTCGACGGGTGCCCCAGATTCCACAGACACTCCACGAACTCTCGGTCGGCCAGCTCGCGGCCCGGAGCGGCGCGGCCGTCTCGGCCCTGCACTTCTACGAGTCCAAAGGCCTGATCAGCTCCACCCGCACCAGCGGCAACCAGCGCCGCTACTCACGCGACGCCCTGCGCCGGGTCGCCTTCGTCCGGGCGGCCCAACGCGTCGGCATCCCGCTGGTCACGATCCGGGAGGCGCTCGCCGAACTGCCCGAGGAGCGCACGCCCAACCGCGAGGACTGGGCCCGGCTCTCCGGCGTCTGGCGCAAGGAACTGGACGAGCGCATCAGGCAGTTGCACCGCTTGCGCGACCATCTGACCGACTGCATCGGGTGCGGCTGTCTGTCGCTGGAGACCTGTGTGCTGTCCAACCCCGACGACATAGTGGGCGAACGGATCACCGGTTCCCGTCTGATGCCCGAGGGCCGGAAGCCGCCCACCCGCACGTAGATCCCCGGGGCGGGAGCGAGGCTCACGCCGCCGCCGCGGCCGGGGCCCGGTGCCGTGGCAGCCGGGCCCTGGCCAGCGTGCGGTCGGTCAGGGCGGGCTGCGGCACCGTGATCCCGCAGCCCGTGCACACCGGGCCCGCCCACGGCGCCTCGCCCCGCTCCTGCCGCCACTCGATGCCCGTGCCCGCGCAGACCGGACAGGCGGAGCCGGGGCCGGTGCCCAGAGCCGCGATCAGACGGCGCAGGACCTCGGCGAGCGGCTCGGTGGGGTGGACGCCCGGGTCGCAACAGCGAGCGACCCCGTGACCGCCCCAGGTGCGGCGGTGCCAGTCGTCGAACGCACCGGGCCGCCGCAGCCCCGCGTGCTTCTCGCGCCGCCGCCGCTCGGCGAAGCCCGCCTCGTACGCGAGCCAGACGGCCCGCGCCTCCTCCAGCTCGTCCAGCGCGCCCGTCAGACGGGCCGGATCGGGCGCCCGGTCCTCGGGGTCGATCCCGTGCCGGGCGCACAGGTGGTCCCAGGTCGCCCGGTGCCCGTACGGGGCGAACCTCTCCAAACACTTGCGCAGCGAATACCGCCGCAGGGCCAGATCACCCATCGGATCGCGGACCTGTCTCGCAAGACTCCGGAAACCGGCCATGACATCGCCACCTCCGTCGCTCGTCCTTGGACGCCATGGAATGGACGTACGTCTGCCCGTTCCGGCTCCATCGAAAGGTGGGATCCGTCCATTGGCCGAGACTCCGCATGTGGGAGGGGGTGCCCCGGACGGAAGCGGAGCGGCGCGCGGACGGGGGGTGCGGGGGCGTGCGGCCTCGCCGGCGCGCTCGAAACCCGATGGCGGAGGCGCGGTCGTGTGCGGTTGGGTTCGCTCATGACACCAGCTCACCCGCGCCTGGAAAAGGTCACCCCCGACACGGTGCTCGACGCCTGCCGGCTGGAGGTCGCGCCCGCGCAGCGCGCGTTCGTCGCCCCGGTCGCGCGGTCCCTGGCCGAGGCCTATGTGCATCCCGACATCGCCTGGCCCCGGCTCATCCGTGACGGCGAGCGCATCGTCGGCTTCGTGATGGCCTACTTCGACCTGCCGTTCGACTTCGACGCCGGGGTGCCGGACGCCCCGCCCCGCTCCGGGCTCTGGCGGCTCGCCGTCGCCGCCGACGAGCAGGGCCGGGGCTACGGGCGGTTCGCCGTGGGGGCGGTGAACGAGGAGATCCGCCGGCGGGGCGGGTCGGTCTCGACCGTGACCTGGAAGCCCGGCGAGGGCGGTCCCGAGGAGTTCTACCTCCGCCTCGGCTACCGCAAGCGGGGCCTCACCGACGACGGCGAATACCTCGGCGACCTGGACCTGACCGGCTGAACCGCCCACCGGCCGGCCGGGTCCGGCACGCCCGCGCTACCCGCCGTACCGCAGATACCTCCGCCGCTTCGCCCGGAACGCCGACAGGTCCCGCTGCCACGCCCGTACCACCGTGTCGGTGTCCGCGCCCGCGTCGATCATCGTGCGGACCCGGGTGTTCCCGGTGAGCTTGTCGATCCAGTTGTCCGGCCGCCAGGCGAAGCCGCTCCAGCTCTGCTTCGCCGTCACCAGCAGGGCGATCCCGGTGCGGACCGGGTCGAAGACCTCCCGGTCCTGGACGTGCACCTGCACCCCGCCCACCGTCTTCCCCGCGAACTTGGAGAACACCGGCGCGAAATACGCCTCCCGGAAGGCCACCCCCGGCAGCTCCAGGGCGTTCGCCGCGGCCGCCCAGCGGTGGTCGACGCCCTCCGCGCCCAGCAGCTCGAAGGGGCGCGTCGTGCCGCGGCCCTCGGAGAGGTTCGTGCCCTCGAACAGGCAGGTCCCGGAGTAGACGAGAGCCGTCTCGGGCGTCGGCATGTTCGGGCTCGGCGGCACCCACGGCAGCCCGGTCCCGTCGAAGAAGTCCGAGCGCCGCCACCCCGACATCGTCACGACGTCGAGCCGCACCGGATTCTCGTGCAGGAACTCCGCGTTGAAGAACAACGCCAGCTCCGCCACCGTCATCCCGTGCGCCTGGGCGATCTCCCGGCGGCCGACGAACGTGCCGAACGCCGGGTCCAGCACCGGCCCGAGCGCCGCCCGCCCGGTCACCGGGTTCGGCCGGTCCAGCACGACGAGGCGCTTGCCCGCGAGCGCCGCCGCCTCCATGCAGTCGTACAGGGTCCAGATGTACGTGTAGAAGCGCGCACCCGCGTCCTGGATGTCGAACAGGACCGTGTCCACGCCCGAGGCGGTGAAGATGTCCGCGAGCGGCTGCCCGCTCTTGAGGTACGTGTCGTAGACCGGCAGCCCGGTCGCCGGGTCGTCGTAGCGGCCCTCGGAGCCGCCCGCCTGCGCGGTCCCCCGGAACCCGTGCTCGGGCCCGAAGACGGCGGTCAGGTCCACCCGCGCGTCCGGGTGCATCACGTCGACGATGTGCCGGACGTCGGCCGTGACGCCGGTCGGGTTGGTGACGATCCCGACCTTCTGGCCCCGCAGCATCCGGTAGCCGTCGGCCGCCAGCCGGTCGAAACCGGTGAGCACCCGGCCGCGTCCCCGCCCGGAGCCGCGCCCTGGGGCGGCCGACGCCGCGGCGGGACCCATGCCGGCCGCTGTCGCCGCGAGCGCTCCCACGGCGCCTCCCGCGGCCAGCACACCACGTCGGGACAGGCTCATTCCGCTACCTCCATGATCGCGCCGACTGTCATGGCCACGCACGCTAGCGCGGGCCGGGGCCGCGCGGAACGACCTGGACCGAGCCGATTCCCCCGGCCGGCCCCCGGGGTCCGTACGGGCGCCCTCCGGCCCGCTCCCGACCCTTCCCGGATCACATACCGACCGGTTAGTCTGCCGATGCAGCCGGAGAGGAAGGGCGGGATGACGATGGGTACGGTGCAGGGCGCCGGCGTAGTGGTCACAGGGGCCGGGGGCGGCATCGGCGCCGCCCTGGCCCGCAGGTTCGCGGCCGGGGGCGCGCGGGTCGTCGTCAACGACCTCGACCTCGCCCGGATCGAACCGCTCGCGAAGGAGATCGGCGGCTTCGCCGTCGCCGGGGACGCCTCGGACATCGTGGCCGCGGCCCGCGAGGCGCTGGACGGCACGGTGGACGTCTACTGCGCCAACGCGGGCCTGGCCTCGCCCGGCGACGTGTTCGCCGACGAGGAGGTGTGGGCCGCCGCCTGGGACGTCAACGTGATGGCCCACGTCCGCGCGGCCAGGGCCCTCCTGCCGGACTGGCTGGAGCGCGACGGTGGCCGCTTCGTCACCACCGCCTCCGCCGCCGGCCTCCTGACGATGATCGGCGCGGCCCCGTACAGCGTCACCAAGCACGGGGCGGTCGCCTTCGCCGAGTGGCTCTCCCTCACCTACCGCCACCGCGGGATCAAGGTCCACGCGATCTGCCCGCAGGGCGTGCGCACCGACATGCTCACCGCCGCCGGTTCGGCCGGCGAGCTGGTCCTCGCACCCGGCGCCATCGAGCCGGACGCCGTCGCCGACGCGCTGTTCGAGGCGATGGACGCCGACCGCTTCCTGGTCCTGCCGCACCCGGAGGTCGCCGACTACTACCAGGCCCGCGCCGCCGATCCCGACCGGTGGATGGGCAGCATGAACCGCCTCCAGCGGAAGTGGGAGGCGAGCGGCGCGTGAACGACCCGACCCCGGACCCCGCCACCCCGGGCCCCGAGGGCTCGATCTACGCGGCCCGGCCATGGCTCGCCCTGCTCAGCGACGCCCAGCGCGCCCCCGTCACCCCGCCCGCGACCGCGCTGCACGCCTTCCGGGCCGCCGCCGACCGCGCGCCCGACCGCCCGGCCCTGGCCTACTTCGACGGCCGCCTGAGCTACCGCGAGACCGACGAGCTGTCCGACTCGGTGGCCGGACACCTCGCCGCCCGGGGGCTGCGCCGCGGCGACCGGGTCGCGATCATGCTCCAGAACACCCCGCACTTCGTCCTCGCGCTCCTCGGCGCGTGGAAGGCGGGGGCCGTCGTCGTACCGCTCAACCCGATGTACAAGTCCGGTGAGGTCGGCCATGTCCTCGCGGACGCCCAGGTCACCGCGCTGATCTGCTCGGACCGGGCGTGGGAGGGGTATCTGCGGGACACCGCGGCGGCGGCCCCGCACCTCGCCGTCGCCCTCACCGCCTGCGAGCTGGACCTCCAGAGCGTGAACGACCCCCGTGTCCTCGGCTTCGAGCGGCTCCCGGCCCCCGGCCCCGACGACTTCGCGGACGACCTGCTCACCGCGGCCCGCGCCGGGAACCCGGCCCCGGAAGGCCGGGAGCTCACCGCCGCCGGCACGGCGCTGATCAGCTACACCTCCGGGACGAGCGGCGCCCCCAAGGGCGCGATGAACTCCCACGGCAACATCATGGTCAACGCCGAACGCCAGCGCACCGGCCATCCGATCGCCGAGGGCTCCGCCTACTTCGCGCTCGCCCCGCTCTTCCACATCACCGGCATGGTCTGCCAGTTCGCCGCCTGCGTCGCCAACGCGGGCACCCTCGTGCTGGCCTACCGCTTCGAGGCGGGCGTCGTCCTGGAGGCGTTCGCCGCCCACCGCCCCGCCTACACCGTCGGCCCGTCCACCGCCTTCATGGCGCTGGCCGCGCATCCGGACGCCACCCCCGACCACTTCGCCTCGTTCCGGGTGATCTCCTCCGGCGGCGCGCCCCTGCCGCCCGCGCTCGTGGAGAGGTTCCGCGCGGGCTTCGGCCCGTACCTCCGCAACGGCTACGGACTCACCGAGTGCACCGCTCCCTGCGCCGCGGTCCCGCCCGAGCACGAGGCCCCCGTCGACCCGGTCTCCGGCGTCCTCTCCGTCGGCGTCCCCGGCCCCGACACCTTCGTACGGATCCTCGACGGGGCGGGCCGGGAGGTCCCCTTCGGGGAGCAGGGCGAGATCGCGGTGCGCGGCCCCCAGGTCGTCCCCGGCTACTGGAACCTCCCCGAGGCCACGGCCGCCGCCTTCCCGGACGGCGAGCTGCGCACCGGCGACATCGGATTCATGGACACGGCGGGCTGGCTGTACGTCGTCGACCGCAAGAAGGACATGATCAACGCTTCCGGGTTCAAGGTGTGGCCGCGCGAGGTGGAGGACGTCCTCCACACCCACCCGGCGGTGCGCGAGGCGGCCGTCGTGGGCGTGCCCGACGCGTACCGGGGGGAGACGGTCCGGGCGTACGTGAGCCTGCGTCCGGGGGCCTCCGTGGAGGCCGGCGAGCTGAGCGCGTACTGCGAGGAACGGCTCGCCGCGTACAAGTATCCGCGCGAGGTGGAGATCCTGGCCGAGCTGCCGAAGACGGCGAGTGGGAAGATCCTCAGGCGGGAACTGCGTTCCCCCCGTTAGAACAGCGTCGAAACAGCGCACGCACGGTACGAAAGGAAGGTGGCGGCTCATGGCCAAGGCGACGGATCAGAACGGCACTCCCGTCCCTCAGAGGCTGCTGGCCGCCGCCACCCGGCTCTTCGCCGAGCGCGGGTACGACCGCACCTCGGTCCAGGAGATCGTCGAGGCGGCGGGCGTCACCAAGGGGGCGCTCTACCACTACTTCGGCTCCAAGGAGGACCTGCTCCAGGAGGTCTACGCCCGGGTGCTGCGGCTGCAGCAGGAGCGGCTGGACGCCTTCGCGGACGCCGAGGCGCCCATCGAGCGGCGGCTGCGCGACGCGGCGGCCGACGTGGTCGTCACGACCATCGACAACCTGGACGACGCGGCGATCTTCTTCCGCTCCATGCACCACCTGAGCCCCGAGAAGAACAAGCAGGTGCGCGTCGAGCGCCGCCGCTACCACGAACGCTTCCGGGCCCTGATCGAGGAGGGCCAGCGCAGCGGCGTGTTCTCCTCGGCCACCCCCGCCGACCTGGTCGTCGACTACCACTTCGGCTCGGTCCACCACCTCTCCACGTGGTACCGCCCGGACGGCCCGCTCAGCCGTCAGGAGGTCGCCGACCACCTCGCGGACCTGCTGCTGCGGGCCCTGCGCCCGTAGTCGGCTCCGGGCCGGAGCGGGGGCCACCCACTGGCCGGCTCCGCCGGTCGGGGTGAGTCTGGATGTATGTCGTACGTCCTGCCTCCCGATGAGGCGCCGGGGTTCGCGGGTGAACCACTGTTCGTTAATAGAACGGCCATGTCCGGTTTCCGCTCTTGACGGAGCACGGTCACTTCCTTGAGCATCGGTCACGCATTGCGCACCTCCGGGCCGCCTTGTCCCGGCCCACGCTCCTGGACCCGGCCGGATCACCACCCGGCCGGGGACCCCCCGCACGTTCCGTCAGTCCCCAACGGAATCCGGAGCCCGTGAATGAGACCCGACCGTTTCACCCTGCGCAGATCCCCGGCGGCCGCCCTGGCCGTCGCCCTCGCCGCCGTCCTCGCAGCCGGAGCCCCGGCCGCCCAGGCCGCCGGCGAGCCGGCACCGGCGGCAGCCGCCGCGGCACCCGACATCCCCCTGGCAGGCGTCAAGGCCCACCTCTCGCAGCTCTCGACGATCGCCGCGAACAACGGCGGCAACCGCGCCCACGGCCGCCCCGGCTACAAGGCGTCCGTCGACTACGTGAAGGCCAAGCTCGACGCCGCCGGCTACACCACCACGCTCCAGCAGTTCACCTCCAACGGAGCCACCGGCTACAACCTGATAGCCGACTGGCCCGGCGGTGACCCGAACCAGGTCCTGATGGCCGGGGCCCACCTCGACTCGGTCTCCTCCGGCGCGGGCATCAACGACAACGGCTCCGGCTCGGCCGGTGTCCTGGAGACCGCGCTCGCCGTCTCCCGCGCCCAGTACCAGCCCGACAAGCACCTGCGGTTCGCCTGGTGGGGCGCGGAGGAGCTGGGCCTGGTCGGCTCGAAGTACTACGTCAACAACCTGCCGTCCGCCGAGCGCTCCAAGCTCTCCGGCTACCTCAACTTCGACATGATCGGCTCGCCCAACGCCGGCTACTTCGTCTACGACGACGACCCGGTCATCGAGAAGACCTTCAAGGACTACTTCGCGGGTCTGAACGTCCCCACCGAGATCGAGACCGAGGGTGACGGCCGCTCCGACCACGCCCCCTTCAAGAACGTCGGGGTCCCCGTCGGCGGGCTCTTCACCGGCGCGGGCTACACCAAGTCCGCCGCCCAGGCGCAGAAGTGGGGCGGGACGGCGGGCCAGGCCTTCGACCGCTGCTACCACTCGTCGTGCGACAACCTGAGCAACATCAACGACACGGCCCTGGACCGCAACAGCGACGCCGCCGCCCACGCCGTCTGGACCCTCTCCTCCGGCACCGGCGAACCGCCCGCCGGGGACGTGTTCAGCAACACCGCCGATGTCGCCATCCCGGACGCGGGACCGGCCGTGACCTCGCCGGTCGCGGTCACCGGACGGACGGGCAACGCCCCGGCCGCCCTCCAGGTCGGCGTCGACATCAAGCACACCTGGCGCGGCGACCTGGTCGTCGACCTGGTGGCCCCGGACGGCACCGCGTACCGGCTGAAGAACTCCAGCAGCGGCGACTCGGCCGACAACGTCATCACGACGTACACGGTCAACGCCTCCGCCGAGGTCGCCAACGGCTCCTGGAAGCTCAGGGTCCAGGACGTCGCCCGTCAGGACACCGGCTACATCGACAGCTGGAAGCTCACCTTCTGAGTCCCGCTGTACGGGTACGGCAGCGGCCCCCTACCGAAGAGCACCTCGGGAGGGGGCCGCACCGCTGTCCGTCACACGTACCGCTTGATCTCCCGCCGGGCCAGCGACCGCTGGTGCACCTCGTCCGGGCCGTCCGCCAGCCGCAGCGTCCGCGCCGAGGCCCACAGCTCCGCCAGCGGGAAGTCCTGGCTCACCCCGCCCGCGCCGTACAGCTGCACCGCCGAGTCGAGGATGTCCACCACCGCGCGCGGGGTGGCGATCTTGATGGCCTGGATCTCGGTGTGCGCGCCCTTGTTGCCCACGGTGTCCATCAGCCAGGCCGTCTTCAGCACCAGCAGCCGCAACTGCTCCACCGTGACCCGGGCGTCCGCGATCCAGTTCTGCACGGCGCCCTGCTGGGCGAGCGGCTTGCCGAACGCCGTACGCGCCACTGCCCGCCGGCACATCAGCTCGATGGTGCGCTCCGCCATCCCGATCAGCCGCATGCAGTGGTGGATCCGACCCGGGCCCAGCCGTGCCTGCGCGATGGCGAAGCCGCCGCCCTCCTCGCCGATCAGGTTCGCCGCGGGCACCCGAACGTCGTGGAAGACCACCTCCGCGTGACCGCCGTGCGAGTGGTCCTCGTACCCGTACACCCGCATGGCCCGCCGCACTTCGAGGCCGGGGGTGTCGCGCGGCACCAGGATCATCGACTGCTGGCGGCGGGTGTCCGCGCCGTCCGGGTCGGTCTTGCCCATCACGATGAAGACCGCGCAGTCCGGGTTCATCGCCCCGGAGATGTACCACTTGCGCCCGTTGATGACGTAGTCACCGCCGTCCCGGACGATCCGGGTCTCGATGTTCGTCGCGTCCGAGGACGCCACGTCCGGCTCCGTCATCGCGAACGCGGAGCGGATCTCCCCGGCGAGCAGCGGCTCCAGCCACTGCTTCTTCTGCTCGTCGGTGGCGAACTGGAAGAGCACCTCCATGTTCCCGGTGTCCGGGGCCGCGCAGTTCAGCGCGGTCGGCGCGAGGTGCGGGGAGCGTCCGGTGATCTCCGCGAGGGGGGCGTACTGGAGGTTCGTCAGCCCGGCCCCGTACTCCGCGTCCGGCAGGAAGAGGTTCCACAGCCCCTGCCGCCGCGCCTCAACCTTCAGTTCCCCCACGACCGCCGGGGTGTCCCACGGGGAGGCGAGCCGCGCCCGCTGCTCCTCGGCGACCGCCTCGGCCGGATACACGTGCTCGTCCATGAACGCGAGCAGCCTGCTCCGCAGCTCCTCGGTACGGGCGTCGAATGCGAAGTCCATGGGTTCAGCCTTCCTGGAGGGTGGTGAGGCCGTGCTCGATGAAGACGGGGACCAGATCGCCGATCCGGTCGAAACCCGCGCCGACGGTCTGGCCGAGGGTGTAGCGGTAGTGGATGCCCTCCAGGATCACGGCGAGCTTGAACCAGGCGAACGCGGTGTACCAGGAGATGGCGGAGGTGTCCCGGCCCGAGCGGGCCGCGTAGCGCTCGATCAGCTCGGCGGGGGACGGGTGCCCGGCCGCGCCGCTGGTGGTGGAGACGGGCGACCGGGGCAGGTCGAGGTCGGAGCTGTACATCACGAGCAGCCCGAGGTCGGTCAGCGGATCGCCGAGCGTGGACATCTCCCAGTCGAGGACGGCCTTGATCCGGTCGTCGGAGCCGAGCAGCACGTTGTCCAGGCGGTAGTCGCCGTGGACGACGGTGGGCGCGGGGGAGGAGGGCAGCCCGCGGCCGAGGGAGGCGTGCAGCTCGTCGATGCCCGCCAGGTCACGGTCGCGGGAGGCGTCCAACTGCTTGCCCCAGCGCCGCAACTGCCGGTCCAGGAAGCCTTCGGGCCGCCCGAAGTCCCCGAGCCCCACCGCCCCCGGATCCACGGCGTGCAGGTCGACCAGGGTGTCGACGAGCCCGAGGACCGCCGCCCGGGTGCGCTCGGGGCCCAGCGGGGCGAGCTGCTCGGCGGTGCGGTACGGGGTGCCCTCGACGTACTCCATCACGTAGAACGGGGCGCCGATCACGCTGTCGTCCTCGCAGAGCAGCAGCGGCTCCGGCACCGGGACGGCGGTGGGGTGCAGGCCGCTGATCACCCGGTGCTCGCGCGTCATGTCGTGCGCGGTGGCCAGCACATGGCCGAGCGGAGGCCTGCGCACCACCCACCGGCCCGTCCCGTCGCTGACGGTGTACGTCAGGTTCGAGCGGCCGCCCTCGATCAGCCGCGCTTCGAGGGGCCCGCTCACCATCCCGGGCCGCTCGCGGTCGAGGTGGCCGCGCAGCAGCTCCGGGTCGAGACCTGGTGGGGGGACTGGGCTCATGGTGCGTACCTCCGGGCGGCGGAACGAGGCGACGGGACGAAGTGACTTGACGAAGTGACTGGGCGACGCGCCGATCGGGCGACGTGCTGATCGGGCGACGTGCTGATCGGGCGATCAGCACCATGATGCCGACCAGTCGGTATGTCGTCCAGTGCCCTCCCCGGATCCGGCGGTCCGGGAGACGGTCCGGCTCTGGCGGTGAAACACCTGCCTGAATAGAGTTCACGTATGAATACCTCTGGTCTGGTGATCGAAGACGTCCGGCTCACCCCGATCCTCGTGTCCGACCCGCCCCTGCTGAACACGCAAGGCGTCCACCAGCCCTACACCCCGCGTCTGATCGTGGAGGTGATCACCCGGGGCGGCACGACCGGGGTGGGGGAGACGTACGGCGACGGCGCCTACCTGGAGCCCGCACGTTCCCTCGCCGAGGCGCTCCCCGGCCGGACGGTCACGGATCTGAACGGGCTGTCCGTCCTGGCCGACGAGGCGTGCGGCGACTCGCGCGCGGCCGACGACCGGGTGGACGCCGGGGGACTCCGCGGAGTCAGGAATGCGGAGAAGATCCGGCTCTCGGTCGTCTCCGCCTTCGAGGTCGCCTGCCTGGACGCCCTCGGCAGGGCACTGGGCCTGCCGGTGCACGCCCTGCTCGGCGGCAAGGTCCGCGACACCGTCGAATACAGCGCGTACCTCTTCTACCGCTGGGCCGCCCACCCCGGAGCCGGCGAGAGGGACGACTGGGGCGCGGCGCTCGACCCGGCCGGCGTCGTCGCCCAGGCCCGGCGCTTCGCCGACGCCTACGGCTTCGGCTCCTTCAAGCTCAAGGGCGGCGTCTTCGAGCCCGACCGGGAGATCGCGGCGGTGCGCGCCCTGGCCGAGGCGTTCCCGGGCCGCCCGCTGCGGCTGGACCCGAACGGCGCCTGGTCCGTCCCCACCTCGCTGTACGTCGCCGAGCAGTTGAAGGACGTCCTCGAATACCTGGAGGACCCCACCAGCGGCACGGCCGGCATGGCCGCCGTCTCGGCCGGAACCGACGTCCCGCTCGCCACCAACATGTGCGTCACCACCCTCGCCGAGGTCCCCGAGGCCTTCGCCCGCGACGCCGTCCAGATCGTCCTGAGCGACCACCACTACTGGGGCGGGCTGCACCGCACCCGGGAGCTGGCGGGCATCTGCCGCACGTTCGGCGTCGGGCTCTCCATGCACTCCAACACCCACCTCGGTATCAGCCTCGCCGCGATGACCCACGTCGCCGCCACCGTGCCGGACCTCGCGTACGCCTGCGACAGCCATTACCCCTGGCAGACCGAGGACGTCATCACCGAGCGCCACACCTTCACCGGAGGCCGGCTGACCGTCTCCGACGCCCCGGGCCTCGGCGTCGAACTGGACCACGACCGCCTGGCCGCCCTGCACCGGCGGTGGCTGGAGGACGACGGGACCTGCCGCGAGCGCGACGACGCGGCGGCGATGCGCGCCGCCGACCCGGAATGGACAGCGCCTGCCGTCCCGCGCTGGTGAGAGGGGTCCGGCCGTACCCCCTGAGTTGCGGCGGCCCCGACCTGCGCGGAAGGTCGAGGGATGAAGGCGATCAGCTACAGCGCGTACGGCTCCGCCGACGTCATGGAGTACGGCGAGCGGCCCGACCCCAAGGTCGGCCCCGACTCGGTCCTGGTGAAGGTACGGGCGGCCGCCGTCAACCCGGTCGACTGGAAGGCCCGCGAGGGCTACCTCCAAGGGGGCCTCGAAGCCGTCTTCCCGGTGATCCCCGGCTGGGACGTCTCCGGGGTGGTCGTACAACCGGGCGTCGCGGTGGACGAGTTCGCGGTGGGCGACGAGGTCATCGGCTACGTACGCGAGGACTTCCTCTCCCGGGGCACGTTCGCCGAGTACGTCGCCGCCCCGGTGCGCACCCTCGCCCGCAAGCCCCTGAGCCTGAGCTTCGAGGAGGCCGCGGGCCTGCCGCTGGCCGGCCTGACCGCCTACCAGGTGCTGCACCGCACCCTGAAGATCCGTGACGGCGACACCGTCCTGGTCCACGCGGCGGCGGGAGGCGTCGGATCACTGGCCGTCCAGATCGCCCGGCACACCGGCTGCCGGGTGATCGGCACCGCGAGCCCCCGCAACCACGAGCACCTCCGCAGCCTGGGCGCGGAGCCGGTGGAGTACGGCGAGGGCCTCGTCGACCGGCTGCGCGAACTGGTCCCCGACGGCTTCGACGCCTCCTTCGACACGGTGGGCGGCGACGCGCTGCGCGCCTCCGCCGACACCCTCGCCCCGGGCGGGCGGCTCGCCTCCATCGCGGACAGCGAGGTCTTCTCCTACGGCGGCCGCTACGCCTTCGTGCGCCCCGACGCGAACGATCTGGCCCAGGTCGCGGAACTGGCCGAACAGGGCATCGTCACCGTCCACGTGGACCGGGTGTTCCCGCTGGAGCAGGCCGCCGACGCGTACCGGCTCAACCAGGAGGGGCGGACCCGCGGCAAGATCGTGGTGACGGTGGACTGGGACGCCTGAGCGACCGGGGCCCGCCCGGAACAGCATCGGCGCCCGCGCCCGGCCGGGCAGCCCGGCCCGGAGCAGCTTCGGTGCTCGCGCCCGGCCCGGCGAGACCCGGAACAGCGATCGGCGTCCGCGCCCGGCGGCAGGCCCGGCTCAGAACAGCATCGCCGCGGCGAACATCGCCAGCGCCACCGTGCACAGCGCCGCCGCCAGCGCCCCGCGCGGGGCGAGCGGCTCCGGACGCGCCGCCTCCATCCGCAGCATCCGACGGTGGGCCACCACCAAGAACCCCAGCCAGGCCGCCGTGCTCAGCGCCACCGCGATCAGCGCGGCCGGCGTCGCCCCGCCGAGCAGCGCCTGCCGCACCGCGAGCAGCGCGACGACCGTGGCGGACAGGGTCGTACGCCGCCAGGCCAGCCGCGTCCGCTCGGGCTGCAGCCCGGGATCCCTCTCCGCCGTCGCCGTCACACGCCCTCCCAGCCGAAGAGGACCACCACCACCATCGCCACCGCGACGACGGCGACCACGAGGCTCAGCAGGGTCGGGAACCGGGACACCGGCAGGTCCTCGCCCCGCCGCATCGCCAGCTCGCACCGCACCCAGTGGTTGACCGCCCGCAACGCGCAGAACACCCCGGCGGCCAGCAGCCCGAGCGCGAGCCCGGCCCGCACGCCCCACACCAGCTCCGGCAGGAACTGATCGACGGCGAAACCCCCGCCGATCAGGGCCAGAGCCGTCCGGATCCAGGCGAGGAACGTCCGCTCGTTGGCCAGGGAGAACCGGTAGTCGGGGGTGTTCCCCTCCTCCCGGACCCGCTGCGGCGCGAACCACAGCCGCACGTTCTGCACGATCTTGTTCACATCTGGAACCCTAAGGGCTTCACACCGATCGGGCCCGGTCAGCCCGGTCAGCCCGGTCAGCCCGGTCAGCCCGGTCGGCCCGCCCGGAACTCCCGCAGCCGCCGGTACGCCTCCACCCCGTCGGGCACCCAGGGCCAGTCGCCGAGCCGCCGCTCCAGCTCCGCGTCGTCGAGGAACGTGTGCCAGGCGACCTCCTCGGCCTGCGGGGCCACCGGCAGCTCGCACCGCACCCGGTAGACGGCCGACCACCAGGTGTGTCCGGCGTCGGCGTCGGCATAGAGGAACCGGAACAGCGGCTCGGGACGCGGCAGCCCCGAGACCCCCAGCTCCTCCTCCGCCTCGCGCAGCGCCGCCTCGTCGTACGACTCGCCCGCACCCACCACCCCGCCGACGAACATGTCGTAGTGCGAGGGGAAGACGAGCTTCGTGGGCGTACGCCGATGGACGAAGACCCGCCCGTCGGCGTCGCGCGCCTCGATGAACACACAGCGGTGCCGCAGCCTCCGCGCGGTCGCCTCGCCACGCGGGGCCTGTCCGATGACCTCGTCGTTCTCGTCGACGATGTCCAGAATCTCGTCAGAGGGCGTCATGCGTTTCATCCAACAGCACCCGGACGGTTGACGTGGCCCTGGCGGGTATCCAAGATCTGACGCACGGGTAACTTGAACGTTCCGCCGCTCCACGTCCCGCTGGCCGGCGGGCCCGCGTTCCCCGCCCGCCCCCGAGCCACCCCGACAGGATGGAACCCATGGCGTACGACGCTGATGTGATCGTGATCGGGGCAGGACTCGCCGGGCTCGTGGCCACCGCCGAACTGGTCGACGCCGGCCGTTCCGTGATCCTCCTCGACCAGGAGCCCGAGCAGTCCATCGGCGGCCAGGCGCACTGGTCCTTCGGCGGCCTCTTCCTCGTGGACTCGCCCGAACAGCGCCGGCTGCGGATCAAGGACAGCCGGGAGCTGGCCCTCCAGGACTGGCACGGCACGGCGGGCTTCGACCGGGAGACCGACGACCGCTGGCCCCGGAAGTGGGCCGAGGCGTACGTCGACTTCGCCGCCGGTGAGAAGCGCTCCTGGCTGCATCAGCAGGGGCTGCGCCTCTTCCCGGTCGTCGGCTGGGCGGAACGCGGCGGTTACGACGCGATGGGCCACGGCAACTCCGTGCCCCGCTTCCACATCACCTGGGGCACCGGCCCCGGCGTCGTCGCCCCCTTCGAGCGGCGGGTCCGCGCGGGCGTCGCCAAGGGGCTCGTCCAGCTGAGGTTCCGGCACCGTGTCACCGGTCTCGCCCGCACCGCCGGGGCGCTCGACACGGTCACCGGCGAGATCCTGGAGCCCAGCCCGGCCGAGCGCGGCACCGCGAGCGGCCGGGAGGTCACCGGCGTCTTCGAGCTGAAGGCCCAGGCGGTGATCGTCACCTCCGGCGGCATCGGCGGCAACCACGACCTGGTCCGCTCCCAGTGGCCCGAGCGCCTGGGCAGCCCGCCCGAGAAGATGCTCTCGGGGGTGCCCGCGCACGTCGACGGGCTGATGCTCGGCATCGCAGAGAAGGCGGGCGCGCACCACATCAACCGCGACCGGATGTGGCACTACACCGAGGGCATCGAGAACTGGAACCCGATCTGGGCCAAGCACGGCATCCGGATCCTGCCCGGCCCCTCGTCCCTGTGGCTGGACGCCCGCGGCAAGCGGCTGCCGGTCCCGCTCTTCCCCGGCTTCGACACGCTCGGCACCCTCGAACACATCATGGGCTCCGGCCACGGCTACACCTGGTTCGTGCTCAACCAGCGCATCATCGGCAAGGAGTTCGCTCTCTCCGGCTCCGAGCAGAACCCGGACCTCACCGGCAAATCGGTCCGCGACGTGATCGGCCGGGCGCGCGCGGACGTGCCCGCGCCGGTCAAGGCGTTCATGGACCACGGCGTCGACTTCGTCGTCGAGAAGGACCTCGGCGCGCTGGTCCGGGGCATGAACGCGGTCACCGGCGACGACCTCATCGACGAGGAGAGCCTGCGCCGCGAGATCACCGCCCGCGACCGCGAGATCGCCAACCCCTTCACCAAGGACCTCCAGGTCACCGCGATCAACGGGGCCCGCGCCTACCTGGGCGACCGCCTCATCCGCACCGCGAAACCGCACCGCGTCCTGGACCCGGCGGCGGGCCCGCTGATCGCCGTCCGCCTCAACATCCTCACCCGCAAGTCCCTGGGCGGCCTGGAGACGGACCTGTCCTCCCGTGTCCTCAGCGCCGAGGGCGCCCCCCTCCCCGGCCTGTACGCGGCGGGCGAGGCCGCGGGCTTCGGCGGTGGCGGCGTCCATGGCTACCGCTCCCTGGAGGGCACGTTCCTGGGCGGCTGCATCTTCTCGGGCCGGGCGGCGGGCCGGGCGGCGGCGCGGGCCCTGTAGGCGGAGCCTGTTGTTGTCTCAAGCCCTCCGGCGTCGGAGAAGCGGGGGTTCGGGGCGGGGCCCGGCGTCACCCCAGCCGCTCGACCACCCGGAACCGCTCCGCCACGATCAGCGTCGCGTCGTTCACCGTGAACCCCGGATCCCCCAGCGCCTCCCGCATCT
Organism: Streptomyces sp. MMBL 11-1; assembly: GCF_028622875.1. Lineage (NCBI taxonomy): Bacteria > Bacillati > Actinomycetota > Actinomycetes > Kitasatosporales > Streptomycetaceae > Streptomyces > Streptomyces sp. MMBL 11-1. Next base: position 1,210,354 of record NZ_CP117709.1, on the reverse strand, counting down.
CCTCGCTGTGCCAGAACCGCTCGTGCCCCGCCCGCCACTCGGCCACCGACCGGTACCCCTCGCCCTCGTCGAGCGCGTGCCGCAGATCCACCTCCCCGAGGGGCAGCACCCGCACGCCGGTCAGCTCCAGCACCGCCACCTCCCGCCCCTGCGAGTCGATCAGCGCGGACCGCTCGCCCACGGGGGGAAGCTCTTCCCCCTCCCGTTCGTACTCGGCCAACAGCCCAGAGGTGGACACCTTTTCGCCGGAGAGGACCGCCGCCACCAACCGGTCGCGCAACGGTCCGGGAAAGGCGAGGAGGAAGGGGCTGAGGGGCTCGCGAGGTTCCATGTCCCCAGTGTGTCAGGCGCCACTTCGCACCCACCGACCCCGCCGCACGCTGTGCGAACATGCGAGCCGACGGGATGAATTCCAGCCAAGTAGCCGAAAGGTACATAGAGTTGACATTGGGTGCCCCTTGACGGGGGGCATCGCCTGCCGCTTTGCTGTGCGCGATCATCCGCTCGCACACCGCATCGAAAGAAGCCCGCGGCATGCCCCCGCCTCCGCCGCCCCTGGGCCGCTCCCGCCGTCGGGGCAGCCGCTCGGAGCACGTCTTCGACCCTGCCCTCGACGACGATGAACTCATCGCCGCCCGCGGCCGGTTCGTCCAGGGCAGATGGTCCGAGGCCCGCACCCTGCTGGTGGGCACCGGGCGGGACTGGGACCGCCGCGGACATCGCTTCCTGGCCCTCGCCGAGACCTCGTCCGCCGTGGACTGGGCCGGTGACTGGCTGCTCGTCGAGCCCGAGAGCGCCGACGCCGCCACCCTTCTCGGCTGCGCCCGGGTCGCCCGCGCGCTGCGGCCCGCGGCCAAGGCGAACGACGCCGTCCGAGCCCGGGAAGCCTGCCTCGCCGCCGCCCGTCTCCTCCCCGACGACCCCACCCCCTGGCTCGCGCTGCTCCTCCTGGACCGGGGCCGCGACGACGGGGCGGACGAGACCGGCAGGCTCTTCGAGGAGGTGCGCTCCCGCCATCCCGACCACCACCACGCCCACCACGTGATGGCTTCCCTGCTGGCCGAGAGCAACCCGGGAAGTGGCCACGACCCCCTCCACGAGGTGTACGACTTCGCCGCCTGGGCCGCGGAACTGGCCCCCGCAGACTCTCCGTTGGCCGTGCTCCCGGTCATCGCCCACGCCGAGCGCTACCGCGTCCTGGTCGCCGCCGGAATCGAGTCCGACGACCCGACGGCCTCCGGGCACTGGTCCGGCCGCCGGGCCCGCCAGGTGATGAAGGCCGCCTTCGACTGGTGGCTGGAATGGGAGCGCGAGGACCACCCGCGCCACCGTCTCGACCTGAACTTCCTGGCGCACGCCAAGGTCTGCGAGGGGCGGCCCGCCGAGGCCGCCGCCCTCTTCCACCGCATCGGCCCGTACGCCACCGCCGCGCCCTGGTCGTACGCGGGCCGGGAGCCGCACGCCGCCTTCGTGGCCGCGCGAGCCCACGCGCTCGGCGCCCCGTGAAGCACGACCCGTGAAGCACGACCCGTCAAGCGGTCCGTGAGCACGACCCGTGAAGCACGACCCTGAAGCACCGCCCGTCAAGCGGTCCGTGAAGCAGGAAAGGCACCACCCCACCACGAGGAAGGGACCCATCCCGCCATGTCGACCGGCAGTTCATTTTCCAGTGAGACCGGCACCACGAGGAGGACGGCCGATACCGGCGGGATCAACACCTACAAGGGCGAGGAACGCGCCCTGCGGGCGAACCGGCTCGGCACCCCCGGCCTCCTGCTGTCGGTCATCGCGGCCAGCGCCCCCCTGATGGTGGTCGCCGGAGTGATGCCCACGGTCTTCGGCGTGATGGGCATCGTCGGCCAGCCGCTCCTCTTCATCATCCTGGGCGTCGTCCTGATGCTGTTCGGCGTCGGCTACGCGGAGATGAGCCGGCACGTCCACAACGCCGGCGCGTTCTACGCGTACATCGCCCGGGGGCTCGGCCCCACCGCCGGCGCCGGCGCCTCGCTCGTGGCGCTGGTGGCGTACAGCGCGATGCAGGTCGGCATCTACGGGATCCTCGGCTTCGAGGTCTCCGGCATCTTCGCCACGTATCTCGACATCGAGCTGGCCTGGTGGATTCCGGCGCTGGTCGCGGCGGCCGTCGTCGGCGTCCTCGGCTGGCTGAAGATCGACCTCAACGCCAAGGTGCTCGGCGTCCTGCTGGTCATCGAGTGCGCCCTCGTGGTGATCTTCGACATCGCCGCAGTGAGCAAGCCCGGCCCGGAGGGCCTGTCGCTGCACGCCTTCAACCCCGAGACCCTCACCGGCGCCGGGCTCGGCACCGCGCTCTGCTTCTGCATCGCCGCGTTCGTCGGCTTCGAGCAGGCCCCGGTGTACGCGGAGGAGACGAGCCGCCCGCAGATCGTGGTGTCCCGGGTGATGTTCCTCGCGGTGGGCTACGCCGCGCTCTTCCTGGCGATCAGCTCCTGGGCCCTCACCGTCGCCGCCGGACCCGGCTCCATCGCCGACACCTCCCTCAAGGAGGGCCCCGGGCTGCTGTTCGGCCTCACCGAGGCGCGACTCGGCTCCACCTTCACCGACATCCTGCACATCCTCTTCGTCACCGGGATGTTCGCCGCGCTCCTCAGCTTCCACAACGTCGTCGCCCGCTACGCGTTCGCGATGGGCCGCGAGGGTCTGCTGCCCGCCCGTTTCGGCCGCACCAACCGGGCGAGCGGCGCCCCCGGCACCGGCTCGCTGCTCCAGACCGTCGTCTCCGTGGTGATCGTCCTGGCGTTCGCGTTCACCGACGACAAGCCGGTCGGCGACCCCACCGCCCCCGTCCTGCGGCTGTTCACCTGGATGGGCAATGTCGGCGCGCTCGGAGTCATCCTGCTGATGGCCGCGGCCTCCTTCGCCGTCATCGCCTTCTTCGTCAAGCGTGGCGCGGGCCGCGCACAGGCCCCGCGCCTGGTCGCCTCCGCCCTCGCCGGACTCGCGCTCCTGTCGATCGCCGTCCTCACCGTCCGCGACTTCGACGTCCTCGTCGGCTCCGGCCCCGGCTCGGCCCTCGACCGGCTGCTGCCGGGCGTGATCATCCTCGCGCTCGTCGGAGGCCTCGTGTACGGGGCGGTACTGCGCTCGGTCAGGCCCGAGGTCCACGCCCGGATCGGCCTCGGAAACGAGGCGTTCCAGCTCGAGAAGGCGGCCGAGAGCGAGGCGGCCCGCCGCTGACGGCTCCCGTACGCGAAACGCCCGCCCCGGTGCCGTACCGGGGCGGGCGTCCGTCATTGCCGTACGGGAGGGGCTACAGCAACAGCGACAGCAGCAGGATGAAGGCCATGGCCACCACGGAGATGATCGTCTCCATCACCGACCAGGTCTTCACGGTCTGACCCACGTCCATGCCGAAGTACTCCTTCACCAGCCAGAACCCGGCGTCGTTCACATGGCTGAAGAAGAGCGAACCGGCGCCGACGGCCAGCACCAGCAGGGCCGCGTGCGAGGCCGACATGTCGGCGGCCAGCGGGGCGACCAGACCGGCGGCCGAGATGGTGGCGACGGTGGCCGAGCCGGTGGCGAGGCGGATCGCGACGGCGATCAGCCAGCCGAGCAGCAGGGCCGGGATCGACCAGTTCTCGGAGAACTCCAGGATCATCTGGCCCACCCCGGCGTCGATCAGCGTCTGCTTGAAGCCGCCGCCCGCGCCGACGATGAGCAGGATTCCGGCGATCGGGGCGAGGGACTTCTCCACGGTGCCGGCCAGCCGGTCCTTGGTGAATCCGGCGGCCCGGCCGAGTGTGAACATCCCGACGAGGACGGCCGCGAGCAGGGCGATCAGCGGCGACCCGACGACCGAGGTGACCTTCTGGAGACCGTTCTCGGGGTTGTCGACCACGATCTCGACGAGCGCGTTCAGCAGCATCAGGACGACCGGCAGCAGGATGGTCGCCAGGGTCGCGCCGAAGCTCGGACGGCGGTCCAGGTCCTCGGAGGGGCGCTGCGGGATCATGTTCTCCGGCGGCTTGATGTCCACCCAGCGCGCGGCGTAGCGGGAGAACACCGGACCGGCGATGATCACCGTCGGGATGGCGACCAGCACGCCGAGCGCCAGCGTCACGCCGAGATTGGCGTCCAGGGCGTCGATCGCGACCAGCGGGCCGGGGTGCGGGGGGATCAGCCCGTGCATCACGGAGAGCCCGGCCAGCGCCGGGATGCCGATCCGCATCAGGGAGTAGTTGCCGCGCTTGGCGACGAGCAGCACGACCGGGATCATCAGCACGATCCCGACCTCGAAGAACAGCGGCAGACCGATGATCGAGGCGATCAGGACCATCGCCCAGGGCATGACCCGGCCGCTCGCCTTCGCGAGGATGGTGTCGACGACCTGGTCGGCCCCGCCCGAGTCGGCGAGCAGCTTGCCGAGGATCGCGCCGAGCGCGATCAGGACGCCCACGCCCGCGACGGTGGAGCCGAGGCCCGCGGTGAAACTGGCGATCGTGTCGGCCGGGGCGGCTCCCGCGAAGGAGCCGAGGGCCAGCGAACCGATGGTCAGCGCGAGGAACGCGTGCGTCTTGAGCTTGGTGATGAGGAGAACGATGACGGCGATGCCCGCCAGGACGGCGATGCCCAACTGAGCGTTGCCTGCCGAGGTGATCGGTTCGGCGGCTTCCGCTGCCAGCATCTCGACGCTGAGACTGGTCACGGTGAAGGTCCTTAACTATCGAGCCGGCGCAGCGCGGCGACGGCTCGGCCGGTGATTTCCTCGGGTGTGCCGGACACGTCGACGCTCACCCCGGCCTCGTCGGCCTGGAGCGGCTGCAGCGTCGCGAACTGCGAGTCGAGCAGTGCGGTGGGCATGAAGTGGCCCTTGCGGTCCGCCATCCGCTCCTCGATCAGCGCCCGGTCACCGGTCAGATGCAGGAAGACGGCGTCCGGCGCCCCCTCCCGCAACCGGTCCCGGTAGACGCGCTTGAGCGCGGAGCTGGAGACGACCCCGCCGAGTCCCGCCCGCCCGAGCGCCCACGCGCCGATGGCGTCCAGCCACGGCCACCGGTCGTCGTCGTCCAGCGGGGTGCCGGCCGACATCTTGGCGATGTTCGCCGGGGGATGAAAGTCGTCGCCCTCGGCGTACGGAACGCCGAGTTCGGCGGCGAGCAGGGGGCCGATGGTGGTCTTGCCGGTTCCTGCCACACCCATCACCACGACGACGTGGGGGGTGTTCACGGGGGGTGCGGTGTTCATGGGGGTGTCTCGCTGTCTTCTTCGACATCGGTCCGTCGCGCTACTGAAACCTATTAGGTACGACTTATTCAAGAGTCTGTGACGTAAACGTCGTACTTATTGTTCCCGGGGGTCGCGCCGTAGGCTTGGACCATGACCACACAGAGCCAGGGGCTGCATACGCATGTGCTGGACACCCTGGGTCTGGAGATCTCCTCCGGCCGGTTCCCGCCCGGCAGCGTCCTGCGCACCGACGAGCTCGCCCAGCGCTTCGACGTCTCCCGTACGGTCGTGCGCGAAGTGGTCCGGGTCCTGGAATCGATGCACCTGGTCGAGTCCCGCCGCCGCGTCGGTGTGACGGTCCGCCCCACCGAGACCTGGAACGTCTACGACCCCCAGGTCATCCGCTGGCGTCTCGCCGGCGCCGACCGCCCCCGCCAGCTGCGCTCCCTCACCGTGCTGCGCTCCGCGATCGAACCGGTCGCGGCGTCCCTCGCCGCCCGCCACGCCACCGCCGCGCAGTGCGCCGAACTCACCGAACGCGCCCTCGGCATGGTCGCCACCTCGCGCGGCCAGCAGCTGGAGGCCTACCTCGAACACGACATCGCCTTCCACCGGATCGTCCTCAACGCCTCCGGCAACGAGATGTTCGCCCGGCTCGGGGACGTCGTCGCCGAGGTCCTCGCGGGCCGCACCCACCACCAGGTGATGTTCGAGGACCCCGACCCGGCCGCCGTCACCCTGCACGTCCGGCTCGCCGAGGCGGTCCGCGAGGGCGAGGGCGAGGCCGCCGAACGGATCACCAAGGAGATCGCGGTCGGCGCCCTGCACGAACTGGACGTCCTCGCTCCGTAGCGGCCCTCCCAAGGCGTACGGTTGACCGCGATCGATCTTCGCGAAGCGCGGGAGCAGGGAGAGCAGGGTTATGGCACAGCAGGTGCAAGGCGTCATCGCACCGGGGAAGAACGAGCCGGTCAGGGTCGAGACGATCGTGATCCCGGACCCCGGCCCCGGCGAGGCGGTCGTGAAGATCCAGGCGTGCGGCGTCTGCCACACCGACCTGCACTACAAGCAGGGCGGCATCAACGACGAGTTCCCCTTCCTCCTCGGCCACGAGGCCGCGGGGGTCGTGGAGTCGGTCGGCGAGGGCGTCACGGACGTCGCCCCCGGCGACTTCGTCGTCCTCAACTGGCGTGCCGTGTGCGGCCAGTGCCGCGCCTGTCTGCGCGGCCGCCCCTGGTACTGCTTCGACACCCACAACGCCAAGCAGAAGATGACCCTGCTCGACGGCACGGAGCTGTCGCCCGCGCTGGGCATCGGCGCGTTCGCCGAGAAGACCCTCGTCGCCTCCGGCCAGTGCACCAAGGTCGACCCCGAGGTCTCCCCGGCCGTCGCCGGACTGCTCGGCTGCGGCGTCATGGCGGGCATCGGCGCCGCCATCAACACCGGCCAGGTCGGCCGGGGCGACTCCGTCGCCGTCATCGGCTGCGGCGGCGTCGGCGACGCCGCCATCGCCGGAGCCCGGCTGGCCGGCGCGGCGAAGATCATCGCGGTCGACATCGACGACCGCAAGCTGGAGACGGCGAAGAAGATGGGCGCCACCCACACCGTCAACTCCCGCTCCGCCGACCCGGTCGAGGCCATCCGCGCCCTCACCGACGGCAACGGCGCCGACGTCGTCATCGAGGCCGTCGGCCGCCCGGAGACCTACCAGCAGGCCTTCTACGCCCGCGACCTCGCGGGAACGGTCGTCCTCGTCGGCGTCCCGACCCCGGAGATGAAGCTCGAACTGCCGCTCCTGGACGTCTTCGGCCGCGGCGGCTCGCTCAAGTCCTCCTGGTACGGCGACTGCCTGCCCTCCCGCGACTTCCCGATGCTCGTCGACCTCCACCAGCAGGGCCGTCTCGACCTCGCCGCCTTCGTCACCGAGACCATCGGCCTGGGCGACATCGAGCAGGCCTTCGCCCGGATGCACGACGGCGACGTCCTCCGCTCGGTGGTGGTCCTCTGATGTCCGTCCGCATCGACCATCTGGTCACCTCCGGCACCTTCGCCCTCGACGGCGGCGAGTGGGACGTCGACAACAACGTGTGGATCGTCGGCGACGACACCGAGGCGATCGTCATCGACGCCGCCCATGACGCCGCCGCCATCGAGGCCGCGCTCGGCGGCCGGACGCTGCGCGCCATCGTCTGCACCCACGCGCACAACGACCACATCGACGCCGCCCCCGCCCTCGCGGCAGCCACCGGCGCCCCGATCCTGCTCCACCCGGACGACCTGCCGCTCTGGCAGCAGACCCACCCGGACCACACCCCCGACGGCATCCTCTCGGACGGCCAGGAACTGACCGTGGCGGGCACCACGCTCACGGTCCTGCACACCCCGGGCCACGCCCCCGGCGCGGTCTGCCTGTACGCCCCCGAGCTGGCCACGGTCTTCACCGGCGACACCCTCTTCCAGGGCGGCCCCGGCGCCACCGGCCGCTCCTTCTCGTCGTTCCCCACGATCATCGACTCGATCAGGGACCGGCTGCTCACCCTCCCCGGCGACACCGCCGTCCGCACCGGCCACGGCGACCCCACCACCATCGGCGCGGAGGCCCCGCAGCTCGACGAGTGGATCAAGCGCGGCCACTGAGCGCCTCTCACCCCTCCGGCCAGGCGGAGAGCCGCAGCCCGCTCTCGAAGCGGCGCGGCTCCCCGCCGACCGGATCGGTGAACTCCAGAACCCGGGCCAGCAACTGCAACGGCCGCGAGAAGTCGTCAGCGGCCCCTTCCTCCTCCACCACCGGATACAGCGGATCGTGGACGATCGGCAGCCCCAGCGCGTTCATATGGACCCGCAGCTGATGCGTCCGCCCGGTAGCGGGCAGCAGCCGGTACCGCCCGAGCGGCCCCCGGCGCTCCACCAGCTCCACCCGGCTCTCACTGTTCGCCTCGCCCGCCTCCTCCCGGGCGGCGAGCACCCCGCGCTCCTTCACGATCCGGCTCCGCACGGTCCGGGGCAGGAGAAGCTCCGGGTCGTACGGGGCCAGCGCCTCGTACTCCTTGCGCACCAGCCGGTCCCGGAACAGCGTCTGGTACGCGCCCCGGTCCCCGGGCCGCACCACGAACAGCACGAGCCCCGCGGTCAGCCGGTCCAGCCGGTGCGCCGGCTGCAGGGCGGGCAGGTCCAGCTCCCGCCGCAGCCGGGCCACCGCGGTCTCGGTGATGTGCCGCCCCCGGGGCATGGTCGCCAGGAAGTGCGGCTTGTCGGCGACGACGAGACGCTCGTCCCGGTACACGACGCCGACCGGGAACGGCACAGGTTCCTCCGGCGCGAAGTCCCGGTGGAACCAGAGACACCGCCCCGCGGCGTACGGCTCGTCGCCCCGCACGGCGACCCCGTCGGCCCCCACGAACCGCCCGGCCGCCAGCATCTCCGTAACCCGGTCCGCCCCGATCGCCCCGCCGAACCGCGCGACCAGATGCTCCCCGACGCAGCCCCGGAGCCCGTCGGGATCCTCCGGCAGCCGCACCCGCACCGCGTCGATCCCGTTCCGCTGGGGGAGCGGCGCGGGAGGCGGCTTCCTGCGACCCCGCATCATCGCCCCTCTCCGTGGTCGCCCGGTGACGCAAAAGAGCCCCACCGAAGTGGGGCTCCTGCTGGTGTCCGAGGGGGGACTTGAACCCCCACGCCCGATAAAGGGCACTAGCACCTCAAGCTAGCGCGTCTGCCATTCCGCCACCCGGACAAGGTGTCTGTCTCGCGGGCCCGTGCCCGTTCCGACGTGGAAAACCATAGCAAACATTCGAGGGTGCTCGATCACGCCCCGATGGCGGTGAACGGTGCGTGACGGGGGGTGTGCGGCCTTGGGCGGGGGCCGTGGGCGCGGGAGGATGAGAAGGAGCACCACAGCGACAGTGGAAGGAACCAGCGTGAGCGACAGCAGCACGGGCAAGGCCGTCACCGGCGGCAACGCCGAGAGGGAGGTCGTCGACCTCTGTCGTGACCTGATCCGGATCGACACCAGCAACTACGGCGACCACTCCGGCCCCGGTGAGCGGCTCGCGGCCGAGTACGTCGCGGAGAAGCTCGCGGAGGTCGGCCTGGAGCCGAAGATCTTCGAGTCGCACAAGGGGCGGGCCTCCACGGTCGCCCGGATCGAGGGCGAGGACCCCTCGCGTCCGGCGCTCCTCATCCACGGGCACACCGACGTCGTCCCGGCCAACGCGGCGGACTGGACGCACGACCCGTTCTCCGGGGAGATCGCGGACGGCTGCGTCTGGGGCCGGGGCGCGGTCGACATGAAGGACATGGACGCGATGACCCTCGCGGTCGTCCGCGAGCGCATGCGCACCGGCCGCAAGCCCCCGCGCGACATCGTGCTCGCCTTCCTCGCGGACGAGGAGGCCGGCGGGACGTACGGGGCGCGCTACCTCGTCGACCACCACCCCGGGCTCTTCGAGGGTGTCACCGAGGCGATCAGCGAGGTCGGCGGTTTCTCGTTCACCGTCAACGAGAACCTGCGGCTGTATCTGGTGGAGACGGCCCAGAAGGGCATGCACTGGATGAAGCTGACCGTGGACGGCACCGCCGGGCACGGCTCGATGATCCACAAGGACAACGCCATCACGGAGCTGTCCGAGGCGGTCGGGCGGCTGGGCCGGCACAAGTTCCCGGTGCGGGTCACCAAGACGCTGCGGCACTTCCTGGACGAGCTCTCCGACGCGCTGGGCACCGAGCTGGACCCGGAGAACATGGACGAGACCCTCGCCAAGCTGGGCGGCATCGCCAAGCTCATCGGCGCCTCCCTCCAGAACACCGCCAATCCCACGCAGCTCGGCGCCGGCTACAAGGTCAACGTCATCCCGGGGCAGGCGTCCGCCCACGTCGACGGCCGGTACCTGCCCGGGTACGAGGAGGAGTTCCTCGCGGACCTGGACCGGATCCTGGGGCCCAACGTCCGGCGCGAGGACGTGCACGCGGACAAGGCCCTGGAGACCACGTTCGACGGCGCGCTGGTCGACGCCATGCAGACCGCGCTGGTCGCCGAGGACCCCATCGCCCGTGCCGTGCCGTACATGCTCTCGGCCGGCACCGACGCCAAGTCCTTCGACGACCTCGGCATCCGGGGCTTCGGCTTCGCCCCGCTGAAGCTGCCGCC